>NZ_JQBF01000009.1 GCF_001437285.1 Pediococcus pentosaceus | reverse complement strand
GGACGTTGCCATGCACATCGAAGAATCTTCCATTGGAAGGTTCTTTTTTTGTGTCTAAAATTAGCTCGGTATGAATTAAGTTCAACTTAGATTACGAATAACCTAATGAGAACATATTAAAAGAATCGTCAGCCATTATCGCTAACGATTCTTTTTAGTAGGTAATATTATTTTTCGAGAAATTCAATAAATAATTTTTGATAGATTTCAATGAAGTCTAAATACATCTGTTTAGGTAAACTTTCGTTAACTTGATGTTGGGAACCATCTCCTGGCCCATATACAGCAAAAGGAAAATCGTGCGGCTTATCCTTAGCTAGATTAGAAGCATCGGTAATTCCGGGGCTTGCAGCCACGACAATATCACGTCCTGCATATTCTTTACCTAGTGACTGAATAATTTTAACTAACTGATTGGAAGGACTCGTAGCAATTGGAAATTCATTCATAATTAAGTCTGTATCAATTTGAGCTCCATTTGCATCGTAAGATTTAACGAATGTTTCAATCTGCTTAGCCACTTGGTTATTATCGTATTCTGGAATCGTGCGAACGTTGACCAAAGCGGTAGCTAAATCAGGTAAGGAATTAATCTGACTACCACCATTCAAAACGTCAATGTTGAAACGTACTGGTCCCATCTCTCCGGCTGGAATCGTTTCGAAGTAGGTATTAGCTTCATTCAATAATTGCATCAATGGTACTAGAGCGTTGTAACCTTTTTCAGGAGTAGAGCTATGAACGGAAGTACCTTTAGAAGTAAATTTAATATCGAAAGAACCTTTTTGCTCAGAAGCAGTACCGTAGACGGTAGAAGGCTCCGCAATTAGCAAGCCCGCTGCGTCTTCCATATAATGATCGCGATAAAAGGCGGCGGAACCTTCTTCACCAACCTCTTCTCCGGCAGTTGCTAGCAAACGAATTGTACCTTTTTTGGGTAAGCCTTGTTTTTTCAATTCGATCATGGCAATTACTAAAGCTGCTAAACCAGCCTTCATATCCGTAATTCCGCGACCAAAGAGCTTGCCATCTTTTTCGGTCATGGTAAATGGATCATTATCCCACGCGGCCAAATTTCCGGGATCAACGACATCCATGTGTCCGGAAACAGCTAAGACAGGAGTGCCTTCCCCAATTTCGGCAACTAGATTAGCCCGCTGACCCTCAAGTGGGAGAATTTTTGCCTCAATGCCATTTTCTTGGAATAAATCCTGCAAATATTCTGCAACTTCTAATTCGTGATCGTTAACAGATTTGATTTTAATTAAATCAGCTAAAATTTTTAGATATGTTTGCGAATTTGAAACCATAGTATCCATTCCTTCCTTCATCCTTTTTCAATAAAATAGCTTACGCTTTTTTTACTAAAACTGCCACTAAAAACATAAGTTACACATTTCTAAAGATTCAGCCGAAATTAGGGTAATGGTCGCAAATACCTTGATAAAACCCTATGAAAGCGGTATCTTTAAATGACTAAACTCGAGGAGATGTGTTTATGTATCAAGCAAATAAACAACGTTATGACCAAATGCTTTATAACCGAATTGGAAATAGTGGATTAAAACTATCCGCAATTGGATTAGGACTTTGGAACAACTTTGGAAGTGTGGATCCGTTAGAAAACCAAAAAGAAATCATCCACCAAGCTTTCGACTTGGGAATTACGTATTTTGACTTGGCTAATAACTATGGTCCCGAACCCGGTAGTGCGGAAGAAAACTTCGGTCGGATTATGAAGTCTGACATGCACGCTTATCGTGACGAGATGATTATTGCTAGCAAAGCAGGTTACGTGATGTGGCCCGGACCTTATGGTAACTGGGGATCACGAAAGAGCATTATTGCTAGTGCCGATCAGAGTTTGAAACGGACGGGCTTGGACTACTTTGATATCTTCTACAGCCATCGTCCCGATCCAGAAACTAACATTGAAGAAACTGCTTTGGCTTTGGATCAATTAGTGCGAGCAGGCAAGACCTTATATGTCGGACTCTCTAACTACAACGGTGAACAAACCGCAGCAATGGCAGCCATCTTTAAAGAATTGCATACACCATTTGTGATTCACCAACCACGTTACAATATGTTTAATCGACAAGCGGAAACCGACCTTTTCCCAGTGCTAGAAAAGGAACAAAAAGCTGCCGTTGGTTTCAGTTCCTTATCACAGGGATTGCTAACAGATAAGTATCTCGGCGGAATTGCTGATGATTCACGGGCCAAGAAAGCTACGATTCCATTTTTGAGCCCAGTTCAAGTTAAAGAAACCTTAGCAACCGTTGAAAAATTAAACCAAGTCGCTCAACAAAGAGGACAAAGCTTAGCTCAAATGGCGTTAGCTTGGAATCTTCGTGAACCAGCCTTGGCCTGCGCCCTTATCGGAGCTAGCCGCCCTCAACAAGTGATTGATAACGTGCGGGCCCTCGATCATCTTGATTTCTCAGATGAAGAGTTAGCCCAAATTGAACAAATTCTTGGAGAACAAACCCCAATCGACTGGAGCGCTCGTTAATCCACCCGTCGTTCAAAATCTTTCATTCGGAAACTAATTATGGAGGCTGAAATGAACATCGATAAAACTACAATTTCAAATAAGTTTAAAGAAGTTTTTCATGCAGATGTGGACGAAGTCTATTTTTCACCCGGACGCATTAATTTAATTGGGGAACACACCGATTACAATGGAGGTCATGTCTTTCCATGCGCCATCAGTTTAGGGACCTACGGCGGATATCGACGCCGAACGGATGGAATAGTAAGAATGTATTCTGGTAATTTTCCAGAGGTAGGAGTGTTGGAGTTTGACGTAAACCACCTCGATTTTGACCCGCAATACCAATGGAGCAATTATCTTCGAGGAATGATGCGCGAAATTCGGGATTTAGCCCATGCGGACTACGATCATGGGTTTGAACTCTACCTAGAAGGCGATTTGCCAGATGGCGCTGGATTATCGTCATCGGCTTCGATTGAAATGTTGATGGGTACCATTCTTAGTAGCGAATTTAATTTTAAAGTCGACCCCGTAGTCATGGCGAAGGCGGGACAAAGGGTGGAGAACAATTATATTGGGGTAAATTCAGGCATCATGGACCAATTTGCGGTCAAAATGGGGAAACGCAACGAAGCAATCTTCCTAGATGCCAATACCATGGAATACGAGTACTCACCGCTGGACTTAGGAAAGCATATCGTATTAATCATGAATACCAATAAGCCGCATACGTTAGCTAATTCGGAGTACAATACGCGGCGCGCGGAATGTGAACAAGCCTTAGATTGTCTGAAGCGAAAACTCAACATCAGCACGCTAGGAGACCTCTCCAACCCTGCCTTTGACCAATACACCTATCTGATTCGAGACGAAACTTTAATAAAACGGGCTCGGCATGCGGTCTTTGAAAATCAACGTACGATGGATGCCAAAAAAGCATTAGATAACGGCGATTTGAAACTATTTGGTCGTTTAATCAATGCTTCTCATATCTCACTTCAATATGACTATGAAGTGAGTGTTCCAGAACTAGACCTGTTAGTCAGTGAAGCTTGGGAACATGATGGGGTACTCGGCGCGCGGATGATTGGTGGCGGATTTGGTGGCTGTGCGATTGCTTTGGTTGAACAGGATCAAGTAGCCGATTTAATCGAAAAAGTGGGTGCTAAGTACCAAGCTCAATTTGGTTATGCCGCTGACTTCTACGAAGCTAAAGTAGTCGACGGACCGCATAAAATTTAAGTAAAAAACCATGAAATGAGAACCGCAATAACTCATTTCGTGGTTTTTTTACTTTCTATCATCAAACTGCCATGTTCTAACTGAAATATAATAAAAAAGACGAATTACACCTTTTTCGGGATGAACTACACGTTTTGGACCAAAAACTACACCTTAAAAACCGTTTTTGACTTCTGTAGTATTAATAATTGACCAAGGGCCCTTGGATCTACACTTTAGGAGATTCAAGAAATGGAAAATAATGAAAGAACAATTAAACTAGGATTAGAACACTTATTAGAAGACGGTCACGAAAAAATCGTGTACGGCGCATTAAAAAAATTACACATTAACACTCGCTCAGTCGAATTTGACGATTTTTTGCAGGAGGCTCGTTTGGCATACGCTAAAGCATACGTACGCTTCCCACAGGACTTGCAGGAAAACGATCGACAGTTTCACGGCTACGCCTATCAGGCGGTTTACTGGCGGGTGCTGGACATCATTCGTTACCGACAAAAGGAGAAAGACGTGCAAGCTGTAGAACTGGAAGATGATGAGAAACAAGAAGCCCGGTGGGGGCATAAACCATCGTGGGTAGAACGCATAATGTCTGATCAACTTTTCCAAGAGGTTTACAAACTTTGCACGCCAGCTGAAAAACGGTTCTTGAAAGCTTGTTATGTGGAACAACTTTCGGGAGCAGAAATTGCGCGTAAAGAAAAAGTGAGTCGTCAGAGCATTTATAAGTGGCGAAAAGCGGTCGGAAAAAAGGCCTTATATGTTATCGGTAAAGGTGAGGATATGGACTATACCAAAGCACTGAAAAAATAGGACAGGCTAGTAAAAATCACGGGGGTAAATTTTACCCGTGTTTTTTTGGTTAGGTAAAATAAATGACCGATAAATTCCTACGGCAAACGCTTGCAAAATATTGTGAAAAATAATACTATAATACCAGAAGTAAGAACGTGTTTTATAGCAACACTAAGTACGTCCGGGGAAGCGGGCTTACTTCGTTTAGGTTTGGTTGCATATAAATTCAATATAAACGGGGGAATATTTTTAATGGGTAAGGAAAATATTGTGGGTGATTTACACGCTGTAAATCAGAAATCTAGTAATTTAAAAATGTTCAAGGTTGGAAAACAGTGGGTTTTAGCATCGAAAGTTATTACGCTGTTTGGGACAGCGGGCAACTCCGATAGCTTCGAAATGGATGATACCGAACTACAACGATCGCAAAAGATAGATGGGGTAACCAGAATGGCTTCGTACCATTATTAATAAAAAAGCATACTGGCTCCTTTTTTGTGGGTTGCTCAGGTAAATTTCTTTCAAAAAAAGTATTGAAAGTATTAGGCATTTGTAGGCAAGTATGATAAAATATAGAGAACGAGTGAAAGCGGTCTCAACTATAACCAATAAATTTAAACTTTAAAAATAAAGGAACAGTTTTAGGTGGACCAATAACAGCAGTTGTTATTGCACCGACACGGTTTCCGAAAAATGAAAGGATGATTCTTAAAATTTAATATTACAAGTCTCTCATGGAGGTAGGGCCAAGATGTCGTGAGGCATTAAGCACCACCACTGATCTGAGCTTCTTGGGAAAATCTCCTTGAAGTGGTGGTGGATAAACGTTCTTTGAGAACAAGGGGAGGGGCTTGTAAGACTAAATAACCACTAGTGTAAGGCTACTGTACGATTATTGTAGGAATTAATCGGTTAATCACGGAATTGTGCGCAAAAAACGATTTTCGCAATGTGCAATTAGGGGATGTAATTGAGTTGTGAAATGACGCATTTTATGGGTAAGCAGTAACAGGGGAAGTCCGACTTCGTTGAAGGCGGCACGCAATATCGCAACAAAGGGTTTTGAATCAAGCTCCGTAAAAAGTGGTAAGAAAAAAATACTTGAGCAAGTACATCTGTCGGGGAAGCGACAGATCTGGGATGATAATGATTCACTTGGGAAGAAGTGAAGAATGGTAAGAATTAGGGCTACTGGGGGCAGTAGTTATGGGTCGGAATCTAATGGATGATTTTCATAGATTTTAGGTAGGCTAACAATTCCAAAATTAAAGCGCAGTTTAAGTTAAACACTAGTAAATAAGAATCTTCCTTACAAGTAAAGTAATAGTCTAGAAGTTTTGATAATAAAATTTCTGGGCTATTTTCTTTTGTATCGAATGAACATACTAATTATCGAAAATGAAAAATCTCCACTGTTAGATAAAAATCTGACGGTGGAGATTTTTTTGGATAATAAGGAAGTAATTAGGAAGGAAGAAGATGAACGCTATACCAAACGATTTAGTTGACGATATTTATGGGGTGATACCGCATATTCTTTAAAAAATTCTCTTGAAAAATTTGCGGTGTCGTAAAATTTAAGAATCTGAGCTATTTTACCAATCGACATTGAGGTGTTTAATAACAGATTCTTTGCTTCGGTCATTTTAACGTGACGGATATACTGGGTCACGGAAAAGCCTAACTCTGCGCGAAAGCGAGTCAGAGTGTATTTTTTGTCCAGGTTTAAGGTTGCGAAAATCTGATCGATTCGTAAGCGTTCATAACGATGCATATTGATATAGTAAGCGGTCAGGGCGACCTGTTTAGACACTTTAGGAAAATCGACGTTGCGGGTGGGTTCGTCGTTATATGAAAAAAATGTCTGAACAATATCAAACAAAATATCGCGAAAATCTTCAATTTTTAGGTTTTGGGAGCTTAAAAATTTGATGAAGGCGAGCCGGAGTTCTAAGAAATGTGCGATATTGAGATGGGTAAAAAAACTGATATTGGTCAGGCCGCCTACCAAACCAATTAGAGACTGTAGCACCACTTCGGAAGATAAATCTTGAAGTGCGCAGTCTCTAAAAAACTGGTCAATATGTTCGTGGGCATGTTCATAATCTTTATTTTCAAAGAAGTGGAGAAGATCATGTTCAAGCAATGAAAATTTTAAAATAAATGATCGATCTTGAGATGTTAATAAAGAAGGATCCAATTTAACAATTCTCATAATTCCTCCTTCCTAAAGATAATTTCTTCCTTACAAAAATGCATTTTGTCGGATTTTTAAACTTAATTCAAGCAATATGTTTGTAAAGTTTAAGATTGTCTATAAAAAGTACAAAAACACCTAGAATACTACAAATAAGGGTTTTTAAGGAGGCGTATTGTTTGCCAAGACATCAGGATAACCAATATAATACACTTATTAAAAGAAAGTAACCCCTTCAAGATTATTGAAAATAATCTTGAAGTTCCAATGTTAGATTTTTCTAATTTTATGGCTGTTTTTCTAATCTCAGGATATCAAAATTGTCCAAACTGGCCAAACGGATTAAGCGAGAAAGATCTAATGTAGATAATTGAAAGGTCGATTAGCTATTACGATTAAGGGACTAGCAAAGTGGCTAAGCAAGTTCTTTAAACTATAACATTTAATCGAATGAAAATTGTCAAAAGATCATCGGTGAAATTCTCGGCTACGATTTTAATCTGGGGGGTCAAGTGGACAAAACAAACGCGGATGCTTTAAGTAGCAATCCGCGGAGTAAATGAATTAAGACGATTTCACCGAAGGGTAGCAAGGTTGACGATGGCAACTCCACTCTTTTTTACGGTCGCAGGAAGACCGTCTCTCCCAGAGCTGGAGTAGCTGGTAGTGAACTTTGCTATAGAAGATATTGGCGATGAAGCCCGTGACATCGACGATATCTAATCATCTGAATCACAACCAACAGGGGATGGTTCAAACATTATACGACAACTCCCAAAACCGTAAAAAAACTTTACCCTGAGTGGCGAGAAGCAAGATGATTCTCAATGGCGGCGAACCATTGGCAGGGCCATATCACAGGCACATCCTAGGGACCTAATGTACTTAACCTTATATTATTTCCCCTTTGGAAGTCTCCAGTGTTAGGTGAAAATCTAGCACTGGGGATTTTTTGATGGATTAACTAATCTGAAGGTAAATAAAAAAGCCATCCTGCTGAAGGGATGGCGTTTTTATGATAGCTATTTATACTAAGACATGCGAATCAAAGACGTTAAAACGTCGGATGACGTATTGATTGCGATTATTTTTGACCGCCCATACTTCAATAGCTGATCCCATCTTGGCTTGTTGAAAAAAGTTTAGAGCATGGGTATGAATCAGCATGTTGTAGTGCTGATCTTGCATATTCGTCAGGGTAAACCGAAATAAAATGGGAGAGTAACTGATACTTTTAATTTCACTAGTAATAATTCCGCTTAATTTTTCCATATAATCGACCTCTTTTTGATAAGTAAATTATACGAACAAACGTTCGTTTTGTCAATTAGCAAGCGGACTATTTTGGAATCAAAGTGGGCGTTAATTTAAATTAGACGTAGTGCAAAGTAACACCACTCAAGTAAAGTTTGCCTTTAATATAAAGGGTTGGGCCTGTACCAGAATTGCGAATTCCCCGTTCATCAATGCCAGACATTACAGAGTTAATATCAGTCACGATATTCCAATCGTGTGGGAGATATAGTGTGATGTTTCCCAGTTGGCAATTGATGTTGGCAGTGGCAGAATCCTCAAGATGTGCTTGATCAAAATACACCTTAGTAGTTCCCATGTAGTTATTTACATTGATGCTTTTCAAATCTTGAGATTGAATATAATGAATACCACTACTCATGCTAGTTTCAATATTGATTACGTCATCATCAGCGGACTGCGTACTTTCAGTATAATCGTAGTCTGGGTGATGATTAAAACCATGCTGAAAATTCTTCCATAGTGCATGCTTTTGCCAATTTCGGCGGTAAGGATGAAAAATTAGTGATAGACCAATTGTTAGAAGAACGGCCGCTAACAGAATGGTCCATGGCACGAGACTACTGATACCAAGGGGTTTACCATATAGCATTAATAAAAATGCAATTGAGAAGATGGTTCCAGCGATGGACAAGTGGACGAGGTTGACGACCAGTGCAGCAATTAAAAATACAGAAGCGACGACGGAGAACGGATTTAAGGTGAACGCCGTCCAACCCATCTGCGTTGCTACTAAAACAGCCGCAGCTAAAACGAATAATGTGCCCCAAAACCATTGTGATTTTTTCATAATTAATTACCTCAACTTTTTTAAATGTTCTTGTAATGATTTATAGTACCGACGAGATGCATAAACTTGTTTATGCGAGTTTTGAAATTGGACTAAGCAGTTCGACAATGATTTAGTTAACGCTAAGATTTTATTAACATTGACAATACAAGATTTAGAGATACGAATGAACTCAATAGGAAGGTTTTCCTCTAGCTCGTATAGTCGCTGATGCGTCGTATAAAGCTGATTTTCAGTGTGGGCACGGACTTGTCGATCCTCGGTCTCAAAGAATAAAATAACGCCAACTTCTAGGTAAAATTCAGTGGAACCGGAATAAAAGGTCATAACTTTTTGCGTAGCATTTTGTCTTTTTATTAATTCCTGAATTTCTGTAATGTTTTTAGTAAACTCGGGCGCTCGAATAATGACTTCGCCCTCTTTAATATTTGGATCAATTTCAACTCGCATTTTCAATGTCGATCATCCTTTCCTACTAAGTACATCATAAAAAAGAGAGCGGGTAAATGGGTAAGGGATAAGTGGTTGGATTGAGCGACTAGGCGGTCAAAAAAACTGTAAGAAAATGATTGCAGCAGAATCTAGCTGAATTGATCTTCTTACAGTTTTTAAGTGCTTATTTAGAATATTTTTGACCGAGCAGCATGCGACCCGACATGGTCCTTAAAATCAAACCTAGATGGGTACGATGAAGGTCATCGCCAGTTTTACGATATAGCGGTTGAAGTTCTGAATTCCAAAGGGCAAAAGTTGTCGTAAATGTTGGAAATTTCCAATAGCGGTGCCGGTAATTTGGAATCTTAATCCAGCGCTTTTGCGCAACACGAGGTTGATCGACGTATTCAAAATCGATGTGAGCCTGAGACTTTGCCGCAGGTTTCACGGTTTTTTGAGGGCGCGCGGCCGGAACCGCAGTTGGCAAGCGGTGCTGCTGGAGCCTTTTTTGAATTACGACCCGTTTTTCTTCCATGGTCAGTGGCGCTGCCGTGGGCGTGGCGCTCGGTAACTTGGTTACTGTTACTGGGTGCGATTGAATCGGCTTAACCACAGGTGCTGGTTGAGGAATCGGATCGGCCTTTTTAGGTGTCTTGGGCGAACTACTAGGTTTTTGGGGTGCAAGAGGTTGCACGACATCCGACTTAGGTTGAGCTGGTTTTTTAGATCGCAGATGAACATAGTAGGTTACCGAATCACCATTGATCTGATCAAAATCGAGGCCATTTTTAGGGAAGTCATTAGTAGTTAACGTATATCCTTGACTTTCATATTCCTTGATCTTACGGGTTGGATCATACGTATTGGCCTGATTATAGTAGACCGAGACTTCTTTTGAAAGCAGCTCTTGATGAGTGCGATCATCAATGAATTTTACCGTAGCTTTTTTATGAGACTGTTCGTATCTAACTGTATAGTGCAAATCGGAACTATTAGCATCGATGGTTTGTTGATCAACCTGTTGATGGCTAGAACGGGGCGCATTATTAGAAGCTACGTGATAACCCTTGATAGCTGGATTAGGGATGGCAGCTAAAGTAGCTTGATTGCCCCTAGTCCAATTCTGCTGGTCTACGGGTCGGCCTTGTTGATCGAGCGTTAAAGTTGTTTTAGTTCTTGAAAAATAAGTAACGGTCGTGTGATGAAGCGCATCTGCTACCGTCGCAAAGGTGACGGGCTGAGCGCGATATGGATTAGTAAGAGCCTTACCATCTTCATCCACATACTCAACGTATTCGTTGATAGTTTTGGTGGTCAAGTGGTATGCTGGAGCGTATACGTAGGTAACTATACCATTGTCTCCATGATGGCTTAAAATACCAGTGGCAGGAAGGCTACCAGCTCCCATGCGAACAAAGTGATAATTATTAATATTTTGAGGATGGGTAGTGTAGGGCCGGCCTACAAAAGGGCCGAATGGATAATCGGCAGTCCCGGTAGCTAAGAGTTTCCCCGTCTGATCCACATACCGTACGGTAACCGTAGCGTGATGGTGGTGATGATGATGGTGATATGGTGCTGTAGATGGCGGATTAGTAGCCGTCGCACTGGAACTTTGAGTAGCGGATGAAGACGCCGTGGTTGTACTGCTAGAACTCGTAGCCACGGTCGTTGAATTAGCGTCCGCCTGATAGGATTCAGCATTAGATGGGGAGGTTGGTTTTGGAGTAGGTGTTTTAGCCGCCCAAGCGGTGGTCGAAACTAAAAATGTATTGGTAACGATAACGATACTTAACACAACGGTAATTAGCCATTTTCTACTCTTGTTGTATAATTTGGTGTAGTGCTTTGTTCCCAAGATGATTTACCCCCAGACATATTTTTAGAGTCTATATTTTGATGCCTTTAAAAATATTGTTAACAAATCACCTTAAGGAGTTAATAATATGATCGAGAAGTTTAACCGATTATTGGACGATGAGCAGCAGTTGGTCCTCCAACTAGCCGAACTGTATATCCATGATTCTGAGAAGAGGCTTTCGATAGGCTATGTTCAAGATGAGCTGGGAGTTAGTAGACATCAGGTGCTGGGCGCGTTTGATTTACTAAAATCAACGATTACTGCACTTCGTATTGAAAACATTGATTTGGAATACGATGGCAAGGGAGTCCTGTCAATCTATGGTCTAACAACAACTTCAATGAAAACCATTCTGGAAAACATGGCGACCAGGTCAATTCGTTTGAATATTTTTATAAATTCTCAATTGGGAATTTACGGCACCCAAGCTCAATTCCTAAAGCAATTCGGAATCAGTCGAGCAACCTATTATCGCAATATTATTTATATTAGGCAAATTCTGTCGGAAGAATTCTTCAACAAGACCCATCGCAATGAAGAAAGTGTGCGACAGACTATTTTTAGCGTGATTCATCATTTTTTCAATGGAATTGATGCGATGCCGATTGAGCTGGGAGAGCCGGTGGACACTTTAATCACCGAGTTGAGTGAGCTAAAATCCATGCATTTAAGCTACACAGAACGGCAACGCTTGACGAATTTTTTGTTTGTCCAAACTAAGCGTATTCGTCAGGGAAATGTGGTTAAAAAGATTGTCGATAAGGATTGCGCTAAGGAAAAGTTGGATTTTCTAGAGCCACTGAGAGATTTATGGGGGTTAGAAGAGCCTGATTTAATCCAAGAAGCTTGGTATCTGAACATTTATTTTATGGTCAACGAACTAGCGCCATTTGAAATCGAAAAGTGTGGGAATCAGCCGCCGTTAAAAGTAATTCAAACTTTGGTAGAAAAACAGCTCGATTTTTTGCACCAAATTTTTGAAGGGTTAGAAGTGGATGATCAACTAGCAGAGATTCGACAGGAACTACTAGAAACCAATCTCAAAGTATTTTCGCCATTTTATTTCAGTGAGACGTTTGTAGATCCAACTAAGGTGCCCTTTTTCAGTGAAACTTATCCCGAAATTGACGAGATGGTGAAACAAATTTTGGCGTATGTAGGCGAGCAACGTAAATTAAGGCTTGATAAAGATACGTTAACCCAGCTATATTATACTTACATGTTAATTTTGCTGGAACATCTACCGGTTCAGTTGGTAAGTAGTGTCGTGAAGATTACGGTCGATTTTTCTAATGGAAAAGTTTTTACCAAGTACATCACGTCTCAGCTACAACAATTTGCGCCCCTTAATATCGAAATTTCTAAACGTCTGGAAGATGATACGGATATATTTCTATCGGATCAACGTTTTTATGATGTCGATTGTGAGCAAATGATCTGGGAGTCACCACCTTTAGCTGAGGATTGGGAACAACTAGGTGATTTAATCGTAAAAATTAAACAAAATGATAAAAAAATAATTAATAGCTAACCAAAGACTTTTTAACGGCGTCCGCTCGGGACTTACTGTTAAAAAGTCTTTTTGAATTTTAAGGTGCATTCTCACGATTTTAAAATTAGATGAAAAACGTGAAACATAGAACCCCTTTACGATAAGAGACACGGATTATATTATAAAAACGTGCTAGTCCTTGATTAGCACACGGGGGGATCATTCTAATATCCTTTTTGTAGGATAAGGAACGACGGGAAGCTGTGAAGAAAGGTCAAACGTACGATTTTTGAGGAATGTTCGTGCGCAGCCCGATGAATCACAGCTTCTTTTTATCACGATGGTAGATGAATGAGTTATTGATGGAAGGCAGAAATGGGCGCAAAGAAAAAGATTTGGTTTTGGGTGATAGTAACCTTGCAGGTAATATTTGTTTTAAAAATGGTACATGATACGTACTTCAATGATCGTTGGGCAACGAGGTACAACGTCCGTTCCAGAGAGACGGTAGTTAAAAATATCAATTACGCCTTAAAAAGCAATGATTTTAGTGGCACCGCCTTGGTGATTCGGAATCATAAAGTTTTGTTGCATAAAGGCTATGGGCAACAAAATGCTTCACGAAAAAATGGTGTGGATACTTTGTATAACATCGCCTCGATTGAAAAAAGTATGACTTCCGTGATGGTAGCGAAGTTAATTCAAGAGGGGAAATTGGATTATGCTACAAAACTGGCTGAATTTTATCCGTCCATTCCTAACGCTAAAAATATCACGATTCGCAATATGTTGACCATGACCTCGGGGTTAGAAGCAGCGAGTGATCCAGAAAAAACACTGAGTGAAAAAGCATTGGCCAACTATTACGCTAAGCATGTGGTGGTCGATCCGCGTAAGGGATGGGATTATGATGCGATTAATTTTCATCTATTGGCGGGAATTATTACGCAACTAACGCATCAAAGTTACAGTGCTAGTTTTAATACGTTAGTCAATCTAAAAAATCAGGTAAATGTGATGGTGATGCCGGATTTTTCGAATCCCCAAGTAGCCGTAAGCTACCACAAAAATGGGCAACCGTTCGCCAATCCTCGCTACGTCTATCGTAATGAGATTGGTACCGGGAGTTTTTTTATGACCGCCGGCGACCTTTACCGTTACTTTTCGGCCTTGGTCAATGGCGAAATTTTACCAATGAAGACCGTCAAGGAGTTGTTTAAAACTGTCCCACATAGTGTTTATGCCGGTGGAGTCTACCACAATAAGCTTTATTACCGCGGGCACGGCATCTTGCAGGGATATGAACCTTCAATCATTTTCAACAAAAAGGCCGGCAATGCCGTCGTTTTGTTGGGAAATCGCAGAGGTAAAACAACGACGATGAAGCTGACCAATAGTATTTATTCATTGGTCAATCAAACTCCATATTTAGGTGGAAACACGTATTAATTAAGGAGAAGGTAAGTTAAACATGGATGTCACGGCAATCGTACCTGCCCATAATGAAGGTGCAAATATTGAAGCAACGATTAAAGCGTTAAAGCAACAAGTTCGAAAAGTGATTGTGGCGTGTGATCACTGTACAGATGATACTTATCAAAAAGCAATTCAGGCAGGAGCGGTGGCTTTTGAAACGGTTGATAATCAGCATCGTAAAGCAGGAGCATTAAATCAAGCCTTAGAAAATTACGTTGATTGGCAATTACCCGACCAATATATTTTCATTTGTGATGCTGACACGGTGATTGCGGATGATTGGATTGAACGGGCCCAGATAGCGATTGATGCTGGTGGTTATGATGCGGTCGGTTCGGTGTTTTTCGGGGATGCGGATCGAAGTTCGATGATTGAATTTTGTCAGCAATTGGAGTGGTACCGCTACACCAATCAGATTAAGCGGAGCAAAAAAGTTTTTGTTTTAACCGGGACCGCTTCGATGGTAAGTGCCGAGATGTTTCAGAAAGTTAAAGCTCGCAAAGGTAGTTTTTACGACGAAGACTCGATTACCGAGGACTTTGCGTTGACGATTGATTTAAAAGAGGCGGGGGCCAGAATAATTTCCCCAATCTCTTGTTACTGCACGACGGAAATTATGCCCAACTGGCGACTACTATTTTTACAACGGCGACGCTGGTATTTAGGAGCGCTCCAACAAATGGTGCGCCGAAAATGGGATCGCGTTTTATTTCCATATGTTTTTCAACAGTTAATGTTACTTATTTCAGTCCTAGCATTTATGGGACTGATTGTTTTCACCGGTTACTTAATGGTGCAAGACTTGATTATTTTTAGTTTCTTTTGGTTTTTAATTGGAGTGATTTTTGCAGTCGAGCGGGTGATTACGATTTGGAACCAAGACCGGCAGGCAAAGATATTTGCATTAATGATTTTTCCAGAATTAATTTATAGTTTATTTTTACAAATTGCGTACCTTGGGGCGCTGGTTCAGCTGTTAAGCGGGTCGGCGGGTACGTGGAATCATCTAGATTAATGATTTAATTCAATAGGGGACGAAAAAGTTATGTATTCAAATATTCAAAGAAGTGGTGTAGCTTTTGTAAGCTTAAGTTGGGGGTTCATGTATCACCTATTAGCAACGCTCTCGATTTTTTTCGCAATTCTTGCTGTGGGGACGATTATTAGATGCATTTGGTCTGAAAAGCACCAAGATCCAAATTGGCAATAAAAGATTCCTTTTAACATTTATAAATCATAAATAGAATGGAAGCGAGATTTGGAGAGGTTTTCATGAATAAAAAAGGGCTTCTGATATTGGTGATGGCTGTGCTATGGTTTTGGGGCATCAATCGTAAACCACTCAGTGTTCGAGCAGCAACCGATTGGGGCGAACAGTTTATTACTAATGTTGAGTTGAGAAATAGCAAAGATCAAGCGCAAACTACTTTTGGACTTTACGATAACATGAAGATTCATTGGAATTTTAATATTCCAGTTTCGTGGAGCATTATGTAGGTGGAGTGAAAGGTGCTCTTAGTGTCCGAACGCAATGGAATTATTCTAAGGTCGATCAAAACCAAGTGCAACTTTTAAATTGGGGAGCTGGGCGTGTAGCTCAAATTAAGATAAAACCCAATGGCGGTCCGAATCCGAATGAGACTTTATACCAGTGGTCTTGGTACGATGTGAAGGACCCCACGTTGATACATTGGCGAGTGCGTGTGAATTATGCTAAGCAAAATCTCAATCAGGTCGATTGTACCGAACTAATCGGAGACCATCAAAAACTTTTAACGGGTTCCATCGAAGTCATGGGAGTAGCCTTTGATGACCAAGGTAAAGATTTTGAGGTAACGGCAACCTGTCCTAAAGTGAAAATCATGACGAATGGGACGAAGGGTTTTACGGTTGGATTAGGAAAGATTAAGCAGACCTACATAATCGACTACCAAACGCGAATTTCCTCCGTAGATCAACATCGGCATTATCACAGTCAAGGGGATTTAACGGCGACCAACCTGACTTCCCAAAGGATTAATACATATGTTCCAGAAAGTAAGGGCGTTGGAACGGGACAGGGGTGGCAAAACAGCACGGAGAAGTTAAGTAACACGCAGTCAATTAAAACGGGATATATCCAAAAGGATCGCCCAGTTTTCTTAGCCGAAGAAAAACAGGCCATCATTAAAAACTTTTTAATGGTCGGAGCGAGCCTATTGGCCCTGATTGGGTGGTTCATTTATCGTCGCCGGAAATGATGTCAGAAAGAACTTCGGAAAAGAGTAACATCTAATACAAAAAAAGACGTCCACTGTGAGACGTCTTTTTTGATATAGCATATAAAATATTTTACATAGAGTAATTAATTTTTATGTTTCTTTTTGGAAACGAACCAGCGTTGAATCACAATCAAATCGGCAATGACAAGTAAAGCTGCGGAAATCATGAAAGCAACATGCATTCCGAAGATAAACAGTTGATCGTTGCCGGTTGGATAAGTAGTAATACTACGACCGAGTTTGGCACCCATTACTAAGAAAAGCGATGATGTAGAGATACTAACGCCTAAAATCATACCTAGGTTTCGAGCTAACGCATTAACACTGCCAGCGATTCCTAGTCGATTACTTGGAACGGCGGACATTACAGATGCGTTATTCGGCGATTGAAACATACCAATCCCAATTCCGGTAACAATTGAAGTAAAAATAAAGTACCAGAACGGAGTATCCAACTGAAAGCCCATAATCAAAAATTGGGCTAACAATACTAGCGTAACACCGATAATGGTAATTTTAGTTGAATTAAATTTGTCAGCTAAGACGCCACCAATCGGTCCAAAAATTACCATAGTAAGTGGAATGATTGAAAGTAGGACTCCTGAAAGTCCAGAGGATAAACCACGAGCATTAACTAGATAGTAAGGCATCAAAACGTTATAAAAGAAACCATTGATGAAAACGAGTAATGCTGCAATCAAACCGAAGGTGAAATCCGAATACTTAAAAATTGAAAAATCGAGTAAAGGATGCTTAAGTTGTTTCTCGGTACGAATAAATAGGATAATTGAAACCACGGCAATCAACAGTGCTCCAAGGATGATTGGATGGGTATACCCAATTGCTTGCCCTCGTAAAATAGCAAAGAAGAAAGTTACAATAAAAACAACAAATTCTAGTGTGCCTAACCAGTCGAGGGGCGCGTTGGCCGAAACAGGAACATCTTTTGGCAAACTTTTAAGTCCCAATAAAATAGCAATTATTCCAATCGGAACATTAATCCAGAAAATATAATTCCAAGGTAAGTAGTTGAGAATTAAACCTCCAACGGCGGGTCCAGCAACTGATCCTAGAGCAACGAAAGTTCCGATGAAGCCCATCGCCCGCCCACGCTGATTGATTGGAAAAGAACTAGTGGTGATTCCAAAGCTATTTGACATAGTCATCGCTGCTCCAACCGCCTGAACACCGCGAGCAAATAGCAAAAATGGTAACCCAAGATTGATTCCAGCGATTAATGAACCAATAATAAAAATTGCCGTGCCAATTTTAAAAATGCGGGTCTTACCGACCACATCTCCTAGGCGACCAAAAAACATGAGTAAAGAACTAATTATAATCAGGTAGATGGATACGACCCATTCAATCTGACTTGCTGTAACAGATAACTCCTTAGACATAATGGGCATCGCAATGTTAACGATTGACCCATCTAATGTTGACATAAACGTGAACATCCCCAGCGCAATTAGGATTAAGGTTTTGTTAACCGTTAATCCTTTGGATACATTATTTTGCATATCCGTCCCCCCAATTCATCTCTTAAAAATTAATACATTTAACATTGTGGTGCTTTAATGCAAAAAGTCAATTATTTTTAATTGGGATGGACCGTAGAAGGACGAGGAAATTTTGTGTGGGTTAAATAAGGACTTTCACTTTTAAGCAAAGTTGGTTTGATCAGTGGCACGACAAAAAGTAGCAACGTCTTGTAAATTAAGTCGGATGCTACTTTTTTGTTACGTAAGGGTATTTACAGTAATTCTCTTTGAACTAAAGTTTCGGCGATTTGGACTGCATTCCAAGCCGCTCCTTTAAGTAAATTATCAGAAACAACCCAGAGATTATAACCTCCTGGATTTTCAGCGTCAGCTCGGATTCGTCCGACGAAAGTGGATTGGTGTCCTTCAGCGGTGATGGGTTGAGGATAAAGCTGAGTGCGGGGATCATCTTGCAAAACGATGCCATCAGCTTGGTCCAAAACGGTCTGAATTTCTGGCACCGATGGATTTTGTTCTAATTCAAAGTATACGGATTCGCCATGCCCGACGGGGACAGGAACCCGAACACAGGTCGCCGTTACTTTTAAATCTGAATTATTCAAGTCGTGGCGTAAAATCTTTTTAGATTCATGAATCATTTTCCACTCTTCATGGGTATAACCGTCATCTTCAAAAACATCGATTTGAGGAAGTAAATTAAATGCTAAAGGATAATGATGAGATGCGCCACTAACTGGCAAAATTTTAGCTATTTCAGCCTGCCCATCAAGATGTTGGCGAGCTTCCTCTAATAGTTCATTCCAAGCCGATTGACCAGCTCCAGAAGCAGCCTGATAGGTTGAAACAATAATTCGATTTAGACCGTATTTTCGATCAAGCGGGGCGAGTGCTACCAACATTTGGATGGTACTACAGTTAGGATTAGCAATTATCCCGTGATGCCAATCAAGATCATCAGAATTGACCTCGGGAATAACCAGAGGGACTTCTGGATCCATACGAAAGGCACTAGTGTTGTCGATACAGACCGCGCCGTTTTTTACAGCGTGGGGAATTAATTTTTTAGAAACTGAGCCACCAGCTGAGGATAAAACTAAGTCCACCCCGATAAATGAATCAGGAGTCGCGACGGATACTTCATATTCTTGACCGCGAAAAGTTTGAACTTTGCCGACGGAACGGGGCGACGCGAGTAGTCTTAAATCACGAACTTCAATATTAGACTGTTCAAGTTGCTCAATCATTCTGGTTCCAACGGCGCCAGTGGCTCCTAGGATGGCAACGGTGATTGCTGACATATTATTTTTCCTCCTGAACAAATTTTGTAAGCCGTCGAACGGCTTCGTGTAAGTTGGACATGGATGCTGCATACGAGAAACGTAAATAACCTTCACCACCAGCTCCGAAAACTTTGCCAGGAATCACGGCTAATTTAGCTTGATGGGCGATTTGCAAGGCCAACTGGTTCGAATTTTGGATCAAATTGATGGGAATTTTAGCAAAAAGATAAAAAGTCCCAGCGGGCGAGCGAACTTGAAAATTTAATTGATTAAGTTCCTTTACAAGGTAGTCACGGCGTAATCGATACTGTTCGCACATCTTGGCTACATCGTCTTGACCATGTAATAGAGCCTCGATCGCCCCCTCCATAATACTAGTGGGAGCGGTGGTAACCATGAATCCATGTAATTTTAAAATATTACTGGTGAGCGTCGCCGGAGCAGCTAAGAAACCAATCCGATAGCCAGTCATAGCGTACGATTTAGAAATTCCATTAATAAGAATAGTTCGAGAAGGTAGTAGTTCGGCTATGGAATAGTGCTTATTATCGTAACTGAGTTCACCGTAAATTTCGTCTGCTAGGACGAATAGCTTCGAATTTTGAATCGCCTGGGCGAGTTCTGTTAGCTTGCTTTTAGAGTAAGTTGCGCCGGTCGGATTAGTTGGGTAATTTAGGACTAGCATTTTGGCGTTCGGGTGCGCTTGTAAAGCTTGTTTCAAAGCATCGGCTGTGAGTACAAAATCAGTATCTGAGGTATCGATTTCAATCACCGTGGCATCAATTGCTTTTGCAATTGCCATGTATAAAGGAAAGGTTGGAGTTGGAATAATCACTTCGTCGCCAACACTTAAAATGGTTTGCATGGTAGCAAAAATTGCTTCGGTAGCGCCGATTGTGATCAAGATTTCACTCGCTGGGTTGTACCGAATATTAGTTGAGTTCAGTAGATATTTACTAACAGCTTGGCGCAAACGCAGTAAGCCGGCCGACGGAGCGTAGTGGGAGGCATTATTAGTGATTGCGTTAATTAAAACTTGTTTAACGTGTTCTGGCGTGTTTAAGTCGGGCTCACCCAACGTTAACTTTAAAATTCCCGGGATATCAGACACTTGTTGATCAAATTGGCGGATGGCAGAGCGACTAATTGCTGAGAGTGCCGGCCGAGTTTGGTTTTGTAGAACGGAATCGAGTTCAGGCATTTATAAAGCCCCCTAATCTAAGATATTTTCTAGACCAACCACTAAGGTATTTAAATCGGTCACTTTTTGACAAGCCAGTCGAACTCCAGACATGAAAGATTGGCGGTCAAATGAATCTTGACGAATGGTTAAAGCCTCACCCGGTCCACCGAAGAGAACTTGTTCGTGGGCAACGTAGCCCGGTAAACGAATTGAATGGATTGGAACACCATCAACTTTACCTCCTCGAGCACCAGGGATAGTTTCAATTTCATCATAGTCGTTAGCATGAGTACGAGATGCGCTGATGGCTTTGGCGGTGGCAATAGCGGTTCCAGATGGAGCATCTTGTTTATCTTGATGATGCATTTCAACCACTTCGGCTTCTGGGAAATATTTAGCAGCCTGCTTAGCAAATTGAATTAAAAGGACAGCTGATAATCCAAAATTAGGAGCAATTAATCCTCCCAACTCTTTGGTAGCTGCCAAAGTTTGGAGCTCATGCATTTCGGACGTTGAAAGACCACTAGTTCCAACGACCGGATGATAGCCATGGGTAATTGCATACTTAATATTTTGAAAAACAATGGAGGGGACGGTGAAATCAATCCAAATGTCAGCTTGCGGAAGTTCAGCTAGCTGATTAGTGACCAAATAATCAGATGTTTGGGGGATGGCATGTGGTGCGTAACCACCAACTAACTCGAAACCCGGTAAGTTTTGGATTAACTGAACGGTTTGTTGACCCATAGATCCTGTACAACCAGCAATCACAACAGTTTTAACCTGATTTATCATATAATGGCTCCTTTCCTAGTAATGCAACTCTGCACGTCGGCAAGATGATTAACCCCCAGCTGATGGGCTAAATTGAGCTTTTCTTTTTGATTTAATGGCAAGATAGGAAGTCGTGGACTACCAACGGACCAATTTTGAGCGTTTAGAACGGCTTTAACTGGTGCTGGTGACGGATATAAGAAGAGGGCTTCCATTTTGGGTGTTAATTCTCGCTGTAATTTTCCGGCTTTTAATAGATCCCCGTGTTTCACAGCATCTAAAAGTGCTCGTATCTGATAGCCATATATGTGGCTTGCAACCGAAGCAACCCCATTTGCGCCTAAAGCGACTGCACCCAGAGTTTCTGGATCATTTCCGGTATATACAGCAAAATCATTGGGGGTATTTTCAACTAAAAAACCAATGTCATTTAAATTTGTACACTGTTTAATTCCAATGATATTTGGTTCTTGAGAAAGCTCAACAATGGTTGCATTTTCCATTTGAACACCGGTTCGTCCGGGAATGTTATACATCATAATCGGAAAGTCAGCTTGGCGCGCGACGGCTTTAAAGTGCGCTACCATCCCGCGTTGATTAGGCTTATTGTAGTAGGGGGTAACGACTAGAGCGGCAATGATCCCGTCAATTTGGCGAACTTCTTTAGTGAAGTCAATGGTAGCTTGGGTATTATTTGATCCGGTTCCAGCAATGATGGGTACTCGTCCAGCAACTATTTCAGCAAAGCGAGTATACAGACCTAATTTTTCAGCGTGAGTTAAGGTAGGTGTTTCACCGGTAGTTCCCCCGATAATAAAACCAGTATTGCCGGTTTCAATGAGATGATTAGTTAAACGTTCTAACGCAGTAAAGTTAATTTTTAACTGATCGTCAAATGGTGTAATAATAGCGGAAATCAAATCAACATTTTCAAGCATATTTAAGCCCCCTTGGACATTCGATTTTGAAGAAATTTAACCACTGCATCGATTCCCAATTGAATGGCACGTTCATCGGGATTAAAGGTGGCAGAGTGAAGTGAACTGGTAGCACCGACGCCCAACCAAAACATGGTGCCTGGAAACTTGCTCAGCAAGAATCCGAAATCTTCGCCGGTCATTGCTGGCGGAGTTTTTTTAAATTTAATGGCCGAATCGCTTTGCATGAATTGAATTAATTCATGAGTTAAGGTTGGATCATTTTCCACTGGTAAATACCCACCTTGATTCATTTTGACCTCGACTTGGCAATTAAAGGCTTGGGCAGTTCCTTCACAAATTTGTTGAACGCGTTGTTGAATTAGAAGAATCATTTTCTGAGTTAATCCGCGAATAGTGCCCTCAATGACGGCTTGATCAGCAATAACATTTCGAACATTTCCAGCAGACACTTTTCCAAGGGTTAAAACCCCGCCTTCGATGGGGTTGACATTACGAGCAACAATGGTTTGAAGCTGAGTAATTAAATAAGCTTGAGCAACAACCATATCATTTGCGTCTTGTGGATAGGCTGCATGTCCTCCTTTGCCGGTTAATTTAAGATTAACTTCTGTAGTTCCAGCAAACAGGGTTCCCATGCGGCAACCAATTACACCGGCTGGCAACGTCGGCGTGCTATGGAGCCCGTAAAATTCGTCTGGTCTAAACTGATTGGTAAAAATATTTGCATTAAAAGCTCGAACCGATCCACTATGGCTCTCTTCTGCTGGCTGGAAAAAGAAGATTAGATTATCTTGCGGTTGATGGTTAGCAAAATATTCTAAGATGCCCAAGGCAACCGTCATGTGAATATCATGACCACAGGCGTGCATAATACCTGGAGTTTTGGAAGCGAAGTCAAGGTCAGTCTTTTCGTTGACAGGAAGTGCATCGATATCTGCTCGATATCCAATTGTTCGATGAGGATGCGAACCAGCAACTCGAACTAGTAAAGCGGTTGGTAGTTCGGGAATGGTTTTAATTTCAAGCAAGTTTTGCGGTAGCGAGCGGATGACGCTTAAAAGTAGGGCGTGGGTCTGGAATTCTTTTAGGGCTAATTCCGGTGATTCGTGAAACCGTCGCCTTATTCGAACTAAATTTAATGGTTCAATGGTCATTTTAAACACTTCCTTATAGGTTACGTAGTCCGTCTTCAAGCGCTGTTTTCTGGGAAGTTGTATTATCAACCCGTTTAATAATTTGAGCTGGTACCCCAGCAACTACTGTATGTGCAGGAACGTCTTTGGTAACTACTGCTCCAGCAGCAACAACAGCACCGGTTCCAACATGAACGCCTTCAACCACAACGGCATTGGCTCCAATCAAAACATGATCATCAATTTGAACGGGTTGAGCGGAAGCTGGTTCAATTACGCCAGCTAAGACAGCACCTGCACCAATATGACAATGTCGACCAACTAGAGCCCGCCCACCAAGGACGACGCCCATATCGATCATTGTTTCGGCTCCAATCTCGGCGCCGATATTAATAATAGCGCCCATCATGATAACTGCATTATTGCCAATTAAAACTTGATCACGGATGATAGCACCTGGCTCAATTCGGGCATTGACTTCCTTTTTGTCCAGAAGAGGAACTGCAGAATTTCGACTATCGTTTTCGACTCGATAGTGTGTGATTTGAGAAGATGATTCTAATAGTGCTTTAACGTATTTCCATTCACCAAAAAGAGTTCCAGAAGTTGGTGAAATAAAAGCTTCAATTTCATTCGGTATTTGTAATTGATATAGTTTTTCTCCGGCAATAAACACTCGAACGGGGGTCTGCTTTTTGGAGTTTGAAATGGTGTTAATAATGGATTGGGTGTCAAGATTACTCATAGTAATTCCCCTTTCAATTTTCAATAATCTAAATCATTTTGTATCATATCTGCGTATGTTTCTCTTTGAATAACTAATTGAGCTTGGCTATTTTCAGCAAAGACAACTGCTGGACGAGGATTACGGTTATAGTTACTAGCCATTGAATACCCGTAAGCACCTGTTGCCAACATAACGAGTACATCACCGGTCTTAGTAGTAGGTAATGGAAGGTGGTTGATTAAGATGTCACCAGATTCACAGAATTTACCAGCTAAACGAACGGTTTCAATCGGAGGCTGATTTGGATTTTCTGCAAGGACCGCCTCATAGTCAGCCTGGTAAAGTGCGGGCCGAATATTATCACCCATTCCGCCGTCAACAGCAACGTAAGGGGATAAACCAGGGACATCTTTTCGTGAACCGATTGTGTAAAGTGAAAAACCGGCTGAACCAACAATGGAACGACCTGGCTCTATCCAAATGGTGGGAATGGGTTGTCCAAGCTTAGAGTACTGGACTTGAAGTTCATCTAAAATTTCACCGAGAAGAAGCTCGGGGGCAAGAGGATCATCCGCATGGGTATACTTAATTCCAAATCCACCACCGATATTTAAAATATCGGCTGTAAATTGGTATTTTTGAGACCAATTTGTTAATAAATTGACTAACTTTTTAACCTCTAATTTAAAACCTGTTACTTCAAAAATTTGTGAACCAATGTGGGCATGAATTCCTCGTAGATGGATTCGAGGGTTGTTTTGGGACAAGCGCATGGCTTTTAATGCTTGTCCTGAATCAATATCAAATCCAAATTTACTGTCAGTTTGACCGGTTTGAATATAGCTGTGAGTATGAGCAGAAACACCTGGTGTAACACGGAGCAATACATCGATTTGAGTATTATTTTCGTTCAAAACTTGATCGAGCAATTCTAATTCATGAAAATTATCTAAAATGATAGTTCCCACTCCTTTTTGGACGGCAAAATTCAACTCGGCGAGTGATTTATTATTGCCATGGAAGCTAAGACTAGTAGAGGGAAAACCAGCGGCCAAAGCTGTAGCAATCTCACCTCCAGAAACGACATCGGAATGGGCATGTTCTTGCTTAACAACTTGATAAATGGCTTTGCAACTAAAAGCCTTGGAAGCATAGCTGACGATGCCGCGCATACCACGGTCTTCAAATTCTTTTTGAAAGGCTTGAATTTGATTACGAATCATGGTGACGTCAAAAACTTGGAGTGGGGTCCCATATTGACGGGCAAGTTGAGTAGCACTTAGGCCGCCTATGGTAACCTGATTAACGTTATTTACGGTGTATAAAGACATTCGTTTACCCCCTTTTCTAATTTAATTTTCACAAATTTATAATACTAAATGAATTTCGTCAAGCATAAAGTAAGAGGGTATATGTCATAAATTGTTGCTCTAAGTAGAAGTGATTTATGAAAAATTTATTTTTTTGCATTCTAGTACAGAATGAGTATAATAGGCTTAAATTAAAAAAGAGGTTGCGGAGATTAAAAGTATCTGAGGATAGAATGAAGGATTCGATATGCCCCAGCGAAAGGATGATCCGCCGAAATGAACATTGACCTTTCTCAATGTTTGTTGGGTCTTGAGATAACATCTCAAGGACTGTCGCTATCATGACTGATAGCGGGGTGCTTTTCAAATCAGACTAATGATTTAGCGATGTTAGTTAATTACTAGCGCCCATTTTCGTTTTTTTACGAATGGGCGTTTTTATTTTGGTTAGTTGGAAAGCTAGAACCTCGCAAAAGGAGACTAGTATGGTAAAAGTTGTTAAGTTTGGTGGTAGCTCTCTAGCTAACGCAGCGCAATATCAAAAAGTAATTGAAATCTTAAGAGCAGATCCCGAACGTCGAATTGTGGTCGTTTCAGCACCGGGGAAGCGTTTCAAAGATGATGTTAAGGTGACGGATCTATTAATCAAATATGCCAACGCATCTGGGGAGAACGTCAAAGTAGCACGTCAAGCAGTGCTAGACCGATATCAAGAAATTGCAGATGCATACCACGTTTCTGATTCGGATTTTGAACAAATCAATGTACATCTAATTGATTTAGCAAATTTGCACCACGCAAATAAAGCATGCCGTCTTGCTCATTTTAAGGCGGCAGGGGAGCGGTTAAACGCAATTTTAATGGCATTAGTTTTAAAAAAATTCAATGTTACTGCGCGGTTTGTTGATCCGAAACAATTGGGCATAAAGGCGCATGGTGACTATAATAACGCGATCTTAGACCAGCATTCATATGCTCAAATTGAGGCAGTTTGTTCAAATTTGCTGGATGAGGCGGAGTATCTTGTAGTTCCTGGTTTTTATGCATATAACCAAAATGGTGAGGTATGCACTTTCTCGCGGGGAGGGTCAGACATCACGGGGGCCATTCTCGCACGTGGTTTCCAAGCTCAACTTTATGAAAATTTTACGGATGTGGACTCCATTTATTCGGCTGACCCTAAGATCATTACCCAGCCACATCCAATTCGAGAGATGACTTACCGTGAGATGCGGGAACTTGCATATGCTGGATTTTCCGTTTTTCACGATGAAGCCATCATCCCAGCAATTGAAGCTCAAGTTCCAATTGTGATTAAAAATACGGATCATCCCAATTTACCAGGAACCGTAATTGAACCCGAACAAAATTATGCTTCTGATTTAGAAATCACAGGAGTGGCGAGCTCAAGTCGGTTTGCGGCTTTGTATATACACAAATATCTGTTGAATCGTGAAGTCGGTTTTACCTTGAAATTATTAAAAATTTTATATCGTTACGATATTAGTTACGAACATATGCCTTCTGGAATTGATGATTTAACAATTATTTTCAACCAGAATCAAATAACGGACGAAATTTTACCCAGTTTGTTATCCGATATTCGGGAAGAATTGCACACTGACCAGTTAGAATGGATTGATGATTATGCAATCTTAATGGTGGTTGGAGAGGGAATGCGTGACAAGGTCGGCGTTGTAGATCGAATTGTGAATGCTCTAGCACGAAAACAAATTGGAATTCAGATGATTAACCAAGGGGCTTCTAGAATCTCAACGATGCTCGGAGTTCATCAAAACCAAGTAAATCAAGCTGTTCGTGAAATTTACAGAGAATTTTTTAAAAACAAAGGTAGGGCAGACTGATGATTAAATTATTACGAGTACACGGTTCAGAAAATTCATTTATATTACTTGATCAAGAACAACTCGAAATACCAATGAATCCAGACCAGTTAATTCAATTAGCAATTCAAGTTACTAATAATCAAACAGGGTTGTTAGGTGGGGCTGACGGACTTCTTGTAGTTAGTTCAAGTGACCATGCTGGCGTTCGGGGACGAATGCAGGTTATTAATAACGACGGTAGCTTCGCTAGCATGTGTGGAAATGGGCTGCGAACGGTGGCTCGTTATTTAGCCGAAAAATATGAAGAAAATGATTTTTTGGTCCAAACAGATCAAGCCGATTTGCATGTAGGACGGGTAGCAACGATTGGAAATGGGTTACCCACATATCAGGTGGAAATTTCACCGGTTAGTTTTAATGCTAAAAACCTACCAATGCAAATTGAAAATCAGGATAAATTGTTTAATGCGCCAGTTCGAGATTTTGATGATCAGCTTCTTTTTTCGGCCGTGGCGGTACCTAATCCACATTTAATAGCAATTGATAATAATAACCGGCTTTCAACTAAAAAGTTAGCGGAATTGGGTCATAGGTTAAATGCTTCCAATCCTTGGTTCCCAAAGGGAGTTAACGTGAGCTTTGGACGAGTCATTGGTCAGAATCAATTGTTCGTCCAAACTTATGAACGGGGGGTTGGTTTTACTAATGCCTGTGGGACAGGGATGTCAGCGACAAGTTTAGTTTGGAGCTTGTTAAATGATGGTCAAACTAGATTGGGTGAAGTAAATGATATCTTTAATCCAGGTGGGATGGTCAAGACTCGGGTGAATCAAATTCATGGTGCATATACGATTGATTTAATTGGGAATGCGACTTTTACCCACCAAATCTGGATTGATGAGGATCAGTTGCGACAAAATAATTTGGAACAGGTTCAAATTGAATCAACTGGGGAAGAATTACATTACCAAGAGTTTATTCTACAACTACCTCGCTATCGCTTTTAGTGAAATAACTACTATATAATATAAAGATTTTCAGTTAACCTAATTTTCAGTAAAACTGAAACCTAAGCAGATTAATTTAGGACTCTTTGGCTTTTTTACACTCTGATATAATAGTCATCGACTAATGAATTATAAGGAGAATGTTTTGAACTGGAAAAAAGGAACTTTAGGCGCGAGCGGAATGCTCGTCCTCGTTATTTTAATCGGATTGATGTTACGAACACCAATCACCACGCTACCTCTGATGCTAGGAGATTTGGCTAACAAACTGGAGGTCTCGAAGAGTAGTTTGGGGATCTTAACGACTTTGCCACTCATAATGTTTATGTTATTTTCGAGTGTCGCCTCGACCATTTTAAAAAAGTGGGGTTTTAAAAAGTCACTCCTAGGTACCTTAGCCATCCTATTAGTGGGTTCATTATTACGACTCATCGTTACAATGCCGACGATGATCATCGGAACCAGTTTGATTGGAATGGGAATTGCTTATTTAAACGTTTATATGCCATCATTTGTTACAGCATATTTCCCTAGCAATATTGGACTTTATACCTCGGTTTATACCTTTTCGATGATGTTTGGAGTGGCACTTTTCAACGTTATCACGGCGCCCATCATGGTGTTGGCCGGATGGTGGAGCATGCTAATAGTATTAGCGATTACCCCTCTGTTGGCATTAATAATCTGGTTGTTTTTGATGCCTCATCTATCAGAAGAAATCCATGAACCGCAAGTTGAAGTTAAAAAAGAAGCTATGTCCAACGATCAAATCTGGGTGAATAAAAAAGCATGGGCTTTTCTAATCATGTTTGGGAGCCAATCGATTCTAAATTACACATTCACTGCATGGATGCCATCCTTGATGGCGTATCGCCAAGTCGGATCAGGCGTAATTGGAATTATCATGGCGGCTTTTTCGTTGATTGGCTTGCCGATTACCGTGCTTTTGCCCCAATTATTAGTTAAGTGGGGACGGTTGGGCAAGTTGTTCTTAGTAGGATCTGCTGGAGTGACCGGCTTAATTGCCTCAGGAATGTTATTTTTCCAAAACACTTCGTCCACGATATTTTGGATGATTGAAAGTTTGCTATTAGGTTATGCGATTGGCCTTTTCTTCATGTTCGTAGTAACCATGTTTGCGATTAAGACCAGTAATCCTTATCGTACGGCTCAGCTTTCAGGGATGGCCCAAGCGGGTGGTTATTTCATTGCCGCTCTGGGACCAGTGACTTATGGCTGGGCCTTTGGTCTGAACCCAACCGGAAATCTACAAAATGTAGCCTTTGTGGTGGCCATTACCTTAGCAACCATCATGGGAGTAATCATTGTTAAAACCAAGAAAATTTAAAGAAAACCTCCGAATTTCGTTTTGAAGTTCGGAGGTTTTTATTTTTGGGTACGAATTACATAAGAATCCAATAATACACGAGATATAACTTGTAGGGGGAGCCTAGAGTGAACTTCAAAGGCTGGAAAATAAGTTGTTTCGGATTTGAAACCACATAATTCAATTGTAGAGTATTTACCGATTGTACTATCAGCATTAGTAGTTATTAATATAATGGGAATTTTATTTTTTGATGTTTTCTTTGCAGATTCGATTAATTCAGGGGTTTCACCGTTTAGAGAAATAATAATAACCAAATTGCCAGGTCTAATATCTGCTGATAAAGTGCGGATAATATTTGGATCATCACTTAGTTGGCAATTTTTATTCAAGAGTTGCAGTTTTACTAATAATTCTTTTGCAATTAATTCAGAAAAACCACGGGCAAAAATGTAAATGGTTTTGGCATGCTTGATTCTTTGCACAGACTGTTCAATATCTGGAATATTAATCATTTTGATGGTGTTAGTAACTTCATGTTCGTTTTTTAGGATGGCACTTTTAATATCACTATCGGCACGCTCTAAATTGGTAAAATCCTTTGAACTATTATTCTTTGCTACTCCATGCTTAAAATCACTGAAACCTGTAAAACCTTTTTTTCTTAGCGCACGGATAATAGTGGCCGTAGAAACGTTAGCTCGTTCACTCAACTCAACAATAGATAAAAAAGGAACCAATTCTAGGTTGTCTTGAATGAATTTCCATACAAATTGTTCTGTCGAACTCAAATTATCATTTGCCAAACCAATCCCTCCGATTGTAAATTCTTTTTCAACAATAACATAAATAACAAAGTTTTTGAAAACATTTACATTATGGATGAGGCTAGAATTAGGAGTATAAGAAAGAGGTGCTTGAAATGATTTATACGTGCACATTAAATCCAGCAATTGATTTATTTATTGAAACACAACAGTTGAAACCAAGAGTGGTTAATCGGACGAATAACTATGATATTCAGGCTAATGGAAAAGGAGTGAATGTTTCATTTATTTTAAAAATGTTAGGAATTGATAATACAGCGCTTGGTGTGGGCGGCGGTTTCACGAATTCTTTCATTGAGGATACTTTAACAAAGAGGGGGATCCCCAATAAATTTATTCATACCGACCAGCCTACTAGAATTAACGTTTTTACAAGAGTCATAGAGGAGGACACGGAATATAAAGAAGTAAATAGTGGCCCCCATGTTACGAAGCAACAAGTTGCCGAACTGATGAGGATGATTGAGAAGCTGACAAGTAAAGATATATTAATAATTTCGGGTAGCTTTTCTGAAGGTATCAATCCTAATATTTTAGTTGAGATTGCAAAGTTATCTAAAGTTAAAAGATTCAAATTAATTATTGATACGAATTATAAAGAAGTTTTAGATACGTTAGCATTTGGTCCGGAATTACTTAAGCCAAATGTCGAAGAATTAGAAAAATGGTTTGGCTCGAAAATATTGAGTCAGCAAGACTTAATCAAATATTGTGAAAAATTAATAGATTGTGGAGCAAAAAATATCCTGTTATCAATGGGAAGCGAAGGGGCCTTATTCGTTAATAAAGATACAGTTTTACGTGGAGAAGCGCCTAAGGGAGTAGTAGTGAATACAGCATGTTCTGGTGACACTATGCTAGGAACTTTCGTAGCAGGAATGTGCCAACAAAAGAGCTTAGCAGAAAATTTGAAATTTAGTATCGCTGCTGGAAGCTCAACTGCATTTAAAGCAGGATTAACTGATTTTTCAGACGTTGAGGAGTTAAACGAGCAAATTAAGATTGAAACTGTTAGGAGGGATAGTAAATGACAAAATATACAATTATTGCAGCTACTGGCTGTCCAACTGGAATTGCCCACACCTATATGGCCCAAGAAGCGTTAGAAGAGGCCGCCAAGAAACGAGGAGTTTCAATTAAAGTAGAAACACATGGACAAGGCGGTACAGAAAATCAATTTACGCCTGAAGAAATTAGCAACGCTAAAGGAGTCATTATAGCAGCTGATAAAGACGTTGATATTGAAAGATTTGATGGAAAAAGATTAATTAATGTTTCAGTAACTAAAGGAATGAAAGAACCGGATGAATTAGTTAGTAAGATATTGGACGATGATGTGCCGATATACCACAGTAATGGCCAATATAATAAAGAAGATCAAATCAGTACAACTAATGGAACTTTCTGGCACAGTATCTATGTAGACTTAATGAACGGTGTTTCGCATATGCTTCCTTTGGTTGTTGCTGGAGGGGTATTAACAGCTATTTCCTTTTTCTGGGGTATCAATTCTGCCGACCCGAATAGCGCTCAATTTAATTCATTTGCTCAACTGCTAAATACGATTGGCGGATTTGCAATGAATTTGATGGTACCCGTTTTATGTGCCTATATTGCTGAAGCAATTGGAAAAAGATCTGGTTTAGTAGTTGGTTTTGCAACGGGAATGATTGCTTATACCAATGGTACTGGATTCTTAGGAGGAATTGTCGGAGGATTTCTTGCAGGATACACAGTGGTTTTATTACAGCATTTATTTAAAAAATTGCCTAAATCTTTAGATGGTTTAAAACAAATTTTTCTATTTCCGGTTATTGGAGTTTTTATTTCCGGTGCGATTATGTGGTATATGTCGGTACCGATGAAAGATATTAATACCGGCATGATGGCGTTTTTAAAAGGAATGGAAAATTCTAGTCCATTAGTTTTGGGATTAATTATTGGAATTATGTGTGCTTCTGATATGGGTGGTCCAATCAATAAAGCTGCATACCTAACTGGTACAGCTTTGCTTGCACAAGGAAATTACTTTTTCATGGCTGGAGTATCTGCGGCCTGCATAGCTCCGCCATTAGCTACAGGCTTTTCAGTACTTTTTAACCGTAAAGCATACTCTGAAAATGAGCGAAGTGCTGGTTATGTTAACTTCTTATTAGGATCAACGCATATTACGGAAGGAGCAATACCTTTTGCGGCTAAAAATCCGTTAATTAATATTCCAATTTTTATGGTTGGATCTTCCATCGCAGCAATTTTAACTTATACAACTAGAATTAGCGTTCCAGCACCACATGGTGGTTTTATCGTTCTACCTTTGGTTAATAAACCATTTTTATGGGTTTTGTTTATTGTAATTGGAGCAATTGTTTCGGGGCTATTACTTTCATTAGCTGATGGTCATAAAGCTCACGTTGGAGAAAAAACATTAGAAGATAAAAGAGAAGTATCAAATGAGCGTAAAGTGAATGACGAAAGTTTAGATAGTATCCTCACTGTAGATAATATTAAAGTTAATGTTGATGTTGAATCTAGAGATGAACTATTACGGTATCTATCAAACTTATCTGTAAGTAACGGATATAGTTCAGATGCAAATGCGGTATACAATAAATATTTAGCACGTGAGTCAGCAGGATCTACCGGGATGGAAAAAGGCATCGCTATTCCACATGCTCAAGATAATACAATTAATACGTCTGCAATGTTAGTGCTGAAATTAAAACAACCGATTGAATGGAAAACTTTTGATAACCAACCCGTTGATACGGTAATTTCGTTTTTAATTCCTGAACGTGACCAAGGTGGTAATCATTTACGATATCTTTCATCGGTTTCTAAGTTACTAATGCATGAAAGTTTTGTTCAAGAACTAAAAAATGCTAAATCGGTTGAAGAAATAGCGGCACTATTCAAAAAATAAAAATTAAGGCTACTTCAGTTTAAAATGAAAGCGTTTGACAAAGTGGTACCAACCAGTTAAAATAGGTTTTGTTGAATGGTACCAACCAGTACAGATGAGAAGGGGAGTATTTCAAATGGAAAATGGTAAATTACGTGGAATTAAAGCATTGTCAGATAAAAATGGTGTGATTAGCGCCCTTGCAATCGACCAACGAGGATCGTTGAAAAAAATGATTGGCGCAGCCAGTGGACATGAAGCTACTCAAAAAGAAATCGAAGATTTTAAAGTGGCGATTTCTTCAGAATTAACCCCATACGCTAGTGGGATCCTATTAGACCCAGAATATGGAATACCAGCAGCCCGAGTTCGTGATGAAAATGCAGGTTTATTGGTTGCTTATGAAAAGACAGGTTACGATGCAACCGAACCTGGACGTTTTCCAGACATTTTGGATCAATGGTCAGTTCGAAAATTAAAAGAATTGGGTGCGGATGCGGTTAAATTCCTTCTATATTATGATGTTGATGAAGGCGATGCCGTAAACGAACGTAAGCACGCATTTATCGAACGTTTAGGGGATGAATGTAAGGCCGAAGACATGCCATTCTTCCTTGAATTGGTTTCATACGACGCTGAAAACGACGATGTGAAGGGCAAGGAATATGCTGCAGTAAAACCCCACAAGGTAATTGAAATGACGAAAGAATTTTCAAAACCTGAATATGGAGTGGATGTACTGAAGCTGGAAGTTCCAGTTAACCAAGCTTACGTTGAAGGTTTCGCTGAAAACGATGATGACGTAGTTTATAGTAAGGAAGAAGCAGCTAAGTTCTACAAGGAACAAAGTGATGCAACCAATCTACCATTTATCTTCCTCAGTGCTGGGGTTTCAGCTGAACTATTCCAAGAAGAATTGAAATTTGCCCACGAAGCAGGTTCAAAATTCAATGGAGTCCTTTGCGGCCGAGCAACTTGGCGTAACGCCATCGAACCATTTGCGGGAGAGAGCGAAGCAGTTGGCCGTCAATGGCTTCAAACCCAAGGTAAAAAGAACATTGAAGATTTAAATGAAGTTTTAGCGGTTACAGCAACTTCAGTTGAAGAAAAATTATCAAAAATGATGTAAATAAAAAGGATGCTTCGTAGCGAATTCGTTATGAAGCATTTTTATTTTTAAATATTGAACCCTAGACCAAAAATACAAGTTCGGTTAAGTTTGGTTTGTAAGCGGTTTTATTTATGTTATCATCTAAGGTATTAATTCCAAATAAAAAACAAAAAAGGATATATATACCAATGTATAAAGAAAAATATTTTGAAGAATTGAAAAAGGAATTTAATAGCGAAGATGAAATTGTAACGGAAATCGTCAACTTAGAAGCTATTTTAAATTTACCAAAAGGTACAGAATATTTTATCAGCGATATTCACGGTGAATACGATGGCTTAAATCACATTTTAAAAACGGGTGCGGGGATTATCCGAGAAAAGATCAACGATTGTTTTCCAGAAATGAATGAGACAGAGAAAAACGAATTGAATTTTACTGTAGCTTATCCGAAGTATGCTTTAGAAAAAAGGCAACTGGAACAAGATGCAGAAGAACTAACGCAGTGGTATTTTGGGATGATTACGCGCATGATTGGGCTCACTCAATTCTGTGCTAGTAAGTATTCTCGTTCAAAAGTACGGAAAAGTTTACCACCCAAGTATGCGTATATTATTGAAGAACTTTTATATGTAGAAGGTAGTCCAAAAAACAAGCAAAAGTATTATGAACAGATTATTAGTAAAATAATCGAGCTAGACCGAGCCCAAGATTTGATTCAGAGCTTGGCTGGAACGATTCAAAAAATGGTGATTGATCATATTCACATTGTGGGGGACGTCTTTGATCGAGGCCGCAAATCCAACCAAGTGTTAGAGCTTTTAGAGCACGCCCACTCGTTAGATTTTCAATGGGGAAATCACGATGTGCTCTGGCTCGGAGGCTATGCAGGATCACAAGCTTGCATTGCCACGTTATTTAGAATTGCCACGCGCTACGGTTATATTTATGATTTGGAACGGGAATATGGTATTAATTTGCGAGCATTATTTACTTTCGCCACGCAACATTATCAAGCTAACCCCGCCTTTTATCCAAAGGCGGGTGACTTTGACCAAAACAACTTGGATTTATTATCCCAAGTTCATCAGGCGCTAACCATTATCCAATTTAAGTTAGAAGGACAAGTTATTAAACGACAACCTGAATTTCAAATGGATGATCGGCTCTTTTTAGATGAAGTTCAGCAAGGAAAAATTCAGTTGGGAGATCAGGAATATCCGCTAGAAAATGGGTGTTTCCAAATGGTTGATGCGGATCATCCTTATGAACTCACTAAGGAAGAACAAGAAGTCATTGACAGTTTGAGTTACTCCTTTAGACATTCACCTAAAATCAAGGTGCATGTGAACTTCATTTTAGAAAAAGGAAGCATGTATTTAATTTACAATAATAATTTGTTGTACCATGGCTGTATTCCTCTAACGGAAGATGGTGATTTTGATCAATTTGAATATCATGGTCAAAAATATGCTGGAAAAGATTTATTAACCTTTTTCGAGCGTCACATTCGAGCTGGAGCAGCCAAGAAAACGAGTGATGAAGATGATGATACCGATTTAATGTGGTATTGCTGGATTGGAAAAAAATCGCCCCTCTTTGGTAGAACGGCGATGACCACTTTTGAACGATATTTTATTGCTGATTCGGCGACTCACAAGGAAGGCGACAACCCCTATTTTAAATTAAGAGATCGCCTTTCCACTGCGCATTATATTTTACGAAAATTTGGATTAGATGAACGTAATAGTTACATTATTAATGGGCACACTCCAGTCAAAGTCAGCGAAGGAGAGTCGCCGATCAAAGGTGGAGGTCAAATTATCGTAATCGATGGTGGACTATCCAAAGCTTATCAAAAATCGACTGGGATTGCGGGATATACATTAATTAATAACTCGTACGGGTTCCAGATTGTAACGCACATGCCATTCCAAGGTATTGATGACTTGTATGAATCGCAAACGCAATCGACTAGTTTGAAACGAATTATTGATCGTGATTTACCGCGACGCAACATTGCCGATACCACGATTGGGACCGAATTGAAGCGTCAAGTCGATGATTTAAAATACCTCTTGGAAACGGATGAAATTAGTCATTAAATTTTTTGAATCGTAAGATAATCCAAGTAATGAAGGCCAATAGACCACTAACGGCAACCATGGACCAAAAGCCAACGCTCGTGTGTCGACCGGGCAAGCCGCCGGTGTTCATGCCCCAGAGGCCCGCGATAAGGGAAGGTACGGAAATAATAAGCGCTGCTGAATCAAGATATTTCATTAAATGATTCAAATGGTTACTCATAATATCGGAAAAAAGACCGCTGATTGCGTCAATCAAATCACGATAAACTTCAACTAGTTTAGTGATCTGACGTTCGGCGGTTTTTATATTATAAATCACCGTTTCATCTTGGAGGTTATTGGAAAATTCATCCAGTTTGAAAAGGTGTTCTAAAGCCTGATGTTGCGTCTCTAAGGTATGTTCCAAAAGAACGGTATCCTTCTTAACATTTTTAAGCTGAATTAATTCTTGATTCTGGGTAGTTTGGGTTGATTGCTGTTCGAGATACTCTAGTTGAAGCTTGATATGAGACAATTTAGTTCGATAGTTATCATAAATATGCAATAGAAAATGGGCAATAATTGCTTCAGCCGAACTAGGTTGGATAGCCTGCGTTAGACGATGGAGCTCAGCTTCCGTATTAGAGTTTTCCCGAACAAAAAAATTCAGTTGATTAGGACTCGAAACAATAATTAAAGGGTCTAGGACAATTTCGTAGTCAGATTTTTGATTGGTCATCACTAAATTACAGAGACCTACAAAGTAGGTGATTTTACCGCTGTCATCCTTAATCGTGGAAGTATGTGGGAAAACCTCCGGAGTCTTGATCCCAGCTGCAATGTTGGACGGAAATCGATTCTTTTCAATTAGATTTTGAAGATCATTAAAGTCTTTGAATTTGGTAATTTCGAATTGATTCGAATTGGTTGACATATAGAGCTAATCCTCCTTTCGTAAAACGGTTACATCGTTGAAGCATATTACTTTATAAAGCAATTCTATTCGATTAGAATTTGAATTACAAAAGAAAGGGAGTGAATTAATGAGTAAACCAGATTTAAAGGATCCACGAAAGTTGTATCATACAGAAGAATTTCCAAAACAACAACAGGATACACCAGCACTACAGAGTGAGATGCGACCTAAACCAGACTGTGGTGAAGAAACTTACGAAGGTCACGGACTATTGCTAGATCGTAAAGCGTTAGTAACCGGTGGTGATTCAGGAATCGGTCGAGCGGCTGCAATTGCCTTCGCTCGCGAAGGAGCAGACGTTGCCATCCAGTATTTCCCTGGAGAAGATTCAGATGCGAAGGAAGTCGCGGAATACATCGAAAAAGCGGGCCGAAAGGCAGTTTTATTGCCATACGATTTCCGAGACGAAAAGGCCCCTCAAGAAGTGGTTGATCGCGTGGTTGAAGAGTTGGGCGGTTTAGACACGATGGTGTTGAATGCCGGCCAACAAATTGCCCATAAAAAGATTGATGACCTCCCCGTGCAACAAATTAGAGACAGTTTCGAAGTGAACGTGGTGGCAATGTTGGTCCTAGTGAAGGCGGCTAAACCACACATTCCAGCGGGAGGCGCCATCGTTACTACGACTTCGGTCCAAGCCTTTAATCCAAGTAGCCAATTGTTGGACTATGCGGCAACGAAGGCAGCAATCGCTAATTTTACCATCAACTTAGCTCAGCAGTTAATCGAAGACGGAATTCGGGTAAATGGTGTCGCACCAGGCCCAATTTGGACACCAATTCAGTTAGATCACGGACAGCCGGAGGAAGCTATCCCAGAATTTGGACAAAAATCATTAATGGGTCGGGCAGGTCAACCGGCTGAACTAGCTCCAACGTATGTCTTATTGGCTTCTAACTTAGCAAGTTATACTACTGCCCAAATATATGGTGTTACTGGTGGAGAACACATCAACTTATAAGGGGAAAGTCATATGCCATGGACGAAAAAAGATTATCCAGAGTCGATGAAAAACTTGTCAGAAACCGTGCGGAATAAAGCAATTGAAATTGCTAACGCACTTTTAGATGAAGGCTATGATGAAGACCGTGCGATTCCAATTGGGATCAGTCAGGCCGAAAAATGGGCTGAAAATCACGATAAATAGCAAATAAAAAAGAGCTGTAATCAAGCGGACGTGGGAGTCGATAATTCGACGAGCGACCTTTGGTTATAGCTCTTTTAAATTAGTAACTGGTATTTGAAGTGTTAGTTTGAGAATCGGTGCCGCTGATACTAAAGTTGTAATATGCCTGAGTATTATTAGTGGTACCTGCATCGTTAGTGCTGTCAGATGCATCGGTACTTGTCTGGGCGTTAGCATTAGCTTGGGCTTCAGCGGCAGCTTCAGCTTCTGACTCGGATTTAGCTTCGGCTTCAGAAGATGCTTTAGCTGCACTAGAAGATTCAGATTCAGCCTTGGAAGCGGCCTTCGAAGTTGATTCAGATTCAGCCCGTGAAGATTCAGCGGCCGCTCTTTCGGCAGCTGCAATAGCTTCTGCCCGTGCAGCGGCTTCCGCAGCCGCTTTGGCGGCCTTAGCAGCTTGTTTATCTTCCTTATTAATGACCGTCTTCAAACTAATTAACTTAGTTTGTTGATCAACTGTTTTCTGTGATTTTTGGTTTTTACTCATGTCCTTAATCAATTTTTCTACTGTAGTCACGTCAACGGAAAGATTGTTTTTACGAGCTTTCATAATAACTTTATAACGTTTGCTAAGTTTATCCGCCATAACGACAATCTTGCGGACGTCTTTTAACTGTTTAGTATAGTTAGTTCTAAATTGAGCGGGTACCTTTTTTTGCTTTAAGTTTTTCAACTGATGGTCAACCTTTTTAGTTGTCACGTTTAAAGCAACGCGAGTTTGTTTATTGAAAAGATGACTGTAATCAGCGCGAACATCATAAGCATTTTGTGCAGCTACTTGTTTGGCACGCAAGGAATCGATGTTCTTATAATGTTTTAAACTGTCAACATCAGACTTGAGCTTATCTAGCTTAGTTTGAGTTACCGAATCTTTTAAATCAGCGTGACGATTATCAGTATATAACTGACCAATTTCTTCATTTAGACGGGCGGCTCGGTGGGATGAACTAAAATGTGAAATCCCTCGATAAATGCCAAAGATTAATAAGAAAGCGACAATTAAACCAGCGACCCAGGTGCTTAAACGTTTAATACTTCTTCTGCGAGCACGACGTTTGCGACTTCGACTTCCCAAATAGAGTTCGTCATCGACAAAAGGCTGATGGTCCTCTTGTTGCGGATGGAATCGCTCCTTAAGTTGTTCGATCCATTTTAGTACTGTATTCTTCATAAACAAAAATCCCCCAGAGACTAGTTACTTAATAACTCATAATATATGTATAATTATAGTTTATTATACTGGTTTTGGGTTAGATTTGGATGAAATTTATTCTATAAACGCCATAAATCGTACGCAGGGTCCATTAATAGTTTTTTAGCAGCTTTAGTAGAAATAACTGGGCCATCTAATAGAATCTCGCTGGCGATGGTAAATAGGTGAGCAGCTAGGTCAATCAGGGTTTCATCAATTGGTAATAGTTCGGGATGTTCCTTAGTTTGAATTCGGCGATCAATCTGGCAAGACACCTCATTTTTAGGTTTAAGAACGGTCATACCGAAGATATCAGCAAATCCCTGCATTAGATCATAAGTTAATTCTGAAATATGTTGTGCTTTAGTTAATTTACTGCAAATCATAGATTCAGTGAATGGAACGTGAACCTGAAGGCTTTTCTTACCGTCATCAAAATTAAGAAAGGAAAAGCGACTATCTTCGGGATCTGCATAGAGATCTCTTAGTCGATGTGCAAACACCCAATCGGCAGAACCACGGGTTGTTCCGTTCAAAGGAACCACACGAAAAGTGCCAAAAACAATGGGGCGTGCTTGCGTGATATTGAGATGATCGGTCATCATGCGAATAAAAATATCCCGACAAGGTTGGGAGCGTAAAAAATCTCGGATTAATTTTCTAGTAGACTGATCTGTAGTATGGGGCGGGCGTTCTGTATCAATAATGAGCGTCTCTCCAGGAATGTTCCACGCGCTAATATCATGAAGATACACCGTTGTATCACCACAAATCTTAGCGTTTTTAATCAGCGGTAAGTTCCAATTTTGTGGATTACGATCAGTAAAAATTTGCTTTGAGCTGAGCTGCTGGAATTCATCGTAGTAGTTCAGTTTTAGTTCCATCCGAATATAATGTCCTCCTGAGAATGATTATTTGTAAAAAAAATTAATACGTAAAATAGTACCAGAGAGAAGTATCGTTAACAAGTATGATTTTGCAGGTGACATTTAATAAAAGCGTCTTCTTTGTGGACTCTATAACGTTTGTTTTAAATAAAAAATATTTTTTAGACCGATTGAAAATGATATGGATTTATTATCTAAAAATCGCTACTAAGATAGCAAAAATGAAATCTATACCACTTTACACGCACGGTATCGATAGTGCTGGCTATAAGAATAGTTGAAGTGGGTGACAGGCTAAAAGTTCATTTGGCTTGGAAAGCGGTGTTAGAATGGGCGTGAGATGATATAGAAAAGTGAATGAAGGTGTTGTAAATGGATATGAATGACCTAGAAGGACTCGGTCGGCTAGTAATCGCAGCAATTTGCGGGGCGTTTATCGGTTATGAACGTTCGGCCAGATTAAAAAACGCCGGGATTCGAACGCATATTATCGTGGCGCTGGGAGCGGCGTTAACCATGCTAATTTCAAAATATGGGTTTTATGATTTGTTGCAAAGTCGCGGCATCGGACTGGATCCCTCACGAATTGCGGCGCAAATTATTAGTGGAATTAGTTTCATTGGCGCTGGAACAATCTTGGTGCGTGGTGAAGGAGTGAACGGATTGACCACTGCTGCGGGAGTCTGGGCGACGGCGGCGGTAGGAATGGCGATTGGTTCAGGTTTGTATTTTATCGGTTTCACGGCTGCTGTTTTGATTGTGGCTTCACAGTATCTCTTTCGCGATAACATCATGTTGAAATACTTGCTGAAGCGCAAGCATTTTCATTGCCAAATCATCATGAAAAATGACTCGACTTCACTGAAGACCATTCAAAAAATGTTCAATGAGGGGGGCTTTAGAAAAAATACTTTTTCGATTAGTAATATCAATGACAATCGGATTACAGTCGAGTTGGAAGGGGTCTTATCAGCTGAAAATAATATTGACTCAGTATTAATGCGGATAGCTGAAAATACGGCGGTGGTTGAGGTCCGGCGAGAAGATTGAAAATAAATATAAATGAAAAGATTTCAGCGAAGGTGAGTTATTTACCCTGCTGAAATCTTTTTTAATTTATTTCATTTTCCGATTTAAAATCGCCGCAACAGTTTGTTGATAGCGAGCTTTATAAGTTTCATTTTGCAATAGCATGGTTGAAAGGATATCGATGATATAAACCACACCCAGTTGGGAGTTGATAAATTGAGTATTATCAACAAATTCGCTGTATTGAACGGACAATTGGTAATCACTCATTTCGGCTAAGGGACTATCATCAAAAGCAGTGATGGAGACGACCTTTAGCTGGTGTTGTTTAGCAACAGCAACGGCTTCATTGACTTCGTTCGATTTGCCAGAAACAGATAGAACGATTAGGAGGTCATCTTTTTGCATAATGCTACTACTGATATACATGGTGTGACTATCAGAAGGAGCGAAAGCATTAATCCCCATCCGCATTAGCCGTTGAGATAATTCTTGCGCATTGTAACCCGAGCTACCTAAACCAAAAATAAAGACGCGGGGAGCATTTTTAATAAGCATCGCCACTTGATTTAAAGTTTTTTGATTGATACGTTTCCAAGTTCCAGTAATCATTTGATTGTAAAAATCTGTGACCTGATCTGGAAGAGGTGCATTATCAACATTTTCGGTAATATTTGAAGTTGCTTCAGCCAAACCTAACTTAAATTGACTGAAGTCGGGATATCCCATCTTTTTAACAAAGCGCGTTACGGTGGCGGTACTAACTTCGGCCTTTTTCGATAAAGTATTGATATTCATCTTTTTGACATCGGCGGGATGCTGGATGACTTTTAGAGCGATTTTGCGTTCTTGACGCGATAAAGATGGGTATTTTTGCTCCACAACGTCAATGATGTTCATAAAAAATCCTCCTAGATTAGGTTTGATTAGTATTAATTATACGCTGAAAATAAAAAAGACTGGAACTTTTTTCAAGTATTCCAGTCTTTAATACAGGGGTCCTATTTAATGGCCTCAATAAAACGAGTGGCAATTTCCAAGGGACGAGTAATCGCGCCACCAACAACGACCGCGTGGCAGCCTAATTCTAAACAACGTTTTAGTTTTTCGGGAGTATCAATTTTTCCTTCAGCAATAATTGGTCGCGTAACTTGGGAACGTAATTCCTTCAAATATTCAAAATCATGATCAGCAATATTCATACCTTGGGTGGCCGGCGTGTAACCACGCATCGTGGTTCCAATCATATCAAATCCCAAGCGGTCTGCCTCAAGTGCATTTTCAATGGTATCAGTGTCAGCCATCAATAATGTATTAGGAAATTCTGTCCGGAATTGTTGAACGATTTCCGCAAGTTTTTCATCATGGGGTCGGCGTTGACCAGTTACTTGGCAAGCGACAACTTCGACACCAGTAGCTGCCACAGCCCGCATTTCCTTTAAAGTGGGGGTAATAAAAACATCGGAATCAGGATAATCTGTTTTTGCGATTCCGATCATCGGTAATCCGGCTTCATCTTGAATTGCTTGAATATCCACAACAGAGTTCGCACGAATACCAGCCGCCCCGGCCATTTTAGCTGCCCTTGCCATACGAGCCATAATAAAAGAACTATGCAATGGCTCATTAGGCAAAGCCTGACATGAAATAATTAACTTACCTTTAACCGCCTCAAAAAAATTATTTTTCATAATACTGACACTTCTCTTTTATCAAATTTAGGTGAAATATAGCAATATTAAATATGTGATTTGAAATAGTGATTTAATCAAAGTTAGTTTTGTAATAGTTAACGTTTAATTCAATCATCGCAGTAAATATACAACGAGTTAAAAAATATTGCAATGGTATAAAATGATAATAATTTTCATTAGGTGGGTTAATCATCTACGGCAGTAAGTGTAAAAATATTTTTCACTTTTTTTAATTGTGAAAAATAAAAACAAATGTTAATATGAAAGCGCTATTAACGATGCGCCATAGAACGGAGGAATTCGGAATGGAAAGAAATTATCTTGCATTCGATGTCGGTGGAACGACTATTAAGTATAGTGTGATTAATGAGGATTTGGAAATATTACGATATGGCAAGTTTGACACTAAAAAGAATATCGACAATCATATCTTAAAAACTTTGGAAGAAGTAACCATGTCGATACAAAAGGAAATAGAATTATGTGGGATTGGAGTTAGTACGGCAGGAATAGTTGGTAAAGACGGCAGTATTCAATATGCTGGACCAACGATTCCAAATTATATTAATACGCCAATAAAATCCGCTCTATCAAGCCGAAGTAAAACACCAGTTAGTGTAATCAATGATGTTGATGCCGCATTATTAGGTGAAGTTTATGCTAGAAATTTAGATCAGGAGGACGTCTATTGTATTGCATTGGGAACCGGAATTGGAGGTGCGCATTACCGTCATGGCGAATTGATAGGTGGAGCACATGGTAAGAGTAACTCAATTGGTTATTCCTTGTTTGATATTAAAACAGGGACAAATTATGAACAGCGAGCATCAACACTAACTTTGGAAGCTCGCCTTGCGGAATATAATACTACGGTGGTTGAAGCTTTCGAAAAAGCAAAACAAAATCAGATGCCATTTATTGACATTATTAAAGCTTGGGTAAAGGAAGTAGCAAGAGGTTTAGCTGAAATCATTGTACTATTTGATCCAAATTACATTGTTATTGGAGGCGCTGTTTCTGCTCAGGGAGATTACCTATTAGGTCTTTTGAATGAGACACTAACAAATTTATTACCACTTAATTTCAACCAGACTAAATTAAGTACGGCTAAACAGGGAAATAATGCCCAGTTGATTGGGGCAATTGTACCTTTATTGAATAATAAAGCTTAGAGGGGAAAATTACTATGCAAGTATCAATTAATACAGCAGTTTTTTTAAATCAAATTCAACAAGGTGCTAGTCAATACCAATGTTTGAAACAATTAGTTGGAGAACCTTTAGCAAATGTTGAAGTTCGCGGAGAATTATTTCAAGGCGACACTCGTGAGGTTGAACTAGATAAAATTGATCAATTATGTCAAAAACAAAGTTGGGACTTTTATTTTTCAATTCCAGAAGAATTATTTACTAATGGCAGACTTAACCAAACTATTTTTGATTACTTAAAACTTTCTGAACGGCATCACATTCGAGGTTTAAAGATTAGCTTAGGTTCATTTGAAAATCTAGACGAAAATTCTTTAATGAAGTTGCGAACTGCTTTGCGAGACAGTGAAGTAAAAGTAACCGTTGAAAATCAACCCAATATTAATGGAACTATTAATGTATTTAAAAATAATTTGATAACTTTGTTAAACAAAGTACCAGAACTAGGATACACATTTGATTCAGGAAATTGGTACTGGGTGAATGAACGTCCTGAAGAAGCCTTTTTAGCTTTAAAAAAGTACATAACTGTATTCCATTTAAAAGATATTAGGGAAAAAGCTACGGTAATGCTAGATGACGGAGATACAGCGTGGAAATCATTAGTAAAAAATTTAGATAGAACAATACCTATTTTTTTAGAATATGATATCGTTCCTGATCAGTTGGAACTTGAAATGAAAAAAGTTAACGACGAAATAAATTAAAAAAATAGTTTACATTTAAAATGTAATCGGTTACAATGATCTTGTAATAGTTAACGAAATTCAATTGTCACAAAAGTTGCATGCTACTAAGAGCGGTGCAAGTTTTTGTGGCATTTTTTATTTGCATTTGAGTATTTAAAAATGCTGTTTAAGACGAAGCACAATCAATTACATTTCGTAGAATACGGAGGCTTCTAGATGGTTAAACAAGGTTTTGGAGCTTTAAATTGGCTAGTTTTGATTGCATATTTAATTATTATGTTGCTAATCGGACTGAGTTTTAGTAAGAAGAGTTCCAAAAATTCAGAAGAATTTTTTAAAGCTAGTACTAGTAATGTGCCAGCTTGGGCAGTTGGATTCAGTATTTTTGCCACAACATTGAGCGCAATCACTTATATGTCCACTCCAGAAAAATCATTTTTGACTAATTGGGCATATGCTTTTGGAAATTTAGCAATTTTTCTAATTACTCCAATTTTAATTAAGTACTACATACCTTTCTTTTCTAAATTAAAGGTTACAACGGCCTATGAATACTTAGAATTTCGATTCAACCCTTTCTTACGTGTATTTAGCAGCATTTTGTTCATTTTATTTCACATAGGTCGAATCGCGATTGTGATTTATTTACCAACTGTAGCTTTGCAGTCAATTATTAACATTAATCCTTATTTAATCGCATCCTTAATTACAATTCTTTGTATTATTTACACCTATCATGGTGGGATGGAAGGTGTAATTTGGAGTGATGTTATTCAAGGGATTTTACTCTTAGTTGGTGCAGTATTAATAATTTTCTTTGCCGTACATGGTACACATGGCGGTTTTGCTACTGTAGCAAATGATATTGCAAATAAAGGTAAAATTCTGACTAAAGCTGACTTTGTTTGGAGTGTAACTAAGTCAACTGTACCAATCATTCTTTTGGGACAAATTTTTAATACTTTGTATCAATACACTGCCAGTCAAGATGTGGTTCAACGTTATACCACATCAACGGATAACAAGCATATTGCTAAATCAATTTGGACTAACGCATTACTTTCTTTAATAACAATCCCTCTTTTTTACGGTATGGGAACTGTAATCTATAGTTTTTATACACATGGAGGAAGCTTACCGCAGGGATTTAATACGTCGGCTTTAGTGCCTTACTTTGTTTTAACAGAAATTCCAGCCGGAATAGCTGGCTTAATCATTGCTGCAATTTTTGCTGCCTCCCAAGCAACCATTGCATCTAGTTTAAATAGTACCGCTGCTTGTCTAGTGACAGATATTCAGAAAAGATTTATGAAAGATAAGAGCGATGCAATGAGTATGAAATTGACCCGTTTAAGTATTTTAATTTGTGGCTTTTTAGGCCTACTAGTTACATTAGTGCTTATTAAACTCCACAGTTCCGATATGATCGATACTTATTTATCACTCTTTGGGTTATTTGGGGTACCGATTGCCGGAATCTTTGCTTTGGGGATTTTAAGTCAGCGTGCTAATGGATTTGGAGCTACGGTAGGAATGATTGTTACAACAGTTATTTGTTATTTCATCCAAACACATGGTGTTAATGCTCTATTTGTGAGTGTGGTCGGATTTTTGGGAGCGATGATTTTAGGGTATATATTTAGCTTGTTAAAACCTGGTCACAAACAAGACATTACTGGCCTGACATTCAGGACAATTAATAAAGATGTCAAAATTAAAGTGAAAGATTGATTAATTAAATTTGTTTATAACTTTTAAAAAATTTTATTTGAAGGAGAACTATATAATGATTAGAGATTTAGAAAAATACAAAGGTATTATCCCCGCATTTTATGCTTGTTATGATGATGAAGGAAATATTAGTCCAGAACGGGTTCAAAAATTAGCTAAGTATTATTTAGAAAAAGGGGTTAAGGGGCTCTATGTAGGAGGTTCATCAGGTGAATGTATCTATCAAACAGTTGCGGAACGCAAACTAGTTTTAGAAAATGTGATGGAAGCTGTGGGTGGTAAGATGACTATTATTGCTCATGTTGCCGCTCCTTCAACGCGTGACAGCATCGAGTTAGCAAAGCATGCTGAAAGTATTGGAGTGGATGCCCTTGCTGCAATCCCACCAATTTACTTTGGATTACCTGAACACGCAATTGAAGCATATTGGACAAGCATGATGGAAGTAACTAATTTAGATTTCATTATATATAATATTCCGCAAACAACCGGTTATGCACTATCAGAAAACTTATTTAAACGTATGATGGCAAAAGAACAAGTTATTGGGGTTAAGAATTCATCTATGCCAGTAATGGATATCAATATGTGGAAATTACGTGCTGGTAAAGACAATATTGTTTTCAACGGGCCAGATGAACAATTTGTAGGTGGACGCGTAATGGGGGCCGATGCAGGTATAGGTGGAACTTACGGTGTTTATCCAGAATTGTTAATGGAAGCGGATCGGTGCGTTCGTGAAGGTGAACTTGAAAAAGCTCTTCAAATTCAACTTAAAATTAATGATTTAATTTCAGAATTGACATCATTTAAAGGTAATTTATATGATGTGATGAAGTTAATCTTAGCTAAACGTGGGGTAAGTGTAGGACGAGCACGTAATCCTTTACCACATGTAGAAGATGATGAAATGGATCATGTTGAGGTAGTACGGCAACATATTGATGATGCAATTGCTGAATTTACTAAATAATAAAAAAACGCCGAGTCTCCTTAAAAGAGGCTCAGCGTTTTTTTTTAAATCTGTGACCAGACGTCCGCTCCCAAAGTAGGGAAGAGCGGTACGATGCGGCCTAGTTGTTCAGCTGTATATTGGAACTCAATTGCTGGTAATAAAACATTAATTGCATCGGCAGCATGTTCACTAACTTCAGCTGCTCCTACAAGATGATGGTCTTGATCGTAAATCAAGGTGTTATCACCAATTGTTTCCTTATCAACTTGGCGGAACCATCCGTCAGGAAGATGATTAGTTTTAATGGTGTAATCAGGATTTTGCTGAGCTTCTTCGACGCTCATACCAACCTGTGCGATTTGTGGTGAGGTAAAGACAATGGTTGGGATGGCCGGATAATTGATTGCGTCAGTAGTCTTTCCTGTGAAAAGTTGGGTTAAATAACTAGATTCAAAGATCGCAGTCGGGGTGAGCTTAGGCTGTTCTTTATCAAGCACATCACCAGAAGCATAGATGTTATCAATGTTAGTTTGGAGATGATCGTTAACTTCGATCCCGTTAGCATTGTAACTAACGCCTACTTCGTCTAATCCGATGTTTTCGATATTAGGAATTCGTCCGGTAGCATCCAAAATCCAGTCGGTGGTGAGGGTTTCGTGATCGTTATAAGACACGGTAAAATGAGAACCGTCTTCCTCAAAACGATCCACCTGAGCGTTGTAAATGAACTTCACCCCTCGTTTTTCGAGGTCGGCAATGACTTGTTTTACGTAATCTTGATTAAACTTGCGCAACGCCCGATTATGGCGTAAAAGTACAGTGACGTTCGCGCCGGCAGCATTGGCAATCGTGGCAAATTCCATGCCAATATAGCCCGCGCCAATAATTACGATATTTTCAGGAAGATGCTTGAGGTTCATAAAATCAGTACTGTCATGCGTAAGTTCTGATCCCATAACATCTAGATGGTGGGGACGTAGCCCCGTTGCAATCACGATTTTGTCAGCGGTGTAGCGCTGTTGATCCACTTCGATGGTGTGAGCATCAACAAATTTTCCACGACCGTGAATAATTTCGATGTCAACAGAGTCGAGTAGACCAGTAATCATGTCCGGCAAGCCGTCGATGACTTCGTGTTCATGTTCTACATTGGCAGTCCAATCCAGTTTTAAGTCACCATTTACAATGCCATCAAGGCGTTCTTGGTGGCGTAAAAGTTGAACCGGGTTGTCCAGCGTAATTTTCGCGTTGCATCCACGGTTTGGACAAGTTCCTCCGATTTTGTCCGCTTCGACGATGGCGACTTTTTTACCACTATTAGCTAGTGGAACCGCCCCGTCGAAGGCACCATGCCCCGCGCCTAAGTACAAAACATCAAATTGATAACTTTCAGTCATTTAATTACCTCCATCCTAAATTTAGGTGAATAAACAATTACCATTGTTGGCACGAGCATAGCAGAGGATAGGGTCGAGTTGCAAGCGATTGCAACTGGGAAAAAGGCAAAAAATATGGTTGTGTAGTAAGCTTGGGGACTAAAACATGTACTCTTAAAAATTGTCCGGACAAATTTATTTGGTAATCTTAAAAGTTATACCTAATATACGATAAAATCTTGGTGAAATGTTACTATAGATAGGGGAAGTATTTTAACAGAGTAGGTATAGATATGGAAAATAAATACGACGTTGTAAAACGAGATATTAAAGAAAAAATATTATCTGGATATTATTCTATTAATGACAGGTTGCCAACCGAAGCCAGTTTAATGGAACAGTATGGCGTTAGCAGATATACAATCAGACGAGCGATTGGTGATCTTGAAACGGATCATTACGTTTACCGTATTCAAGGCGGTGGAATGTTTGTAGATGATTGGCAAAAATATATAAATAAACCCATCGAAGGAAAAATGATTGGGGTAATTTCAACGCATATAGCAGATTATATTTTTCCAAACATTATTACGGGGATTGACCGCTACGTTTCTGCTGAAGGATATTCGATTTTGATTAGTAACACCCAAAACGATCCTCAGAAAGAACGTAAAGGAATTAAAAAAATGATGGAAATTGGCCTATCAGGCTTGATTATTGAACCAACACAAAGTGCTCTTGGAAATCCTAATCGAGACTTATACGATAAGCTCAAAGAGACAGGATTACCCACGGTATTCATTAATGCGCACTATCCCGAGTTAGATTTCCCGTACTTGGAAGTTAACGATTATGAGGCGGAACGCCAAGTTACCAACAAGTTAATTGGGATGGGTCACGAAAAGATACTGGGAATTTTTAAAATTGATGATACACAGGGTGTCCATCGAATGAAGGGTTACATTAGTGCATACCAGGAACATCGAGATTTAGTGATGTTAAGTGAAATGGTGATGTACCAATCATCTGATAACATGCACAATGTATTTACTCGAATCGAAAGCATTTTAGCGCGTCCAGATCGGCCAACAGCGATTATCTGTTATCATGATCAAATTGCCATTCGGGTGATAGATTTAGTCCGCTCCATGGGATTAAAGATTCCAGAAGATATTTCAATTTTTGGGTTTGATAATTATAAATTGGCTAAATATATTTCTCCCAAACTAAGTACAGTTGAACATCCGAAGGAAACAATGGGTAGAGACGCTGCCAAGACGATTTTTGATATCATCGAAGGTCGTCCCTATGAA
>NZ_JQBF01000008.1 GCF_001437285.1 Pediococcus pentosaceus | reverse complement strand
TTTTGACAACTATTTAACTATATCATCGAGAGCAATTATTGTCAACAACTTTTTAAAAGTTTTTTTAAACAATTTCTTGTTCTCAACGACCGAGGCGTTAACCTCGCTTGACCAGTTTACCAAACTTCGTTATATCTTGTCAAGAACTTTTTTCATTTCTTTTTTATCAAGATTTGAAGTTTAACCAGTCGTACGTGCCCTTCAGAAGAGCACTTAAATATATTATCAAGATAACGGGGATTGGTCAACCCTTTTTTGAAAAAAAAAATAAAAACGAGTGAAATCACTCGTTTTTAACTACTTTTACGCGGTTTACTTTATGTGGTTTAACTACAGTTGCTACCATCCCAGCGAACATTCCGAAGTAATAGGTTAGGATTCTCCAGATCATCATAGCTAAGACTAACTTACTATTATTACCAACAAACTGAGCGAAGATGACACTAAAGCCGTATTCGGCTCCCCCCGCTCCCCCTGGAATTGGAAATAAAGAGATAACCATGAAGATTAGCACATGTAAACAAGTAACCATTACGATATTAACATCGCTTTTTCCTAAAGCTAATAGGATAAAATACGGGATTAGATAGTAGAAAAGCAGTTGTAAGAAAGTCACCAGGGCTACTTTAGCTAGTAATCTCCACTGTGATTTCATCCTGACACTCTCTTGATAAAAGGAGTCGACCTTCTCATTTAACGTAACCTTCCAAGTTGTGTAACGTTCCTTACTGACAAAATGCTTAATTGGTATAAAAATAGCCGATATCAGCCGCTTAGTGAAGTTATGCCAATACATAATCATCAACAAGCCAATAATCACCGCTAAATGGATTAAAAAGCCAAATAAGACAAACCAAGATAAGAAACGGATTTTCTCTTCAAGGTACTGAAAGCCGATCAATAAACTAAAAATGAAGTTGATGACGACCATAGACTGGAATACCACAAACTTCATTAGTAGTACCGAGCTCGCTCGACCTCCTTCAATCCCATTTTGCATTAAAGCCACCAATTGAGCGGGTTGTCCCCCTGATGAAAAGGGTGTGATCCCGTTAAACAGCTGTTCAATTAGTGGAATTCGGATAGCATCCCTCCATGATAAACGATCCCCGTTACTTTGAATCAACATTTTGGTAGCTACTGCTTCTAACCCGAGGTATAACACAATGCATCCTAAAGCTACAAGTAGCCACCACATATTCAAGTGGACAACATCCCGTGCCATCTGATTCAAATTAACGTTTCGTAATGAAAAGCCAAAAATTATAATACCAGCTAGAATCATCACCGCAAGGACTACTTTATTCCTCCTTGACATAGATAAACTCCCCCTATTTGGTCAAAGATGAATAAAAGTCTAACCATATATCAGCTAGATGGTCTTCAGAGTATTCTTCCGAAGCTTCGTCTGATAGCTGCTTAAACTTATTCAGCCTTTCTTTATCTTCTGATACTAATTTGAGTTGAGTATTCATATCCTCATAATCTTGAGTAGGTATATAGTACCCCTTAATAATGGAATGATACAACTCTAAGTCCCTCAACATGACTGGAACACCACAGCTAAAGGCTTCTAAAACCGACATTGGAAATAACTCGTTGTATGAAGGTAATAGAAATAGGTCGGCCGCATTATAGTATTCTACCAACGCATTACGATCTACAATCCCCGTAAATTTTAAATTACGAGGTGGATTATCAACCACCTGCTTCAAATCGGCATATCCATCGGTTAATCGACCAAATGAAAAACCTCCTGCCCAGATAAAATACTTATCAGGGTTATTCTCCGCAAGTTTGATAAAATCTTTAACCCCTTTACGTTCTTGGACTTGTCCGATGCCTAGCACGGTAAAACGGTTATTAACCTCCAAACGTTCCCGTACCGCATCCCGATTTGCCTCTGTAAAACGGTAAAATTCATTCTTACGGACAAAATTGGGAATATAAGTAATAATATCCCGACTAATCCCATAAGCAACTAATTTATCAATAAATGTGGGGTTCACCACTACAATATGATCCATTCGCTTATAAAACGAGATAATGTATTTATAAAAAATAGAACGGAAAGGTTGTGGAATATTTAAACTTCCCTCAATCGTTTCCGGTAAAAAGTGCACATAACCGACCTTAATTCCCCTTTTTTTAGAAAAGGTTGATAAATAGAAATTAGGGTCGATGGTGTGATAGTGACTAATATCAGCCTTAGTAAATTTATTGATTGAAACATCGATTTGCTTTGGAAAATGGGTCTTCAACAAACGAATGAGTTCTTCATACGCACTGCCGACACCTTGCCCCTTTACCTTACTAGCTGATGAAAACATGTTGACCTTAATTGGCATACCTTAACCCCTAACATTAAACAAAATTATTCTGATTTTAACCCCGATTCTATTCAGAATCTTCGTCTAACTCTAAATCTGTATGTGTACTAATTGCACTACTATAGTAATCAACAACTTGCTTACCAAAATAATCCGCTGAAATCTCATAGAGTTTCTTTTCACGTGGTGCTGGATCATTATAAGCATCTGGATGTTCAATGTAGTCCTTGATTGCAGCTACTAATTGATCTTCAGTATTAAACACTTTTCCTAAAGAAATATCATCTAGTAGTTCATCTGTATAAGGACCTGACTTAGCAACCACCTTTAAGTTCGATGCTAAAGCCTCAATATATGTAAGACCTTGTGATTCAGTATCTGAAGCTGAAACAAATAAATCAGCTAGTTGATAAAAACCATAGACGTGATCATTGTTGATTTCTCCGGTAAATTGGACACTATCTTCTAAATGTAAGTCATGCACTTGGTTTTCCAGACTGGTGCGCGCTGGCCCATCCCCTACAATTAGCAGTTGTGCATTGGGTACCTCTTTTAAGATGGCTGGAAAACTATCAATCACTTCTTGAATATTCTTCTCGTAGGCTAAACGACTTAGTGAAAGAAGAATAGGACTACTTTCGTCGGAACCCAATTTTTCTCGCCACTGCTTACGCTTGTTTGGTTTTTGATACTGTTCTAGGTTGACCCCCGTTGGGATTACTCGAATCGGAACGTTAATGCCATATCCTTCAATCGTATCTAAAACTCGTTCACTAGGAGCAACAATTCCGTCGATATGATAACAAAAGGCCCGCGTCATCTGTTTAACATGATATGGCTTGAGCAATTTACCATTAGCAACGTAGTGCAAGTAGTCTTCGTACATGGTGTGATATGTATGAATAAGTGGTATTTTCAAAGACTTAGCCACAAACTTTCCCATCCAGCCTAGTGAAAACTCAGTTTGCGTGTGAACAATGTCCAAGTTTAACTCTTTGGCCAGCTGAGCAGCCCGAATAAATCCACTAACTGCAATCCTCCGATCTGTAAAAGATACGAACGGAACACTCGTAAACCTAAAGATGTTCCGTTCGTATACATTGGTATCGACCTTAGGATCTGTAGTAGTGAAGATATACACTTGATGACCTTGCTTTTCAAGCTGGTCTCGTAGTGTTTTTATCGATGTAGCTACTCCGCTTACCTGCGGAAAGTAGGTGTCGGTAAATAATCCAATATTCACAGCAAATCTCCCTTTCCATACTAAATAACTATGTGTTGGTGTTAATTATATTGGTTTAAAATGTGATATGCAAACCTCGCCCGTCAACCTTAGACAAATTGTAATACTAATCGATTGAATTCAGTGGGATCCTCTGCCATCGGAATGTGCCCCACATTTTTCATTACATTAACCGTGATATTAGCATTTAAGGCAGATAGTTCAGCGGTCTTGGTGCTATCAAAGAAGGGGCTTTTTTCCCCCATTATAAACAACACTGGTTTCGTCGCCTGTTCTAAGACAAAGCGCCAATCCTTTTTCGCATGCCCCTTAACCAAAGCTCGGTTCCGAGGTTGAGAAAATGGATAGGCCGAATCAATGGCCTTAGAATTTTTGAAGACAAAATCATCAATGTGTTTATAGGCTGGACGGACAATCGGTTCGTTCATTACTTCATCAAAATTATCCTCCGCTAAATTTTTAAATCCGAGGTGCCACTGTTGGTCATTTAACATCTTAGGTGACTGATCCACAAAGATGGCCTTACTCAAGAAATCCCAGCCTCGAAGGTTAATAATATTCCACAATACTGCTGCTCCCATCGAGTTACCAATTCCGATGGGTTCTTTTAATTGTAAATAATCTACTAATTGTAGAACTTCATCCGCTAAATCTCCGATTTGAAGTTCACCATCTACTCGATCAGATTGACCATGATTTAGATAATCTAATCGAATCACTCGATAGCCTCTTTGCAAAAAGAAGTTCACTTGTCCCGACCAAATTTCAGTATTGCCTCCAAAGCCCGTTAAAAACAGAATAGGTGTACCTTGTCCTTCATCTTCAAAAAAGATTTGGGCTCCCGACTTTAATTTTAATTTCATTGATTTTCCTCCTAGAGAATAAAAAAGAACCGCGACACTAAGGTCAGCGGTTCTAAAATAGTTTGCTTTAGATTAAATGTTGTCAACAGTTTCTTGAACTAACTTGATTACATCTTCGTTAGTTTCAGCTTCTGTAACAGCCTTTTCAGCTAACTTCTTCATATCGTCAGTTGTTAACTTCTTCATCAATGAACGGGTCTTCAAGATTGAAGTTGCACTCATTGAGAATTCGTCTAAACCAAGTCCCATTAAAATTGGAACAGCGATTTGATCGCCGGCCATTTCACCACACATACCAGTCCACTTGCCTTCAGCATGTGAAGCATCAATAGTTTGCTTGATTAAGCGAAGCAATGATGGGTTATATGGTTGATACAAGTATGAAACCTTTTCGTTACCACGATCAGCAGCGAATGAGTATTGAATCAAATCGTTTGTTCCAATACTAAAGAAGTCTACATACTTAGCCAACTTATCAGCAATCATAGCAGCAGCTGGGATTTCCATCATCATACCGACTTGGATTTCACCAACTTCTTGTCCAGCATCGACCATCTTTTGACGTTCGTCATCATAGATAGCACGGGCCTTCTTAAATTCGGCTACTGTAGCAATCATTGGGAACATAATTGCTAGCTTACCGAATGCCGAAGCACGGAGCAAAGCACGAAGTTGTGTACGGAATAAATCTGTACGATCCAAACTAATTCGGATTGCACGATAACCCAAGAATGGGTTCATTTCTTCTGGAAGTGGTAAGTAAGGAAGTTCCTTGTCTCCACCGATATCCATTGTACGAACAACAACTTGCTTGCCGTTCATGCCTTCAACAACCTTCTTATAAGCTTCGAATTGTTCATCTTCTGATGGTAATTCGGAAGCATTCATGTATAAGAATTCAGAACGGAACAAACCAACGGCTTCACCACCATTGTCAAGAACACCTTGTAAATCATCCGGTGTACCGATGTTAGCAGCTAAGTCAAAATGAACGCCGTCTTTTGAAACGGTCTTTTCATTCTTAAGTTTTTCCCATTCAGCTTTTTGAGCCTTAAATTCTTCACCCTTTTGTTGATAAGCTTTGATTTCGTCATCAGTAGGTGCAATAATTGCATCCCCAGTAAGTCCATCAACAATCATCATTTCGCCTTGTTTTACGCTAGTAGTAGCCTTTTCAGAACCAACAACTGCTGGAATTTCAAGGGTACGAGACATGATTGCAGAATGTGATGTACGACCACCAATATCTGTAATAAAGCCTTTAACGTAACGACGATCCAATTGAGCTGTATCACTTGGAGTCAAGTCGTGCGCAACAATAACGACTTCTGAATCAATCAAAGCGGGGTTAGGAAGTTCCACACCCAACAAGTGACTCATCAAACGTTTAGTAACGTCACGAATATCTGCGGCACGTTCTTGCATATAAGCATTATCAGTCATTGCTTCAAACATTGAAATAAAGTTATCCGTAACTTCTTTAGTAGCTTCTTCTGCATTAATTGTGTCGTTTTTAATTTTGTCTTCAATATTACCAATCAATTCTGGATCAGAAAGAATGGTTAAATGAGCTTCGAAAACTTCTGCCTCTTCAGCACCAAGGTTTTCTGCAGCCTTAGCTTTGATGAGTGAAAGTTCTTCTTTAGACTTTTCCAAAGCATCATGAAGGCGTTTGATTTCTGCATCAACGTCAGTAATGTTTTTCTTTTCAAAAGAAAGATCTGGATCCACCATCAAATATGCTTTAGCAATGGCAATCCCATCACTGGCCGCAATACCTTTTAATGTGCCAGCCATTAGTCAGATAGTCCTTCCTTTTTCATTGTATCTTCAAGTGCTGCGATTGCGTCTGCTTCGTCATCACCATCAGCTGAGATAGTAACGTCTGCGCCTTGGCCAACACCAAGTGACATAACACCCATGATTGACTTCAAGTTAACTGATTTGTCTTTGTAAGTTAATTGAATGTCTGAGTTGAATTTGCTAGCTGATTGTACCAACAATGTTGCTGGACGTGCATGAATACCTGTTTCTGCAATTACATGAAAGTCGCGTTTTTCCATAATAAAATATCTCCTTTTGATTACACATATATTTTTGACCCAAATAAGTAGTGAACGTACACTAATTATTTATAAGCCTTTGATAAGAATAATATCAATTTATTAGTTGCAAAGCAAGCCCTTACATAAAACTTAAATAAATCCGTTATTTATCTTTGATACGTTCAAAGTGATAAACAACAATCCCGCCACGGTCTGCTTTTCCAATTACTTGCTTTCTTTCAGGAAATTCCATAAAACGTGGCTGGAAATCTTGGAACTCCTCTGCAGTAATCTTTAGCTCTTTGATTGAACCATCCTTCAAATCATTCAAAAGCTGTAAATAATCTCGCATGTTGTCACCTCACTTCGGTCTATTTATTCTATACCATTAAGTACTTTGTTATCAACAATAATATTACCTAATTATCCATCTTTTTTTCAAATCAAACTACTTGCACTCTGAAATAGAGTGTGTATAATTTAGGTATGGTCAATATTGGTCAAACATCATTTGACTAATTATCGTTTCACATTTTTGAAAGAAGGGAGACAGCAGATGCTTTGTCAAAACTGTCAAAAGAACGAAGCAAGCATTCACCTCTATACGAACGTGAATGGTCAACGTACAGAAGTTAATCTGTGTCAGAATTGCTATCAACTTTTAAAAAATCAACGAAATAATAACATTAATAGAAACGGAGGTGCTCGTATGGCACAAGATCCATTTGGATTTGGAAACTTAGATGACATCTTCCGTGCGATGCAAGGCGGCAATATGGGACAACCCGAAAACCTCTATGGACAACAAGTTCCCCCTACTCAACCAGGTGGTGGAAATGGTTCAGGTGGTAATCCTAACAACCGTGGCAACGGCGGATCACTTTTAAGTCAGTATGGCTTGAACCTAACTGATTTAGCTAAACAAGGTAAGATTGATCCCGTGATTGGTCGTGACAGCGAAATTGAACGGGTCATTGAAATTCTAAACCGTCGTACTAAAAATAACCCAGTTTTAATTGGTGAAGCTGGGGTTGGTAAAACTGCTGTCGTAGAAGGATTGGCTCAGCGGATTGTGGAAGGTTCTGTTCCTCAAAAGCTAGTTAATAAACAAATCGTGCGTTTGGACGTAGTTTCTCTAGTTCAAGGTACTGGAATTCGTGGTCAATTCGAACAACGTATGCAACAACTAATGAAAGAAGTTCAAGCTAACAAAGACATGGTCGTCTTCATCGATGAAATCCATGAAATTGTTGGCGCTGGTAATGCTGAAGGCGGCATGGATGCTGGTAACGTTCTTAAACCAGCCCTTGCCCGAGGCGACTTCCAATTAGTCGGTGCTACAACGCTTAAAGAATTCCGGGACATTGAAAAGGATGCGGCCCTTGCCCGTCGTTTACAACCAGTACAAGTCGATGAACCTAGTGAAGAAGAAGCTATTAAGATTCTAAAAGGAATTCAAAAGAAATACGAAGATTATCATCATGTTCACTACACGGATGATGCAATCGAAGCAGCCGTAAAATTATCAAAACGCTACATTCAAGATCGCTTCCTTCCTGATAAGGCCATCGACCTCCTTGATGAAGCTGGTTCTAAGAAGAATCTAACGATTAACATCGCTGATCCAGAAACCATTCAAAAGAAGATTGATGAAGCGGAAGCTCAAAAGAAAGCTGCCCTTCAATCAGAAGATTACGAAAAAGCAGCTTACTACCGTGATCAAGTTTCTAAGCTTGAAAAGAACAAAGATGGTGCAACAAGTAGCGAAGAACAACCAACGGTCACTGAAGAAGATATGGAAAAGATTATCGAAACTAAGACTGACATTCCAGTTGGTGACTTGCAAAAGCAGGAACAAGAACAACTTCAAAATCTTTCAGAAAACTTGAAAGATCACGTCATTGGACAAAATGAAGCTGTCGATAAGATTTCTCGGGCCATTCGTCGTAACCGGATTGGTTTAAACGGAACTGGTCGTCCGATTGGTTCCTTCCTCTTCGTCGGTCCTACCGGAGTTGGTAAGACTGAGTTAGCTAAGCAACTTGCGCAACAATTGTTTGGTTCTAAGGATTCTATGATTCGCTTTGATATGAGTGAGTACATGGAGCCTCATTCAATATCAAAATTAATCGGTTCGCCTCCAGGGTACGTTGGTTACGAAGAAGCGGGTCAATTAACTGAACAAGTTCGTCGTCATCCATACAGCTTAGTTCTCCTAGATGAAGTGGAAAAAGCTCACCCAGATGTCATGCATATGTTCTTGCAAATCTTGGATGATGGTCGTCTAACTGATTCACAAGGTCGGACAGTAAGCTTCAAAGATACCATCATTATTATGACTTCTAATGCCGGAACTGGTGACGTACAAGCTGATGTTGGTTTTGGAGCAGCTGCTCAAGGTAAGACCCACTCCGTCCTTGACAAACTGGGAAATTACTTCAAGCCTGAATTCTTGAACCGTTTTGACGACATTGTTGAGTTCCAAGCCTTAACTAAGGAAAACTTAATGCAAATTGTCGACTTAATGATTGCAGACGTTAATAGCATGTTGGCAACCCAAGGACTACACGTTGATGTAACCAAACCAGTTGAAGAACGCTTAGTTGATTTAGGCTACAATCCTAAGATGGGTGCTCGCCCATTGCGTCGGGTAATTCAAGAACAAATTGAAGATCGCATCGCGGACTTTTATCTTGACCATCCAGCAGAAAAGCAACTAAACGCTAAGATTAAAGATGATCAAATTGAAATTACTGGTGCTCCTAAAAAAGATTAAATAATAAAAAGAGGTTAGGTAAACCAATTATGGTTTACCTAACCTCTTCTTTTTTTATCCGCGATAACCAATTGCCATACCAATAATTAGAATTACTAGTACGATTGTAGTAATGACCACGTACAAACGGTCGCCTTCTTTAGCAAAGGCATAAATTGAAACAATTACTCGTAGAACGGGTGTCAAAATTAATAAGAAAATTCCAAACATCAAAACCGCATAAGGTTTAAAAGCTAACACCCCATGAAAGATAGGCGTAATCCGAGTCGGTAAAGCCCCCGAATATCCAGAACCATTCTTAAATAACCATAGACCAATTCCTAATAGAATCACTAGCGCTGAAATATATACTCCCACTTGAAGGACACGCCCAATGACTAATTCCACGTGTTGCATCTCTTGTTTTTTAGCATTCATTAGATGTTCACCCCAAATCCTTTAAGAATCATTTGCAATCCCATATATAAAAGAACGGGAATAAAAATCATTCGAATCCAACGGGGTTGTAGATGTTGCATAATTCGACTTCCCAATTGAGCTCCAAATAAAATTCCAATCGCTAATGGTCCTGCGATATCAGCATGAATGGAACCGTTAAAGAAATAGACCATGGCACTGGCAGCAGCGGTGACTCCCATCATCAAATTACTGGTAGCACTAGAAGGCTTAAGTGGCATCTTCATAATGTTATCCATTGCCATAACTTTGAAAGCTCCACTACCAATTCCTAATAATCCACTGGCTAATCCGGCCCCAAACATTACGGCTGAACCACCGGGAACATTTTCTACTTGGTAATCAACATTTTTCTTAAGAGCTTTATCATAGTAGCTACCATTTAAGTTGAGTTGATTTGCTAAACGATCATTTTTAGTACTACCTTCTTCACCACCGCCGCGACGCAACTTGCGGTACATATTCCAAGAAGAAAATACCAAGAATGAACCAAAAAGCACAAAAAGGACGGTCGAGTTAAATATTCCGGTCATAATTGCCCCAACAATCGCCCCGACGGTCGTCGCAATTTCTAAAAACATCGCTACTCGTAAATTAAGCATCTCATCTTTTAAATACGCAATGGTTGCCCCCGAACTCGTTGCAATCACCGCGATGATACTAGCCCCAATCGCATACTTAATATCTAATCCCATTGCCACCGTTAAAACTGGAGTAATAATCATTCCTCCCCCAATTCCCAGGATGGCTCCAAAAATTCCGGCCATTAGTCCCACTAATAGTAGAATTATCAAATGACTTGCCATAAAATCGCTTCCTCTCTTAATAAAAAAACTGAGAAGCACCCCTAAAGGTCTCTTCTCAGTCTTTAAGTTACTTACTACTTTCAGATGATGAACTAGAGCTACTACTTGAATCACTGCTTGAAGACTTCGAAGCTGAGCTATCTGAAGAACTACTGCTTGAACTAGATGATTTATCAGCATTGCTTTCTAGTTCAGGAGCATCCGTTTCATAATCATCCAACGTTGATTTGCCGTGGTTTTGTTCAATCAAACTCGTCTTAGAACTTTGAGCTTTATTTAGTTGTTCGAGCGCCGACTTCATATTGTAACTGTAGTCTGACTTATTAACCTTCTTAAACCAATCCAACTTGGCAAAGCGCAAGAGATCACCATTAATAATCTTATCTGAATATTCGAGTTCTTTATTAACGTAATCTTGGATCTTTTTCACTTCTTGTTTTTGAGCAGGTGTTTCGTCTGTGACTTGTTCACCAGTGGCCGTCAAGTAGAGGTCGCCCCCGTACTTGGTATACTTCTTCGAAACAAAGTCCCCATTTCGGAACGCCACAATCTGGTTGTATTGTTTTGAATTAATATCATGTCCAAATTGGTAAGCGCCTGGCGTCTTGATGCCGAGTAAATTCAATAAGGTTGGCATCACATCAATTTCACCACTGTAGTTGTGGTTAACACCACCCTTTAGACCAGGTGAATGAATCATGAAAGGAACCTTTTGGAACATGGCAAGATCATAGTTGGTTACACCCTTCAAACCTAAGATCTTGGCAATGGCCGGCTTATGGTTGTTAGAAATCCCATAATGGTCACCATACATCATGATGGTGCTCTTATTGTACAAACCAGTTTTCTTCAAGTAATTTAGTAATTCCCCAATTGATTGATCTAAGTAATGCGCAGTTTGCACATACGGATCAACGGTTGAATCACCGGTATCCCATTTGTCGATAGAAACGTTCTTCTTTTCGATTCCGTATGGATAGTGGTTCGAGACCGTAATCAATTTAGCATAGAACGGTTGTGGTAATTGTTCCAAGTACTTAGCCGATTGTTGTAAGAAGAGCTTATCCTTCATCCCGTATCCACTAACGTAGCCCTTCTTCAATGTGTAATATTGCTTACTGAAGAAGTACTGGTAACCAAATGACTTATAAGCGTTGTCTCGGTTCCAGAAACTAGCTACATCCCCATGGAAAGCGGCCGTCGAATACCCATTTTGTTGCATTAAAGCGGGCATCGATTGGAAAGTATTGGTGGTCCCGTCAGTTACCATCGCCGAACCTTCTGCCAAACCAAATAAGGAATTTTCCAGCATCATTTCGGCATCCGCCGTCTTACCTTGACCAACTTGATTGAAGAAGTTGTCGTAGGCTAAAGTATTTTTATCCTTGTAGAACTTATTAATGTTCGGCGTAATTTCTTCGCCTTTCCATTTTTTGTTAATTACAAATTGTTGAAGACTTTCCAAATGGATGATAATGACATTTTTGCCCTTAGCCACCCCTTTGTATTCAACATTAGCAGGAACATTATTTTCTTTGATGAACTTCTTAATCGGATCTAATTGTGAACCCTTAGCTTCCTTTTTCTTATTGCTGTTTTCAAATGACTTAACCCCATCATACAAAGTGAAACTTTGTAGTCCTAGGTACTTAACAATGTAGTTATTATCAAAGGTCCGCGTCAATAATCCTGAACGGTTGGAATAAGCTAAAGCCAAGTTAGCTGCTAAAACCCCAATCGATAGGACCGTCACCGCAAAGGAGTTCATTAACTTGAACTTGCTTTGGTCTATCTTAACGAATCCAAACGCTAAAATAGCAATAACGAAAATTACATCAATAAAAACTAGGAAATCAGTAGTTCGTAGAATTCCCATCAGACTCTTTCCTAAATTATCGGAGGCTGACCCAGAACCCTTAATTAAATTAAAGGTAATGAAATCTGAAAACTCGCGATAATAAAGGATGTTGGCAAATAGCCAAGTCGATAAGATGGTATCCATAATAATCATGTACCAGTAGGCCCACTTACCACGGATATACAATCCAATCCCGAACAAAAGTATGGCAAAACCCAGCGGGCTGATGGCGAGAATCAATTCTTGCATGCCACCCTGAACACCCAACGTGAATTTTGTTTGATATGCTATGTACGATTTAATCCAAAATAAACCTGTAATTAGCATGAAGAAGCCAAATTTAGTATTTAGCCCCTGTCGAAATTTACCCCATAAACGATTCATGCTATCGTTCCTCCACGTGATATTTCTTGATACAACTTAACCATTATATATTAAAAACTAAAAAATTAACCCCATTTGAGGTGTTAATTTAGAAAGATTTAGTTTTTAGAGTTTGGCCGTTAGTTTAACATCTGGGTATTTACCAGCAAACCAACGTTCTGCAAATTGGTTTTCAAATAAGAACAATGGTTGTCCATAACGGTCTTTAACCAATAAGTTACGTGAAGACGACATTTTTTCATCGAGTTGTTCTGGGTCAATCCAGCGCGCAGTCTTTTTACCCATAGGTTGCATAACTACTTCGGAATTGTATTCATTTTGCATCCGGAATTGGAAAACTTCAAATTGAAGTTGACCTACGGCACCGAGAATATAATCTCCAGTAGTGTAGTTAGTATAAAGCTGGACAGCTCCTTCTTGAACCAATTGCTTGATTCCCTTATGGAAGGACTTTTGCTTCATCACGTTTTTAGCGGAAACTTGCATAAATAGTTCCGGTGTAAATTGTGGTAATTTTTCAAATTGAATGGCATGTTTGCCAGCGTAAATAGTATCCCCAATTTGGAAGTTACCCGTATCATAAAGTCCGATGATATCTCCCGCAACCGCTGTTTCCACGTTTTCACGTGTGTCTGCCATGAATTGAGTGGAATTAGAAAGGCGTAAAGTTTTACCCGTCCGGTTCAAAGTGACGTCCATCCCACGATCAAATTCTCCAGAGCAAATGCGCAAAAAGGCAATCCGGTCACGGTGATTAGGATTCATATTAGCTTGAATCTTGAAAACAAATCCTGAAAATTCTTCTTCAGTTGGTTCGATTTCTTCACCGGCTTCATCTTTATGTGAAGTTGGTGCAGGAGCATATTGGAGGTAAGCATCCAAGAAAGTCTTAACCCCAAAGTTAGTCAAAGCCGAACCAAAGAAGACGGGAGTCAATTCCCCAGTAGCAATCTTGGCTTCATCAAATTGATTGCCAGCTTCTTTCATTAAAGAAACTTCCATCATGGCGTCTTGGAAAACACTTTCCTCTTCGATCGGATTGCTTTCTTTGAGTTCGCCGTCAGCATTAAGTTCCAAAAATTCTGGTTCATCAGTATGTAGTTCAATGCGGTTGTTGTAAATATCGTACAATCCGGCTAGTCCCTTACCCATTCCAATTGGCCAATTCATCGGATAAGCTTCTACGCCTAAGACTTCTTCCAATTCATTAACCAAGTCTAGGGGTTCGCGTCCATCCCGATCCAACTTGTTCATGAAAGTGAAAATTGGAATACCGCGCATTTTACAAATTTGGAAAAGCTTTTTAGTTTGGGGCTCAATCCCTTTGGCGGAGTCAATTACCATGACAGCTGAATCCACGGCCATCAAGGTTCGATAAGTATCTTCTGAGAAATCCTCATGTCCAGGAGTATCCAAGATGTTAATTCGTTTACCAGCGTAATCAAATTGCATAACCGAACTAGTAACCGAAATTCCACGTTTCTTTTCAATTTCCATCCAGTCCGACTTAGCATAATTGCCAGATTTACGGGCTTTAACCGTTCCGGCTTCGCGCACAACGCCCCCGAAGAGCAATAGTTGTTCTGTAATCGTCGTCTTACCAGCATCCGGATGGGAAATAATGGCAAACGTCCGGCGTTTTTCCACCGCATTTTTTAAATCTTGTTGATTCATAGTAGTTCCTTTCTCTCTAAAAAATAAGATTGGAATCGTCTAGACATCCCAATCTTAGTTTGTAGTCCTAATCTTTTTTGTAATCGCCTAGTCCAAGATCTTTTTTGATCTTAGTAGTTGAGATACCAGCCGTACGTGGCAAGTAGACGACCTTGCAATAATCTTTTAGGAAATCAAATTGACCTTCCCAGTCGTCACCCATCACAAAGATATCAATGTCATGGTCCTTAACATCGCTAATCTTTTGATCCCAATCACGTTCTGGAATAACTTCATCAACATACTTGATCGCTTCCAAAATGTACTTACGATCTTCGAAAGACGTATAAGCTTTTTTGCCCTTAATGGCGTTGAATTCATCAGTTGAAACACAAACGGTTAAATGATCTCCTAGTGCCTTAGCACGCTTGAGAAGACGGATATGACCTTTGTGTAGTAAATCAAAGGTTCCGTAAGTAATTACTTTTGTCAAGATTTATTCTCCTTGAATTATATTATTCAACTCTGTAGATATTACCATACTATCATTATATCTACCAATTTATTATTATTTTTGAGGCTTAATTTTTTCTTCAATGGTTTCTTGATCTAACTTCCAGATGTGATGAATGAAGTTAATCAAAACTTTAACTATCGCATATGCTGGCACCGCTAAAATCATTCCGAGAATGCCAGAAATCTTTCCAGCCACCAACAATAAAATAATAATGGTCAACGGGTGAATTTGAAGTGACTTACCAATCACATTAGGATAGATAAAGTTTCCGTCCACCTGTTGAACAATCAATACCACAATAATCACTGAAACAACTTGGCCCGGTGATTGAGCAATTGCCACTAGTAAAGATGGGAAAATTCCGAAATATGGACCCACATAAGGGATGATATTGCAGATTCCCGCAATCACTCCGAGGAGTAAGCCGTAAGGTTGTTGGATAATCATATAACCGATAACCGTGAACGTCCCAACAAACAAACATTCAATGACTTGTCCTGAAATGTACGAAGATAAAGTATCACTCATAGTATTAAATAAATCCACCACATTCTTACGATTCCGGTGTGGAACCACTTGGGCAACTGTGGGGATCAATTTGTAACCATCTTTTAGCATATAGAACAAGATGATTGGCACAGTAATCACCACCACTGTGGCATTAGTTAAGGTGGAAATCAGATTACCGATATGCAGGGCCGTCCCTGCTAAAAAGCCTTCCGCATACTTACCAATCTCACTATTGATATTTTTGATAAAGGGCGCAAAGTCAATCTTCTTCAACCACGAATGTTCTAACAACTGTGGGACGGTCTTTTGCAACCTTTTGACAATGTAAGGCAAGTTCCCCAGCATTTGGGAAACCTGATCAATTAAGTTCGGTAAGAAAGAACTAATTCCCCATACAATCAACGTGATAAATAGGACAAACACAATCACGATTGCTAAGGTGCGGGGAATCTTAAATTTCTTGTAACGGACCTTAGTTAACAACTTTACCAAGGGATTAAGCATATAATACAAAAAGGTGGCTAAAATGATTGGCATAAATACAGTACTAATGAACGTCCCAATCGGGGTAAACAGGAAATCAATCTTCGTGCACACCCAGATTAAAGTCGCCACGATTAGTAGCTCCAAAGACCAATACATCAATGGCGTTTTTCTAAATTTTTCAAACATAACGTACTCCTCGCATGATATCGTCATTCTAATTTTAGTATTTTTTACACAAAAAGGAAGTGTTATGCACACCTCCTTTTTTTATCGAGTATTTCGCTCCGCTATATTTAGATAACGTTTGTACCAAATATTAATAAACTCGACCGAAAATGGCCCACGTTTTTCATCAATCCAACCCGTTAATTCGCGAACGCTATCCAATAAAATTTTGATTGTATCCTGAGGATAGCGCCATTTTTTACTGAATTGTTCAAATTCGTCCATATCAAGTAGGCGCCGTTCGCCATTTGGAAAAACCTTTACGTCCAAATCATAATCGACATATTTTAAGGCTTCGCGATCCAACACAAACGGCGACGCAATATTACAATAATACGAAACCCCACTGTCTCGAATCATCGCCACCACATTGAACCACGTATGTTTATTAAAATACACTAGCGCAGGCTCCCTGGTCACCCAACGACGACCATCATCTTCAATGACCACCGTATGGTCATTACATCCAATAAACTCATCTTCGTTGTTTTTCAGGACCATGGTCTCACGCCAAGTCCGATGCAAACTCCCATCATGCTTATAGCTTTTTATCGCAATATACTCGCCCTCTTTTGGTCTTTCTGAGTACTGAGACATAGCCTAAGCCCACTTTCTACAGCTGAAAGCTTTGAATTTCTCTTCAATTATAACAAAACCAGCCTTAGATTTGCACCATGCTTTAAGCTTTCCTACAGAATTCTATAACTCGTTTTCACGCATGAACCGTTCAATCAAGTCAATTTCAAAGCCTTTGTTGTACAAAGCCTGCTTGATTTTGGCTTTTTTACTATAGGCAGGGAGACCCGCATGTTTTCGAACTAAACGTTCACCCAACTTAACTAACTTTTCATATTCGGCCTCCTCGTCAACCTTAAATTCGATTTTCTGGAGTGCTAAATCAATCGTAGCCGAATTAAAGCCCTTATTCATCAAAGTCTGTCGAACTTTGAGTTTCTGTTGTTTAAGGGCGGAATTACTTTGGCGTTTTTGAATTTTGCTGCCGACTTGGACCGCCAGCTCCACTTGGTCTTCGGCAGTGAAAAGAGCAAGGCCCGTTTGGATGTCATTCTCGTAAACCCCTTTTTGACGCAAATGGTTGATTAGATAACGCGGTCCCTTGTCCCCCGTCTTCATCATCGTCCGAACGTAACTCTTGGCATATTCGGCATCATCCAGCAAGTTCAAATCAGTCAGCTTAGCTAACACAGGACCAACAACCTCTTCTGGGAAATCCAGCTTGAAGAGTTTCTTAGCCACCTCATCTTGTGTCCGCAATTGACCCGTTAAGAAATTTAAAGCCTTATTGTAGGCTTCCGCACTCGTCTCATATTCACCAATCTCTTCTAAGAGCGCGCCCGTAATTTCCATCCCTTTACTTAAACGAAAATGGATAAAGGTTTCTTCACTAATGGGAAACGCATATTCACCATTAAGAAAAACATTGTAGCGACCAGCCTTTTTCTGGGCGGTAATCATGGTAATTTTTTTAGTTTCTGCTGAATTAATGTTAATCAGCTCCTTTTTTGCTATACTTTGATAAGAATTAATTGGAAAGAAGGTTACTTAAATATGCCCACTGCTAAAGTAGTTTTTGCCACTATCACTGGTAACAATGAAGATTGCGCCGACATCATCACCGAAGCCCTAGAAGACCTCGGCGTTGAAGTCGATGAAACTGAAATTTCACAAACGGATGCTGCCGAACTAAAAGATTATGACATTAACGTCATTGTTCCTTACACCTACGATGAAGGAGCTCTACCAGAAGAAGGAATGGATTTCTTTGATGACCTCGCTGAACTTGACCTTTCTGATAAAGTCTTTGGAGTAGCTGGTTCTGGAGATACCTTTTACGCTGAATATTATTGCTTAGCGGTCGATAAGTTCAGTGAAGCCATGACTAAAGCCCACGCCATTCAAGGTGCGGAAAATCTTAAAATTAACCTTGCCCCTGAGTCCCAAGAAGATTTAGACCGTTTGGATAATTTTGCAAGTAGCCTAGTGGATAAATTTAACGCCCAATAGCTATTAATAATATAAAGGGAGCTGTGACAGCTGCTAGATAACCGACAAGTTATCGTAGCTTAGTCACAGCTCCTTTATTATATCGAAAACTAATACAATGATTACTGATTTTGCCATTTAGCAATGGCGTCTAGAATTTGTTTCGACGCTGTCCCGTCTCCATACGGATTCTTAGCTTGAGCCATTTGGTTGTAAGCCTCCGCATCATTCAACAACAAGGTCATTTGTTTTTTAACCTCTATTGGATCGGTACCGACTAACTTCAAAGTTCCGGCAGCAACCCCTTCGGGACGTTCTGTCGTATCGCGGAGCACGAGGACTGGTTTGCCGAGGGATGGGGCTTCTTCTTGGACTCCACCGGAATCAGTCATAATCAAATAACTCCGAGCAGCAATGTTATGGAAGTCCAGTACATCTAAAGGAGCAATTAATTTAATTCGAGCGTCATTGCCCAATTCCTCTTCTGCCATCTGTTGAACCTTAGGGTTGAGATGGACAGGGAAAATCACTTCCACATCAGGAGTTTCGTCGACCACTTGGCGGATGGCTTTAAACACTCGTTGCATCGGAGCGCCTTGGTTTTCACGGCGATGCATGGTAACTAAGATAATCCGATGTTCGGCCTTGATTTCATCAAGAACCTCATTTTGGTAATCTTTTTGGACCGTATCATGTAAGGCATCAATCGCCGTATTACCAGTCACAAAAATTTGTTTTTGTGGATGATTTTCCTGAAGCAAGTTCGCTTCACTGGTTGTGGTTGGAGCAAAATAAAGATCTGTTAGCACATCAGTCATTTGGCGGTTCATTTCTTCTGGAAATGGGGAATACTTATTCCAAGTTCGTAAACCAGCCTCCACGTGTCCAACAGGGATTTGGTGATAAAAAGCACTCAAGCCTGCTGAGAAAGTTGTCGTCGTGTCTCCATGTACCAAAATTAAATCCGGGCGATCGTGATTTAAAATTTCGTCCATGCCGGATAAGACCTTACTTGTAATGCTACTCAAAGTTTGACCCTTTTCCATGATGTTCAAATCATAATCTGGTTTAATCTGGAAAATTTGTAAAACTTGGTCGAGCATTTCACGGTGCTGACCAGTCACCACCGTGATGGGTTCAAACCGGTCGTCGTTTTTCATGGCTTTGACCACTGGTGCCATCTTAATGGCTTCTGGTCGTGTGCCAAAGATACTCATTACTTTAATCTGCTTCATTTTATAGCCACCCTTCAACTTCTAAGAATATTATATCAGCATTCCTGCATAAAATATGCTAGGATAGTAAAAAAATAAGGAGGTTTTCCCAGTATGAATGACAGCGAACTTGAAAAAAATTTAAAGAAGTATGCCCAATTAATCACCCGTGTTGGTGTGAATGTTCAAGAAGGACAAACGATTATCCTATATGCTTCCGTAACGCAAAAACATCTAGCCAACCTGATTACCGCCGAAGCCTATGCTTTAGGAGTCGCAGACGTAATTTTAGAATGGAGCGATATTGAAACTACTCGCCAATTCTTAATGCATGCGTCTGAAGCACGGATTGGTCAAGTTTTTGATTACGAAAAAGATAAATGGCAATTCTTAGCTGACCAACGCGTGTCGCGCATCAGTTTGATTAGTGATGACCCTAATGCCCTCGCCGAGGTTCCTAGTAAACGCATCGCTGCTTATCAAGCTGCCCAAGGTTTAGCTAAGCGCCCAATCATGCAAGTCACTACTAACAACGATATTAGCTGGCTGGTGGTGGCCGCCGCTGATCCTAAGTGGGCTGAATTGGTCTTTCCAAAATTAAAGGGCGCTGAGGCCGTCCAAGCTTTATGGCAAGCCATCTTCAAAACCACGCTGGTCGATCAAGCGGACCCGGTTGCAGCTTGGCAAAATAAAATTGCGGACCTTGCTCACCATGCGGATTGGCTTAATCAACAAGCTTTCGCTGCCTTGCATTACCAGGCCCCTGGAACCGATCTTACTGTAGGTTTACCTAAAGGTCATATCTGGGTCGCCGCTGATGCAAAGGATGCAGCTGGGAACACCTTCGTCGCTAATATTCCTACAGAAGAAGTTTTCACTGCCCCAGATAATCTCCACATCGACGGTACCGTCACTTCGACGAAACCGCTAAGCTATGGAGGCACGATTATTGAGGGAATTCACCTCACTTTTGAACGGGGTAAGGTAATTAAAGCTGCCGCTGATCGTGGTGAAGAAGTACTCTTACACCTCCTCCAAACCGACGATGGTGCGAAATCACTCGGTGAAATCTCTTTGGTTCCCGATGATTCACCAATCTCACAATCAAATACAATTTTCTTCAACACCCTTTTTGATGAAAATGCTTCTGACCACATGGCGTTGGGAGAAGCTTATCCATTTACCATCGAAAACGGAAGTTCGATGACTCCAGATGAATTACAACGTCATGGCATGAATATCAGTCAGACCCACGTTGATTTCATGGTTGGCTCGGATCAAATGCACATTGATGGAATTAAACCCGACGGTAGCATCGTTCCGGTTTTCCGAAATGGTAACTGGGCTAAATAATAATAATTAATTAAAAAAAGGCATCGGTCGCAAATTGCGATTGATGCCTTTTTTTCTGGTTAACCCAGTATAAGCGCAAACCTTTAGTTCAGATTTGCGCTTAAGTTGAGTTATTTTTTTAGATTTTGGTGTTGGAGATGTGTGAGCAAAACCGGGTTGGTTTCATCCACACTCTTTTTTCTGAAACCTGTTCCCGAAACCTGCCTTCTCCGGTTAACCTAATGCAGACACAAATCCATAGCCCGGATTTATATCTCCATCATGTTAATCCTCAAAGCCAACCCGGTTTCGCTCACACTCTTTTTTTATTTGAAACCTGTTCCTGAAACCTAACCTCTCCGGTTAACCTAATATCGACACAAATCCCTAACCCAGATTTATGTCGATATCATGTTAATCCTCAAGGTCAGTCCGGTTTCATCCACACTCTTTTTTACAATACATCACCATTAAAAATCGAATTCTTCACAATCACATAATCGACCTTACGGATGGCTTCCAAATCTCTACCACCCGCATAGGAAATCGATGATTGGAGATCTTCACGCATTGCTTGGAGTGTATCACGTAAATGTCCACGTTGATGGATCCAAATCTTCTTACCTTCAACGTTTTTAGCTTCACCCTTTTGGTATTGCGAAGCACTACCGAAGTATTCTTTATACTTCACGCCATCTTCCACCTTAGTTTCACCTGGTGATTCGATATGTCCGGCAAATAATGAACCAATCATCACCATAGTTGCACCAAACCGAATTGATTTAGCAATATCACCATGAGTTCGGATTCCTCCATCAGCGATTAATGGTTTACGAGCCACTTTGGCACACCAACGGAGAGCTGATAATTGCCAACCACCAGTTCCAAAACCGGTCTTAATTTTAGTAATACATACTTTACCAGGTCCAATTCCGACTTTAGTTGCATCGGCACCAGCATTTTCCAGTTCACGGACTCCTTCTGGTGTTCCAACGTTTCCTGCAATCACGAAGGCAGCTGGTAATTTTTCTTTAATGTAGTGGATCATGTCGATTACACTTTGAGCATGACCATGAGCCACGTCGATGGTAATGTAATCGGGAGTAAGATTTTCTTCAGCAAGTTGATCAATTAGTGCATATTCATCGTCTTTAACCCCAACACTAATTGAACTGATCAAGCCTTTGTCTTTCATCTTTTTAACAAAGTCCATTCTTCTTTCAGGTTCAAAACGATGCATAATGTAGAAGTATCCATCCTCAGCTAACTTTTCAGCAATCTCTTCATTGATGATAGTTTGCATATTAGCTGGAACCACGGGTAGTTTAAAACGATGTTCTCCCAAGACCACTGTAGGATCACATTCGGTTCTACTACGGACGATACATTTTGCTGGAATTAATTGGATGTCTTCATAGTCAAATACTTTCATTTTTGTCCCCTCGAAGTGCATAAATTTGGTGTACTTTTGTTACCACGAAATAATATACACTAACTTTAAATATAAAACAAGCATTTAATGTTCGTTTTCTTCTTTGTATCAGCACAACCAAAGTCCTAAAAAGACCGTATCAATTCAATTTTAACGAAAGATAACCCATAAAACGTTATAAAAAGGCTCATCCACTGCTTTACATCGTTAAAAAATCGTGCGAAAATAAACTAGTTAAGTCTCCGTGGCTCAACTGGATAGAGCAATCGCCTCCTAAGCGATAGGTTGCGAGTTCGATTCTCGCCGGGGACATTTGAATACAGACAGAAGTGTTGATAATACTGGGATTCGTTAATCATATGCGAACCAAAACAAAAAAATCACCCAATCTTAATTAGATTGGGTGATTTTTTCATATCAAATTAAACTAAAAAGCCATCTAGCCCAACAACATTGGATCAAATGGCTTTTCGGTTAGGACTGTAAAAAAGAATTTCCTAATTTCTATCGATGTAGTCGGCGTCGACCTCTAAATTAGAAGTCTAATCCAGCTACCTGTACTCTAAGTCAAAAAATTATTTGTTTTCTTTAGCTTTGTTGATGTCTTCTTCTTTTAGTTCTTCGTATTTAACTCCTGTGACTTTTTCCATACCATCACGAGTTACAACTAACTGCTTACCGAACTTACGGATAGTGCCTTCCGGAAAGCGCTTTGGATATTTGTTATAAATTGTGCGAACATAATCCTTTTGCTTGCCCCACATCAAGCTAGCTTCGCGACTGCCAATCAGTTCATCAGAGTTAAGATCAATCTTTTTTGACATTGTCATTCCCCTTTTCTCTATCAATAATATTACAATATACCGTTGGATATGCTTACAATATTTATAATAGCAAAAGCAACTATAAAATACTTATCAAAAGCCTCATACATCATTAAGTTTAGATAAACTTAATAATGTACAGATAATTCCTTATACGTCTTTAATGTAGTATTTTTATTGTACACAATCTAACTTCATGTATTTTATCATAAACAACCCTTTTTTGCTTACAAAAATAATACATCTTAACAAAAAACTCTAAAATTGGCGGTTAAGTTACGCCAAATTTTAGAGTTTTCCTAACCCTATTTTTTCTTAGCTTCACTCATTCGAACGACTACCCGTCCGTGAAGATCATGCAACTCCTCCGAGCGTGGATTAGAAACGCTGTTCGGATCAATTTCAATTAAAATTGAGTTTTCATAAACTTTACCCACGGTTCCTTCGAAACCAGTTGGTAGCAAATCGGTCTTTGCTACGGTAACTTCGTCACCAACATCAAATGGTTTTTTTTCTTCTTTTACTGCTTCTGACTCTGCTGCCATGATTCTATCTCCTTAGTTTTCCTTAATTTCCTGCATTGATATTAGCTGCTTCCACACTACTATCACTAGTGTTAGCACTGCTTGCAGACAGGGCTGCGGTGCCCGTCTTTTCGTGTTCTAAACTTAATCCATTGCGAATAAAGTTAGTTACCCGTTGTAATTCGGTGTTTGAAACAATTTCCATGGATTGACCATTAACCATCTGCCCATCCCCTTGAGCATGGGTTTCTTCAATGCTACCGGTCGATGAACGATAGTTTTTAGCCAAGTCGACTAGATCGTTAAAGGTAAAGTCGGTCTTAGTTTCATTAGAAATTGAATCTATAAAATCTTTGTTTAATAAGCTTGATACAGAACTGCTCTTGCTGATGATAGCAGTTAACACTGCCCGTTGTCTAGTCTGACGTCCATAGTCATTTTGAGGATCATCGTAGCGCATTCTTGAATAAGCCAAGGCTTTCTTCCCGTTCATATGGGTTTTAACCCCTTTAGTAAAGGTATATCCATCATACGTAAAGCTCAAAGTTGGCGTGATATCTACTCCACCAGCTTCGTCAACAACTTTTTCCATACCACCCATGTTAACTAAAACATAGAAATCAATCGGAACGTTGAACACTTGTTGGACAGTTTTAATCGCCGTTCCAGCTTGACCAAAGGCGTAAGCAGCATTGATCTTAGAAGGTGACTTCGATTCATAACCTGGGATAGTAACACCTAAATCACGCGGAATACTAGTAATCGTGGTCTTTTTAGTCTTCGGATTAATGGTTACCACCATCATACTATCCGTCCGTCCCTTATATGAACGACCTAAAGCCCCCGTGTCAGTTCCCATTAATAAAATCGAAATGGGCTTCTTACCATTTAACAAACTATTTGTATTACGTTGTTTTTTAATTCCTGCACTACTATAGGTGTTATCCACGGCATTCTTCACATTTTGATACTTCCGAAAACCGTAGACCCCTCCTCCAAGTAAAATAACTGCTAGAACGATTAAAATCGTGTTTCGCACAGTATGCGATTTTTTTGTATGTTCTCTACGCATAAAAATATACCCACCTTTCAACAGTGACTATATTACACTATTTAGGCCTTTTTTTAACTATAAAAAATATAATTAACCAAAATTCAATAAATTTATAACTCTTTCTTAACGCGTCGCATTCCTTTACGCTTAGAATGTTTCTTTTTACCCTTCTTCTTGGGGGTTGCCGGAGGGTTATCAAATTGCTTTTGACTCTTTGCTTTAGAGTTTTTAGGAGCCTCAGCTCCAGCTTGTGATTTTTGTTCAGGAGCTGATTTTTTGGTTAAAGTAGCCTTGATTGATGGTGTTTTAGGTGCTTCAACGTATTCACTAGCCAAAATGATTTTCCGGTTTTGGATGGCTAATTTTTCAGCCTCAATTCCCAATTCCTTTGTCATCTTTCGTAAGTCCCGAATATCATGATCATTTCCCAGACTGATGACATACCCATCTTGCCCCATCCGACCAGTCCGCCCCACGCGATGCGTATAGGTAGTAGCGTTGTGAGGAATATCGTAATTAATCACCGCTGGTAAACGATCGATGTCTAAGCCTCGAGCCGCTACATCAGTTACCATTAATAGTGACAATTCTTTTTTCTTAAAACGTCGCATGGCTGCTGCACGATCAATTTGGACTTGATGTCCCGCAATTTTACCGACATCTACGCCTTCATGCTTCAATAAAGCCGCTGTCTTTTCCATCGTCGAAACGTGGTTAAAAAAGACCAGACCTTGGAAGTTTTTAACTCGACTAAGTTGTTTTAAAATACGCGCTTTCATCTTTTCAGGCACTTCAATCCAACCATGTTGAACGTGACCGCGAGTGTTGTCTTCAGCACGGACGTCTACCACTTGTGGATGCACATCAAACCAAGCTTCCAAATCATCTAGCGCTAGGTCGTTAGTAGCGGAGAAGAAACTTAATTGCACATCAGCTAGGAGTTGATCTTCAATTTGGCGGGTTCCTTCAAGGTTTTCACCGGTTAGAAGTTCATCGGCTTCATCAATGACCAAGCTTTGAATTTCACTCACTTTTAAGCGACGTTCATTGATCAACGTTAAAACTCGACCAGGAGTACCGACCACGATTTCTGGTTTCTTCTTCAAGCGTTCGATTTGACGTTGGACGTTGGCACCCCCTGTAATCGAAGTGACCCGAAGTCCAATCAAAGCTGCCCATTCGCGGAAAACATCCGTCGTCTGAATGGCAAGTTCTTGTGATGGAGATAGTACTAATAATTGAGTTCCATCGCCAGGCGTGATTTTTTCCATCAACGGCAAGGCAAATGCGAGGGTCTTTCCCGAACCAGTGGGTGATAGTCCGAGCACCGATTCCCCATTTCGAAGGGGTTCAGCGACTTTTTGTTGAATCAAAGTCGGTTCTGCAAAACCCTTTTCGTTAAAATGCTTTTTAAATAAATCATTCATTAATGTTTAGTCCTCTTCTTTTTCATTGGTAAAATATATCTTACCATTTTGACGGAGATTATATAGTAGTTTATTTACATTTCGACTTATTTCTAGCCAATTTTGATAATCGGTGGCGTTTTTTTCATTTTCCCGATCATTAATAATGCGCGCAAAGTCCCGTGCTTCTGCAATCATTGGATTGTCATCTGGTGTTTCACTAATCACCGTTCGTTGACCTTGAGCGTCAATATATTCAACTTGATTGAGCTCGGCCGCATTATCCATGACGATACTGTCCTTAACGCCATAAATTTCAGACGCAAGTTCTGAATTAACGTTCTTCCCAATATTTAAAGTTACATCAAATTCGGGATAGCGTAGGATGGCAACGCCCTTACCATCAGCTCCTGTCCGCAACTTTTGGGCGAAGTAAGCCACTTCTTCCGGCATCCCAAACCAAGCTACTGCATCGTACGCAAGGTAAACACCTAAGTCTTGGAGAGCTCCACCAGCAAATTTCAATGAGAAAATGTTTGGTTCGTTGCCAGCGAGGTAGCTATCATAACGGCTGGAATATTTAGCATAGGTTAACGTAGCCCCTTGGATTAATTCCAACTCGCCGACTTGTTTTTGAATGGCTTGGAAATTAGGTTCATGTAAGTGCCGAGCCGCTTCAAATAAACGAGCTTTTGGATGGGCTTCTAGAGTTTGATAGAGTTCTTCCCATTCCGTTGGATTAGCGACGATTGGCTTTTCTACTACCGCAGCTTTGTCCGCTGCCAAGACTTGTTGGGCTTGTTGAAAATGCAAACTGTTTGGCGAAGCAATGTAAACGGCATCAATTTCGGGGTCGTTAGCTAAGTCTTCAATCTGATCGTAGAACTTAGTAGCACCATTCTTTTCACCAAATGATTTTGCTTTTTCAATGGTCCGTGAATATACCCCAACTAGCTTCCATTCGTTGGTAGCGTGAGCAGCGTCAACGTATTGTTGTGTAATCCAATTAGTACCAATAATTCCAAATTTAATCATGGTAGTTCCTCCTTTTAATTTCATACTTCTATTTTACCTTAAAACTACAGTATTACGGAATTATTTCACTTTAATTCATTTTATTAACAACTCCTAAAAACAGAGTCTTTTCGCTACTTCCCCGGTTTAATTAATGGTATATTTAAACGGAAGATTGAGAGAGGGAGTTGAAGCGATGAACTGGCAAAAAAATGCGTTCGGTGAACTATTTTCATTCATTGGACTTGATTCAAAAAAACCGGCTAAGGATCCTAAAGGTGTGAGTCCATTTTTTTTTGCTGGGACATGGTTGTATCACGATCAAACTACTAATCGGGAGCATGAATTAGACATCCGTCCTAACTATGATGTCTATTTGGATGGCAAATTGCTCAAGACCGTCGTGGAAGCTCTAGATGATTATGGAATTACCTTTATCGACCGTTTTGGCTATCATTTAATAATTAAAGCGAATGATTATCGTCCCATCAGCATTTATGACGAAGCGAATAATGAAACCTATGCCATTATTGAATCTAAAAAAAATAAAGAGTTGTGAGTAACCCCGTTCGGTTACCCACAACTCTTTTTAGTTAGTCTGTTCATTCCAAGTCTTTTGTGAACCATTAAAATAGGAGACGGGAAGTTCCAAATCACTATGATCATTTTTAAATTTTTGTTCCGCATCGTATTCGACAAATTGAACCCGCCGATTGTGTTTTTTAATCTGGGGTTCTTCTAGCCAAAACTTACTTTGTTTAATGTAAGTAGGATCTAGCTGTCGTTTGATGACCGGCGTCGTCTTAATCACAACCGCCTGTCCATAGTAATTAGCTAGCAATTTAACCAAGTCAGCTAAATCGGGACCCGCCTTTTTCCAATCAACCCGCTTAGCATTATAATCCCCATAGTAACTCACTCGAATCACTACGGGCAGCTGTCCCGTATTACTCTTGACCTTTTGACTAATAAAACGCAGTTGGGCTTTGGGACGCTTTTGGAAACTAAAGTTATGCACAATACCAACCTTAAGATCAGTCGATTGAATCCGACTATAATTTGTATTGAAACTATCATCAAAGTAAGTCGCCCCGGTCGTGGCATTGAGATACACAAATGAAATGTGCTGCTTTTGTAAGGAATTAAAATCGATAATGCCATTTTCCTGATCAATCACACAGCCATGAACGGGATACGGCGCTAGCGCCAACCGTGCCCCGCGTTGTTGGTTTTTAACTACCCAGACGCCAGCCGTGGCTAGTAGCACCACGAGCAGAAAAGCTCCTAAAATTATTCGTCGACGGTGATGGACAAATCGCATATTAAATTTAGGCCGATACTTAGCATGTCTTTTACGCTCCATGGGCTACCTCCTTTTTGAATATTGTACTCTAATCTAATCCAATATTCGAATCGGTTTAACTCGGTAGCCTACTACTAGTTAGTTAGCGTAGAATTGATCAAAAGCTTTTTGCATATCAACTGGGACATTCGCCCAAACGGCTTGAGGAGTAATGACGGACGTTCCTTGGGCCCGCACAATTGAAAATTGATCAAAGCCCATAATTTCTTCAAACATTTTTTGGAGATAGAAATGAGAAAATTCCAAAGGTGTATAGCGATCGTGGTTCGTATAGATAGAGCCGCTAGCTTGAAGCAAGAGCACCCGATAATCATCGGTCATCAATCCCACAGATCCGTCTTCGGTGTATTTAAAGGTTTCCCGGGCAATCATAATATTATCCATGTAGTCTTTCATGCGGGACGTGACGTTAAAGTTATGGAGCGGTGCCACAATCACAATCCGGTGATGTTCCTTGAATTGAGCCAGTAAGTGCGCTGATTGATCGGCAACTGCTTGTTCAGTAGCTGATAGTGGTTCTCCTGCGATTTGTTTTTGCCAAACATCCATAAGTTGGCCTTTTTCAATGCGAGGGACCTCGATATCATAAAGGTTTAAAAGTGTTAGTTGGTCAGCGGGAAAACGTTCTTGAAATTTCTCCATAAATATCTTTTGGAGCTTAATGGAGTAATGTTCCTCGTTAGTAAAATCTGGATGGGTGTTAATAATCAATGTTTTCATCTTTAAAATCTCCCTTTTCACTTCGTTAAACCGAGTATATAATAAAAAGGCGCCAAAACATGGCACCTTTTAAATAGGAGATTAGCAATTGAAAAAATCAGAACGTTTAAACCAAGAATTAATCTTTCTCAGAGACAAGTATTCCTTTCAACTAAAGGACCTTATCGCTGAGTTTGACATATCTAAACGGACGGCCTTACGCGATATTCAAGAATTAGAAGCAATGGGCTTAGCCTACTATACCGAACCGGGACGCAACGGAGGTTACCGCTTATTGAATCAATCCAACCTCATCCCAATTTATTTTAATAAGAAGGAAGTCCAAGCCATCTTCTTTGCCTTAAAGGCTTTGCGAGTACTTTCTGTCACTCCTTTTGACGAATCTTATGCTCGGATTCAACAAAAACTATTTGCGACAATGTCTCCAGAAAATCAGCAGGATATTTCCAACCTTGAAATCATTCTGAATGCCATCTTAGAAGAACAGGTTATCCAAATTCACTACACCCAATACGAAGACGTCCACATTCAGCTCCAAATCTACGAACTCTTCTATCGTAATGGAATTTGGTTTACGAGTGCGTATAATCCGGACACCCAGCGCTGGGGCACTTACCGGTGTGATTATATGCATGATTTAAAGATAAATCCGACTAAGACCCCTACCTTAACGCTGGCAGAACTCAAAGCTTTACAGGACCAGTATGAAAGCACCTACCATAACATTCCATTCAAATGCCGGTTAACGCCCTTTGGTAAAGAGCTTTTCTTAAAACATAGTTACCCCAACATGCACTTAGAAATGATTGACGATGTGCCTTACATCGTAGGTGGCTACAATCGAGCTGAATTGGACTATATGACCCACTACCTAGTTTCCTTTGGTAAACACCTGACGATTGAAGCACCCGAACAGCTTAAGACCAGCTACTTAAAGCGACTACAAGCCATGTTAGCTAAATATTAAATCCACCTTTCAGCTAGAAAGGTGATTTATTTGTTAGATAATTACCACTCCTGAGCAAAATTATTTATAATAGTAAAATAAGTCTTAAAGCATATAGAGGAAAGAATTTATGAATAAAAACGAACATACCCACCTGCAAAAGAACATCGGGCTCTTTGCAGCCTTTTCGACCGTGATGGGGACGGTGATTGGAGCGGGAGTCTTTTTCAAGGTTTCTAGTGTAACGGCTAGCACGCAATCCGCGGGACTAAGCCTGTTAGCTTGGCTAGCTGGTGGTCTACTAACGATTTGTGCCGGACTGACCAGTGCCGAATTAGCTTCGGCGATTCCGGTTACCGGGGGCGCCATTAAATACCTTGAAGTCACTTATGGGAAACTAACTGGTTTTCTATTAGGTTGGGCGCAGACCTTAATTTACTTCCCCGCTAACATTGCTGCCCTTTCCATTATTTTTGGAACGCAATTTACGAACCTCTTTCATTTGAAAGCTGGACTAATCTTACCAATTGCGGTCATCTGTGGCGCCTCAATTACGGGAATTAATTTACTAGGTACCAAGCACGGTGCACGTCTCCAATCGGTGGCCTTGATTGCCAAGTTAATTCCGATTGTAGTGATTATTGCCTTTGGACTTTTTGCTCCAAGCAATGTCCATCTTAGCTTGATTCCGGAACATTTTACGACTTCTCAAACTTTAACCGGTTTTAGTGGCGGATTGTTATCAACCCTTTTTGCCTATGATGGTTGGTTAGGAATTGGCGCAATTGCTGGAGAAATGAAGAATCCTAAACGAGACTTGCCCCTTGCGATTGGTTTGGGACTAACTGGCATCATGGTCGTCTATCTTGGCATTAACCTGGTCTTTTTGAAGACCCTCCCAATCAGCGATTTAGCGGGCAATCTAAATGCAGCTTCTACCGCTGCTGGACAGCTCTTTGGTAACGTCGGTGGAAAACTAGTGACCATTGGAATCTTAATCTCCGTTTATGGAGCTTTGAATGGTTATACGATGACCGGAATGCGCATCCCCTACGCCATGGCTAAAGAAGATTCTCTGCCAATGAGTAATCATCTAAGTAAATTATCACGCACAGCGGTCCCTTACGTGGCTGGAATCGTCCAATTAGTAATCGCTGGACTAATGATGATTGTCGGTTCCTTTGACCTGTTGACCGACATGTTAATCTTTGTCATGTGGATCTTTAACGTTTTGATTTTCTATGCGGTCATTAAGCTACGTCGCACGCAACCAGATTTAGTGCGACCATATAAAGTCCCCCTCTATCCATTTTTACCAGTGGTTGCCATTCTGGGTGGAATTTTCGTCTTAGTCACGACGATTATCGACCAACCGATACTGGCCACGACCGGAATAGTTATAACTTTATTAGGAATTCCAGTTTACCTTGTAACCAAGCGCAAATCATCATAAGATAGATGGTAAATCTTTAAGGAGGAGACTACTTATGTTCGTAATTAAATATCTACCGTTTCTCGGTCTCTCCCTGTTGATCGTGATTGGTTGTTTAGTGGCATTTGAGCGACGTCCAAGTGTTAAAAGAGCAATTGTATATGGAAGTCTAGCAATTTATCTAGTATGTGTGGCATGGCTATTATTTACACCAGGACAATATTTCATCGACCCTTACTACTATGATGTGCGCTACTTCTATTGGCATCATGCTAAAATCATTTATATTCCGTCAGCCTTACGTTCGATGGGTTCATTCATGAACATCGTGATGACGATTCCAGCAGGAGTTTATCTAGGAATCCTTTTCCATAAACATCTGAATTGGTTCCTCGTAGTGATAGCGGCTGGAATGACCGGCTTGTTCAATGAAGGGATGCAGTTAGTACTCGACGTGTTGATCAACATTCAAAGAACCGTTGATATCACTGATGTCATCACTAATGCTTGCGGAGTCATTGCTGGTTACATTCTCTTTTCAGCGTTTGTTAAACCATTAATGCAAGATAAAAATTAAAAAACTAGTGGAGAGGAAAATTCCTTTTCACTAGTTTTTTTATATACAAAAGTGATTCTAATCCTCTGTAATAATCCAACCGTCAAGATCAAAGCTAAGACGGTGATAAAATATACTTACCCGCATGAAAGGGATATCGCTTATTACCTGAAACAAGATAAAAATCACTATATAAGATACCGTGTTACTCCAATCTTTAAAGGTAACAATCTTTTAGCTCAAGGATTCAAATGGAAACTCAGTCAGTTGGAGATAATTCTATTAAATTTAATGTTCAAGATGATATTAAGTAAAACTATTTGAATGGAACTAGCAAGTTAAAATAAAAAACACTTAATTTCCCGCAATGGAAATTTAAGTGTTTTTTATTTACTTTTCAATATTGATTTAGCATCTTCTATAATTTTAGCTTTCGTTATTATCAATAAGAATGCATAAATTGCAATCCCAATGAATACTTCGATAATTAACGTTGTCCAATTATTAACCAATTTACCATCTAAAACAAAAATTACTAAAAACATTATAATTCCTGCTAATAAATATTTCTCAGTATCCTTAAATAAACTACGATAACTAATTTGGTGTCTTAATACATAAAGTTGATAACCCGTAACAGCTAGTTCTGAAAGTACTGTCGACATCGTTGCTCCTAAAACTCCCCAAAACATAATAAATGGAATATTAACAATAATGTTAACAACTGCGCCAAAGACAACTGACCTCGTAAACGCTCCATTTTGATTAGTTGGCAATAAATATTGTGTACCTAAAGCATTACTCCAAGCAATCAATAATATAACTACTGATTCAATCATCATCAATGGTGTTACGGCCAAAAATTTGTCCGTAAAGAATAATGGAACAAATTTTCTTGCAACCGCAGCAATCCCAAACATCATTGGTACTGATAATGCCGTAACAAAGGAAAAACTGTTGTACAGAAACTGTTTAGTTTTTTCGACTTCGCCTTTCATAAAAGCATTAGCCACATGTGGCAGCATTACCGTTCCTGTTGCTGTCACAACTGCCAAAATCATCTTAATCATCTTATCTGATTGATCAAAATACCCTGCCGATTGAACTGACGTCATTGATCCTAACATTGTTTTATTTACTACTAAGTAAATTTGAGTAGCAATTTGAGGTACAAACAAAACCATGGATGGCTTTAAGTGTTGCCAAATTCTTAAGTTTTTGAATTTAGCCTTACCAATGTAGCGTTTTAAGTTAGGAAAGAGTGTCATATTACCAATTAGCAATGACAGAGACAAAATCATGATATAAATGTTCAAATCATCAAGGGATTTTACAAAAGTAAATATACTAATCAAAGTAACAATTTTAACTACAAAGTTCCGTAAAACAGTTACGCCAAAATTTTCAACCCCCATAAAAAACCATGAGATATCAAATGCTGCCGCAATAATTGAAACAGATTGTGCAAGATAATAAACATGATAACTACCAGTCGTCATCAAAAATATTAAAAATGCGGCGTACGCCAATACAATGGTCATAATCCGCATCAAAAATATTTCGTAGAACGTTTTCGTCATCTTATCTTTATTATCTCTGACAAATGCAATCTGCCGATTTCCATACAAATTTACTCCAATACTTCCAAAGAGAATAAAATATTGGATAATAGAATTTGTATATGCATTAATTCCCACTCCAGTTGGTCCCAATACTCGAGCCAAATATGGTGTTGTAATTAACGGAATTAATAATACAAATACTTGATAGGAAGCATTATAAAGATAATTCTTAACGACTTGCATAATCTATTTTCCCTCAAATTCATGTTCAACGGTTTGTAAAGCTGCCATAATCGTTTGATCCATGTTGTAGTAACGATATTGACCTAAACGACCACCGAATAATACACTTGGTGCTTTAGCTTGAGCTAATTTGACATACTTTGTATAGAGTTCTTTATTACGCTTGTTGTTAATTGGATAGTATGGTTCATCTCCACGTTTCCAAGTTTTTGGATATTCGTGAGTGACTACAGTCTTATTCTTATTACCTTTACCAAATTCAAAATGTTTATGTTCAATAACACGTGTATATGGTGTGTCAGCGTCTGTATAGTTAATTACAGCATTTCCTTGATAATCATCAACATCTTTTACTTCAGTTTCAAAGCGGAGACTACGATATTCAAGTTCACCTAATTCATAATCAAAGAACTGATCAATCATACCCGTAAAAATAATCTTTGCTCCAGAATTAATATATTCTTCTTTATGATCAAAGAAATCAACACCAATCTCAACTTCGATTAGTTCGTGGTCTAACATCTTTTCAATGATTTGGGTATATCCACCTACTGGAATGCCTTGGTATGGGTCGTTGAAGTAGTTATTGTCGTATGTAAAACGTACTGGTAAACGACGGATAATGAATGAAGGTAAATCAGTTGCAGCTTGTCCCCATTGTTTTTCTGTATAACCTTTAACTAATTTTTGATAAACATCGGGACCAACTAAAGAAATTGCTTGTTCTTCTAAGTTAGCTGGTTTGCCATCAAGCTTAACGCTCTTCTTTTGTTCCTCAATTTTAGCCTTAGCTTCATCCGGTGTAATTACACCCCAAAGTTTATTAAATGTGTACATATTAAATGGCATACTGTAGATTTCACCATTATAATTGGCGACTACAGTATTAATGTAGTTATTAAATTCAGCAAATTGATTCACATAATCCCATACATTTTTCATGCTGGTATGGAAGATATGTGCCCCATATTGATGGACTTGAATACCTTCAACTTCTTTAGTGTAAATATTTCCTGCGACGTGGTCGCGCTTTTCAATCACTTTAACCTTGTGTCCTCGTTTTGCTGCTTCGTGAGCAAATACTGAACCAAAAAGTCCTGATCCTACTACTAGATATTCTTGCATAGTGTATCCTTTCATCTCTTTAAATATTTAAAATCTGCAGTTTTCTTTAATAGAAGAGGTACCAAGATATTAGTTACTGGGCTTTGTAATGATTCTTGAGTGAATCCATTAATACAAACCACTGCAAAAACTAAAGCAACTACTACAAATCCTTCTCTTGATAAAGTAGAGATTCTCCAAAAAAATATAACCATCACCATTATAAATAATAATAAACCACCTAAGAAAAGTAACCTAGCATAAGAATTATCGATATAGAAATATTTTAAAATTCTTTCTTGCCCTTCATACCCACCATTACCATTTTCTATAATATAATGACCAAATAAATTCACACCATAACTATTTAGTAAAGTATCTTGTAAATTCATACGACCACTTAATAAGGCATTTAAAATATCATAAAGTCTAGTGCCATAAGGTACCAATTCAGTTACAAAATTAACTAATACAGCTAACATAATAATTATTATAGATAAAAAATTAGTCTCCAACAAACTAATTTTTTCTAACCATGAATCCCAAACAACGATTATTGCTAGTAATATAATTGTTATTGCATCATTTCTAGAACCCGTAGCAATGTATGATAGATAACCTAAAATTAGTAAAATGGTAACTGTGATTATTTTTTTTTTCCTAAAAAGAAGTGTGATACATACTGATATAAAAAATACATAGGTAGACATACTAAGGGGATATATCATTCCAAATGACTGTCTTGCAATACCGGCTCTATAATAAACAAGATTAGGTAGTTTACCAATCTCAGATAAACTAAATATTATTGTTATTCCAATAAGAATAGTAAATAATGTCGCAAAGAGTAATTTTTTTACATTAACTTCCTTCATGCTAAACATTATTAAACCCAAAAGCACGTATGTATAATACCCTGTATGCAAAAAATTTATTATAGCTATCGCAACAAAACCTCCACCCAGAATATATTCATAAAGTGTATGTTTTTTTAGTAAAGCTATTAAAAATAATATACTAGCTATACCTAGCTGGATTTTCGATAAAAAACTAGTACTTACGGAATATCTAAACATTGATACCTGTAGGATTCCGGTTAGTACTATCAATTCGTATAAAACAATAAAAAAATTATCAAAATTTATACTTTTTTCATTTTTACTTGTGTTATTTACCATAAGTGGCCCACCTTAACATAGATATATATTATAACGAACTAAAAATTAACTGCTCCTTATTTTTGACTCGATTTACTATTTTAAATTAAGATGCTTGGCATTTCTTTCTTCTGGCTTGGGAGGAATCATGTAATTTCCATACTGTCTTGTTAAGATTTTGTCATATGCTTCAGGAATGTTTAACTTAATATTTTCAAATGTAATTTGTTTCATTTTGTTCATTTCTTTTTCTTTTATTACTTCTTTTTCAGGACCGTACTGCGAGGGTATATTATAATAATCAAATTTTTTTGTTTATTATACTCTCGCATTATTTTATCGCGTTTCTTAACGAAGAAGGTTATTTTCTTATTAGAAAAGATATTTATCAAAAATGAAATCATCTCATTTTTAAAGTTCTTACTACGCCATCCGAGTTCATATTCTATATAAGAATTTAAAAATTTGAATCTAAAAATTTGTATTTTTCGTCTTATAGTCGATTTTGGCATACGATCAAATGGAAAAACATCGACAAAAATACCATTTAAGCTGTCTTTATTTCTGCTTCTATTCTCTTTAACTTTATATGCTGTGTTTAATACCTTTAAAAAACTTAATGGATAAGTATTATCAGAGTAATAGTTTTGAACTTTTATCTTACCTGTAAATTCTTTAGAACTTACTTGTATAAATTTTTCGTAGTTTTCTCTAGTCATTCCAATGTCAATATCATCGTCCCACGGTATGAATCCTTTATGCCGAATAGCTCCCAGCAAACTACCGCCTATCAAAAAAATTCAATATTATAAAAATCACATATCCTCTTTATCTCTATAAGAATGTCCAGCTCAACCTTTTTTATATCTTTCTTTTCCATTTTAACCATTACTTTCACTTAATTATTCTATTACATTGACAACTTGGCTTAAATATTTTTTTTCATACTCTACTGGTAATTTCTCTACCTTATCCCCATTTTTTACTTCATTTACATACTTATAGGGAACTTTAACTTTGTCTCTAGCTCCAATCAGTGACCAATAATACTCGATGTCTAGGTGCCCTATATCGATTACCTGAACACTCTCTTTCAAACTAAGATCATGTGCTAAAATAGTTGCCGTTGGACCAAGCGATGCTAAAACTAATAAATCTTTAGACCTATTACTTTTTACGTACTCACTAGTTATGTTTAAAATATGTTCATACTTCTCGAAAGCGTTTTTGGATGGACATATAATCCTAGATACTGACTTTGCATTAGATAATAAATCGTCCCCAATACCAAATCTTGTTTCCCGGCCCTCAATTATTAAAATATTACGTTGCTTCCAAATACTCTTAAATAGGTCAAATAATTTTCGGCTTTCATTTTTATCCCTATAAATCATATATGGCCTAGTTATTAACGAGTCTAGATATTCATAATCAGAGTCTAATTTTTTTACCCATTGATTTCCATGCTTAACCAACTGTCCTGCCCAAAATATCTTGGACTTTTCCCTATACTGATCAAGCCCTTCAAATATGTCCGGAATACAAACTTTAAAATCATTTCTTCTAGAAGAAATAACCCTTTTTAAATCATTCTGTATTTTTTTAGAATTTTTTTCAAAATTATCATTTTCTCTTTTTCCGTATAACCACTTAAACTCCCCATCACCAAATCTTCCAACTGATAATTTTTTTTCCTTCACATTAATTATTGAGTCTTTAATGTTTTTAACATGAATTCTTTTATTTTTTAACTTTGTTTCTAATAGAAAAATTTGATATAAAATCAATACAATATTTTTTTTAATAAAATTCTTCATTATTTCTCCCTTTATTTTTTAATTTCTGGGTTAAAAAACAACCCTTTCACTGTACCAACCACTGCAGCTTTTAATCTTTTCAATCTATGATTTTTTGCAGATAATGCTCCAAATCCTTTAAGTAAATTTCCAACTATCATTTTAAGGACGTCTTTTTTACTTCCAAATTTTCTTTTGATATATATTAAATTTCTAAACATTGCTTCAAATCTGCTGATTCGATTCGCTTCAATATTTTTTAATGAATCCTTCACTAAATTGTAAGCTGTTTTATGGATTACCACACTGTCAGCTACAAAATAACTTTCTTTGTAAGAAGATAATCTAGTAGTATACTCTGTATCGTCACCCCATATTTGCATTTTCCCTATAGGATATCCTTTAATTTTAATATTATCCTTTGGAACTAATATGGAAACAAAAGTTGCTGCATCAACTTGAATTAAACCTTCGTTAATTTTACTAGGCCAGTTTGTATTAACATGCGCAATATTCGATGGTGTATTATCAATCCACCTAACATTTGAACATAAAAAGCCAAATTTATCTTTCAACAAATCTGCTGCTCTAAGTAAATTAATGGCCGCATTTTTATTCGGAATAGTGTCATCATCCATAATCCAAACATAATCCCCAAATCCTTGCTGTGTTGCTTTCTTAACTCCATATTCAAATCCAGCTGCACCGCCTATATTTTCTTTGAGCGATTCCGCATTTACCTTGGGATCCGTTTCAAACATAGACAGATATTCCTCTGTTCCATCATTACTATTATTATTTATAATAAAAATTTTAGATATTCCTTCTTGTTGTAATAGAGCTTCTAAGCATTCCTTAAGCAAACTAAGTCTATTATATGTAACTAATACCACATCAATTTTTTTTGTCATAAGTGTCCTAGTCATTCCCTTTTGTAATTTCTTTCAAAAATAAATTAGATATATTTTTATCGAATTTTCTAGCAAAAAAATAATTCTTATTTTTTAATAAAGTCAAATCTTTCTCAGTTATAAATCGAGGTGTAAAATTATGCTTTGCTTTCCAGTAGAAATCTACGTACCTGAGATTTTGTTTTTCAGATACAGTATCCATAAAATGCGTATCTGCTATTAAAGTTTGAATGAAAGCTTCATCTGGACAATAAGTATTTTTAAAATGCTTATTTATCCATTTTTCATGCTCTACAATATAAGCAATTAGTTCTTGATTTAAACTAAACCATTGAGCTCCAGACTGAATATTTACTTTTCTTGTTCTATTTATTCCTATAAACCTTTGAATATAACAACTTGCAAAATCTACATATTTAAAAATATTGTGCTTTTGTCCAATAAATCTATCTTGGAGAAAATGATACTGTTGGTATCTTAATTTAAATCTATCTCTGTTCTGTTCAGGTATTCTATCACTAATTTCTAAAAAATTTTTATTTTTATTTTTTTCAAAAAATTCATCAATTTGTTCATTATTCTTAACCGGGAAGTCTTCACCCGAAAGCAAGTGAAAATGATCAAATTTTCCATAAACATTTGCATTCTTTATCAAAGAAAGCTCAGCCTGAACGATAGAGAATCCCCCCCATGTAACCTTAACACGTGGGACAAAGACTATATCAGATTTTTTTGCTACATTTTTAATAGTTTCAGAATCGATATCTCCAGATTTTTTGTCTACATGTATGAAAATAGTATGATTAAAACTATCTAATGCTTCTACTAAATTCAATAATTCTTTATTTATATCTCTAGTCATTATTAAAAATGCTTGCATCATTATAGAAACTACTTCCTTTCTAAAAGTGGGTCTTCTTTTCAGAACTACTACTAAACTTCCTTTTCAAGAAATTTAACGCCTTTAATATTAACTTCCGATTTCCAATTTGAATCCAATTAGTTTCAATATACCTCTTATTATTTGTTTCAATCCATACATCCAGCAAAAGTTCAGAGATATATCCGAATACTCTAGCTTCCTGAACAGAATATTCGGATATATTTACGTTTTTTTTAACTTCAAAGAGAACGTCAAATAACCAATTCGCATATTGTTTAAATTCTTTATTTTTCATAATAAACATATTAAACATATGGGCCGATTTTTGCTTCATTACTAAATCAAAAGCATTTAAATATTTAGGATAATTCTTTTGAATAACTTTTCTAGTTTCATCAAGAGGTTCTTTATGATGCGCATGTACATAATGTGAATAATTAGATTCAATGTAATACTTTCTTTTCTTAGGTAATACAATTGGCGCTCTATCTAATAATTGCTCAATTTGTTCTTTATTAAGAATATTATCTAATTCTCTTTTACCGCCTTTACTAAACAATCGACGGTAATGTACTAAACCAATTGCATCTGCATCTAAGTTTTTCCATGCCCAATATACCGCAGTTAATTCATTAAAATTAGGATTCTTTAAAGAGATGTTTTCTCCCTCATCATCTCTTTGATAATCGATTTCTTCTTTATAATTTTTAGCCGCACCTACTAATACTGGCATATATAAATCTTTATTTTCTGGCATCGGAAATTCTTTATGGGCCGCTACCATTACCTTTATTTTCATTACTAGTAAGCACCTTTCCCTCTAAAAATATTGAATAAGTTCATAAACATTATCTTGATATCAAAGCCTAGAGACGCATTATCAATGTATTCCATTTCAATTTCTGCTCGCTCTGGATAGCCAATTTCACTTCGTCCACTAGCTTGCCATAATCCCATTGCACCCGGTTTTACTGACAATAATTTTTCTGCATCATATTCAACTAATTCGGCTTCAACTACTGGTCGTGGTCCAACTAAACTCATATCACCTCTCAAGATATTAATAAACTGAGGAATTTCATCAATTGAAGTTTTACGTAAAAAAGCACCTACTTTTGTAATTCGAGGATCATCAGCTGGCTCTAATTTATAGTTGTTAGCAACGTACTTTGCATATAATTCTTTATCAGCATGCAATTTTTCATCTGCATTAACAACCATCGATCTAAATTTATACATACCAAATTTTTCACCGTGATACCCCATTCTAATTTGTTTATAGAATAAGGGTCCACGATCACTTTTATCGACTTGATTTATAATTAAAACCACGAGAAAAACTGGACTTAACACTATTAATGCAAGTCCAGCTAAAGTTACATCCATCACTCTTTTAACACCTAAATAGTAAGAGCCGTTAATTTTTGACTGGGGCATTTTCTTCTCCTTTAAAATAGCCAAAACTTCTTTTTTTTCTTTGTCTTTGTTGAAGACACGTGCAGAATGCTTTCCGTCTTAATTGAATCCCCATTCACAATTGACTTAGCATTATAGTTGAAAAGTTCGGCCTTCCGATCTGACGTTTCTTTAATTAATTTATTAAAAGCGTCTTGCATTAGAAAACGCCGTCCTTCAAAATTGTGCGCATCGGATGAAAAGACAAAGCCTAAACGTGCATCAATAATTTTTTGCGTTAACTGTTCTACCTTTTCTCCAAATACTCCCAGATAACTACTACTAGTGAGTTGGGTTAAGCATCCCATCTCCACAAAGTCATACACCCGATCGGGATTTTTTTGAAAGCCATGGTTGCGCTCTGGATGGGCAATTACCGGAGTAATTCCCCGAGCCAACAATTCAAAAATTACGGTTTCTGTGTATTCTGGAATTCCACTGTGAGGCAGTTCTAATAACAAATACTTGCCTCCCTCATCCATAAACAAGATATCATCACTATCGATTGCATCTAACAGTTCTCCCGTCAAATGAACTTCTTGACCTGGAAAAACCGTCAAAGGAATCCCCGCCGCATCTAGTTCTTGTTGGAAAGCCGCTGTTTTACGAATCACATCTGCTTTATGGTTCATATACATGCCGTCCATGTGATGCGGAGTTAATAAAATGTGCGTAATGTTTTGTTTAACTGCTTCACGGGCCATGTCGAGTGCCATCGGTAAATCTTTGGCACCGTCGTCGACACCTGGCAGTATATGGCAATGTAAATCAATTAAATTCATCATTATTTATCATCCGTTCCGTAATAACCACCATAGTAACCACCATAATATCCCGTTGATTTTTCAGCGGTTGCTCGGTTTAAGATTGCCCCTAGAATGTTAGCTTGAACTGCTTCAAGTAATTGCTTAGCATGACGCACCCCGGCCTTATCGGCAATTCCTTGAGGGACAACCAAAATTGTTCCGTCGGCGCGGGCTGCTAGAACTTGGGCGTCGGTTACTGTATTAACAGGTGGGGCATCGATGATTACTAAATCATAAGCTCCAGTTAATTGGTCTAAGAGAGCAGCCATCTTGGTCGAACCTAATAATTCCGATGGATTAGGTGGAATCGGTCCACTTGGCATTACCGAAAGATTATTAATGATTGTTTCATGGATGGCATTTTCCAAGCTGCCAGTCTCTGCTAGAAGGTTACTCAACCCCACTGCATTACTAACACTAAAGGTACGATGCACAGTAGGACGACGCATATCCGCATCGACAATTAAAACGCGCTTGCCTTGATCCGCCCAAGTGACTGCCACGTTGTTACTTACGGTGGACTTCCCTTCCGATGGTGCGGATGAAGTAAAGACAATTGATTTCAACGCCTTATCAACTGATGAAAATTGAATGTTAGTCCGTACGGTTCTAAATTGTTCTGCAATCGTGGAAGTAGGATCAGTAAAGGTAACTAATCCTACACCATTTTTAAGACTTTCGTTATCTGACTTTTGTTTTTTCTTAAACATTTCGATTACCTATACCCTTCTCCGCATTCTAGATTGTCCGTCGTCTTCATTCGAAGATACATTAAGTTTCGGTGTGATTTTACGACGAATATCTCGTTCATTAATTTCACTAATAATTCCCAGACCCTTAAGTCCTAATTCATCGGTTAAGAATTCTTCAGAAGTAACGGTTCGATCACTAAATTCACGTAAGAATGCTAATCCGATTCCTAAAAGTAAACCAATTACTAACCCAGCTGCAATGTTTAGCTTGGTTCTTGGACTGACGGGTTGGTCATCAGGGGTCGCCTTCGAAACAATCGACACGTTATTAATACTCATAATCTTAACCACTTTATTCTTGAAAGTTGTGGCTGTTTCGTTCGCCATCTTAGCTGCTGTATTAGGATTGGTACTCTTAGCGGTAATGGAGAAGACTTGAGAGTTTTGTTGACTATTAACTGAAAGTGACCCCTTTAAACTATCAACATCACCCTTTTCATAGCCAGGCTGGCCTTGTAATTTAGTGTTAACTGTCTTCAAAACCGTGGGACTGGTAATGATATCTTTATATGTACTAATCATTTGAACATCGGCTTGAGTTTGTTGTAATTGGGCGCCCGCCATATCATCTGACAATTTACGGTTAACCAAAATTTGAGTCGTAGCACTGTACTTTGGTGTCATAACAAAAAAAGTCATAAAAGCGGCTAACAAAGTTACGATAAACGTACTAGCAAAAATTAATCCAATGTGTTTACGTAGTATCGACAAAATCTGACCGATACTAATTTGTTGTGATTCTACTGATTCCATGAGTTCCTCCAAGGTTTATTTTAGGTAATCAAACATATTTTTCGAAATTGATGACAGGTTATTTTCCCCATTGATGTAGTTACTAAATAGGAATGTTCCGGCCTGTTTCTTAAGATTCCATTCGATACGGTTTCTTCCGCCACTCACGGCTTGAGTGAGACTCAAGGCATCCCCCTTGACCGCAAAGCCAGCTACATGACCACTAGCCTGACCGAAGGCTTTATCTAAAGTCGAACTGGAAACATAATCACTATTAAATAGGTAGTTATACAGCTGAGCAATATCGGCTGGCGAGCTCACCAACTGGTCGCTACCCAAGCGGTTGAGTTCCGCTGTATCTAAAGTGGAGTTGCTTACCTTCGATGCTGAACCTACATCATCCACCCGATAGTAATCGACAGTCTTATTTTTCATTCCCCAAGCGGTATTGGAGAGCTCTAACTGATCAATCAGATCACTGACAACTGAATGATATGATTCGCCAGTAGCTTTTTCGATGATCGCCGCTTGTAAAATGGTATTGGCTCTAGAGTCTGCAAAAGTTCCTTGCATTGTCGAATCATAGGTAGCATTTGCATTAACTTCTTTGATTAAGCTCTTAGCCTTACCACTACTAGAGATGGTATCTGCTGTAATCCCCGAAGTCTGATTCATCACATCGGCGACCTTCACGGATTCCGCTCCAGCGACTTCGCTGTCATACTTTGAAAGCTTATCGTTGAGCTTAACTTTGCCTGTATCAATTAAATGCATGATAATCCCAGCATTAATCGTATCTTGGATTTTTCCTACTAAAAATTGACTATCCGCCGTCATTTCATTTTTAGCAGCATGGTTAGCATAGCCACGTGAGCTAGTAAGAATCTTCTTACCCGTCGCTAAGGCTGCTGAACCGTTATATTCACCATTATTTAAAATCGAATCTAAATTGGAACTCTTAGCAACTTTTAAGGTTGCTGAGTCTTCTACTGAAGAAGATGTGGTACTAGAACTACTTGAGGAAACATTACTTTTTCCCGTGTACTTTGCAATCATATGTGTAGCAAGTGAGTCCTTATTGACCAAGGTTACACCGAACCCTGCACCAGCAAAAACGGCTAACAAACCAACCGCCACTCCTAACCACGTTAGTGTTTTTTTCATACAGTATCTCTCCATTTTTAATAAGTCACAATTAAATCTATCATTTAATCTATAAATTTTCAACGTCTTAACCCGAAAACGGACTTTGTTATCGGGCATTTACTCCATATTGTAATATTGCCGTAATGTTTTGTAACAAAATAAAAGAGCTCCTAATTTGCATTAGTAGCTCTTACTTAGTTTCTCCATAAATTGATTTTAACCCCGCAAGGTCGGCTGGTGATAAAGCCGTTTGCTCGCGATCCAACGGGTACATGACCGAATCCTCAGCTTGGCTGTGGTCTAAGCCCAAGGCATGCCCTACTTCATGGGTGGCGACGGCTTGTGAAACGGCTTTGTTGTAGTAAATGTTGAGTTTGGCGGACGCATGGTTAGCGATTCGACTAACTACACCCGTTTGTTCCATAATTTTTGGCCCACCAATCCCTAGCTCAATTGTGCGGGATTGGTTTAGCGGTACATTTTTACGATAGGTTCCCAGCTCTAAATGATTTAGCCAGCCTTGTTCCGCTCCCGGAACAATTTTAACAATCCCCGTGGCATTGTAAGTCGCAATGGCGCGCTTAAAAACGTTCTGGACAGCCTCCGGGGTTCCCGCTTGATAACTGTAGTAGTATTTATTCGATAAATTTTTGTTTTTGACAATCGATTCCACCGGGGTTGCGTCGTCGCTGACATCCTTTTTGGTCGACGTCTTGTTCTGATTAAAATTCCAGTTTGAATCCAAAATCGAATTTAAGTTAGTCGTCACCCGACTAACTCCGTTTCGAAATGTCTGTTGCACATTATCTGGTATCTGGACTATGTTATTTTTGATGACCCACGTTGCTCCCAAGAAAAGCAACAACCAGGTTAGCAGTGTTCTGATTCGCAAGTAGCATTCTCCTCACTCATTGGCAGTAGCAACATTTTATACCTATCCTTATAAATTCTAACAAAAAAAGCTCAGCACTTTAACAAATACTAAGCTTCTTGATAATTTCGTAAAATTTGGAAGAACTGTTCACCATATTTTTGGAGTTTGCTTTCCCCGATTCCTTTTACATCTAACATTTCATCGAGGGTGTCTGGCATGACTGTACACATATCGTGCAAAGTTTGATCGGAAAAGATGACAAACGGTGGAACGTTTTGCTTTTCAGCTAGTTCCCGACGAAGCGCCCGCAATTCTTCAAACAACGCATCGTTTTCTGGTAAGGACTTATTTGCCTTAAGTGCCACTTTTCGAGCAACTTTTTGCTGACCTAAAAGAACGCGTAAGCCCTCCTCGGTGATTTTCAAGACGGGAAACTGGCTGCCGTCTGGGGTGATGTATCCAGCCGCTGTGAGAAAATCGATTAATTCGGTCACGCTCTTCTTGGTCCGTTGCTGCATTAAACCGTATGTCGACAATTTTTCATAGTGCAGCTGTTTTACCCGCTGATTTTTCGAACCCGTCAGTACAAGGGCGACCATTTCTTTTCCAAACCGTTCCCCCATTCGCCGGATACAAGACAACACTTGCTGAGCCTCAATCGTCACGTCTTGTAGAGCTCGTGTATCCAAACAGTTGCTACATTGCCCACAGTCTGGAGCATCCTCATTGAAGTAATTTAGAATGTAGCGCTGTAAACACTTTTGCGTATTACCATACTGACTCATCGCCTGTAGCTTTTGGTATTCCATCGTCATGCTGGCTTCGTCTCGTTCAGATTGTTCGATATAGTAGTGCTGAATCTGAACGTCGCGCAATTTGTATAACAAGATGGCTTCACTGGGTAGTCCGTCTCGCCCCGCACGCCCCGCTTCTTGATAGTAGGATTCGATGCTACCCGGAATCTGGTCGTGGATGACAAAGCGCACGTTACTCTTATCAATCCCCATCCCAAACGCGTTGGTTGCAATCATAACTAGCACTCGGTCATACAGAAAGTCGTCTTGATTTTGCCGACGTTCTTCTTTCGAAAGTTGTCCATGATACATGGCCACTTGGAAATGCTTTTTAGTTAAAAGGCGATGGAGGCGTTCGACCTCTTTCACCGTGCTGGCGTAGATGATGCCCGATTGATCTGGATTCAATTTTAAGTAATCGATCAAAAAACGGTCGCTGTCTTGATCCTTGACGACTTTAAACGAAAGATTAGGTCGGGCAAATCCAGTTTGAACTTCCTGTTGGATGGCTAAGCGTTGCTTAATATCCTCAGCTACTCGGGTTGTTGCCGTAGCAGTGAGAGCGATAATCGTTGGTCGAGTCGGAAGATGATGGATGATATCCGTTAATTTTAGATAGCTCGGTCGAAAATCATGCCCCCACTGTGAAATACAGTGGGCTTCATCGATGGCAATCAAATCAATCGGTAGTTCTGCTAAACGATCAAAGTATTCGGAATCGAGGCGTTCTGGTGAAATATAAAGCAGCTTCACCGCACCCTGGCGCGCTTGGCTAAACCGCTCTTTGATTTCCGCATAATCTAAGGAGCTATTGATGAAGGTGGCATCAATTCCGTTGGCTGCTAGAGCATCAACTTGATCTTTCATCAAAGAAATCAAAGGCGAAATAACTAAGGTTAGTCCGGCCTGCATCAAGGCTGGAATTTGGTAACACAGTGATTTTCCTCCGCCCGTTGGCATGACGGCCAAAACGTTTTGGTGGTCCAAAACTGCGTTGATGGCTTGCTCCTGCCCTGGTCGAAACGCATCATATCCAAAATTTGATTTCAAAACTGCCTGTGGATTCATGTAATTCCTCTTCTTCTCTCTGGGTTGTTAATGACGGGTAAATAATAAAAGGAGTCTGACAATTAAGTCACCTCCTCTTAAATTCGTCACCTATTTACTTTTATACTAACACGCTTGGCCTAATTTTTATATTTCCAATCTTTTTGATAGTATGCTTGTTCCCAAAATTCATACTCTAATTCGCAACTTCGCAAGAAACGTTGTTCGATTTCATGTTGGCGTTCCTCGCTGAGATCTAGTGCTAATTCGTCAACCATACCAAATAAAGTTTTTACCATGCTGTCATCAATTTGACCTGGTTGGGGTTGATAAAATTCAATCCATGGTAAGAAGGGATTATCTGGTGCTGCTCCGTCCACAATTTGCTGACTAATTTCAGTATACGTCCAAGGACAAGGTAACATTGCCGCAATTAAGTCGATTAAATCTCCCGTTCGTAAAGCGTTAAAAAGATGCTCATTATATAGGTAGGTAATTGGTCGCTGTTCGGCATGTTGATGGTCGCTAAGCTTTTGACCAGCGATGTCACATAGGATTTGATGCGCACCAGCTTCGTCATTTAAAGTGTAGCGAATCTGTTCCTCAAAAAAGCGCATCTGGTCTTTAGTAGTACATTTGGAAAGGGCGCCCGCATAGACTTTGGCGAAAGCATCTAAAAAACAGGTATCCTGTTCAACGTAGACCATTAAGGCCGCTGCCGGAACGGCGCCCGCTTGAATTCCTCGCACGAATGGATGATTTTCAATATCGGCGAGGACTGGTTGAGCAATTGCTTTTAAACGTGCTGAAAACATAACTTTCCTCCTCATCCCTTAACGATCGCTTTAATTTTTTGCATTTGAGTGGGCACTGCCGTCATCTGCGTAAACATACTAATGGCCGCAAAGCCTTTGATTCCCGTAGCCATCGTCTGGGGGAGATTATCAAGCGTGATACCCCCGATGGCGACGATTGGATAGCGACTCAGTTCGACGAGTTCTTGGAGTTTGGCTACACCGAGTGCGGCTCCCGCGTCGGCTTTAGAAGTCGTTTCAAAGACCGTCCCGGTTCCCAGATAATCAATTCCATCGAGTTGGTTAGCCTGTTTGACTTGCGCTTCGGTGTTACAAGATAACCCGACAATCATCGAACCCTGAACCCGTTTTAAAACTGACTCAATTTTTTCATCTTTTTGACCCACGTGAATGCCTTCAGCATGAATGGCTAAAGCTAAGTCCACGTCATCATCAATGAATAACGGTACGTGATACTTTTGGGTTAACTGATGGCATTTTTCAGCCAGTTCGGTTAATTCAGCTGGATTATCGATACTGTTATAACCCTTTTCCCGTAGTTGAAAGGCCGTTGCTCCAGCTTGTAAGATTTCTTCCACTTTAGGTAAGAAGTCCGCCTTATTAGCAATATCTTGGGTGCCGGCCACAAAATAAATTTTTAACATATCTGAATTGAATTTCATTGTTCTTCCTCGCCATAAGCCCAATGGTTCAAGGGACCATGTCCATGGCCAACTTGAATCCCATCACTAATCGCCGCATTGATAAATGCTTTACCGGTGCGCAAGGCTGCTTTCAAAGATGCTCCCTTGGCTAGTTCGGCAACAATCACGGAAGAAATCGTGTCGCCTGTGCCATGGGTGTTATTCGTTTCAAAACGGGGTCCCGTCAATTCCATTTCTTCGCCATTTTCAAATAGGACGTAATCTCGACTTTCAGGTTGATCACTAAAATGACCGCCCTTAATTAAGACGTTTTTAACCCCGAGTTGTTGCAGGCGACGAGCGGCCTCTTTCACATCGGCATTATTTTTGATTTCCATCCCAGCTAATTTTTCTGCTTCCGGTAAGTTGGGGGGTGATTAAGTAAGCCAGCGGTGCAAGTTGGGTACGCACGGCATCAATCGCATCATCACTCAGGAGCTTTGCGCCCCCTTTAGCAATCATGACGGGATCGACGACGAGTGGTCCAAAGTCGTATTTTTGATAGTTTTCCACCACGGCGTTTACCACCGCGGTGTTAGCGAGCATGCCAGTCTTGGCTACCTTGATATCTAGATCTTCCGCCAAGGCTTTAAATTGTTGGTCAATCATTCGTTTGGGCATAACTTCTACATCGAGCACGCCTAACGTGTTTTGAGCGGTAACGGCCACCACCACACAGGTCGAAAAAACGTGACGCTCCTGCATTGTCTTCATATCGGCTTGAATGCCGGCGCCACCACCACTATCGGTGCCGGCGATGGTTAAAACTTGAGGTACTAATTTACTTTTCATGATTTATGCTTCTCCAATTTTCATAAGGTCTTGAACTTGTTCAGGGGTGATATTAGCTAATTCGTCTAAAAGATAGGACAAAAAACTGCCTGGTCGATTTTGTTGGTCGAGTTGCGCCGCTGCGCGTTCTCCCGCACACGAGAGAACCAAACTAGCGGTAACGGCAGCATTTAAGGTGTTTTCAGCTACGGCGCTGAACGCTCCTACGATACTGGATAATAAATCACCGGAACCCACGATGGCTGGTAACAACTTAGTGTTATTGTGCACCGTAATCACTTGTTGACCGTCGCTGATATAATCGACTTCACCACTAGCAATCACCACGTTGTTAAATTTCTGGGCACAAGCTTGGACAACTGCGCTCATGTCGCCGGTCCCATTTCCAGCGTCGATGCCGCGCGTTTGCCAATCGATACCGGCTAAAACGGCGATTTCTCCGATATTTCCACGAATCACATCGAAATGATATTTTTCTAGTAACATCAAATTGAGGGCTTTGCGGTACTGGGTGGCACCGACTGCGACGGGATCTAAGACGAGTGGTTTTTGATATTGATTAGCTGCTTCACACAGCTTATTCATCAGTGGCCAGCTCTCTTTACGAGAAGTGCCAGCATTAATCACCACGGCCGATGCGAGTTGGACGAGTTCCTCCGCTTCACTGACTTCATCACTCATGATGGGAGAAGCTCCCACCGCATTTAAGCCATTCGCCACCAAAAATGGGGTAACAAAATTAGCATAATTAACTACTACCGGATTAACTTCCCGGATTTTGGCAATATCTTGAAGGTTCATAATAAGCTCCTTACCAATATCTATCACTGCCCTTAATGTCGAAAAAACCACCCTTTGGTAGACAGAAGGATGGTTTTGGTTTCAACAATTAAACACTTTCCTTCGCAAGTACTAACTTACAGGTTCAAAGGGATCACGCTGAACAAGCGTATCTCAGTTCTTCTAAGAACACCCCTAGTGCAGATATTTATTAAATTTTGAATTCGGTTTCATGATACAACTTTTTGTCCATCGACTCAAGTTGAGCATATCATTACTACTTTAGATGGTGGACTTGCTACAATGGAGATGAACCAAAAAACTTAACTTTTAGGAGGTATTGTTTTATGTCTGATAACGAAAGATTGGAAAACACTAAAGATAGAGTTACAGGTAAAGTTCGTGAAGGTGCCGGCAAAGTAACTGGCGACAAAAAAGAAGAAACTAAAGGTAAAGCTCAAAATATGACTGGTAAAGTCAAAGATAAGCTTAAAGACGTCAAGGAATCAGCTGAAGGCGCCATGGAAGAACTCAAAGATAAAATGCATAAAGACGACAAATAAAAAGAAGGTTCGCTTAACGGCGAGCCTTCTTTTGGGTTAAAAAACTATTTTCGTTTTAGCTTCTTGAATATAATCCAGCCACCGCCAATTACGATGAGCGCAATTACCGCCAGTCCGATGAATAAGGCCGAATGATTTTGAATCTGATGGCGCTTAGCAACCTTCAAATCAGCTGGCTTAATCTTGAAGTTCTTTTCAAATTTCCAATGATCTTTTCCGTGTTGCATGGTCAAAACAAGCTTGTATTGACCTGCTTTGATATTTTTAGGTACTTGGATAGGATTCTCAAAAGTTGTTTCAGGCGTAATGTCAATCCGCTTAGTTTCCTTTTTGAGGGTTTTATTATCCATATTTTTGATGGACGAAACCGTTTTGACACTCTTAAGTAAATTTTGATGATGGTTGGTAAGCTTTGCATCTAATTCGTAAGTACTCAAGTTAGGTTTAGTCATCTTCAATTGATCTAGGGATAACCGTGGTGTGGGACGTTGGTCATGATTTCCGCGGATTACGAACGGAATGTTATAAGCAACCGTGTTAGAAACTGTATTTTTCTTTGCTGTTGTCGTTTTCTCCGTAAAATGTAATCCAGCCATCAAAATTCCATTGAAATCTTTAGCTGGAAAACTAATGCTGCCATGAATAATTTGGCTACTGTTGGGAGCAACTTCGACTTCTTTAGGCAACCTAATCATTTGAGTTAATTTGTAAACTGTATTAGCTTTTTCCGGAGTATGATCAGAATAGTCAACAATACCGTTACGATTAGTCCGAGCTTTGTTCACTTCAATTTCAAATTGCTTGGTCTTTTTAGTATTATTTGTGATTTTAATACCAAATGATTCCTTACTAGCTGGTGGCCATTTGATGTCAAAATAGCTATCGGCTCCATCCGTCTGATGTTCCGAAAAAATGGGTGTCACTGAATAACTAGCAAGTTTATGATCAGCATGTACATTCGTCGCAGTTAGAATGCTGATTACAAATATAAATACCAACGTGAATATTTTTTTCATATCGATCTCTTTTCAAAAAAAGAAGAGAGAACTAAGTCTCTCCTCGGAATAATGGTGCTATTCTGTAATTTGTTCTGTTTGAGTCTTAGTTAAATTCCATTGAATAGCAGTGCTATAGTCCTTTACTTCTTTTATTCCATTATATTCAAGGCTTACAGATAATTTATCATCGTTTTCCCCGACGATATTAGAATCTTTAGATGCTACTACGGCTGCAGCATCAGAGAGTGTCGTGTCACCAATTTTTACCGTACGAGTTGCATCTGTGTCACCTAATTTAGCAGATAGTTGGTATCCTTTAGTATCTCCAGAATAATCTGTAACTTTATAGTTAACATCTTGAGAACCAAAGTTTACATCCCCACTTAAAGGTTGTGGATCAAAATTGATTGCAGAATCAATGTCTAACGTGACATCACCTTTAGTAACTGTAGCAGTTGCGGTTGTATTCCCGGTTAGCTTATCAGCTGCATGAGCTACACCACTATTGGCAACACCTAATAACATACCACCACATAACATTGCACTTAAAATAATTTTCTTCATCTTAATACCCCTTTTTTTAATCTGCTTCCCCGATACTACAACTAATCTAATCATCAATAATTCCAATGTTACTAATGACTCTTATTTATACATTGTGAATACCTTCATAATATATAAATAACTTATTTTTATGTAAAATTTTTAACCTTCTCTATTTTGGATTAATACTATAATTCTTAATTAAGGGCGTCTTTAGGGATATTGACATACTGAATCCCAGCATTCAGTATGTATAAAAACGCATAAAGATAGATAAGTGCTGGCTAATGTTATCTATCTTCACAAGCATTATATTATACACGTTTAGTTAAATACAAGCTCTTTTTTTAAAAATCGAGTATTTTTGGAGATTCGTCTTTAAAGACCGCTTTTCCCTTCTTAACCAGCCATATTAATTGGGTTTTAAATCGTTCCCCCATATAATTAAGTTAAGCTAATTCAACTTAATTAACGGAGGTGCACTATGAATTTAGTTCAAGCTTTCTTGCTATCATTTACCGCCTTTTTCGCAATTATGAACCCTTTTGCTAACTTACCCATGTTTGTGAGTTTGACTGCTGATAATAGTAGAAAAGAAGTCAATGCCATTGCGCGCTTAGCCTTCATCGTTGCGACCGTGATTGTGGCACTTTTTGCGCTATTAGGTAATTACATTTTTAGTATCTTTGGTATTAATCTTTCAGCTTTACGGATTATGGGTGGAATCATTCTAGGTTTGATTGGTTATCACATGATCCAAGGGAACGTGTCCCCTATTCAGCATGATCCCAAGCAGTCGGTTAAGGATTCCATTAACAGTAATAATACTGACGTAGCGATTTCTCCACTGGCTATGCCGGTGCTGGCTGGTCCTGGAACCATCGCCACTACTATGAACTTGTCGAGTAGTACCAATCCCTTCATCGTGATTAGTGCTTTTGTCGTTCTATCGGTCATTACTTATTTCATTTTTATCTACGGAGAACAAATTATGGCCAAATTAGGTAATAATATTATGAACGTGATTACGAAGTTAATGGGATTGATTCTGGCAACGATTGGAGTGCGGATGTTGATTATGGGGGTGCAGGTGGCGTTTCATTGGTAGGAAAATTTTTCAAACAAAAAAGCATCCAATCTGTGATTGGGTGCTTTTCATTTTAACGATTAAATTAGAAACTAGCATTCCCTGGTGTACGAGGGAATGGAATTACATCGCGGATGTTTTCGATTCCGGTTACATACATAAGTAATCTTTCGAATCCAATTCCGAAACCAGAATGTTCAGTTTCACCGTATTTTCTTAGTTCAGCGTACCATTCGTATTCCTTAGGATCGAGATGGAATTCGGCAATCTTTTCGTTAATCTTGTCGAGACGTTCTTCACGTTGACTACCACCGATTAATTCACCGATACCAGGAACCAAAAGGTCAACTGCAGCTACAGTCTTGTGGTCTTCATTTTCACGCATGTAGAAGGCCTTAATGTCCTTAGGATAATCCGTGATAAAGACGGGTTTTTGATATACCTTTTCACTTAAGTATCTTTCGTGTTCAGTTTGTAAATCAATGCCCCATTCGACTGGGTTTTCAAACTCTTGGTCGGCATTCATTAAGATGTCAATGGCTTCTGTATACGAAACTCGGGCAAAGTCAGCATCCTTAGTAGCTTCCAAACGAGCTTTTAATTCTGGATCAACGGCACCGTTCAAGAATTCCAATTCTTCCTTAGCATTTTCCAAAAGATAGTTAACTACATACTTCAACAAATCTTCAGAAGTATTCATAATATCTTGAAGGTTAGCAAAGGCCATTTCTGGTTCAATCATCCAGAATTCTGAAGCATGACGCGTAGTGTGTGAATTTTCAGCTCTAAAAGCTGGGCCAAATGTATAAACATTTCTAAAGGCCAAAGCAAAAGCTTCTGCATTCAATTGTCCACTAACGGTTAAGTTGGTAGGTTGTTTGAAGAAGTCCTTGCTTGAATCTACTTCCCCAGCTTCGTTCTTAGGTAAGTTGTTCAAATCTAGCGTTGTTACCTTGAACATTTCACCGGCACCTTCAGTATCACTGCTAGTGATGATTGGTGTGTTAACGTAAACAAAGTTGTTGCTTTGTAAGAATTGATGAACAGCAAAAGAAACCAATGAACGAATCCGGAAAACAGCATAGAAAGTGTTTGTCCGAGGACGTAAATGAGCTTGTTCCCGCAAGAATTCAGGAGTATGTTCCTTCTTTTGCAATGGGTAGTCACTGTTTGAGCTACCTAAAATTGTGATTGAACTAGCTTGAATTTCAAATGGTTGCTTAGCCTTAGGTGTATCAGCCACTTTACCCACAACTTTGATTGTAGAATAGATTGCTGCCTTACGAATTTCTTCAGAGTTTTCAAGGGCATTGTTGTCCATGATAACTTGAACATTCTTGATGTAAGAACCATCGTTAATTTCTAAAAAGCTGATTTTCTTTGAAGAACGGATGGTTTTTAACCAGCCAGTTACTTCCACTTCTACGTCAGCATCATGTTCTGCTTGAGAGTAGAGTGTTTTAACTAATGTGTTTTCCATGAATAAATCCTCCATTCTTATCCTCGTAAAAAGTCCGGTACAAATAAAAAAGTCCTCCTCCCCAGAAGGGACGAAGGACTTTCGCGGTACCACCCAAAATTCGTTTAATTAAATTAAACATCTTAAAATAAGCATTGAAATACTTTCCAAGCTGTAACGGGCCGGGCCGTCTAAGCCTACTGTGATTTCAGCTTAGAAACAAAGAAGATGTTTTTCTTAAAAGAATAACTTTTTGAGCTCGCACTATCCTCAATTCGCTTTAAGTTATGGGCTTTAAATACTCGTTCTTCTTACGGTTGATAATTATATCTACTTCTCGTTAGATTAGCATATAAATTCAGTTTTGTAAATTTCAAATCGCACTTTTACTCGATAAATTTATTTGAAGCAGGATGGAGTTTTTGATAATGATCATATAAGGCCGGATCTGATCTCTGAGTACCTGGTTTAAAATTAACTGATTCCGTTTTAGCGGCTTTAGCCCGGGCGTAATACCACTTCTTCCATCTTAAGAACGCGAGCTGCGTTTCTAATTCTTTAATTTGGCGTTCCAAGGCCGCTTCTCGTTTAACCATAAAGTCATAGCGTTGTTCTAAGGTTTGATCCCCTTGCATACACCACTCGATGAATTGACCAATTTTTTTGACAGGCACCGCCGATTTTTTCAGGCAGTTAATCACTTCCACGTATCCTAAATCATCTTCCGTGAAAATTCGCCTACCCGCTTCATCTCTTTTAGCAAAAGGTAATAGCCCTTCTTTATCGTAATAACGTAAAGTATCGGTTGTTACATTCATTTTTTTAGCAATATCACCAATTAAATATGTTTTCATTTTTAAAATTTCTCCTTGACTTGGAGTTAACTCCAAGTAGTAACATCAAATATATCATAAAACAAAGGTAGGTACATAATATGAATAAACCATTAATTGTTATTACTGGCGCTAGCTCTGGTTTTGGAGCAGAAATAGCCAAAATTTTTAATCAGGCAGGTTACCCTGAATTATTACTAGGTCGACGAGTTGAAAAGATTCAAGCTTTACCACTTAACTTTGAAAACGTCATGATTGAAAGCGTCGATGTGACAAATCAAGCTCAATTTAAAACAGCTATTGATCATGCTGAAGCTAAATTTGGACCAGTTGACTTACTCGTTAACAACGCTGGGGTAATGCTATTAGGCAACGTGACTACCCAGAGCCCAACCGAGTGGCAAACCATGTTGGATACTAATGTTATGGGCGTTTTAAATGGAACCCAAATTGTTTTGCCCAGCATGTTAGAGCGTGAACATGGAACCATCATTAATATGTCATCCCTAGCTGGTAAGAAGACCTTCGTTAACCATGCGGCTTATGTTGCTTCTAAATTCGGTGTTCATGGACTTAGCGAAACTATCCGAGAAGAAGTTTCTGGTAAAAATGTCCGAATCTCAATGGTTGCCCCAGGCGCTGCTGAAACTGAACTCCTCACCCACATTACTGACCAAAATGCCTTGGTCGATTATGGCGAATGGAAAAAGAGTATGGGTGGTATCACGATGGATCCTAAACATGTTGCTGAAAGTGTTAAGTTCATTTATGATATGCCACAAGCGGTTAACATTCGTGAATTAGCAATCGCAGCCACTCGTCAAGATAGTTAAATAAAAGAGGTCATCGCATTAAAAGCGACGGCCTCTTTTATTTTTCAATTCTGGGTGACTCTGGAATAGCGCCGTTAGTTCGGCCTGCATTTCAGGATTATTGCGGCCTTTTCCACGATATTTACGCATAATTTCACGTTGCATTAGACGTAATTCACGAAGACTACTACCTGACGTCTCTAAGAACTGTTCCTTTTCATTTTTAGGTAACTGTGCGACATCTTGTAAGTCCGTATAATCATGGCGTGTCGTCACAAAAGAAATAACGGGCATCGCTAAGTAAACGACCACCATCGCTTTAGGAAAAAAGTACGCTAAAACCAAGATGGTAATACTGGCATAACCCAAAAAGTTATTATGATTACCGTAGACCTTATGAAAAATACGTTTAATATCTTGTTGATCGGTATATTTTTGTTTGATGACCGCATAGCTAAGCCTTACAAACAATCCATTAACAATAATATTTAAAATTCCATAGGCTAAAACTGTTGTCCGATTGGTATCGTAAGTAATAATTTTTGTAAAAATTGGCATCAAACTTAAGAAAGCTAAAAAAATGAATTCCCGAATAAAAATATGATCATTCATTGTTTTTGCATCATTAAATAACATGGAATGTTGGTACCAAATATTTGCTACAAAACAAAAACTAATAAAAAAGATTCCAACTGCTTTACCAAATTGCATATATTCGCTAAATAAATCATGCTTGGGGATTGGCAATTCCAATACCATAATTGTAATGATAATCGCAATGACCGCGTCACTAAACGCATCCATGCGCTCTTTTAGTTTTTCCATTAAAATTCCTCGGTTCTATTCGATTCGTTTTCCATTAATAATCACCGTATCAATGTGCTTAGAAACGCGCTCTTTTTCTGGTGGCAGCTGCATGTAATCACCATACATCCGTTTCAAAATACGGTCGTAGTGTTTGGGAATCGAAACCTCAATGGATTCAAACTTATGCGTGGTTAGTTCTGTTAATTCGGACTGACTTAAAACTTCTTTATCATAGGCGTACTGAGAAGCATAATTTTTATAATGATGAAATGGCTCATTATCATACAGGCGCATGATATTTTCACGTCGCTCTTTTAACTTGGCTACACTCATGAACAACTCTAAAGGCTTCTCGTTAGGCGCTTTACGGAACGGTGTTTTGATAATGTTGTACCCTAGTCGTACGAGAATTGCGGCGTCATTAATCTTAAAGCGATTGTAGACTGCCTGGCGAATTTCAGGTTGACGAGGAACCTTATCAAAAGGAAAAATATCAATAAAAATTCCCTTGTGGGCATCATTAACATTATTTTTTTCTTCTATATAAGTATTAGTATCTAAAACCTTCATATAACTAAATGCAAAATTGGGATCCGTATCCGCTGTTTGCATAAAGTAATGTGTATTTTGGAACTCAACTGGCGCGACCCTAGCGAACTCGTCGTAATTTTCACGCGTCATCCCTAGATCGACATCATCATCCCATGGAATAAATCCGTCGTGCCGGATCGCCCCCAGCAATGTTCCACCGATTAGCATGTATTTAATATCATGTTTATCGCAAATTTCGATAATAACTTTTAACATCTCAATCTCGACTCGATGAATTTCATCAATCTGGCTCATGGCTCTCCTCCTCTTTTCCTAGTTACTTAAATTGTGACATTTAAGGAATAGTTAAGCAATAGGCAAAACTGTTTGACTTTCTTGAATCATGTATTATGATGAGTGCATATAGAAGGAGGAATTTCTCATGAAAAAAACTAAAAATGCTTTGCTGGATTACCTTTTAAAGAACCTCCAAAATTCAGAATTGCTTGACCGTCTTTTAAACAATCTCCAAGGTCAACAACAGTTAGCTTATCGACCAATTCCGATTGAAAACGATAAAAATCGCCGTTAAAACCTGGCATCCTATGATATAATAGATCATAGGTTCTATTTTGGGGTCGTTATGGATTCGACAGGTATGGGTCGAGCCATGACTGCATTTCGTAGGTTACGGCTACGTAAAAACGTTCAGTTTATTATAACTGCAAAAAATAATAACAATTCTTACGCTTTAGCTGCCTAATAGTAGCTTGACGTAGATCCGCCTAGTCTCGTCCATGGGCTAGATACGGGTCCTAAATGAAGTGGACTTGCGCTTAAGTACTGGCCTGGGTGCTTAAGAAGAGGATTTACAGACTAGCGTTTTAATGAAGCCCCGACATACGGCGTCTTATTTCGCGAAATTTAAGTAGTATGAATATGAATGTAGATGTCATGGTGGCGACATGCTTGGACGCGGGTTCGACTCCCGCCGACTCCATTTTTTAAGTTTCATCCTTTGTTATAAGCTGTTAAAACGTTGATATATTAAGACTTTCAAAAAAGAGTTTTTTGTCTAGTTCTACTAGATAACATTAAATGGCAACGAATATGGCAACGAATATGGCAACGAATTTTCAGGGGAGAATTGG
>NZ_JQBF01000007.1 GCF_001437285.1 Pediococcus pentosaceus | reverse complement strand
GGTTCGTCAACACTTTTGCCATATTTATTTTGATTTTTTTCAAAAAAGATTTCCAGCCTTCGTTTTGCACAACAAAAAAAGAGCTCCAACCCCCATACGACGGCGTTTCGTCACCATGTTGGTCTTCACTCTTTTAGTTTTTCTACTATAAATAATTAAAGGTCTTCTGGAATATCATCAATAGGAACCACCGTCATAGCTCCTTGCCGATAAACATTAATGTGATGAATGTCGTGGGCTTTGAGCATATCTAAGGCATCCCGGAAGTGATCTTCATAGTGCGCTGCGTCATGGGCGTCTGACCCAATCGTATAACGCTTGCCCCCTAATTGCTTGTAGATTTCAATTGCGTAATCATACAAACCAATGTTGTGGTATTTGTACATGCTCTTGGTGTTCAATTCAAAGGCCAAGTTATTTTGAATGGCAACTTTAAAGATGTTAGTGAGCAGGACTCCGGCCGTAGTCGAGAATTGACCAGACGTCAAACTTAATCTCCGTACCCCATAATCGAAGTGAGCTAACACATCGGCGTCATGGAATTCGTTGATTCCCTTCCACATCAACTGGTAATACTGATCCGTCACTTGGAGCGGATCTAAGTGCGAGACAATGTCACTCCCAAAGTCTTTCGTACCATCTTGATGGAAACTTAGTAACTTAATATCGAACGTATGGTGGGCTAAATAGTCTTTAATCTTATCTGCTTGTCCGGCTGACATCCCGATTTCAATTCCTTTATGAACTCGTTTGCCCGTCGCTTTTTTCAAACGTTCAATTTCGGCCACGTATTTAGTGTAGTCTGGAATACTATCATGGTTTTGGACTTCTGGATTGTTAAATTCCAAATGTTCTGTGGAAACAAAGTCCTGTCCGGCCAACTTCATGTAGTCTTCCATCTTTTCATTTGAATCAAACGAAAAGCTTGTATGCACATGCTGGTCATAATTAATCATAATTTTGCCCTCCTCGTTCTAAAATGTATCCGTTCTCTACTACTATTTTAGCATAGCAACGCATTTTAACGCTTGTCTCAACGCTTGGAGAGGATAGGGAAAATGATTTTAATCGAGATCTTCACCGTTTGTGCGAATTACTTTTTGATACCAACCAAAGGAATCTTTCTTAGAACGTTGGAGCGTTCCGTTGCCATCATCATCCTTATCAACATAGATAAAGCCGTAGCGTTTAGACATTTGACCAGTTCCAGCTGAAACGAGGTCGATAAAGCCCCATGGAGTATAACCCATCAAGTTTACGCCATCTAATTCAACTGCTTTTTCCATTTCTTGGATGTGAGCTCGGAGATAATCCACACGGTATGGATCATGGATTGCCCCATCACTTTCGACCGTATCGTAAGCCCCTAATCCATTTTCAACAATAAACATTGGTAAGTGGTAGCGGTCGTTTAACCAATTGAGGGAATAACGGAGACCCACTGGATCAATTGGCCAATCCCAATCACTAGTTGCAAGATATGGATTTTCAACCGTTACGTCTTCTGGAGCTAAGTTTTCATCAATTGACCGACCTTCAGGAAGAGCCACGGTGTTGGAATTGTAGTAACTAAAGCCTACATAATCCACTGTTCCGGCTTTAAGGATTTCACGGTCCGCTTCTGTAATGTCTGGACGATAACCCTTTTGTTGCAAGTAAGTTTCAACGTTTTCTGGATAAACCCCGTTGACATGCACATCGGAGAACCAGTAACGCCGTTGCATTAAACGTTCAGCCAACATGATGTTATTTGGGGCTGCATTGAGCGGATAAAATGGCGTGAAATTAATCATGCAACCGATTTGGAAGTCTGGATTAATTTCATGACCCAACTTAACTGCTTTAGCACTAGCTACTAGTTCATAGTGAGCAGCTTGATACATCGCTGCTTCACGATTTTCACCCCCCTTGAAAACTAACCCTGAGTTGGTAGCCATCAAGAAGTCATTATTGTACATACTCTGATTATTGATTTCGTTGAACGTCATCCAATACTTAACCTTATCTTTATAGCGTTTGAAACAAGTTTCAGCGAAACGAACATAAAGATCAATTACGTGACGGTCAGAAAAACCATTGTATTTCTTAACTAAATGATAGGGCATTTCAAAATGTGCCAAGGTAATTACCGGTTCAATCCCGTATTTCAAGCATTCATCAAAGAGATCATCATAAAATTTCAAACCAGCTTCATTAGGTTCAGCATCGTCACCATTAGGAAAGATGCGGGTCCAAGCAATCGAAGTACGGAAAGCTTTTAAGCCTAATTCGGCAAACATTTTAACGTCTTCACGATAATGATGGTAAAAATCGATTCCTTCGTGGTTAGGGTAATTTTCACCCGGCACTACCCCATCGGTAATCTTCCGCGGTACCTTGTTAGCTCCCGCCGTCATCACGTCGGCCATGCTAACCCCTTTACCATCTGCTTGCCATGCTCCTTCTAATTGATGAGCAGCCACAGCGCCGCCCCATAAAAAGTTTTCTGGTAATTTTGTCATTTTCATCCATCCTCTCTTTTAATGAGCTTTTTCTGTAGAAAGCCTTTTCATAGATAAGTTTGAACTATTTTCCATTTTTTGTATAGCTTTCACGGCAAACAAAAAACATATTCCGCAGATAAAACGGAATATGTTTTATTTATTTTGCAGTGATTTACGTTCAGGACTAATCCAAGTTCCAGAACCAAAACCAAAGATCGTTTTAAGAGCTGGTACAAACGTCATGACCACCGTCACGGGATTGACCATCCAGAAAAAGAGCATATAAAGCGGCGCAAAAATAAGGTATTTTAACTTAGCAGCATGATGGTCCAAAATTAAAGCCGCTAATAATTGTAAGAACCCGGCCAGTAGCTCAAAGGTCACAAAGATAAAAGACATCACGATTCCGTGAAAGACTCGTTCGTAATTCCCCGTCAGTAAGAAAACCAACATGGTAATGATAAAAACAGCGGTGGTAATCATAAAGAAAAATGACCAGATAATGGAAAGGGTTGAGTCAATAAACATCGACATTTGATAACGATGCTTAATCGGATGTAAGAGGAACTTCTTAATATTGGTCAACCACACTTCAGTTCCCCCTTGCGCCCAACGCTTACGTTGGTGATAAAGATCTTTAAGGGATTCGGGGACATTCATGTGAAAGACAATATTAGGAGCAAACCGCGGAATTGCCCCAATCATCTGGTGATCCCAGGCAATACTAATATCTTCGGTCGCCCGATTTTGCCGGAAGCCTCCCACGTCAATCAGAAAACTCTTGCGATACAACGTGTTGGCGCCACTGTAGGCATACATCGAGTCGTTAATTGAAGTTTGACTGCGTTTAATAACCCCAACAATACTCGAAAATTCAACCGTCTGGGCCTTGCCTAAAATCTTCGTGCGGTTTTGAACATCCATATTAGCTGTTACCGCCGAAGTATTCATATCCCGGTCATGCATGAAAAAGTTCATGTACTTCATCAAAGCATCCGGTTCGGGAATCGTATCCGCATCATTACTAAGAATGTATTCCCCTTTCGCAAAATACATTCCAATGTTAAAAGCATGCGCCTTCCCTTTATTTTTCAAGATTTTAATCGTCCGCAGGCGTGGATATTGTTTTCTCAAGCGTGCTAAGATTGCTCCCGTTTGATCCGTCGAGCCATCGTCAGCGACTAAAACTTCAAAATTAGTGTAATTAATTTCGTTAAAAAGATAGGTGATCGTTTCTTCAATCATGACTTCTTCATTATGGGCTGGAATCATGATGGTAATTAATGGTTGGTCCGCAGGTAGAATATTTTCCCAGCCTTCATCCCGTTTATGGGTTTTCAAAAAGCGATACGACAATGAGCCTGTAAACCAGAAGAACGCCCCGATTACAGGATATAAACAAAGTATCAAAAGAATAATGTTAATGGTCGTATCAATCAGGGATCCTTTGAAAATACTATCAATAAAGATTGATGACATTTTTGCTCCTTATCCAAGATCGTCTAAATTAGATGCTCGATAAATTTCTTTAATTTCGTCTGTATCCAGATTTTGTTCTGGTTTTACTTCGTAGTACCTGGTATTTTCACGGAATTCCTTACTGCCAAATCGGGCGTCCATAAATGCTTCTAATGTATCTTCCCGTCGACGCTGATTAATTGGATTGTAGGTAGGCCACTATTCAGCCAGCCGATCCCGCCGCCGATTTTGAATAATCGTCATACTCGTCGCAAACAAGCTCGCCATGACAAATGCAAAGGCCAATAAGATTCCGATAAATTTAATTTCAAAAATTCCTTCACTATAAGACCAGATATGCGGAATCTTTGGATTATAAATCGCCCAAAAGGAAGTGACGGTGATGATGATAGGAACAAACACACACATCCAACCGAAAATGGCGACTAACGTTTGCCATATTTTCAACCACCAGTGTCCTTTTTCAAAATACAAATCTGTATATAGCTGCTGACGTTCTTTTTCGTTTTTCATCCTAAACCTGCTTTCGGTAAACATCCTCCGGCTTGCCAAAAAGATAGCCTTGGCGCGCATCAATCCGGAGCTGCTCCGCTAACGCCTCGTCGGCTTCATTTTCAATTCCCACTAAAACCAATTTAATTTCATTTTCTTGGGCCAACTTATTCCAAAATTGGAGATTAAGATCGAGCCATTCGTTGGGATCTTTCTTTCTAAAACTACTCATGGAAGCCTTTAAAACATCAATTTCGCTTAGTAACCACTCAATATGTTTCAAGTCATTTAAAGATGAACCTACATTATTAATCGTAAATTGAACTCCATAGCTACGCCCAATCTGGATTCTTCTTTTAAAAAGACGGCGATTGGTTAGCCGATTCATTTCATGGATTGAAAGTTCAATAGCTAAATTAAGTGGCTCAATTTTCGCAATTGCCCACCGCACAAAGTATTCAAAAGCCGGACTCATAATTTGGTTGTAAGTTAATTTAATAGAAAGGGTTACATGCTCATCGGCTAAAGATTGGAAAGTCGTCTCCAGTAAGCTAATCACGCGTTGCAGTGGTAGGGATTCAAAATCACGTGGCAAAACCCACTGTCCCGCTTCATTTTGCGTGCGCAATAGGCACTCGTAGCCAATGGTATTTCCCTTACGATCAACTTGTTTTTGGATAAAATAACGAAGTGGGATTTCATCATTCCGTAAATAATCGCTCCCCTTATTCCGGGTCCACCAGTAATATCCACCGATAATTCCAATAGTGATAGCCGCCATCAGCACTGTAATCCACCATAAATATATTTCAAGTTTTTCTAGTGTCATATCGTTAACCTTTCCGTTTATTTTAAAACTAAAAAAAACGATTGGCATTACCTTTTGGCGTGATTTTAATATTTTTTAAACTGATACCGTTTATTATTAATGATGATAAGCAATTTCATATTAAAAAACAACTTAATTTAGCAATTTTGTACAATGGTGGAATGTGCTGTGTAATGCTGTTTCATCCGTTTTCAATCATTATTAACTTTTAAAGTTCTAAGTGATTGTGTAATCATTAACATAGTTTCACAGTAACTAAAAAGTAGAAAATAAAAAAGCTGTATAGTAATCGAAAATCGATTTCTATACAGCTTGCTAGAATTAACTTTAATGGTTAGGCAATGCCCTGAATGAATTCTTCAACTTCTTGGGGAGTACGGCGTTCACCTTTACCAAAACGGCCGAGTTCCTTACCGTCTTCAAGGGCGATAAAACTTGGAATACCCATCACACCAAAATGTTGAGCAACTTCTAGATTGTCATCACGGTCAACCGTAATCCAATCATATTGATCGTACTTCTTCATGATGTCCGGCATTGCGGGCTTGATGAAGGCACAATCAGGGCACCAGCCAGCTGTAAAGAATAACATTTTCTTACCTGAATTCATTGCTTCAAAAATTTCTTCGTTAGTTAAATTTGCTTGAGTGCTCATTTTGAATTGCTCCTTTTATTAAAAACTAGCTTACTTTTTGTAAGCTGCTATCTATATCAAATATTCTATCAGCTTCCAGTCGTTTTGACAACCAATTAATTTGCCCAATTTAACTCCTCAGACGCGAGTTGGTATACCTTGTCCGCTCGATAGGAATTAATCAATTTAAAATCTTGCGCTATGTATTTTTCATCCCATAAAAATTGGTTAATTTCACGTGAAACATTTTGGCTTCGATTTAACTCACAGTGATAGCCGTCGGGTCCAATTACCATCAACTCGGAAACTTTGGCTGCCACCCCATCGAGGAGGTAGCCCACTGCGCGGGCCGAATCAACTGCCACATAGACATCATTATTTAAAATTCCATCCACGCTCCCAATTACGTTTAAAACTTCAGCCCCTTTAGGAAACAAGTGGCGATTACGAACTAGCTTTTTAAAATGATGGGTTCTTTTATTAGGTTCCCAACTTTTGGTCATTACATCTTTAACAGTATCCTGTGAAAGAAATCCATGTAATCCATTGAAAGGACCCGCAATGGTCACTAATTTTTTCAAAGCTGGTAAACGTGAATCTTTGCCAAACTTAATCGCTAAATTAACCAGGACATTACTTCCTAGCGAATGACCGACCCCATTGTACTGTTCGACTCCAAAACTTTGTCTTAATTTAATTAATAACTGGTGCATCCAACTAACTTGCCGGCGTTCAGGAGCCCGATTGTTTTCAAACAACACCTGAACCATCGGATTAGCGACCTGCTGATCGAGTTCGCCATCAAAATCCATTGCCCCATCATTTTTGATTTTGACCACCAGCATCTTTTGCGCCCAGCCATTTTTCTGTGCTCCATGGATCAAATGGTCCGTAGAATCCGCATTTCCATTAAATCCATGCACAAAAATTGTTACTGCATTCATCTCTCACTAACGCTCCCCCACTTAAAACTTGCATCATCCATTCTACTACAAAAATATTAAAAGGGCTGCGCCCAAAAGAAAGATTACTCTTGAGACGCAGCCTCTTTATGATTAAACCAAAATGGTTGTTTGGTCATCCATATTTTCAAGTCAAAAGCTTGTAATGGTAAATCTTCCCCATTAACTTGACCATGTTCATTTTCAAAAGCTTGTACGTGAATTTCTCGTCCAGTTTTAAAGAAAACATCCGGCATATCGAGATGCTTTCCACCACGTAAGAGCTTAATAAATAACTTAACAAGCTTGAAAAAACTCAATTTTTCAGTAATTACCACGTCTAGTTTTCCGTCGTGTAAGTTAGCGCGAGGCGCAATACCGACCCCTCCACCAAAATATTTGATATTCGTTAGTGAAACGACGAAGGCATTCACAAATTCATGACGCTCACCGTCGATATCAATCGTAAGTGGGAATCCTTTTTGACGCATTAACGTTTTGAGGAGGGCCGAAACGTACGCCATCGATTCTAAGTGCCACTTGCTCAGCCTAACTTTCTGACCTTGATTTGCTTCATAGACCACTCGGGCATCAAAGCCAATCCCAATGTTGTTGGTAAAATACTGGGTCAGTTGGTTTGCTTGGTTCTGATAAGCTCCAATGTCTAAGGTAATTGGGGCGGTGGTCTGGATTAATTGCTGTAAGGCCGTGGACGGATCAGGGGCGATGCCGACTGCCCGTGCAAAATCATTCCCCGAACCCGCTGGAACATAGCCAATGGGAACGGTGTTTTTAGAGCGGCGCACTCCATTCAGCACTTCTAGGAGAGTGCCATCCCCACCAATAGCAACAATTACCCAGCCTTGCGGATGTAGATCGGCAAATTCTTGGGCTAACTGGGTCGCATGTTGGGGGTATTTTGTTACCACACGTTCGAAGTTAACAGCGTTTTGCACGAGAAGTTGATGGAGCTGTTCCCACGTCTGGACTGAATGGTGCGCTCCCGCCCATTTATTTACAATAAAATAATATTTAATCTGTTCATTCATGCTAGTCTACATACTTCTCCAAAAAATTTGCTACCTCGATTTGATAGCGATGCGGATTAGTTGGGAGAGCTTGCACGTGATCGGCTTGGTCAACCAAATAAACTTGGCTAGGAACACGAGCTGCTTCCACTAAATCATCCAGCATTTCGATTGGAACATAACGATCGGCTTCGCCATGGATAAACATGATCGGAACTCGAACTTTTTTAACCTGTTCTTGAATATTAGCTTCTTTAAATGAGTAACCAGCTTCTTTTTTGGTTAATGCACTAGCAATCGCCTCAAACTCTTGCGATGGTAAGTGGTAGTAGCGTTTCAAACGATGTCGGAATTGTTTGTCTAAACGATTAAAACTACTATCTTCAATCACAGCAGTTAAGTTAGTCGCCATATCTGGTTCCCCTGCCGCAGAAATCACGGTTGCAGCACCCATGCTAATCCCCATTAAAACAATTTTTTCATCCGTATGGGTTAATAAAACAGCGCGTTGAACCCAACGTACATAGTCGCGGCGATCCAGCCACCCAAACCCAATTAGGTTGCCTTCGCTTTCACCATGACTGCGTGCATCGGGCATCAAAACGTTGTAACCCATATTATAGAAGATTTTGGCATACGGAATCATTTGCATTCGGGCGTGATGGTATCCGTGGGCTAAAATAACCGTCTTTTTAGACTGTTTGGCTTCTGGTTGTCGTAAAAATGATGCTCGCAATTGAAGGCCATCTTCACTAAGCATACTAATTTCTTCTGGTTCTAAATTATTAAACCATTCAATATTGAGGGCATTATTATCTTGAGATTGTGAACGTTCAATGGCTTTATTCTTAGCTTTTTCCGTATTTTTAATCCCAACTAAAAAACTAATATATCCGCCAATTCCCATTCCAGCAGTAATTCCGAGAGCTGCGGCACCTAAGCCAGCTAACATATATTTAGTACTTTTATTCATTAATAACGCTCCTTATCTTTAGCCAACTTGCTAAAAAACATTATCCGTTAATGGTAACTTTCTCTCATTATAATATCAATTTTTGGGTTAAAAGTGGTATGATAAACGTGAAAACGGGTCCGTAGCTCAGTTGGGAGAGCACCTGCTTCGCATGTAGGGGGTCGACGGTTCAAGTCCGTTCGGATCCATTGAAGACGTTACAGATGAACGTAAATGGTATCAAAACACTGGTATGTCAGCATTCTTAATTTTAGATAATCTCATATAAAAGCATACAATTTATACGAGGGGTAGCCAAAAGGGAAGCCAAAAACTGGAGTGATTTTAAAGCAATGAATATCAAAAGAAGCTTGCGGAGACGTACCTAGACCAATTATCTTTAGTTAGATAGTTGGTCTTTTATTTTAAACAAGGAAGTCAAAAAACTATAAAAAAAGATATGCTCAATTTCGAGCACATCTTTAACACGCTTAATCCCCCCGCCCTACCTTGCGACCAGGAAGAGCACACACATTGCCGACATCTTGTGGTGCAGACTAATTTTGAAACTTTTATATAGGGGGGCTATCGGTAAAGAGAGAGGGAATAAAAAGGTAACTAAAAAGGCTTATTATTAACGGGATGACGGATATTTACCTAGCAATCTACCAAAGTGTTTAGAAGTAGAAACAAAGGTTATATGGCACAAATCATGTACTTTTTTAGAAATACAATAGCGTCATTTTGGGTGCTTATAATTAATACCGTTGCAAAAAATGGCAACGTAGACGTTTGAAGCAGGCAATAGTATTAGTAGGGCGGAATTTTTCGCTGTATTATTTTGTATTTATTCGTTTACATATCAATACTTGTCACGTATTACCCCTCTAACTTAAAAAACGGCGTTTTTTTCATTTAGCCGACTACTCGCACCGGTTCTCAATTCCAATAATTACACACAAATTTTTGACCCCCAGAGGCTTACTTCTCCTCAAAATTGAGGATATCTTTTACTTTGACCGCATTTTAATAATGCGTTTTTCAATACCATCTCTTACCGTTCTAAACGCTCTTAATTTGTCGTTTTCTGTTCCCTGGATTAAAGCCGGGTCAATAAACCCCCAATGCTCTCTTTTAACTGTAGATGGTGTTACAGGGCACTTATCTTTAGCGTCCCCGCATAAAGTAATCACTAAATCACTATGATTTAGATAGTCCATATCAATTAACTTAGACTTGTTTTTAGAAATATCTATATCTTTTTCCAACATTACTTTAACCGCATATGGATTTAATCCATGCGCCTCAATCCCAGCACTAGCAATTACCCAATCAGGAAAATATTCCTTTGCTATCCCCTCTGCCATTTGACTCCTGCATGAATTACCTGTGCACAAAAAATATACTTGCATTAATAACACACCTCCGTATTTTAAATTTCGGTATTACCATGCAGTTTCATAACGTATCAACAGAAATTATCATATCATATGTGTAATGTGTGTCGAAAGTTTATGTTATATCGACCAGTGAAAACATCTCGTTAAAATTAACGACATCTTTTAAAACTTTTCTCTTGTTATGAATAATTGCACCACTTCACTGTCATTCAAAACGATAGCTAATTAATCCCGTTACCCTTCAAAGCAATATGAAAATCATATAATGTAAAATTGCCGTCTATTATAATTTAACTTTTTCAAGGAAGGCACAATTCATTACTCCCCTCTGAAAAGGATGTCCTAAATTGAAACTTCCTCTTTTACAGAGTATCCACCCCTATTGAGGGACTTTTTCCCAATTTCGGGAGAATAGTATGGGGTACCATTTTGGACTCCCATCTATTTCGTTAGGATAAATTTACAGCCAGGATAAACACAAATCCTAGGGATAATAATCCTTAATGAGAATAACAAAAAAACTCTCTAGAGTTAACTAGAGAGCTATCGACTAATGGGGGAGTATTCCATTGCCATGATAATAACATATATGCGTTCGCTAAATATACTTTTGGGCCTGACATAAGACAAAAGGGAGCCTTCTAGAATAGAAAAACTAGGAGGCTCCTTTTCGTGTAAGGTAAATAATAAATCCAAGGAATTGACTATATTTTAATACTTAATTCAGCAAAATACTATACATTTTAAAAAATAAAACCATTTATCTTGAATGACAATAATTTAGAGGATTAATAAGTAATTAATCTCCAAACGAACACCAAATCACGTCGACCAAGGGTATCATAATCTACTCTTAATTACAGTAATAACGTGTCACACAATACAATTAATAATACTTGATTGTGAGATTATAAAGAATACATTACTCTGTCTATTAAAATAAAACGGATAATAAACCTATTTCCTAAAAAAGGCACACTATTGATATAAATTATAGTAACAATGTTGCTATATCAACGTTTATTCGGGGTACCCCCCCTACCTTAAAAATTTCAAAATTGGTAAATTTTGAGAGAACTTTATTGCGTTTCGCTCTTTATCAGAAAGCCTATGGGGCGGGGGTTATTTGACTCTTCTCGACTTTCATATACCTTTTATTTAAAAAATAGAGCCGTTAAATATTTTAACGACTCTACTAAAAAATTAGATTTATTGGAAATGGGGTGCTTTAATTATAACATTAAATGACCTTACCTGTTTAAATTTGCGTTTTTTCTAGCAATCTATTAGCTATTACATTACTTTTCTTTTCCTCTTCTACTAACGCCCGATCTTGTAATTCAAAATCAATCCCATGATAATAAGGAACACTTTCAAATTCTCTTAAACTATCAATGTATTCATCCAACTGCTTTGAATATTTTGCCTTCATTTGTTCATTCTTTCGTATTTCTTCTTGTGCTTGTTTGTTTAATTGTTCAATATTAAACTCATCATTTAATTGCTGCAATTTTTCATCAGCTGAGACATTGTTGTTCCTTGCGTTAATTGAACCATGGTATTGTTGAACTTGCTGATTAAGCCTGTTTATATCTCTAAACACTCCACCATCAACAACACTTGCTCCATCTGTTATTGTCGACTTAATGGCACAAAGTTGATCCAATACAAACTTTACTTCGAAGTTGTCTAGCGCTGTAGTGTCCCTATCATTGATATATGCTAATAGTTTTGTATGAACACTTGATAATGCTTTGTAGTACGCTTGCTGAGCCGTTGTACTATATTCAGGTTTAGCTGGTACTTCTACCTCAATAGATTTATTTTTTCTCATAATGTTGTTGTCTCTCTTTCTATTCGATTCAATTCTTTCAATAGTTTACTTTTAGTTTTACTGTGGATACTACGTTTGTTTAAATTAATAAAGCTTCCACCTCTATAATGTATATTCTCTTTTTCATATGCTCTGATAACTGCCTTTTGCTCTAAAGAAAAGCTAGTATTATTGTAGTTCATTATTCTCACCTCCCCTCCCTAATATCCTAAGGTTCTTGTGATTCTCATTGAGTACCATTCTTCCTAATTACTCTCAAGTCTTCTGTATCTACAAAAGCATAAGCAAATTCTATTAGTCCACTATTAAGTATCTCACTGCCTCGAGTACGTCCGTAGCCGGTTAATTCTTCAATTTCATACCAGGTCAAACATTTAAAATAGCGGTATTCAATAAACTTCCTTTTATTTTCTCTTATCCCTGTAAGTGCCTCTTTAATCTCAGCTAGCATTTCAATAGCATACATATGATTATTTATCTTGCTATCAATACCATTGCTGGCAACATTTTTATTAGGTAGATCACTTAACGTTGGACTTTTAATATCCATATACGATACATGCGCCATATTCTGTAGTGTTTGAAAATCTTTTTCAAAGAACCTTTTAACTTGTTTAATTGTTGCTTTATGGTCTAGCTCAGGTAGTAGCATGGTTGTATACCCCGTGATATAATATTAGTAGCCTATAAATTCAATCTGCTAATATATATGCGTACCGGGAGTAACTTGCTTGTTAAGTTGCTCTTTTTTTGTACTCAATCACCACTAAAGTCGTTCTGAACGACTTAGAAAACATTATTCATTAACTCTTCTAAGTTCTACCTCGTTGCCTTCCATATCAAAGTAACGACGTTTGTAATAATTTCCGCTGGTATAGATTACCTCTTCAATAGTCAACTTATTGGTCTTTGGAATTGGTAAATCATATTTTCTTAAGTAAAACGCTAATCCTTCATAATCCTTTTTGCCTAACGCTTTAGTCATCCCTTTAATGCTGTATCCTGCTTGTACCATTGCTTTCAATTGTTTACGATACTTTTCTAGCTTTAGTTGTGCCTTGGTTTTAGGCTTTAGCTTTAAATTATCCAATGCTTTAGCAATTTGAGAATCTCTACAGTCTAATTCAAAGGCAATTTCACGAATTGAACAGCCTACTTTAATTGCTGTACGCAAGGCTATCGAATACTTATTGATCAAATCTGAACCATTAGTAAACTTAATCTTACTTAATACTTTTAAAGCTTGTTGTTTCTCGTTTAATTTCCCTTTTCTACCCGTTTGACCTTCTTCACTACTTTGTTGCCTTAGCCCTCTAGCATATGACCAGAAGCGAGCACACACATCACAATTTATAATTTCACAATTATAAGGATCATGAGTACCTTGAATACGAGTTAATTCTTTAGTCGTGTACTTCATCATTTTCACCTTCTAAATATAGATCGCTCATTCCTAACAAGTCTGCAATGTTATATAACCGTTCTTGCATCAAATCCTGTACATCTTGGATCGTTACAGGTCTGACTGTTCCGCCTTCTTTAATATCGCCCCATGATTTAGCATCTGCGATTTCAATAGCATCCTTTAGTGCGTCTCTCACATTTTCAAATTCTGTCATTTCTATTTCCTCCTAATAGTCGTAATTGGCTTCTCTAAATTCTTGTAGTGGCACTTGCTTTAAAATCTTTATTACTTCTTTGTACTTAGCCATCAAATACCCACCAATCATGGTATAATAGTATTCGTAGATAGTTACTGGCGAACAGGCATACCTTTTTATGGAATGTCTATTTTTTTATTCGTTCAACTTGGAACTATTTCAATAGTAGTTTTTAGGGTAAATCATATATAACCATTCATCTTTGGTAGTTCTGGCGGGTAAATGATTATACATTTTAATTAAACCTATTTTTACTTTATTTTTTGTTTCACTGTTTTTTTCACTAAATTTTCACTAACTTGTTCACACTTTTTACCTACAGACACAACGTTCTTTCAGTAATTTCACAAAAAAGAGGGGTTCAAAAGCTTTTCTATATAAAAAGCACATACATACTCTTTTTTTGCATAATTTTAAAATATAGGTTAAATTAATGAAATTAGTGAAAAGCCTTAGAGGCAGTAAGGAAAATTAATGCAACGGTTTGTGAAAAATTAGTGAAACATTTAGTGAAAGTGCTAATTCATGGTTGATTAAGTTTCAAACCTGTATATCTGGGTGAATTATCATTGCCGTTCCACCCTCGTGTGTTCCTAACTTTTTTGATACCCAATCTTTTTAAGTTAGCGGTAATGGTTTGTGCTGTAGTCTTATCGGAGTAGTTATTCATATGACAAAACTCTTTATAAGCACTTACCACATAACTAGCCTTCTCACCCTTATTACTGGTTAAATCAATTTCACACCATTCATCTATAAATTCGCCGAAGTGATCATTGGACTTATGCCATTGTTCAGATGCTTCAATTACACTTTTAGGCTTCTCAAAGCGTCTATTATCCAATGCTACTTTAAAAGCTCTTAAACAAGCATATACAAAGCGGTTACGCTCTTCTTTAACTGCTTTCATATCTTGATTATCCCAAAAGTGATTGTCTGGTTTCCTTGTATCCCCATTTACTAATTCGATAACCATTAGTCTGTCTTTAAAACCTGTTGAATTATCACTAAAGGTTGGTAGTTCGTTAGCGCTAAATAGTAACTTTGCATAATTAGTAAAACTAATCCCCTGCACTCCTTTAGCTTCGGCATCCGCTCCATCCCCACCTGTTAATGACTTTAAAATATCCGTATTTTGTAGATACCCTTTTTCGATATCTGCCACAATATTAGCTTCTTTTTGATACAGCTGTATCATCTTAAACCGGTTATCCCCCGCTAACTCTTTAGGCTTTACAGTAGAAACGTTATTAATACCCAATATGTCATGAGTAATATAATTTAGTAACGTGCTTTTGCCTTCGCCACCATTCCCGTGTAAAAATACGGTATCTTGAATAGGTTCGTGCGAATGGTAAAACATATATCCTAAATACTGCTTAAACATTGGTACAACATCTTTAGTCATCATTCCTGCTAATAACTTATCTGTGTGCGGAGTCGGTTCTCCACTCATATCTAAATCATAATCGTGATAATTAACTAGCATATTTGAAGCTTTATGCGGTTCTAACTGTTCCGTCTCAAAGTTATAAGTTCCGTTCTTAAACGCTACTAAGTTAGGGTTAGATTCATCAAAAGGGATGGTGCTAACATCTTCCTGCAACGCCTTAGCATAGACATATTCAGCTACTGCGTTGCTAGTTTTGATATCCCACTCAATGTTATTTTCTTCAAATTTATTAATAATAATCTTTTTAACAAAGCTTTTTAATTCATTGTTATTGAATAATTTCCACACACCATGTTTGCTCTGATACCTGGCGCCCTCTGGTAACTTTGAATATCTTTCTATTATATTTTCTTTGAGAATTTCACTACCTAATGTCCCAACCAAAATTCGCATTTTAACTTTTTGTGTTCGTCTACCTGCGTTCACTAATGTAAATTTTTGCCATGCTGGTGATTTTTCACTTAAACAATTTACATATTTAACTCCTAGCAATTCCCATTCATTGGCAGTATAGTCATCAAACGATAAGGTGTTAAAATTAACTAATTCGGACGTCTGTTTCTTTCGATTACTTTCTGATTGCTCAAATTCTTTAATATCTTTCATAACTTCTTCTGGTATCTCGTTCAAACGCTCACCCCCTTTAATCGTTTAGCTTCTCTTTGCAGTACAGATTTAAAAATTCCGTTTAGTTCTTTATCTGATAAAGCTGGATTAACAAAATGTTGGTTAGCAATGCAGGCAAATTCATACACTACTTTAGGTGCTGTACCTTGATACAACATCTTGCCTATCATCTTAGTTAAATAGGTATTTCTCTGCCCTGAAGTGGCTCCTTGTGCCATCTCTTCTAATAGATAAGCTCCATAACGTTTAATACTGTTGTACTGAGCCGAATTTTCGGCCGATTGAATGGGGTGCATTTTTGCCATATCAACTAACCATGTCGGTGCCTTTTTGATATCCTTAAAGCTCATATGCTTAGCTGATTCATATCCTGTTGAGGGTGCTATAACTATCTGATCAGCAATGATTTCTAACCCGTTATTCAGATTAGTTTTAGCCTTTAGCTGCTTAGCATTCGTCTTAAAGAAGAAATGCAAACCGTTATGTGGAGTGCTTTCAAAGTAGGTTTCACTAAAGAAATTCCCATGTTGTTCAGCAAGCTTATATAACGCCTCTGTGCCGTCTTTACCGTCTGTATGTCTATCTACATCTAAAACAATTAAATCGCTTGTATCTAGTCGTATATTGATATCTGAGGGATGCTCAAATAGTTGTTTTAAATCTTCTAATCTAGTTGTAGCGTCATAATATCCCTGTGAGGTTAGTGGCTTTTTGTTCTTAGTGGGATAACTAGCAATACCCAATTTAGCAAGTTCTAACGCTTTATTGATTGTCTGCATATGTTTTTACCTTGTTTGTCTGAACGATAATGTTTTTTCTTGATAATTCAAAAAATGCTTCTAAGATTTCTTTGTGTGTTAATGATGATTTTATCTCGGTGCTCTCAATAGAATATGTTTTGCCATCAAACATTTTTAACAAAAGTTCAAGAGCGTTCATGCTCAAACCGTTTAATTGTTCCTGTGTAGTTGCCTTATTAAATTTAAAGTTACGATGCCATCCGTTATTAGCCATGCTTTTTCACCTCGTCAATCGGTTTAATACAAGCTTCTACATCCTTTTGAATTTCTTCAATTAAATCTAAAGCCGTCCTAAAAGTTAAAAACGCACGATCATCCATAGAACTTGCCTGTACAAATACATCTGTATGATCATTATTTTCTACGGCGTCACTTAGATTCGCTAAATCATTGCCAACATAACTCAATAAAGCATTTACTTGAATAATTTTGTAATTAGTATCTTCTAAATCTGGTAAATTATTTTTCATGTTTGTTTTACTTTTAGGAATTTGTTAGAATTGAGTACAATAAAAACGCCTTGTAAACGTTGTTATTCCACCATTCATCACGGCAATGATGAGTGGTTTTTTTATACTCTTTTTTCATTCCTAATCCTTTCTTATACTTAGTATTAAGCCTCCGCAAGCTTTCCTAAAATTTCATATTTTCCATAAATTCATCAATATCATTCTTATCAATCCGTTTTAATCCGTCTGGATCAATCACTCTCAAACCTTTATTAATGAATTCTTTCTTAAATGTATTAACTGCAACTCCTGCATAGCCTGAAGCGTTTTTAATAGTCATATATCTTGGATACTTCTGTTGTTGTACAACTTCACTAAATGCTTCCTGTGCACTTTTTAGCATCACACCATGAATAACATTCAAGCTTTCTTCACTTAACTTTAGTGGTATTTCCATACTTCTCGCCTCCTAATAGTGTGCTTTACCTAATTCATAGGCTCCCAGCACTAAAATCGTGCATAACAGAAATGCTTTTACTGATATATATGCCACCATGACTTAGTTCCTCGCTTTCTCTGGTATTTTTAGCGTTGTTTGATAGATAACACCTTGATTACTCAAAACGTCTTTAATCGCTTGATAATCCATCCCTAAATCAATTAAAGTGGTTATCTGATTTTGACGTTTATTTAAGGCGTCTAACTCTGCTTTATTTAGAAAATCTAAGGGAGTAGCTTTCTTATTCACTCCTCTAGCTTCGCGCAACTTGCTAACGTCAAACCCTAACGCCGTTTTATACAGCAATTTAGTAAAGTTACTGTACACGTACCATTTATCACTCAATACTGAGCTTTCTTTGATAGCGTCGGTCATTTCACGTCTTCCAGCCTTTCCATTTGTACGAACTAACTGACGCTGTAATAGCTCGGTTTTCATAGCGTAGAACTGGCGAACTAACTCTTTCTTAAATGCTCTTACTTGCGGTGTGTTATCAAGATAAGTAATTAATAGTGTTGCTTGTTCTTCATTAAGTTGATAAATCTTTTTAGGTCGTCCACCTTTTGACCCTTTAGTAGGTTTAGCGATTTGAAAACGCAAAACTCCAAACTCCTCTAAATCTCTTTTATTAGTGGTTATTAGCTTATTTATGGAGCGTCTTTTAACTCCTGAATATCTCTCTATCATTTCTGCCGTTGTAAATGGTTCATCATACAAACTAAACGTTTCCGTAAATACTACGTTTGATTTCATTTTCTACACTTCCTTATTGCCTTTAAAGTTAAAACTTTGTAATTCGTTCATATTGTTTTACTTCTTTCATGTGTATAATTAATTAAAAAAACATAAGGAGATTTTATTTTTGCTAAAAACTACTCTTACTATCATTGCTAATGTTGGTGGTATCATTGCCATTCTTCGTCTCTTGATTGATATTTATAACCATAAGGTAACAATTCGTGCCTCTTTAATGGATTGTTATAAAACGGAAGGCGGTATCCCATATAATCTAAATTTTGTTCATATCACTCTTAGCAATTTGTCTTACCGTCCAATAAGCATCATTGATATGGAAGTATCTTCAAAATCAGGATGTAATTCTTTATCGTTTTCATTAAGTCGCAATAAAATATTTATCTATAACAAAAGGTATGAAGACGAATATAAATATCCATTATTTACAACACCCTTGCCTGTAAATCTCCCTCCAAAGTCTTCTGTAGATGTTTTAGTTGAGGTAATAGATTTTAAGAATAACGATTTTAGAATTTTAGATCATCTATCCGTTGTTACTGATAAAAGGACTAAAACAACTAAATTGAATCAATCAAACATGAAATTAGTAAACCAATACCAATTCCGATAATCACTCCGTACGCCAGGCCTTTTCGTAGTCCTAGCGTTTTTATTTTCCACTCATCTACAGGTGCATTTCTTCTATATGGCATTTTGTTTTTATTTCTCCTTTTTAGATTCCTAAAACTTTGTAAATTTTTTCTCGAACGCGTTTGGATTTCGGTGATTGATCACCTCGTATTGCCCTGCTTACCACTGAAGGCCACTTCTCGCCAATAGCAGCAGTCAATTGTTCTTGTGTCATCCCTTTACGCTTACGAGCAATTTCAATTTTTAGTTGGAGCTCTAAAGCTTGATTTTCTAATGTTGCTTCTTCTGTCAAAGTTTCCACTTCCTTTTCTGTTTTTTATTCATCAAGTTATTGACAATTTTTAACCTATAAGCTAAACTTAGTCCATACTAAATAAGCAATATAAAGCCTACTACTACCACAATTCCTCGCCAAAGTTATTGTTTAGATAGGTCTGTTTTTTATTGCTCAATTACTTGATGAATTAAATATAAACTAATTGGTTAAATAAATTAACCTTTTGTAACCAATAAATTAAATTTAATTCTCTAGAATACGGAGAATCGTTGATATGACAATATTTGAACGTATAGAAAAAATTTCAAAAAAACGTGGAATGAGCTTGCGTGAAGTTAACACAAAAGCCAAACTAGGTACAAATGCAATTTACAGATGGAAAAATCAAAATCCGTCCATAGATAAAGTTGAATCCGTTGCTAACGTTTTAGGCGTTACTGTGGATTACCTATTAGGTAAGAATGAGACACCTGATTGGGCAAATGAAAAAGATACAAAAGATTTGGAAACTTTCTTGGAAAGAAATCTTGAGGGTGGAATGACTTATGGTGGCGAAGATTTAACTGAGGAAGAAAAGCAGCAAGTAAAACTTGCAATGACAACAATATTCTGGAAACGCCACAAACATGATTAAGAGGTGTTATCTATGAATACCGATAAAATTAAAGAAGCCGTAGAAACTGTGGTTGAAAGATACAAAACTGCTGATCCGTTTATCATTGCTGATAAGTTAAATATAGATGTTGAATGGACTCCCTTATTTGGAAAAAGACCATTTGCTAAAACAACTTATGATAATGACGAGCCCGTTGTTATGCTGAATGAACGAATTAAGTACCTTCCCTCTCGTTACTACACTATGGCTCACGAAATTGGGCATGTAATTTTACATGAGGGATTATCTGGATATTACACTGGTATTAGATTTGGACACTCAAAGTTAGAGCACGAATCAGACGTCTTTGCTGCTGCCTTACTCGGTGTCTTATTTATAGAAGAAAATGAGCGATATCCAGAAACATTAAACGAATTGGTTTCTTCATATGGAATGCCTGAAGAATAATCATAATGTTGGATAAATAATAATGAAAAAATGGCTGCATTAAGTGATACCGTCTTAGTAGGGCTTACATTAGCTACATGTAGTAATTGTTGTGAAAAATAAAATATATCAGGAGAATAACTTATGCGCTCATTAACGCTTAGAATTTGCACTAAATTTAATTTATTTCCAAAAGATAATACTCTTTTGATAACTCACAAAGGTCAGCAAGCCGGTACCATCGCAAATGTTGATGATACTCGGGTTATTTCAAGCACAACCTTTCATATTTTTGACTGCACTTATTTTCGTGTTATCAATGAACGAATTATACTTGACGATGGTACTGTGCATGAACATTATAAAAAAGCAGATACCTTCAGACTATACTATTCCGATAAGTCAAATATCTTTTTTGTCCCAGGTGCAACTGGAACTGTAAAAGCTTTTTTGAAAGATTTATCGACACAGTACCCTGATAGATTTGATTTTAAAAATTACCATTTCGAATTCAATAAAATTCGTACGGCACATGCCCTAATTAAAGGAGTATGGTTCAAAGTTAACGATGATTTAGTAGATAGTAAAGCCTTCTTTGGTGACGAAGTTGACAGAGACGCAGAAGCAAATGATGCGTTAGATTCCGAAAAAGGGACATATCTAATATCACAAATGGACGTAGCAGGGACAGAACGAACAATTGGTTTTTCACAAAAGAGCGCCATAGTGGTTTACAACACTATTCGAGCAACGGAAGAAACACCTTTACCGTATCTTCAGACTGTATTTGACGTCTTTAATAGCGTGAAGACTCTTTAATTATGTTCCGAAATTGCAATATAATTTTTTAGTGCAAGCGCAATATCGTCTTTTTCTTCTGAAATCAGTGTAATTGAATTTTTACTAATTTTAACTTCTACATTGCCATCGTTAAATTTCAAATCAAATTTTTCGATGTCCACATTATCCACGTGTTTGACAGTCAAGTGGTAAAAGGGATTATTCTTCTTAAATTGAAGCGATACTGTGAACAATTCATCCCTACCAAGAAAGTATGATTTCCCATCAACTTGGGAAATATACTTTTTGAATTTTTCGATTAGGCTCTGAAAATACATATATTCACTTTTTGAATCTTTATATGCCATGGATGCTGACTGTACAAATCTAATTTGAAAAACATCGTCTTTGTCACTCAGGAATATTTTTAAAAGTTGTTGCTTTTTCCCATCATGTAATTCTATGATTATTCGGGTGGCGGTTTGCTTTATTACACTTGCTATAACTTTTTTAGAATTTAGTTGTTTAATGTATTCTTTGCAGTGCTTTTCAAAGTCAAAACAAACATCTACGTTAAATACATACGTTGCTTTCCAAGCCACAGTATCTCGCAAAAAGTATCGCATTTTTATAGAATTCCAAGTTAAAAAAACCATATTAGAATTATCTAACAACCATAGCCACAATGCACTCAATGCCGTGAACGCTGCAACTATTTTATTAATAATGTCCGCATTAAAAGCAGTAAATCCAAAAGCAAAAAACACTGCTATGATTGTAATAAATACCGCAAATAACACCTTACCTATCTCTTTTTTTGTTGGTTTCATACATGCTCTTCTTTCTCGAACGTTAGTTTGTATTTTCGTTTAATTTTATAATAATACTGACAGTAAATATACTCTTTTTTAATTTCAAATATTAATAAGTTAAAAAGCTACTCTCCCACTCCGGTGACTAGATACAGTCCGACTCTGTATGTGGAAATTATGTCCAATATTAATTGACGTATAAATTACACCAACTTAATATTGAATAGTAGCTCAATAATTACGATAGATTGAAGAGATTATTAAAATGAAAAAGATAAATTTTATTATGTTAGGCTTAACTATTTTCACATTTACTTCCATAGGGCTTAAGAAGGCTACTAACAATAATGATGTAGAAACCGATCGTATAAAACATAGTGTATTTCATAAAAAACGTTTATCTTTCAAAAAGAGAAAGTAACAGCTCTACTTATATATTAAGAATCAATATACGTAATGTTGCACAACTTTTTAGTTAGTAACCGTTGTAAAAACAAGAAAAATTGAAGGTAAGGATGCTTGTTAGGAGGATAACTGTGGAACTCTTTATTGAAGGAAAACAACTTAAAAATGCTCAAATCAGTTTTGACAGCAATAATAAATTTGATGGTTTCAGTGTGCCAGTTAGTTTTGAGGATGATGCTAAGTTATTAGCTGAACTTAATGATAATGCTACTGGATTATATAACGGACAGAAAATAGATATATTGAGTATTACTAAAATAGAAAATTTTATGTATCTAGTCCAAGCAAGATTATCGAACAGTAGAAGCTAAAAATAGAAATATCAAATTGCTATGGAAGGGATACGATTAAATGGCTGGTTTATAAATTACAAAGCTACTAATCGACCACTTGCCTTTGTTGGCTGGATTTTATTGTTGTTAGGTCTTGCAGTCTCTATACTTCCACTTTATCTAAGTGGGAGATGGGATTAAATCTTTAAGCAGCCAAGTTTTCAGCCTATTAAAAAGATGTCGTTAATTCTAACGAGATGTTAGATCAGCTCAATTTTGAGCATATTGAAAAAGACCTATCCAATTCTGGATAAATCTTTAATCAGCCATTACATACGTTTGCTATCGTTCAAACCGATAGCGAAAGTTTGATAATTATATACGTTCACTGAGCGGAATTTTCCGCTGTACTTATCAGGGGCACTGAACGGACCTCTCCGCTTGGTATGCGTAATTTTGCGCAACTTCTTAGGTCTGCCGAGTTTTCGACCACCTCCAGGTCTGCTGATTTTTCAGCCATCCCTTTAATAACCGCCAAAATCGGCGAATAACATTTACTATTGCTTTCTCCCGAAATTGGGAAAAAGTCCAAAATCTGAAGACTTTAAAAGCTGTACATATTTTATTAGGAGTTGTTTTTAAGTGATAAAAGAGTTTAAAGAATTTATTTCTCGTGGTAACGTTCTAGATTTAGCTGTTGGTGTTATTATCGGTGGTGCTTTTACATCAATCGTAAAAGCTCTAGTTAACTATTTAATCAATCCTCTTATTGGCTTATGTGTTGGTGGTATTGATTTTTCCGATTGGAGTTTCAAAGTGTTTGATGCAACATTTAAAATTGGAAGTTTTATTAATTCTGTCATCAACTTTTTAATTATTGCATTCGTTGTATTCTTAATTGTAAAATTCGTAAATAAATTAATGCCCCAAAAAGAGGAAGAAGAAGTCATCCCTGATAATACAGAACTATATTTGAAAGAAATAAGAGATGCATTAGTCAATAAATCAGATTCTTCAACTTTTAGCAACGAGGAACATAACAAATAATTATTCGAGGCGATTATGCTATCAAAAATGTTTTTTCTTATTGGAGCATTTATCTTTCTTATTGGACCTTATCTAATAATATTAGGTAAAGCTTTGACAATTACTCGTCCTTTTCTAAAAAGCAATAGTATAGGTCTTCGTATCTTTTGGGGTGTTATTTTTATGTGTGTTGGTCTAATACTAGTAATACTTTCGAGACCTTGACCGTCTTTACAAGAAATATATTCCTATAGTCGATAAAGTCTATCTCACCTATGGTTAGCACGTCTCTGTTCGATTCAGGGAGTGGGAGTAAGGGATGGTGTTCAATCATCCCTAATCATTGCTAAATCACTATCATAGTTTAAAGCCTCCGCAAGCTTCCAAGTTATGGAGTGATCAAAATGGCAAAAGTACAAAAGTATCTTGATAAAAACGGCAACACCAAATACATGTTTCAACTCTATATGGGAATTGATTCACAGACTGGCAACAAGAAGCGAACTCGTAGACGTGGTTTTAAGACAAAAAAAGAAGCTACCCTTGCCCTATCCCGTTTGCAATTGGAATTAGAGAACAAAAGTAGCTTGCCTACTGAAAACAATATTTTATTTAGTGAAGTTCATTCGGAATGGTACGACCAATACCAAAACACTGTACGTGAGAGTACTCTAGCACGAACTGATGGCATGTTTCAAAATCATATATTACCTGCGTTAGGCAATAAACGAATTAGAACGATTACCATCAAGCAAGTTCAAAGCGCCGTTAATAAGTGGTTTAAGCAAGTCTCACAGAACTATAAACGTTGGTATCATTATACCACTCAAGTATTTGAATTTGCTTTAAAGCGTGGTTACGTTGTCTCTAATCCTGCCAAACTGATAACCTTACCCAAACGGCAAGAAGCCAGTGGCGACAAGGACTACAATTTTTGGAATAAATCAGAGTTGCAACGTTTCTTTGACCATATCGATAAAGATAAAGAGTTGGAGCGCTTCACATTGTTTAGAATTTTGGCTTTTACAGGCGTTAGACGTGGCGAATGCTTAGCTCTTACATGGAATGATATTAATTTCACTGATTCCACCCTGTCGATTAACAAAACCCTTACTCAAGGGATGAAAGGTAAGCAAATCATTCAAGCGCCAAAAACTAAAGCCAGTAGACGTACGATTGATCTTGATTTTGAAACGGTGGCCACTTTAAAGAGATATCGAGTTTCTCAACAAAAAGAGTTTCTTATACGTGGATATAACACCATGCAAAAAGAGCAACTTGTATTCCCTAATACGTTAAATGGCTATAAGTCCTTGAACACACCGTCAAAATGGCTTCACAGTATTATTGATGGTATAGATATCAAACCGATCACCATTCACGGCTTTAGGCATACACATTGCTCTGCTCTGTTCTCTGCTGGTGCAAGTATTAAAGAAGTTCAACAACGATTAGGTCATACTGATGTAAAAACGACCATGGATATTTACACGCATGTTACCCATGAACAAAATAAAGAAGCCGTTCAAAAGTTAGTCAATTATCTTAATTTTTAGACAAAGGGAAGCCAAACGGGAAGCCAACTTAAAATTAAAAGCCCTGTAATGCCCTATAAACACTGGTATTAAGCCACTTTGCTAAACAATGGCGTCAAACCCGTTCGGATCCATTGATAGGTTACAGAAGTGTTTAAAGAGTACCAAAGTGAATACCCCATGGTTTTTAGATGTGCGTATCTCTAAAAATCATGGGGTATTTTATACTCTATAAAAAATTCATCACTATGACAACAACATAGGCAGTTTACGACCATATCCAACCCTTACACCCGTTATAATTACTGTTCTTCCACTACCTATAGTTTCCCCTATTAATCCAAATTGTTATCCAACTTTCTGATAACTTTCGCTGGCACTCCTGCCACCAAACAGTTATCAGGCACATCTTTAGTAACGACCGCACCTGCAGCAACTACGACATTATTGTCAATCGTTACTCCCGGTAAAATTGTACAATTTCCACCAATCCAAACGTCATTTCCGATGGTAACCGGCGTTCCTTGCGCCATCTTTTGTCGACGTTGCTTGGGAGACATCGGATGATTGACCGTAGCAATCAGCGTGTTGGGTCCAATCATGACATAATCACCAATTTTCACGGGCGCAATATCAAGAATCGTGACGTTATAGTTGGTTAGAAAATCCTCTCCAACATGAATATTTTTACCGTTATCACAATTGAAATTAGGCTGCACATATACGTTTGCCCCAGTTGAACCAAATAAATCTTTAATTGCGGCTTGTTGTTTTTGGTCATCCGTTGGATCAATATTATTGAATCGCGCGCACTTGGTTAATGCTGCTTGCTTAAGCTTGGCAACTTCTTCATCTAAAAAGCAATATTCTAAACCTTGTTTTAACTTTTCAATCTCTTTCATTTTTACCTCATTACTAACCTAGCTGAACGTGAGCATCTGCCAAAGCTTGCTCAACAACTCGAAGCACCTCTTCACTATGTTGAAGACGTAGAGCGGCCTCTTTCAAATCCTTTTCTGCAATAATTCGTTGAAATACCTTGAATTCTTCATACATGCGATGCGAATTTTGTTTAAAATCAAAGTTTTTAACCCCTGCTTTACTTTCAATATCGAAGTTATCAAGAACATTGGTTGCTCCATTCACAATTACTGAACCCTTCGTACCTTGAATTGTCGATCGAATCGTAGCCGTCGAATCTTTAGCTCCGATACAAACCACTTTGGTATTAGGATAATTTAAGATCAATATTCCCGAAGTATCGATATCTTTTTCGATATTGGCTAGATATTTGACGCTTGATGGGGCGCCCAACAGACCCACAACAAAATGAATGTTATAAATATTGATGTCCATCAAAGCCCCACCACCGAACTTGGGGTTAAAAGCTGGTAGGATTTCACCTGCTTTAAAAGCATCATAGCGAGATGAATATTGCGAATAGTTACATTCAATCACCTTAATTTCGCCTAGGGTTGGAATGGCTTCTTTAATTTTTTGATAATTCATCATGTATTGATTGGTGATAGCTTCCAGCAAAATTAATTGCTTCGTTTGGGCTAGTTCTGCTAATTCTTTTAACTCCGCTAAATTCAAAGTGAACGGTTTTTCGCAGATAACATTCTTACCGGCTTCGAGGGCTTTTTTAGCAAAAGCAAAATGTAGATGATTGGGGACAGCAACATAGATGGTATCAATTTCTTCATTTGCAAGACATTCATCGATGTCCGTATATACACGATCAATCCCATATTGCGTTTGTAATTTTTCCATATTATCTATACCATTGGGGGTTCCTGTGATAGCTTTCAATTCAATCTCCGGTAACAACGGCGTCATTGTAAGAAAGTCCTTTACAATCATTCCTGCTCCAACAATTCCTAATTTCATCGCATGCTCTCCTATTTATCCTTTTAAAACTCGCTTTTTTGCATTTTCTTGATGCCTGTTTCTAGCATTTTTATTTGCAACAAAGTTTCTTCATCTTTAACAGTTTTTTCTTTACCGTTGATAATTGCTTCGTACAATCCCTCGTATACCCTGCTGTAGTCCCCGACTTCTGAGACAACCTTTTCTTCATGGTATTTTCCGGAATCGTCTAAGTAGGTCAATACTCCATAGTGTTGTGGCAGGTCGATTCCAAAATCGGGATGGTCTGGCATATAAAACATTTTTAAATGTTCCTCTTGGCGATCTTTGGTCTGTTTAACAAACATCCCTTTTTTGCCATAAACTACGAAACTTGGTCGTTCCTTTATTCTGAAATAACTCGATTTAACTGAAACCTTCATCCCACCATAGAAGAGATCCAAGTCGAAATAATCATTCATCCGATTTTCACCTAGTAGTTGTCTAACCTCATAGTGAACGTTATCCGGTTCTCCGAAGTGAAATTACTTGATCGAGCGTGTGGCAAGCATGACCGTATAAATAGCTGGTATCTAGTGAAAATTCTTTTACCCCTTCCGGAACCTCGGGGCGATAGTAATCGTAGTGCATTTCCACCTCTAAAATATCTCCCAAAACGCCACTCTCAATCACTTTTTGAGTAGTTAGGAAATCTGAATCATATCTTCTATTCTGATAGCATTGAACCAACAACCCTTTTGATTTTGCTAAGTCAAATAGTTCTTTTGCTTCTTGGTATGTTTCTGTAAAAGGCTTTTCAATTAACGCATTTTTACCATGTTCCAGCACTGCTTTACCGATTTGAAAATGCGAGCTACTGGGCGTTGATACTACAACCAGCTGAATTTCTGGATCATTATAAATGTCATTAATGTCGGTGGTATAATGTACGCCTTCGATTCGTTTCCACGTAGTTGTTTTCGTACGAGAATAAATGGTTTTCACTTTAATTTTGTCTTTGAGTTTGAGTGAAAATGGCAAATGATAACGATTGGCACTTCTTCCATTTCCAATATAAGCAATTGTTAGCATCTTAGTTCCTCCATTTGTATTCAAATATTGCTTTGCTATCTACAATATAAAACGGGGAACTTTTAAACGATATACTTTAGGGTAATTCTGGATAATACTTTCAGAAAAATAGAACTTGTACTGCTTATTCCTAAAAAAAATTACCAAAATCATGATGAAAATGTTTTTTAAGCTATACTGATTATGAATAAGCCAAAAGGAAGTGAGCTATCATATGCTATTAATCGACAAGCTGAGCAACCACGAAAACTTTACCAACACCGAGCAACGAATAGCCGATTATATTCTTAAAAACATCACCGACATTCCACCGATGAATATTGATAAACTTTCTAAAGTCACTTATACCTCACATTCAGCCGTGGTCCGATTGACTAAAAAATTAGGTTTCGAAGGATTTAAAGATTTTAAAGTAGCCATTTCAGAGGCTGTGTACAGTCAAACCGCCAACATGAATTCTGTTGATGCTAACTTTCCGTTTGATTCTAACGATTCTGTCTCTACCATTTCAAAGAAAGTCGCTGAACTCTCTGTTGAAAGTATTCAAAGAACATTTGCACAGTTAGACGAACGACTGATTGAAGAAGCAGCCAATACGATTGCCAAATCGGAACGCATTTTCCTATTTGCGCAGGGTGATTCTCAGATTCGAGCCCGTAGCTTCCAAAATAAATTGGTTAAATTAAATCGTTTCGCCATTTTGGGTGAAGAATACAGTGATGAAGACTGGACGGCTGCCAACTTAACCAAAAAAGATTGTGCTATTTTCATCAGTTATGGTGGTCGTATTCCACAATATGAACGCATGCTGACTCATTTTTCCGAGAATAAAATTCCTTCTGTAGTTCTGACTGGCAATCAAAAATCGCCCCTCATTCGTTTGGCGCAAACTGCGATCGTCACTACTCAAAATGAATATGACTTTTTAAAAATTAGTACATTTTCTTCTCAGATCACTTTTGAATACTTATTGGATACAATTTTTTCTGTTATTTATGCTAAGGAGTACCAACAAAATATTATTAATTTAAAAAATAAGTTTAACTTAATTCAACGTGGTACTCTTTCTGAAGGTTTAGCTAAGGAACATGACTCAAAGTAGTGCGTAAAATGATTCAAAAAATGCTCCGGAAAGGTTAACTTTGTAGTTGCTATTTTGCATTTATAAATTTTCAATACAATTGATATAACAAGCGTGAAAATGGGTCCGTTATTATGTTACACGGGTGTTTACAGGTTCCAAATCAAACGGCTAAAAAATACTAAAAAAAGGGAATCAATTCGAAATAAATCGAATTGATTCCCCTTTTAATTTATTAAGATCCGTTGATAAAAGTCCCTTTCTATTCTAAATCAAAAGGTATTCTTCACATTTCTTTTAGCCCTTGAATGGCCGAATCTCTTGTATTAATTTATTAAATCGTCGTTGACTAGCTAGACCGGTTCTACTAATTCGCGGTGAGAATTGTCGATCAAATTCTTGAGCAGCTTGCTCATCTATCTGATAGCAAGGATGTTCGAAGTATTTTCCAGCAAATTCCTCTTTAGTGATGTTTTCTAAAGGATAAATTTGGCAAGCTGGCATATAAACATTGTCAGCGGTTCTAATTCCATACGTTTCAGCTGGCACAAAGCCTTTACGACGATATATTTCAGGATCCCCGTACAATAATATTGCTCTGAATTTAGCAGCTTGAGCTCGTTTGATGGCCGTTTTAATTAATTGACCTCCGATACCCAAGCGTTGGTAACCTGGTAAGACTCCGATCGGACCTAAGCTGATCACTTCCAATTCTTTTCCTTGATCAGTAAGAATCACAGTTTTAACAAAAATTACATGTCCAACAATTTTGTCCTTGTCTAAAGCTACCAATTCTAGTTCGGGAATATATTCTGGTACTTTACGAATCTGTTGAACCATGTAATGTTCATCGCAACCGGGTGTGTAAACATCCCAAAAAGCGTTCCGAATAACTTCATATGTTTCCATAATATCTTTTTCTTCAATTGTTCTGATTTTAAATGTCATCTTTTCTTCCTCTCTTGATTTCTTTTCCACGTTCAATATATTTAATTTTAAGATTTTGAGCTCTAAAGGCGTTTTGGATTTCTTGGCATAGTCCTTCTGCATCTGCGAGTGGCTGACAAACAAATAGGTCAACAGCAGCATAATCATATTCTGGCCATGTATGGATTGTAAAATGAGACTCTGCTAAAACTACAATTCCACTAACACCCCAAGGTTTAAATTGGTGAAAATAATGCTTAATTGGGGTTAACCCTCCTATTTTCACCAGCGCGTTCATTCTAAATTCTACTTGCTTTACCACCATTAAACGTGTTTTATCACAATTCTCTAATTCTAATAAATAATGATAGCCTAAGGGAGTTGTTGAAAGTGATGAATTCTGCAATTGTTTCAGTTGCCGTTCCACGCCCACATAAGTTGTTGAAGTTTGATTGAGATTTGAGTTAGCTTTAACTGCCCTTGTATACAAGGGATCATGAAAATCTTGCTGACTTTTAATTAAGGGCATACTGGCTCGAGTTCGTTGTAAGATATATAAATTACTCTTATTTCCTAACACGCTTGCGCCATCATACAAATTGAATTCTCGTAAAATGGTCTTTACTACCAGTTGTTGTTGGTAAAACAACTGTTGGATGAGTAAGTCGGTTGTGGGACTTTTTTCACCAAATGAAAGATAAATTGTTTGTTCCTGTGTTTTTAGTGCTGCTAGTGCTCGAGACAAAAAGAGTTTTAATCCAGAAATCGTATAAGGTGGATCTGTCATCACTACATCAAACTCTGGTTGAAACAATTCAAGATGACCTTTCGTTAAATCGTGTTTAACTACTCTTACCTGAAGTTGGTAGATTTCAGCCTGTTTTTCAATAAATTCAATTAACGCTGAATCATACTCATAAACTGTAAGCTGAGTTTTATAGCCTTCATGTTTATCTTTTTTCAAATGCTCCAGTAAAATAGCCGTGGTTAAACTAATTAAATCGTCATCGCCAAGAAACAAAATATTTTTGCCAATTAGTTGGCGTTCTTTCAATAATAAGAGCGCCCGTTTGATGGCCGTATCAATGGTACAAAATGCTTGATCCAATTTCAGATTCACATGTGGACGATCACTAATGATTTCACTTAATTGATTTGTCATCTCCTCCACAAGTTCTGATTGTGCGGGGCCATCCTTCTCTAACTGTTGATAGTAAGCAACATCAATATTTGCCCATCCTAGCTCATGTTCTACATATAAGGCACCACGTTGGCTAAGCATAAATTCTTGTTGTTTGTTAACTAACTTCATCCTTGCCAATTCCTTACGAATAGCCGATACGACGGGAATTGGTAACTGACTTGCAGTCGACAAATCTTTGAGAGTGCTCCTTTTTTTAAGGTACATTTGTATCAATATTTGCTGAATAGCATTTGTTTCTTCTTGTAAATTAACTTTCTTCTTAATTGTGTCTAGTATGGTCATAATTATCTATCCTAAAATGATTTAGGTTTTCACCTCTTTATTTTTTTAAAGTGAAATTCTAGATAAAAAAAATCAAAGAAAAAGGTGAAAGCATCTCAAAAAACGACACTTTCACCTTTATTATTTCATTAGCATGAATAAACAAAAATATAGTTTAGATGAATTGATTGCTTTTGATTATCTTTAGACACAAGCAAATAAACCTGATCCAGGAGATCCAGGAATATACTACTTGTTAAATTTAATTTATCTAGAGATAACTACCGCGCTCACAAAAACCACCCTATAATTTTTTATTTGCTTATTCCTATCAATAAACATCTACCACTAATTATACGGTTTTACAAGCTATAGTCAACAAGACCTCGATCACTATAATACTGAATACTCATATAAAAGTGCGTAAATAGCGCATTTACATCGAGTATAGACATCCCTCAATTCTATACAAATAATTACGTCCAAAGTCCAAAAAATACGCCTGGTAGTTTCCAGACGTATTTTTTTGAGAACATATTTTAGATAATGTAATCACAAAATTGAACTAATAACTTTAGGGAATCAGTTCATTCATCAACTGGTTTGTTAAAGTCGTTAATTGATCCCACTCTGGATCCGTTTAGGTAGTACTAATGTTACAATTGTGTTGCAATTATGTTTCAATAAGATTATTATATGTTTGTTCAAGGACAACTAATAAATAATATATAGAAATGGAATTAATTTTCCTGGGGGGTATTATCATGAAAAAAGGATTTGTTATTGCTACAGTAGCCATGAGTTTAGGAATTATTGCACCATTATCACAGGTAGTCACCTCAACACCAGTCTCCGCAAAAACAACTAGCCATTCATATGTAACTACAACAAGTAATTCTATTTCAGTAACTAATATCAGAAAAGGATCCACAGTCGTACTCAAAAATAATATGGGACAAACTATTGCAACTAAAACAGCTGCTAATGCTGGGACAGTCACATTTAATTTAGGAACACAGCAAGTAAACCGATTAACTAAGACTGACACTTTAGCAATTAAACTAAGTTCTGGATATAAATTTAATATCAATTTTAATTTCATTAATTATAGAACCCCAGCCAGTAATAAATTTGTAGATGGGATTCCAACTGAACTACAGGGCCATTGGCAAGCCAAATTAGGGTATTTCACCGGTCATTGGAATATGACCAGTAACCGCTCAACATTAACGGTTAATGATCCTCAAATTTTAAATAATGTTCAGTACAAGAATTTAGGCAATCATACTTATGTACTAAAAGGTACTGAAAGTTATTACAGCAACGGAAGTACTATCCAGTACACAGTTAAAAAGGTAAGTAACAACCACTTAACATTAACCACTGCTAATGGAGTATCACAGTGGTATAAATAATACTGTATGGATAAAAAAGTCTAACTTATGGAATCATCCCACTAAGTTAGACTTTTTTATTATATTCTTACTGAAACAAGTTGTTCTACGTTTTGCTATTCTTCAAACTACTAATGTGTGTCCTGATTTTGATCATCACGTGGCTTAGTTTTTGCCAAAATATATTGCTCAATTAAATTAATGATTTGTTGATTTTGTGGTAAGTCAGAATGTTGAGCATCATTTCCTGTAACTGTAATTTCAGTATAATGTTGGGCTTGGCCCTGATAAATATATTTACCCGCTTCTGCGCTCCGTGCTGGTACAATCCCATCATTATCAAAATTCTGAGTACCAATAATTGAATAGACTGACAACGTTTTAGGAATTTTTTTACGTTGTTTAATAAAGTCTGACAGCATCTGAGTTTTATGCGAAAGTGACGTTTCTGAGAAATTATAAGGTGATCCAATGGTCATTAACTTCTTGATTGAAATATCGTCACGATTGAAATAATTTTCGAGATACATTGTATAGACCAAACCACCATTTGAATGACCGATGGCCTTAAAATTATTAAACTGATATTTTTTAGCTAACGCATTAAACGCAATAGAAAACCATTTAGCTTGTTTTTTAATATTGCTATAACCATCTTTATTGTTCTCAAAACCAACAACAATAAACGGCTCATTATCACGTGGACGGATCGATCCCGAGTAACTAATCCGATCATTAGTATGGACCCGTTACTTTTAACAGACTATGGCGCTTCCCACGTCTATCGTTTAACTTATCAATCAACCCATCAAATCGATTTTGCGTAGCACTACTCCCCGGAATGAAAATAACCGGTGACATATTTGAGTCATGTCGTTTAGAAATGGCGGTCACATTTTTATGCATCCACTGAATTGATGGCCAAGCCAATATTCCAATTCCTATCAAACTCGCAATTAAAAATATAATGCTCCATTTTTTAACGTTCCGTGGCATCTAGACCATCTCCCTGAGTATTAAGTCGGTTGGATAATTTCACAAATGGTCGATACAGCCAAACGCCGATTCCTACGTTAAGTACCATAACCAATAAGGTTACCCAATTCCCATTGGTTCCAATAAGGGCCTGCAAAAGACTGGGCGTTCCCAACGGCACTTGATAAACTACAGCAGGCATTAAATGTAAAGCAATGGCGCTTGCAGCGATTCCTACGTTAACTAGTGGAACTAATAGAAATGGAATAATATATAGACCATTTCCTAAAACTGGAACACCCACTAATATCGCACTATTAAAGTTAAATAATACTGGCAGCAACGACCATCGGCCAATCAGCTGTTGATCACGTTGATTACTGAACAAAAAAATTGCAATCACTAATGAGAGCGTACTTCCCGTTCCCCCAATCGCACCAAAAGATTCATATAACGTCCCTAATGAAAAAGGATACGGTACTCCCCAAATCGTGTGATGTATAAGGGCATAGTTTAAATTCGCAGTCATTGCGACGCCATTACGTCCAAAATGTGCCGGTATTGGCATACTGGTCAACCCGAAAAAAGTCATTATGCCAGCTAATAGTACGATTGCTACGGAAAATAGCAACGAGGTTTGGTTAGCCTTTAGTGATTGTAATCTTAAAATAACTTGATCTGGTAAAACCGAAATCGCCAACCAATTTAATAAAATACTAAAGCAAATCGCCACAACCAACACAATTATAATTGCTCGTAATGAATCTAACGCACGATTCCATGTTACTCCCGAAGAAGATTTATCCTGCTGCTGGCTATTTGCTAAATGCTTAAAACTTAGTCCAACCAGATAGCCTACCAAAAAACCTAAAAACAAACCTCCCATCCCAAGCATATCTTGGCCAAAAGCTAACTCACCATTATTTGTATAACGAACCGTAAGGATTAAATAAGCAATTAATCCCGTTATACTCGCTAATTTTTCATCACGCTGATACCGTTTGGCTGTATAATGTGCCATACTAAATGCGGCTAAAGCAGCTACTATTCCTAACGTTAAACTCGTCAAATGATCAAAAATAATTTCTATGAATCGATACCGACTTAGCCACGACGAAAACCCAAAAATTGTTGGCAATAAACTATTTCGATTCAACATAGTGATTTGAATTAGTTGACTGATACTACCGATAAGAACAAATGGGAATAATAAATTTAAACTTTTTTGCACTAATTGGTATAACTCATTTTGTTGGAGCCGTATTATTTTTCGAATAATTTGTTCTCTTCTTACCCACATTAGATTTTCCTTCTTTAAACTAATCTCTCCTACTATTATCTTTATTCTAGTTGAATCATTATCGAATTGCACACCGCGTTGCTATTATTTATATCTAACCTGATAAATTTGGTTTTAAAAAACACGTCTGAAACTATCAAACGTGTTTTTTAATAGAATATATTTAAATGCTTGGATTATTGCTTTAACGACTCGGGTATTAAATCGCTCTCTATAGGTTCGAAAATAGTATACTTTCCTACTTCTTATAACTTATCTTATTTTTCATTAGAATAACGTGCCCTCAACGCCCATAAAATTGAAACTGTATCAATCACTTCTTGGAACATCGCTCCAATAAATGCCGGAATAATTCCAAAAGCGGCGATCAACATTAACGCTGTACAGATAAAAATCCCGATTAAAACGGCTTGCCGAGCAACTCGGATGGTATCTTTTGCGATTACAACTGCTTTAGCTACCTTAGCTAGGTCATCTTTTAAGATAACCAAATCCGCCGATTCACTGGCAGCAGACGATCCATGAGCTCCCATGGCAATTCCTACATCGGCAGTTACCAAACTAGGGGCATCATTAACACCGTCCCCGACCATCACCACCGGCTTTTCTTCCGGAGTGAGAGCTTTTAATGCAGCAATTTTATCTTCTGGTAGCAATTCAGCTTGGACATCATCGATTCCAACTTCTTGACCGATTTTTTGAGCTGTTTTGACTTGGTCACCACTTAACATCATTAATTTCTTAACGCCTAAGTGATGCAACTGAACCATGGTCTGGCTAGCTTCTGGTCTGAGGTAGTCGGTAAAAGTGATACAACCTAAGTATTGATCATCCCGACTGACATAGATAGCGGTATGGGTTTGACTCGGGATTAAAGGATCTCCTGTTACAAATTTACGCTTACCAACCTTGACTAATTTTCCTTGAATCAAGGCCTGTACTCCATTCGCCGTAATTTCCTGGGCGTCACTAACACTTAACATTTTCAGACCTTTATCTATCGCGTAAGTTACTAAGGAGCGCGCCAATACATGTGAGGAGATAGTTTCCACACTAGCAGCGATTTGGAGCAATTCTGTTTGGGAAACTTCTTGATGTGGCAAAATCTCCGCCACCATCAAATGCCCATTAGTTAATGTTCCAGTCTTATCAAAGGCGACCGTTTTAGCCGTAGATAATTTTTCTAAAACATCCCCGGTCTTAACCACGATCCCATTGCGAGAGGCCCGACTCATCCCCGAAACCATCGCCACTGGAGCCGCTAAGATTAAAGGACAAGGCGAAGCCACCACCAAAACTTGCGCGATTCGGCTAGGACTCTTAGAAATTACCGCGGCCACCACCGCAATTGCGATTGCCACGATGGTAAAAGGTACCGCATAACGGTCTGCCATCCGCACAAAACGGGCCGGCGTTGCTTCAGCTTTCTTAACCAACTTAATTAATTGTTGATACTTACTATTGGCGGCCACCTGACTAGCTTGCATGGTTACCACAGCATCACCATTGACTGAACCAGACATGAGTTCATCGTTAAAGTCCTTATTTACTGGCTGTGATTCTCCTGTTAAAGAAGATTCATCAAAGTTTGAACTTCCTTCAACGATAAACCCATCAACCGGAACTAATTCCCCAGGTTTAATCACCAACTTATCATCTACTTGTACTTGATTAACAGCAATATCTTCTAGTTTTTCACCATGGAGCCGATGAGCCACTTGCGGTGAATTATCTAAAAGGGCTTTGAGTTCAGTATTGGCTTTCTTGGAAGCATAGTCTTCTAAGGCATCCCCACCAGTTAACATAACTAAAATCACCATGGCTGCCCAGTACTCACTAAATAAAAGGCTCGAAACCACTGCTAAAATAGCTAATAAATCGACCCCATATTTACCCGATCTCAAAGTCCCAATCATCTCAATAAACATGGTCATCGCCATCACGGCTCCCACCAAGGAAACCAGAATTTGGGCTAACCAAGCTTGACCCAAGACAAATTGTAAGATTACCGCCAAAAGTGCAATCGCAATAATCACCATCAAGCTTTGTTTATGACTCAATTTTCTCATATTGATTTACCATTCCCCTCAATGTAATTCAATCATGATATCTATATTGCTTTATCTCAATTATACTGCTTATTCATGCCTTATTTCTGGTAAGAACTGTTCTATGTTTATTAGTAGAATTTATTTCAAGTTTTACTATACAAATCAGGTTCGCAAAAGAGTATAAATATCATGTAACGCAAAAAATGAAACGGGTATATAATATTTAAAAAGAAATAAGAGGAATGAAATGACTTCTACAAAGGTGATTATTAGAGAAGCGCAATCTGAAGATGCTCAAGGTGTACTAAATTATTTAAAATTTATTACTAATGAAACCAGTAATCTATTGTTAACACCAGAAGAAATGGCTCAAAAGAAGCTTACTGATGAGATAAATCTTTTAGAAGAATCATCCAAGTCCTCCGAAAATCTTTTTTTGTTAGCTACTAAAGATGAAAAAATAATAGGTACAGCTAACATGAAATCATTTTTAAGAAAGCGAATTAGTCATAGAGGGACCTTTGGCATATCAGTCTTAAAAGAATTTAGTGGTCAAGGCATCGGCAGCATGTTACTAGCAGAAATAATAAATTATGCAAAGTCTATTAACTTAGAAATTTTAGAGTTAGAAGTTAGAACAGATAATATACCTGCAATTCATTTATATAAAAAATTTGGATTTAAAGAATATGGACTATATGAAAAATTTTTTAAAATTGACCATAAATATTATGATGGGACACTTATGTTATTAGTTTTAAACTAGAAATAATCATCCAAAAAGAGCACCACCGCGTTTTAGCAGTGATGCTCTTTTTATTTTATCTTAATTATTACGAAATTAATTTTAATTCTACCTATTTTGAAGTATCCAGATAATCATCCCACGCAACTACTTTATTATCCTTAACAGTAGCAATCGACAAGAAATTCATATCAGGTATACCTGGTTTAAACCGCACAACGTATTGCATGATAATAGTCGTTTGACCAGGTGTTGAGAGATCCTTATATAAATTAATAAACTCAGCGGAAGATCCTGAATTAGTATTCTCTTCAAGCCACTCTTTATATTTTAATTTGCCCATTTCCTTTGGCAAATTAGGAAAATAGTAATTAAATTTAAATACTGCGTTTTCATCCACTGCATCCCAAAAAGTTTCGGCATCAACGTGGTCTTTTAAACCCTCCATCATTAAATCAAAAACTCCCATAAAAAGCTTATGTATTAGTTATTTTAGTAATTTCTGATACTGTGATCCTCTCAAAGTTCTAATTTTGTAGTTGTTTAATAAATGTAGCCATAATTAGCAAAAAAATTTGACAATTAAATGTTAATATTCTAATCTAAATAGTAATCATTACTATTTAGATTAGGAGGTGATCTAATAATGTAAATTTTTATCATTTATTTAGCGATATGAAGAATTAAGCATAAGTTGTATAAGTCTTTTAGTATTTATTTTGAATTTTCATAAATATGCTTTTGATGCAAATTTCAGAAATACATAAAGCAGTTGACCATAGATCACTTTATTAAGGAGAAAAACATGAAGAAAGAAAATCAATCAAGTGCTTATAGGTACTTAAAAAGCCCTAACGTCAAAACTAAAAGAAGAGCTCTAAAAATTATTAAAGAAATTAAAAAAAATAGGACTAATAAAAGATAGTACTTTTTATTATTTATACTTTTATAGATTTATTTGGCATACATTATTAAATTTAAATTTAGGAGTAGATATGAAAAAATTAATAAAATTTGTAACGCTAGTATTCGCTTTTACCAGTACCTTAATACTAATGGCTGGCTGTTCTCAAAATAATTCGTCTACTAAAGATGGAAAAATAAAAATTACCACAACCACCGATTTTTATGGTGAAGTAGCGAAAGCTGTGGTCGGTAACAAAGGAAAAGTGACATCTGCCATCAATGATCCCAATGTTGACCCTCACGATTATGAGCCAACTTCTAAAATAGCGAAAAAGGTAACCAATTCTGATGTATTAATCGCAAATGGAGTTGGTTACGACGGTTGGATGGATAAGTTAGCCCAAAATGCACATAAAGCTACTTATATTAAAGTTGGGGAAGATCTTTTAAATAAACGAGAAGGTGACAATCCACATTTATGGTACAATCCACAAACTATGCCTCATCTTGCTAACGATTTAGCAAAACAGTTTGGTAAATTACAACCTCAAAATAAAAAATATTTTAAAGTTAACGCAAAAAAATATATTAAGTCTTTAAATGCAGTTAATCAGCAAATCAAGGGTATCAAAAAAATTACTAATAATACTAAGAATAAAAAAGCTTACGTGAGTGAACCAGTTTTCGATTATGCCTTAAAAGCTGTTGGATTTACAGTAGCGGATACTGATTTTGAAAAGGATACAGAAAACGGTGTCGACCCATCTCCAGCTACTATTAAAAAGTTACAAAAAAATATTAAAGAGCATGATATTTCGCTATTCGTTTTCAATAAACAGGTAGATTCAAAGGTAGTTAATAATTTGGTCAAGTTAGCAAAGAAAAATGATATTCCTATACTCCCTGTCACAGAAACCTTGCCCAAGGGAGAAACTTATAAATCATGGATGCTTAGCCAATATAAACAACTTCATAAAATAATTAGCAAAATAAATCAGGAATAATAGCAAAATTATATATAGTACCTGCTAATTCCGTGGAAACAAGGTACAAAGTATAAAAAGGAATCCATCACTGAGTGAGTGATGGGTTCCTTTTTATACTGCATTAATCAATTTTGTATAATTATGAATTCTCATTTGAACAACTTAAGAAAAAATTTTTCTCTTATTTGTTAGCTAGTATACGTCGTTTTAGTTCTCGTGTCTTGGTTATTGAACACTTGCAGCTTAGAGATGAATCAAAATAAATCATCTTTGTTGAAGCATTGTATTCCGATATATTTTTTATATTAATTAAAGCTGATCTGGAACAACGAAAAAGCTCGGTGTATTTCTTTTCGTAGTCTTGGAGCCTTCCGTAAAATTCATATTTACCACTTTTGGTAAATAGATTTAGTCGATGTGGGATTTTAGCAGTTTCAAGTATTAAAACATCATCTAAATCAAAATTGAACACTCTTACTCCAATACTGAAATTAAAGATTTTTCTTTTTAAATTTTTACGTTCATCTGAACGAAGCCTTGCTAAATTGAGAGTTTCATAGATTTCATCTCGTATTTTTTCAAGGGGGTTATCTTTGCTGATGAATCCTAAAGCTTCAACGCGTCGCTTTAAAGTTAATGAAGCCATTTCATTGTGACTAGTAATAAATATAATTTCAGATTGCACATCTAATTTTCGGATTTGTTCGGCTAGATCAATACCATTCATACTAGTTCCTAAGTCAATATCCAAAAGGTAAATACCATTTTGAATATTATGACTTTTAAGATAATCTAAGCACTTTTCAGGATTGGGAGTACTAAATGATTTATCAAAATCTTCTTCATGGAAAAGAACAAAATTTTTAATAGTAGTACTAATCGCATGAAGTTGAGTTGGGACATCTTCACAAACAATAATTGAATACATAACTACCTCCTTTCAATATTAATTAATAATGATCTGGGTAGTAAATTGGTAGTTATTAGAGGAAAAATGAATAAATAAATTAGGATACTTTTGCTTCAAATCTTCTACAATGGACAGTCCAAGTCCGGAATGATTGGATTTACTAGAAAATCCGATTTTTATTAACTGGTTGATATTGGAGGCAGAATGCGCAACCGTATTCGTTAAAGTAATTTCAGTTGTATTATCAACATTTTTATAAATTAGAATGTCAATATTTTTTTCTGAACTTTCACCGGCTTCTTCAATAGCATTGTCTAATAAAATACTTAGTAGCCGAACGATATCAATAATATTTAAATTAATTTGGTTAATTGGAGTTTTACATTCGAAATGATAGTGAATTTGGGACTGTTCCATCGTAAAAAATTTATTAAGTAAAAGGCTTTTTACATGAGTATCCTTAATATTTTGAATATCTTGATAATCATCTGTATGTTGTTGGAGTTCAGAATCGGAATAAAGTTTCAATTTTGATAAATATAAAATCAAACCTTCATTGTCCCCTTCTTTAGCGAGTTCGGTGATGCTTAACAATATATTTTTATAATCATGTTTGAATTTTCTAAGTTTTAATTGATTTTGTCCAAGTTGCTTAGTATAGGTTTGTAAATTATCAAGGTGCTGTTTTTCTAGTTTGGATTCATATCTCTGACGACTTCGAAGATTTAAATAAATAAAAAGGCCCAACATTATTAAAAATTCGATGATAACAAAAATTAAAACTCCGTTAATAAACGTATCAAACATTCCATAGTGGTGCGCAAGAACGGTAAAAAAGTAAAGGATCGTTTGAAATATAATTTGTACAACTACCAAAAAAAATTGGGTACTACGATCCCACAATTTAGAATTGTCGATTTTTTTTATATATATACCAAGTGTGGATAACATAAGAATTTCAAAAACACTTGTTACAATCATGTTTTTCCAGTCATAAAGTTTAGTATGGAAAAGTGTATTTGAAATACTGGACGCTACTAGCCCAGAAATATTAACTATTAGATAAGATAGCAGCAAGTTATTTAATGTAAGCCAATCATAGTGTGCTATTTTAAAAACTGCATAATAAATCGGGATAAAAACATATATAACATTGAACGGTAAGAATGCATATAGTACAAAAAAAAGAGGAATTGAACTTAGTCCCACTATAATTTTTGGGGTGAAAGTAGATAAATGATGTGCATAATTTTGTAGAAATGAAAAAATGATATAAAAACTAAAAAAATCAATAACCCCTTCGAAAACGTAAACCTTAGTATCTACTGAAATCAAATCCAAACTCCCCTTTGAAGTAGAAAATTAACCACAATGTCTAAACAAACTAAAAATACAAGTAGTAATATTTCCCAGCTTTTCTACTGTGAAAGCCATTTAAAAATTCCCACTAATAACTTTTTGGTCGCTTCTAACTTTAATTTCTTTTTTATGCCTCCTTAAAATTAAGGTCATTATATTTTGGTTTTTAGTGTAAATCATGATTCCTTCTTGAATAGTCGTTTTTATGTCCTAAAGTAACGTTTTGTTAAAAATAATTTTTAAGACATATCACTTTGAACCTAATTTTATAACTTTTTACAGAAACAAAAGTTATTTTTCTTTTAAGAAGTAAAAACACTACTTTAGGAGTGATTGAACTTTTATCTAACATCTTCGTATAAAATACAGGTTGTTTAAAATAAATAAGCTAAATTTTTAAGGAGGATTCTGAGATGACTGAAATTAAAGTACTAAACGATAAGGAACTAAAAAATGTCGTAGGAGGAAAGTATTACGGTAACGGAGTGCATTGTGGTAAAAAGACTTGCTATGTGGACTGGGGACAAGCTACAGCTAGCATTGGAAAAATTATAGTGAACGGATGGACACAACACGGGCCTTGGGCACATAGATAACGGGAGACGTTATTATGAAGAAAGCAGACTTAATTAATGCAATTGATGAAACTTATAAAGATGAAGAAGTTAAAAAAAATCCCGATATAAGAGAATTTTTGTTAAAATTTGCACAACAATTGAGCGAAGGACGGGATGTGGGTCTTATATCGGTAAAATTAAGTAATGCAATTACGGACTATTCCCTAAAAAATGATTTTATTATTCCAAAAGCATTGAGTGATTTGTATGCGATAGCGGCGAAAAATGCTGAGAAATATCGAGGAATAATGTCGACAAATATTTGGTTATAAACAATTTAGAATATCACGTCGGCAGAAATTTCAGTGTCTTTTTTACTTATCGATTACCAATCAATGTGTGAAAAAATTAAACTGATTAGTCAAGTTCTGTAACCAACAATTGTCCAATTATTTTTTAAGTTTTGAAGAGTTTAGAATTGTGAAGAAAATTTATCCGACTTCATTTTACTGATAAATACAGTTGGAATTTTCTTGAAGTTATCTTAATTTAAATATTCTATTTTATGTCAAAACATCTAAAAGTGAGTCTTCAAGATGATCAATAAATTCACCTTGAGGGCTCACTTTTTAAGTTGCTTTAGCTGGCCTAGAAAATTATGGTTAAGTTAGTTATGTGCATCCATACAACATTTATAGATCTCATAAATAATTAAATTTCATTATATTTAATTAACCTAACCTGGTGTTGGTATAACCAAGCACGGACTTGTGGATCAGTCAGCATTTCTACTTCTTTAGTACGAGGTGTGGTTAAACTTGAGTGTTTTAATAAGTAATCATCTAAATATCCTGGGTGACATATCATCATTGGATATTCTTCATCACAACTAGATAATACAGCTCGTTTCAACGTTTGATAAGGATTATAATCCTTATTCATGCTTTCCATAAAAACATGTAAACTGTGTCCCTTGAATAATAAACTCGGTCTACCTGAATTTAAAGTAACTTGCAATAAATTTAATTGATGGCATTTCGCAACAACTAAAAGTCCTTTAAAGAAATTATCACTAACCACTGCATGTCCTTCAAAATAATCAGGTTTTCGACCAACCAATTCTATAAATTTTTGATATTGTGCTTCAATTTCTAAAATAACCTCATCTAAATTAACAAAGTCATTGGGAGCTTTTCGATAATCTGCAGAGCTAAGAAAAGCACCATCATCATCAACAACACTCGGAATAAATTTAGGATTTAGTAGAGGTCGTCCTGAACTTATAACTACATGTAGCCCTAGACAAACTTTTGTATCTCTGATCATAGACAATCCGTCCAAGATTGTAGGCATGTTAACCATCACGCCTACATTATTAATTATCCCTTTATGAACAGATCGTTCAATACCTATATTAACTGCGTCTGAATAGCCTAAATCGTCTGCACGAATAATTAGTTTTGTTTCCACCATTATGCCTCCACTAATTTAATTTGTTCATTTGATTGTTTATTAGTTTTAGATTCGATACCAATACTGTATGTTGCAATTGCAGCTACTACAAACGCAATTGTTCCACTAATTACTCCATTTACCAAGTTATTGGTTTGCCCTCCAACATATGTTGTTAGAGACAAAAAATTTGCAACAGGAACCATAACATAAGCTGTAATCGCAGTCATACCAGCATATAATCCACCGCAAAAACCGCCAACCATCATGCCTATAAAGGGACGTTTATAACGTATTGCTAAACCGTATAATCCAGGTTCAGTTACGCCTCCTACAAAGCTAGCAATTAAATAACTCCAAGCAAGTGCTTTTTGATCTTTATCTTTAATTCGTAAAGCCGCACCTAGACACATTCCAGCAACCGACATGCTGGCAGCAACTGCACCAAGGGTTACAAAGTTCTCGTGTCCCGATTGAGCAAAAATCATCATCATGGTTGTAAGCATCAGCAAATGCATTCCCGTCATAACTAAAATTTCCCAAAAGGCACCAATTACACCAACAGCAATAATCGTCGGCAAACCTCCTAATTTCCCGAATGCCAAGATTCCAGCACAAATGTAATTGCCAACAACATTTCCCGCTGGCCCTAAAATACAGAGCATAATTGGTAACATAACAGCAATCGTTAAGGTGGGAACCATAATCGTACTAATTGATTCAGCAGTATGCTGCTTGAAAAATTGTTCGATATAAGACATTACCCAAACAGCTAAAATAATGGGAATTACTGTACTAGAATAATTAATTAATGGCATAGTAATACCAAAAATATCAAAAGGCTTACCAGCTTTTACAATTTGGATTAGGTTCGGATCAATTACAATTGCTCCTAAAAACATCGCAATAATTCGAGAAGTATTGAATTGCTTAGACGCCGTATAACCTATGACGATTGGTAAAAAATAAAAACCAGCGTCACCAACAAAAGTAAAAAGCTGATACAACGTCGTTTTAGTTCCGATAAAGTTGAGCATGTTGGGACCCAAAATAGCGCCTAACATTTTAAATACCGATGCAGCCACCATCATCGGAATTAATGGTGTCAAACAGCCCGCTAATTTATTCAAAATGTTGTTTGCAATTGATTTGAAAGTTAATTTCTCTTTCAAGTTTTCATCTAAACCATCTTCACTCGAAGACGATTGAGTTAAATCACCCGTTTTTAGTAAAAAATCATACACTTTATTAACAGTTTGTCCAATGATAATCTGGTATTGTCCCCCGGTTCGATTAACACCGACTACCCCTGGAATACTTTGAATATCATTATCATTGGGAATACTTTCATCTTTTAAATTAAACCGTAAACGTGTCATACAATGGGTAACTGACGAAATATTAGCACTCCCCCCGACTGCTGATAACAAATCTTTTGCTACTTGTTCATAATATTGATTTTTATTTTTCATATCCTAGTGCCTCCACTGAATGATAATTAACCTTTATTAACAATGCGTTTAACATAAATCATCAAATAATATAATTCATCATCATTACTGACAGTTCCAAGTTGATCATCAATGTAGTCTGCAATTTGCTTAGCTGCCAGGTAAATTCTTGGTTCATCTAGCTTCATCACATTAAATAATTTCAAATTATTATTCTTAGAAATTTGTTGGTGTTCATTCAAGCGTTTAATGTAGTATCGTAAATGCATAATAAATCTGTTGTAACTAAATTCATTTTTGCTAATAGTTATTTCAAATTCTCGTTCGATAATTTTTGTAGCTATCTTTATAATTTCATCATCTGCTGTTACCTTTGGGTTAGTTACTAATTCCGTTGTTTCAGAATTTACGAAATGCATGGCTGTTGCTGTGACCTCCGAGATTGGTAATTCAACATCTAAACGCGAGTTAATTAGCTTCACAGCATAGTAACCCACAGCTGTTTCTTGAGGATACAATTGCTCTACATCATATGAAAAAGGGAGTGCCATTCCTTGGTACTTAGTTAATCTTGTGATAGCAAAATTAATATGATCTGCTAAACTAAAAATCATGTTCGGATTAAGATTTCTCAAAATAAGTTTTTGAGCCTTATCGGTAATTGCGGCACTTACATCAAAAATTTCGGTCGGAATTTCTTTTAGTAATTGATAATACTGATAATTTAATTTATAAAATGTCATACTCACTTTGTTCATATCAGTCAGCTCATATGGTACTTTTGGAAAACCCAGCCCTTTTCCAAAAGCAACTAGCTGTGCTCCATTCCGATCCAAACAGACCACCACATTATTATTTATTTTTTTCACCACCAGCATCTCATTTACACCTCCTTACCTGCTTAAATATTACTTACGCTTGTTTGAGAACCAATGTACCCAAAGCAAGTTGTTGATTAAGCTTGCTGCCAAGCGGTATTTCACCTGTATAGCCTTCCGTAAAGACAACCATCGTCGTCAAATCAAAATCCTCTGCATCCAACGTTGCTCTGTTAATTGTTGCTATTTGGGCTCCCACTTTAACCTCTTGCCCCACTTCAACGAATGTTTTAAATCCTTTTCCCTTTAAACGAACTGTATCTATACCAATATGGACCAATACAGATATTCCTCGTACCTCATCCGTAATTCCAATAGCATGTTTACTCTCAGGTAATGAAACAACTTTCCCGCTAATAGGCGCAACAACCTTATTCGCATTATTGGTTGGTTTGATAGCAAATCCATCACCCATCATTTTTTGTGCAAATACTTCATCTGAAACAGCTGTAATTGGTATGCAAACACCTTCGATAGGGGTAGCTACAACAAAAATATTACTTTTCTTTTTTGTAATGCCGAACATTCTTACCACTTCCTTAATACAAAAAAACTCCTTGCGACACCCATTCCACCCGTATATTTCAACAAGCAAAAGGTAATGCCTCAAAGAGTATGAGTTACAATCCTTAGTTTCAATTTTAAAAAGAAAACGTTTTCGGAACTATATTAACACTTATTCTATTTTTTGCAAACTATTTCAAATGATTGGCCTCCAGCACAGAGGAGCAGTTGTTAAGAATCACCCCTGAAAAGACGAATAGTTATCCACTGAAGGAATCGTTAAATCTATTACCGGAATTGAAAATCCTTAACTTAAAATTGACTAGAGATATTAACGAAACCAAATATCATTTTCACTTGGATAATGTAGTTAATTGTGGGCGTTATTTCAGAAACGATAACTGCCAACTAGAAGCTCTTTCCACCGTTCTATTGAACTTCGTATAATCACCTTTTGAGCTAACAATGTTAAGCAAGCTATAGAAATGCTTTTATTTATCTGAAATTACCAGCAATGCTTTAATTACTTGACGATTACTCATTGCTTCGTATGCATCTTCTATATGATCTAGATCAAAACTCTTTGTAAAGACTTGACCAGGGTTGATTTCACCATCTAAAACAGCTTGCAAAAGAACTTCTTTATCAGGTTTTGTAACTGAAGCAATCCCGCCACGAAGACCCACGTTTTTCCAGAATAATTGGTTAGATTTAGGTTCTGATTGAGGAACCCCTACTCTTCCAATTACGGCGCCTGGACGAGCAATTTGACCTGCTTGTTCGATTGCACTAGTAACACCCACACATTCTAAAATTGCGTCCGCTCCGGCATTTTCCTTCGTTAACTTCAAAACATCTTGGATAGCTTCATCGCCACGTGTATCTACGATATCAGTGGCACCAAAGGCCTTACCTAACTCAGCACGGTCTTCATGGTGACTCAAAAGGATAATCTTGCTTGCTCCAAGCAACTTAGCCCCGATTACTCCACATAATCCAACGGCTCCATCTCCGATGACAGCGACTGTTGAGCCCGGCTTAACTTCAGCACTTTGGGCAGCATGATAGCCAGTTGCCATAACATCAGAAAGAGTTTGGAATGAAGCTAATTGCGCATCGGTATAATCTTCTGGTTTACCCGGAATTTTAACCAATCCTGAATTAGCTGGTTCATACTTCATGTATTCAGCCTGGTAGCCACCGTTATCGCCGGATTTACGATTCAAACAATCTCCTTCAAAACCATTCAAACAAGCTACACAATGACCACATCCATGCGTAAACGGCACGACCACGAAGTCGCCAACTTGAATGTTATCAATGTCTGCACTAGTTTCTTCCACAACCCCAATGGCTTCATGTCCGATAAAAGTACCTGTCTGACATTCAGAAATTCCACGATACCACCATAAATCTGAACCACAAACACTAGCCCGTACAATCCGAATAATTGCCTGGTTATCACCATCAATTTGGGGTTTAGGTACTTCTTTAACTTCAACTTTACCTAGTTCAATAAATACTGCTGCTTTCATCTGTTAAATTCCTCCTAAAATTATTTACGTAATGCTTTTAAGCTTTCACCAAAAATACTTACAATGGCTTCTGGATCACGGTGATCAAAGAACTGACTTTCGTTTTTATCTAAACTACTCATCTTTTGCATATCATCATCACTCAATTCAAAATTAAAAACATCTAAGTTTTCAGCCATGCGTGTCTTATGAACTGACTTGGGGATTACCACAATTCCGCGTTGGAGGAGCCAACGTAGGATGACTTGTCCGTTCGCTTTTCCATATTTCTGACCAATTTCAGCAATCGTTTCATTTGAGAAAATGTTATGCTTACCTTCCGCAAAGGGAGCCCATGCTTCAACTTGAACATCTTGACTTTGAGCAAAATCAACTGCTTCGCCTTCTTGGTACCAAGGTGAAACTTCGATTTGATTAAGTGCTGGCTTAACATCTGACATTAATTCCAGATTCATCAATTGATCTGGAGCAAAATTAGATACACCGATTGACTTAATTTTACCCGCCTTTTGAGCTTCAATCAAAGCTCGCCATGCACCTGCTGTGTCACCATAAGGTTGGTGAAGCAAGTATAAATCAATATAGTCCAATCCTAATTTATTTAGTGAATCTTCAATTCCTTGTTGCGCTTTTTCATAGGTGAAATGATCCACCCAAAGCTTAGAAGTCACAAAAATCTCACTGCGATTAATACCGCTCTTCTTGATCGCGGCACCCACCGCCTCTTCGTTGCCATAAGCAGCAGCCGTATCAATTAGACGATAACCTGTATCAAGTGCATCACTCACGGCTTGTTCGGCTTGGCTCAAATCGGAAACTTGGAAAACACCAAATCCAAGTTGAGGCATTTGGTTGCCATCATTTAACTTTACATATTTCATAACTTTGTATCCCTTTAAATTTATATATCCTATTTATTTACACTATCTTTAAGTACTTTCTAGTATAGGGGGGTAATTACCATATAAAAATTACCAATCAAGTATGTTACTATGCATTTATGGAATAGTGAAAGGAAGTAATCGAATTGGCAATGAACCTTGATTTACTAAAAGAGCTAGTAGCATTTCAAAGATACGGTACACTAAGCTCGACTGCTGAGCATTTAATGATTACTCAACCCACCGTTACTCGGGGAATGCGCAGATTAGAAGATGAATTAGGTGTATCACTTTTTGATCGCCGAGTTAGTAACCACATCAAATTAAATGAAACTGGTGTTTACGCGGCTACAGAAGCAGCCAAATTATTGAAAGCAGAGCGGGATTTTACCGAACGAGTATTAAACTACCATCACTTAAATCATGAAATTGTAATTGGTTCGGTTGCTCCTGGTCCAGTTATCCTACTAGAAAACTCCGAAATTTCATCCCCTGCTAAAGTTAAAATTAATTTTCAAAATGTTTTTCCTGAAAAAGTTGCTGATAATCTTAAAAATCTTAAAGAGAAGCTAATTTTTACCAACCAAGAAATTATGACCGATGAAATCGAGTCAGTTTATTTGGGTGTGGAATACCTTGGAGTAGAAATTGGTAAATCTAATCCACTATCTAAAAAAACATCCGTAAACTTCGACGATTTAGCCGGAATGAGTTTCCTCGTGGTCCAAGATACTGGCCCTTGGCAAGCAATCGTAGAAAATAATATCCCTGATGCTGCTTTCTTATACCAAGCTGACCTCGATGCCATGAGTGAAATTAGTCGGAATTCTAAATTTCCCTATTTTTTCTCCAACTTATCACTAGTTAGTTCGGCCACCATTGAGCGCTCTGATGGTGGCGAACGCGTAGCCGTACCCATCGACGATCCTCGTAATCATCTTGAATTCTACGGTTCATATTTAAAAAGTAACCGTAAACTCGTCCAACCACTTTTAAAAGAGATTAATAAAATTTGGCCGCAAAATTAATGGCGGCCAAATTCTCGCGATGATTAAACATCAATATTCATTATTTTTAAGACCGTTCGCGGTCTTTTTTATTTACCTAATGTGATTCTTAACCTTGTCCATCCTTGAAAGCTGGGTAAAGCGTCATTCCACCATCGATAAATAGTGTAATACCAGTTACATAACTGGATTCGTCAGATGCTAACCATGCTGCACCCGCAGCTACTTCTTCAGGTTTACCAATCCGGTCCATGGGTACCATGCTGACTGTTTGATCATATTGTTCCTTATCAGCAAATTTTTCGGCATTGATGGGAGTATTAATCGCTCCGGGTCCAATGGCATTTACGCGAATATTATCCTTGGCGTATTCCATCGCAATCGTTTGAGTGAACAATTTTACGCTTCCCTTAGCTGCTGCATAGCTAGCAAAGGTAGGCCAAGGAATTTGTTCATGCACGGAAGACATGTTAATAATGTTTCCCTTTTTGTGGTTCTTCTTAAAGTAGGCTAAAGCAGTACGTGAACCTAAAAATACACCAGTTTGGTCAATTGCCGTTACTTTATTCCAATCTTCTAACGATACTTCATGAGTTGGTGATTTAATTTCCATCCCAGCATTATTAACCCAGACATCTAGGTCACCAAATTTTTCAAGCGCCGTTTCAAGTAATTGATTAACGCCTGCTTCCGTAGCGATGTTAGCTTGAACCGTCACGGCCTCGCCACCAGCACTAATTACTTCGTCGGCGGCCTTTTGAGCTCCGTCTGGATCACTATTGTAGTTAATGACCACTTTCATTTTTTCTTGACCAAAACGTTTAGCGATGGCTGAGCCAATACCTTTGGAACCACCCGTAATTACAGCTATTTTTCCTTGTAAGTCTTCATACATAACGAATCTCTCCTTAAGTACTATTTTGGAAATAGTCTCTTTTCCTTATAACTAAGACTAAAACATTTTTTACCCAAAAAAGCACTTAATACGCCTTATTCCACTTCAGATCGCCCAGCAAACTTCTCTACCAAAACCTGCTTCAACATTTCATCTTCACTACGATGGTCATTTGGATTAAGCTGCCGTTGATTATTTTCCGTTAAAACTACGATTAAAAATTCGATTAGTAAGGCTCTTTTCCCCGAAAACCAATCAAAAGCAAGCGTCCCAGCTGCTGATTTAAACAATAAAAAATCATTTCTCGAACTGTTAATTGCAGTATCACCCGTTCTCGACACTACTAACCGATCTAATTGAGGGTGTTGAATCACATACTCGTAAACTTGATTGAAAAAATCCATACGTTCACTGGTATCTAGTAACTTTACGTTAAAGCCTGCATGACTTAGGTTGCGGAAAGTACTTTGCTGAAAAAATTCTCGGGGTAAAAAGAACATCTGTCGACCACCCAAAATGCGAGATTCCACCTTTGCTTGATTATTATGGGGTACATCAACCAACATTTCTTTTTTATCACCGTGAAAATTAATAATTTGCATCCCGTTAATGGCGTCTATTGGTAACTGCGCGCGCTTTTGCTCTTGCCCCGCTTGGTTCATAAAGATGATTTGTAGCATACCATTATATGTTTTTTTGCGTCAATACTTACTTTTAAGAATCAAAACCATCAACGCCATATATTATTGGGCTTAACAAGGTTTGTAACATTTTTCCATTTGTACATAAAAATATTTTTATTGTACAAATTTTTCGATTTTTAGTTTCTAAATTTACTTTTGGAAGTTTAACAAAAAAATTTAATACATTTTCTAAAATGAAATTCTCAATAAGCTCCGTCCTAATCCTATTTACCCTTTAAAATACTATTTAACCCCCTTGAATGGACACAAAGAAAACTTCGCATCCCTCATTTAAGGAGCGTATACTAGTTTAGTACTACTTTTTTTTGCAACCTTTTCAGCCTGAATCACCTTTCTACCGGGCTAATACAAATCATAGAAAGAAGGAATTATTTTGCAGAGTACACAAGACACAGATTTTAGTTACAATCCCGAATCACCAATGCGGGTTTTCAACCTTCATTGGTACAAAGACCAAATGTCGGGTTGGATGACTTCTAGCTACATTTTATTAACTTTTGGAGTTTTATTTCTCCTAGTTACCGGTTTATATCACAACCTTAATGCACTAGGAATTACATCCACTATTGCCGGCGTGATCGGCTTCACATGTACCCTAAGTATCACTAATGGAAAACCCATTAACGGGATTTTAGGTTTTGTGTCCGCAATCATGTTGATTTACGTTGCTACAATTACTGGTAATTTTAGTGATGTAATCATGCAAGCAGCTTACATCGTTTTATTAGATATTCCCGTGGTTTTCAATAAACACTGGAATAGCAGTGAAGGCCTCGTTCCACGCTTAATGTCTGGGAAATATATCGTCCAAACGATAATCACTTTTTTAATTTTCTGGGCCTTAACTTACGGATTAGACACCATTATTTTGACTAGTCCACGTCCTATTATTGATTCATTGAGTGCCACTTTAGGATTAACAGGAGCCGTTTTAACTGTTCGTCGATTCCGTTCAACTTATTATTTCTGGCTTGCTCAATCTATTATGAGTATTGCGCTTTGGAGTATGACAGCTCTTTCTGGTCATCCTGTTTGGGTACTATTCTTCACTTACTGCCTCTATCTCTTAAATGATATTGTAGCATTGGTTTCTAGCAAATGGTTCCATCCAGACCAAAATAAATAACAAAATAAATAATCTAAAGACCTCGTTGGAGGTCTTTTTTTGTACAAAAAAATTGCACCGAGAATGAGAACTCTGGGTGCAATTTTATATTCAATTAAATTTCATGAATATAGTTTCCAGTGTCAACCTCATCAAAACTAATGGTAGTGGCTATTTGATTTAAACACTTAGCTGTAATAGCCAGTCCTCGACCAGTTTGAATGTAAACTTTACGTTGTTTCAAATCATATCCTGACCAATAACGTGTATAATCTGACAAAATGTCTTCTGAAGTATTGCGCTCCATCCCTCGTGGAATTATAACCGGTCGGAAAGCTGCATAAAGTTGAGCAATCCCATCTTCGGCTTCAAAATCATCCATTAAATTAGCAACCATAAAGCTTCTCACTAAACGATCGGGTGATGTATACGTTCCTGGTAAGCCGGTTAAGCCATATCCCGTTCCGCCTTCAATTGGATTTAATGTTACGCCATTTTTATAGGTTTTAGGTTGTTTGATATTAAGATCATTTAAAGCAATATAATTACGTAAATTAACGGTGTGCCAGTTATATTCAGGGCTGTTAGTGACCACTCCCACTGAATCATAAAGTTTGAAGGAGCCATTATTTACAGGCTCGAGCACTACTCCATCGCCGCTCTCATCAACAAAGCTATAGTGAAGTGGGAATGAAATCGAATGACCATTGAGCATTGTAGGTTGATCCACTACCGCGAAATTTTGATAGTTTTCACGGATTTCTTTAACGCTCTTAAAGTGCGTTAATACGTACGTTACGAATTCTGTATTCATCACTGGAACCTGTTGCCGTTGTTGGATATTTTCCAATGTATCGGCGGTACTCTCAAATAATACTTGAAGGTCACCGGCTAATCCATGCTCGTTAATCCCGTCAAATAAAATGGGCGTTCCACCTATACCAATCCCCATGGCAGCATAGTCTGCTTGCCAATTTGCAAGTTGGCTGTCAATATCAACGCCAGCTGGAATCGTTGTAATCATTCCACGGGCTCCTAAGTCGTGTTCTGGATCTTCGCCAAACATTGGTAAAGCTAAATCCATGGTTCTCCCCCAAAAATGTTCTCCATTTTTAGCCGTAATCTCAATATTAGTACACATTTAATTGCCTTCTTTCAATAATTCTAACGAAACCTTTATACCATTTTTAACTTAAGAATAAAAACATTAGCCCCTCTAAATAAAAAAACTTAGAGAAAGTTTTTAACTTCCACTAAGCTTGATACTTTAAAATAAATTATCGAAAGTACTAAACACACTACCGAAGAGGCCTGTAGCATAACTTTCAGCATTTGGAACAATCATGTAACGAACTAAAATATAAATAACTAGTGAAATCACCAATTGAGCAATCACTACCACATAGATTCGATCAATTTTATATTTCACATTTTTATCAAAGAAAGTCGCTAAAAATCCTGTACTAAATCCTAGAGAAGCCAAGGCGAGTAATCCAACTACCAAGTTAAGGCTTCCAAGGTCTGTACGACCTTCACTCAGGTTGTTAATAATCGTTTGAGTACTAAAAATAGTTATCACTAAAGCCACAACCGAGAAAATAAGTGTGTAATTAATAAAATGAGCAAATTTGTTGGTATACTCAATGATTGAAGTTTCACTGTCTTCTGTACTAAGAAGTTTTTCAACTGAATAACCAATGACAATGTATAAAGCGTAAATGATAGCGATAACTACTAATAGTTTAAAGAACATTCCAATGGTGAAGGGATTATCCATAATACTTTCCGTATTAACGCCATAGTGACTAGTAGTTTCGCTAAACTTACCAAAAATTTGTCCTCCTGGAATTACGACGAATAAGGCACCGATAATAGAAAATAAGATGAACGTTGTCATTCCATAAAATGGATGAGCATCATTTTGAGTTTCAAACGGTTTTTGAATTGAAGTCTTTACCCAATTCCAATAGTTTTGCGCATATTGCTTAGTTTGTTGAACACGTTCGTTTACAGCTTCCTTGTCGACATTGATTTTATTTTCTGGATTTTCTGTAGTGGCTGACGCAGTATTTGCTGCCACTGCAGTTCCACAACTCGTACAAAATTTATCCTCAGCTTCTAGTTGTGCTCCACAATTAGTACAAAATTTCATTTCTAACATCCTCCAAATTTATTATCCTAATAATCCGTCATACATAACCGATCCAAAGCTATTCATTTTCTTAATCTGTTCATCACGACTGCCATCTTGTGACATTACTACGATAACGAAAGAGCCTTTATTATTACCGAAAATAGCTGCATCATTCTCAACACCATAGTCATCAAACTCCCCAGTTTTGTTATAAACCGTGGCTTCTTCCGGTAAATCATGCGGTAATTTTGTATGATTATTATTCTTCTTTAAAATATCTAGCATGGCATTGTCATACTTGGTTGATACCATCTGATGATTGTAAATTTTCTTTAAGACCATCCCTAAATCTGCAACTGATGTGTAGTTATCTTTTCCATCTTTAAGGGCGTCTGTATCCATCAACATTCGTTCAAGCTTGGTATCCTTAGCACCAATTTTCTTAATTTGAGTGTTAACTTTGTTCATCCCACCAAGTTGGCGAATAACGATGTTAGCTGCAGTATTATCACTGTCTTCCATCATTTCTTCCAGTAGATCTTGTATTGAAATTTCTGTACCACTACTCATATTACGGATTTCACCCGTTCCGTTGACCTTATCGGAATCTTTTAGAGTGTACTTATCATTTAAGTTCAATTTACCTTCATTAACTTGCTGATAGGCAGTGATTAAAATAAATAGTTTGATATTACTAGCTGCTCGTTGCGCTTTACTGTTGGAAACAACTTCTTCAGTAGAATCTGTCGGTGAAACGTATACGGAGGTTTCACCCTGCATATCTCCAAAAGCGTCGTCAATCGTACCTTGAATGGTACTCTTTGGAAAATCAATGGTTGATTTTTTCGAAGCTTTCGAAGGAGCGGAATATGAACTCGAACTGCTGCTTTTATCCGCTACTGAACTACTTACTGGCTGAGTTGTAGATTGATTATTTTTATAAATAAAGAATCCTCCACCGATTAAAACCACTAGTATCAGTGGAACTGCCCACATCCACCATTTAGGCCCGTGTGGCTTTTCACTACGTGTTCCAACTTCATTTTGAAGTTCAGAATTTGTTTTAACTTTTGTTTCAGCTTGCGGTTGAACTTCGGAAATAACTGGTTTATCAACCTTTACAGGTTGGGACTGGCTGGTGCGCAACGTCGTTCCACATTTAGAACAGAACTTAGCACCCTGCTTATTCTTACTACCACAATTTTGATAAAACATGGCTACTCTCCCGATTTTTTATTTCGACACTATACCCGTTAATTTTATCATAGTTATGCTCGTAGTTATGCAATCCTTTCATTATTTTTAGTTAACTCTTGCTAAATCTCTCAAAAGAAGTTATAGTGTATTAGAAAACTAGTACACAAAGGAGGAAAGTTATGAAGTTTGATGATAAGATTCCAATTTATTACCAAATAAAACAATACATCTATAAAGAAATTATTATTAACCACCTGACCCCAGGATCTAAAGTTCCAGCAGTTCGGCAGCTAGCATTAGACTTGGCCGTTAACGTCAACACGGTTCAGCGCTCATTAAGAGAGCTAATCAGTGAAGGCGTTTTGGAATCCCAGCGCGGGAAGGGTAATTTTGTAACTACTAATCCAGAGATTTTGAACAACTTACGCAAAAATATTGTCGAAGAACAACTTTCTTTAATGTACGATCACCTAGCCAGCCTCCAACTGACCCCAGACGAGATGATTCAAGCATTAACTGAATACGTGAACAAGAGAAAGGAAACGCATCATGGCTAATCTACTAACAATTAATCATTTAAGCTATTCTCGTAATCTCCAATTAATCCTAAAAGACCTCAATTTAGAGCTTCCGTACGGGCAAATTGTAGGCTTGTTGGGTACCAATGGTGCTGGTAAAACGACGTTAATGCGTTTGATTGCTGGTAATTATATTGATCGTAAAAATTCTATTTCCATTAATACAGAAACCAATAGCGCAGTTCGCAAATCTTTAGTTAGTTTTACCGAACAAGTCGGTGGCTGGTCGGGCCATCCTCGTATTTTCAAAATTGGTAATTTTTATGATGCTTTATATGAAGATTTCAACCTCACCACTTTCAACCAATTACTTTCAAATCTCAACTTGAGCCCTGACCAACGTGTTAATCAACTTTCTAAAGGGAATTTCCGCAAGTTAGTAATTGCTGTTACGCTTGCTCGTCAAACTGATTTGTACCTATTAGATGAACCTTTCGACGGGATTGACAGTATGACTCGCAAAAAAATCATCTCCAGTATTATTCAATGGAAGCCTGAAAATGCGACGGTTTTAGTCAGCGATCATCATGTCGGTGATATTGCTAACCTGCTCGATCAAGTCGTCATTATTAAGGACCAACATGTGGCTGCACAAGAAGCCGCAGACACTATTCGTGAAACCCTTGGTAAAGATATTGAAACTTACTACGAAGATTTTTATAGAGAGGAGCTTTAAGATGACCACTTTCTCACAATTAACGAAAACAATGTTAAAACCCGAGTAAATCTTATTCATAAGGTCTTTGGCATCTATCTACTAGTTACCCTAGTCACTTGTTTCTACCAAACCTTAATTCATGGACTTAGAATAACCGACTGGTTAATGTTTAGCTTTAGTTTCGGTGTATTGGCCTCATTGGTACTGGCCGTTATTCTAGCAGTTAAACAAGAACGGGTTTGGACGGCTCCCCTCTACCGACTTTTACCGCTTTCGGAAACTAAGCTATATATCGGTAATGTACTTACAAACTTTTTTAGTTGGATTTACTTTGAAATTCTGGTAGTTCTACTAGCGTTCATTATGGGTCCTACTAGTTTTGTCAAAATTCTTCAAACCATGAATAATGGTAGCTTTTTAGAATATGCAGTAGGGGCCGGAATCATTTTGATTTTTCCAACCTTCATTTGGTGCTCAGTCAGTTTAGTTCACTTACTAACGAATACCTTTAGTGATTTTCTACCAATAAATATTCAACGCATTTCTCGAGTCGTTTTAATCATTGTTCTTGTATACGGATTAGGTAAAATAAGTAATTTAGCAACAAACTCCTTTACCATGATTTTTGCTTCATCTCAAGCTACGTCGGATGCTAGCTTCTATCTATCGTTTATTTATCTAATCCTTACTACTATCGTTGTTTCAATTATTAATATCTACCTACTTAAAAACTGGGTTCAAGCTACTCCCAAAACAGCATAAATAAAAAAATAGTCTAAGAATGATCCCTTTTAGGACCAACCTTAGATTATTTTTTTAGATTAAATTGATATTACTCTTACATTTTTCCACCAAAGACTGGAAAGACACTTGCATCCCCGTAATCTAGTGGTTTGACTTGTTTCAAAATTTCCATATCTTCATCAGAAATTACAAAATCAAGCTCGGCGTTTGATTTCATGTGTTCCGGATTAGAAGTTTTAGGAAGTACTACCGTATCTAATTGCCAATCGTAACGGATTGATAATTGTGGTGCACTAACGTTATATTTTGCCGCCATTTTTTGAATAGCTTCGCTACGAAGTGCTTGTCCATGAGCGATTGGTGAAAATGCTTCAACCACAATCCCATTTTCATGAGAGTAGTTAATCAAATCCATTGGTGTAGCAGCTATATGCGATAAGATTTGGTTAACCATTGGCTTAGTATCACTATTTTTGATTAAATTATCCAAGTCTTCGTTTTGGAAGCTAGAAACACCGATTGCACGAAGCTTACCTTCATGCATAGCATCTTCAAGAGCACGCCAAACTTCAAGGTTACCCTCAAAATGACGTTCATCGGATTGATTTACTTCTGCCCAGGGCTGGGGGTTATGAATAATCATCATATCCAAATAATCTAGACCCATTTTGTTTAAAGTTTCATCAATAGACTTTTTGGCATCATCATAATTTTTAATTTCAGCAGCAATTTTTGAGTTAACAAAAATTTCTTCACGAGGAACACTTGCAGTACGTACGCCTTCACCTACGCCACGTTCATTAGCATAAGCTTGGGCGGTATCGATATGACGATAGCCCATTTCAATTGCGCTGCGCACAGCGTCAGCAACTTGATCATCAGCAATTTCCCATGTTCCTAAAGCTAACTTAGGGATTTTTACACCATTACTTAATTTGTACGATTCTTCAAAAACATTCATATTATCATTTCTCCTTTAATTAAACGGTTTGACCTGTAGGACGAATTACCATTTCATTAACAGCCATATTAGCTGGGGTGTCAATCACAAAGGCCACTGCTTGAGCAATTTCTTCTGGATTAAGTCCCGTCATTTCAGCTCCCGGTAATTTTTGAGCATCCTTCAATTCATTACGAATTTTTTCACTATTGATTGAGTTAAATAGCTCAGTTTTCACGGTACCTGGAGCAATAACCGTAGTTTTAATATTATTTTGGTGTTCTTCTTGGCGAAGACCTTCCATAATCGCGCGGACCGCATACTTAGTACCTGAATAAGCCGCATAACCCGGTAAAACTTCATAGCCTAATACCGAAGAAGTTGTAATGATATGGCCACTTTGTTGTTTTCGCATGATGGGTAGAGCTGATCCAATCCCATTTAGCACACCTTTAACATTAATATCTAACATTTGTTGCCATTCATTTTGAGCAACTTGATTTAAATTATTAACTGGCATAATTCCAGCATTGTTAAATAACACATCAATCCGACCAAATTTAGCAACCGTACCATCAATTACAGCTTGAACTTCATCTTCATTGGTTACATCGGCTTTGAAAATTTCGATTTCAGCCTCAGGATATTGAGCTTGGATTTCTTGTAATCGATCCAGACGACGAGCGGCCAAGCTAAGCTTAGCTCCTTGTTGCGCTAACATTGCTGCTGTCGCAGCTCCGATTCCACTCGAAGCGCCCATGATGATTACTACTTTATTCTTATTACTCATTATTTTTGATCCTCCTTAGTATTCTTGATTACTTTAATTACGCGTGCTGGAATACCAGCAACTATCGCATTGGGTGGAACATCGCGGGTAACCACGGCGCCCGCAGCAACTACTGCATTTTCACCAATAATTACGCCAGGAGTTACCGTTACATTGGCGCCTAACCAAGCATTATTATGAATACAAACCGAGTCTAAATCTAGATTACGGCGCTCGCTAGGTTCTAGACGGTGATTAACGGAAGCAATCGTTACGTTTGGACCAATCAAGACGTGATCACCAATATAGATACCACCTAAGTCCACAAACATCGATCCGCTATTAATGAAAACTTTTTTACCAATGTGGAGATTGCGACCAAAATCGGTTTGAAAAGGTAATCGAATTTCAGTCGAACCATCAATTCGCTCGTTAGTGATTTGGCTTACAATGCTAAGTACTTCATTTGCCGAATGAATCCCAGTATTTAATTGCTGAACCAACCGTTGGTTTTTAGCTACGATTTCTTCGACACCATCATAGGCCGCTGTTCCCAAATCCATTTTGGATTGCATTAACTCACCCCGCTTCCTAACCTTATTGATTGACTCTAGTCTACGGGATCGTTACTATAATGTTAAATACTTATTAAACATCAAAAACAATAACTTTTAGTTATGAATTAAAGGAAAATATTATGGATATTCGTGTCTTACGCTATTTTGTGGTAATTGCTCAGGAACAAAACATTTCACGAGCGGCCACTTTACTTAACGTGTCCCAGCCGGCTTTATCACGCCAAATTGCTGATTTAGAAGATGAATTAGGGACTAAATTATTTACTCGTGCCCATCGCCATATTCAACTTACGCAGGAAGGTCATTACCTACTAGAACGGGCGCTACAAATTATTGGTTTAGTTGATAAAACTACTTATAACTTACAAAAACAAGATGTAGTTAGTGGAACGCTCGACATTGGAGCAGGAGAAAGTGTGGGGATTATGCCAGTCATGGAGGCAGCCCAGCAAATCATGCGTCAATACCCCGACGTTCGTGTTAATCTTCGGAGTGCGGATGCGGAACCCATCTTAGCTGACCTCGATGCAGGCATTTTAGAATTTGGCATTATTATGGGAAATCGCCCCCTTAATAATTACAACACTTTGGTTTTACCAGCTAAAAATCATTGGTGCGCCATCATGCGAGCAGATGAACCGCTCGCCCAACAGAAAGAAATCCGACCAATTGATCTAGTCGGTCGTCCTTTAATTACTTCACGTCAGGCTTACAAACACGGTTTATTCCAAAAATGGAGTAACACCCTTTATGATCAACTTAATTTTGTGGGAACTTTCAATTTGGCTTTTAATGGTAGTTTACTAGTCAAAACGGGAGCAGCAATTGCACTTTTATATGATCAACTTGTGGATGTTTCACCAGCAAGCGGTTTGGTTGCCCGCCCGCTTAATCCTGACATGTCAGAAGCGAACACACTCATTTGGAGTAAAAATCGAAATTTACCCAATTTAAATCGATTATTTTTAGATACTTTACAAAAAAATTTAGCTCAACAAGGAGGCTCTGATGCCTAAATATACCGTTATTTATAATGAAGATGCTGGAAAAAATGATAATAAATCCATCGCTGAACGTTTTCAGCAAGCGGCTGAACGCTTGAAGCGATCAACCACCTTAAAGGCCACGTCTAGTCGTCAAGAAGCGCTCGATTACGTAGTCGATCATATTGATCAACTGGATACAGTTATTACAATTGGCGGAGACGGCTCCATTAATACCGTGTTTTCGGCCTTTCTTAAAGCTAAAAAATCAGTCAAAGTGGGAATTATTCCTGGGGGTACCGTCAATAATTTTGCTAAAGCACTCGAAATTCCTCAAGATGAAGAAGCCGCTTTTGATACCATTCTTAATGGTCATCCCCTCGCTGTGGATTTGGCCCATACTGAAGACCGTGCCATCATTAGTAGCCTTACACTTGGAACCCTTGCTGATATGGCCCGCCATGTCGGACAAGATGAAAAGAAAAAATGGGGACCTTTAATTTATTTGAGTAAAGGAATTCGCCAGTTAATTGCTAAGAAATCTTACCAGATTAAAGTTAGGACTGCGGATGGCGACCATGTCTATCGCACGCGCTTCCTATTAGCAACCACTACCAACTCAGTGGGTGGTTTTACTAATTTTGATACATCTGCATCTCCAGCAGATGGTAAAATTCACTTGGTTATCCTGAAACATTTTTCATTCATGCGTCTTTTAGGCTACCTAAGTTATTTCCTAACTGGACGTTTTCGAGATATCAAAGATGTTGATCAACTTACCGCTCAGGAAGTTGAAATTTCTGCCGCTGATTCACACTTGAAGGTTGAAACTCGAATTGATGGTGATCCTAGTGACCAACTCCCCATCAAACTGGGCGTAGAGCAAGGCTTCGTTCAAGTTATGGTACCTAAATAATTTAACTCAAAATAAAATGGACCAACGCAATCAAAGCGTTGATCCATTTTTTATATTATCGAACCACAGTTACCGTGATGGGAGCATACTTCGCCATGTAGGCTGCTTGGCTACCAAAATGTCGTGCTAACCCTTTTTTAGACTCTGCGCCAACCACTAACAAATCGGGTTGGACAGCTGGAATAACTTCTTCCACAATGGTCTCGCCCGGATCGCCTTCCGTAACGACGCACTTTACATTTTGGACTCCCGCATCCTGAGCCTTTTTCTGATATTTTAAGATATGTTGTTCAAGTTCGGCCCGTTCTCCATGAATAAAGTCCTTATCTAGCGCTTGAAAAACATTCATTTCGTCACTTTCCAAAACTGATACGATTACCAATTCAGAACCCGATTTTTTAGCCAGATTAATTGCATAATCAAAGACTAAAACGGCATCTTCCGAATCATCTACACCAACTAATATTCTCTTAACATCAAAGGTCATTATGCTTCCTCCTTAGCTTCTGCTTTACTTTGCATTTCCAATTCGTAACGTTGGTTACCTTTATGGAGTTCAAAGACTGTCCAAGCTAGGAGTGCTAGAACTACTGCCACTAGCATATAGGCAATTATGTGCGCCAGCTCTACTTCACCAGCACTTGGATTAGCTCCAAAGAAGGCCGTAATTGAATTTGGTAAACCAGTCATATTGAGGTAGGTTAGGAAAATAACCGAAATCCAACCTAAAATTTTGACCGCCCAACTATTCTTAAATCGATCACCCATTTCAACGCGACTATCAGTCATCATCAACAATGGAATCATTGAGAATGGTAATGCAAAAGCCAAAAATACTTGAGAGTTATTCATCAACTGATTTAGGGCTTCGTGTTCTTGAAGATCACCTTTACCGCTGGTAATCATGACACAAATCAAAACTGGTACAACTGAAATCAAACGGGTAATCAAACGCCGTGCCCAAAGTGGCATTCGCATGTGAATGAATCCTTCCATGATAACCTGGCCGGTTAACGTTCCCGTGATGGTTGAATTTTGACCAGAAGCCAACAAAGCTACCGCAAATAATGTTGAAAGTACCCCAGTTTTGGCAACTCCAATCAAAATTCCGTTACTCAAAGTTGAAGTATCATTCAACGCATGGAATAGACCAAAGAATGATGGATCTTGGACAGCGCCGGACTTAAATACGGCAACTCCCATCACCAATAGAAGTGAATTAACGATAAATGCGAATGATAGCTGAATATTTGAATCCCAAGTTGAGAAACGTAGCGTTCTTGCTACGTCTTCTTCATCGTTATGATCAATTTCACGCGTTTGTGAAACCGCTGAGTGCAAGTACAAGTTATGAGGCATAACTGTCGCACCAATAATTCCTAGTGACCCACTTAAAGGAGTCATTCCGCCAATTGTTGGTGAAGTTTCAAATGCTTTAGTAGTTGGTACTAAGCCGCTAAATACCGCACCCCAATTTGGATTTGATAAAGCAACTTGGTAGACGAAAACCACTAAAATAACCATGATTAAACACACCACAATGGCTTCAATTTTTCTAAAACCAATCTTAGTCAATAACAGTAATAGCAGTACATCCAAAACGGTAATGAAAACCGCAATGGCTAGCGGAATATGGAACAACAAATACAGCGCAATTGCAGCACCAATTACTTCAGCGATATCAGTCGCCATAATTGCCAATTCCGTTAAAATCCATAATACAATTCCCAATGACTTACTTGTTCTAGCGCGAATTGCCTGCGCTAAGTCCATTTGACTCACAATTCCCAGTTTAGCCGCCATATATTGTAACAACATCGCGATTAAACTCGAAATCAAGATAATCGACATTAGCATGTACTGGAAGTTTTGACCCCCAGTGATTGATGTTGACCAATTACCAGGGTCCATATAACCAACAGCAACTAATGCTCCCGGACCCGAATACATAAACAGTGCCTTCCAAAAACCAATATTCTTAGGCACCTTAACTGTCCCATTTATTTCTTCCAATGATCGTCCATTAGCGTATTCCACTAATTTGCGACGTTTCTTTGGGTTCTTGATCTCATTACTCATCAAAATCATTCCTTTCCTCAATCTTGAACCACGGCTATCGTAACATATTGTTCACGATGCGCAAACTCTTTTTGTTGCCGTTAGACAGGCATTTGTGGCTTCAATGATTAAGAAAAGCTTGATAGATGAAGCTCGAAAACGATTTCTTAAAAATTTTAAAATAATTTTCCAATGTAGTAATGGATAAACATTGTGATAATTCCCACAATCACGTTTCGAATAATAGCTTTTTTTGCCATCCCATTTCCCAATTTGGCGCTCAAAAAACCAGTTAGCGCTACGGAAAAGACGGTCGCTATAATCGTCGCTTGCATTTTAAAAGAAGTTGGTGCCATCGACATCGCTACTAACGGGAAGAAGCCCCCTAAAGCTGCTGAAATCAATGATGAAACAGCTGCACTCCAAGGATTCAAGTAATCTTCAATATCCATATCGTAGCGTACACTAACCGCGGTTTTTAGTGGTTTTTCTTGCATCAAAGCTTGTGAAATTTCATGAGCTGTTTGTTCACTAACACCCTTATCGACATAAAAACGTGCGATTAATTCTTGTTCAGCTTGGGGATCAGTTTGCAAACGTAATTTTTCTTCACCCACTACCGCTTTTTCAGTATCACGTTGTGAACTAACTGAAGCATATTCGCCGGCTGACATGGAAAAAGCACAGGACAAAAGATCCGATAATCCAGCAATGAAAATAATAAATGGATTAGTCGTTGCTGCAATTACACTAAAAAGAACACCGACCACCGTTAGAATTCCATCATTAGCACCTAGCACTCCGGCCCGTAGCATGTTTAATTTATTGTCTAAACTGATTTCTTTTTTCTTCTTCATGCTTATTTTCCCCCTTATCTAGCAAATAGCGAACCGATTAAGTATGTCATCGCCATTGTAATTAAACCTGCCAAGACGTTTCGTAAAACCGCTCGTCTACGAACCGCTTTACCAATGACTGCCGCTGCATAACCAGTAACTGCCAAGGCAATCGCAACCGAAACAACGGTTAAAGGCACACGAATACTATGTTTAGCGAAAGTGATGGTGAACAAGGGCAACAAGGATCCCAATGAAAATGAAATCATGGAGGAAATGGCCGCCATATAAGGACTGGTAAAGTTATTCATATCAAAACCATATCGCTCACGGACCGTAGTCAAAAGAGCATCCTTTTCCATCATTTCGGACGCAGCCTTCTGGGCTAGGTCTGTTGGAATCCCGTCATTCGCATATTTTTCAGCAACAAAATCCAATTCTTTTTGATAGTCATCTTTTAAAGCTTGACGCTGAACATTGACCGCATTTTCTTGGGAATCTTTTTGGGAGTTAACCGATACATATTCGCCCATGGCCATCGAAACCGTTCCAGCTAACATCCCCGAAATTCCAGATATAAATATGGCAAAACTATTAGTGGTGGCTCCTGCTACACCTAAAACAATTCCTGCAACAGATAAAATACCGTCATTTGCGCCCATTACGCTAGCTCGGATGATATTGATTTTTTGTGCGAGTGTTCCAGCTTTTTGTTTCTTATCCATCTTACTATCCCCTTGTTCTAATTTAGAATCATTTTAAACTGACAACTAATTCTACTTCTTTTCATCCGGAATTGTAAAGTTCTTTTAAATCTTTTATAAATCCCGTTTAAACTGGCTATATTTAGGTTAAATTGAAGTTAAATGAAGTACAACAATCTTGAAAACAAGTGATTTTTCATCTATAGTGTTTAGATACTTAGGATTCTCTCGTCCATTGATATACGGGAGAATCTGTTCACAGACTCAACTACTAATTAAGTAAAGGAGCTCTTAATGCTACTATCTTTAATAATAATTTTAATTTTAATTATGGCGATTGCTCGCGGCTGGCGCCGAGGGCTCATCCTGGAATTATTGTATTCACTGGGTTATATCGTTGTTTTTATTTTTGCTAAAGTTTTTACCAATGACTTTGCTGCTTTCCTAACTACTACTTTCGGAGGCTGGACTAGTAACCAAGTTACTAATTTAACAGTCATGCATTCCGTCGCCTTTATTCTACTAATGTCCATCGGCTGGATCATTATTCGTTTAGTAGGGCGTTTATCGCAAATGGTTACTTGGCTACCAGTTATCCATCAAGTAAATAGCCTAGCTGGTGCGGTGGTTGGTTTAGTAATTACTTATGGAATTTCCTTTGTCATTCTCAGCATCAGCCAATTTATTCCCAATGATTTTTATCAAGAGCAGCTCTCCCAATCAGTAGTAGCTCAGACCATTTTGTCGAAAACTCCCGCTGTTTCATCAGAACTGATCAATAACTACATTATTCATACCGAACAAACTAAAAACGTACTATAATCAGGAGGAACTATGGAACTTCAATTAATCAAGAAATATATCGCAGCCTACCTATCAACCACAACAACCCGTTTAGAGACTGTGGAAGCACCAATGCCCGGAATTAAAGTTGATATTAATGGTAATGAAAGTTTCTTTTATCCCAGTGCCAACGACGAAAACACCTTCTTTGAAGAATATGGTGATCATATCTATGTTCATGTTTACAATACTGAGACTAAAGCTTTTACCACAACTGAAAAATAACTGTTAGGAGTTGCGACAAAGACGTTTAATCTAAGTTTTAACCTTGATCCGATTTAGATTAGACTTTGTTGTAGCTCCTTTTATTTTGGACAAATTCACACAAAAAATTACTTAGGGGAGAATCATGTCGAGCACTCTGAAAACTTATCGTTATATTTTTAAACACATTTTTAGCTATATTTGGCTTTTTATTGCTTCTACAGTTGCTGTATACGGAATTTTAATCCCAATTTTTACACTAATTGGAAGCATAATGCTACGTTTGGCAAGAGTTCGTTACATCTCTAATACCAATTTAATTGAAATTATTAGCCAGCATCCTGTTTTAGATTTAGGTTTAATTCTTTTAATTCTAGCAGTAATTGTGGCCATCTATTGGCAAGTCACATTTCTATTTTTAGGAACCATGCAAATTAATTATGGAAAGAAGTTAACGATTGATTCACTCTTACGGCTTTCCGTTCAACGTGTCCGTAAGACCTTTTTTCGTTCCGTTTGGTTCTTACTAATCTACTGCATTTTAATCTTACCTTTTGGTGGATTAGGTTTTTCGACACCTTTATTAAATAAAATTAGGATTCCTAGTTTCCTAGTTGATTATTTTTTAACTGAAAATCGTCCACTTTTGTTAGTGATGATTTTGCTATACGTGGTTACTTTTTACCTCGGAATTCGCTTATTCCTAGTTCTACCATTAATTATTTTGGGTAAACGGAACGCCCATACTGCGGTAAAACAGAGTTGGCAAATAACTAAGATTAACTTTAAGCCAATTGTTTTACGACTTGTATTACTCTTTGCTACCACCATTGTTGTAATAATTGCTGGGCAACTTTTAGTACTAGGGGAACAAACCCTTTTCGACCGTATGACACCAACCGGAGTGGCCTTTCTCGCCGCTTCCGTAAACTTAATTTTGATTGAATTTTTTATGTTTCTTTCGAGCATTGCCGCGGGTGCTGGTTCTTTGATGATCATGACTGAATACCTGGCTGGAGATCAGCGCTTTACTGCCCATACTCATCGATTAAGCGACCAGCTTCAAGAACTTAGCTACAACGTCGGGAACCAACGTTGGATTCGAATTATTGCTGGTTTACTTGTTATCGGGGGCATTGGATTTAATTCGTTGTATCTAACTGGATTTTTTAGTGACACTCCCATTACCATTTCTCATCGCGGGGTTAACGCTAAAAATGGGGTGCAAAATACCATTGAGTCCCTTAAGAATACTAGTCGATTACATCCTGATTTCATCGAAATCGATATCCATGAAACTAAGGACCATCAATTTGTATTAATGCATGATGAAAATCTTAAAAATTTAACCGGGGTTGATAAAGCACCGCATCAACTGACTTTAAAGCAACTCACCAAATTAACTGCGCATGAAAATGGAAGTTCAGCTAAGATAGCTAGCTTAGATGATTACATGGACGCTGCTGAAAAGCTTAAACAACCCCTACTAATTGAATTTAAAACTACTAAATACGATGATCCAAAAGTGGTTGAGCGTTTCAATGCTAAATACGGACAAAGAATTCTAAAAAATCATGATCAAGTCCATAGCCTAGATTATGATGCCGTTGAAAAACTTAAAGAACTTAATCCAAAATTAACCGTGGGCTATATTCTGCCTTTCAATTTTATTGGAGTTCCACAGTCTAGCGCCGATTTTTACACGATGGAATATTCAACTTTAAATAACTCATTTTTACTAACTGCCGAACTAACTGGTCGAAAAGTTTATGCTTGGACCGTCAATAGTGACGATGCAATGGCCAGATTGAACTTTATGGGAGTCGATGGCATTATCACCGATAAACTTGAACTTCTACAAAAAACGGTTAAACAACTTAACCACCATCCAAGTTATGGCAGTCGATTAATCAACTTTACTTATGAACTTGGCAGTTAAAATATTCNGACCATGACATTAATGTCATGGTCGCCTTTTTTCGCTGTATTTTATTTCATACTCTAAATATTTTTTACATACTCTGCATGCTTCGCTTCATCGAACTCGCCTTCCGACTTGCCCATGATAATTGCAGCTAGTGAGTTACCCACCACGTTAACCGCAGTTCGACCCATATCAATAATGCGGTCAACACCAGCAATAAACGTTAAACCAGCCATCGGAACACCAATGGTAGAAACAGTAGCTAAGAGAACCACAAATGAAGCACCAGGAACACCAGCCATCCCTTTAGAAGTAATCATCAATACTACTAGCAGTGTAATTTGTTGTCCAATACTTAAATTAATATGATAAGCCTGGGCTAAGAAGAGTGCCCCAACTGCTTGATAGATAGCTGATCCGTCCAGGTTGAACGTGTATCCAGTTGGAATAACGAAGGATACGATTCCTTGGCTAACACCATATTTTTGCATTTTATCAATAATTTTAGGAAGTGCAGCCTCTGAACTGGCTGTTGAAAATGCTAAAATCAATTCATTTTTGATTACCTTTAGCAACTGGAAGAATTTCACGTGGTGAATCTTAGCCACAATTCCTAGTACCACAATTACAAAGAATGCCATCGCCACGTAGGCAATCAAGATGAACAATCCTAATGGTTTTAAAGCGTCAATCCCCATTTGAGCGATTGTTACCCCAATTAGAGCGCAAACCCCAATAGGAGAAAGGTGCATAATCCAGTTAGTAATCTTAAACATTACTTCTTGGATAGCAGTAAGGCCATCAATCAAGATTTGTCCTTGTTTACCAATTGCCGTAATTCCTAATCCAAAAAGAACTGAAAATAGAATGATGGGCATCATGTTTCCTTCAGATAACGAACTAAAGATATTAGTTGGAATAATGTTCATAATCGTTGACCATAGGCCACTGCTTTCTTTAGCGTGTTTTGCAGTTTCCACGTATGAACTAATATCCGTACTTTGCAAACTATGGATATCAATATAAGTTCCTGGATGAAAAACGTTAGCAAAAATCATTCCGACTACTAAAGCAATGGTGGTTAGAATTTCAAAATAAATCAAAGTTTTCAATCCAACACGACCCAATTCTCCAATGTCACCCATTCCCGCAATCCCTACGGTTAAGCAGGATATAACGATTGGAAGAACAATCATTTGAATCAAGTGGATAAACATGGTTCCAATATTTTGCATCGCCGTAATGGCAACTTGGTTATGGTAGAAAACGGCACCTAAAACCACTCCTAGGATCAATCCTATCAGGATTTGCCACCCCAGCGTCAATCTCCAATTCCGAACTTTTTTCATATTCACACCCCTAAAATTTATGCTATTCACTATACTATCATATTTTTAATTAAAAATTAATCATAGGTTAATTCCAAAAATCTTTTGAGAAATAACGAATACGTTTTCATCTATAAAAAGTAATGACAACTCTTTTCATTTACGTTAAAATAGCATTTCTGATAAAAAAATAAATGGAGAATAATTATGACAACATCTTACTTGCGCAAAGCAACTAAGGCTGACTTGCCAGCCATTTTAGAAATAATTGATGCAGCCAAAGCTTACCTTAAGGAACAAGGAATTAATCAGTGGCAAGCTGGCTACCCTACTAACCAAGATATTGAAAAAGATATTGAACAAAAAATTAGCTATGTTTTAATGGTCGACGGTGAAATTGCGGCCACTGCTGCTTTATGGCCTGATCGAGACGTAAATTACGATGACATGTTGGAAGGAAGTTGGAGAGGTAATCCGGAAGATACTTACATGTCTATTCATCGAATTGCGATGTCTTCTAAATTCCGCGGTCAACGACTCTCTGAAAAAATGATGTCCGGACTTTTCACAATTAGTTCCGAACTAGGCTACAATGAACTCCGTATTGATACCCACCCCAAAAATAAAGGTATGCAAAAAGTTATTGCTAATAATGGTTTCGAATATCGTGGCATTATCGACTTCAATGACGAAAATGAAGTTGATACAACCCGTTTTGCTTATCAATTATATCTAAATTAATTAGTATATTTTAAAAGAGATTTCAGTCGATATGTAGTGACCCCAAAAAGTTAGACTTTTTAG
>NZ_JQBF01000006.1 GCF_001437285.1 Pediococcus pentosaceus | reverse complement strand
GGTTCGTCAACACTTTTGCCATATTTATTTTAAAAAATCGTAAATCACTAGCTAACTAGCTACTATTCCTGTATTCACATCCCTTGGAGGTGTTATTTTCATCGCTCTTAAGCCCATATATATTGAAAATAAAAAAGATTGAGCCAAAATTGACTCAATCTTTTTTATACTATTATTTTACTCGAGCTAAGAAATACTTCTTCTTTCCCCGACGTACAATTACAAACTTACCATCAAAGTTACTTGCAGGGTCAATTTCGGCATTGACGTCTGTTACTTTTTCTCCGTTAATTCGAATAGCTCCATTTTGAATGTCTTCCCGAGCTTGGCGCCGTGATGATTCAATCTTAGTGGTATCAACTAACCAAAGTACGATGTTTTCTTTCTTATTTTCAACATCAACACTTGGCATATTCTTAAAGCCTTGTTCAATTTCACTAGCAGTTAAATCTTTTACTTCACCTGAGAATAAAGCTGCTGAAATATGTTGTGCTTCTTCAACCGCTGCATCCCCGTGCACAAATGAAGTAACTTCTTCTGCCAAACGACGTTGTGCTTCTCGTTTTTCTGGAGCTGTTTTAACTGTTTCAGCCAAACGTTCAATTTCTTCATGACTTAAGAATGTAAAGTACTTCAAGAATTTAACTACATCCCGATCATCTTGATTCAACCAGAATTGGTAGAATTCATAAGGAGTGGTCTTTTCAGCATCTAGCCAAACGTTACCACCCTCGGACTTACCAAACTTGGTTCCGTCAGCTTTCAATAACAATGGAATAGTTAAACCATAAACCTTTGCTTCTTGACCTTCCATTCGGTGAATTAAATCTGTACCAGCTGTAATATTACCCCATTGATCTCCTCCACCGATTTGAAGTTGAACATCTTCATTCTTATATAGATGTAAAAAGTCAATTGATTGTAGAATTTGGTATGTAAATTCTGTAAATGAAATACCAACTTCCAAACGACTTGCTACGATATCCTTAGCTAACATCGTATTAACGTTAAATAACTTACCGTAATCACGTAAGAAGTCTAACAAGGACATTTTAGAAAGCCAATCATAATTGTTAACCATTCGGAAATTATCGGTTCCAAAAAATTTCACCATTTGAGACTTCAAGGCTTCTTCATTATGGTGAACTTGTTCCATAGTTTGTAGAACTCGTTCTGATTTTTTACCTGATGGATCACCAATCGATCCAGTCCCACCACCAATTAAAATAACTGGTTTATGACCTGCTTGTTGGAATCTCTTCAAAACCATGAAAGGAATTAAGTGTCCAATATGCATACTATCACCCGTTGGATCAATACCAGCATAAAGCCCAATCTTCTTTTCATCTGTTAACTTTTTCAAACCTTCTTCATCTGTTTGTTGGTTAACCGCACCACGCCAAGTAAGTTCATCAATAATATTCATTTTCTTTCCTCCAATTTTATCGACCATCTTCAATCAGAAATAAAAACGTCCCCAATCTTAAAAAATTAAGATCAGGGACGAATTTTTCCGCGTTACCACCTTGATTGAGTATCAATACTCCGCTCAACATCGATAACGAGATGATCCGTTCATTAAATGAAAGCTCCATAGTGTAATTCGCGTCATTAACAAGTCTGATTCGCATCCCCACCAGATTTCTGTTTGCTTGCCTAATAACCTACTATGCTACTTCAAAGCTTCGTTATTGGTTACAATTTTACGGATATTCAAAACGACTGTCAACCTTATTTAGCTAACTCATAAATTGCATGGGCGTAGATAACAGCAGCGTTGATAATATCATCAATTTCCATGTATTCATTAGCTTGATGCATGACATTTTCACGGCCAGGGAACTGGGCCCCAAAGGCAACACCGCGATCTAAAATTCGACCGTAAGTTCCACCACCAATGACCGTTTCTTCACCCTTTTCACCAGTATGTTCTTCGTAAACTGAAAGAAGTGTTTTAACCAATGGGTCTTCACCGGATACATAATGTGGTACTTGGGCGTGTCCATGAATTTCAACTTTTGCTTCAAAATTCGAAAGGGCCTCAGTTGCCTTTTCGATAATTTCATCCGCATTCGTTGATTGAGGGTAACGAACGTTAATAATAACGTGATTTGTCTTACCGAATTCGTAATTAAATAAGTCCGGTGTGACCGTTAAGTCACCCATCTTAGCATCAATCGAATTGATTCCTAACTTATGACCACGTGAATCTAAATGCATTTGTTCGGCAATCATCTTCAAATAGTTGCTGGCTACTTTAGTATTTAAGAAAGTTGCTAAAAAGGTAGCAGCATTCAATCCTGCTTTCGGTTCTAGCGCATGTGCTGATTTTCCAATCAAGAAAAATTTCAATTCATTTCCATCAACGGTAAATTCTCCCGTCAATCCATTTTCAGCTAAAAATGTATCAAATTCAGTTTTGAGTTCTTCAACGTCAACATCATCAGCAATTACGATTGCTGTTGCATCCCGTGGAATCATATTTTCTTTAATACCACTAGTAAATGATTTCAAAACTAAATCGCCTTGTCCATCTGATTGAGGAAGTTCAATCTTGAAGGAAGCAATCCCTTTTTCACCATTAATAATTGGGAATTCAGCATCTGGAGAAAAACCAAAATCAGGAGTTTTTTCAACTTCAAGATAGCGATTCATGCCAACCCATTCGCTTTCTTCATCGGTTCCAAAGATTAAACGGATTTTTTTAGAAACGGGTAACTTCAATTCTTTAATGATTTGTAATGCTAAATAAGCAGCCATTGAAGGGCCCTTATCATCACTAATTCCACGTGCATAAATTCGTCCATTTTTTTCTACTGGTTCAAATGGGTTAGTTTCCCAACCTTCCCCAGCGGGCACTTCGTCCATATGACCGAGAATTCCGAAAATTTCTTCGCCCTCTCCGTATTCAATATGACCTGCAACGTTATCAATGTTCTTCGTTACAAATCCATCTTCTTTGGCAAAAGCCAACATCGTTTCCAAAGCTTTACGGGGACCAGGTCCAAGTGGAGCATCTTTGGTTGCATGTTCTGTATCACGTGAGCTGTCAATCTTAAGCAATTCCATTAAGCGTTCTAACATAACGTCTTTACGACTTTGTACTTCAGCATTCCAATCAATTGTCATCTGGGATACCACCTTTATTTTTATTCATATACATTTTTTCTATACGGTAGATTATACAGAAAAAAGATAAGGATGTGGAGTTCCACCTTTTAGAAGGTTAAAGATTTTTCACATACTTATCTTCATTTTTGTTACTTTTTTTGTTTAATACCAGCTCGGCTTATCACCATCTGTATTGGGCTTATTAACACCGATGGAATGCTTCAACTCGGTATTATTTTGAATAAGTTCCACCACGATGTGAGCGATACTCTTCCGAGAAACTTCAGTTCCTTTGAAGACCTCGCCCTTTTGAGTAACTTCGAAATCAACTTCGTCGTTGTTAGTTAACCAAGCTGGACGAACGATCGTATAGTCCAGATCACTGTCCTCAATCACATCAGCGGCAGCCCGATAATTGGTTATGTAACTCCCCAATGTTGAATTATTCCATTCACCAAACTTACCAGGTACCTCATCGTAAATTCCAAGGGTAGAAATCCAGACTAATCTTTTAATCCCGACCTTATCCATCGCTTTTACCACCGCTTGGGCCTGTTGTTTAATATCGCCACCAGCTAAATTAGCGTAAACCGCATCGACTCCCTGCATAGCTGCGACTAATTGTTCTAAGTTAGTTGCGTCACCTTCGATTACGGTTTCTCGATCAGGTTGAACTGGATTTAAACGACTAGCTTTGCGTAAAAATAGCTTTAAACTATCATCCGTTTTTTCCAAAAATTCCTTTTCTGCCAAACGAGCAATTTTTCCATGAGCACCTAAAATCAAAACTTTTTTTGTCATAACTATCTACCTCCACTATTCATTTTACTTGCTTACAAAAAATTAGCAATCAAAAACACTTTTACGTTTAGGTAAAAATTTTCAATGTTTTTAGCTACATCCTTTTTAATGAAAAGCGACAAAAACTTGCCAAAGGGTTACTACTGTACAAATTGCAATCACGATTAAATCACCAAGAATGGTTTCCATTTCCATTACTGCAAATTTCTCTACATCTTCGCTTACTTTATCAACTCGACGACGAGTTCTGATGGAAATCCAGCAGAAGTAGGCCACGATTAAACAACAAAATGGAACTAAAAACAAAACATTTTTATTCACCATTCCAGCTGAACTTCCTAGAGCTGCTGGCACCTCATTTTGTAGCATTGGTGAAGCGATAAAGGCAATTAGCAATGGTAAAAACGCAATCCACTGAATCCATTTAAACCGTGATAACGCAATTCCCTGTAACCATGTTGGTAAATTATCAATCGTCAATGTGGGTTTTCTTGAATCTGCAATCACCGCTTGGGCTTTTTCTGATTTTTGCGCCGCTGTTAATTTATTTTTTCTTTTACTCATATTTAATTCCCCTATCTCTTCTCAATCTACATTTAGCATAGCAGTTCCTTGGATAAATAAAAAATGCGGGAAATGAGCTTAATTAAACTCATTGGCCACATTTTTATTTTTAGTGATCGGCTTATTTGTTGGCCATTTGAGCACGTTTTTCAGCTTCTTGCTGAAGTGCTTGGCGGTCAGCAATCTTGAAGAATGGATAGTAGATTGCTCCACCGATTGCTAAGTTAACTAATTGAATAACTGCACCGGAAATCTTACCAGTTGCAAGGTATCCAGAAATCAAAGGTGGAGTTGTCCAAGGAACAGCAACACCAAGTGGTTTACCAACCCAACCGAACTTCATTGCGTAGTAAGTCGTGATAACTGAAATCAATGGAACAATCACGAATGGAATCGCAATAACCGGGTTCAAAACAATTGGGAAACCAAAGATAATTGGTTCGTTAATATTGAATAATCCTGGAACACCAGCTAATTTACCAATAGCTGATAAGTTTTCTGATTTAGCCAAGAACATTAACATCAAAGCAAGTGATAATGTTTCACCGGCACCACCAAAGTGAACAAAGTTATCAAAGAATTGTTGTGTGGCGATGTTTGGAATAGCCTTATGTGCTTTAACAGCATCAGCATTTTCAGTCATCTTTCCTAACCAAATTGGAGCCATGATTCCACCAACGATGTTTGAACCATGGATACCAAATAACCAAAGGAATACAACGAAGAATTCAGCAACTAGAGCACCGAAGATTGATCCACCAACGACGTTCAAAGGCTGAGCAACGATTACTGTAATAACATTTGGAATCGTCTTAAAGTCCGTGAAGCTAACACCTAAACGAAGTAACCACATACCTAAAATAATAACAAAACCTGGAATTAATGATGAAAATGCATGTCCTACAGCAGGTGGAACTGTGTCTGGCATCTTAAATTGCCAATTTTTATGAATCATCCAAACGAATGCATCAGTAATGAATAACCCGATTAGAAGAGCTTCAAAGAGTCCCATTGAACCTAATTGTGTTAGTGGTACCCATGCAGCTCCTGCCTTATCTATATTCAATGGAATCGTTAACATAAATGAAGCTAAGGAAACCATACTTGCAGAAAGAGCATCGATTCCTTCATATGATTTAGCTAATTCATACGAAATACCGATTACAGCTACCATTCCGATCACACTAAATGTAGCATTAGTAGCCCAGCCAACCGTAGTTTGCCAATCTGCACCAAACAAACTTGACATCAAGTTTAGATATGCGGGGATTGGGAACTGACTAATAATCATGAATACTGATCCAATAATGATCAGTGGCATTACTAGCGCGAAACCATCACGCAAAGCAACCAAGTGACGAGATGAAGCAACTTTTCCGGCAATTGGCATTAGCTTTTCAGCAAATGCATTAGTCTTATTGTTGTCACTCATAAATAAAACCTCCCTAAATTTTTATTGATCAGCAATTACAATCTGAATTAGTAAATAATTGATATGACCTTAAAATTACTTTCCCAAAATATTGGAATCGCTTTCACAAATACATAATAACATTTGTACCTACAAATTAAAACCGTTAACACCTAATTTGGAATTTGTTTTTTATTATACATAAAAAAGTTATGGTTAAAAGCTGGTATCCCTATTATTCAAGACCTTGATATCCGACTCTTGTTCCATAACTTTCTTATTTTTCTATTTGGTTTCGAGCATCTTGAAGTCACTCCAAGGCTGTAAGCTGTCTAAAATCATAGCATCTTCTTTAGCAACATGACCTACAACATTAACTCGACCATTATTTTCTAAATCTTGCAAAGCAATTTGTGTTTCAGCTTTGTACTGGGCATACTCATTATTCATCACTAACACGTCGCCTTTTTTAATTGGAACAGGATTGTTAGCAGGCACATCTTCATCACGATACCAAACGCGGGTCATTGTGCTACGTAAAACGTAATCCGAATGATCGCCACGATATGAGTGTTGGCTTTCAAAAACAATTTTATGTTCTAACTCTGTCATTGAAGGAGCTGGAATCACATGAAAGGCTGGCATACTCATTTTAAATGCTTCGGAAGCGGCTTTTAAATCTTCTTCAGTAACACCGGCATTAGAAATTAAGACATCATCAATCAATCCTAGCATCTTCAAATGCATAATTTGTGTGAAGAGGGTTTGTCCACGATGTTCTTCCAGTGAAACCATCTCTTCTTGGAGTGGCCAAGGACCGATATTACCAGAAGGGGCATTAACAAAAGCGGCGGTATTTAAATTATGCTTCCGATATTGTTCAGAGGTTTGTTTGAAATAGTCCAACCCTAATCCTGTATATCTTTGAGGATAAAAATTATGTGAACCAATCAAATTATCCCGATTTGGTGAGTAATCCATGATTTGATCAATATAGTGCGTTCCACGACTCATATTAACTTCGATTTTTAAATCATAAGGATTATGCGTCATTCGAGCCTCTTCCATCCCCGTAAATCCTTCATCCAGTCGAATGGCCCATGCCCCAATATCATGGAAAAATTTGAGGTTATCGTAGGATGCCCCTAACTGTTCAAACAAACGTGGATTGATATCTACCATCGTGTCCATTCCTAATGAATTTCCATATTCAATCATATCTTTGAATTGGTTCACGACCTTTTCTTGATCACCCTTGATTTGTAGTAGTGATGTAAAAATCCGTTTAAAACCATATTTACTTGCTAATTTAATATATTTTTTGGTTTCCTCCACGCCTACCCGGTCTGGATAGATTGAAATACCTAGTCTTCCCATTAAAATTTCCTCCTATTTCATTGGTATACACCAATAATGTATTCGCTTTCAGTATATCATCTATGACTAAAAATTTCAGCTATATTCTGTTTTTTACTTGTAACCGAGTTTGACGAGTGAACCAGCACCGTGATACTCTTTTTCATAACCTATACTAAGGACAGTGAATAGCACGATGACAAAATTAATTAATTTTTTAGCCGAGTATCAGCGCGAAATCGAAAGTCAGCCCATCGAATTAGACTTAGCTTTATTTAGCCGTTTGGTCGGACTCCCCTTTGAAGCCGTACTAACTCAGCCTTCAGCCCCTTTAGTGGAAGCTTGCATGAAATTAATTGAATTTGTAGATAATGACAATTACTTGATTTTACCTGCTGATCGCCAAATGTTAGAACAAATTGCTTTTAGCAATCGATATCAAAGTGTTCAAATATGCGATGTGGTCCAAGGACCACACCGCTTTTTAGCGGCTACTTTTGTTCTTTCAAAAACCACTAAAGTCATTGCTTTTAGAGGCCCTAACGGAACCTTATTAAGTTGGAAAGCTGACCTCCATTTTTCATTTTCTTCCATAAATAAGTTAAAAAGCCAAGCACACCAATATCTCCTCCAAGCCCTACAGCACGATAATCAAAATATCTATTGTGTTGGCTTTTCTCAAGGAGCTTCCATTGCTGCTCTAGCTTGCATGGATATTTCTGATACCCATCGTCATCGAATTCAAACCATTATCTTTGACAGTCCCGGATTACCTGATGACCATTATCAAAGTCCAATTCCTATTATTGAATTAGTTCCACCGCTGTCGTTATTCGCACTAGTTGGAGAACACCCTTTTCACCAAATTACCATTAGCAGCTCTTCAACAGGGATTTGGCAGCACGATCTTTATTCTTGGGAGGCAGATTCACATGGAGCATTTGCTAAAAACATTGGAATTACCAATCCCACGACTATTCAACACCAATTTATTCAATTATTACCAAGCAATATTACTGACGAAAATATTGACCGTACCTTGAATGTTGCTATCAGTATTTTTAGCCAATTAAATTTCCATTCCACTTCCGAACTTATTAAACATTGGAATCAGTTTAATGCTCTAATTCAAACTGAAATCACGGTCGAAAATATTGTAGTTAAAACTGCTATTCTTCGTCTCCAAAAATTGATTTTTAAAAATGCCGCTTTGAATCTCCAGTCAATTCCATTAAATTAAGTTTCTTAAATTATGGTATCCTTGAATCAACCATTTATGAGGAGTGTGAATTTAATGTCAAATGAATTTCCACAAGCTTTAACTATCGCTGGTTCTGATTCAGATGGAAGTGCTGGAATGGAAGCAGATATGAACACATTCCAACGTCGTAACGTTCATGGAATGTGTGTCATGACTGCCTGCGTAGCCGGTAACTCTTACGGTATTCAAGCAAGCCACGCCCTACCCACCGATTTTGTTGATCAAGAATTTCAATCTCTTGCAGCTGATTTTAAAATCCGTGCTAGTAAAACTGGCATGCTTGCTGACAGTCCCATGATTGAAACAGTCGTTAAAAACTATCAAAAATTTGATTTTGGACCACTAGTCTTAGATCCCGTAATTATTACCAAGCATGGTGCCTTGTTACTTGAAGAAGAAGCTTTCGAAACTTTAAAGCAACAACTCATTCCATTGGCAACTGTGATTACTCCTAATTTTTATGAAGCAATCAAACTTACTGGTATTGATATTAAAAATGACGATGATACCATCCAAGCTGCTCATATCCTACAGGAAATGGGTGCTAAAAATGTGCTGTTGAAGGGTTCGCACAAACCGGGTGAACAAACCGAAGTTCGTGACTTCGTTCTCTTGGAAGATGGCTCCAGTTTTTGGCTTAGTGAACCATACATTGAAACTGACCGGGTTAACGGTACTGGCGATGTCCTCTCAGCATGTATCACTGCTGAAATCGCTAAGGGAACTGATATTCCAACTGCTATCCGTATTGCTAAAAAATTTGTTACCGCTGCAATTGCCAACCCAATCGCAGTAGGTCATAAGTATGGACCCGTTAATCATTTAGCGAAATTCCAAGCTTAATCCATTTAAATTAAAAACGCGAAACAAATTTAAGGGTCAAGGCCCGCAACTTGTTTCGCGTTTTTTATATTAGTTTTCCGTATCTTTTTCAGTAACAGTCTGCACTGCCACATCATTGGCACCATTATCAGCAGCCGCATCGGAATCCGTAGTGGTAGAATTGGCAGTTGAATTATTAGCATTCGAAGTGGTATTTCCAGCATTAGCCGGTGTGTAGTTACTGCCACCTGTATTACCCGCAGTTCCAGTAGTTACTGCCCCACCAGCTGGGGTGTTGTTAGCAGCATCCGTAGTGGTATCGACTCCCGTAGTATCTGCACTTTGGTCCGTTGATTGAGTATCTACACTACTTTCTTCACTGGAAGATGATTCATCCATACTAACTGCATCAGCATCTGTAGATGTCGATGCACTATTAGCCACCCACTCTGTATACGCGTCTGAATTATTAATAATAGTAACTTTAATTGTTGAACTAGCTGTATGCCCACTAGCCGTTGATCCAATTTCAAATTGAATCGACTTAACTTTCTTACCTAAATGAACATTGTAAACTACTTTACCTTCAGCATCTGCCTTGGCAACTTCGGTTTTTCGTGTCTTTAAATTGGTAATTTTAACTTCTGCCTTGGCATTAGTTTTAATATTAATTAAGGCATTACCCAAAGCATTGGTTTTCTCTTTTTTTGTATCTACTTTTAATTTAGTTGCTGTTTTTTGGACAGTATCCTCTTTAGTTGTTGTTTCTGGCTTAGCATTCTTTCCACAAGCTGCTAGCAAAAATAAGGTCATTATTGAAACTAAAATTGTACTAATCTTTTTCAAAGCTTCATCCTCCACCACTTCGGTTATTAACTTTAATTATTACAGTGTATTTATCATCGGTCAAACAGAATTTTTCAAAATGCTTGCAATTGTTTTAAAATATCCCTATACTTAAGTTACTAATAAAAAGTAAGTAACTTTAAAGGGGATTTTAAATATGTCAAATTCATTCTTAGATGCAATTAAAAAACGTCGTTCAATTTACGCTCTTGGTAAAAATGTTTCACTCAGTGAAGATGAAATTACTGATTTAATTAAAGAAGCTATCCGTCAAAGTCCTTCAGCTTTTAACAGTCAAACGGTCCGCGCCGTAATCCTATTCGGTAAGGCCCATGATGAACTATGGGATGGCATTCTAGACATTCTTCATGGTGAGGTTCCGAACGAAGAGGCTTTCCAAGCTTCCAAAGCCAAGGTGGAAGGAGCTTTTAAGGCTGGAGTTGGTACAGTATTATTCTATACTGATGAAAAAGTTATCGAGGACCTTAAAACTAACTTCCCATTGTATAAGGATGCTTTCGACATGTTTGGTGAACACGGAATGGGAATTGCCAACATGGATGTTTGGACAACGCTTGCTAATGAAGGCATTGGGGCATCATTACAACATTACAATCCAATTGCTGACAAGTTCATCGCTGATAAATTTGATATTCCGGCTAACTGGACCCTTAAAGCCCAAATACCATTTGGTTCAATTGAACAACCTGCCGGTGACAAAGAATTCATGAATGACGAAGATCGTTTTCGCGTTATTAAATAATTAAAAAGTACAAAAAATAAGCTGCGGTAAAAGTTAAAAACTTTCCACAGCTTATTTTTATTTTAAGATAGCATGCCACTTTTGATAAACTTCATCGAAACGGTACTCCTGAGCTTTAGCGTAAGCACCTTGGCTTAATTGAGTCCAGAGAACATCGTCACTTAAGATTTTTTGAATTCGGCGCGCCATCTGTGCATAATCCCCGTTAGTAACAATATACCCATTCTTATCTTTTTCAATTAAACTATGCAATCCATACTTAGTATCAAAAGATACCACTGGAACGCCGTGCGCCATCGCTTCAATCAGGTTCATACCGGCAGCTTCACTAACCGAAGTATTGACTATAACTTGCGCACGATTATAAAATGATTGAATTTCATTATCCGTAAGATAATTACCAAAGATAACCTGAGCTTGAACTCCACGTTGTTCAACTAAATTTTTCATTTCATTTAACATGTTTTGGTCGTTAGTATATCCCCTAAATTCCAACGAAGCGTCAGGGAACTGTTCGAGCACTTTGAAAAAGGCTTTTAAGGCTTCCATTGGTCGTTTATCAGCTTCTAGTCGACCACTAAAAATAATTCGTCCCGCAATTCGGTCCCGTAACCAGACCGGTTTGGAATTGATTAATTCGGGACTAATCGCCACATCAGGGGCGACTTGGACATTTAACTCAGGAAACTGCTCTTTAAGTTCCAACTGTTGTTCTTGTGTAGGAACAATAATTCCATCAAAATCTTGAGCCCGGATTTGGAGGGCAATTGAATATGCAGCAAAAGGAGTTCCACCTTGATCCACGTGTGAACCATGCAAAGCAACCCATTTAGAGGTAGCATTTTCTACATCAGCAATCACATAGTCAAGCTCACGGTGATCGGATACCACTACATTATCGGTCGTTTGTTGGGTAACTTCATTTAAGAAAAATAGAAATAACTGATCTTCCGTGTCAAATCGATAATTCTTTCCATGATAATTAACTAATTTCCACATCGTAGGCTGTAATTGCCCTTCAACATTCATGTAGGTATTTTCAAGAACCACTTCGCCTGCCAAATTCAAAAAACGCCGTACGCCTAGGGAGCCATCGGGGTGAAAGTAATCAATTGAAGACTTAAATCCGCGCCAATCAAAGTTTTCTCGACTAACAACGGTTTCAAAGCGATCATAATATTCAATATCACCCACTAAACCGACCGTTCCAGGCATAATATTAATTCGAGCTAATTGGCGACCGGCATGGTCGACCGTTGAGTAGTCAGCTCCATGTTCGACCAATTGATATTCATTTAATGCCAGTTGCTTAAATTCGCGAACTGGTAATTGAACGCGCTCTACCGCACTAGTTCCCTGAAAGAAATCATACATATTCAAAACATTGGTTGAATTTAAGTTAACTCGCTCAGCATCCCTAACCCATAAGCGATTATAATCTCTAGTAACATACCGAGCCTGATCGCCACTGGCGTTAAATAGCAGGGTACGATTGGCTTGCGAGTGTTCCATTCCAGAATTAAAAGTGTAAATACTACGACTAACAAAATATTTCATTACTTACGGACCTCCCCACGATATTCTGGCATCGCCTTCAACTTATCTGGCCAACAATTTTCAGCATCTTGCAATAATTCTTCCCACGCATGCCAAACATTTTCATCCGAGTAACGCTTAGCTGAATCGTAGGCTCCGGTTGAATATTTCTGGGCTAATTGTGGGTCTTTTAGCACTTTAATCATGGCTTGAGCGAGGGCTTCATAATCTCCATAAGGAACCACCTTACCATTTACACCATCTTCTACAATTTCATTTGGTCCATAATTAACATCGTATGAGAATGAAATCAATCCATGAGCAATGCCTTCCATTACCGCCAAATTAAATCCTTCCATTCGAGAAGTTAGACCAAACATCATTGCGTTATTTTCAACTTTATCAATATCGGTAGTGTAACCCTTCAATTTGACTACGTCTTCTAATTGATTGGCTTCGATAACCTCTTCTACTAATCGTCGAGCCTCGTAATTATTAGAACCATCCGCATAGCCGTAAAGATCTAAGGTAACTTCAGGGACTACCTGGTGAACCAATGCGACGGCTCGGACCAAATCATCTAGATGTTTTTCCCAAGCAATCCGCGCAAATGCAACAATTTTACCAAATTGGCGTTCTTTAACCGCAACTCGTTTACTGTTTAACAGTTGTTCTGGAACAATCCCAACTGGAATAGTGAATAAATGTGTTTTGGGTTGGAAACGAGCCCGTACATCTTGGGTCTGCTTTTTGGTAGCGCTGATAAATGCGTCATAACGATCCATTGATTTCAAGGCAAACTCATAGTGTTGGTTTAAAGTTGAATGCATTGGATTTTGAGCATCAGTTGCATGCGAATTGTGTAAATGAATCACCCGATAGGCGGGTTTTTCCATATTTAAGAGCGCCCAATCACCTAAATGATCCCGATCTAAAATATAGATATTAGGTTGCGTTTCTGACCAAAAGTCATTATTTAAATCATCAAAAAAATGTTTTGTCAGCTCTTCGATTGTGTCAAATTGATAAACTTTTCCAGCTTGCGTTGTTAATTTCCAGGCTGATTGTTTCATCTCGCCTTGCGCATTTTTTCTGGTGAAAGCCTCAATCGCTACTCGACCTTCTGGTGTTTTCCATTCTTCAGTCCCAATTTGATTATCGGGGGTATACCACTGACTAAGCGAGATAAAACCACGACTATCATAATGATCGACTCGGTAAAGATTGCCAAATCCATCAAAGAGTTCAGTTGATAACACATGATCATCTTTAATATCAACATTGATTCTGGCAACTAATTGACCATCAATGGTTTCCGCTAAATAACGCTGGTGATCAAAATCTGAACTGAATTTCAGATTTTCAACTCCTAAATCTAAATCTGGAGGCGTGACAATCTTATTTTCAACGTGCGTCGCCTGTTGGTAGTAATCAAACATGCTAATTACATGTTCATCATCGATTCCTGCCAAGGCGGTAAGTCGATGAGTTTCTGGACTCCAATCTCGCAAAACAATACGAGCCTCTCGGTGCATTTTATTAAAGAGCTTAAGACGCTTTAACTGCGCGTGTTCAATTCCGGACTTCTTTTCTGGCATTTGTGCATTAATAAAAAATATCATTTTTCATTTCCTCGTGTTTCCACCTGATTTTTCCGTTAATTATTAATCCATTATAGTATAATTTAGCTTCTTATTTGTGAAATCAAGGTTAAGAATTAAGCTAAAAAAAACGAATTAAAAGTATCATCTTTTAATTCGTTTTTTAATTTAAATTTATTTCCGACTCATTCTAGTAGCAATTCGTTCACCAGTAAGAGTAACTACTGAACCAATTAAAATAATAATAATTCCAACAATCGTGTTGGTATGAATTGGATCACCTAAAACAATTAGGGATAGGATTGGAGCCAGCGCTGGTTTGATAAAGAAAATCAAAGAAGCAATAGGGACCCCCGCTTCTTCCATTACAAGGAAGTATAAACCGAATCCCAATCCGGTTACAAAAAAACTTATGTAGGCAACTAATAGAATATTAGACCAGGTGATTCCTTGGAAGAATGGAACATCACTGAAACCTTGTAATCCGCTAAGGGCTTGACTGACAGCTGGAATGTGAGTAATTGCCATGAAAATTCCCAACTCAATCGCACCTGCAATAAACGAAAAACACGTCATTGTCATTCCGCCAAAGCCTAGCTTATTCGAACTTAATCGAGTTAAGATGCCATAAATGGCGAAGGTGATTGAACTTAAAAGTCCCAGTGTAATTCCCATTGGGTTAGTTAAATTAAATGGATTAACAATTACAAGTAAGCCCGCTAAAGTTAAAATAACGGCCAACGTATTAGTCCGTGACATTTTCTCTTTCAGTAAAACTAGTCCGATTAACATCCCAAAGGCTGGGTTGGCACTCAACAGAATCGCAATCGTGGCCGGCAAGGACATCTGAATTGCTAATTGATACAAGGTCATACTAACCAACACGCACGAAAATCCAGTTAATGAAAAGGCTGCAACATCTCGTCTTGTTAAATGACGTTGTTCCCTTCTTAATCGCTGTAATGTAAAAGGTAGTAACAACAAGCCGCCCAAGAGGAAACGCACAAAATTTAATTGGATGGGATTGAAAGTTCCTCCCGCAATTTTAAGCGCAATCTCCATTGAACTGAATAAAAACGTGGACATGATCACGTAGATCAGAGTTCGTAACTTCAATGACAAAACTTCTTTCTCTTTTAGAATTAACTCATCTACCATCTTACCACTTTATTTTTAGCATTCTTTGAAACAAAAAAGCTGTAGCCAAGACCACCGATATGGTTTACTTTGCTACAACTCATCATTATTTTACCAAGAAGCTTTTCTAACTCCTGGAATCTGGCCTTCATGTGCTAGTCTTCTAAAGTTTAGACGCGACATTCCAAACTTCCGCATGTAGGCGTGTGGTCTTCCGTCTAGGCTGTCACGCCGATGCATCCTAGTTGGAGAAGCATTACGAGGAAGCTGACTTAGAGCTCGGTAATCTTTATTCGCCTTAAGTTCACGACGCAACTCTGCATATCTAGCTACCGTTTCTTCAATTTTTTGTTCTTTAATAATCTTAGATGTTTTTGCCAATTTTCTACCTACCCTTACTTTTTGTTAGTTAATAGATTATAGCTCTTTACTTACTTAAAGTAAAACAAAAACATTCATCATAAAGCTAACTGTAATCGGTTTCATTGTGATAAAATCAATTATAAGAAGACATAGGAGGGATTGTATTTTGAAGATTAATAAAGAAGAGTTCCAAAACGTAAATTGGTACATGCTTTCTAATGACAACCATGTTTCTGTTACCATCAGTACCCTAGGGGCTACGGTAGTTGCTGTAAATACCCCTGATAAAAAAGGGAATGTCGAAAATATTGTCTTAGGCTTTGATAATCCCCAAACTTATCCAAAGCACAACGATTATTTTGGTGCTTCGGTTGCGCGAGTTGCCGGCCGGATTAAAGATGGTAAGTGGCGCGATTACCAATTAAATCAAAATGAAGGTCAAAATACTTTACACGGAGGTAATAAGCCTTCACTTAGCTACGTTAATTGGAAGAAAATCAGTAAATTTATCCGCCCAGAAGAAGTCGGTTTAGTTCTTAAACGTTTTAGTATTGACGGTGAAAATGGCTTTCCTGGTGATTTAACCATCGATGCTATTTTCCGTTTAAATAACCGAAATGAATTTTCGATAACTTATATCGGTCACGCTTCTAAACAAACCCTCTTCAACCCCACTAATCATATGTACTTTAATCTTAGCGGGGATGCTAAGCGTTCAATTAAGCAACATCAAATTGAATTAAAAAGCGATGTAATCGCAGAAGTTGATGCAGAGTTAATTCCCACTGGTAATTTATTAAACGTGGATGGCACACCGTATGACTTGCACCATCCAACTTCAATGCAATCCATCCTTGATCAAGTATCAGACGGATTAGACACTGCTTTCAAAGTTGAACCTAGCATCGAAGCGCCTCAACTTACGCTGGAAGATCCTGAATCTGGTCGTAAGATACGGGTTCAAACTTCTGCCAATGCCTTTACCCTCTTTACTACTAATGAGCCACAAGAGCCATTCAAAATTAATGGCAATCAAGATATGGCAGCCAACATCGGATTAGCAATCGAACCTCAAATGCTTCCCGATGCCATCCACCATTCCGGCTTCGGTAATATCATTATTTCTCCATCTAAACCGATGATGTATCGGAACGTTTACTATTTAAACTAACAATTTTTTGAAAAAGGTTCTGTAATCAGCTTATAGTTTGATTGCAGGACCTTTTTATGATAATTTAGGTGAGTTATTAATGCACCTCAACATAATTATGACTAAATCAATAACATTGGGGGCTCTGCTATGTTTATAATTGGTATTTCGATAATTATTTTTTTGATTTCCGGAACTTATTTATATTTAGATCGTCGAGATTTTATTGCGGGGATTGTTTTTGCTGGTAGTTGCATTAACTTAGCTTTATTATCCACTTTGTGGATTGCTAATTATCTGGCAGGAGGTTCAAGAACTGGAATTATTAGCCTTGCGGTCTTCCTACTTTTAGGAATTGTTTTGACGCCGTTAGTAATCGGCTTCAGTTTGATTGTTAACACCTACATTATGCAAACTCGCGAAGGCAAAAGTTTAACTGCCAAATTATCGCTTATTTTAGGCCTTAATTTTTTATTCATGTTAGTTGCTGGTTTAGCTATTTTGTTTTTGAATCAATTTTTAGGACGCTTCGTTGGAATTTTGCTTACCCTTTTAGGGATTGATGTAACTTTAACTTTCATTTTTGTTTGTTATCTCTTTTATTCATTTCTTTATCAAGTGGTTCCTATCAAAGGCAACGTGGATTATATTATTGTTTTAGGAGCGGGGGTACGATCTGAAACCGTAACTCCACTCTTAAAAGGACGCTTGGATAAAGCCCTCGAATATTATCGAAGACAAAATGGCGCTGTGAAAATTGTGGTAAGTGGCGGACAAGGACCTGATGAACCCGTCTCAGAAGCTTTTGCCATGGCTAAGTACTTGAGAAACCAATCCGTACCTGAAGACAAAATTATTTTAGAAGACCAATCTACTACTACTTTCGAAAATATGCAGTTTTCCAAGCAGAAAATTGAAGCCGATTGGCAGGGAACCCAACCGCCTCAAATTATTTTTGCTACTAATAATTACCACGTCTTACGTGGCGTAATCTATGCGCGTAAAGCTGGCTTAAATGCTAACGGTGTAGGATCACCAACCTCATTCTACTTTTTACCTAGTGCTTTAATCCGTGAATACATTGCACTATTAGTTATCTATAAAAAATTAACTGCTTTAATTTTACTAGGTTGGATAGCCTTGGGAATTTTATTAATGCTCTAAAAACTAGGAGGTTTACTTATGCGAAAAGGAATGATTATCAGTGGCGTGGTCGTCGTAATTCTTTTAATTACTTTTGGAAGCGCCTATTTCTGGTATAACTCTAACTATGGTACTCAGGATTACTACACTCAAATCGTCGATAAAGGCACTAAATTTGTGGAAAAAGATGATTCCAATCGTAGTTATGTGAATTATGCTTACCACCAACCTGCTTATAACCAAGCTGGTCAAAAGATAACGGTTAAATTTAACGGAAACCTAGAACGTCCATTAAAGCTCCACGCATATTTGAAAATTGGCTACAATGCGAAACGAAATCAAGTTATTTCTTGGAGTAAAGTTGATAAAAAAGACGTCCCCAAGGCAGCCTTGAAACAAATTAATCCTTAATTTCTTCAAAGCACTTTAACGTTAGCTTTTTTCAAAAATGTGCCTTAAAATATGGGTAGAGGTGATGAATAATGACACGAAAAATTGGAATCATTGGTATGGGTCACGTTGGTCAAGCAGTCGCTCAACAAATTATCACAAACGGCTACGCTGACGACCTAGTTTTAATAGATAAAAATGAAGCAAAGGTTGGTGCTGATGCACTTGATTTTGAAGATGCAATGCCCAATTTAACCAGTCACACAAACATTATCGTAAATGATTATCGTGCCCTCAAAGATGCAGACGTAATTATTTCTGCTTTGGGTAAGATTGCTTTAACTGATAACCCTGATAATGACCGTTTTGCTGAACTTCCGCACAACCGTGAACAAGTTCAGGCGGTCGCTGAAGCCATCAAGGCGTCTGGATTTAATGGTATTTTAATTCCAATTACTAATCCGGTAGATGTAATTACCGCACTTTACCAAGAAGCCACCGGCTTACCTAAAGCGCATGTGATTGGAACTGGTACTCTACTTGATTCAGCCCGCATGAAGCGCGCCGTCGGCAAAGGGTTAGGCGTTGACCCTCGCTCGGTATCTGGATATAACCTCGGCGAACATGGTAACTCACAATTTACCGCTTGGTCTACAGTTACGGTTCTTGATCAACCAATCAAAAAGTTAGCTCAAGCTCGGAATTTAGACTTAGATCAAATCAACGAAGACGCTCGGATGGGCGGTCGCTATGTAATGGTTGGTAAACACTATACTAACTATGGGGTTGCTGCCGCTGCCGTTCGTTTGGCTAATGTAGTTTTAAATGATGCTCATGAAGTTCTTCCCGTTTCCAATTATCGTGAAGAATATGGTACTTATCTTTCATATCCGGCTGTGGTCGGACGTGACGGTATTTTAGAACAGCTTCAACTCGAACTTACCGATGAAGAGCGCTACAAGTTACGTCGTTCAGCCGACTTCATCACCGAAAAAATCAAAGAATCTAAGTAAAAAATAAAAAAACTTCAATCTTTGCTTAATTACGATTGAAGTTTTTTTATTTTCGTCTTACTTTTTGTACTTATTTTCACATGAAGAAAAGATGCCTAATCGAATGTCAAATTCGAGGCACCTTCCATTCATTTCGTCAGCTTTTTATTGGATTTTTAAGAATGCATCGGCAATATTAAAGCTTGGATCACATTTCACTTCCACTTGATCTCCCAAATCGTGGATTTGAAATTTAATCCATTGGTCCCCCACTAAGGCCTCACCATTGCGAGCTTGTAGCACTGACAATACTAAATCATCACCGCCTTTTAAAATACCGCGTACTGTATTATCGCCACGCATCACGTTAGTAACTCCTAATACTAAATCGGGTGTTTCTACTTCACTATGTCCAAGTCTAACTTTATAAATCGGCACTACTACACTCATAATAAGCATCCTCCCATCAACCTAAAAATTACTTGCATTAATTACCTCGAATTATATCGGCTTGAGTAAGCTTTAGCAAACATTCTGCTCAACTTATAATATATATTGCTTATTACTTTACTTTTTTGATTACACGCTTATATAATGTGACCACAAACTAAGAAAAGGGGTGCAATAATTTGAAAAACATCAATGTTTTATTAGCTGCCGACGAAAATTATGCCGACCAACTACAAATCACCATAAAAACAACACTTGAAAACCTAAACAAAAAAACACGTGTTAATTTTATTGTGCTATCTAATAACCTTAGTAATTCTACTAAGCTAGCTTTGAAAAAACTTGCACACGGGTTGCACACGGTTGAGTACCTTGATTTGGATCCATCGGTCTTTGCTTTTTGTCCTACCAACAGCCATATTAACAAAACTGCATATTACCGAATTTTGGCTCCCCAATTACTAGCAAAGCGCAATATCGATCGAATTCTCTACTTAGATGTTGACTTATTGGTTCGCCACGATTTAACTGAATTATACGATGCAGAATTGAACCATAACATTGTGGGTGCGGTGATCGATACCGGCCAAGCTTTTGCTCTTAATCGTTTAGGAGTCGACCCAGTAGTTGCTGCAAATAATATCTATTTCAACTCTGGAATTTTAGTGATTGATATTAAAAAGTGGAATGAAAACCACATTACCGAAAAAACTTTAAATTACATTAAACATCAATCACATCTCATTATTTTCCATGATCAGGACGCCTTAAATGCCGTTCTCGCGGGCCATGTTCAAATGCTACATCCTAAATGGAACTTACAAAATTCGATTGTCTTCAGAAAACACCGTCCAATTAACGAAGCCTACGATCAATTGATCAACGAAGCCATCAAAAATCCGGCAATCGTCCATTTTACAACACATGAAAAACCTTGGAAAACGCTTAGTGAACATCCTTATTTGGATGAATACCACGAAGAACTTAACGAATTAGAAATCAATCGTGGCGTGGTTAATGTTATTTCTGCCGCTAATTCAGCTTTTGTGGAAGCTTTGGCAACTTCTTATATTTCAATTTTGGAGAATGACTCAGAAAATCAATACAATTTCTACCTTCTCCCCGATCATCTAGATCAACGTGATATGTTAATTTTAGGAAGTGTAATTTCACGTTACGACAACGCTTCAATTAAAATCGTTAAAGTTGATGAAAAACTACTAGAAAATGCGGTTGAAAGTGATCGCATCCTAAAATCTGCCTATTATCGAATCTTAGCACCAGAATTGTTGCCAAATATTAATCGTGCCATTTACCTTGATTGCGATATTATCGCTAACACCAATCTACATGATTTATGGCAAACCTCACTGGAAGGCAACGTTCTAGCCGCTGTAGAAGATGCTGGTTTCCATGATCGATTAGAACACATGGGTATCACGCATGATAATAGTAAATATTTCAACTCTGGCATGATGTTAATTGACCTAGTTAGCTGGCGTTCCCAAGCAGTTACTCAACGCGTCTTAGACTATATTAACCATCATCCAGAAAAACTACGTTTCCATGATCAAGATGCTCTAAACGCGATTTTATACGACAAGTGGTTACACTTACATCCAAAATGGAATGCCCAATCTAACATTGTGTTAGACGCGCTTGTTCCACCACGGACTGAACTTTTGAAACTTTACGCTGAAACACGTGAAAATCCAAAATTAATTCATTTCTGTGGTCACGTCAAACCTTGGCATGCAGAAAGTAAACACCCTTATACTAATGTCTACTTGAAGTACAACAAGAAACTACGTGAACCAGTACGGACTTAATTTTTCATAAATAAAAGGATTGATATGGAATCATCTCCATACCAATCCTTTTATGTCGTTCAATTACCATTTCAACCTTTTACCTACTTCTTATCTTTCTTTTCTTTCATTAGCCGCTGATTAGCCCGTTCCCCATCTTTAATTTTTTGCCGATACTTTCGTCTCCCTAAATATGCCTTAATCACAAATGGAATCTGGACAATTACATAAATTATAAAAATGATGAGTACAATTCGATACATTTCATCCCTCCGTCAAAATGATTTGGCTGTACTATACTACAAAATCCAGTAAAAATCCTTTAGTTAACCTTCTTTGTATAGAATTCCCACTTTTTTTAACTGTTCCTTAGCTTTTTCGATATTTTCCATTTTATCCGCTGCTAAAGTATGACTGTGGATACCATCGGTTAATTCAGATAGCAAGTGCCCTTTAGCTTCCCGTACATGTTGCATAAATTGTTTGACATCATTGCTATTTTGCACACGGATTTGTCCCACTAGCTGTCCGTAAAGTGGGTGGTCAATCATAACGTCTTTGATCGTCACCTGTTCTTTAACAATTAGTTCCATTTCTCGCTCTGCTTGATCGGGGAAATGACGACAAACGATCATTTCTTCAAATCGATGATTTTTGGCATATTCATAGCCTCTCGAAGTTGAAATAATCGGCTCCCCTTGCGCACGCAACAAAGCTATATCTCCAACAATAGTTTGTCGGCTAACCTCAAATTGTTTAGCCAATGTGCCTGCTTTGATTGGTGTTTTAGTTTCTAATAGTTGATTTTTGATAGCTATTTTTCGATTAATTTTCATAAGTCATTGCTCCTTGAGTATATTTTATCAGAAAATCCCCGTTACAAGTGTCAAGACATTAATTTTAAATAAATCATTGATAAATATTGTTTTATGTTGTAATCTTGTATTCAACTCAGAGTGTGTCTTGACACTAAAAAGGAGAATGATGATTTTGAATGGAATTTCAAACTATAAAAAATTACTAGCAGCTTCGGGGGTAGCCTGGCTTTTTGATGCCATGGACGTTGGTATATTATCTTTTGTAATTGCTGCTTTAACGTCAGAGTGGCATTTAACTGAATCACAGGTTGGTATGATTGGTAGTATCAGTTCACTTGGGATGGCTGTAGGCGCTATTTTATTTGGAGCACTGGCCGACCGTTACAATCGAAAAACAATTTTAATTATTAGTTTACTAATTTTCTCAATTTTTAACGGTATTTCAGCTTTCACCACTACCTATGCGGCTTTTGTTATGATTCGTTTTATTGTCGGTTGTGGATTGGGTGGTGAACTGCCTGTTGCTTCGACTTTAATCTCGGAGAGCGCCCCTGCTCATGTTCGAGGGCGGGCAGTAGTGCTCCTCGAAAGTTTTTGGGCAGGCGGTTGGTTAATTTCGGCTCTAATCTCTTATTTTGTCATTCCCAGTTGGGGCTGGCGGATTGCCGTGTTTATCACTTCCTTAGCGGCGCTCTATGCCTTGGTTCTCCGTTTTAGTATTCGCGAAGCAGATTCAAATCATTCTTTTACACCCAAAGCTCGCCTAGCTTTACGTTTAAAAAATATTTGGAGTCGTCCCTATGCTAAAGCCACGTTGATGCTTTGGATTGTTTGGTTTATGGTTGTATTCTCATATTATGGAATGTTTCTTTGGTTGCCTAGTGTCATGGTGATGAAGGGGTATAGTATTGTTCACAGTTTTGGTTATGTGTTAATCATGACTGTGGCACAACTTCCGGGTTACTTTATGGCAGCTTGGTTAATTGAGCGATGGGGACGCAAATGGACTTTGATGGTTTTCTTATTCGGTACTGCCGTCAGTGCTATCGCCTTTGGTTTTGCTCAAGGGCTGATGATGTTATTGTTAGCTGGTATTTTACTATCCTTCTTTAATCTTGGTGCTTGGGGCGCACTCTATGCCTATTCTCCGGAGCAATATCCTGAAGAAATTCGTGGAACAGGTTCCGGGCTAGCAGCCGGAATTGGGCGCATCGGTGGGATCGTAGGCCCTCTTTTGGTGGGATTTTTAACTGAAAAAGGCGTTGCTTTATCAACTACTTTTATAATTTTCTTCATCTCCATTATGATAGCTGTAATTGCAATCGGCTTCCTAGGTAAAGAAACTATGGAAAAATAATTTTTATGAGAAAATTTTTACGCTATCCCTAGCTTTAATGCTCTTCTAGTATCACTTCTATAGCGCCTTAATTGGAGAGGTATTTGCCACAACTCCATCAAAAGCGCTAAAATAGTGTCTATAAAATTAGAAGAGAGAAGGTATTCCATTGGAAAAAGCAGCTTTAATACTAGAAGGCGGCGCTCTCAGATCATTTTTTACTAGTGCCGTTTTGGATTATTTTCTCGAAAAGCAAATGGATTTCGAGTACATCCATGGAGTTTCAGCTGGAACCATGGCCGCTATGAATTACATTTCAAAGCAAAAAAGACGTTCCGCTGATGTTAATCTCCATTTTCTTCATGATAAACGTTATATCGGCTTTAACAACCTCATTCGTAATGGTGGAATCTTTAACTTAGATTTTTTGTTTTCGCCTGAATGTTATGATTACAGCCCCTTTGACTATAAAGCTTATAATGAAAGTAAACAGATTTTTGAAATTACCGCTACCAACGTCTTAACTGGTAAAGCCGATATTTTCCGTAAAACGGATACTGACGGTCAAGAAGAAGCCGTCAAAGCTTCAGCTAGTATGCCGTTAGTCTCTGATATTCGGGTCGTTAATCACCAGCCATACTTAGATGGCGGAATCGCTGACTCGATTCCTTTCAGACGAGCTCAAGAATTAGGCTACGAAAAGATTGTCGTGGTCTTAACTCGCGACATTAGCTACCGTAAACCGGAAAATAGTCGCGCTATGAATCGTTTAGTTAAGTTTAGATACCGTGATTTTCCACGTTTTGTCCAAGCTTTTGCAGATCGTCCACAACAATATAATCGTTCATTAGCAGAAATCGAACGCTTAGAACGTGAAGGAAAAATCTTTGTAATCCGTCCTCAAGAACCCGTTTCAGTATCTCGGGTTGAACGTGATGATAAAAAGCTCATGGCCCTTTACGAAAAAGGAACTGAAGTTATTCAAAATCAATTTGCAGATTTACAGAAATATTTAGCACAATAAATAAAACCCTCCGAAAAATTAATTTTCAGAGGGTTTTATTTTATTTTTCAACGATTACTTGTTCCATCACAACATCTACGTTAGGGCGATCTTCGCCATTACGTTTTACCTTACTAATTGCTTTAACAACATCCATCCCTTCGAACACTTGTCCGAAGACCGTATGCCGACCATCTAGCCAAGGAGTTCCTCCTTGACGATATGCTTCCACAATTTCTTCAGGAAATTCTGCCGCTTTAAGTTGTTTAATCATTCGCTTAGGAACATTACTGTTAGTAACGATAAAGAATTGACTACCATTAGTATTTGGACCGGCGTTAGCCATAGATAGGGCCCCGTTTAAGTTATAGAGCTTATTTGAAAATTCATCTTCAAACGTTCTGCCATAGATGCTTTCGCCACCCATACCAGTTCCCGTAGGATCACCACCTTGAATCATAAAATCTGGGATCACCCGATGAAAAATAACGCCGTTGTAGTAGCCCTTCTCTGCTAATTCAATAAAGTTTTTAACTGTTTTAGGTACCAATTCATCAAAAAGTTGAATTTTGATGTCACCTTGGTTAGTTTTAATAGTTACTTTTGTACCAGTTGCATTTTCTAAGTCTAATTGTGGATAAGCCATTTATTAATTCTCCTGCTTCTTTTTTTGGGTCATAAACCATTCTAATCTATTTGAAATATAAAAACACGTCTAAAGTAACGGATTATAATAAGGGCTTTTTACCACATACCAATCACTTTCATCCAAAGTGAGCCAATTCCAACCCAAATTACGATGTAAACCACACCCAGAATGGCATTCATCCGCCACCAATCTTTTTGCGTTACAAAGCCCGAACCAAATAGAACGGAGACAGGCTCTAAAGTCATCTTTTTTACTCCTCTATTTATCATAATTAGTCATCTCAATGGGAACCACCCACTGATCAAATTGCTCAGCGGTAACTTTACCAGATTTTAGGGCAGCTTCTTTCAGCGTGGTCCCATCTTTTTCAGCCTGCTGAGCGATTTTAGCGCTATCGTGGTAGCCAATATGAGGAGATAAGGCGGTAACTGTCATCAGGGAATGGTTAACTAATTCTTCCATCCGTTCTGCATTAACTTCTAATCCAGCGATCATCAAGTCGGCAAAACTACGAATCGTACCTTCTAATAGAGTGGTTGATTCCAAGAAAGAGCTGATGATAACTGGTTTATAAACATTCATTTCAAAATTGCCCTGGCTTGCAGCTAAATCAATCGCAACGTCATTAGCCATAACCCGCACTGCCGCCATGGTAAGGGCCTCTGCTTGAGTTGGATTGACTTTACCTGGCATGATTGATGATCCGGGCTCGTTTGCTGGTAGTTTCAACTCGCCATATCCTGCCCGCGGACCACTACCCAAGAAACGAATATCATTAGCAATTTTCATCAAATCACTCGCCAAAGTTTTAATCGCTCCGTGAACCACATTCAAACCGGAGTGATGTGCTAGTCCATAAAATTTATTAGAATCCGCCGTGAATTCAAAGTGGTAGACTTCGCTCATCTGAGCTGCAATTATGGACGAAAAATGCGGAGCTGCATTTAAACCCGTTCCGACCGCTGTACCCCCCATTGCCAATTCACTTAGCGTTGAATTAAGTTCTTTTAAGTATTCCAAATCATGTTCAAGGGCGCTCTTCCATCCACTAATTTCTTGGCCAAAAGTTAGTGGAGTCGCATCCTGGAGGTGAGTTCGTCCAATTTTAACCACGTTCCAATATTGCTTTTGTTTTTGGTCTAATTGTTCAATTAAATGTTGAACTGCCTCTTCCAAACGTACTACCGCTACTGCAGCTGTAATATTCATGGCCGTTGGGAAAATATCGTTTGAACTTTGTCCATGGTTAACATCATCATTAGGCAAAATTTCTATTTCCGCATTAATTTTAGCAGCCATATGGGCCACCACTTCGTTTACATTCATGTTAGTTTGCGTTCCCGAACCAGTTTGATAAACTACCAGCGGAAAATCTTTCCGTAATTCAGCATCATCCAGTGCTAGCAGACGATCAATAGCTACTACAATTAAATCCGCTTTTTCAGCAGCCATTGATCGTTCCTTTTTATTAGCGATGGCTGCCGCTTTTTTAATCTGTAGAAGAGCTTTGATAATTTCCAGGGGCATCTTGGCACCAGTCGCAAAGTTATGACGACTTCTTTCAGTTTGGGCTCCCCAAAGTGCATCTACTGGGATTTGGACGGGCCCAAGCGTATCTTCTTCTGTACGATATTTTTCCATATTATGACCTCCGAAATTAATTGTCTAAGTCGCATTCCTACTAATTTGCTTCGTTTTTATTATAAAGGACTCCCGATAAAGCACCAGTGAAATTTAAAATAAAAATACGATCCACCTAGGATTATCCATCCCAGGTGAATCGTATTTAATAACTAATAATTCTTACAGGTTTAAACGAGCTTAAAATCTTACTAATTAATGGATGAGATAAAGTGCGCAAATGCGGCTTCACCGGCGTCATCCCATTTAAAGACTCCTGCATCAGCTAAAACTCGCGCAAAAACATTTCCAACCGCAGCATTTACCACGGCAGTAACATTTTCTGCTGTAATTGAATGTGTTGCCTTCAATTGATCCGCCCAAGCTTGATGCATTTCTGCCATTTGGTTAGTTTGACCCAATAGGTAATTTTCTACTTCTACCAATTCTGTCTTTAACCGAGCTGGTAAAATCGCTCTTCCCATTACTTCAATCAAACCAATGTTTTCTTTTTTGATGTGTTGAACATCTTGATGGGGATGGAAAATACCATCTGGAAATTCGGCTGAGGTTTGATTATCTCGGAGTACTACATCCAAAACATAGTTTTCTCCATCCTTGTACGCAATCGGCGTCGTCGTATGATGACGAGTTCCGTCCGTGAACGCTCTTACATCAACACTTTCATCAGAATAGCTCATCCACGCATCATGAATTTTAACAGCAGCATCTGTCAATGCCACCACATCACTACCAACTAACCGAATTGTTGACATTGGCCATTTCACAATTCCAGCTTCCACACCTGCTACTCCTAAATCAATCGTTCTAGCAATGGGAGCCTTCATCATTGGAAATACATGACGTCCGCCTTGGTAATGTTCGTGTGATAACATCGAACCTCCTACAATGGGTAAGTCGGCGTTACTCCCTACAAAGTAGTGCGGTAACTGTTTAACAATTTCAAGTAAATTGGTAAACGTCTGACGATTAATCACCATAGGGCGGTGAATTTGGTCTAAGAAAATAGAATGTTCATTGAAATATGCGTATGGTGAATATTGGAAGCCCCAAGTTTCACCACCCAAGGTCATCCGAATAATTCGATGGTTGCTACGTGATGGGTAACCCAAACGTCCTAAATAACCTTCATTTTGCATGCATAATTGGCATAATGGATAACCATCCTGAGGTTGATTACGAGCAGCTGCAATTGCTTTAGGATCTTTTTCTGGTTTAGAAAGATTAATGGTAATTTCAAGTTCACCAAAATCAGTTTCCGCTGGAAAAGATACATTCTTAGCAATGGCCCGTGTTTTAATATAGTCATTAGTTTTACTTAAATTAAAGAAATAATCCGTCGCTGCTTTAGGGCTAACTTGATACTTATCCCAAAAACGTTGATTTAAAATCGAAGGTAATGGCGTAACTAAATCCATTAATTGATCTGCCAAAATGCTTCGGTCTGATTGAGCATCTTCAATTTTACCGTTTTGAACCGCAGTTTTAACTAAGGCATCTACTAAGCTAGTTACTTGTTCATCGGTAGCTTCAACCGGTTGATCTTCACCCACTAAACCTAAAATCCGATTATGCACATAAATTCGATCTAAATTGGTGTATGGTGATGGCGAATCGATTACAACTTGGACAAATTGTTCTAAGCTACTCATTAGGCTTGTCCTCCTCGGTCATCGTATCCAGCTGGATGGTTGACTTTCCAATTCCAAGCAGTTTTGATAATTTCCTTAACATCATCGTATTGAGGTTGCCAATCTAAAATTTCACGTGCTTTATCACTCGCTGCGATTAAAGTACTAGGGTCGCCAGCTCGTCTTGGTGCCATGACAGCTGGAATTTCCTTTCCTGTCACTTCCCGAGCAGCTTCTAACATTTGGCGATTGGAGAAGCCTGTTGAAGATCCAAGGTTGAATGCATTACTATCATGACCTTGTTTGAGATATTCTAGAGCTAAAATATGAGCATCAGCCAAATCAACGACGTGGACGTAATCGCGTACATTAGTACCATCAGCAGTAGGATAGTCATCCCCAAAAATTTGCAACTGATCCCGTTCACCAGCAGCTACTTGTAAGATAATAGGTACTAAGTGTGTTTCTGGTTGATGGTCTTCCCCAATACTGCCATCTGGTTTAGCGCCAGCAACGTTAAAGTAGCGTAAAGCCACAAACTTAATGCCATCAGCCACATCTGACCAATGCATGATTTTTTCCATTGCTAACTTACTTTCACCATATGGATTGGTTGGAACTTGTGGATCAGATTCTTGAATTGGTACCCGTTCTGGTTCGCCATAAGTAGCCGCTGTAGATGAAAATACAATCCGTTTCACATCATGTTTAGCCATTACTTCAAGAAGTTTAACCATCCCAGCAGTATTATTATCAAAATACTTCAAAGGATTTTTCATTGATTCAGGGACCACGGAAAACGCAGCAAAATGAATTACCCCTTCTACGTTTTCTTTGGTGAAGACTGAATCCATAAATTCAGCATCTCGTACATCACCTTCGTAAAAACGAGCTTGCTGGTTTACGGCTGCGCGGTGTCCAGTAACCAAGTTATCAACAACCGCTACATCGTAACCTTTCGTAATTAATCGATCAACTGCATGGGAGCCGATATAACCGGCACCACCTAAAACTAAGACCGCCATTCTAATTCCTCCTCAATCTCTCAATGCGTATTACTATTTAAAAATTTTCACTAATATTAAAGTTCTTTAGGTCCATCAGCAATTTCAGCAATATAGAAATCAGCATCATAACCAATTGTATCGCGATAAACTTTACCAACATTTTCCTTGAAAGCTTCAACTTGGTCTTTTTCAACAATTGCGATTCCACAACCACCAAAACCAGCACCAGTCATTCGAGCACCTAATACACCAGGTTGTTTCCAAGCTGTTTCAGCTAAAGTGTCTAATTCCTTACCCGTTACTTCATAATCAAAGTGTAATGAAACGTGTGAAGCAGTAACTAATTCACCAAAAGTTGTTAAGTCGTCATCTGCCAAAGCCTTAGTTGCCTTGATGGTTCTTTGATTTTCAAAAACAGCGTGACGTGCGCGTTTAATTAAAGTTTCATCATTAATTAAGTAAGCTGCTTCATCAAATTCATCATTAGTTAAATCACCTAAAGTCTTGATGTCTAACTTAGTTTGTAAACGACGCAATGCTTCTTCACATTCAGAACGACGTTCATTATATTTAGAATCTGCGAGTTCACGACGTTTATTAGTATTCATAATTACAATGACGTGATTGCCTAATTTAACCGGAGCATAAGAATAATCAAGTGTGTTAGTATCCAGCAAGATTGCTTGATCTTGCTTACCCATTCCGACCGCGAATTGATCCATGATACCAGAGTTAACACCGACATAGTTGTTTTCACACTTCTGACCAATCTTAACTAGATCTAATTGACTAACACCTAAATCAAAGGCTGCGTTTAAAACTGCTCCGGTTAATAATTCAATTGAAGCTGAAGAAGATAAGCCCGCACCATCTGGCATATTTCCGTGAACGTAGAGATCGAAGCCGTGGTCAAACTTAACTCCTGTTTTGACTAATTCATTCATCATTCCTTTAGGATAATTAGTCCAACCTGCAGCCTTATCGTAATCCAAAGCATTGACATCAAAACTAATAACTCCAGCATCTGGAATATTAGCTGAGTACATTCTTACCGTATTATCGGTACGAGGAGCATAAACTCCATAAGTTCCGATTGTAATTGCACATGGGAATACGTGACCACCATTGTAATCTGTGTGTTCACCAATTAAATTGATGCGTCCAGGTGAAAAGAAAACCCTTTCAGGATTGGTGTCGAAAATTTCGGAAAATTCTTTTTTTAAGTCGTTTGCGTTCATGATGTGTCTCCTCCATAATTTTACTAAAATTTTATTAACTTGAATATATAGCTTTTACCATCACTTGTCAATACCTCTTTAATCCATTTACAACAAAAATGGTAGCGCTTCATTAAAAAACACTAGTGTTATAGATTTAGGGTTGCTTACAGCTTACTAAATCCTCCAAAAACATTAATTTTGGTTAAATTTTAACTAAAACAACGTATACAAATTTAGGGTTATGTTCTATCATTTTATTGTAAGCGTTTTATATTTTGGTTACGAAAGGAGTTTTATTATGCAAGCAAATCTTCAGTGGCTTGATGATCCTGAAGTTTTTCGAGTCAATCAACTACCTGCCCATAGCGACCACCATTACTATCGTGATTTAGACGAAATCCGTACAGGTAGCAGCTTTATTAAAAGTCTCAACGGTTCTTGGCGTTTTCACTTTGCGTCCACCCCGTCTGAACGTCCGCTCCATTTTTATTCACCTGATTTTGATAGTGCTGATTTTGATACGATCCAAGTACCAGGGCATATCGAATTAGCAGGCTACAGTCAAATTCAATATATCAACACTCTCTACCCTTGGGAAGGAAAAATTTATCGTCGTCCCCCTTACACACTTAATCAAGACCAATTAGAAGTTGGATTATTTAGCGATGCTGCTGATAACAGTGTCGGCTCTTATTTAAAACAATTTGACCTTGATGATTCATTTAAAAATCAGCGAGTTATCATTCAATTTCAAGGAGTTGAAGAAGCATTATACGTTTGGTTGAATGGCCATTTTATTGGTTATGCTGAAGATAGCTTCACTCCTTCAGAATTTGATCTAACCCCATATCTTCAAGACCAAGATAATCTTTTAGCTGTACAGGTTTATAAAAGAAGTACGGCAGCCTTTATTGAAGATCAAGATATGTACCGCTTTTCTGGTATTTTTCGTGATGTTAATCTCCTCGCTCTTCCGGCCGCCCATGTTGTGGATTTAGACATCAAACCGGAGGTAAAAGATGATTTTGAGCGCGGTACCTTGGCAGTTACTGCTGACGTTTCTGGTACTGATGCTATCTTAGAACTAACCGTTACGGATCAAAATAAACAGGTAGTGGCCAGTCAGACCCAAAGCGGAACGGGTAAGGTCCTGTTTGATTCCATGCCGTTTGATAATTTGACACTATGGTCACCAACAAGCCCCACCTTGTATCAGTTGTTGATTAAAGTCTACAACAATCAGCATCAACTCTTGGAAGTCGTTCCTTATCAATTTGGTTTTCGGCGAGTGGAATTACGTGAGGATAAAGTCATTTACGTTAATAACCAACGTTTGATTCTCAACGGGGTTAATCGCCACGAGTGGAATGCGCATAGTGGACGCGTCATTACCATGCAAGATATGCAGAACGATATTCAAACCATGCTTGATAATAATATCAACGCTGTTCGAACTTGCCATTATCCTGATCAACTACCGTGGTACGAACTATGCGATCAAGCCGGTCTTTACGTTATGGCTGAAAATAACCTAGAATCTCATGGTTCATGGCAAAAAATGGGGGCTGTTGAACCTTCCTATAACGTTCCTGGGGATAATCCTCATTGGTTAGCAGCAGTCGTTGATCGGGCTCGCTCCAACTATGAATGGTTCAAAAACCACCCATCCATTATTTTCTGGTCATTAGGCAACGAATCCTTTGCTGGTGAAGATATTGCGGCTATGCAAACTTTCTATAAAGAACATGACACATCTCGACTGGTTCATTACGAAGGTGTCGTTCGTGCTCCAGAATTACGCAATCGTATTTCTGATGTAGAAAGTCGTATGTACGAAACTCCAGCTAACATCGCTAGCTATCTAGAAAATAATCCCGATAAACCCTTCTTAAACTGTGAATATATGCATGATATGGGAAACTCTTTAGGAGGCATGCAATCATATAATGATTTAATTGATAAATACCCAATGTATCAAGGTGGCTTCATTTGGGACTTCATTGATCAAGCTCTGTTAGTTCATGATCCAATCACCCAGCAAGACGTCCTACGATACGGTGGTGATTTCGATGAACGCCATTCCGACTATGAGTTTTCTGGTGATGGATTACTATTTGCTGATCGAACCCCTAAACCAGCAATGCAGGAGGTGAAATACTATTATGGATTACACAAATAATCAATTACACGTTATATATGGCGATGCCAGTTTAGGATTAGAAGGTCCTAACTTTCACTATCTTTTTAGTTACGAACGAGGCGGGTTTGAATCTTTAGTGGTTAACCAAAAAGAGTGGCTCTACCGCACACCAACTCCGCTATTTTGGCGAGCAACTACTGATAATGATCATGGAAATGGTTTTGATGTTAAAACTGCCCAATGGTACGCAGCCGATCGATTCACAACTTGCCAAAAAATTGAATTAACAGTGGATGGACAACTCGTTCAACCGCTTCCCATCGCTCCCCTTAATAATCGCTATACCAACCATGAAATGGCAAATCAAGTGGCGTTAACCTACCATTTCGTTACTCCGACGGTGCCAAGCACTTCGGTAAGCATTACCTATACGGTTACTAGTGACGGTAATATTAAGGTCATGACCCATTTTGCAGGACGTGAAGGTTTACCTGAGCTACCAGCATTTGGACTACGTTTCATTATGCCCACGACCGCTACCGGTTTTGACTACCAAGGACTTTCTGGGGAAACTTATCCCGATCGTCTAGCAGGGGCAACTCAAGGTCAATTCCACGTTGACGGATTACCAGTGACTCCCTATCTTGTTCCTCAAGAATGTGGCATGCACATGCAAACCAGTCAACTAACGGTAACTCGTTCGACTACTCAAAATAACGCCGATCAAAGCAAGCAACCTTTTAGCCTTACTTTCAGCCAGGCAGATCAGCCGTTTGCTTTCAGTTGTTTACCATATACTGCTGCAGAGCTTGAACAAGCCACTCATCTTGAAGAACTACCATTACCAAGACGAACCGTGCTTTCGATCTACGGGGCGGTTCGCGGTGTCGGTGGAATCGATAGTTGGGGAGCAGATGTTGAAGCAAAATACCACATCCCTGCTAACCAAGATTTAGATTTCAGTTTTAATATTCATTTCTAAAATAAAGCCGATGCTGGAAAGATTTAAATTCTCCAACATCGGCTTTTAATATGCAAAAAAAGAACAATCAATGAATAAATCATTGATTGTCCTTTTAAAATCCAACTTTAGTTAGGTAATGTATTGGATAACTTCAATACATCTTCGCTATCCTTAACGTCTTCACCCAGCTCTTTGAGATAATCAAATTCAGGCATATCCTTGTTGGTAATAACTACCATTACAGTATCATCAAGGCCTGCTTTTTTAATTGCTGGCTGCCAGAATTCAATTAATTCTTGTCCTTGTTTAACGTGATCGCCTTTTTCAACATATTGAACAAATCCCGTACCACGCATTTCAACGGTACCAATTCCGATATGAATCAAGGTTAAGACGCCTGTGTCAGAACGAAGTCCAATCGCATGGCGAGTTGGGAAAGTTGCTACAACTTCACCATCAAATGGAGCTAAAACTTGACCATCGGTAGGTTTAATTGCAAATCCTTTACCCATACTTCCACTCGCAAATGTCTCATCTGCAACGGTGTCTAAACTGATTAATTTTCCTGAAACCGGATTACGGTAAAGAGTTGTAATTCCGTCCTCTTTTTCAATTTCTGCAGGTGTTTCATCTGTTTCCAAATGTGTTGACCAAGTTTTTTCAAGCTCGTCAACGATTTCAGCATGCATTTTTTCGTCCAATTTAACCTTCTTGAAGAAGATGAAGGCTCCAATTAAAATCATAGCTGCTGGAACACCAAACATCATCAATTTGAAAATAGCTTGTCCGTGGGAAGTTACGTCCCCAGCAGTTGCTCCAGCGGTCATGCCAGCCCAAACGGCAGTTAAACCAACTACACCGTTTGAAATAGCTCCACCTAATTTATCAAGCAAAGGACGAACAGATAGAGTTAATGATTCGTCACGGTGACCGAATTTCAATTGTCCATATTCAACAGAATCACTTAAAACCATCAAAACAACTAAGAAGATAAGTGGTTGTGGAATGTAGAATAGTACGGCAGAAGTTAAGATCATTGGTAATGATTGTCCGGCAAGTGCAAACATAATCAAAGCAATGATCATGACTGAAATAGCTAAGAAGAATACTTTACGACGGCTAAACTTCTTTGCCAATGGTGGGAAGGCCAATACGGCGAACACCCCAATGATGGCATTTAATGAACCAAGTAATGTAAATTTCGAAGCATCACCTAAAATGTAAGTGAAGTAGTAAAGTTCAAGTGAGTTAGTAATTGCCATACCGGCCGTGTAAATTCCGTAAGTCAAAGATAACCACATTAATTGGTCGTTACGAGCCAATACTTTGAAAACTTGTTTGAAAGTTGTTTTTTCAGTATTTTTACGTAATTCAGAATCATTTTCCTTAGTTCCCATTGCTACAGCTAAAGCTGAAATCAAAGCAACCGCAGCGATGATAATCCCGAAGGCCATCCAACCACGATTATCACCTTGTCCGCTGTTCGCCTTGGTTGAAAACATCAAAACGATTGGCATAACGACTACACCAACGATATTTTGTCCAATATTAGAACCAACCCGAGCATAGGTAGCTGTTTTTTCACGTTCTGCTGAATCAAATGAAATCGCAGGAATCATTGACCAGAACCCAACATCTTTAAATGAATAGAAAATATCCATTGTAATATATAAAATAGCAAAAACAATTAAGTATAAAATTGGGTTAGATGTATTTAAACCACCTAAACTGGTAAATAAAAGTGCTAAAACAACTGAACCAATCGTTCCACCAGTAACAATCCAAGGCTTGAAATGACCCCAGCGTGAATTGGTATTATCAATCGCGTTACCAATTAGTGGATCAATTGCAAGTTCTACGAAACGTAATGCTGCAATGATCATCGTAATGTACGCGATCATTTTAGTTCCTTGAGCCCCACTACTCTTATCAAATAAATGGGAAGTCACGAACATAATAAAATAGGTCGATAATGTTGCATAAAACGCATCATGACCAAATGCACCAAATGAGTAAGCTAGTCGCGAAGTGATTTTACGACTTTTGCTTTGTTTAACTTCTGCATCCATAATCTATACCACATCTCCTTTAATTATCTATGCACTAAATGTAATCGTTTTCAGAGAGGATGTCAATGTTTTTTAGTAAAATTTGCTTAATTATTTTAGTAAATTAGTATTTAAACGACTCAGTCCGCTTCCCAGACCAACTTATCGTTGCCCATAAACCGCTATTCCAATCTTTTTTTAATTCTAGTTTTGGTGTTTTAGGCCACTCGATGTAGTTTTACTACCTACTTTATTAAATTATTTAACCATTTAAAAAGCGCTCGGTTTTTACACCTCACGCTTAATTTAGATTTAGTTTAAACGTTCATATTGATAACGAATAGTATTTGTAACTGGCTTACCTGGACGTAAAACAATATCACCAAAATCAGAATGATTGATTGCATCAGGTAATGTTTGTGCCTCAGTAGCTAAAGCATTGTACTCATGAGCTGCTTCTTGGTCAGAATCAAATGGGTTCGCCGTGAATACAACTAGTCCGTTGCGATCTGAATAAAGCTTTACTCGACGTTTACCATCAGTATCACCTACCATTGCAATAGGAGTAGTTTCACTCGGATTAACTTCGTAAGCATCATCAAATTCAATCCCACCATTTTCAGCGTTTAACTGTTTCAAGGCGTCCTCAATAGGTTGTTCTTGATTAAAATCATAGGCGGTTGCTTTAACCGAAAGCTTCTTGCCAGTGGGAACTTTTTCTTCATCGAATTCAAGGTGAGCTGTACTGCTAATTTGCAACCATTGTTTAGCCAAACTTGTTCGATCATCCGTTGTATTCCAATAAACATGATTCGTTGGGTTAAAGAGCGTCGCAGCGTCCGTATCACCCGTAAATGAAATCGAAACTTGATTTTGATTGTCTAGGGTAAATTTAATTTCTACATCAAGGTTTCCAGGGTAATTATCATCACTCGCCTTAATATGTTTCGATAAAATCACGCTAACTTGATCATCATCTTCACTAAATTTACCATCGAAATTTAAGGTATTAAAACCGTGGTCACCACCGTGCAATGAATGAGTTTGTTCGTTCATCTCAACTTGGTATTCTTGATCATCAATCTTAAATTTAGCTCCGCCGATTCGTCCAGCAACTCGCCCAATTGATTGACAAAGGCAATAGCCTACGCGTTGATAATCAGCCATGCTATCAAGTCCCCAAATTAATGAGTGTTCCACCCCATCCTCATTAACTACGAATTCTTGCCATGTTCCTCCATAGCTTAAAACTGAAATTCTAGTTTGTTGGTCATTAACCAATGTATAACGTATGACATCCTGACCATCTATTTGATCAAATACTTCTTTTTTAGTTTCCAATATTATGACACCTCCGTATTAATTAAACCGCTTTCATTTTTAGTATACCAAATTTGGATGAGGTTGAGTAAACATTTTAGTTAAAATAAAAAGACTCATAGTGGTTGGATAATTTAATCCGACCACTATGAGTCATTCACTTCTATTCTATTTCGTACTAGCTCGTTCTACCAACCTTGTACCCAGTTCCACACGTTGCGTGGTGGTGCGACCGGCCAAACGACTCATTACTAAATTGACTGCTGTGGAACCCATCAACTCCGTATCAACGTTGACTGCACTTAGTTCAGGATAAACAAAAGTAGCTAATGAAGTATTATTAAAACTGAATAACTTAACTCTGTCTGGTACTTTAATGTCATTCGTCTGAAGTGCTTTCAATGCCCCAGCCGCCATGGGATCATTGGCCACAAAAAACGCTTTAGGTAACTGATCTCCAAGCACATCAATTGCCTTTTGCATCATTTTAGAACCAGATTCGCTAGTATAATCACCCTCGAATACAAATTCCGGTTTAAAGGCGTTACGCTTGGTCATCGCGGCCTTAAATCCTAACATTCGACGATCTGTAACAGTTAATTGGTGATCTGTCGTCATTTCTAACCCATGGATAATCCCAATATCTTCAATCCCCTGTTGCCAGAAATAATCGACTACTTTTTCGGTGGCTAATTGAAAATCAGTTATCACACTGTCAAAGCCAGCTTCGAATTGATCATCGTCCACAAAAACTAAATTATCAGTAACGGCTGCAATTTCTTCAACTTGCGGTTTACTAAATTTTCCTACTGCTATTACTGCATCAACATTTGGGCCTAGTTCTTGTAAATTATTCTGAAAAATTCGTGTCACTTCGAATTGATTGTCTTGTCCACGTTGCTCAATTCCCATTCGAATCGACATATAATACAAGTCATCTTGTTCTTCAGTTTCTGAGTACCATTGAACAATTGCCAAGCGTTTTCTAGTTGTTAAATTATTATGACGTTTATTTTTGGAATAGTGTAGAGCTTCGGCGGTTTTTAGGATTTTTTGTCTAGTTTCATCGCCAACTGAAAGAGACGCATCTTTATTCAGCACGCGTGATACGGTCGCTAACGATACGCCAACTTTATCCGCAATATCTTTTAATGTGGCTGCCATGAGCTGCCTCCTTTGAATTACTTAATTGTGCATAAATTCATTTTTCTATTAATGTACCTCGACTGGCACACAATCGTGATAGCACTCATGTAAAACTTTATCATTAAATATTGGAATTGGCGACAACAAACAACAACGTTTCCTACAAAAAAGTAGTTTAAGCCTCATAAAATAAATTACAAATATTGAAAATTCAAAAGTAATATATCAATCGTGGTTAAATAAGCGAAAATCATTACCTAATCTTGACAGCTTCACCTGAAAACGGTATCATTAATACAAATACTGATATATCAGTTTTAAATTGGAGGTTATTTAATTATGAAACTAGGTTTAATCGGATTAGGAAAAATGGGAATTAATCTCGCGCAGAATATGTTACGTCACCAAAATGAAGTCGTTGGTTTTGATTTAAATCAAGACTTAGTTAAAAAGGCGGCTAGTCTTGGCGCATCTTCTTCAACTTCACTTGAGGAGATGGCTCATCAGTTACCAAGTCCTAAAATTGTTTGGGTAATGGTTCCTGCTGGTAAACCCACTGATAATACCATTGAAGAATTGTCTCATGTTTTAAATAAAGATGATATTGTTATTGACGGAGGCAATACCTTCTGGAAAGATTCACTTCGTCACAATCGCTTACTTACTGAAAAAGGTATCCACTACTTCGACTGTGGTTCTTCAGGCGGTTGGCGTGGCGCTTTAAATGGTGGAAACTTTATGATTGGCGGAGATGAACCTGAAATTTTTGAAACTATTCGTCCTCTATTTGAAGATATCTCCCAAAAAGATGGTTATTTATACACTGGTAAAGCCGGATCCGGTCACTACTTGAAGATGGTTCATAACGGGATTGAATACGGAATGATGGAGGCAATTGGTGAAGGATTTGAAGTTCTTCAAGCTTCTGATTTTGAATATGACAATGAGGCAGTTGCTAAAGTTTGGAATAACGGCTCAGTGGTTCGTAGTTGGCTCATGGAATTAGCTGAAGATGCCTTCAAAAAAGACCCTAATTTAGATAAGATTAAGGGCCGTATGCACTCTAATGGTGAAGGTCAATGGACCGTTGAAGATGCGTTGGACCATGGTGTTCCAACACCAGTAATTGCAGCTTCCGTTATGACTCGCTATCGTTCGATGCAAGATGACACATTTAACGGCAAGGTTGTTTCGGCTTTACGTAATGGCTTTGGTGGTCATGCCATGGATAAGAATTAGAATAATCAAATATTGAAAGAAGGTTCGATACTTAGCTTATTGGAGTATCGAACTTTTTTCAATAAAACATCAATATAAAAAGCCTTCAAATCACTCATTTGAAGGCTTTTTATATCTATTCTTTCTCAGTATTAGCAAATTCTCTTTGATAATCTGCAATACTTTTATATTCGCTCGATAACTCTCTACTCAACCGAATATAGATTGGAATCAACTTACGGTACTTTTCATACACCGTTTCATCTGGCGTATATCTTTTTTCAGATCCAATATATTTACTAATATCTTCTAACTTATTTTCTAAACCAAGGCTCATCTTAGCCAAAAACATGGCTGCTAAACTTCCACTTTCATATGACTCTGGAATTACTACATCATGTTCATACACGTCTGCTAACATTTGTCGCCCTAATGAAGATTGTACAAACCCACCCGCAGCTAGAATTTCCTTAGGTTCGCCTGTAAATTCTTTTAACGCAATTGTTACTGAATACAAATTAAATACAATACCTTCCAGAACGGATCTAATCATATGAGCTCTAGTATGTGAACGATTAAGCCCGAAAAACGACCCTCTAGCATTAGCATCCCATAATGGCGCTCTTTCGCCTCCTAAGTACGGATGGAAAATTAGGCCGTCTGATCCAGCAGGAACCTTTTTAGCAATCTCAGTTAACATATCAAAAGAGTCCATCTTCAATAATTTGGCTGTCTCTTTTTCCGCTCCAAATAGTGCGTCATGTGCCCAACTAAAAATAATTCCACCATTATTAATTGGCCCTCCAATTAAGTATTTACCTTCCATTATTGGGTAGCAATATAGTCTACCCTTAGGATCAATTGCCGGTTTATCCGAAAAGCTACGAACAGCTGCCGACGTTCCAATATTAATAGCTAACACACCCGGTTTAATCGCCCCAACCCCAATCGTTGAGAGCGCACCATCCGTGGCACCCATGACAAAGTAAACATCCTCATCCAACCCCATAACCTTAGCGTACTCTGGTCGTATACCTTTAATTTTATAGGTTGGTTGAACCAGCTCTGGCAATTGATTCTTAGTGATTCCAACTTCACGAAGAATTTCATCATCCCATTTAAGCGACTTAATATTTAATAATCCTGTCGCCGCTGCCATAGATATTTCTTCTTTTAATTCATTAGTATACCTCCAAATAATATATTCTTTGATTCCAACCCAATAAGCTGTCTTATTAAAAATATCCGCCCGCTCATTCTTTAACCACAACAATTTATATACTGGTCCCATAGGATGGATTGGTAAGCCTGTTCTTCTGTACATTTCCATCCCTTTGCCATTTTGCTTATACTCAGCCACATATTTTTCCGGACGATTATCTGCCCATGTAAATGTTCTAGTTAATGGATTAAAATTATCATCTAGTGCTATCAAACTATGTTGCTGAGCTGACCAAGAAATTGCCACCACCCTTCCATCTTCAAGATTGGCCTTCGCAATCACTTCTTGAATGGCTTGCAATGTTGCATTAAATATATCTTCTGGATCTTCTTCAGCCATATCAGGTAAGGTTTGATACAGTTTGTACCCTTTATTTGATTTTCCATATATTTTTCCATTCAAATCGTAAAGCAAAGCCTTTGTACTAGTTGTTCCAACATCGATTCCGATAATATAATCCATAAAAAACCACCCCTGCAAAAACTGATATGTTAGTTACATTTTAAACCTGATACATCAGTGTGTCAAGCGCTTTCATGGTTGTCATAACAGCAAAAGCGTTGTGAAATAATCATTTATAATTAATCAATTTTTTTATAAATCCACCTATAAATTTAGGCTTATGCTAAAATTAGTGTAATAAAAATTGTCCTGGGGGTAACTGCTGTATGGATAACATGCGTGATAATGCTTATAACCAAATCAAGTATCGTATCATCCATTTTGAATATGTACCAAAACAAAAAATATCTGAAAAAACTATTTCAACTGAATTAAATTTAGGGAGAACTCCCGTAAGAGAAGCCTTAATTCGTATCGAACGCGAAGGTTTAATTGAAGTGGTACCACAAAGTGGAACTTATATTACTCAAATTGATATGCGTGCGGCGATTGAAGGGCGTTTTGTCCGTGAATGCATTGAACCAAATATTATGGTGAATGCTGTCACTAATATTTCAGAAGAATCACTTAACGCCCTTAAACAAAACTTGGAACACCAGTTAACAAGTGCTCAAAACTCTGATCCCGATAAATTCTTCGATCTTGACCAAGAATTTCATCAAAAATTTTACACCGTTACTAATAAGGAGATGGTATGGGACTGGCTTTTAGGAAACAATACCCAATTAAATCGCTTCCGTCGCTTACGCCTAAAAGAAGCTGATCTTGATTGGAAGACTTTGTTAAACCAGCATCAAGCTATCTTCAATGCTGTCGCAAATAAAGACGTCGATGAATTATCTTATTTAATGAAAGAACATTTACACTTAATGTTGGAAGAGAAACAAAACGTTGTAAATGCTTATCCCGATTATTTTCAAAATATCATTAAGGAAGAGAACTAATAAAATAAGTTTCAATATACTTTACTAGTTTTCACGGAGCATAACATGTCAAATGAACCCCAAAAAAGAGCTACTATTTTTGATATTGCCAATGCACTTGGAATATCGCACACTACCGTTTCAAGAGCTTTAAACAATAGTCCTAAAGTTAAAATATCAACTCGTAAGAAAATTCTACAGACTGCTCATAAATTAAATTATGTCCCTAATCAAAATGCTCGAGGGTTAAATCAAGGGCGCACCTATACCATTGGTTTATTTTTTACCGATCTTCAAAATGGTACCTCCGCCCTATTTCTAACTAGTATAATTTTAAACATTCGCTCGCAACTACCAGAAAATTATTTCTTATCAATCAATTCTATTTCTTCAACTGATGAATTAGGTGTCTTTGATGGAGTAATTGTAGTTAGTCAATCTAAAAAAGATCAAATATTTATTGATAAGTTGATATCAGAAAATATTCCAGTGGTAGTGCTCAACCGGCATATAAAAAATAGAAATATATATAATTATTGGTTGGATAATTATGAAGCATCTCGAAAAATCACACTACACGCATTAAATTCGGGCTCGCGTAATGTTGGTATAATACAAGGAAAATCAGACTATAATTCCACTCATGAACGTTCTCAGGGGTATCTCGATGCCCTTTCTTTTTGGACAAATAAATACCCACACCGCCCGCTATATCGCCATTTACCATTAAAGGGAGATTATTCATCCGAAGGTGGTTATCTCGCTATGAAAACTCTTCTACAAGATTTAGATAATCTTCCCGACTATGTATTTATCGAAAATGACGATATGGCTATCGGCGCTCTAAAGGCTATTAACGAAGCCTCAAATTTAGCGAAAAGAATTAGAATTTCTGGATTTGATGACACAAAAATGGCAGCGTTTAGTATTCCAGCTTTAACCACGATTCATAGTCCTATCGCTGAAATGACAACCCTAGGAGTAGCAACCTTAAATAGATTACTAAATAAGGGATCCTCAACTAATACGCCTTTAAATAAACGTTTTGAATGCCCCATTATTTTTAGAGAAACTTTACCTAAAAAATAACGACTCCGACTTGAACCAAATTCAAGCCAGAGTCGTTATTTTTATATTAGTAATTAATCAAAGAATCCAAAATACTTATAAGCATTATTGTATGAAATATCTTGTACAACTTTACCCATTACTTCTGTATCTTCTGGAATTCTTCCTTGTTCAGATAGTTTTCCTAAGAAGTTACATAAAACGCGACGGAAATACTCGTGGCGTGGGTATGATAGAAAACTACGTGAGTCAGTTAACATACCTACAAAGTTAGGTAGCAAACTTTGTTGAGCAAATACACGTAACTGTTCGTCCATACCTTCAGCTGTATCATTGAACCACCAAGCTGCACCCAATTGAAGACGTTGCTTTGTCTTGCCTTGGAATGACTGCATAAGAGTTGCAATTTCCATCCAATCATTTGGATTCAATGAATAGAAAATCATCTTAGGCGTAATATCTTTTGTTGACATTTCTGTTAGTAATTTTTGTAGTCCAGTTACAATATCAGGCTGCGTCCCCATTGAATCGAATCCTGTATCTGGTCCTAATTTTTCATACATTGGAGTATTTAAATCACGTCCAGAATTGATATGGAATTGCATTACCCAATCAAATTCATTATTCAAACTCATTAATACTTTAAGCAAAGCTGTAAGGTAACCATCACGTTCTTCTCCAGTTAGTTTTTCACCATTAATTGCTTTAGCAATGATTTGATCAAGTTCACTATCTGATAGTTCAACAAAATGATATGTTGGCAATGAATGATCTGATAGGCGTCCACCCATTTCACTAAAGAATTCAAAACGTTGACGAAGAGCTTTTGTGATATCATCGAATGACTTGATTGAAATTCCTGAAATTTCAGAAAGTGTATTTAAATATTCTCCAAAACCTGGTTTTTCAATTTGCATTAATTTATCAGGACGCATTGCTGGAAGAGTTCTAAAACCACTTGTTTCCTCTTCTTCTTTTAACAACTTATGGTAGTTCAAATCAGAAGCTGGATCATCTGTTGTAGCTACTAATTTTACATCTGAATTTTTAATCAAGTTACGAGGCTTAAAATCGTCTGTTGCTAAAAGCTCGTTAGCTTTCTTCCAAATTCTTGGAGCTGATTCGACTGTCAAACGTTCGTCAATATTAAAGAAACGTTTCAATTCTAGGTGAGTCCATTCGTATAGAGGGTTTCCGTATGAATGTTCAATCGTGTCTGCCCAAGCAAGGAACTTTTCGTATTCATCCCCATCACCTGTGATCAATTCTTCATCGATACCATTGGCACGCATTAAACGCCATTTGTAGTGGTCACCATATGTACCCTCATTTAACCAGATCCGACTAATGTTAGGGTAATTTTTATTTTCATAAATGTCCTCAGGATTTAGATGGCAATGAAAATCAATTATTGGCATTTTTTCCGCATAATCATGGAAAAGCTTCTTAGCCATATCACTTTCGAGTAAAAAATCCTTATCTAAAAACTTCATAAACTTAATCCTCCTAGATTAATTAATTTTTAGGTTCATATTTAGCCAAAACTGCTTCTTTAGTTGTTTCTACACCTTGTAATAAGTCAACATGTTCTGCCATATGGATATTCAGGAACCTATCGTATTCATCCGTATGTGTTTCCAGAATGTCAAACAAACGATCGCGATATACGTTCTTGTAATTAACTGTATATCCTAATATTGACCCATACATTGTGTGCAATACTTGACGAGCATCATCATCCACTAATAGCATTTTTACGTCATCTTCAGTTAGTGTTTCTGGCTTTGGAGCCTTTCCATCTGTTTGAGCGTTAAAGACATAAAATGCTTTAACATCATCTAAATTATCATAGCTAAACTTGTAAAGTTCTAACATGAACTTAGGATCTTCGTGAGCGACCACTCGAAGTGCTTCGAGCCAGTTTGTACCGGCAGTCTTTACATGCCATCCGTAACCGTTGGCTAAGCGAGCAATAATTGGATATGCTGATAGTTTATCTGATCCAGAGTGAACGCTTAGTTTATAACCGAATTTTTCAGCAATTGCTTCATGTTCAGCAAACTCTTTTTCAAAACGAGCAAGATCACCAATGTAATCAATCCCCTTTTGGAATTCACCGTAGAAACGCGGTGCCAATGTTTCTGGTGTAACATTTGCATCAGCTAGCTCGTTAGCAAAGAAATAGTGTTGTGCAGGAGTTGTTGAGACTGGTGTTTCATCAACTGAAATTTCAAAATCTAGTGCAAATGGTTTAACAAATTTTTCATTTACATATTCGGCAAACAATACCCCTTCGTTGAATACCAATACGGATTCTTTTAAATCACGATTTGTAAATTCAACAGTTTGTCCATTACCTAAGTCAAATTTCTTGTTTAGATATTTTTCCTCAAATCCATGACGAATCTCATCTGATAACTTATTGTATTCTGCATCCAAATCTTCATCAGAGTAATTCAAGAATTCTGTATGAGTCTTTTCCGTCAAATCTAAGGTAATCATTGTTGCACCAGAGCGAACGGCATAATCAATTTCATAAGCGTTCTTTACATGATCACCATCTGCGCCCCATCCATCCGTATATCCTTCTTCAAAAACAGACCAAGAAGCTGCTTGAATTACATCTGTGAACGTACGATTACTCAAAAGTAATTCACGAATTGATTGTTGAGCTAATACAGGAAAGATTCCCTTTCCTTTTAGTAACTTGAGATGTGCATTCGATGCATTTCCCAAACGATCTCCTAATCCTAAAGTATATTTGTGACCATGACGTGATGAAGGATTAATCCATGCAAAACGTTTTGCTAAAGCTTTGTTATTGAAGAAATTAAGTGGAGCCTTAATCAAAGCATAGTCATCATCGATTAGGCATTCATCTGCTTGAAAATCTTTGATAGCTCTTGCATCTTCATATACTACCAAGCTCTTATTTCTACCTTCACGGTAAATCAGGTAAACATTGCGACGATCAATCTGTACAGATGGTTTATAAATCCCACTATCTACATCAGCATTACGGTCTTCTATTAAAGTTTTTACATCTGTTAATAAATTTTTCAAATTCATTATTATTGCCTCTTTCTAAATTTATTTTATAAATTTCCATTTTCCCAATGACCATGATCTAAGTCGTTAGAAATTCTTGTAAATTTCTCATCGTCCAAACGGAATAGGAGTAACAGAATTATCCCTGCTAGTGCTAAACAAATTGCTGGATACAATGTCATTGCAATTTTAATACCATTTAGAGCTGCACTAGTTTGCGCGTGATTTGCTACATAACCAGTTATTGCTAGTAGCCCTGAGGAAACTAAGGCTGCAATTGATTGAGCGATTTTCCGTGAGAAATTGAATGCTGCATATGTAATACCCTCTTTACGAGTGCCTGTATGCCATTCACCATAATCGATTACGTTAGATACCATTGCCCATGTGATACCGTTTGGAATAGCTAGCGCAACGTAACCAATGGTGACAAATAAGATAAATGTATATAAATTCGTTGGTAATACAAAGTTAATAGCGTTAGCAACTGCTCCGATAAATAAGCTCACAATCGCTGTACGTTTTTGTCCAAAATGCTTCGTTAGTGCTGGCACCATAAACACACCCGCGACTGAACTTCCCATCATGATAAAGTTAATAATCGGTTGTAATCCAATATTTCCTAAATTATATTGAGCGTAAAAGACCATCATTTGGTTATTAGTATTCATAGCCGAGATAGTAAACAACGTCATTAAAATCAAGGCTCCTAAAGGTCCATTGGTAAATACAACTTTTAAGTAATCCTTCATCCCCTCTTTTTCACCATTAGCACGTTTAACATGAAGATTTTCACGTGTACCTAAGAAACAAACTAAGAATCCTAACACACCCGCGACTGCAAAGATGGCTGCAGAAATTGTGTAGCCGTGTAGCGGATGACCACCACTAGTAGCCGTCATCAGTGGGATGAATGCAACCCCAGCAATCAATTGCGCTGCTACTGATCCAATTTGACGAGTAGTCGACATGAAACTTCGATCTTCCAGATTACGGCTCATAACCGAAGCCAATGATCCGTACGGGTCATTGGTCATTGAGTAAAACACACCCCAAATCATGTACGTGATAAGAGCATACATAATCTTCTGGTTCATACTTAACCCAAGTGGCATTGTAAATGTTACAACTGTCATTATTGCTAGTAGAATAGCTGAGAGCATCATCACCGGCCTAAATTTACCATGCTTGCCCGCTTTACGATTATCTACTGCGGCTCCAACGATTGGATCCATAACAGCATCAAAAATTTTGGTGAAGGCAAAAATTGCCCCAACGATTCCCGCCGAAATTCCCGTACCATCAATCCAAAATTTAGTTAGATAAGCCTGACCTAAGTCAAACATAAATCCGTTACCCATATCACCAAATCCATATGCAATTTGTTGTGATTTAGGGATTCTCTTAGTTGAATCATTTAATAATACATCTGTTTTTTTAGAAACTTTTACTTCATTTGCATGCGTATTTTCCGCCATAAATTCACCCTCCGAAACAAGTTTTCCCAAAATGTTCACGAGAACATTTTAGGAAAATAAAGGTGGTCTGTGACACTCAAAAGAGTCTTAAACAGCCCCAGATGTTTGGACTCCTTCTACGTGTCATCATACACCTAAACAGAAAACGTTTTCAATGATTTTTCAAGAGAAACGCTAAACATTATTCAATTTAATAATATTTAGCGTTGTTCTCCCTGAATCACTAGAGTCTTAATCCTTTTAGCGCTTGTGCCAACATTTCACGATCTTCTCTGTTGTAGAATTTGAATTGGCTTGACTCTAACTTATTAAATTCCTCAATTAGCATATAAGCTGCTAAATAGCGCTTCAACCCATCTTTGCTTGCTCTAATATCATCTGGATTATCTAATTTAGAACCCCCAACTACTGCTAGCGCAAACTGGTTTGGATCAATCTTAATTTTCTTATCATTCATTTTTAAATTCCTCCACGTAATTTAATAATGTGTTATTTAACATTTTTTGTCAATTCACGGACAAGTGGAGTATCGCTAACCATATTTTTAACATCTGATACACATTTTTCCCCCATACCATGTAAACATTCATATGTATATGCGGATGTGTGCGGTGTAATCAAGAAATGTTCATCACTCAAGAATGGATGTGTAGCACGCACTGGCTCCACTTCCATCGTATCAGCTGCATAGCCACCAACTTTTCCAGCTTTTACTGCATCCAACATTGCTTCTTCGTCAATCAAGGCTCCTCGAGCATGATTTACAAAGAAAACACCCTTTTTAGCTTTATTTAAAGTTTCAGCATTGATCATGTGTTGATCGGTTGCATTTAATGACGCATTCAAAGAAATATAATCACAGTTTGCTAGTAATTCATCTAATTCTACCCGTTTGATATTAGGATGTTTTTCAAACCAGCCTTCTGGAGCATGAGGATCAGGATCGGTTACCATGACATCTTTCCCAAAGAAACTAAATAACTCTGCCACCCTACTACCAATGTTTCCGCAACCAATTACACCAAATTGTTTGTCAGAAAATTCATGTCCCATAAACTGAGCACGGTCTTCATAATGATCATCCTTAACTCTTTGAGCCGCAGCACCTGTTTGTCGTACAAGTGCCATCAAATTAGTTAAAGCATTCTCTGCAACCGCATTACGCTCTACCAATGGAGGAACAATTGTAACCTTTGTACCATGTTCCTTAGCAGCTTTCAAATCAATGTTGTTATAACCAATACCATGGCGTGAAATTAATAATAATTCATCTTTATTATCGAAGAAATCTTTTTTGAAGAATGGCGTTACGCTAGAAACAATAATATTATAACCGCGTAGTTTTTCAGCCAATTCAGAACCAGGTATATTAGGGTCCACCATAAAACGATCTACCGTTCCGATTTCTTCTAATTCTTGCCAATGCTCTTTAAAAACTTGTCCAAAACTACTAGAATTAACAACTGCTATTTTGTATTCTGTCATTACCTTTTCCACACTTTCTTAAAAGAATAGTTTTTTATTGCAAAGCCTTATGCAATGTTGATTTAATAGCACCTTTACCAGTTAACATACTCTTAAAGTCAGCTTCAATTTTCTCTGCTAAGCCAACTTGGTATAAATCAACTCCGAATATATCTACGTTGGATAATATTTTTATTACTTTATCGTGAATGCCATCAGCATTTCCAAAACTTATATCTTTAACTTGTTCGTGTAGCTCGTTGAATAACGGGTCTGGACTTGGTTGGAATTCTTCTCCACTATCATCGATTGCCATTAAATAACGTAACCAAGCTGCAATTACCAATGGAATAAACTTTAAATTCTTAGGATCAAGTGCTGGTGTTTGAACATAATGTTTAATAGTAACCCCGTAACGAATTGCTAATTTTTGTGAAGTATCCGTCGCAATCCGTTGAGGTGTATCTGGAATGTATGGATTTGGTAAACGTTTAGTTACTAATTCATCAATAAATTCTTTCGGATTAATCACCTCAGGATCTTTAACCACCGGCAATCCTTCTGTATATCCGATTTTCTTAATCAAACCTACTAGATCTTCATCTTCCATTTCTGAAGCAATTGATTTAAACCCTAGCACTGATCCAAATATTGCCAATGCAGTATGTAAAGGATTCAAACAAGTAGTAACTTTCATTTCATCAGCAGCATTTACCGTATCTCGGCTTGCCATAATTACGCCGGCTTTTTCAAATTTAGGACGTCCATTCGGAAAACTATCCTCAACAACTAGATAATGTGCCTCTTCGGTATTAGTAAATGCAGCAATATTAGTATGCTGCGGTGTGTGTAATATATCTGCATCTTCAAATCCATCCTCACTTAAATCATTTGAAATCTTATCGGATGGGTTAGGAGTAATACGATCAATCATTGATAATGGGAAGGAAATTTTATCCTTATCCGACAAATAGTTGATAAAACTTTCATCAACAAAGCCATTATTTTTCCAAGCATTAGCTATTTCTAACACCGTTGACTTTAATCGATCTCCGTTTTGTGAAAAATTATCTGTACTCAGTAAAGTCAATGGCTTGACATTAGTTTCGTAGCGTGTAAGGAGGAGGCTCACCAAAGTTGTCATGTTATTTTTAGGATATTTAGGACCATTTTCTAAATCTTCTGCCACAACTGGGAAGTATTCACCAGCGCCATTTTTTAGATTATATCCTTTCTCTGTAATTGAAAAAGAAACGACTTGTAAACTATCCGCTGCAAAAATTTCTTTTAGCCGTTCGAAACCCTTTTGGCCTGCATCAGTTGGACCAGCAAAGATTGCTTCTCCGACTGAAGCAAACAATTCACGTTCTTGTGTACCGTCCGCTTTCGTAATAACGCGTACCACGCGATTATTATATTTATCATATACATCAGGGATGACTGCTTGATCATAAGTTTCTACAACAGTTACGCCCGTTTCCATTTTTTTATCATTGATTAACTTATTAGCAATTGCTGCGTGAAAAGCACGAAATAAATTTCCACCACCAAAATGAACCCAACGAGGCGATTCCTTCGTTTTTTTAATAATAGTATCTTGTTCATACATTGGTACTTTTATACCTAACTCAGCAAAATAATTACCATTAGTTAGATAATCATCAGTAATTTTAACCATAACTCTCAAACCCTCCATTACGTATTTATTGATAATTGATAATCGACAACTGATATACTAGTATCGTTGAATACGCTTTCATTTTATCACATAAAAAAAAGCTGTCAATAGCAGATTATTCCTTATTTTAGCTTAAATTTTAACTAGAAATTTTTTCGATTACCCTGTATATTAATGTTAAATAACCCTTAATGCCTATAAACTGATATACCTGTATTGCATTTTAATCAAAAAAATATGGAGAAAAATCATGACTTCTAAAGAACTTAATGCCGATTTAACCCAGGGTAAACCTTTCATTAAAATTCTTATTTTTTCTATGCCTTTAATTGGGGGAAGTATTTTCCAACAATTATATAACTTTATCGATACAATAATTGTCTCTCGATTTCTTGGAATTGATGCATTAGCAGCAATTGGAGCTTATTACCCTTTAAGCTTTTTAGTTTTGGGTTTTATTCAAGGCTCTTGTATAGGTTTTAGCATTCCGTTATCGCAAGATTTTGGTGCTAAAAACCATGACGCTATAAAAAAAGACTTATTTAATGGCTCACTAATTTGTTTAGTATTAACTCTTACAATTACTCCCCTAATGATTATGGTGGCTGGTTATCTGTTAGAAATTTTGAATACACCTCAAGAAATCATGTCTATCGCAACAAATTTTACTATGATTTCTTTTTGCGGAATTCCATCCAATATTCTATATAATTATTCTTCGAGTATCCTACGAGCTCAAGGTGATTCTAAACATCCTTTTTTCTTCTTAATTCTATCTTTAGCTATAAACATTGTTTTAGCTTTAATTTTTATTTTATTCTTCAATCTTGGACTAAATAGTATTGCTATTGCCACTGTTATTAGTGAATTTTTCGCTGGTATTTTAAATATTGTGTATTACATTAAACATCCTTCGTTTGTTAAAATTTCACTTTCTCGTAATTTTTTTAATTTTCAAATTTTTACGCATATTTGTATCATAGGTTTTCCAATGGGAGTGGAGTACTCTATTTCTGCGCTGGGGGCCATTGTTATGCAAAATGCTATCAATTCATTAGGTATCTATGCCGTTGCAGCACAATCCGCTGGTGATAAAATTCGTCAATTATTCACACTTCCTATGGAAAGTGTAGGGGCAGCCGTTGCTACATATATGGCACAAAATTATGGTTCTAAACAATCAGCTAGATTAAAAAATGGTATCAAAGCAAGTTTAACTATCCAAATTATTTGGTCCCTTTTTTCCTTTATACTTATTTTATTTTTAAAAAAACCGATTATTAACCTAGTTTTAGGTGTTAGTAAGGGACCAGTATTTTCAATGACTCATCAATATCTAACCATTGTAAGCTATTTCTTTATTATTCACGGAAGTCTTATGATATTCAGAAACACCCTACAAGGATTAGGACATAGTATGTATGCTGTTATTTCTGGAGTTGGTGAATTAATCGGAAGGTCCATTGGTGGATATTTAGCAATTACATCACTCAGTTATACTATGATCTGTTACTCTAATCAATTGGCTTGGATTGTATCTTTAAGTTACTGTGTAATCGCTTTGAGTTTTGTATCAAAAAAAGACACTTTACTATATTAGTTTAGAAAGACGTTATAACAGAAACGTAAAAGGGTAATAAAAAGTTAGACAAAATATATTTAATTTTATACGATGGATTATTCTCGAAATTCATCGGAAGTCAAGCCTTTCTACAGAAATTCTTTGGTTGTCGTGCCACTAACATATTCGGCGACACTTTAATTTAAATCCGCATGTTCACTAACAACGATTGTTATTAGTTCATGACTGGCTCCATCCATAATGATCGTAAATTTAGTTAGAGTTTCTAAAAATATTTCTAACATAGTTTTTACTTTTGGCGTGCTTCTCTGGTTTAATGCTTCAATAAAGGAATTAAACGAACTGGTTAAGCAAATTTAGTTCAGACGGTACACATACTTATCATCGCTAATTTTTGGAGAGTATTTTATACGATGCTTATCCTAACTTAATGTTCACAAACTAATCCACCTTAAATATTTTAGTATATTTTGGCATAAGAAACCCCAGAATTATTAGATTTACTTTCTAAATAATGGCTCTACAATAACTAGTGTCGATGGATAATAAAAATTGTCTATCGACACTTTTTTACGCAAAAAAGGACATCTCCTCATCCTTAGTGCTACAATCATGTCGACTAAAACCCAATTGAAAGCAGATGATAATATATTCTGTACTGTCTTTATACAAGATAATGTCCTTAAAACTGATACCGAAAATAGAAATATTATTTATCACTTCGAACGATACTATAGCTTATCCAGTCGTAAGACTGTTAAATCGTGTAACCACTCAAGTTAAAATCGCTACTATGCATCAATCTCAATGGAACTCTAGAGAATATCGCCTTTTAAAATACTATTGGAGTTTATATTTAAAACCATTCAATCAGATAGAGTCGAAAAATCCTACTTAGAAATCACATTTAAAGGATTGTTTAACCTCTAAACAAGTTGTTTCCGAAGATATTAGTGCTAATTCGGATTTTTCTGAAGTCTACTTTGTTGTTCAATCCATTGCTGATACCATTCGGTATCAAAACAAAGAAAGATTGTTACAACTACTTAAAACCAAAACTACTAATCCATCGCACACTTACGTATATAGAAACTGAAAACACTTAAGAGATTATATATATCAAATTTATATTTAAAGCTAAAAAAGAAAACCAATTCGTAAATGAATTGATTTTCTTCATCAACACTTGTTGACTTAGGGCCTAAATAATTAGGGAGTATTTCGTAAAAATACGGAATTTCTTTTATTTATTAAATTGAAATCAAATCTTTCACATGAAAATTAACTCCAACTTGATAAATATTTTGTTTTGGATTTGCATAACGGATTAAGGCTCTTCGTTTCTCTCCGTCAAAATACCATCCTGAATTAGTATCTTTAAATTTTTCATAACTAAGATATCTATCCAATTCTTCCTGTTCAATTCTCACTGTCAAAGGTGCTATCTTTGAACAATAAACTTCTAATTCAATAGTTTTAACTTTAGTTTGATAACTTCCTTCACGTTGTACATTAATATTTACTCCATCTGAATCGGGTTTAACTCGAACTTTGGTCTCCAAAAATTCTCCTTTTTTATAGTCATTGGACACCCCATCATCTTCATAAATTGTAAACGAAGTTTCCGTACTTGGCTCAATCATCAATTCAAGTTTATTAATTAAATCATTATGAACGTTATTAAGCTCTTTACTCTGTGGAACGATACTGCCACATCTTAAAAACATCGGAATACTAGATAAATCAACAGGTATTTCAATTGTTTGACCACCATCGTAGTATTTCGAAGTTTTCATATCAAACCATTTCGTGCCCTCAGGTAGATATATTTGTTTTTGAACTTGATCTCGTTCAAGGACATTGGCTATTAATAATGATGGTCCTAACATGAACTCAAAACTTTCCTCCGCAACGGCTGGATCATTTTGAAATTCGTAGACAAGTGGACGCATAATCGGTTCACCCTTAGTAGCTGCAATGTGTAAAAGAGAATAAAAATAAGGAATTAACGAATATCTGAGTTTAATTGCATCTCTAATATATTTAGTATAGTTCGGATATGTCCAAGGTTCAGTAACTGTATTATCGGTATTACATGAATGAATTGAAAATCTAGGCTGAAAAATCCCATTTTGTACCCAACGGACAAATAGTTCAGGTTCTGGTAGTGGCCCATCGAACCCACCAATATCGCAACCTTGATTTGCCACACCAGATAATCCCATGCCTAAGATAGTTGGAACATTATACTTTAAGTTCGTCCAACTTGTATAATTATCTCCTGCCCAAGTTTGTGCGTACCTTTGTATACCAGCAAAGCCCGCTCTATTCACTAAATATGGCCTTTTTTCAGGCATAGCTTCGTTAATTGCATCTTTAGCAGCCTTTGCCATCATCGTCGACATAACAGGCTTCAATTCACCAATGGTTTTGCCTTGACCCTCAGCGTCTACTCTAGCATTATCATCATTAATCTCATATTCATTATTATCATTCCAGATTGAACTTATTCCATTCGAAATTAAGGACCTCTTCATATATTTTTTCCAAGTCTCTCTACCTTTCGGGCTTGTAAAATCAACAAAGTGAGCTGCACCTCCCCAATATTGATCAACTTGATCATCATCGTTATTTTGGTTTCTGACATATGCTTTGTTTTGCTCAAAATCTTTCTTAAAAGGATGTGTCAATAACATTCCTGGCTTAATATTCGGAGCTAACAAAACTCCTTTTTTTTCTAGTTCCTCAACAAATTTTTGGGGATTTGAAAATCGCTTTTTGTTCCAATTGAATACATATCTCTTACCGTCTTTTCCTGAAGTGTATCCTGAAGATAGAAAGAATCCATCACAAGGAATATCATTCTTTTTGCATGTATCAACGAAATCTAAAATAGCCTTATCCGCATCTTTTTCTAGTTCTGTATAGAACATTGTAGAGCCCATATATCCAAATGAAGACATTGGCATCATTGCAGATTTTCCAGTCAAATCCGTATAATGTTCTACTACATCTTTAATAGTTGGTCCGCCAATAAAAAATACATCAAGGTCTCCACCATCACACTGAAAATAGCTATATCTTAACCAATAATTACTATGTTCACAATCCATATCAAAAACTGAATCATGTGCTGTATTATAGAATAAACCAGTTGCAATATTATTTTCAGTGTTAAAATTAATGTAGAACGGAATCATTTTATATAGAGGGTCTGATTTTTTGGCATTCCATCCTAATGAATCTGTATTATGCATCCGCATACGTCGTTTGAATTTATTTAATTCCCCAGATTTTTCTCCGAATCCATAAAATTTATTCGTATCTCCCATCGTACTGTAATGGTATTCCCGTCCATTATCATCCATAACAAAAGAACGTCGTGGCAGATCCTTATGTACTACGTTTCCATATTTATCTACAATCTCAAAATAAAATGGTGCTTTATAGATATGTAGTGCATATTTCCCATTTTGTACTGTATATTTATCTTCTTTCTCTACCATTTGAATTTGTATTGGAGTAACTTTTTTTCTTTCGTTCGCTAATAATCCGTCAGTTGTATCTTCCCAAGCTGTCTTAACTAATGCGTAAGATTGTTCGGGTTTAAATTCATCATCAAACGTTCCGCGAATCCGAATAATATTTTCATCTAAAAGATATACCCTAAAGTTAGCTCCATCGGTCTTAATATCTAAATAATCGTCATTATTTTTAATATTCAATAAATTTCGGCTTGTTTTCATCTAAAGTCACACCATTCCTTTTTTAACTTTGTAAAAGAAAATATTTATCCAACAAGTGATATATTAGATACATCAGTATGTAATCACTTTAATATGTTATGTAAACGCTGTCAATAAGTAAAAAATTACTTTTTAACTTTATCTGTGTAACATTATTCCACAATGTTGTATTTTTTTATGTGATATTAATTTTCCATTGAAAACGCTTTCTTTAAGTGATATTATTTTGCTGTACTGATATATCAGATTAAAAATTAAAGGAGCGTGCCACTTTTGGATAAAACACAAAAAACCATTACCTTAAATACTAAACCTTTTAATATTAAGGATAAGGTCGGTTATATGTTTGGCGACATTGGAAATAATTTCTCTTTCAACGTTGTTAACTCATTTTTGATGATTTTTTATACAAACGTACTTGGATTAACAGGGGCCCAGATTGGAATATTATTTCTCATAGCACGTTTTGTAGATGCATTCGCAGATATTACCGTGGGTCGACTTGTAGATAACAGTAAACTTCACAAATCAGGTCGTTTTAAACCTTGGATGAGTCGTATGCAATACCCATTATTAATTTTTCTAGTGCTATTATTCGTGCCAATTGTACAAACTTGGGCTCTTCCAGTTCGATTACTCTGGGTATTCATTACTTATCTCGGATGGGGAATCTTCTACTCTACCGTTAATATTCCATACGGATCGATGGCTTCCGCGATTAGTAGTGATCCTAATGATAAAACTTCTCTATCTACATTCCGTGCCCTCGGTTCGGCTTTAGGTAGTGCCATTACAAGTTACATTATTCCATTATTTATTTACATCGGAGCAACACAAAAAATTTCAGGAACTCGTTTTTTCTGGGTTGTAGCAGCTTGTGCAGTGCTAGGATGGGTGTGCTATGAATTAACCATTCACTTAACAACTGAACGTGTTAGGACCGAAAAAAGTGAAAAAGTCCCTTTGGGTCGTTTAGTTAAGGGTCTATTTGAAAATAAGGCGTTAGTTGTTTTAGTTTTAGTTGATATCATGGTTGTTATTAATCAAAATCTTTCGGGAACTATGATTTCATATCTATTCAACGATTATTTTAAAAACAAGAGTGCTATGGCTGTTGCTTTAATTTTTAATTTTGCTACTGTCATCTTACTCGCCCCATTTGGTCACTATCTCACTAAAAAATTTGGACGCAAGGAAACGTCAATTGTTGCTTTACTTTTTGGAGCTTTGATGTATGGTACTTTATTAGTAGTACATACTCAAAGTGTTGCTTTTTACTTAGTAATGCTTTTCTTTGGTTCTTTAGGTGCCGGTATGTTCAATTTAATGGTTTGGGCATTCATTACTGATGTTATTGATAATCACGAAGTACTCACTGGTGTCCGTGAAGATGGAATTGTTTATGGAGTAAATTCATTTGCACGAAAAGTTGCTCAAGCTATCGCTGGTGGATTTGGTGGTTTTATGCTTACTTTCATTGGATACCAATCATCTACAGGTGGCGGAGTCATTCAGAATGACGCTGTTATTCACCGTATTTATAACTTAGCAACCGGTATTCCAACTTTCTGTTTAGCTTTTGCTGCTTTATTGCTTCTATTCTTCTATCCACTTAGCAAAAAACGCGTTACTGAAAATGCTACTAAACTTGCAAAGTTACATGAAAATAATATTCAATAATAAAATTATTTACTAATTAAAAATTAGCTTATTCACTAAAAAAGAGGATTGAACAGTATTCTAAAATCGTTCAGTCCTCTTTTTAACTATCCAATTCCTAGCAACTAATATAGTTATAACCTGTTAATATTACTTTCCACTAAGCATCTAATTTTCTTATAGCTTCTGCAGAAGTTCTAGTTGAGCTTTCTACAGAAATCATGCCAAGCGTCTTATTTTTTAGAAGTAGTGGCTAGTAACCATTCTTAATTGATTCTTTTATCTTAAGACCAAGATTAATCATGTATTTGATTTCCTCTTGTGTATATGTATTAGTGTCAATAAAATCTCTTTTTGTATTCATAACTGGTACTCCCTTTCGTTTTGCTTTACTTTGTTTACATGCTTATCACAAATTAATTACAAATGCAAATAAAACATTTTTAAATGCCTTGCGACAGGGTTCTAACCTATGTAACACGTGTCATTTCATGAAACATGTTTCATTTCACATAAAAAAGCCTTCTCCACTAATTTGGAGAAAGCCTTTATAAATACCCTCTAGAGATTATTTCGTCTATATTCCATTAATCCATGACTGATTTCTGCAATTTGACCATACACTCGTTTATACAATCGATACATCTTTTCATATTTTTCAACATTACCACTATTAGGCACATATTCTTGATCATATGACACAAATTTTTGGGCACAATCGTTCAATGAATCGAACCAACCGACTCCCACAGCGGCAATCATTGCCGCTCCTAAGCCGGGCCCTTGTTCATTCTTTAAAGTAACCACTTTTTTATTGAAAACATCGGCTTGAATTTGGAGCCATAGTGGACTCTTAGCGCCTCCTCCGATTGATACTACCGTATCAAAATCACTACCCTTTTCGGCAAAGATTCGCATAATATCTTTGAACGAGAAGACAATTCCCTCTAATACAGCCCGGGTAAAGTCTGCCTTATTATGGGTTCCATCAATTCCAATGAAACTACCGCGCGCGTCACCATCAGGGTATGGAGTCCGTTCGCCAACAATATATGGCGTAAATAACAAACCATTAGCACCGACGGTGGAATCGCCTGCGGCGTTTACAAATTCTGTGAAATCTTGATCGGCACTAAAAGTCTTCTTAAACCAACTCAGACTGTAGCCCGCCGCTAAGGTCACTCCCATCGTATAAAATTTATTTGGAATAGCGTGGTTAAAGAAATGTAATGCTCCCTTATAATCGACATCGGCATTATCTTCATACTTCAATACTACTCCGGAAGTTCCAATTGAAGATAGGACTTGATTAGAACTTAAGATTCCGGCTCCAATCGCTCCTGCCGCATTATCAGCGGCTCCGCCGTAGATCTTAGTCGTCGTCTTCAATCCGGAGAACTTCGCATACGTATCTCCAATCGTACCAGCGAATCCAATGGATTCAATTAATGGCGGGAAGATTGTTTGAGGCAAATCGAAGGCGTCCGCAATCTTCGTACTCCAAGTTTTGTTTTCTTCATCTAACATTACGGTTCCTGCCGCGTCCGAATATTCCATCGCGATTTTCCCGGTCATCCGATATCTTAGATAATCCTTGGGCAATAAGAATACTGATACATTATTAAAGAGTTCTGGTTCATTTTCTTTTACCCATAAAAGTTTAGGCAAAGTAAATCCTTCTAGTGGAACATTACGAGTGATATCAATAAAATCTTGTCCCATTGTATCTAGAATTTCTTTGCATTGTTCCGTTGTTCGGGTATCATTCCACAAAATAGCTGGGCGTAAAACTTGATTATGGTCATCTAATAGAACCAGTCCATGCATTTGTCCAGAATAGCTAATCCCAGTAATTTCATCCGGTTTGATACCATCCACTTTAATCAACCGGTCGATAGCCGCAGTTGTTCCGGTTACCCAATCCTCCGGATTTTGTTCACTATAACCTGGTTCGGGCTGATTCAAACTGTAGGCTTCACTTTGTTGGGCGACAATTTTTCCTTCACGGCTTACGGCTGAAACCTTAACCGCACTTGTTCCTAAATCTACTCCTAATACAACTTCCATGTCATTCACCTCTTCAAAATAAAAAGGTGGCAATTCGCCACCTTTTCGCTTATTTGCCTAATACGGTAAAAATATAATTATTTAATGTTGATTTCAATTGTTCTAAGTGACCAGATTTTGTTGCGGCAATCAATTCTGATTGAGGCTTATCGATCACATAATCTTCAAGTTCTTTGAAGGTTACCTTATCATTTTCAAAGTCGGCACCGATACCAGACTTGAATGAGCTGTAGCGATCTTCAATTACTGAATCAAATACACGATCTTCAAGTAATTTAGCAGCTACTCTCAATCCAGCAGCATAAGTATCCATACCTGCAGTATGAGCTAAGAAGAGGTCTTCCATAGTGAATGATTGACGTCTTGGTTTAGCATCAAAGTTTAAACCACCAGTAGCTAGGCCACCATTCTTAAGCATCTCATACATAACAAGGGTTGCTTCATAAATATCATTAGGGAATTCATCAATATCCCAACCAATCAACTTGTCACCCATGTTGGCATCAAGCGAACCAAGTAAGCCAGCGTCACGAGCCACACGAACTTCATGTTCGTAAGTGTGGCCTGCAAGATAAGCATGGTTACCCTCAAGGTTTAACTTAAAGTCTTTTTCTAGACCGTAGGTCTTAAGGAAGGCAATTGTTGTTGCCGCATCTGTATCATATTGATGTGATGTTGGTTCCTTTGGTTTTGGTTCAAGCAGGAATTGTCCTGTGTAACCAATTTCGTTAGCATAATCCTTAGCCATGTGGAAGAATTTAGCAATGTGTTCTTGTTCAAGTTTCATATCAGTATTGAGTAATGATTCGTAACCTTCACGACCACCCCAAAAAACATAGTTCATGGAATTTACCCGTTTAGCAATTTCCAAAGAATGTTTGATTTGAGCAGCTGAGTAAGCAACGATATCAGCAAAAGGTGCTGTAGCACCACCCGCAACGAAACGAGGGTTAGTAAAGAGACTTGATGTGTTCCAAAGCACTTTCTTACCAGTTTCTTGCATCTTTTCAACAATTTTGTCGACTACTTTGTCTAAATTAGCATTAGTTTCACGTAAAGTATTGCCTTCTGGAGCTAAATCACGATCATGGAATGCGAAATATTCAACGTTCATCTTGTCCAAAAATTCAAACATGTAATCTACTTTAGCCAAAGCTTGTTCCATTGGATCTTCAAATTTGTCCCATGGACGTTGAGCTGTACCATCTCCGAATGGATCAACTAAACGTTGGTCCATTGTGTGCCAGTAAGCAACGGAGAATTTCAACCATTCGCTCATCTTCTTGCCTTGGATAAGTCCGTCTGGGTTGTAGTAGTGAAAACCATCTCCAGCCTTTAGACCTTTTTGGTTACCAATATATTCCATCTTGTTAAAATCGTAATATTCACTCATTATAAAAACCTCTTCTATTTTTTGTATTGTAATTTAAGTTTCGAAACACCTAAAATAGTTCGAATCATTTGGGCACAGCCGCCATAAAGACTTGCATTTTTAACGTTCTCACTTAAAACAATCGGTGTATTTCTAACCGAAACATGTGCAAAACCATTACTTATTCGTTCTAAAATTTCTGGAAATTCTTTGAAAATGTATGCATTAACAACTAACACGTCCGGATCAAATGACACAATTACGTTATTAATTATCTTTGCAACATTATTCTCAAACTCTTTTAAAATTTCTAACGTTTCTTGATCTTTATCATCAAACATTTGTCGAACTAGTTGCCAATTTATATATTCCAATTTTTTAGCATTTTTAATCCGCGCTAAAATTACTTGGGGAGAACAAACGTCTTCAATTTTGTTGCTTTTCTCAAGTGACTGATTTTCGCTTTCAAAAGCAACCGTTTGACCAATCTCGCCTGCTTCACCTTTTCGTCCTCGATACAATTCGCCATCAATAATTATTCCTGCACCAATACCTTTATGCATACTAATGCTGACTGCATTCTGAATTTCATTTACGCTATAATCGCGCTCAAAAGTGGCTGTCAAATTAGCCTCATTTTCTAAAATTACTGGTATATCAAATTTTTTTGACAACGTATCAGCCAAATCAATTTGTTTCATATTCCAAAAAAGAGAATAAATAACTTGATTTTTATGAACGATTCCATGGATCGATACTAAAAGTCCTAGCAATCGTTCTTTATGCATTTCTTGAAATTCAGCCAATATTTCATATATTTTTTCAATGGCTGTGCTTATATCGTCATTTTCAAAAATTATGTGTCTACTATCTAATTTTTGACCATTAATTGACATAGAAAGCACTGATAATTCTTGATATCCAAGATCGATGCAAACCACATATCCATATTTCGAATTAATCCGTAACAACTCTGGCTTTCTTCCACCTTGTTGTGTGCTATCTCCAGATCCCGCTTCAACAACCAATCTACTTGAAATAAATTTATTAATTATTTGTGACACAGTCACTTTGTTTAGGCTAACATCCCTAGCTACCTGGCTTTTTGAAATCGGACCTTCGGTAAAAATTCTCTGTAAAACTGATTTTTCGTTTGCTGATCTCATCGTTTCTTTATGAATTACCATGTTGCTCTCCCTAATTACTTATATTATTCTTCTTCGTTTTCTTTTTGATGTTTTGCTGCAAGATCTGCTTGCATCTTATCTTCAACACCATCTACCTTGTAGAATAACAAAGCAATTGCTGATAGTCCAAAACCAATAATTGGAACCCAAATGTAATTTTGTTCAATAGCTCTTAAGGCTGTTGCTGTTTGTGTAGCATTAGCTACATAACCACCTGCACTCAAAATCATACCAGTTACTGCACCACCAATACCCATTCCAAGTTTAGCAGAGAAGCTAGAGAATGAAGTAACGATACCTTCGGCACGAACACCATTCTTCCATTCACCATAATCCACTGAGTCAGCTAACATAACAGCAATTAATCCTGAAACAAAACCAGTTCCTAGATATCCAACCAAGGTTGCAACAATAATGATTGCTACACTTAATTGACTTGCACCTATACTCAAAATTAATTGACCAACAATTGCTAAGAGCATTCCCATTAACATGGTATTTCTCTTACCAATTTTTTTAGCTACCGCTGGTGTAATAACAACTGCCAACAATGCCACAATTTGTAAACCTAATACCAATGAAGCTAATCCGGCGTTATGCATGTTGTATTTGAAGAAATAAACAGTAACTTGACTCTTGGTTTGCATTCCAAGCCAGTAAATAAAATTGATAAAAATGACAATTGCCCAAGGCCAATTTTTCTTGAGCGCTTTCAAAGATTGTTTAACTGGAATGGATTTTCTTGAACTCTTAGTTTGAATACGTTCTCTTGTATTAGCAAAAGTTATTAATAATAAAATTGCAGAGATAATAGCCAAAATTAATACACTAATAAAGAAACCTTTTTGTTGATTGCCACCACCAAAGAAGTTAACCATTGGTAATGCTGCAACTGTAACAATGGTTGCGCCTGCTGTACCAAAGAATTGACGAATTGTACTTAGAGTTACACGTTCATCAGTATCATTTGTTAAACTAGGCAAAATTGAAGTAATTGGAATATTTACAGCTGAATACAAAACATCTACTCCAATATATGTGATGTATGCCCAAACAACCTTTCCACCCATGCTTAGATTAGGTGTTGTGAAACACAATACACAGAAAATTGCGAATGGGATAGCAAACCATAGGAAGAATGGACGACTCTTACCCCATCTTGTATGGGTATGATCAATTAATAATCCCCAAACTGGACCATCAATAGCATCCACAATACGAGCCACCAAGAATAACGTTCCTACTGCAGCTGCTGTAATCCCGAAAACATCTGTATAGAAGAACATTAAGTATGTTCCAATCATTTGGAATGACAAGTTACATGCAAAATCACTCACAGCATAACTAATACGTTCTTTCCATGAAACTAAATTATGTGTATGTACTGGTTCTTTTTGTGGTATTTCCATAATATTAGCACCCTTTTCCTAATTTTTTATTATGATACAAAAGGTTTGTTAGTTCTATTTACAAACAACATTATACATGCTTAGATATTTTTGTAAAGCGTTTTCAAAAAATAATAAAAGCGTTGACATTAAAAGTGTATTCGCTTACAATTTGTTTTTGAAAAGGTTTGTTAGTTTTGCTTATTAATTGATTTGTCTATTAATTCAAGGAGGCTCATTAGTAATATGAAATTTACAAATGGTTATTGGTTAGATAAAGAAGGCTTCGAAGTAAATAATCCGAAACAAGTATATAGTTACGATATTCATGACGATAATGTACAAGTATTTGCTCCTTATAAGAAGATTAACGAACGTGGTGATACTTTAAATCTTGGTATGACTACTATTGACGTTACATCACCTATTAAAAATGTAATTGGTGTTAAATTAACTCACTTTGATCAACTTCAAAAAGGACCTAGTTTTGGTCTAAACGATCAACACGTTAATTTAGAAACATCTACAGAAGACAACCAACTTAAGATCCAATCTGGTGACTTATCTGCTGTATTTCCTGTAGATGGTAGTGATTTTAAAATCGAATTTAAAGCTAATGGTAAAGTTATCACTAAATCTGAACCCAATGCTGAAGGTGAAATCACCGAAACTGCTACTAAGAAACATTACATGCGTGAACAGCTATCAATCGGTATTGACGAATTAGTTTATGGACTTGGTGAACGTTTCACTTCATTCGTAAAGAATGGTCAAAGCGTTGATATTACTCAAAAAGATGGTGGAACTGGTAGCGAACAAGCTTACAAGAATATTCCATTCTACATCACTAACAAAGGCTACGGTGTATTTGTTAACCAACCTGAAACTGTTTCATTTGAAGTAGCTTCAGAAAATACTTCACGCGTTCAATTTAGTATCGAAGGTGAATCACTTGAATACTTTGTGATTTACGGCCCTACTCCAAAGAAAATTCTTGAAAACTACACATCATTAACTGGTAAACCAGCTCTTCCACCAGCATGGTCATTTGGTTTATGGCTTTCAACTTCCTTCACTACTGATTACAGTGAAGAAACTGTTATGAAATTTATTGATGGAATGAAAGAACGTAACATTCCACTTGATGTATTCCACTTTGACTGTTTCTGGATGAAGGGCTTTGAATGGACAAGTTTTGAATGGGACAAAGATTCTTTCCCAGATCCAAAGGGTCTAATTTCAAGAATTCACGATAAAGGTCTCAAAGTTTGTGTTTGGTTAAACTCATACATCAGTCAAAAATCGCGTTTATTCAAAATTGGTAAAGAAAAAGGTTACTTCATTAAACATAGCGATGGTAACGTTTGGCAATGGGATTTATGGCAAGCTGGTCAAGGCATCGTTGATTTTACTAACCCAGAAGCGACTGAGTGGTATAAAGATTACCTCCGCGAATTGATGGATATGGGTGTGGATGCATTCAAGACTGACTTTGGTGAACGAATTCCAGTTGAAGATGCTGTTTACTTTGATGGCTCCGATCCAAAACGCATGCACAACTACTACACTTACTTATACAACAAAGCGGTCTTCGATGTATTGTTGGAAAAGAAAGGCGAAGGCGAAGCTGCTGTATTTGCTCGTTCAGCTACAGTAGGTTCACAAAAATTCCCTGTTCACTGGGGTGGCGATAACTTATCACGTTATACTTCAATGGCTGATTCACTTCGCGGTGGATTATCATTCCTCCTTTCAGGATTTGGTTTCTGGAGTCACGATATTGGTGGTTTTGAAGATAACGCTTCAGCTGATATTTACAAGCGCTGGACTCAATTTGGTCTTCTTTCTTCTCACAGTCGTTACCACGGTAATATCGAATATCGTGTTCCATGGAACTACGATGAAGAAGCTGTTGACGTAACACGTAAATTTGTTAAAAACAAGTTAACTCTAATGCCATATCTCTATGATGAAGCTGTCCGTACTCATGAAACTGGTGTGCCATTGATGCGTCCAATGTTCCTTGAATTTGGCGAAGATCAAAACAGTTATCATTTGGATACTCAATACATGCTCGGCTCTAACTTGTTAGTTGCTCCTATTTTCAACGAAGAAGGCACTGTTAAGTACTATATTCCAGGTGGTAAATGGACTAACATCTTAACTAATAAAGTGTATGATGTTAATAGTAATGGTGAATGGATTACTGAAGAATACGACTATTTGAACCTTCCATTGTTAGCTCGTGAAAATAGTATCTTACTAACTAACCCTGATGCTGAACACGCTGATTACAATTATGCAGCTGCTCCTGAACTTCACTTATATCAAATGACCGAAGGAACTCATTCACAACGTGTTGTTGATAATAAGGGAAATGTACTTGGAGAAATTACCGTTGATGTTAACGGAGGTAATTTAACCGTTGATACTACAGTTCTTTCAGCTCAACCAAAACTTTTTGTTCATGTAGGAACAGAAGTTAAAGAATTCGATTTGAAAGACAGTAAAGAAACTGTTAGCTTATAATATTTAAAAACAAAAAACGTCCTTGATGTATTTCTCTACATCAAGGACGTTTTTTGTAATTAAATTTCGCTATAGTAGCTTAGGTAATAAGGCCAATATTATCAATTATAAAAATTATATGCCGCACCAACTAAATTAGCATCATTATGTAACTCTGCAGCCTTTACTTGAGGAGTAATTGGAATATCGCGAAGATTTATCATAAGGTTTTGAAGAGTTTGATTCAATCCTTTAATAAAATTAGTATTAGCAGAAACTCCACCACCAATAATGATTGCCTCTGGATCTATTCCGAACTGAATATTATAAATGACATGCGCAAGATTATCGTACATCTTTTGTACCTCTTTCATGGCATTTTTGTCACCCTTATAAGCAAGTTCTAAAACTTCTCGCCCGGATAAATTATTATCATATTTGTCATTATAATTTTGACCGAGATGCACAGCCGTTCCAACTTTACTAAGCTGTTGATTTTCTAACGCTAACATCATACCAAATTCACCACCGTAAAGATGGCTTCCGTGAACGATTTGACGATTTATTACAACCGCACCACCTACGCCAGTACCAATAACTACAAATAGTACGTTATTCATGTCTTTAGCTGTACCAATTGATACTTCAGCTAAAGCCGCACAGTTAGCATCATTTTCCATTGTTATTTTAGTTTCTAATCGTGCCTCTAGTTCTTTTTGGATTGGAAAGTTATGAATATATGGAATGGCGCTAATACCACCAATCACCCCCGTGCGCTGGTCTACTGCACCTGGGATACTCATTCCAATTCCATCGACATCCTTAAAGCTATCTTTAATTTGTTGAAGAACTTGATAAAAATCTTCAATATTATCAGGTGTTGCAATACTTCCTTTGTCACTTAATTGCTTGGTATTTTCATCCCACAGGCCATATTTTATTGATGTTCCACCTACATCGATTGATACTAATTTTTGCATGATTTATCCTCCAAATCATTCTTCTCTGCTAATTAACACCAATATAACCACATATTAGCACTCTTTCAAGCGTAAATTAAAAATAAGTTATTTATACAAAGTTAGTTTTGCAAACGCTTTCTTTTTGTGAAATAATTAGTTTATGAATCATACATACCAATTCACAAAGGAGATCCTAGTTCATGAAAATTAAAGCAGCAGTTGTTGATCAACAAAATAGTGATTTTAAGATTAAAGATGATATTGAATTAGCTGAAATGGGGCCAGACGATATTCAAGTTCATATGGTTGCCAGTGGAATTTGTCATTCTGACGAAGCTCTACGGGTGGGTGATGCTATTATTGATTATCCGATTGTTCTTGGCCATGAAGGTTCCGGAATCGTTGAAAAAGTTGGACCAGAAGTTACACAATTTAAACCTGGCGACCATGTCATTCTAAGTTTCTATGCTTGCGGAAATTGTGATAATTGTCTACGTGGGATCCCAACTCAATGCCGTAACTACGCCGCTAACAACCTTTCTGGTGTACGTCCAGATGGCTCAAGCCACTTCACTGAAAATGGCAAGCACGTTGCAGATATGTTTGACCAAAGTTCATTCACTTCTACGACCGTTGTTCGTGAACGAAATGCCGTTAAAATTGATGACGCTATCGATCTTCGTAAAGTTGGACCACTTGGATGTGGCTATGTAACTGGTTCAGGTACCGTTCTCAACACTCTTCAACCACGTCCCGGTGACACCATCGCCGTATTTGGTACAGGAGCCGTTGGTTTAGCAGCTATGATGGCTGGTAAGATTTCTGGTTGTATAAAAGTGATCGGAATTGATATTGTTGATTCTCGTTTAGCCTTAGCCAAAGAATTAGGTGCTACTGATGTTATCAATAGTAAAAATGTTGATGTAGTCGAAGAAGTGAAAAAATTAACTGGCGGCCTCGGAGTTAATTGGGCTGTTGACACAACTGGTATCACTAAAGTCATGGAAGATTCCATCAAAGTTCTAACCCAAGGTGGTACCACTGCAACTATCGCTGTAACACCAAATCACATTGACCTTGATACTTGGAATGATCTTTGTGTAGATGACAAGAAGATTGTCGGTGTCAACATGGGCGATTCGATTCCACAAATTGACATCCCTCGTCTAATTGAATTCTACAAAGCTGGCATGTTTGATTTTGATAAGACTGAAAAATTCTTTAATTTTGACGAAATTAATGAAGCAAATGCTGCTTCTCGTTCAGGTGAAGTTATTAAACCGGTTTTAATCATTGATCCTGATTATGTGCCTGGTAAATAAAAAATAAACCTCTAACTTAAAAATCCCGAAGACAAAAACTGTCTTCTGGGATTTTTATTTTGTATCCAAAAACCTTTTTTATACTAAAGAAACGAGGAAATCCATTGAAAGCAGATATTGAGTATCCTTATAAATCCTTAAAATGGTTTTATTACCTCTACAAATTAGGATCCATCTTAAACGTCAACTTCGACAATTCCGCTCCCTGTTTCGTTAGTTCTGCTAGAAGTTTTTTAGTTTCATCATTATAATGCTGGGCGATTAAATGGTTTTGTTTAGTTAAATAGTCCGTAAGTTGGGCTCCCTCAAGGCTTTCAGCTTGCTGGTCAACCTCACTAATCTTCATTCTTGCCCACTGTGATAATTCCTTTTGATAATCTAGGTCCGCTTGGATAAATTCCGCATAATGCGATTCAACGACCATTGCTAATGTTTCATATAACCAGTAGGCGCTATCTAACGACATTTGTTCAGGTAATTCTCGATATGAAACGTCTGTATCATTTGCATTCGTAAAGAACGGAACGTGTGGACAGAAACTTGGCACGCCAAATCCAATCCATTGCACTCCGGCAGCACCATTTTTACGACTATCGCGCATTTGGAGAATGTGTGAATTAGCAGTTCTCGATAGCGAAATGGCCCGATAAGTCTTGCGATCGTGCTCACTTCCGCTTCCGAGAGGATCGTATTTAGTTTCGTTATAGTGAGACTTCAAAATATATTGAATATCCTCAACTGCAATTTTCCGGCTAGCCTTCCGAATAAATGGTAGTTCTGGAGATTCAGGATCCTGGTCAATTTCTAGATTTAAGTACCTTTGGGCAAACCAAACCCGTGGAGTATTGTAGTGATGATCTTTTTCAGTATCCGTTCCAAAAATGTGACGGAAGTTCCACCGATCTCGGTCAGGATTCAAATGATGTTCTTCCACAAATGTTTGAATATTTTCTGACCACATGTAGTTATCGGGATCGTTAAAATCAATATCCTCAATAGCAATTTGGTTAGCTGCCACGGCATAGCAATCGTCGGGAATTCGTACAGCGACCCATTGATGACCGGTCACAATTTCCATATACCAAACTTCATCCGCATCATTAAATTGGACACCATTTCCTTCAGCAGAACCATACTTTTTAACCAGTTCACCCAAATAGCGCACACCATCGCGCGCCGAATTAATAAAAGGCAATACCAAAGTAGTCATTGAATCTTCTGCCAATCCATTTTTAACAAATGGATCATAAGCCAGTACCCGTTCGTTTGCGTAAACACTTTCTGTGGCACTTTCACCAACGTTCTTTTCGTTAAAGCCGTCCTCTTCATTAGGGCCATCACTTTCATCCCCATTCGGCGTAGAAGTATAGCGATAACCGCTTGCTGGTAAAGGCACCGTCAACCCATTGTAGGGCGATGTATAAGTTTCTTTACGCCCGCTAACTGCTGGTTGTACCAAAAAACGCTTTGGATGAATGGCAATTAGGCGGTCTTCATTTCTAGAAATATACGTCGCTCCATCTAGGGAAGCTGCTTTTCCTACCATGATTGAGGTACATGCTGACAATTCGATTCGATCTTCCATAATATTCTCCTTCGTAAATTTAAGAAATCCGTTTAATAATTTGTTCGTTTTCTTCCAGATGATTTAAATATAACCACAAACGACTGTATAAATACTCGTTAGCTTCGGTAAATTTATGACCTAAATTTTGCCCAATCTCATAGACACTCCGCTTACCATTTACTTGTTGAAATATGAAGCTCCCATATTCGTCCAAATCTAAATAAGTATTTTCGGGAATTTTAAAATTAAGCTTGCGGAAAAATCTTTGAATCCAATGATCTTGTGGCTTAATAATTGTAATAATTCCTTGTTTTAGTTCGTAGTCCACTCGTGGATTCTTTTCAAATACAATCTCCCGTAATTCATCATCTGTTAACTGATGCTCATCCCTCGTTTTCATCACTTGGTTTCCGATCTTCTACCTTTTTAATCATGTAAAGTGGTACAACAATGGCAACCGCTAATACAATTAAGATTATGATTCCCATCGCATTTCCGGCGGCAAAACCTTTAGGTGACGCATCTTTAAGCAAACCAGTCACGTGTAGAATAATACCAATCAAGCCAATGATTGAGCCCCCAGCGATTAAACCTGAAGAAAGACTGACACCACTTTGGATTCTTTTAGCTTTTAATGCTTCTCCCTTAGTTGTCTTATCTACAATCAATTTAAGCAACGCTCCCACTAAAATGATCGAAGTAGTCGAAATTGGTAAGTAGAAACCTAAAGCCACCGTCATAATTGGTAAATCTAGCATCCATAAAACAATCGCCATTACTATTCCGACAATGACCATAATCCATGGTAGATTTCCCGACATAATTCCCGTTGTTAGCGTTGCAATCAAATTGGCTTGGGGTAATCCAAATGGTGGGTTAGAACCGGTCACCTGTAATTGTGGAGCTAGGATCACGGTTGTTCCTACGACCGTAAATACCCCCACAATTCCGGCAATCATGTAGTATTTCATCATCTCACGATTGGAACCACCAATCATATAGTTAACTTTTTGGGTTTGCATATAACCCCCACCAACCGAGATTGCGGTAACAATGAAAACTCCAAATAGCAATAAGATTTCACTGTAGTTCTGATTTGTCCATCCCATTGATACAAAGGCCAAAGTCATAATTACCAATGAAGCAATAGTCATCCCTGACACCGGCGCGTTCGAGCACCCGATGGTTCCTGCTAAACGGGCCGAAACAATTACAAATAATAAAGCTAATAATAGTGAAAGAATTCCACCAATAAGAGCAACTAAAAATGAACCTGAAATAATAAAACCAGCGACAAAAATTAAAATTATCGACAACATCAATGCAATCACACCTAGGGCATTCTTTTCTTCCGTAGCGCTATTGCGAGCGTTGATTACTTTTTTAATCGAAGTCCAGATTACGGGAATCAACTTGATTGCTCCAATGATTCCTCCGCAAAGCATCATTCCGGCCCCAATATACTTAACGTACGATCCAGCGACATCATCCACACCCATTTGTGAAATATGCAAAGCTGCATTATTCCAAACGTGAGCACTTCCGCCAGCCATTTGGGTAAAGTAGCTTACCAACGGAACTACCGCAAAATTTGAAAGAATCGATCCCGCAAACATCGTTAAAGCTACATCAATTCCAACTACAAAACCGATTCCTGCTAACATCGGATTGACTTCAGTAGACATTTTCCAACGATAAAATGAATTTCCGGTGTAAGTAATCATATTGTTTAGCCACCCGAAAACTTGGGTTGTAACCATGGTAATCAAACCACCAATTCCGAAACCAATTCCTAAGAATTTAAGTGAATCACCACCACTTTCTGAGGCCACTAACGCTTCCGTAATCGCCATTGATTCGGGATAAGCTAGACGTCCATGTTCTTCTACAATTAGATAATTTTGTACTAACGAAGCACTCCCAATGGCAAATAGCACGGCTAAAATTCCCACCATCATTCCGGTCCAAAAATTAACGTGCCCGCCAATTAAAATAATGGCTGGTAAAACGTAAATCATTCCACTGGCAATGGCTTCACCACCGCTCGACATGCCTTGCAGTATATTTTTGCCTAAAATCCCTTTTTTTCTGGCAAAAATACTAACCAATCCTGATCCAATAATTGAACCTGGAATTCCTGCGGCGACCGTTAATCCAGCTTTCATCCCTGAATAAGCCGTTGATGCACCAAAAATAATAGCTAAAATAATCCCCATGATTAAGATGGCTGGACTACCACCCCGTTGCTTTTTAGTGACATACGGTACATGTTTACCGCTTTTTTGCTCCTTATTTTTTGCCAATTTGATTCCCTCTTTCACTCACAAAATATTAATTACCCAATGGCACCTTTATGCGTATCAACAGGAGTAAAGAAGTGATCAATAATCTGTGAAACTCGCTGTAGATCCACATTTCCACCGGAAACTAAAGCCACAACCTTCTTATCTTTAGTCCATTTTGGATCAATCTTACCTGCTTCTAAAGCGGCCGTTGGCAATGCTCCTGCTCCTTCAGCAACCACCTTGGTTCTCTGCATCAAATCTTTCATCGCTTTTGAAATTTCTTCTTCACTAACCAAGACAATCTCATCCACTAGTTTGGAAACAATCCCAAATGTAATATCACCTGGGGTTGCTACATCAGTTCCGTCTGCTAGCGTAAAATCTTGGTGATGTTTAACAATTTTGCCTGCATCAACAGACGCCTTCATGCCATGCACATTTTCCGATTGAACTCCGACGATATGAATCGAAGGGTTGATCGACTTCAAGGCCGTGGCGATTCCTGAAATTAAGCCACCGCCCCCGACTGGTACTACAACGGTTTCTACATCCACTAAATCTTCTAGAATTTCCAAACCGATAGTTCCTTGTCCAGCACAAATTAAAGCATCATTAAACGGATCTACAATGGTTTTTCCTTCTTTTTCAGCTCTTTCTCGCATCCATTCGTGAGCGTCATCAAAAGTTGCGCCATGAATATCTACTTCCGCTCCATATCCTCGGGTTGCATCGCGCTTCATTTGGGGCGCCTCATCCGGCATCACTACCGTAGTTTTAATTCCCAGCAACTTACCGGTCAAAGCTACTCCTTGTGCATGATTTCCAGCCGAAGCTGTAATTACACCTCGTTGTTTTTCTTCTTCATTCAAGTGGTTAATTTTGTTATTCGCCCCTCTAAATTTAAAAGAACCGGTTAATTGCATATTCTCTAATTTTAAATAGACATCCCCATGGACAACGTTGTTGCTCAAAAACATGGACTTAACTAACGGTGTCCGACGCGCATATTTTTTAATAACCTCGCGGGCTTCTTCAATCTGATTTAGATTTAATAAATTATCAGTTACTGCTACAACTTGGTTTCTGGGTTCTTTCTCTACTAACATCAACGCCACCCCCTTTTTCTATAGTTTCAGTTCAGTATATGGAAGATTCAAGGAGTCTGCCAAACCTTGATTAGTAATTTTTCCTTCATACAGGTTAATCCCAGATGCTAATGCTGGATCATTTTTACCAGCAGCTTTAATCCCCTGATCGGCTATTTCCAATAGATAATCTAAATTACCGGCAGCCAAAGCCATCGTGGATGTCCGTGGAACTGCTCCTGGTTGATTAGGTACAGCATAATGAATTACGCCATCTTTAATAAAAATTGGATCGTCAATCGTCGTTGGGTGGTCAATGGTTTCTACCGTTCCGCCTTGATCAATTGCAATATCAACGATGACTGAGCCCTTCTTCATCGTTTTAACCATCGATTCTTTAACCAACTTAGGTGGCCGAGAACCTGGAATCAAAATGGTCGATATAAATAGATCAGCATCTTTGATTTCTTGGGCTAAATTTGCTTCATTTGACTTAACGACTCGAACTTTTTTACCTTCATATAATTTTTGGAGCTGTTGGATTCTCTGGTCGTTCAATTCAATAATCACCACTGAACAACCTAATCCCAGTGCTGTATCTGCTGCACCGGTAGCGGCGTTACCGCCACCAAAAATTACAACATTACCCGCTGAAATCATGCCTGGAATTCCTGGCAATAAAATACCAGCGCCTTGATGTTGCGCTTCTAAATAATATGCTCCCATGATTACCGAGCGACGCCCCGCAATTTGGCTCATCGGTGCTAACAGTTCTAGCTTTCCATCTTTGACAATCGTTTCACCACCAATTGCCGTTACTCCTGCTTGCATCATGGCTTCCACGGTAGCTTTTGCAGATGCTAAATGCTGGAAGCCCCAGACAATCTTGCCCTTTTCAAAATATTGATATTCTTCTTCGTCAGGCTCCTTAACTTTAATACATAACTTAGCCTTCCAAGCTTCCGCATGAGAAACAATTTTTCCTCCTGCATTTTCAAATTCTTCATTGGAAAATCCGGCACCAATTCCTGCATCGCGCTCCACAAGAACTTCATTTCCAGCTTCTACCATCTTTTGCACATTTTCAGGTGTGGCTGCTACCCGTCCTTCGCCTTCTTTTTGCTCCTTAATTACAGCAATTTTCATAAAGACACTTCCTTAGAATTTAATTATTTACATGTGTAGTATTGCACAAAGTTAACCAAAATAAAAGGTATCTCCCTTAAAAAAACATTTGTTTCTTTAATTATGTATGCCCAAAAAATTTTTTAACCACCAAAAATGCCACGAAAGATTTCTCCTTCGTGGCATTGAATAAATTATTTTTAAGATTTAAATCTTACTGTAAAGCATTATTTGATGTTAACGTATGTCAAACCAAACATGTTGCTAAGGTCTTGTAATTGTTCAGCATCAATTGCAAATGAAAGAACTGTATGGTGTCCACCACCAAGTGTTAGCCAGCCTTCAGCACCTTGCTTCCAACCTTGTTTTGGAGTCCAAAGTTGTTTTGCAACTGGTAGATATGGTGTTTCTTTTTCAGTCTTGTTACCAGTAACATCATATGACATAAGTTTGAATTCGTCGCCATAGTCAGCCATTGTAACGTCAACAGCGTCACCTTCCATACCTGTAAATACAAAACGAGCAGGGTCTTCTTTACCGCCAATGTCCAATGGGTGTACTTCAACACGTGGTGTGTCACTGGCGATTGATGGGTCAACTTCAAGCATATGTGATCCAAGGATTGCTTCATGACCTTCACGAAGATCAAGTGTGTAATCTTCCATAAATACAGTTTGCTTGTTGTGAGCCATAATCTTCAATAAGCGGTCCAAAGCAGCTGTCTTCCAGTCACCTTCGCCAGCAAATCCATAACCTTCAGCCATCAACATTTGTGCTGCTAAACCTGGTAATTGTTCCAAACCAGCTAAGTCTTCAAAGTTAGTTGTGAATGCTGTGTATCCACGGTCATCCATGAACTTCTTCAAACCGAAGTATTCACGAATTTGATACTTAGTATTGTGTTCGAATTTTTCGGAAGAGTTTTGACCTTCAACAAAGTTGTAGTCATTCTTCATTTCTTCGTACTTCTTGTCAATGTCTTCGTCAGAAACGGCATTAACTTCTTCAACTAGGTCTGCAACACCCCAGTAATCAACTGTCCAACCAAACTTGATTTGAGCTTCGATCTTGTCACCATCTGTAACAGCAACGTTACGCATCTTGTCAGCGAAAGTTACGACCTTGATACCGTATGATTCGTTGTATGCAACAGCAACATCCATCCACTTAGCAATTTGTTTTTGAATGCCTTCATCACCCCAGTAACCTGAGATAATCTTGTTATTCTTACGTAGACGAGCGTTGATGAATGCATATTCACGGTCACCATGAGCTGATTGGTTCAAGTTCATGTAATCAAAGTCAATTGTGTCATATGGAATGTGGTTCAAGAATTGAGTTGCTAAGTGTAGCAATGGTTTTTGGAGTAATTCTGTACCACGAATCCAGTTTTTAGCTGGTGAGAAAGTGTGCATCCATGTAATCACACCGGCAACTTTATCATTGTAGTTAACTTCTTTCATTACTTCTGTAATGTTTTCAGCTGTTGTAGCAACTAGCTTGAATTTAACTGGATAAGGCAACTTCTTTGATTCGTTTAACTTATCAACGATTTCTTTTGCATCTTTTTCTACAGAACGTAGTGTTTCTTCACCATATAGGAATTGACTACCTGTAACAAACCAAAATTCATAATCTTGTACTTTTTTCATGATAAAAATCTCCTTATTTTTTAGTTTTTTTATTTTCTTGCTGCGTGTTCTTTAGACTTAGCATTTTCTTGACCGTAGTAGGCATTCTTACCATGCTTACGGTAATAATGTTTGTCTAACAAATATTGAGGAACTTCAACATTTCTTCTAGTCATTTGAAGAGCGTGGTAATCAATTTCTGAAGCAACTTCTAAAACCTTTGCATTGTAAACCGCTTTGTCAGGTGTCTTGCCCCAAGCAAATGGTCCATGTTGGCTAACCAAAACAGCTGGAACCGCTTCTGGATCAATCTTACGTTCCTTGAATGTCTTAACAATTACCTTACCAGTATTTTCTTCATAACCGCCTTCAATCTCTTCTTTAGTGAGTGCCGGTGTTACCGGCACGTCGCCGTAGAATGTATCAGCGTGGGTTGTACTTAAAGCTGGTACATCAATTTCTGCGGCGGCAAAGGAAACAGCCCATGGAGAATGGGTATGTACAATCCCACCGATTTCTGGGAATTCGTTGTATAAAACCGTATGCGTAGGTGTGTCACTAGAAGGATTCATTTCACCTTCCACAACTTCACCCTTCAAATTTACTACTACCATATCTTCTGGTTTCAACTTGTCATAGTCGACCCCAGATGGTTTGATAACGAATAGACCTTTTTCGCGGTCAATCCCTGAAACGTTACCCCAAGTAAAGGTAACTAAATCTAATTTAGGAAGTTGCATGTTTGCTTCGTAAACTTCCTGTTTTAACTTCTCTAACATTAACTTTATCCCTCCTAAATTACTTCTCCAGCTTGAGCTTCAACTGGTAAGCCTGCTACATATTCCTTAGTAAATTCGTCGTATGCTTCAACGCCTTCTGGTTCAGGGCTCAAGGTCATACTTTCAGGATTACTAAAGACGTTGGTGTCTAGATAATCACTTAAACTTTGACCATTACTGTCGCTAGCAAACATTGCTAGGACTGCCATTCCCCATGGCCCACCTTCGCCAGCGTTAGCCATTACAGTAATCGGAATATTAAGCGCATCCGATAAAACTTGTTGAGCAACTACTGGAGTACGGAATAATCCACCTTGAGCAATCATGACATCCGTCTTGATATCTTCTTCATTGCTAAGGATGTCCATACCAATTTTTAGGGGTGCAAACGCAGAATAAAGTTGAGTTTGCATAAAGTTTGGTAGGTTGAAATTACTATCCGACTTACGAACAAATAATGGTCGTCCTGCTTTGATATTTGTAATATTTTCACCAGATTGATAACTATAATTAATCAAATGTCCCAAATCATGATCAGCTTTAGTTGCTTCTAAGAAGAGTGCTTCATAGAGCTTATCTGGTGCTAGGTTAATTCCTAATCTTGCTGCAAAATCACTAAAGATTTGGGCCCAAGCATTGATATCTGATGAACAGTTATTAACATGAACCATAGCAACTGGGGCTCCATCGGGAGTCATTACAACGTCGATATCACGATGAACGGATTTCAAAGGCTTTTCTAGTACCACCATTGAAAAGGCTGATGTCCCGACCGAAATGTTACCAGTTCGTTTGCGAACACTATTAGTACCCACCATTCCAGTTCCTGCGTCACCTTCTGGAGGAGCCATTACGCTACCCGCTTGAAGATTGCCAGTTACATCAAGTAAATTAGCACCCTCGGCAGTTAATTCACCGGCTTTTTCACCAGCGCTCTTCACATCTGGGAGGACTTGGTTGATATCCCAATCAAACTGCTTAACATCTTCTAGTTCAGCAAACGTTTTCAGCATTGATTTTGAATAATAGCCCGTCTTTTCATCGATAGGGAAGACTCCTGAGGCATCACCAACACCCAATACTTTTTCACCAGATAATTTCCAGTGCACATAGCCAGCAAGGGTCGTTACAAAATCAATATCCTTAACATGTTCTTCGCCATTTAGAATTGCTTGGTAGAGATGTGCAATCGTCCAGCGTTGTGGAATATTGAAACTAAATGCTTCTGTCAATTTTGCAGCAGATTCTTCCGTGATGTTGTTCCGCCAGGTGCGGAATGGCACTAACAAATCATTATTTTTTGAAAATGCTAGATAACCATGCATCATTGCACTAATTCCGATTGATTTAATGGAAGTTAATGATTGATGATATTTGCTGTGCACTTCAGCAGCCATCTGCGAATAACTAGCTTGGATCCCTTGCCAAACTGTATCCAATGAATACGTCCAGATTTGATCCTTAAATTGGTTTTCCCAGACAAAACTTCCTGAAGCAATTGTCTTATAGTCACTGGTGATTAAAACGGCCTTGATTCGGGTTGAACCAAGTTCAATACCAAGTGCTACATTGCCATTTTCAATTTCTTTTGATATTTCAACTAAATTCATTTTAAAATCTCCAAACTAATTTATTTTCCAAGTCCTTGTTCTTCAATTTCTTCTAGTGTGTGACCTTTTGTTTCAGGTACACGTGTTCTGATAAATAGAACACCTAACAAACAAATAATTCCAAAGATTGCGAACACCGCTTCTTGAGGCATGTTAGCTGTCATGATTGGGAATAAAAGACCAACTAAGAATGAACCAATCCAGTTGAATGATGATGCAACTCCGGAAGCTTTACCACGAATTGCTAGTGGGAAGATTTCTCCGACGATCACCCATGTTAATGGTGCCCAAGTAAATGAATAGAAGGCTACGTAGATACATAGGAATACAACGATCATCATTGGGTTCATATCTTTGATGAACATGTTAAGAACAGCGGGAAGGATAAATGAAAGTCCCATAACCGTTCCACCCATGGTTAACAATGTCCGACGTTTAAATTTGTCAGCAATCCATAGGAATACTAGTGAACCAAGAACCAAAATGACACCTTGGATAATAGGCCACATCAATGCTGAACTTGCAGCATTTCCAGTTGCTTTTTCAACAATTAATGGAATGTAATAGAAGATGGCATTTGCACCTTGGAATTGTTGGAAAGCGGCTACCCCAACACCAGCGATTACTAAGTAACGGTATTTACCACTTAATAAATCTAAGAATGTTGAGCTAGTATTAGCTGATTCTTCTTCAGCTGCTGTTTCTCTGATTGTTTTTAATTCTGCATCAACTTCATTTTCAGGACGGATGTAAGATAATGTTCTTCTTGCTCCGTCAATATCATTACTTTTAACTAGGAAACGTGGTGATTCTGGTAATTTCAAAACTCCGAAATAAAGGATAACTGCTGGTACAGCGGCTAAACCAAGCATTAGACGCCAAGCCATTTGTTCTGGTAAATCTTTAAGTAAAAAGTCAACAATATATGATAGCAACATTCCTGAAACAATCATGGTTTGGTTAATACCTGATAGACGACCTCTTAAACGAGCTGGAGCCATTTCTGACATATAAGCTGGTACAAGGGCCGATGCAGCACCTACTGCAAGTCCTAAGAAAATACGTACAGCGATTAAATAAATTTGTCCATCGTGTGGAGAAAGCGCTGACAAAAGTGAGCCGATTGCAAAAACTAACGATGAAATCAAAATCATCTTCCGACGACCAAGTTTGTCAGACAAATTTCCGGCTAAAGCGCCACCAAAAATGGCCCCAAACATTACGGCAGATGTAATCCAACCAATTACCCCCGCATTATTTTGCAAGTTCCAATCAGTTTGTAAGAAGGGAAGTGCTCCTGTCATTACACCAATATCATAACCAAATAAAATCCCACCAAATGAACCAAAGAAATAAATAAATCCACTTGGAATCTTCTTTTCCTTACTCATTGTTTTCCTCCTTGAAATCACACATTCATATTTTGAAAGCGTATTCATAAGTTCGATATTAATCATAGAATATTTATACGGACAAGTCAATGTATTTTTTAAAATTTGTTAGGATGAATTTTTGAATAAAAAAATAAGGGTTTAAGTTTTTAAAACTTAAACCCTTATATCTTTTTAATTGATTCCCTAATGATT
>NZ_JQBF01000005.1 GCF_001437285.1 Pediococcus pentosaceus | reverse complement strand
GTGTCGGCAGTTCGATTCTGTCCCGCGCCATAGTGAACGTTTAGTTCACATTTAGTTTTGTTTTTACCAATGATAGGGATATAGTTTAATGGTAGAACTACGGTCTCCAAAACCGTCAGTGTGGGTTCAACTCCTACTATCCCTGCCATGATGGCGGTATTGGCGAAGTGGTTAACGCACCGGATTGTGGCTCCGGCACGCGTGGGTTCGATTCCCACATACCGCCCTTTAGGTTGATTTAAAGACCTACTTTATAATATAGCAACGCTAGATGCCGCTGTGGCGGAATTGGCAGACGCGCTGGACTCAAAATCCAGTTCCTTCACGGGAGTGTGGGTTCGACCCCCACCGGCGGCATAAATTTAGTAAGATTGTTATCGAGCTATTTCGTGTAATTTTCGTGTAATTTTTATGCGAGTAATTACACTTTTTTATTATAATGGCGGTATAGCCAAGTGGTAAGGCAGAGGTCTGCAAAACCTTCATCACCGGTTCAAATCCGGTTACCGCCTTTAATAATAATGGGTTAGTTTTAACTAACTCTTTTTTTGTACTTTAATTTAACTGTGTTAGAAATGCAGTAGAGTCTTTCTTGAAAGAAAAGCACCTATTAACGTTCAGTACTCCCTAAAAGTTAGATCAAATATCTGACTAATTGGGAAGCACTGTTGCATTAATAGGTGCTTTTTTACTTATGAAAGTTTATTTTTTAGAATTTCTTTTTTGTTCTATTAATAATTTGATACTAAAAAACATGTCTGTAAAGTCATAAGCAGCAAAGACAATTAAAATAGTACGTAAGAATGTAGAAACGTCAGCTGAGACCTTTAGATAATAAACAAAGAAAATCCCAACAATAAAGTCAAAAATAATATTTGAAATTAAAGCCTTATTGTTCTTCTTTAAGAAAATTTGAACCATTCCTTTCTATATACGTTATAACAGTATACAGTATAATAACTATAATTTCATAGTATTACAACAGTACTTTATAAGTAGTTCTAAAATAGTTGTGGTTCACGTAAGGCTCCAAAGTTTTTTTCAGATCGTGTGTATCTAAAGTGACTTGATCGGACTTATTCGTACTCCAGATGGTTAGAACAGCACGATTATGTGGTTTTCCATCTAGAGGAGATAGTAAAAGTACACTTTGCAAAAAACTAGAGTCAGCATTAATGCCACTCCAATGACGCACCTTTTCATCAAAAGCTGAGAGAGAATCACCTGCTAAATCAAAAAAATCATAAATAAAAATATCACCCATATTTAAGAATGGACTTTCAAAAAGAACTCTATAACGATTAAGCGAGTAAAAAACATTTTTCTGGTCGGAAAAATCAACTAATTGAAAGCTAGTTTCTTTAGCAGAGTTTGATAATAAAGTCATCTTACGAGAAGCATATTTTTCTTTGATTTCTCTTAAAACGGGTTCACTACCGAAAGATACATTTAAATTTTTCATTACATAAGCACCTCCATCCATGTTCTATTATAGTTGTTTTAAAACGAATCGAAAACCATTATAACTTTGCGTTAAAATAGATACATAAAGTAATTGGGAGGAATTAAATATGAAAATAACAGTTTTAGGATATTATGGTGGATATCCTAGCGAAAATGTGGGAACGACAGGGTACTTAGTGCAAAGTGGTAATTATAATTTATTGTTAGATACCGGTTCAGGAACTTTATTGGAATTACAAAGGCATTTGAATCCACTTGATTTAGATGCAGTACTTTTAACACATTATCATCATGATCATACCGCTGACTTAGGGGTATTACAGTATCAATGGCAACTAAATTCCAAGAATAAAGTTGAAATTTTGCCAATATATGGGCATACAGAAGACCCACTAAATTTTGGAGCTTTAACTTGGCCAAACGCTTCTCAAGGCGTAGGTTATAATGAGAATGAAGAAATTGATTTAGGTCCTTTTACAGTTAGTTTCAAAAAGACGATTCACCCAGTTCCAGCGTTTGCAACGCGAATTGTAGAACGAGAAACTGGAAAAATTTTCACATTTACGTCTGATACAAGATATTTTGACGAATTAGTTAAATTTGCAACTAATAGTGATTTATTAGTAACAGATACCAATTTTTTGAGTAATCATACTGGAATAAAATGGCATCTAAGTACAAAAGAGACGGCAGAGTTATTTAATAAGTCTAATGCAAAGCAATTAATGATCAGCCACTTATCTCCACAGATTGATATTGACGAAATGTTAAAAGAAACAAAACAATTTTCAAAAAATAAAAACAACGTTTTTGCGCCTAAAGTTGGGCTTACCATCGAAATTTAGAAAACAGTTTCATAACTTATGATTTTTGTATTCTATAAGTTTTTATTAAATTCTATTTTTAAAATTATTTAACATAATTATCCAATGTGTAAATTTAGTGTGAAATAAACGGTCTTATTCTAAAAAGCATGCCTTTGTTATATTTATTTTTTGTAAGAAAAAAGGTTAACGGGGGGGTGGACAAAAGCTAAATAACATTGTACAATTTTAATTACAGGTTAAGTAATGTACAGGTCACCAAAGGGGGAATTTAATATGGTTATTTTATACACATCACCAAGTTGTACTTCGTGTCGAAAAGCAAAAGCGTGGTTGAAAGAACACAGAATTGATTTTACAGAAAGAAATATCTTTTCTGAACCCTTAAGTGCCGAAGAAATTAAAAGAGTTCTTCGGATGACTGAGAATGGTACGGAAGAAATTATTTCTCGCCGCTCTAAAGTTTTCCAAGAGTTAAATGTTGATTTGGACGATTTACCACTCCAACAACTTATTAATTTAATTGAAGAAAATCCTGGATTGCTTCGACGTCCAATTATCATGGATGACAAACGACTTCAAGTTGGTTATAACGAAGATGAAATTCGTCGTTTCTTACCACGAAAAGTACGTCAACTGGAATTGGCAAAAGCACAAAGTATCGCAAACCTTTAAAATAGAAAAAGAATCACTTTGGGTTTACAAGGCTCCACAGTAACTCGAAATGATTCTTTTTATTTTGGGTAACCTGAAACGGACAGGTGGTATTGTCTTATATTTTGTGGGATAATTATAGGAAACAAATATACTGTTATTTCCATTCAGTTTCGATAGAACTGGAGGTGCTGATTAATGGAAATGGAACGAATTAATGATGATACAATCCGAGTAACAATTAGTTCGGATGATTTAAATGAGCGAGGTGTGACGTTCCTAGATTTACTTGATAATCATAAAGAAATCGAGAGCTTCTTTTATTCGGTATTAGAAGAGGTAGATACAGATCATCAGTTTGCTAGTAATGATGCTGTTACTTTCCAAGTGCTACCTAACCGTAATGGGTTAGAACTATACATTAGTAAGAACCCAACTGATGGCATGGAAGAAGCTATAAAATCAGTATCAAAAGACAATGCTCCTAGTAATGGGGAGATGGATGAAGTGTCGGACTTTTTAAAGAGAAAATTGGCCGAAACAGATTCAAATGATAAAAATAACGATGATTCAAGCTATACGAGTGACGGAAATCCAGCTGATCTAAATGGCTATGCTAATGGAGTTGGAAGTACGCAAAAATCAGTGATAGAGTTAGAGGATTTTGAAAGCTTACCAAGTATTGCAGAATTGATAAAAACCAATAGTGGAATTGAGTCAGTTCTGTACCGTTATCATGACATATATTATTTAGAATTAACTTTCTTTACCAGTGAAAATTCCCCTGAAACTATTAAGAATGACTTAGCAATCGCGTATGAATATGGGAATTCGACTATTGTTTCAAGCGAGGTTCTTAGAGAACATGGCGAAGTAGTTATGGATGGAGCAGCTTTAGAGCTGGCTAAGCGTTATTTTAAATAATCAAAAATAGATTTTACCAAAACACAACATTAATTTGTTGTGTTTTTTTCGTGGGAAAGATCCCAAAAGCCGTATTTCTATATTGGGGTGAACCTAATGAAAATTGGAATAACTAAAAACGGAACTTTAGTGGAAGCAAGAAAGGCTGATCGGAATGAAAAGTACTTTTGTCCAAGTTGCCAACGAGCGTTAAAACTATGTAGCGGGCAATACAAAAAGAACTATTTTGCCCATCAATCCTTTACTAAGAAACAAGGCTATCAGCCAAAAGGTGAAACTAAACGTCATTTAATGGGTAAAAAAAAGGTCGTCGATTTCTTCAATCAACGTCAAATTTCTGTACAGACGGAATTTTATCTACCAGAAATTAAGCAAAGAGCGGATTTGAGAGTTGAAATCGATGACCACATATACTTAGTTGAATATCAATGTAGTCCAATTAAGTTAAAGGAAATTCAAAAAAGGACTAAAGCGTATTTGAAATTAGGGTTAATCTCTTATTGGATTGCGGGCCCTAAACATCTTGGAAAAGGAAGTCTTTTTCAAACCGTACAGAAATTTGGCCGTTTTTCTAAAAAAGAAGGATGGTGGATCTTAGCTTGGGATGCTCTTAAACAAGAAGCTCCCCATGTATTTTTTAATATGCAACGAGCAGTTTTAGGCAAAGTTCTTTATCAAGAAAGAATTTTTAATTGCAAAGGTCATCAAAATGAATTTATAAGACCCAAATTACCTACCGTTGAATATGAGGCTTACAAGATTGAACATTCCTTACTAGGAAATCAAATTGACCAACGATATGTAGAAATACAACAATTGTGCTATACAAATGGTAAAAATTTAATGGGATGTCCTTGGACGGTTCATTTTCCACGACTGTGCACTGATTTTAGGAATCGTGGGATTCCACTACTAAATCGAGTGCGCTTTTTGGTTTTAGCAGAACAAAAAGTTAAAGTATCTATCACTGATATTACTCAAATTGATATTGAATTTTGGCAAATGCTTTTAGAGAAAAACATCGTTATCAGTAATGATGGCGAATGGTATTTTATTTCTCAAAAAGTGCAATGGTATAATTCATTATCAGAAAAATTGGCAAAAAAAAATCAAAGTAGGATAAGTAAGCTTTGATTTTAGGAGACTATAGGGTTTTAGGGGTAAACAACTTCTTGGGCTGAGTCTTTTGAATCATTTTTAATTGACACACCGATGCAAGAGTTTGGTAGTCATAGTGATCCATTAAGACTCCACATTCTTCATCTTTAAGATTAAAGATAACCGCTGCTGGGATGTCTTCGGCGCCCATTTCATGAGCAAGTTTTTGATCCCGTTTAAAGTCTTCTTGCGTCATTTTTGATTGGCGATCTTCTTCAAACATGGCTGTATCTAAACCAGCTTGTCTAGCAATAGTGCTACCTAATTCAAATGAATATGGGACATTGTTGTCAATGATTGCATTTTGCATTGCCATTAAGAAAGCACGTCCCTTGGCTTTTCCTTGATAACTAGCGGCTTTATAATCAAGGCTAGTTAGATACATTCGGTTAAAAAGTTCGTTATAATTAGCGTCTTTAAGTTGATTGCGTTTAATGAATTTAAGGACAACGTTCATATTTAAAACTGTAATAATTTTAAAATCAACTTTCTCCTCAGCATATTTAAAATATCGAATAGTTTCTTTTTCGCAGTTAAAGCACTCATCACCCCAGGGAGTGATGAAAAGATAAGTTTCAAGCATTTTAATTCCTCCAAAGAATTACATAAGTCAAACTGTCTTTACTTTACCAAATTTAAATATAAAATCAATTATTTTGTTTTAAAAAATCTGAAAACAATGTTTAAAAAGAAGTTTTAGTTTCTATGATAGAATAGAAGAGGTTGTTAATTTGGTTCGGAGGGATACGCATGATTAAAGATTGGGATACCTTTTTATTACCATATTCCCAGGCTGTTTCTGAATTAAAGGTTAAGCTTAGGGGTATGAGAACTCAGTTTCTAAAAAATGGAGAAGAAAGTCCAATTGAGTTTGTGACTGGACGAGTAAAACCAGTTGAAAGTATAAAAGAAAAGATGGTTCGTCGCCAAGTCCTAGAAGAACGCATAGAACAAGACATGCAGGATATAGCTGGCGTCCGTGTTATGTGTCAATTCGTAGAAGATATCTATGAAGTTGTCGATTTAATTCGGAAGCGTACTGATATGACGGTAATTGAAGAGCGAGACTATGTCGAAAATGAAAAACCTAGTGGTTACCGTTCTTATCATATTGTGGTGGAATATCCGGTTCAAATGATGAATGGTCAAAAGAAAATTTTAGCAGAAATTCAAGTACGTACACTTGAAATGAATTTTTGGGCTACAATCGAGCACTCTTTAAATTATAAATTTGACGGAGAATTTCCAAAAGAACTAAGAACACGGTTGCAGAAGGCCTCGGTTAAATCATATGAATTAGACAAAGAAATGTCTGAAATCAGAAAACAAATTTTATTAGCACAAAAAGAACAAAAGGATGTCTAAATATGAGAGTAGCTATTTATCATTCAAATGATGAGCATTCCATTCAAGTTGGTAAAGATTTAGCAAAGATTTTATCTCAAAATGAGATTGTAATTGATAACGAAAAACCTACGGTGGTGATTACCATTGGGGGGGATGGGACGTTACTATCTGCCGTTCAAAAATATCTTAATCTTCTTGAAGAGGTCCGATTTGTAGGTGTACATACGGGACATCTAGGTTTTTACACAGACTGGCGCGAATATGAATTGGAAACTTTAATTAAGGCTTTGAAGAGTGATGGAGGAGCTGAAGTTTCGTATCCATTGTTAAATATTGATGTGACTCATACAGATGGTTCACACATTAGTTATAAGGCAGTTAACGAGTCCACATTACGTAAATTGTCTGGGACAATGGTAGCGGATGTATTGATTGGTGATAATCTATTTGAACGTTTCCGTGGGGACGGTCTGTGTATTTCTACACCAACAGGATCAACGGCATACAATCGTTCGGTAGGTGGAGCGATTGTACATCCTAGATTAGAAGTATTACAAATGGCTGAAATTGCGTCAATTAATAATCGCGTTTTTCGAACGGTGGGAGCTTCTTTAATTATGGCGCCCAACGAAACTATTACAATTAGGCCAGTACCTAGTTTCCATCGAACCTACAATTTTACAGCAGATCGTATCGATTTACTGGATAAACATGTCAAAGAGGTTCACTATAGCATTGATGAACAAAAAGTGAAATTCTTAAAGTATCGTCATACTGGATTTTGGAATCGAGTTCGAAATTCCTTCATTGGTAGTATCGATGAAGTTTAGATGGATAGTTAACTTTGAGAGTCGGCAGCACCTACGGACTTTCTTGGGTAGGAAAAGAATTTCAAGGTCATTATTAAAAAGTATTAAGTTTAATGGCGGTAAGATTTTTGTGAATGGATTACCTACGAGAACAAATGCAATGGTTGAAAAAGGCGATTTAGTTGAAGTGACTTTGCCACCTGAACCTAGTAATCCACATGTAGGGCTATCTGATGTACCAATTGATGTTCGATATGAAGATGCAGATTATTTGATTGTAAATAAGCCACCCTTCTTACCAACCGTACAATCTGCAGCTAATCAAAAGGATACATTAGTTAACCGGGTTAAAAACTATTATGTTAAAAATAATTATGAGAGCCGAGTTGTCCATGTGGTAACTCGGTTAGATCAGGATACATCAGGATTAGTAATTTTCGCTAAGCATCGATTTGCTCATACAGTGATGGATCAAGATTTACGTCAACGTAAAATTAACAAGATGTATTTGACGATTGTAGAGGGAACATTTACTAACCAACATGGCATCATTGAAACACCGATTCAACGTGACCCAGATTCATTTATTAAAAGGATGGTAGCTCCAATGGGCGAAGGGAAGCCGTCTTTGACCGAATATTGGGTGGAGGATACCTTCAAAAATTTTACTTTGCTGAAAGTAAAACTACATTCTGGTCGTACTCACCAAATTCGAGTTCATTTTAGTTCAATTGGACATCCATTAGTCGGAGATGAATTATACGGTGGGATGGCTAACGATATCTTACAACGACAAGCCTTACATTGTTTCTCTCTAACTTTTAAAAATGTTTTTACGGAAAAAATGATCGATATCAAAACGTCTATTCCAGATGATATGCTTGAATATTGGAATAAAGAGAAGGACGAAGAGCATGGATAATACTCAAGCTATTTTTGAAAAATTAAAAATAGAATTATTAAAACATCATTCCAAAAAATTTAAAGAAGATTTCCTTGATTTACATAATTATGATCAAGGTCGTTTTTTTGGTGAATTAACGCGTGAAGAACGTCTTCTCGTGTACAAGTATCTAGACCCGGATGAGCTGGCGGATACGTTTGATGAACTTGATGATGAACCAGATTTAATTGCAGAATATCTGGACGAAATGGCACCTAGTTATGCTGCAGCGTTGTTGAACGGGATGTATGATGATAACGAAGCGGATATTTTAGGAGCTGTTCGAAATGATAAGTTACATAAACTTCTATCATATATGCAACCCGTAGATGCTGCCCGAGTTCGCCAATTACTTAAGTATGAAGAAAAAACTGCTGGTGCGTTGATGACAACTGAATTCATTTCAGTTGCCGTAGATACAACGGTGGGCTCGGCTATGAATCAAGTTAAACAGGAAGCTCAATATGCGGAAACTATTTCATACATTTATGTAGTTAACGAATCTAATCAATTAATTGGAGTGATTTCAGTTAAGGATTTAATTGTTAATCCGGATGATGTATTTATCAAACGAATCATGAATACGAACGTGGTATCTGTAAGAGATGATGAGGATCAAACTGAAATTGCTGCCCAAATTCGTGATTATAACTTTATTGCAATTCCAGTTGTTGATGAACGTAATAAAATGTTAGGAATTATCACGGTTGATGATATTATCGACGTTATTGACGAAGAGTCGGCACAGGATTATTCACGTTTAGCTGGGGTTAATTCTGAAGATATGTCAGAAAATCCTTGGAAAGCTGTCAAAAGCCGAATTCCTTGGTTAGTAACTATGCTGTTTTTAGGATTAATTAGTGCAATGGTTATTAGCCAATTTCAAAATGTACTCGATAAATTTGGCGTGTTGGCAGTATTTATCACTTTAATTACAGGTACTGCAGGGAACGCCGGTACACAAAGTTTAGCTGTAGCAATCCGCCGACTAGCTAATGATGAAGAAGGCGATAGTGTTTTTAAACTAATTTTGAATGAAGTTATTACCGGTATTTTAATTGGTCTATTAACAGGAATTGCTATTTTTGCGGTGATTTTATTCTGGCAAAAAAACATGGTTTTAGGAATTATCGTTGGGGCGGCGATGAGTGGGGCAATCTTTGTTGCTAACCTTGTCGGAACTTTAATACCGATTATTATGGAAAAGTTAGGAATGGATCCGGTTGTAGCCAGTGGTCCGTTCATCTCAACTTTAAGTGATATAACTTCAATTTTGATTTACTTTAATATTGCTACAATATGTTTAGCAAACTTTTACTAAAACAAAAAGACATGGATCACGTAACAGTGATTGCATGTCTTTTTGTTTTAGATTAATTTTGAACCATGGAGTTCATGAACCCCTAACTCATTTTGAATACCTTCAGCATTCTGTGAGGTTATGCCACCACCGGGCATTATAATAATGCGATTAGCAGCATACTTAAGATTAGATTTAATTTGTTCTAAACCCTTTTCAATAGGTTGATCTAAAGAACCGCCATGCGTAAGAATGCGATCCACTCCATGTTCCACTAGCCAATCAATACTCTCAGTCTGTTTTGCGGTAGGAATTGCATCGAAAGCCATATGGAAAGTGATTTGCATTCCACTTGCAGCACCGATCAATTGTTCCATTGCTTCTTCATCTAAGCTTCCATCAGACGTAAGAGCACCGAAGACAACGCCGTCAACCCCTAACTCTTGGGCTTGAAAAAGATCTGTTTCCATAATCTTAAGTTCGATGTCGTTGTACACGAAATTACCACCACGCGGGCGAATCATTGCCATGACAGGTATCCCATGCTCACTAGCATACTTTTGTGTTTCGGCCATTACACCTTTACTAACGGTGGTACCACCAACGGCGAGATTATCGCAAAGTTCAATTCGATTGGCACCTTTAGCAATTAAAGCTGGAATATCAGTAAAATTTTCTACTGGAATTTCTTTAAACATAATTCTCTCCGTTCTTTTTATTTAAAGTGAACACATACAACTTCAGGAGCTGCAACGTCTTTTTGAATCAATTCCAGTTTACCATCATTAGAATTTCTTTCAAATAAAGATAAATTATTAGTAGTTTGGTTTCCGACTACTAAAAAGTTTTGTTCATGACTTAAAGCAAAGTCACGAGGAAAACTTCCTTCAACACTGATATTTTGGATGAGTTTCAATTGACCATCAGCTTGGATTTCAAAAACGGCAATGGAATCATAACCGCGATTTGAAACGTATAAGAAGCGACTATCATCAGTAATGCGAATTGCCGCACAACCATTATGTTGGTTCCAATCATCCGGAATGGTCTTAATAGTTTGGAGATGGGTTAGCTGGCAATCCTTATAATTAAGTACTGCTACCGAGCTGGATAATTCACCAACTAGGTAGGCTGTATCACCAGTATTATTGAAAACTATATGGCGTGGGCCAAATCCAGGAGTGGTTTCGAAAGTGCTAATAATTTTAAAACCAGTTGAATCATAATCTAAAACGAAAACTTGGTCAGTCCCTAAATCACAAGCAATCAATTTACCATCAGGAGTGCGGTCAACGTAATGCAAATGTGAACCGTCTTGCTCTTTTAGAGGGCCTTTACCCGTATTAGTAAAAGTACTATCTAGGGTTAGTGTGTGATCATTATTAATACTATAGGCATGAAGAGTACCTTCGTGATAGTTTGCATCAAAGACGAATTGATGTTTTTCATCAACTGTGACATAAGCCGGAGGAGTACCAGGAGTTACGATATGTTGAAGAACGTTTTGGGGTGAATATAAATCTGTAACAGATAAGCCACCTTGGTTATCAAAACGGTCAACAGCATATAAAATATTTTTCTTGCTAAGTGCTAAATAAGTGGGGTTTTCAACTTCAGTAACTAACTGTAAATTAGTTAACTGTTTTGAATCAGTATCTAAATCAATTTGATAAACACCCTTACTAGTTTGCTTTGTATATGTTCCTAATAGAATGGATTCAATCATAAAATAGTCCTCCTTGCTCTTTTAAACATTAACAACAAGTATACCACATTTAGTTAGTATTGAATGCGCTTACTAAAGGGATAATACTATGCGATATGATACAATGAAATAAGAATATAGAAAGGGTGTTTGTCTTGATGATTTCAGCAAAAATTATGAGTGTCGGACCGGATGCGATTTCAAAAAAAGATGCTTTAGCCATTTTATTCGACGAAACTGCAACACCGGATTTAAAAAACATTGCGATTATTCAAGCGATTGATGATCAAAAGCATCAAAAATTTGCTTTGAAAAAAGGTGGCAAAATTAAGATAGGTAAAACTGAATATCAAATTAATTTTGTTGGTAGTTTAGTGAATAATAACTTACAAATGATTGGGCATACAACGCTGGAATTTAAACCGGTACCTGAAAAACCGTTGGAAAGTGCAATCTATTTAACACCTAACCAATTTCCAGAATTTAAAGTTGGAGAAGAGATTATATATATGTAGGCGGTGAACAACAGTGGACAATAAACCAAGAAATAAGTATTGGAGAAGCTGGTTTAATAAGCTTGTATTAGATAATAGGCCAGTGGTAAGTTTAATCATCATTTTATTATTTTTGATGATTTTATACATGATTTCAAAAGTCACATGGATTTTTAGTCCACTAAAGGAATTTTTCGGAATTGTGGGTTTTCCCATTATTTTAGCGGGAGTCTTATATTATCTGATTAATCCACTAGTTGATAAATTAGAACAGCGATTTAAATTGAAACGAGTTTTATCAATTACGATCATCTTTGTCTTAATCACGATTTTAATTATTGCAGGAATTGTGTCTGTCATTCCGGTTATTCGGGAGCAATCCGCGGCATTGATTAAAAATTGGCCGGACTACTGGAATTCAGGAGTTGAGAAGGTCGAAGGATTCTTAAAAGATCCGCGCCTAGGAGATTTAAAAAAACAAATTGATGGTATTGGTAGTAATACTGTTCAATCATGGAGTAAGAAGGCAACCGAATTTGCGGATAACACGGTCACATCGTTAGGTAGTGTGATTGGTTTGATTACCAAAATAGTTATTGGCATTATTACAATGCCGTTTATTCTTTTCTATTTATTAAAGGATGGACATCGGTTACCTCATTTTATCGCACAAGTTTTTCCTGTTAAACGCCGGGATGGATTCATTCAAATTTTAACAGAAATCAATACACAGTTAAGTCAGTACATCCGAGGACAATTGATTGTGGCATTTTTTGTGGCAGTAATTTTCTTTATTGGGTATTCAATTATTGGTCTTAAATTTGCCCTAACCTTAGGAGTAGCTGCAGGTTTTCTCAATTTAATTCCATATTTAGGATCATTCTTAGCGATGGTACCCTCAATTGTAATTGGAGCTTTTGTTTCGCCCATCATGCTGGTCAAGGTTTTGATAGTCTTCGTAATTGAACAAACAATTGAAGGCCGTTTTGTTTCACCGCTTGTTTTAGGTAGTAATTTGGATATTCATCCGGTTACTATTTTGGTTGTATTGCTAGCCTCTGGACAGATTTTTGGTTTGGTTGGCGTGATATTTGGGATTCCAGCTTACGCGGTTCTAAAAGTTCTGTTTATTCATGGATTTAGAGCATTTAAGAAAAATATCGGTGGATATGACTGAACTAAAGCGGAGTTTGCGGAAACTAAAAAGTAATGTTAATATGCAGTTGAAATCGTTTGATCGCAATATCGACTATGTTCGTTTGAAACGGGCAGATTGACTTCACGAACGTAGATACTCGCCGCGTAATACCGAGTATCTGCGTTTTTAATTCTAAAAAATATTTGGAGAAAAATTATGACAAATCACATTGTATTATTTGAACCACTAATGCCGGCTAATACTGGTAATATTGCTCGTACTTGTGCGGGTACAAATACAGTTTTGCACTTAATTAAACCTTTGGGATTTACCATCAATGATAAGACGGTAAAGCGTGCAGGGCTGGATTATTGGGACAAAGTTGAAATTGTATATCATGAAAATTTACCCGAATTTTTAGCAACGGTTCCTGATAAAAAAAGATTATTTGTTGTTTCAAAATTTGCTAAACGTGCATACTCACAGGCAGATTATACCAGCGAAAATAATGATGAAGATAATTATTTATTGTTTGGGAAAGAAACTACAGGGCTACCCGAAGCATTTATGCGGCAATATGAAGAATGTGCAATACGGATTCCACAAAATGATGAAAACATTCGGGCACTAAATTTGTCGAATTCAGCGGCGATTGTAATTTATGAAGTGTTACGTCAACAAGGATTCCCTAATTTAGAGATGAGCCATTTGTATGAAAATGATAAATTAAAATAGGATTTGATATGGCAAAAACAAGAAAAAAACGAAAAACAAAGACAAGACGTAAAACTAAGCAAAAGACCCAAGTACCAACAAAAAATCTTTTAGGTTTAACTTACGTTTTAGTTGCAATATTAGGGTATTTTGGTCGAGGATTTCTAGGAATTTTAGTCGCTAACATGTTTAGAATCTTTGTTGGTAGTCTTAGCCCAATTTTATTCATTATTCTATTCATCTATGGATTGTATCTTTTATTCATGGGAAAAGAATTGTCTTTTAATGGAATAACAGATCGAGTAATTGGACTTAGCTTGACTTTGTTAGGATATTTATTGTGGGTAGAGTATCAATTTGCCAGTAGCTTAAGATTAGAAAATGGGTTTATCAGTCGGGCCATTGATGGCATTGAACGATCCTTTCTAGAACAAACCTCTACAAATGATGTTGGAGGAGGAATTGGTGGAGCAACTTTATATACCGCAACTCATTTTTTGCTTAGCAGCGTAGGGAGCATGCTCTTTTCAGTTATTCTAATGGGGATGGGGCTGGTAGTTCTGTTTGGTATCCCATTTGATCAGGTTTTGGAAAAAATTGGAATTGGATTTGCTTGGACCATACGACATGCGATCGCTAGTTTTAAATCTGCTGCAAACAATGTATACGACTGGTTCAGCAATTTAGATTTTTCAGAAAAAGAACAATCAAAAACCAGAAATGAATCAAGTAAAACGGGTGTTACTCGATCAATGCACAGGGCATCTAAACCAGTAGTTGAAGTTACCAAAACGGATGAAAAAGTTTTGGAAGAACCTATCGTTGATGGAACTAGAGGAACCGAACATCCAATTGAACCAAAAATTGAAATTGCGACTACTAATAAAATTCAACGTAAACCTAAGAATCAGGTTAACAATAATGATTTAGAAATTAATAGTGGATTTGATAGTGAGTCTAAGACTAATCCTAATTATCGCTTACCATCATCGGAACTATTAACTGAAATTCCACAAACAGACCAGAGTTCCGAATATTCTTCAATTAAAAAGAATACTAAAATTTTACAAGATACTTTAAATAGTTTTGGAGTTGATGCTTCCGTTGAAAGCGTGAAGATGGGGCCTTCTGTGACGGAATACGAAATTCATCCAGCGATTGGTGTTAAAGTTAGTAAAATTGTTGGCTTGGCCGATGACTTAGCGTTAGCTCTAGCCGCAAAAGATATTCGTATTGAAGCTCCAATTCCGGGAAAGTCATTAATTGGAATTGAGGTTCCTAATCGAACAATTTCGACAGTTTCATTTAGAGACATTATTGAATCTCAACCGGCCCATCCAGAAGACCCACTTAAAGTTCCTGTTGGTCGAGATGTTTCGGGTAATCTAGTAGAAGCTAACTTAGTTAAAATGCAGCATTTACTAATTGCGGGAGCTACAGGTTCTGGAAAATCAGTGATGATTAATGTCATTATTACCGGAATCTTAATGAATGCTCGTCCAGATGAGGTTAAATTAATTCTAATTGATCCTAAGAAGGTAGAACTTGGAATCTATAATGACATTCCGCATCTACTAACCCCAGTGGTGACCGATGCTAGAAAAGCTGCTAAAGCGCTGCATAAGGTGGTCGCAGAGATGCAACATCGATATGATTTGTTTGCTGAACTAAATCAACGAAATATTAAAAGCTACAATGATTTCATCGAAGAACAGAATGCAGCAGACGGGATGAATCGTCCAAAAATGCCATATATTGTGGTTGTGGTTGATGAACTTTCTGATTTAATGATGGTAGCTTCCAATGAAGTTGAAGATGCAATTATTAGGCTGGCACAGCTTGCACGTGCTGCAGGAATACATATGATTATTGCGACACAACGTCCGTCCGTTAACGTGGTTACCGGTTTGATTAAAGCTAATGTGCCATCCAGAATTGCCTTTGCGGTAGCGTCGGGAATCGATTCGAGAACAATCATTGATGCTAATGGAGCAGAAAAGTTATTAGGAAGAGGAGATATGTTGTTCTTTCCGATGGGTCAGAACAAGCCTGAACGTGTACAAGGGGCATTTATTTCGGATCATGATGTTAAGGAGATTATTGATTTTGTTAAGAAACAACAATCTGCTGACTATGATGAAACTTTAGATATTAGTGACCAAGAAATTGAAGAAAATGATAGTGGGGAATTAGATGAGTATTATGCGGAAGCTGTTCAATTAGTAACAGATATGCAAAGGGCAAGTACTTCAATGCTTCAAAGGAAGTTCCGAGTGGGATATAATCGCGCTGCCCGTATTATGGATCAACTTGAAGATAATGGTATCATCGGTCCTCAAGAAGGTAGTAAACCTCGTAAAGTATATCGTGAAAAAGAATAAAAAAGATTTAAGACAATCTGTCTTAAATCTTTTTTTTATATTCTGATTAATTTGCACCAAACAATTGAGCCAGAGGAGCGTAAAGCACACTTCCCAAGGTCAAGATAATCATAATCCAAACAAAAATCATGATGGTTTTTTGTAAACCGCTTTTCTTTTTCTTTTTATTATACATTCAAAACACTACTTTCTTGATTGACTTAGGATAATTTTACAATAAGTGTATTTTTAAGGCAAATTAGAAAAAATCCCCACCTCGAAATGATTACTTTTATGGCTAAGAACTATTGATAAATTCATACTTTTTCTAAGTATGTTAATTTTTTTCAAATAAAAGAAAAACATTCGGGTTTTAAGTGGTGGAAAGTGGGGGGAAGTGGTAATATTGTTATAGATTTAGTTGACGGAGGCGGTTTCATGTTCATGGGTGAATTTGAGCATTCACTTGATTCAAAAGGACGTCTAATCATTCCATCTAAATTTCGAGATCAACTGGATAGCAACTTTGTTGTTACGAGAGGGCTGGATGGATGCTTATTTGTCTATCCTTTGTCTGAATGGCGTCTAGTTGAGGAGAAGCTCAGTCAACTACCTTCTAATAAGAAGAATAATCGTGCATTTGTACGTTTTATGTTTGCAGATGCTGTCCAATGTGATTTTGATAAGCAAGGAAGAATTATTATTCCTAAAAAACTGAGATTACATGCGGAATTACAAAAAGAATGTGTCCTGGTGGGGGTTTCTAATCGAGTTGAGATATGGAATAAAGCCCGCTGGGAAGAAACTATTGAAGAAACTGAAGAAAACTTCGACGATATCGCCGAAAATTTAATTGACTTTGGATTGTGATAAATATGACGGAATTTAAACATACAACGGTTCTCTTAGAAGAGACCGTTAACGGCTTAGATGTAAAAGAAGATGGTATTTATGTAGACTGCACCCTAGGTGGCGGTGGACATAGTAGACTAATTTTGTCTAAGTTGGGAGAAAATGGTCACCTCTATTCATTTGACCAAGATCAAACGGCAATTGATTACAATCAAAAAAATTTAGCAGAATATGTTGCTAAGGGACAAGTTACTTTTGTAAAATCAAATTTTCGTAATTTAAAGAATGAATTAAACCACTTGGGGATTGATGGAGTTGATGGCGTTTTATACGATTTAGGCGTTTCATCACCCCAGTTTGACGATGCAGAACGAGGATTTAGTTATCGATTTGATGCTCCTTTAGACATGCGTATGGATCAAACTCAAAAATTGAATGCTAGAGAAGTTGTTAATGAATGGAGCTATAACGATTTAGTACGAATTTTCTTTAGATACGGAGAAGAAAAATATTCTAAGCAAGTTGCTCGAAAAATTGAAAGTACTCGCGAAGAAAAGCCCATTGAAACTACTGGTGAACTAGCCGATTTAATTAAAAGCGCAATCCCGGCGGCAGCAAGGCGAACGGGTGGACATCCTGCTAAAAAGATTTTCCAGGCCATTCGAATTGCGGTTAATGATGAATTGGGTGCTTTAGAAGAATCATTGGAACAAGCCCTACAAATTTTGAATCCAGCAGGACGTATTTCGGTTATTACTTTCCAATCATTAGAAGATCGGTTAGTAAAGAGAATGTTTAAAGAACAAACTGAGATTGGTGATTTACCGGCTGGACTGCCAATTATCCCAGATGATATGAAACCAAAATACAAGTTGATCAATAGGAAGCCGATTATTCCTTCTGAAGATGAACTTGAAGAAAACAGAAGATCACATAGCGCAAAACTAAGAATTATCGAAAAGTTATAGAAGGGATAGACGCCAATGGCTCAAAATAATTATGCTGGCCGTAGAACAAAATTAATTAACGACACAGTAATTACGGGCATTAGTGAAAAAGAATTAAAAAGAGCACGTGAGGTTGTAACTGCTAGGCAATTACCACTTTCAAAATTTGAAAAGATTTTGATAACAATTTGTGGTTTTATTCTAGTGGGGTTAATGCTAACAGTTGTTTCTGGTAAAATAGGATTATCTACTGCACAACATAATCTTGAAACAACTCAAGAGAAAGCGACGGCCTTATCAAGTAAAAATACGATTATGGAACAGGAAATTAATCAATTGTCTGACCAAAGTCGGTTGAACAAAATTGCTAAAAAGGCAGGCCTTTCTCTCAACTCTGAGAATATAAGGAATGTAAATAAATGATGAACCGAAAAAAGCGAACAACTGGTACTACGGAAACTCAACACAATCGGAAAATGTTTGGTAAATGGCTATTATTGATTGTGATTGGAGTATTTATAGTTATTGTTGGGCGCTTTTCTTATATTGCCGTAAGTGGCACTGTCGAAAGTGTTAACTTAAGTAGTCAAGCAAAGCGTTTGTATACCGATAATAAAACAATTAAAGCCAAAAGAGGATCTATTTTAGATACGAATGGCAATCCGATTGCCGAAGACACAAGTACATATTCAGTTTACGCAGTTGTAAGTAAGAAGCAGGTAGGAGCAAATAACAAGCCACTTTATGTCACCAATAAGAAAAAGACGGCTAAAGTACTTAGCAAATATCTACCAATTAGCTATCACAAGGCTTTAAAAACTCTTAGTCCCAGCAATAGTAAAACGTTCCAAGTTGAATTTGGAAATGCGGGAAGCAATATTTCTGTGGCGACTAAAGAAAAAATAGAAAAAGAAAAATTAAACGGAATTAACTTTGTTTCATCTGAAGCTCGGTTATATCCCAATGGAACTTTTGCTTCAAATTTGATTGGATTTGCTCAACAATCTCAACAAAAGGAAAATGATGCGACTCAACTTTCTGGCGTTATGGGAATTGAAAAAATGAGTAACAAAACTTTAACGGGGACTGATGGTGAACAATCGTTGCAAAAAGATAAGTTTGGCTACCAGCTCCCAGGATCCCAGACTGAGCGTCCAGCACGCGACGGAAGCACAATCTATACTACTATTGACCAGCGTTTACAAAACATCATGGAAAATGTGGTAAGTAAGGTTCAATCAGAATCGGAATCACAGGCAATTAGCGCAACAATTATGAATGCCAAAACGGGAGCAATTTTAGCCACAACACAACGACCAACCTTTAATGCTTCAACTAAAAAAGGACTTTCTAAAGCATGGAATAATGCGCTAGTTCAGGATACTTTTGAACCAGGTTCAACCATGAAAATCTTTACTACTTCTGCGGCCATTGATAGTGGTAATTTTGACTCGGATGCCACTTATCGTTCTGGAACCTATACCATCGATGGTAAAGTTGTTCCAGATTGGAAGACAGAAGGGTGGGGCGTAATTAGTTACGCAAAAGGATTTGCCTTATCAAGTAACGTCGCTATGGCTCACTTAGAACAAAATATGGGAGCTAAGACATGGAAGAAATACATTAATCGTTTTAAACTGTTGCAATCCACTAATTCTGGTTTGGAAAGCGAATCTAAAGGTAGTATTCAATTCGACTATCCGATTGAACAAGCTAATACAGCTTTCGGTCAAGCAATCAATGTGACCGCAATCCAGATGTTACAAGGTTTTACAGCAGTTGCTAATAATGGAAAAATGGTTAAGCCTCAATTTATCAAAAAGGTAGTTGATCCGAATACTGGTAAAACAACTTATAAAATGAAGACAAAAGATGTAGGACGGCCAATTAAGGCTAGTACTGCTAAAAAGGTTCGAAAACTAATGGAGGATGTAGTATACAAACCATATGGTATCGGCTCAAACTTCAAAATTAAAGGTTATAAAATTGCAGCTAAAACAGGTACTGCCCAAGTTGCGAATGCAAGTGGAGGATATTCAATGGGCGATGACAGTTATCTGTATTCAGTCGCTGGGATGGCCCCGGCCAAAAATCCTAAGTACATAATGTACATTACGATGAAAAAGCCAGTGCTCAAAGATAAAACTGCCACACAATTACTTGATGAAATATTTGGTCCAGTGATGAAACAAGCCCTTGAACAGGATAAGGAAACTGATAAGTCAAAGCTCGACAGCTCAATTGAAGTACCTAATTTAGTTGGCAAGGATGCTTCTGAAGCCAAAAAAGAATTGGGTAAGAAGAATGTGGCAGTTGTTACATTAGGAAATGGGCAAACTGTTAAAGAACAGTCCGAGAGTGCAGGAAGTAGTATTCTAGTGGGGCAACGAATTATCTTAGACACTGGTGGAACCATAACTATGCCTGATCTTACAGGGTGGTCAAAAAATGATGTTATAAAATTAGCTAACATGTTTGATATTGATGTGAAATATAGCGGGAATGGTTTTGTTTCTGGGCAATCGGTGGCCAAGGGTGGTCCAATAAAATCTGGCATGACCATGACTGTAAGTCTTAAGAAGTAGAGATTAGGAGAGAAAAATGATTAATGGAACAGCTTTAATACTAGGTGCGCTAGTAACATTAGTGGGGATGCCCCAATTTATAAATTACTTTAGAGTCCGGAATGAAGGACAGATGATTCGTGAAGAGGGACCTAAATGGCATCAAAAAAAATCTGGAACACCAACCATGGGTGGAATGGTGTTTATCATTGCTATCATTATTGCTAGTTTAGTAACTGGTGTGATTTTCCACGGGGCAAAAGTGAGCCTTTTAATGTTACTTTTTGTTTTAGTTGAATTTGGATTGATTGGTTGCTGGGATGATAGTATTAAGTTGTTAAAGCGCCAAAATGAAGGTTTTAAAGCTTGGCAAAAGCTTTTAGGACAAATTATTGGAGGACTAATTTTCTTTCTAGTGATTAAGGAGACTGGAGTGGCATTACAATTAAATATCCCTGGCTTAGGTATTTGGCACCTAGGCGGCTGGTATGCATTGTTTGTTATTTTCTGGTTAACTGGATTTTCCAATGCCGTAAATCTTTCAGATGGATTAGATGGATTAGTAGCAGGATTATCGACGATTGCTTTTGGAACGTATGCAATTATTGCAGCTCACCAACAAAATATTCCAGTAATGATTTTCTGTATGGCAGTAGTGGGCTCAATGCTAGGATTCTTAGTTTTTAACCATAAACCAGCTAAAATTTTTATGGGTGATATGGGATCTCTTGCCTTAGGGGGAGCTTTGGCAGCTGTCTCAATTCTTTTAAATCAGGAATTATCATTGATTTTAATCGGGATTGTTTTTGTACTAGAAACTTTAAGTGTTATTCTCCAAGTACTTTCTTTTAAATTAACTGGACATCGTATTTTTAAAATGAGTCCGATTCATCATCATTTTGAAATGTTAGGTTGGAGCGAATGGAAAGTAGATATTGTATTTTGGATAGTTGGTTTAATCGGATCCATAATTACGTTAATTAGTATTTTATAGGGAGTCTTTAATGATGAAGTCAGTAGAAGATTTGGAAAATAAAAATGTTCTAGTTTTAGGAATGGCCAAGAGCGGAGTAAGCGCCGCTCTTTTATTACATAGATTAAGAGCAAATGTTTTAGTTAATGATGCTAACGCTAACCAGCCACAAGAATTAATTGAAAAGCTTGAGAACAAAGGTATCCAGATGGTACTAGGGGAACATCCAACCAATATTTTAAGTCAAAATAAAATTGAGTTGATTGTTAAAAATCCGGGCATTCCTTATACGAATCCCGTTCTAGTCGACGCCCAAGCCAGAGGTATAAAAATTGTTTCTGAACCGGAATTAGCATACTGGGTAATGGATAGTGAGTTGATCGGGGTTACAGGAAGTAATGGGAAAACAACCGTAACAACGCTAATTCAATTGATGCTTGACGATAATAAAAAACATGCTTATGTTGCCGGAAATATTGGAGTTCCTGCTACAACAGTTGCTCAAAAGGCCACTGCAGAAGATGAAATAGTGATGGAATTATCTAGTTTTATGTTAGCTGGTATTGATCGACTTCATCCACATATTGCAGTTTTGAATAACATTTTTGCTAGTCACTTAGACTGGCACAAAACACGTGAAAACTACGTTAATGACAAGATGAATATTACTAAGAATCAGACCAAGAACGATTTCTTGGTAATCAATTGGGATAATACTGAATGGCAAGAACTAGCTAAAAGAACTCAGGCGAAAGTAGTTCCGTTTTCACGTCAAGGACTGACTAAGAGCGGTGCGTACGAAATTGAAGGCAAACTTTATTTTAAAGATGAATTAATTATAGAAGCCGATGAAATTGGAATTCCTGGTGAACAAAATGTCGAAAATGCACTAGCCGCTATCGCAGTAGCTAAAATCGAAAAAGTCAGCACAGCTCATATTAAACAAGTTTTGACAACTTTTGGTGGAGTAAAACATCGAATTCAATATGTTGAAAACCTCAATGGGCGTCAATTCTATAATGATTCTAAAGCAACTGATATCGAAGCTACCCAAGTAGCCTTACGTTCTTTTAAAAAACCAGTGATATTAATTGCAGGTGGATTAGACCGACATGACGATTTAGATCGTTTAATTCCAGACTTAGAGCCAAATGTAAAAGAAGTTATTGTTAATGGCGAAACTGCTGAGAAATTCAAAAAAATAGCTCAAAAAGCCGGTATTTCAGTAATTAAAGATAGTTCTAGAGTAAGTGAATCGGTTGAAATAGCGTATCAAGATAGTAAAGAAGGGGATATTATCTTACTTTCACCGGCAGCGGCTAGTTGGGATCAATACAAAACATTTGAAGAACGTGGTGACGAATTTATTGCAGCAGTTCAAAATTTACATAAAGGGGAATAATTAAATGAGACTGATGGTTTCTGGTGGTGGAACTGGTGGACATATTTATCCAGCCCTAGCACTGATTAAACAAGTTAAACAAAGTGAACCTGATTCACAGATTTTGTACGTTGGTACAAGTAAGGGATTAGAAAGTAAAATTGTCCCAGACAGTGGAATTGATTTTAAAACCATAAATATCCAAGGATTCAAACGTTCACTTTCACTTGAAAATTTTAAGACAATCGGACTTTTCTTAAGTAGCGTGGTTAAAGCGCGTAAGATGGTTAAGGAATTTAAACCAGATGTAGTCTTGGGAACGGGGGGCTACGTTAGTGGTGCGGTTGTATTTGCAGCTAGTATGATGGGTGTACCTACTGTGATTCACGAACAAAATAGTGTGGTTGGCGTTACCAACAAGTTTTTGAGTAAGTTCGTTAAAAAAATTGCTATTTCGTTTGAGGCGGCTGCAAGTCAATTTCCTACCAAGAAAGTTGTGTTAACTGGTAATCCTCGCGCTACTGAAGTAGCACAGATTAAACCAAGTGGACTAAGTCAATTTGGTCTAGACGATAAGGTGCCTACCGTATTGATTTTTGGTGGAAGCCGTGGAGCTGAGAAGATTAATCAGGTCACTATCGACACCTTGGAAGAATTAATGGAACGTCCATATCAAACAATATTTGTAACAGGAAGAGTTCATTTCGAACGTTTAACCAAAGATATTGATTTGGCTAAATATCAAGGCAAAATAGCTATTTTACCTTACATTGCAAATATGCCAGAAATTCTTTCCAATATGGAAGTAATTGTGGGGCGAGCTGGAGCAACTAGTTTAGCAGAAATTACTTCTTTAGGAATACCGTCAATTTTAATTCCTAGCCCATATGTAACCAATGATCATCAAACAAAAAATGCAATGAGTCTGGTTAATAATGATGCAGCAGAGATTATCAAAGAAAGTGATCTTACTTCCGAAGCATTGATTAATACGCTTGATACATTGATGCTAGATCAGAAATTTCGAAACGTAATGGCAGAAAACGCTAAGAAAATGGGTCAACCACGTGCTGCTGAAAATCTTTATGATGTTTTGAAATCGGTTAGTAAGTAGATATAGGTAGTAAGATGAAAAAGAAGAAGGATGAAGAATTAACTCCGTGGGCCAAATATCAAAAAGAACATAATGCAAATAGTAGAAGCAGATTTAAGCGGAAACGCAAAGCCACTTCGAAAAATCCACGCGAACCTCAAGCTTCTTTTAGAAGAAATAATCGAAACAAGGTTAAAAAATCAAATAAAAAAGGCACCAAAAGAATAGTAAAAGAACAACGGCTTTCCAGACAAAAACTGGGAATATTAATTGGAAGTACGTTGATAGTGATCGCCTTATTTTTTGGTTATTTTTATTCTTCAATTAGTCGAGTTCAAAAATTTAGTGTAAGCGGTAATAAGCGTGTTTCCACTGCTAAAATTTTAAAAAATGTGTCTATCAAAAAAAATGATGTAATTTTAACTTCCGTATTTAAGGAAGGAAAATTTGAAAATAATCTTTTAAAGAAAAATACAGACATCAAAGATGCTACCGTATCCATTTCATGGAGTGGCAAAGTTAAAATTAAAGTTAAAGAAAACGCGGTCATGGGATATGTAATAAGAAACAAGACTTATTACACCGTAAAACAAGATGGTTCGGTTGTTAGGAAGAGTGTTAGTCAACCAAGTTCGGATTACCCAATCTTCAGAAATTTCCAAGAAAATAGTACACTTAAAAAGTTTTTGAAGGAATATGCCCAGATGCCAAATAGTGTTCAAAATGATGTAGCAGAAGTCGATTTTTCACCGACTAAAAATGTTAAGGATCGTCTACATTTTTTCATGAATGATGGAAATCAAGTGTACGCTATTATGAGTACATTTGCTAAAAAAATGAAGTATTACCCCGAAATTTCAGCAAGTATGAAAGAACGGGGAATGGTTGATTTACAAGTAGGAGCTTTTTCTAGACCTAGCGGTTGGACAGATGAGGCTAAAGCAGCCAGTGAATCGTCTAAAAGTGCCGAATCTAGTAGCAAAGCTAAAAAGCAGGAACAAATGACACAAAATAGTGAAAGTGCCGATTCTACCAGTGGTTCAGCAGATTCAACCGAAACAATTAATTCAGCAAGCTCACAAAGTAAAGAAGACTTAGAAAGCTCAAATGCTGAAAGTACAGTAAATACTCAACAAGATATAGATTAATAAATCTGTTAATTTATTCTTAACATCAAATTGAAACTTAAGATGGATAAGATGCTCTCAGATAAAAATCGTTTAATCCACTAAAGGGTCAAACGATTTTTAAGTGCTATTGGTTGCGTTAGAATAAGTTTTTTAATTGAAAAACTATCAGTTTTGGAGCTGATTAAAAAAATAATTGTTTATGAATAAGTATTTCCTATTTTTATACAAGAATTGATATTAATATGGTAAACTGTTTAATATATGTGATGAATATATATATAAGAAACGGTTAAACGACTAGGAGGTTCCTTTATTATGGATAATTCAGGAATTTACGTTGGACTGGATATTGGAACCACCTCAATAAAAGTTATTGTTGCTGAATATGTCAAAGGACAAATGAACGTTATTGGTGTGGGAAGAGAGCCCTCAGATGGTGTAAATCGTGGTGTTATTGTTGATATCGACAAAGCCTCAATTGCAATTAAAAGGGCCGTTGAGTCTGCAGAACGCAAGGCAAATATTCAAATCCACGACGTAGTAGCTGGTATTCCAGCTAATTTATTAAGAATAGAACCTGTCAGAGGTATGATAGCTATCTCAGATAGCTCAAGGGAGATTGGAAATCAAGATGTAGTTGAAGTTTCAAATGCAGCTTCAGTACATAATCTTCCTCCCGAACAGGAAGTGGTTGATGTTTTACCTGACGAATTTATCGTTGATGGTTTTGATGGCATTAAAGACCCTCGTGGAATGGTCGGTGTTCGACTTGAGATGAATGGGGGATTGATTACTGGTCCTAAGACCATTATTCATAATTTAAAGAGCGCAATCCGTCAAGCCGGTTTAGGATTAGTAGATGTAGTCGTTAGTCCACTGGCTCTTGGCAGAACAATTTTAAATGATGGTGAACAAGATTTTGGTACGATTACTCTTGATTTGGGTGCAGGACAATCAACTGCCGCTGTGATCCATGATCATCATCTTAAGTACACGTTCGTTGAACAAGAAGGCGGACAATTTGTAACTAAAGATATCTCGGTAGTATTAAATACTTCGTTAGATAATGCAGAACAAATTAAACAACAGTATGGTTATGCTGTTGCTGATCAAGCAAGTAGTGATGCATTTCCAGTAAATGTTGTTGGTCAAAATGAACCGGTTGCAGTTACTGAGAAATATTTAAGTGAAATTATTGAAGCTCGAATGGAACAAATATTAACTAACATAAAAAAACAATTAGAAAAAGTAGGGGCTCTGGATATGCCGGGTGGTGTCGTCATTACCGGCGGGGGAGCTGCCCTTCCTGGAATCGAAACGTTAGTTGAAAGAATTTTTGAAACAAATGCTAAACTATATGTTCCAGATCAAATGGGTCTAAGACATCCTGCTTTTGCGCAAGCTCTTGCTATTTTGAATTATGAAGGTCGCATGAGCGATGTTGAGATTTTAGCTAAAACAGCAATGGTTTCAAGCGAAAGAACCGTATCAGAAACACCGCAAGATGATGTTGTTGATGAAAAGCCTAAATTTAAACAACGCACAAAATCATCAGAGAGACATCCCGAATCACAACAAGAACGGCCTAAGCCAACAACTAATAATTCATCATCAAGCACAGCAAACTCAAATCGCTTCGATGGTATCAAAAAATGGTTTAGTGATTTCTTTGACTAACTAATCGATGGAGGAATTAACATGGAATTTTCAATGGACGAAAGTAAAAGTACAGGCGCAAACATCAAGGTAATTGGTGTTGGTGGCGGTGGTGGGAATGCCGTTAACCGCATGATCGCTGAAGGCGTAAAGGGAGTAGAATTTATCGTTGCTAACACTGACGTTCAAGCTTTACAAGCTTCAAACGCAGACGTTAAGATTCAATTAGGACCTAAGTTAACTAAAGGTCTAGGAGCCGGTTCAACACCTGATGTTGGTGCTAAGGCCGCTGAAGAAAGTCAACAAACCATTTCCTCTGCTCTTGAAGGAGCAGATATGATTTTTGTTACAGCAGGAATGGGTGGTGGTACCGGTACAGGTGCTGCACCTATGGTAGCTCAAATTGCCAAAGAGCAAGGTGCTTTAACGGTGGGTGTGGTAACACGTCCATTTACATTTGAAGGACCTAAACGTGCTCGATTTGCAGCAGAAGGTGTTGCAAATCTTAAAGAACATGTTGATACGCTTATTATCATTGCTAATAACCGCTTACTAGATTTAGTTGATAAGAAAACTCCAATGATGGAAGCATTTAACGAAGCTGATAATGTATTACGTCAAGGTGTTCAAGGTATCTCTGATTTGATTACATCACCTGGCTACGTTAACTTGGACTTCGCTGATGTTAAGACAGTTATGCAAAATCAAGGCTCAGCTCTTATGGGAATTGGCTCAGCTAGCGGCGAAAACAGAACAGAAGAGGCTACAAAGAAGGCTATTTCATCGCCACTGCTCGAAACATCAATTGATGGTGCTGAACAAGTTCTTCTTAATATTACTGGTGGTCCAGACCTTTCATTATTTGAAGCACAAGCAGCTTCACAAATTGTTACGGAAGCAGCTAATGATGATGTAAATATCATCTTCGGTACTTCTATTGATAATGATTTACAAGATGGGGTACGAGTAACTGTAATTGCTACAGGTATTGATAAAAAAGCTGGTAGAGCGTCTTTACACCGTCAACCAGCACGCACCTCTTTTGAAACACCAAGCAGTAGCGTAAATACTACTACAACAAATGTTTCAAATAATACTGAAATTCGCGGTGCTGGTTCTACAGAAAGTTTAAACACGTCATCTAATAGTGAACAACCTACTCAAGCTGCTAATGATCCATTTGGTGACTGGCAATTACGTCAATCAAATGCTTCAAATGGGGTTCGTCCTACTTCACGCGATAACGATAGTTTTAGAAATGTTGAAAAGAAAGAATTCAACGCTTTTAACGATAATAACAACATTAGCTCTGACGATGATTCATTGGATACACCTCCATTTTTCAAACGTCGCGGCAAATAAAATATAATAAAAGGGTTTGGGCTAAGCTCAAGCCCGTTTATTGCAATTAGGACAAAATATTGAAATGAGTGATAGAAAATAATGATTACAGTAATCTTCCAATTGTTACATTGGGCCATTCAATTGTATATGTTAGCAATCTTTGTGTGGGTTTTGATGTCTTGGCTTCCAGGAGCTTATCAATCCGGCTTGGGAAAGTTGCTTACTAAAATTTGTCAGCCTTATATGAGTTGGTTTAGATTTATTCCACCTATCTTTGGAATAGATTTTTCGCCGATATTAGCTTTGTTAGTTCTTGAACTGTGTGCAAATGGATTAGTTTTTCTTGAAACCTTAATGCTTGGTGTAATTTAACTATGGATAATCAAATTACACAGCATTTTAGAAAAGAAGAGCAGGAATTAATTGAGAGCTTTTCATCTTCACTCCAAGAGGCTTTAGATCAAAATCGTCCAATTTTAACTAATTTTTTAAATCCCCGAGAACAACATATTCTCCAAACCCTAGTTAATCGATTTCCTGAACTAAAGGTTTATTTTAATGGAGGCTTTAGCGAGGCAGAAAATAAGCGAGCATTGATTACACCAGATTATTTTGTTCCTGCGGAAGATGATTTTTCTGTTAGAATCTTTGAAATTAATTATCCAATTAATTTTACAGATTTAGAACATCGTCAGATTTTAGGAACATTGGTTAATGCTGGTATTAAACGAAGTACTTTTGGTGATATAGTTCATCAAGCAGAACGCTGGCAATTTGCTGTCAATGGAGAATTAGAAAATTTCTTTTTAAATGAAATTGATCGAATTGGTAAAATAAAAGTTAAATTGATTCCTACTTCAACAAATGATATTTTAAAAGTTCAAGATGATTGGGAGCCTGTTAACCAGACTGTAGCATCTTTAAGAATGGATTCAATTATTTCAACAGGATTTTCGATCTCTCGTCATCGAGTGAAAGAACTGATTGAAAAACGTTTAGTTCAATTAAATTGGATGATTGATGAGAAAGCTGATACTTTAATTGCGTTAAATGATGTTATTTCAGTTCGAAAATATGGTAGGATAAAACTTGTTGATATTCTTGGAAAAACAAAAAAAGATAAACTTAAGATCCAGCTGGATATAATCAAAACTAGATAGTGAGTTATGGGGGTTTTATTAAAATGTCAATTGAACCACAAGATATACAACAAAAACAATTTTCAAATAAAATGCGAGGATACAATCCAGTCGAAGTTGATGAATTTTTAGACGAAGTTGCGTTTGAACAGCGTCGTCTTCATGATGAAATCGATACACTTCGTTCACAACTTAACGAGGCTAAAAGTCGAATTGATTATTTTGATGAGATGAAAGAATCCCTCAATAAGTCAATTATGGTGGCACAAGATGCAGCTGATAAAGTCAAAATCAGTTCAAAACGCGAAGCCGAATTTACTTCTAAAGAAGCCCAGAAAGAGGCTAAGTCAGTAATTGATGCGGCTCATAAGAAAGCTGATAGTTACATCGGTGAAGCGGCTGGTAAAGCTCAAAAGGTTGTAATTGCTACTGATGATTTGAAGAAGCAAGCTCGTAGTTTCCGTCAAAAATTTGAAGTTTTACTAGAGTCACAACTTCAAATGATTAAGGGACGCGACTGGGATAATCTGCTTAGTTCAGATGAACTACTCACCATTGGTGAAATTAAAGAAGCCATGCGTAATAGTGGTACGCTTGACAACTTCCAAGATGAGAGTGTACACTCAGAAGAAGTTGTCGAAGTTACTCCAGATACTCCAGCAGTTGAACCTGAAGTACAAGATGATCAACAAACCGTTGTAGTTTTCCCAGAAGACTACAATAATGAGAATGGTAATCCAACTAGTGAAGGATTCCATGTTAAACCAAAAGAATAAAACGTTAAAAAAGAAGAATCTTCAAAATGTAGCATCTTAGCGAGCTGACGACGGTGGGAGGTCAGTATGTAATTTGAAGGTTGATCACTTTTGAGTGCTAGATTGAAATTCAGTAAATCTAGTCGGTTGGCAACCGTTAAGTGCTACAAAGAGGAAGACCATTTAATGGTCTTTAAATTTGGGTGGTACCGCGAAGACTTCGTCCCTGTTAAGGGATGGAGTCTTTTTATTTTACTTGGAAAGGCGAGTGGTTTTAGTGCGAGTTAAAGATACATTAAACCTTGGAAAAACAAAATTTAAAATGCGTGGAAATCTTCCAGTTAATGAGCAAAAACGTGAAGATATCTGGGCTGAAAATAAAATTTATGAACAACGTCAAAAATTAAATGAAGGCAAACCATCCTTCGTTTTACATGATGGGCCTCCATATGCAAATGGAAATATTCATATGGGACATGCCATGAATAAGATTTCAAAAGATATTATTGTTCGTTACAAGTCAATGAGTGGTTTTAGAAGCCCGTTCGTTCCCGGCTGGGATACCCATGGACTTCCAATTGAACAACAGCTTACTAAGGAAGGCTATGACAGAAAAAAAATGTCTACAGCTGATTTTAGAAAGCTATGTCATGAATATGCGTTAAAACAGGTTGATAAACAACGTACTGATTTTAAACGTTTAGGTATTTCTGCTGAATGGGATCATCCATATTTGACACTTAATCCGGAATTTGAAGCACAAGAAATTAGAACATTTGGTCGAATGGCCGAGCTCGGATTAATTTATCGTGGTAAGAAGCCGGTATTCTGGTCATGGTCATCTGAATCAGCGATGGCCGAAGCAGAAGTAGAATATCATGATGTTACTTCACCATCTGCATTTTACGCAGAAAAAGTTAGTGACGGAAAAGGCGTTCTTGATGAAAACACTTATTTTGTAGTTTGGACAACGACACCTTGGACAATCCCAGCTTCAGAAGGAATTACGATTGATGCTGGTTTTGATTATTCAGTTGTTCAACCAGCCGGTGAAGATCGTAAATTTGTGATTGCTACAGATCGTTTAAATTATGCTGCGGAACAATTTGGTTGGGAAGATGTTCAAACCCTTCAAGTTATCCGTGGCCGTGAATTAGACCGTATCAAGGCTATCCATCCATTTGATAACGATCGCGAACTAGTTGTTATGTTAGGTGATTTTGTTACTTTGGATTCTGGAACTGGGTTAGTTCATACTGCACCAGGTTTTGGTGAAGATGACTTCCGTGTAGGTAAGGAATATGGATTAGATATTTTTGTACCAGTAGATGATCGTGGCTACATGACAGCTGAAGCTGGACCAGATTTTGAAGGTGTCTTTTATGAAGATGCTAATGCAATTGCATTGGACAAATTAAAAGCTTCTAATGCTTTATTAAAACAAATGGACTATGTGCATAGTTATCCATTTGATTGGCGGACTAAGAAACCAATCATTTTCCGCGCAACGCCTCAATGGTTTGCATCTGTAGACAAGATTCGTGATCAGATTTTGAAAGCTATTGAAGATGTTGAATTTCTTCCTGACTGGGGTCAAAAGCGGCTTCACAATATGATTCGGGACCGTGGTGATTGGGTCATCTCTCGTCAACGTGTTTGGGGAGTTCCTTTGCCAATTTTCTATGCTGAAGATGGTACACCAATTCTTGAAAAAGAAACGATTAACCATGTTGCAGATTTATTCGAGAAGAACGGTTCGGATATTTGGTTCCAATGGGAAGCAAAGGATCTTCTTCCAGAAGGCTACTCCAACGAGCATTCACCAAATGGCGAGTTTACTAAAGAAAATGATATTATGGATGTTTGGTTTGATTCAGGGTCATCTCATCAAGGGGTTTTGGCACAACGCGATTATCTTGAATACCCAGCTGACCTGGTATTGGAAGGTTCTGATCAGTACCGTGGTTGGTTCAATTCTAGTTTGATTACAAGCGTGGCTGTATCAGGCAAGGCTCCTTATAAAAAAGTTATTTCACAAGGATTTACTTTAGATGGTAAGGGCCATAAGATGAGTAAATCACTTGGTAATACCATTGTTCCTGATGAAATTAACAAGAAGATGGGTGCTGAAATCATTCGTCTCTGGGTTTCTTCAATTGATTCTTCATCAGACGTTCGAGTTTCTCAAGAAAACTTTGTAAAGGCCTCTGAATCATATAAGAAGATTCGCAATACCGTTCGCTACTTACTTGCAAATACTTCTGACTTTGATCCGAAGGAAAATGGCGTAGATTATAATGAATTGCGTCCAGAAGACCGTTATATGCTAGTTCAGTTCAATGAATTAATTAGTAAGATTCGTGCTTCATATGATAACTATGACTTCATCGACATCTACAAAACATTGTTGAACTATATTATTACGGATTTATCTGCATTTTATTTAGATTTCGCTAAAGATGTCGTTTATATTGAACCTGAAAATAGTTTAAAACGTCGTTCTATGCAAACTGTTTTCTATGAAATTCTGGTTGGATTGACGAAATTAATTACACCAATTTTGCCACATACAGCAGAAGAAATTTGGGAATACCTTCGTGAACCAGAAGAATTTGTTCAATTAGCTGAAATGCCGGAAGTTGCTAACTATACAGATGGTGCAGATTTACTAAGCAAATGGCAAAGTATTAAGGAACTGCGCTCACATGTATTAAAGGCGCTTGAAGAAGCTCGTGATAGTAAAATGATTGGTAAATCAATGGAAGCTAAGGCTACCTTATACTTAGACGAATCCACTAAGCAATTAGTAGATGGACTAGGGGTTGACTTGCGTTTGATTTTGATTGTTTCACAATTAGAAGTAAAGGCATTATCAGAAGCTCCAAAAGATGCAGCAATTTTTGACGATCAATTAGCAGTCGAAATTACACCTGCTCAAGGGGAAGTTTGCGAACGTTGCCGAATGACAAAAACTGATGTTGGCTCAGACGAACATTTTGCAACTCTATGTGCTAGTTGTGCCCAAATCGTTACTGAAAATTACCCTGAAGCAATTACTGAAGGATTTGAAGAAAAATAATTAATTAAGAATGATTAGGCGAGTAACCTAATCATTTTTAATTTACAGAAGTGTTTTCCACCATTATGATGGTAGTATGACAAACATAAAAAGGGAGCTGAAATTTTGGAAACTGGAACAGTAGAAAGCTTTGATAAAGAAAAAGGATATGGATTTATTGAAACGGCTAGTGGAGATAAAGTATTCGCACATTACACGGTCATTCAATCTGAAGATTATAAAACTTTAGAAGTCGGTGAAAAGGTTAAGTTAATGCTTGCAGATGGGCCCAAAGGATTAATCGCGGTTAAAGTTTTTCGTGAGGAGGCTGAATAATAATGAGTTTTGAAGAAAAAGTAGTAGAGTCTATTTCAAGATATAAAGGTGAAGTTATTGATGTTTATCAACAAACGGTGAAATTACCAGATGGCGAATTGGCTAATCGAGATGTTGTTAAGCACCAAGGAGCTGTGGGAGTTTTAGCCTTAACCAATGACGGTAAGGCGATCTTTGAAGAACAATGGCGTACACCAATTGGCAAGTTAACAATTGAAATCCCAGCTGGTAAAGTTGAACCGGGTGAAGATTTACTTGAGACAGCTAAACGAGAGTTGAACGAAGAAACACGCTATGAAGCTGGGAAGATTGAAAAAATTAATGGTTTTTATTCTGCTCCAGGCTTTTCAAATGAATATATGACTTTGTATAAAGCAACCAATTTAAAGAAAGTCACTAAGGAACTTCCTCGTGATCAAGGTGAAAACTTAAATATTTTTGAACTTTCATTGGATGAGGCATTAAAAGCTGTCGCTGAAGGTAAAATTGAAGATGCAAAAACAATTTTAGCCATTTATTATTGGAAGGCTAACATTAAGTAGGTGAGGCTTTGGATAAGAAAAAACAAACTCGTGCTGAATATCAAAGGAGTTTGCAAAAAGAAACAGAACAAATAGATGCAGAGCAAACTGTAGATGAAGAATTATCACGTAGCCAAAGAAAACAGCGTGAGACTAAAGATCAGCGCTTCAATCCAGACGAACAGTCGGAAGCAAAAAGCCGGGCATTGGCTAAGAAGTTAAACATCGCAATAGCAGGATTAGGAATTGGAATCATATTAGTTTTCTTAATTTTATTTTTTGTAGGATAGGTGAGTAAAGTATGAAATATGGTGTAATTTGTGCCATGGAAGAAGAAATTAAGACGCTTCTTGACACGCTAGAACTTGAAAAAGAAACCAATATCAATGGAATCATTTTTTATGAAGGAAAAATTAGTAATGTAGATGTAGTTCTGGTGCGTTCGGGAATCGGTAAAGTTGAGGCTGGAATTACAGCAGCAATTTTAGTTACCAATTTTAACGCAGATGCCTTAATTCATTCAGGTTCTGCAGGCGGAATTGGGGAAGGACTAGAAGTTGGAGACGTGGTGCTATCAACTGAAGTGGCGTACCACGACGTAGATGCAACAGCATTTGGCTATGAATATGGTCAACTCCCACAACAAGACAGTGCTAGATTTAAGGCTGATGCGTCATTGATTCATCAATTTGAATTAGCAGCTCAGAATCGTAATTTAAATACAAAAAAAGGTCTAATTGTTACTGGTGATCAATTTATTGCTAGTGCTGATAAAGTTAAAACTATTCTAAAAAACTTTCCAGATGCTTTATGTTGTGAAATGGAAGGTGCGGCAGTCGGACAGGTGGCTCATCAATTTGACAAACCATTTATTGTGGTACGTGCTATGTCTGATACCGGTAGTGATGATGCGGATGTTTCTTTTGACGAATTTATTATTGACGCTGGAAAGCGCTCCGCATCAATGCTGATTGATTTATTTAAGATGGAAGGGAATAAATAATGCAACAAGTATATTTAGATAATGCAGCTACAACGCCAACGGATGCCGCGGTAGTTGAAGTAATATCTAATGAATTATTAAATAACTGGGGTAATGCATCTAGTTTACATGGCTTCGGTCGTCGAGCTCGAGCTACACTTGACGAAGCTAGGCATATAATCGCACAAAGTATTCATGCGAATGATGATGAAATTATCTTTACTAGTGGTGGCACGGAGAGTAATAACACTGCCATTACACAAGTCGCTTTACGTAATCAAGATAAAGGTAAAAAAATTATTACTACTGCAATTGAACATCCATCAGTTTTGAACCCCATGCGTCGTTTAGAAAGTATGGGATTTGAAGTTACTTATTTAGGGGTCGATCAAAATGGATTGATTAGTTTGGATGAATTTAAAAATGCGCTAGATGACCAAACAATCTTAGTAAGTATTATGACTGGTAACAATGAAGTTGGTAGCCATATGCCAATTCATGAAATTGGTGAAATATTGAAAAATCATCAAGCAGTATTGCATACCGATGCAGTACAAGCCTACGGGTTAGTAGATATTGATGTTAAGCGTGACCACATTGATTTATTATCAACTTCAGCCCACAAGTTGAACGGTCCAAAAATGATGGGCTTCTTGTATAAAAACAACGAAGTTAATTTCGATAGCTTTATATTAGGCGGCGAACAAGAAGACAAGCGGCGTGCAGGTACAGAAAATGTTGCCAATATTGCTGGATTTGCTAAGGCTGTTAGTTTGCTTGATGCAGACCAAAAGAATCAATTGCAGGCTCGTTATGCCGGTTTTAAGCAAAAAATCATTCAAACTTTAAAAGAAAATGAAATTGAATTTGAAATCAATGGTTCGTTAGATGAAAACAACCTCCAACATGTTTTTAACATTTGGTTGAAGGGAGTTTCAACTTACGTAATGCAAACTAACCTTGATCTTGCCGGAATCGCTATATCAGGTGGATCAGCTTGTACCGCTGGAAGCTTAGAACCATCACATGTATTGACGGCGATGTATGGTGAGGATTCACCTCGCATTAGTGAATCGATTCGAATTAGCTTCGGTAAAAAGACTACGGAAGAAGATATTGAGTATCTGTGTGATCAGATTGTAGCAATTGAACAACGATTAAAACAAATAAGCAATAAATAGAAGCGAGGGGTTCAGATGGCTTTTACTAAAGAAGTGAATGTTAAGGGCGATAATGTCATTTACACGTTAAATGCTAATATAAAAAAATATACTTTATTAGACTTAGGATTCACAACTAAGAATAATGGGACATTCGTTTTAGAACGTTCGTTAGATTCAACTTCACCCTTTAACCAAGGGATTAAATTAAAGATAATGATTAAACCAGATTTCTCTGGATTTAAAATGAGTACAACCACAGCTAATGGAATGCAAAGTGTTAACATTTTTAGTCGGGAACAGGATGCACCATTAGTTGAACAGTACCATTTTTTGATTCAAGAATTACTTGAAAGAGAAGTATTGGCTAAAAAATAGTTACTAACTTTTTGTTAATGGTGGAATTTAATAAGTGTTTGGTATAAAATGGATTTTACTGGATTTATGCGACCTTCAATCGTAGATTCTCCAGAATCTGATAGAAATGATGGTGATAAATATGACTGACAACAGTAAGACACGTGTCGTTGTTGGTATGAGTGGTGGTGTGGATTCATCTGTAGTTGCATACTTGCTAAAGCAGCAGGGATACGATGTAGTAGGTGTTTTCATGAAAAACTGGGATGATACTGATGAAAATGGGTATTGTACAGCTACCGAAGATTATAAAGATGTTGCAAAAGTTGCAGCTAAGATTGGTATTCCTTATTATTCTGTTAACTTTGAGAAGGAATATTGGGACCGAGTGTTTACTTATTTCTTAGATGAATACAAAAAAGGACGTACACCAAATCCTGATGTTATTTGTAATAATGAAATTAAGTTTAAAGCTTTCCTTGACTATGCGATTAGTTTAGGTGCGGATTACGTAGCTACTGGACATTATGCCCAAGTTGAGCGTGATGAGAATGGTCACCAACATCTCCTTCGAGCTACAGATAGCAATAAGGATCAAACATACTTCTTAAGTCAATTAAGTGCTGAACAGTTAGATCGAGTAATGTTCCCACTTGGTGGAATGATTAAGCCTGAGGTTCGTAAGGTTGCTGAAGAAGCTGGACTATCAGTTTATGATAAGAAGGATTCTGTCGGTATTTGCTTTATCGGTGAGAAAAATTTCCGCGAATTCTTAGGAAATTATCTTCCAGCTAAGGCTGGTAAGATGATGACACTCGATGGTGAAGTGAAGGGTGAGCATGCTGGCTTAATGTACTATACTATTGGACAACGTCGTGGACTTGGTATCGGTGGTGGATCTAAGAATAACGAGCCTTGGTTTGTAGTTGGTAAGGATCTTTCTAAGAATATCTTGTACGTTGGACAAGGTTTTAAAAACAGTCATCTTTATGCTGCTAGTTTGGATGCATCTGACATGCATTTTGTGAATAAATTAGGTGAAGAACGAGGCCGTGATTTCCGCTGTACAGCTAAGTTCCGTTATCGTGCACAAGATGTACCTGTAACAGTTCATTTTAGTGAAGACTTTTCAAAAGTTACAGTAGATTTTGATGATCCAGCTCGTGCAATTACTCCTGGACAAGCACTTGTGCTTTACGATGGTGAGGAATGTATTGGTGGCGGAATCATTGATGCTGCATACAATAGTGAAAAGAAGATGTTACAATACATCTAATTTAAAAAGAATCAGACTTAGTCTGGTTCTTTTTTTGTTTTTTGGTAACCTAGGATTCATTTAATGTTAAAATTATTAGTAACTATGTAAAAGAAGGACAAGAATTTTGACGAAATTATATTTTATTAGACACGGTAAAACAGAATGGAATTTAGAGGGACGCTATCAAGGTGCCAATGGTGATTCTCCACTATTGAAAGAAAGCTACACGGAAATTTCACAATTAGCTAGTTTTCTTGCACCTAATAAATTTCAACATATTTATGCCAGTCCTTTACGACGTGCTAGAGTAACAGCTACGACATTACAACATGAGTTGGATGAATTACAAGGTTATCCAACACCAATTACTATTTCTAGTAGGTTAAAAGAGTTCAATCTAGGTATTATGGAAGGAATGAAATTCGTCGATGTTGAGCGGGAATATACAGATGAAGTGGATGCATTCAGAAACCACCCAGATCGTTATGATCCTACCAAAATTAAGGGAGAAACTTTTCAACATTTAGTAAAACGTATGAAACCTACTATTTTGCGTATTTGTGAAAAGTATCCTGCTAAAAATGATAATGTAATTATAGTAAGCCACGGAGCGGCTTTAAATGCTCTAATTAATTCACTATTAGAGGTTCCGTTAACTGATTTAAGGAAACGTGGCGGTTTAGCCAATACGAGTACGACTGTCCTAGCAAGTAATGACTTAGGAAAGTCTTTTGAATTAGTTGATTGGAATAATACTAGTTACTTAAAGAAGCGCATTGACCCAACAGATGTAATTTAATGTAGGTGAAAAAATGACTGAAGATAAGAAAAAACAAGATATAGTTAAAGATTTGATTGATAAAATCGATCAAAATCCGCAAGAAGCTGAAAATTATTATGCGTTAGCTACGGTTTTGGTTAAACAACAAAGTTTTGACCAAGCTGAAGAACTTTTAGTAAAAGCTCGAGGTTTATTTAAAGATTCGCATAGCGTCGATTTATTAACATACGGTTTGGGAAATGTTTATTATGAATCTGGACTCTATGAGAAGGCTAATGTAGAATTTCAAACTATTAAAGATGCACATCTAAAAAAAGATGCTAATTTAATGATTGCTCAGGGTTACTATGCTCAAAGTCAGTACAAATTAGCTTTTGCTTTTGGACTAACTGCGTTAGAACAGAATCCCCATGATGCTGATACAAATGAATTAATGGGTGATGTTAATTTAGCCCTAGGGGATGCTCCAAGGGCCCAAAAGTATTATGATGCGGCGTTAGAAAATAAAAATACAGCTAAGTTACTATTTAACCGTGGCGTAGTTGAAATGACGTTAACTAAAAAGAAAACAAACATTTATTTTGAACAAGCAAAAAAAATTGATAAAACGTATTTTGAAAGTAGCAAACAACGATTAATTGATATCGATAAATTACTAAGTGAATCTAAGGAAGATGTTTAATGGCATTTGAGAAAATGAATTTATTTGGCGATGCTGACCCAAAAAAGCAGTCTCAAAATAAGATGGTCGAACTGATTGGTGAAATTAGTGCGGTCTTTTTTGAGAGCCCAGATAGTTTATTTAAAGTGCTCCTGGTTACTGTAGAAGAAGATGATTTTGACTGGTCCGAAGAGCAGATTGTTGTTACTGGAAATATTGGTGACGTACAAGAAGGACAGAAGTATCAATTTAATGGAAAACTAATTGCACATCCTAAGTATGGTATGCAAATTCAAGCTAATCAATATCGAGCGTTTATGCCAAATACAGAAGATGGTGTTGTTACATATTTGTCGGGATCACAATTCAAAGGAATTGGAACGAAAACCGCTGAAAAAATTGTTGAAGCTTTGGGATCGGATGCACTTAATGAAATTAAGAAAGACCCTGGAGTTTTAAACGGTCTAAACCTTAAAGAAAAGCAAATTGATATGATTGTATCGGTTTTGGACCAGTCCAATGGATTAGAGGATATCCTTATAAAGCTCAGTGATATGGGGATTACAGGAAAAATTGCTAGTAGTATCGTAAATAAATACCATGAGGATGCAATTAACATCATTGAAGAGAATCCCTACCGATTGGTCGAGGATATCGAAAATATTGGTTTTAAACGAGCTGATGCTATCGCTGCTAGCTTAAATATTAAACCGGATTTTGAAAAACGAATTCAAGCAGGAATTTTAGAAGCAATTAAAACTTGGTGTAATGCCACAGGTGATACTTATATTTTGGCAGATATGTTACTCCAAGAAGCCCGAAAGCTTTTAGGTACGGCTGTAAATGCTGAAGCTATTGCAGATCAAGTTTTACAGCTAGGTAAAGATGGAAAAGTCGTAGGTGAGGACGGCCAAATTTATCTGAAATGGTTATATAATGCTGAAGTCGCTATTAGTTATAACGTTAAACGCATGGTCGGTGAATCGAATTCGAACGTTAAAGGTATTAGGCGGGCAATCAAAGCCGCTGAAAAGAATCTAAATTTAAAGTATGATGATACGCAGAATGCAGCGATTGAACTTGCACTTTCACATCCTCTGACAATTATTACCGGTGGCCCAGGGACAGGGAAGACTACAATTGTTAAGGGGTTAATTAATAGCTTTGCAGAATTAAATGATATTTCGTTGGATATTAACGAATATACGGAAAGTAAATTCCCCATTCAGTTAGCAGCTCCAACCGGTCGAGCAGCTAAAAGATTAAGCCAAGTTACGAATGTACCAGCCAAAACTATTCATCGTTTGCTAGGGTTAAATGGTAATGACGATCTCCAGAATGATGAAATAAAGCAGCTTGAAGGCGATTTGTTAGTTATCGACGAGATGTCTATGGTTGATACCGGATTATTTAGTACGCTGGTTAATGCCATTAATCCAGATATGCAAGTGGTACTGGTAGGGGATAAGGACCAATTACCATCAGTTGGACCAGGACAAATATTTAATGATTTAATTAAAAGTGGTAAAATCCCAACTATTTCATTGACAAAAATTTATCGTCAAGAACAAGATTCATCGATTATTCAGTTAGCCCACGATATCCAAAAAGGGGTATTACCTAAAGATTTTACCAAAAATAAAAAAGATAAATCCTTCTTTCTAGCCAACGCTAATCAAGTTGTTGACGCAATAGATCAAATCGCGCAAAAAGCTGTAGATAAAGGGATTTCTAAGAATGATATTCAAGTTTTAGCACCGATGTATCGAGGTAGTGCAGGAGTAGATGAAATTAACCGACATCTACAAAAAGTTTTAAATCCACCTCAAACGGATAAACCGAAGAAAATCGAATCTGGCAATCAAACTTTTAGAATTGGTGATAAAGTTTTGCAATTGGTTAATTCACCTGAAAATAATATCTTTAATGGTGATATTGGCGAAATTACCGGAATCGTTATGGAAAAGCAAGGCAAAGGCAGAGCTCATCTAGTCGTTGACTATGATGGAAATGAGGTTACGTATGCTAAAACTGACCTTGGACAATTGACCTTGGCATATTGTATTTCGATTCATAAATCACAAGGTAGTGAATTTCCGGTGGTGATTATGCCTATGGTGCATCAATACTATCGAATGTTACAACGCAACCTTTTATATACAGGGCTAACTCGTGCGTCCAATTCGATTATTTTGTTGGGTGAACCTGATGCTTACCAAAGAGCGGTAAGCAATGAATCATCTAATCGAAATACCAGTTTAGAACGCCGAATTAATCCGCAAGCAGAAGTTTTAACTGAAAAAGTAAACCAAATACAAGTATCAGAACCAGTTGACCAAGAGCAATCAATGTCAGCACCAGTGGAAGTAGAGCAACCAAAGTATTTAACTACGTCGATGGTTCAAAAAGAACAGGTAGATCCAATGATTGGAATGGAAGGGGTCACCCCGTATGATTTTATTTAGTTAATATCTTGAAGTGTGTAGCCTAAGTTGTCTATAATGATAGGTAGATAATAATTGGAGGTTCAGCTGTGGAAGAAAGTAAAACAAAAAGAAGAATGAAAATATTCTCCTTGAATTCAAATCATGCTTTATCTGAAAAAATTGCTGCAGAGGTGGGAATGCCTTTAGGAAAAGCTGCTATTAAGCAATTTAGTGATGGCGAAATCCAAGTAAATATTGAAGAAAGTATTCGTGGGGATGAAGTTTATGTAATTCAATCCATTTCAGACCCTATTAATGATTCATTGATGGAATTATTAATTATGGTTGATGCTTTGCGTCGTGCTAGTGCTAGCCAAATTAATGTTGTTATTCCATATTATGGATACTCTAGACAGGATCGCAAAGCTCGTTCACGGGAACCAATTACAGCTAAATTGATTGCTAATCTTTTGGAAGATGATGCAATTACTCGTGTTCTGACGCTTGATTTACATGCTCCACAAATTCAAGGATTTTTCGATGTTCCAGTTGACCATCTTGCCGCTGCTCCATTGTTAGCAAGTTATTTTAGTGATGGGAGTTTTGATGTCGAAAATATGGTTGTAGTTTCACCTGATCACGCTAGTGTTTCTAGAGCTAGAACCATGGCTGAATTATTAGGCACACCCATTGCAATTATTGATAATCGTAATGAAGAATCTGTGGAAAGTATTAATGAAATTCCGACTGAAATCATTGGAAATGTTAAAAATAAAATTGCTTTGGTTGTCGATGATATGATTGACACAGGAACACGCTTGACGATTTCAGCGGAAGCCCTCCATAACGCAGGAGCAACTGAGGTATATGGTGCTGCAACTCATGCAATCTTTTCTAATAATGCGCCTAAAATTTTACAAGAATCTAAATTGTCTAAAATCATTGTTACTGATTCAATTAGAATTGATGCTGATAAGAAATTTGATAAGTTAGTTGAATTATCTGTAGGGCCACTTTTAGGAAATGCAATTAAGATGATTTATGATAATGAACCACTTGCTCCATTATTTAAAAGCCAAAAATAATTAAATAAGTGTTAAATAACTTTTTAAATTTTCGATTAAGATCTGTTGCAGATTATAATTTGTGCAGGTCTTTTTATTTGGAGGAATTCAATGGATATATTAGTTCAACAATGGCATAAAAAATCTGTTCAACTTTGGGCAACGCTAGTAGCGCTAATATTGATAATATTTTTATTAAGAGATTTTATGTCGCAAATTTTATTGGTAGTAATTTTTTCCTTTGTGTCACACGTGGGAATTCAAAAGATTAGAAAATACACCAAGGTTAGTCAGCCAATTGGTACAATAATTTTTTATATTGTTTTACTGGCCTTTGCGGGCTTTGTTTTTTCTTTTACGGCCTCGATGATTTATGATCAATTAAAAGGAATTCCTTCTTTAATTAAACATGCTATTGACAGTGATACGTTTAGTAACCACTATGTTCAAACAATCCTTACTGAGATAAATAGAAACTCACAAGCGGTGAAAGGAAGTCAATACATCGCAATGTCTGGGTTAAATCAGCTTGGCAGGATCGGGATTGCTGCGGAACACGTTATAATTGCGTTATTTCTAAGTATGGTATTTAATTTAACTTACAACCATTTACGTGAATTTGGGCATGCTATTTTAAAGAGTAAGTATGATATCATGTTCGGAAATGTATACTACTTACTTCGTAAGTACGTAGTGATACTAGGTACGGTAATTGAAACCCAATTAGTAATTTGTATTATCAATACCGGTTTGATGGTGATTGGTTTATGGATAATTGGGGTACCTAAACTACTATTAATGGCTATTATTGTCTTTGTTCTAGGTTTAGTCCCCGTTGCTGGAGTTTTAATTTCATTAATCCCCTTGTCAATTGTTGCTTTTTCAGCCAATGGTATTATCTCAATTGCAGAAGTGCTTTGTTTAGTAATATTGATACACTTTTTTGAATCATACTTTCTACACCCAAGGTTGATGGCGGGTGCCACTGATTTGCCGGTCTTTGTAACCTTCATTACTTTAATTATTGGAGCAAAAATGTTGGGAACTTGGGGGTTGATTGTTGGTATTCCTACCGTCGCTTTCTTCATTGATTTATTAGGAATTCAATTAAAGCAGCATCATCCTAGAAACCCTAAAGAAGTTATTGAAAGTGAAATTGAATAATTTAGAAGTCGTCTATCAAGTGATAGGCGTCTTTTTTTGATGTAAAATGAACGAAATTGAATTTTTTTGAATTAATTTGATTGATTTTGAACTAAAATGATGGTATATTCTTCTATGGAGGTTGATGAAAGTGCTTACAGAACTTCGAGAACGAAATATTTTACGTTTATTAAGAGAGAAACAAGTTATCAAAGTTGATGAAATTATGCATGCAAATCAATCATCAATTTCTACGGTTCGTCGAGATTTAAAAAAACTTGAAGCAGAAGGAAAGCTAGTCCGTGTTCATGGTGGAGCTCAACTTGAAAATGGGCTTCAAACCGAAACGGATTTTCAAGTTAAATCGAAAATGAATCTATTAGAAAAAAATGAAATTGGGCGACAAGCTGCAGAATTGGTTCAAAGTGGGGAGATTATTTTTTTGGATGCCGGAACTTCCACTGCAACGATCATTCCATACTTGGCAGAAATCGAGGGACTGTTAGTTGTAACCAATGGATTGACGATTGCTGGTTTACTGTCAGATTTTGATATCAATGCGTATCTAGTTGGTGGCCAATTAAAAAATAAAACCCGGGCTTTGATTGGATCAGAGGTAACGGATCGGATTCGAACATTTCAATTTGATCGATGTTTCATGGGAACCAATGGGGTATCCCAAGAATTAGGATTTACCACTCCAGATATTCAAGAAGCCCAGATTAAGTCAGAAGTGATTAAAAGAAGTCGAAATGCTTATGTTTTAGCAGATAGCTCTAAGTTTAATAAGACTTCATTTGTACGTTTTGCAGAATTGCAAGATGCAACAATTATTGCCGACCATTGTCCAGAATGGCTCAAAGCAGAGGAAAATATATATTATATGGAGGTTCAAAAATGATTTACACAGTTACACTTAACCCATCGATTGATTATGTAATCAGTCTGGATGAAATGAAAGTTGGCTTGGTTAATCGCTTGAAGACATCAAGTAAATTTCCGGGTGGAAAAGGGATTAATGTTTCAAGAATTTTAAATGAATTAAATGTGTCTAACACAGCGTTAGGTTTTCTAGGAGGATTTACTGGGAAATTTGTGAATGATGCATTAACAAGATTGAATGTGCAAACCGATTTTGTTGAGATTAAAGAAGATACTAGGATTAATGTAAAAATTCATGCTCAACAAGAAACAGAATTAAATGCTCTCGGACCTAATATTGATGATACAGAATTAGCAAGTTTTATCGACAAATTTAATCAAATTGGCAATGGAGATGTTGTTGTATTTTCAGGAAGTATCCCAGCCAATTTACCCCAGAACCTTTATGATCAAATAATTAAAAAAATTAAGGCAAATGGGGCGCAATTTGCAGTCGATACTACGGGACAGGGTCTATTAGATACCTTAGAAAATAATCCAATCGTTATTAAGCCAAATAACCATGAACTTGGAGAATTATTTCATACAGAAGTAACCACCGATACAGATATTGAGAAGTATGCTAAAAAGTTAATTGAAATGGGCGCTCAAAATGTCATGATTTCAATGGCTGGTGAAGGTGGGATGCTAGTTTCCAAGGATCGTGTGCTTAGAAGTTTTGCTCCAAAAGGCAAAGTCTTAAATTCTGTAGGAGCTGGGGACTCAATGTTGGCTGGATTTGTTGGAGAATTCAATCAGTCACATGATTTAGAAAAAGCCTTTAAAAAAGGTTTAGCGTGTGGAAGTGCCACAGCATTTTCACTGGATATTGCAACTAATAAAAAAATTGACGAGATTTTTAACGAAATTGATGTCTTTGAAAAGTAAGGGGTAAAATTATGGAGATTAAAGATTTACTCAAGAAAAACTTAATGATTATGGATCTAAAAGCAGATTCAAAATCGGATGCAATTAACGAAATGATTGATAAATACGTTAGTGAAGGAATTGTTACCGATCGTGCGACCTATCTTAAAGGTATTCTAGATCGTGAAGCTGAATCAACAACTGGTATTGGTGATGAGATTGCGATGCCTCATGCTAAGACTAATGCTGTTAATGAGGCAGCGGTGTTATTTGCTAAAAGTAGTAATGGGGTGGATTTTGATGCCTTGGATGGAAAACCTGTAAAATTATTCTTCATGATTGCTGCTCCAGAGGGGGCGAATAATGCGCATCTACAGGCCTTAGCTAAACTATCTAGTTTGCTGATTGACCCAGAGTTGGTAGGAAAATTGAAGAACGCTGAAACTCCAGCGGATGTCTTAGCATTATTTGAAGCTGCAGAAGCAGCAAAAGATGTAGAAGATTCACATGATGCTGAAACAACTGAACCAGTCGATTCAGATAAAAAGTCCTTTATTGTTGCGGTTTCAGCTTGTCCTAATGGGATTGCTCATACTTATATGGCTGAGGCTGCTTTGAAAAAGGCGGCTAAGGAAAAAGGAATCGAGATCAAAGTTGAAACAAATGGTTCCGAAGGTGTAAAGCATCGTTTAACTAATGAAGATATTGAACGAGCTGATGGAGTTATCATTACAGCAGATAAAAAAGTTGAAATGGCGCGTTTCGATGGTAAACCACTTTTAAATCGACCAGTCATTGATGGGATTAATAAAGCTGATGAATTAATTGATTTGGTTGAAGCTAATCAGGCTACTACATTCCATTCTACTGGAAATGAAGCGTCAGAATCTGAATCATCAAACGGTGGTTTTTGGAATGAAATTTATAAAGATTTAATGAACGGTATTTCTCATATGCTACCATTTGTAGTTGGTGGTGGGATTATCATGGCTCTTTCGTTCTTTATTGAGCGATATACGTCAGCAACTAGTTTGTGGTTTACTTTCCCTAATGGAATTGGTAATTATGCCTTTTCATTCTTGATCCCAATTCTTGCCGGTTTTATTGCTCAATCAATTGGTGATTTACCAGCGTTAATGCCTGGGGTTGTGGGTGGTTATATGGCAACCCAGTCAGCTGCAAGCGTAATGCATACAACAAGTGTTTCAGGATTTATTGGTGGATTAATTGCTGGTTTTGCAGCTGGTTTGATTGTCAACGGTTTGAAAAAGTTATTCAAATTTGTTCCTAAGACACTTGAAGGTCTAAAACCAATGTTGATTTATCCAATCTTGAGTTTACTTTTGGTTGGCGCATTAATGTTCTTTGCAGTTAACCCTGTGTTTGCGGCCGTTAATGCATGGGTAACTGGTGTGCTAGAAGGCATGGGAACCGGAAACGCGGTTCTCTTAGGTGCTGTACTGGCAGCGATGATGTCAATTGATATGGGTGGTCCATTTAATAAGGCTGCTTATGCGTTTGCGATTGCAGCGTTTACTTCAACTAAAAATGGTGATTTGATGGCTGCTGTAATGGTGGGTGGGATGATTCCACCTTTAGCTACAGCAATTGCCACAACATTTTGGCCTAAGAAATTTACGGCACAAGAACGTGAAGCTGGAATTTCAAACTGGGTTCTGGGACTATCATTTATTACTGAAGGTGCCATTCCATTCGCAACTGCTGATCCTCTTCGTGTAATTGGATCAAGTATTATTGGTTCAGCAATCGGTGGTGGACTAAGTCAACTTTGGAAGGTTAGTGTTCCGGCTCCTCATGGTGGTATATGGGTAATTGCGTTAGCTGATCATAAATTATTTTACGTTCTATCTGTAGTAATTGGTGCGGTAATAGCCGGTGTAATTATGGGATTATGGAAACCAGTAAAGAATTCAAAAGATGCATAAAAATTCATTTTTATGTATAAAAAATATGGTTTAACTTGGGAGTATTGTTACATTCTTTGTAACAATACTCTTTTTTTGTAATATTGGTGTAACATTAGATAAACATGCATGAAATAAAGGATTTTAAGAAAAAAAGTGTCAAAAGTTATTTGTTTTTTTAAGTTTTGTTAAACATTGTAGTGGCGGGATTTATAAGATTTTTTTAATTTATGATGAATAGTTAATGTATAAAAAGTGTTTTCAAAATATCTTAAAAATGATAGTATTAAATATGTGCAAAAAACCAATTCTAATTTATTTTGAATATTAACGATAGAAATCATAAAAATTATACGAAAATTTAAGGAGTGGACGAACTTATATGGTTACCAATTCTAAATCAAATGCATCCAAATTATTATTAGCTGGTGCGGCCGGAGCAGGTCTTCTTGTTGCAGGCGGAACACAAGTGATTGCTCATGCTGATTCTGTAAAGGTACAAAAGAGTGATACAGTTTGGGCACTTTCACAAAAATACGGAGTTTCCGTTAAAAGCATTGAATCACTAAATAACATTAATCAAAATAGTCACTTGATTTTTGTTGGACAAGATATCAATATTCCAGGCAAAACAGACTCAAAAGTTACTAAAATTACCGTAAAGAGCGGTGATAGTTTATCAGTTCTTGCTGAAAAATATGGTGTATCTGTTAATGCCATCATGAAAGTAAACAATCTTAGCAGCTCATTAATTATTGTTGGACAAAGTTTAACAATTCCTGCTGCCAATGGTTCAGCAAGTCAAGCTTCAAGTACATATGTACCTCAAGCTACTCAACAAGCTACAGTTCAAGTAAGTAGTGCAGCTGCTCAAACTGTAGTAACACCAGCACCAAGTAGTGCTGTTACAACATATGTAGCACCTGCAAGCAGTGCAGTAACATCACAAGCTGTAACTAGCGTAGCGCCAAGTTCAGCTGTATCATCAGCTGCAAGCTCAGTTGCACCATCAAGTAGTGCAGTGACATCACAAGCTGTAACTAGCGTAGCACCAAGTTCAGCTGTATCATCAGCTGCAAGCTCAGTTGCACCATCAAGTAGCGCAGTGACATCACAAGCCGCAACTAGCGTAGCACCAAGTTCAGCTGTATCGTCAACTGCAAGCTCAGTTGCACCATCAAGTAGTGCAGTGACATCACAAGCTGCAACTAGCGTAGCACCAAGTTCAGCTGTATCATCAGCTGCAAGCTCAGTTGCACCATCAAGTAGTGCAGTAACATCACAAGCTGTAACTAGTGTAGCACCATCAAGCGCTGCTACAACTCCTTCATATGCTACACATACTAGTTCAGCTGCAACAACTACTAACACAACCAATGTTGCTAGTTCAGCTGCATCATCAAGTGCTACAACAACAACTACTCAAAATACTGGTTCTGTTACTGGTTTAGCTAGATCTTTAGCTAATAACACAATCCCATACGTATGGGGCGGTAAAACAACTTCAGGTTTTGATTGTTCTGGATTTGTTTCATATGTATACCAACATTCAGCTGGTATTAGTCTTCCAAGCTATACTGTAGCTATGGAATCATATGTAACAAAGAAATCTGTTTCAGCTGCTCAACCAGGTGATTTATTATTCTGGGGTAGCGCTGGTTCAACATATCACGTCGCTATTTATCTTGGTAACAACCAATATGCAAATGCTCCAACATTTGGTCAAAATGCTAAGGTTTCAACAATTTCATCATACTTCTACCCAAGTTTTGCTGGTAGCGTACGTTAAAATTAACTAAGAAAAAAACGTTTCAATTAACCTAGGTTAGTTGAGACGTTTTTTATTTTACCTTTTAAAATTTGGGAAAGGGAACTTTTCATGTTTAGCAAAATTATAGCTAAATAAAAACGCAATCTTTTCAATCATTAGAGATTTATCTCAGAGTTTGATAAGATTGCGTTTTTTATTAATCCATAATTAACATTGGAATAATTACAGGATGACGTTCAGTTTGTTCATATAAGAACTTCTGTAGATCATCAATAATTGCCCGATTAATAGAGGCTTCATTAGCGTGCGGATTTCGCATTGCGTGACGAATTCTCGCAAACATTCGACGCCGACCTTCATTAATTAATTCACCGGATTCTCGCATGTAAACAAATCCTCGTGATAAAAGATCTGGACCGGATTCAATCATCTTAGTTTTTAGGTTAATTGTTGCAACGACAACCACAAGTCCTTCTTCAGAAAGTAATTGACGATCACGTAAAACAACGTTTCCGATGTCTCCAATACCATTTCCATCTACATATACATCACCGGCACTAAAATGACCAGAACGACGAGCGGAGTCCTTTGTAAGGGCTAAAACATCACCGTTGGACATAATAAAGCTATTTTCGAATGGTACGTCACAGTCATGAGCAAGTTCAGTATGCAATTGCAACATTCTATATTCGCCATGAATAGGCATAAAATATTTAGGTTGCATCAAACGCAACATTAGACGTTGTTCATCTTGGCCACCATGACCAGAAGTATGGATGTTATTCACTTTTCCGTGAATTACGCGAGCACCAGCTTCTTCTAATTCGTTAATAACTTTATTGACACTGATAGTATTACCAGGAATTGGATTACTTGAAAATACGACAGTATCATCAGGTTGTATTGAAATTTGACGATGAGTGCCGTTGGCAATTCGACTAAGCGCTGCCATCGGTTCACCTTGAGAACCAGTACACATGATCAATACTTTATTAGCTGGTAAATGGTTAAGTTGTTCGGCATTGATTAATGCGTCATCGGGAATATCAAGGTATCCTAGTTCACGGCCGTTAACTAAAGCTGCTTCCATCGAGCGACCAAAAACCGCAATTTTACGACCATGTTTTAGTGCAGCTTCTGTTGCCATCTGGATTCGAGAAATGTTAGAAGCGAAAGTAGCAAAAATAATTCGTCCCTCGACTTCTTCGAAAATTTTACGAATGGACTTACCAACCCAACGTTCAGATTTAGTAAATTCATCACGTTCAGCATTAGTACTATCAGACATTAACAACAATACGCCTTCATCACCAAGTTTAGCCATTTTTTGAAGGTTAGGTGGCTGATGTGTAGTTGGTGTTAGGTCAAACTTAAAATCACCAGTTTCGACAATCACCCCAGAAGGAGTGTGGACGGCAACTCCTAAAGTATCTGGAATCGAGTGGGTGGTTCTAAAGAAGCTAACGCTAGTCTTAGGGAATTTGATTACCGTATCCTCATCAATGATATGGATTTCGGTGGTTTTTAATAGACCATGTTCTTCAAGTTTTCCTTTAATTAAAGCGGCAGCAAGTGGACTAGCATAAATTGGAACGTTAATTTGTTGTAGTAAAAACGGAATACCACCAATGTGGTCTTCATGACCATGTGTGATAACTAAGGCTTTTATTTTTTGTTGGTTAGCAACTAGAAATTGGTAGTCAGGGATAACGTAGTCAATTCCCAATAGTTCATCTTCAGGGAATTTGATTCCAGCATCGACGACAATAATTTCGTCTTGAAATTGAATACCATAAGTATTTTTACCAATTTCATTAAGGCCACCGATTGCATAAACGGCAGTCTCGTTATTTTTAATGTTAATTTTACCCATAAGCTTAGTACTCCACTAGCTTGTAATTTACACCTTGTTGTTCATATTCGAGTGCCTTACCTTCGAGCAATTCGACTTGTTCAACGTTGAAGTCTGGATTGTTAGTTTCGACGCGTTTAATTGCATCTGGCTTCGTTTCAGCTTCAATAAATAGTGAGTGTGTATTCTCACGACGTGGTGTTTCTTTTTTAGATTCTTGATAATAAACTTTAAAAATCATGTTTTTTTCTTCCTTCTTTCGTAAAAATGTGTTCAAATAAAAATAAAAGTTTTGCCCGTTCAATAAGTTGTATTACTACAACGCATCTTTAAACATTTTATCATAGAGGCTGATATAAGTATAGAAACATAGCCTTGAAAGGCGGAGGGACTGGTATCAAAAATGCTAATTAAGTCATTAATTATAATTTTCTTAATTATTTTAGTTGCAGTGCTATTAATTCTTACATATATAAAAAGGAAAAGAATTACCAAAGCAGCTACAATAGTTAGAAATGCAAGTGAAACAATCGTAAATAATGCCATGATCCAAGTAGCTAAGCAGCTTAAAATGGATGGTATGGAATTTGATGGAGCAAAAGGAAAATCGGTTGCAGACGTTTGGGGGCAATCCGTTGTTGGTTTTAATTATCACGCCAACCTCAAACATAGTATGGATATTAATTTAATTGAATCTAAAATTAACAAAATTCTAGCGGAATATTGCCGAAAGCATCAATTAGAAGACGAAGATGGACCTCAATTAAAGGTTTCAGATATTTGGCTTAATCAAAACCATTTAGAGTTAGACGTTGTATATTTAATTAATCGTCAGACTAAAGATTACTTAAATGATCTCAGTAAGCTATAAAAAAGAAGCTATGCCACAAAGGAATGAATAGTCAGAAATTAAGTAGGTAACTTAACTTTTGAGATTCACCATGCAGGCATAGCTTCTTTTTTATAATTAGCCGATTAAAATAGCATTATCTTCAATATCTAAAGGATTTTCTTTATTGATATGATCATAGAATAAAGTACCTTTTAGATGATCAATTTCATGTTGACAAACAATTGCAGGATAATCGCGGAGTTTAATAGTTTTTTCTTCGCCATCCAAGGTTTGGTAACGCACAGTGATGCGGTCGTGACGAGGAACATATCCAGGAACGTCTTTATCGACCGAAAGACAGCCTTCGCCTTCCTCCAAAGCAGCAATTTGAACCGATTGACTAACGATTACAGGATTAACTAATGTTTCTTCTAAATCGATGGTATTATCTGGCCCAGGAACAAGGACTGAAGCCATTTGGATTGATAAACCAATTTGTGGAGCGGCCAAACCAACGCCGGCTCTTAAGTGGTATTTTTCAGCAATGGCTGGATCTTGGCTATTTTTTAAATATTCCATCATTTCATCGGCAACTTTGAGATATTTAGGATCAAGCGGAAAAGTAAGCTTTTCAGCACGTTTTCGTAAAACGGGATTTCCGTCACGAGTGATATCGTTCATTTTAATCAAGATAAAAACCTCCAATTCGTCTAACAACAAGTATAATATATAATATAGTATTAACACAAAATAAATCTTAAAAGGAATATTAAAATGAGTATAAAAGAAACTTTTTCTTACCCAATCGATGAACGCTGGAATACAGCCGAATTAACTGATGTAATTAATTTCTTCGCTATAGTTGAAAAAACTTATCAAGAAGGGGTTAAACGCGAAAAATTTGTTGAAAGTTATCGCAAATTTCAAGCAGTAGTGCCCAATAAGAGTGAAGAAAAAAGACTTTTTAGGGAATTTTTAAGTAATTCTGGTATGGAACCATTTTTAGCGGTTAAACAATTAAAAGATTTAAATATTAAAAAAATTAAGGTGATTGAAAATGAAAAATATAGATAAAGATTTCTTACTTCAATTAGACGCCAAAATAGTGGAATTTCTAGTCAAAGATCGTCAATTTATCTTTGAAAAGATGGGAAAGCATTTAGAAGTTGATGAAAAACAAAACCGCCGAGATTTGGTAACTGAAGTGGATCGTGGTAATCAAGCTCACATTATTGAAGCGTTAAGTCAATTACTCCCTGATGCTAAAATTTTAGCTGAGGAATCTGAAAATGATTTAACTGATGCCAAGGGGTTGATGTGGGTCATTGATCCAATTGATGGGACCATGAATTTTGTTAAGCAACGTGAAGATTTTGCTGTAATGATTGCTCTATATGAAGATGGAAAACCTTTGTTGGGATATATTTACGATGTCATGCGCGATGTTTTATTACATGGCGGACCGGGAATTGGAGTGGTATATAAAAATCAAGATGTAATCAATCCTCCAGCCAATCTAGCTCTAGAAGAAAGTTTAATCGGGTTAAGCGGCCCAATGCTAGTTAATAATGCATATCACTTCCAAGATGTTGAAAAAAGAACGCTAGGAGCTAGAGTTATTGGCAGTGCAGGAATCGAATTTATTCGAGTACTTTTGGGTAAACAAATTGGATATGTTTCTAGCTTAAAACCATGGGATTTTGCTGCTGGAAACGCTTTAGCGGCGGTCTTTGGGTTAAAAGTAGGGTATGTTGACGGAGAGGCTATTAATGTGCTAAAATCGGGCGTTGTACTAGTTGCTACGAAAAAAGCATATTCTGCTATAATGAGTATAGTGAAATAGCATTATGCTGTGACGAATTAGACGTCACAGGTTTTTTTATGTTAAGCCATTGAAAAACGAAAGGGAGAAACATATTGAATTTAAGAGACGATATTAGAAATATTGCAATCATTGCCCACGTTGACCACGGAAAGACTACCTTGGTTAATGAATTATTGAAACAATCAGATACATTAGACGAACACGTTCAAATTGAAGACCGTGCTTTGGACTCAAATGCGATTGAACGTGAACGCGGAATCACAATTCTTTCAAAAAACACTGCTGTACGTTATGCAGATAAACAAATTAACATTTTAGATACTCCAGGACATGCTGACTTCGGTGGTGAAGTTGAACGTATCATGCGCATGGTTGATGGTGTTTTGCTTGTTGTTGATGCTTTTGAAGGAACAATGCCCCAAACACGCTTTGTTTTGAAAAAAGCTTTGGAACAACATTTAACACCAATCGTGGTTGTTAACAAGATTGACCGCCCAGGCGCACGTCCAGAAGAAGTTGTTGACGAAGTTCTTGATCTATTCATTGAACTTGGTGCTGATGAAGACCAACTTGAGTTCCCAGTTGTATATGCTTCAGCTATCAATGGAACTTCTAGTTTTTCTTCAGACCCAGCTGACCAAGAACACACAATGAAACCAATTTTTGATACAATTGTAGATACAATTCCAGCTCCTGAAGATTCTTCAGCTGAACCACTTCAATTCCAAGTTGCTTTACTTGATTACAACGACTTCGTTGGACGGATTGGTATTGGACGTGTATTCCGCGGTCGGATCAAGGTTGGAGACAACGTTTCCGTGCTTAAACTTGATGGTTCAAAGAAAAACTTCCGAGTTACTAAGTTGTTTGGTTACTTTGGTTTGAAACGTTTGGAAATCAACGAAGCCAAAGCAGGGGACTTGATTGCTATCTCAGGTATGGAAGACATTTTCGTTGGTGAAACAGTTGCCGATGCAGAACATCCAGAAGCATTACCAGTGTTACGAATTGACGAACCTACACTACAAATGACATTTAGAACAAATGATTCACCATTTGCTGGTCGCGAAGGTAAGTTCGTTACATCACGTCAGTTGGAACAACGTTTGAAGACTGAACTCCATACTGATGTTTCACTTCGAGTTGATGATACTGATGATCCTGGTGCATGGATTGTTTCAGGTCGTGGTGAACTTCATCTTTCAATTTTAATTGAAACACTTCGTCGCGAAGGTTACGAACTTCAAGCATCACGTCCAGAAGTTATCATCAAGGAAATCGATGGCAAGCTATGTGAACCTTATGAAATGGTTCAAATTGATACACCTGATGAATATACTGGTTCTGTAATTGATTCACTTTCACAACGTAAGGGTGAAATGAAGAATATGGAAACTACTGATAATGGCCAAACTCGTTTGACTTTCTTGGCTCCTTCACGTGGATTGATTGGTTACTCTACAGAATTCCTATCAATGACTCGTGGATATGGTATTATGAACCATACTTTCCAAGAATACTTACCACAAATTAAGAACTGGAATCCAGGTCGTCGTAATGGTACTTTAGTATCAATTAATTCTGGTAAAGTTACCACTTACGCTATCATGGCTGTTCAAGATCGTGGAGTTATCTTTACAGATGCTGGTACTGAAGTATATGAAGGTATGATTGTTGGTCAAAACAGTCGTGAAAATGATATTTCAGTTAACATTACTCGTGGACGTAACCAAACTAACGTGCGTGCTGCTGGTTCTGAAGATATCGCTAAGGTTAAAACACCAGTTCATATGTCACTCGAAGAATCACTTGAATTTTTGAATGAAGATGAATACTGTGAAATTACACCTGATCACATTCGTTTGCGTAAGCAAATCTTGAATACAAATGAACGTGAAAAAGCTGCTAAGAAACGTAAAATGGCTGCTAAAAAATAATTAAGAAAAGACGAAAATTTAATTTTCGTCTTTTTTTATTTTTAAGGAGCGTAGTACGATATAATAGATTAGGTATTATGCAGGATAAGGGTGAAATATTAATGCAAAAATTTTTATATTGGTTTCCAAGGCGATTTAAAGAGCGATTGCCGTATCTAGATTTATGGGTAATAATCCCATATCTTATACTTAGTATTTTTGGAATTGTAATGGTCTACTCAGCCAGTGCTGATTTTTATATCCAGAATGGAATTAGCGCTAAAAGTTATCTGTTAAAACAAGCAGTTTGGGTAATGGTTGGAATTGTAATCATGATGTTCTTTTTTTTGATTAACAAAAAAGGTTTTAGGAATAAAGGTATATTAAAAATTGGTGCATTAGTTATGTACGTAGCGTCTTTTTTTCTTATATTTTTTGGTTCGAATACAAATGGAGCTACTGGATGGATCTATATTGGATCTTTTGGGATCCAACCGGCTGAATATTTGAAGTTATTTATTATTTTGTATTTATCAAATATTTTGTCACTACATCAACATCGGATTGAATTAGGAGAAGAAATTTCTCCTAAGGTAACGTGGAGTCCAATGGTTATGATTGGTTCGCTAATTTTATTGAACTTTTTACAACATGATTTAGGAGGTTCAACGATTAATGCGGCAATTGCAATTGTAATTTTGTTTGCAGGTGGTAAAAATTATCGTAAAAGTGTTGCGGGAATATTTGCTGGATTAGCAGCATTTTTTATACTATTAACTACAGTTGCTTCGAAAATTGATGTGCATACCTCAAATTATATGCTTCAACGTTTGGTAGGATTTGCGCATCCTTTTGAACTTTCTAAAGGTGCTGGTAATCAGTTGGTTAATTCATATTACGCACTTGGTAATGGTGGGATTTTTGGTGTTGGTTTAGGAAATAGTATTCAAAAGAAGGGATATTTACCCGAAGCTAATACTGATTTTATTATGTCGGTAATTGCTGAGGAATTGGGTTTGATTATGGTTGTAATTATCATTTCGATCCTATTTGTCATTATTTTCAGAGCAATTATTCTTGGTGCTAGGTCCAGTAAAATGTATGATGCTCTTGTTTGTTATGGTATTGCAACTTATCTAGTTGTTCAAACTTTCTTCAATGTTGGTGGAATAACTGGTTTGATACCAATTACGGGGGTTACGTTCCCTTTCATTAGTTATGGTGGTTCAAGTATGATGGTTTTATCGGCTACCATGGGGGTACTACTAAATATAAGTGCTTCGCAAAGACAAGCACTTAATGAACAGAAACAAATCATAGAGGAAGATTAGAATGAATATAGTACAACGTCAAAGTATTATTGTATTTTTTAATAACATCAAAAAAATCGGACCCATCAAAAAAATTGGCGATGTTGATTATGTTTCAAAAGATATGCATTATTTAATCCTTTACGTTAATAAAAGTAATGTTGAGGAATCTTTAAAAAAAATTCGAGGATTTGAGATGGTGAGATCTGCGTATATCTCTCCACGATCAGATTTAAGGGTTGACTATAGTCAAGATTATTCAGCAGAGGAAGATGAACAGTGAGAGTTATTTCAGGTGATTTTGGTGGACGTCGTTTGAAACCCGTACCGGGAATGAAAACCCGTCCGACAACAGATAAAATTAAAGAAAATATATTTAATATTATTGGGCCATATTTCGATGGAGGCTTAGTGCTAGATATGTACGCTGGAAGTGGTGGATTATCAATTGAAGCTGTTTCGAGAGGGATGGATAGCGCTACGTTGATTGATAAACAATTTGCTGCTATTAAAACAATTAAAGAAAATGTTGAAGTGACTAAGGCAAAGGATCGTTTTGAAGTCATTAAGGGAGATTCCAAGAAAATTATTCAAATGTTAGCTACAAAAGGAAATAAATATTCGATGGCCTTCTTTGATCCACCTTATGCACTCCAAACAATTGAGAAAGACCTTCAAGAATTAATTGGTTTAAATTTATTAACTTCAGACGCAATTATCATTTGTGAAGTCAGTGATGAAGTTGAATTGCCAGAGAAAATTGGATATTTAAATCGTGTACGTGAACAACATTATGGAATTACCAAAATTGTAATTTATAAGGGAGAATAATACGATGACAAAGGCTCTTTATGTTGGAAGTTTTGACCCAATTACTAATGGCCATCTAGATATTATTAAACGTGCTGCTAAAATTTTTGATGAATTAACGGTGGTAGTGGCGATTAACACCAACAAATCGGCTTTATTTACACCACAGGAACGCGTGAACTTAATTACGCAAGTGACTAGAGACCTTGAAAATGTTGCTTGTAAATCGGTAACAGGATTAACGGCTGAAACTTTTACACAGGAAAAAGCAGATGTTTTGGTTCGAGGCGTTCGCAATGGGGAAGATTTAAACTTTGAAATTCAGGTGGCTGGAATGAATCAATATTTAAATCAAGAAGTTGAGACGGTATTTATACCAGCTAATTCTAAGTGGGAATTTACCTCGTCTAGTTTAATTAAAGAAGTTGTAAAAATGGGCGGAAGCATTAAAGGCCTAGTCCCTGAAACTGTAGAAGTATTATTAAAATCAAGACTAAAATGACTATTTAAAGGATTGGAAAATAAATTCCAATCTTTTTTTGTATCTTCTGTTAGCTAAGGAGGTGCAAAAATGTTGGAAGAAATTTGGGAAAAATATCAAAAACAAATTATAATAACAGGTATAACAGTCACAATAGTGGTCATGTTTTTTTGTATTTTGGTAGGAGCGGGGCGTAATGATAGTACTGATAAGATGATTGGAAACAATCTGACTAGTTCGTCCAGTTCTATACAAAGCAGCTCAAACTCTGCAACGCCAATGGCGAGTGGACAAGATAAGGAGACTCACGCCCAGAGACTTGCTAGTTCTAAAATAATGGTGGATGTTAAAGGAGCTGTGAAAAGCCCTGGAGTTTATGAAGTGAAGTCAGGAATGCGAATAATGGATGCGATTGAAATTGCTGGTGGAATGACTAAATCAGCTGATCAAAGAAATATTAACCTTGCGACTCAATTGTCTGATCAACAAGTAGTTTATGTACTGATTAAGGGTGAGATAAAAAATTCTGATCCGTCACAATTAAGTGCAGTTGGTTCATCGAGTATTTCAAGTAGCAGCCCTTCCACAACCGATAGTTCAACTGAAAAAATAGTTAACATAAATACTGCCTCTAAAGCAGAATTGTTGACATTGAATGGTGTAGGAGATAAAAAAGCTGAACAAATTATTAATTATCGTGAACAACAGGGCGAATTTAAATCCATTGAAGATTTAAAGCAAGTACAGGGGATTGGTGATAAAATTTTTGAAGGACTACAAGATGCAATTACTGTATAAATTAAGGATGGAAATGATATGGACAATAGAATTGATTGGGATCAATATTTTATGACACAGGCAACCCTGTTATCACTCAGAAGTACGTGCACGCGGCTTTCAGTCGGGGCAGTTATTGTTAGAGACCGGCGAGTAATAGCTGGGGGCTATAATGGTTCAGTTTCTGGAGACGTACATTGTATTGACGAGGGATGCTATTTAGTAGAGGGACACTGCGTTCGTACGATACACGCGGAAATGAATGCGGTTCTGCAATGTGCTAAGTTTGGTGTTGCAACGGATGGTGCAGAAGTTTATGTAACGGATTTTCCCTGTTTACAGTGTACAAAAATGTTGTTACAGTCCGGAATTATTAAAATTAATTATCTTAGAAATTACCATAATGACCAATATGCCGTAGAGCTCTTAAAAAGAAAGAATGTCGAAATTAAGCAGATTAAATTCTCAGAGGATGATTTAGATAAAATTAATATTAATCATATTTTAAGAGAAGGTGAATGAGGTTTCTTTTATATGGGCAACAGTAGCTGTTTTTTTACTGTCTGGATTAATCTTTACCAGAGCTAAAATATTTTTATTATTATTAATAATTTGGTTAATTAGAACTATATGTTTAAAAAAACTTACAGTGGTAATGCAGGCATTATTGATTAGTGTCTGTTTTTTTATTCACTTTAGTCATAAAGCAAATTCAATTAATACTTATAACCAAAGTAGAAGTGATATTGAAATTGATTTGAGAGTTTATCCCGATGAAATTAAGCCAATGGAAGACGGCGTTTCAATTCGAGCATATACTAACAATGTTAACCGTAAAGGCTTGCAAGTTTTTATTCCAGTTAAAACGGTTGACGATTTAAAAAAAATTAGTAAAACTCAAAAAGTAGTTGAATTTAAAATTAAGGGGAATATTGAACCGCTTGAACGACCAACGAATATAAATCAATTTGATTTTCGACGGATTATGTATGGTAAGGCAGTTTATTTTAAAGTGAGTAAAGCTAGTCTGATAGAATATAATATTTTAACTAAAAATAGTTTGATTGCTAAGATACATAGTTGGCGTAAAAAATTATTGAAAAGATGTACAAAGTTAGAGGAACCACTACAGAGTTATTGTATGGGGATTATCCTTGGGGAACAGACGGATTATCTAAAAGAAAATAGCACTAAGTTACGTAATATGGGTATTATTCATTTGTTTTGTATTTCAGGATTACATGTGTTTTATTTCATCAAGTTAATTGAAATTGTTTTTACTAGATTTAAAATTAAAAGGGAAACGATGGAGATAACCCAAATAGGAGTTTTACCCCTCTATTTTATTTTGGGTGGGGGAAGTACTAGCCTATTTCGCGCGGTGGTATTAGTTTTAGTTCAGTTGATAACTAAAAAAATAGCTATAAAAGTTAGTACGCTTGATAGCTGGTGCTTAGTTTTATTAGTCAATTTATGGCTTAATCCGTTTGTCTTACTTCAGATGGGTGGGCAACTTAGTTATTTATTATCTTTTGTCTTAATTATGCAACAAATGGAAAATAGCTGGACAACAGGAATAAAATTATTTTTGGTAGAATTACCAATTATTCTATTTTCAACATACAAAATCCACTTATTAACGATGGTTTTTAATTTAATTATTGTTCCGATTTTTTCGAGTGTAATCGTTCCAATCGTAATTGTAGCTTTTGCAATTCCCCAATTAATGGTGCTATTAAATCCAATTATTATGATGTTCGAAGTAACTTTGAAATATTTAGATAAATTACCGGGATTAATTCAAGTAGGTAAACCTTCGCGGCTGATCACTTTATTCATGGTGATATTAGCGCTAAAAATTATTTCAACAAAGCAAAGTAAATTTAAGAAAAGAGCGTTAACGTTCTATAGTCTGATTTGGCTGGGGTTGTGGAGTTGGTTTAAATTGAACCCGTATGGTGAAATCACCTTTTTTGATGTAGGTCAAGGCGATAGCATTTTAATTCGTGAACCGTTTAATCGAACAGTAACGTTAATTGATACAGGCGGTAAAATGCAATTTGGCAAAAAGCCGGTTGCAATGAAGCATACCATCGCTAAGAATAGTTCAATTAATTATTTACAAAGTATAGGAGTATCTAAGTTAAATAATTTATGTTTGACGCATCAAGATGTTGATCATATTGGAGAAGCCAGTGAAATTTTAAACAATTTTAAAGTGAAAAATTTGGTTTTTCCGGTGGGGGTTGATACAACTCAAAATTATCAACGAAAAATATTGCCATTTATCCGACGCAATACAAAGGTGATTGCGTGCTTAGCGGGGACGAAAATTGATCACTTACCAATGGAAATTAAGTATCCGTTTCAAGCTGGAAAGGGTGAAAATGGTGATTCTTTAGTTTTAGCTGGTAATGTGGGTGGTAAAAATTTACTACTAACAGGTGATCTAGACCTAGCTGGTGAACGTAAATTGTTAGAAAGTGGTGTATTAAATCAACGGGTGGATATTTTTAAATTAGGGCACCATGGGAGTAAGACGGCTAATTCTGAAGAAATTCTAAAAGTAATTATGCCTAAATTAGCTATTGTTTCAGCTGGGCGTCATAATCGGTATGGACATCCAAATCTAGAAGTTATAAATCGCTTGAATTCAATGGGGATTCCTTACGCTTCGACACAGGATGAAGGAATGATTTCTTATAGATATTTTTTGAATGGTATGGGAAGATGGAAGACAGGAATAGATGAAAAGGAAAGTATTATTCAATGAAATTAACTGATTTAAGAAAAAAACTTAAACAAGGGCAATTGAAGTCAATCTATTTGGTTGAAGGTCCTGATAACTATATCCAGAAAGCGGTCAAAAAAGAATTAATTGATTTCATTCCTGAAGATCAAAGGGTAATGAACGTAGGAACGTATGACCTTGAAAATGTGGACTTAGGGATGGTCTTAGATGATGCACAGTCTGCCCCTTTTTTTGGCGATTATCGTTTGGTCATTTTAAATAACCCTGTATTCTTGACTGGTGAAAAAACTAAATTAAAGTTTAACTTGGACGGGTTGCTTAGCTATATTAAAAATCCGGAACCTACTACAATTATGTTAATCGCTGCAAAATATGAAAAACTCGATGGTCGGAAAAAAATTGTCAAAGACTTAAAAAAGATTGTAGAAGTTATCGATGCTAATTCACCGAAAGAAAGCGATACTCGGAAGATTATCCAGCAATACGTTGATGAGAAACGAACAGAAATTGACAGTGATGCGTTAGATGAATTAATTTTAAGGACGGATAATGATTTAGCACAAATTATTAATGAATTACAGAAATTAACTGTATATGCATCGGGAACAGAGAAAATTGATTTGAATGCCGTTCAAAAATTAGTTCCTAAGAGCTTAAACCAAAATGTTTTTGACTTAATCAATGTATTAATGCAAGGAAATTTACGTAAATCAATCGATGATTATTCTGTATTACTCCTAAATCAAGAACAGCCACTAAGGATAAACGCGGCTTTGGTTAGCCAATTTCGATTGTTGCTGCAAGTTAAAATATTGATGGAGAGAGGTTTCTCACAAGGAAAGCTAGCACAAGAGTTAAAGGCGCATCCTTACCGAATTAAGTTAGCAATGCAATCTGTGCGTCAGTTTAATATTCAAAGTCTCGAAAATGCTTATATGGGGTTGGTTGATTTAGAAGAACAATTAAAAACAACCCAACGAGATCCGAAGGAACTCTTTGAGTTGTTCTTAGTTAAATTTAAAAATGGATGGAAATAAAAAACACCGGAAATCCGGTGTTTTTTTATTTGCTAAGCATTTTAGCTAAACGTGACTTCTTACGGCCGGCGTTGTTAGCTTTAATTAAACCTTTTGACTTAGCTCGGTCGATACGACTGTAAGCTGTTTGTAAAAGTTCATTAGCGTTTTCAGCGTTGTTTGTAGCAGCAATTTCGAATGCTTTGATGCTTGTACGCATTGCACTCATTTGTGAGCGGTTGCGAGCAGCAGCTTTTTCACTTGTGCGAACGCGTTTCATTGCAGATTTGATAACTGGCATTTTATTCACCTCCAGAATATGGTTAGTACAACAATATTATTATACAGATGACCCGTAATTATTGCAATGCTTGAATGCACTTGAAAATTTTCATTATATTAGTTAAACTAGATACTGCTTGATAATAGCAAACCCATTACTTAGTCCATCGATCTGCCGACGATTTACTCAGTCTTGGGGAATTTAAAGAATGAGGTGTTTTAACATGGCAATTTCACAAGAAAAGAAAAACGAAATTATTGCAAAGTATGCTCGTCACGAAGGCGATACTGGTTCTGCTGAAGTCCAAATCGCAGTTTTGACAGCTGATATTAACGAAATCAACGAACATTTACGTGTTCATCGTAAAGATTTCCATTCACAACGTGGATTGATGAAGAAAATTGGTCATCGTCGTAACCTTCTTGCTTACTTACGTAAGACAGATGTACAACGTTACCGTGATTTAATCAAGAGTCTTGGTCTTCGTCGTTAATATTATATTTTTTTGCCTCCTGTTAATTCAGGAGGCTTTTTTGTTTTTGGCGTTTAATCTATGCTAGAATTAAGGAAGTATGTATTGTGCGGAAAATAAAAAATTAATTTATGTAGGTGAAAAAATGAGTGACACAATAAAAATAATTCCATTTGGCGGTGTTCGCGAAAATGGAAAGAATATGTATGCTGTTCAAATTCATGATGATATTTATATCTTGGATTGTGGACTAAAATACCCGGAAAATGAATTGCTGGGTATTGATATTGTAATCCCAGATATTTCATATTTGGTTGAAAACAAAGAAAAAATTGTGGGTGTGTTCCTAACTCACGGGCATGCTGACGCGATTGGTGCTTTGCCATATTTCTTAAAAGAAATTAATGTACCGGTTTTTGGTTCAGAAATGACCATTGCCTTGGCTAAAATTACGGTTAATGATGACCCTGAACTTAAAGCATTCGATAATTTCCATGTGGTAGATGACAAGAAAGAAATTGATTTTGGCGACGTTACTGTTTCGTTTTTCAAGACTACGCATACAATTCCTGAATCACTTGGAATTGTGTTGAGCTGTACGGAAGGACAAATTGTATATACTGGTGATTTTAAATTTGATCAAACGGCTACTGATGGATATCAGACAGATTTCGGACGGCTAGCACAAATTGGAAGTAAAAAAGTTATCGCGCTTTTAAGTGATTCTGCTAACGCCGAAAATCCAGAACGTTCATCTAATGAAACTGATATTGCTGATGTAATGGCTGAGACAATTAAATACCATGAAGGTCGGGTAATTGTAGCTTCAGTGGCTTCGAATATTTTACGGATTCAACAGGTGATTGACGCTGCAGCTAAATCAGATAAAAAAGTCGTTTTAACGGGACATGATTTAGAGAAGATTGTTAACACAGCTATCGAGTTAAATAAATTAAACATTCCAGATGACGAATTAATTGTTCCTTTAAACCAACTAGATAAGTTGAAACCAGAAGAAACGATTATTTTGGAAACTGGTAAATTGGGTGAACCCATCAAAGCCTTACAAAAAATGGCCGCTAGAAAAAAGGGAAATCTTAAGATTCAACCAGGTGATTTGGTAGTAATAGCTACTAATCCTTCCCATGCGATGGAAACAACGTTTGCTAAGACTAAAGATATGTTGTATCGTGCTGGAGCCGAAGTTAAGTCGATTTCAGACCGAGCTAATGCTACAGGTCATGCTAGCAAAGATGATTTACAGTTAATGCTTAATCTAATTAAGCCAGAATTTCTAATTCCGATTCAAGGCGAATACCGTCTTTTAGTAGCTCATAAAGAACTTGCAGAACAAGTTGGTCTCAATGAAAATCAAATTTTCATTGCTTCAAAGGGTGATGTTTTAGAATATAAAGATGGTGAAATGTTCCTAGGTAAAGGAATTACGGTCGGAAATACAATGATTGATGGGATTGGTGTAGGGGACATCGGTAACATTGTTCTTCGAGATCGTAAAATTTTATCTGAAGATGGGGTTTTCATTGCGGTAGTGACAATTGACCGTAAGAAGAAAATCATTATTAAAGAACCTAAAATTACGTCTAGAGGGTTTGTTTACGCTAAAACAAGTGTAGATTTAATTCAAGAAAGTTCGGACTTGGTTGAACGAGCAGTGCAAGCTAATCTCGATAATAAAGAATTCGATTGGGGACATTTGAAGCAAGATGTACGTGACCAATTAGGTAAATTCTTATACGATAAAACGAAACGACGTCCAGTAATTTTACCAGTAATTATGGAAGTGAACCAACATCATAAGAAGAGCAAAAAATCGAATAAATCTAAAGACGATGAATAATATGAATGTAATTAGCAAAGCAAATGAAGCTTGGAAAACAGGTCAACGTGCAGAAGCTATTCATATTCTTGAAACTGAGAATGAATTAAAACAAGATGATGAATTAATCCGTGTTTTAATTCATTTTTACGTTGAAAATAAACAATTTAAGGTAGCGATTGAGTTGATTCGTGATCAACCAGCTAAGTTCATTGAGCAGAAAAATACTTTTAGAGATTATTTTGAGGCGCTGGTTCAAACAAAAATTTTTAGTTTAGCTCGAAAAGAACTTTTTAACTATTATGAAGAGACTACGCCAGATTTAAAGAAATATTTAAATTTTCTCGAGAATCAAGAAAATGAATATGCGATTGCTTTTCCTAAAACTGTGAAAGAAAACGAACGAGATTTTTACCATCTAGGTGATAAGAGGGTTATTCAGCAAGCTGCTGTAATTGAAAAAGCTTACTATTTACCATGGAGTAACTTTAAACGGGCGGCAAAGTTTAATTTAGTTGATCCGTTTTCAAACCAAATAACGCGTGTTTCAATTTTAAAAGACTTGGTTTTGATGAGATTAGAGGAACCAGTGCGCTTTATTTGGATTGATGAAAAAGAATATGAAGTGTTTCCAAAGGACTTATTAGGAACTGATGAGATGTGGAAAAAAATAAAAAAAGCTATTGAAAACTATAATGATCCAGTTCAATCAGAAATGCTACAGCAGCAAGCTGAATTGCTATATGAGCTTTCCTATCCTTTTTCAAAGCGTGTCCTACCTACCTCAGAAGAATGGCTTACAGCGCTAAAGAAACAGTTTTTTGAGGGGAAAGATATAAAAGCGTTCAAAGAATTGAATCAAATCATGATTAACTTATTTGAAGAGTAAGAAAAAAATCGAATTAATAAAATATTTTAGTTTACAAAATAAACTCGATTATTATACAATACTAGAGGATTCTCTGACGGTGCTTTGCCTTTCGTGGAGGATGTAGTATAATATTTTTTAAAGGATCTAGTTATTCATTTTGAATGCTGAGTGATTCTTACGACATACAGGAGGTTCGTATTAATGGCAAAAGAACATTACGAAAGAACAAAACCCCATGTAAATATTGGTACAATTGGCCACGTTGACCATGGGAAAACTACTTTGACAGCTGCTATTACAAAAGTGTTGTCAGAAAAAGGACTAGCTAAAGCTTCAGATTACGCTGATATTGATGCTGCTCCAGAAGAAAAGGAACGTGGTATCACAATCAACACAGCCCACGTTGAATATGAAACAGAAAAGCGTCATTACGCTCATATCGATGCTCCAGGACATGCTGATTACGTTAAGAACATGATCACTGGTGCTGCACAAATGGATGGTGCTATCTTAGTTGTTGCTGCAACTGATGGTCCTATGCCACAAACACGTGAACATATCCTTCTTGCTCACCAAGTTGGTGTTGACTACATCGTTGTCTTCTTAAACAAGACTGATCTTGTTGATGATGATGAATTAGTTGACCTTGTTGAGATGGAAGTTCGTGAACTTCTATCTGAATATGATTTCCCTGGTGACGATGTTCCTGTACTTCGCGGTTCAGCTTTGAAAGCTCTTGAAGGCGATGCAGAACAAGAAAAAGTTATCATGGATCTTATGGATACAATCGACGAATACATTCCAACACCAGAACGTTCTACAGACAAGCCATTCTTGATGCCTGTTGAAGACGTATTTACAATTACTGGTCGTGGTACTGTTGCTTCTGGTCGTATCGATCGTGGTGAAATCAAAGTCGGTGACGAAGTTGAAATCGTTGGTCTTAAAGAAGACGTAACAAAGACAACTGTTACAGGAATTGAAATGTTCCGTAAGACTCTTGATGTTGGTGAAGCTGGTGATAACATTGGTGCACTTCTACGTGGTGTTAACCGTGAAGATGTTGTCCGTGGACAAGTTTTGGCTGCTCCTGGCTCAATCCAAACACACAAGAAGTTCAAGGGTGAAGTTTATATCCTTTCTAAGGATGAAGGTGGACGTCATACTCCATTCTTCTCAAACTACCGTCCTCAATTCTACTTCCATACAACTGATGTAACAGGTGTTATTGAATTACCTGACAACGTTGAAATGGTTATGCCTGGTGATAACGTTACATTTACTGTAGAACTTATCGAACCAGTTGCTATTGAAAAAGGTACTAAGTTCACTGTTCGTGAAGGTGGACACACTGTTGGTGCTGGTGTTGTATCAGAAATCGACGACTAAGCTTAATTGCTTAATAAAAACCCGCTTTTGCGGGTTTTTTTGTTGTATTTTTATTTACTTTTCAAACCATATACGTTAAGATTATAAGCGTATGCAATCCAGAATTGTAATGAAATAAATCATCTGTCGGAGGGAACACAATGACTGCAAAATGGGAAAAAACAGGTACTAACGAAGGTAAATTAACTTTCGAAGTAGGTACTGACAAAATTAAAGAAGGCGTTGATAAGGCGTTCGATCGTACTAAAAAACAATTGAACGTACCTGGATTCCGTAAGGGACACGTTCCACGCCAAATCTTCAATAAGATGTATGGTGAAGAAGCATTGTACCAAGATGCTTTGAACATCGTGTTACCAGAGGCTTATGAAGCTGCTATCAAAGAAGCTGGTATTGAACCAGTTGATCAACCACAAGTTGATGTTGAAAGCATGGAAAAAGGCGAAGCTTGGGTCCTAAGTGCAATTGTTACAGTTAAGCCAGAAGTTAAGCTTGGCGAATACAAAGGCGTTAAAGTTATCAAGCAAAGCACACGTGTAACTTCAAAAGAAGTTGACGAAGAAATTGAAAAGAAACGTGAACAACAAGCTGAATTAGTTCTTAAGGAAGGCAAACCAGCAGAAAACGGCGATACAGTAACAATCGATTTTGATGGTTCTGTTGATGGCGTTGCTTTTGATGGCGGTAAAGCTGACAATTACGACCTTGTATTAGGTTCAAACTCATTCATTCCAGGATTTGAAGATCAATTGATTGGTCATAATACTGATGAAGATGTAGATGTTAACGTTACATTCCCTGACGACTACCAAGCTGAAGACTTACAAGGTAAGGATGCCTTGTTTAAGGTTAAGATTCATGAAATCAAGACTAAGGAATTACCTGAACTTGATGATGAATTCGCTAAGGATGTTGACGAAGATGTTGATTCTCTTGAAGATTTAAAAGTTAAGACAAAAGAAGAAATTAAATCACGTAAGATCCAAGCTGCTAGTGATGCTAAAGAGACAGAAGCTGTTCAAGCTGCTGTTGACAATGCTGAAATTGCAGAAATTCCAGAAGCAATGTTAAATGAAGATGTTGATCGTCAAGTTAACCAATATCTTGCAAACATGCAACAACAAGGAATTAGCCCTGAAATGTACTTCCAATTAACTGGTTCATCAGAAGACCAATTACGTGACCAATTACGTGAAGGTGCTGAAAACCGTGTTAAGACAACTCTTGTTTTAGAAGCAATCGTTGAAGCTGAAAAGATTGATCCTTCAGATGACGAAGTTGCTGCTGAAATCAAAGATTTAGCAGAACAATACGGCATGGAAGAAAAAGCTGTTCGCTCAGCTCTTTCAGAAGATATGATCAAGCATGATGTTGCTATTAAATCAGCTGTTGAACTTATCAAAGACTCAGCAATTGAAGAACCAAAATCAAAGGCTGCTAAAAAATAATTAAAACTATTTTTAACGATTTTGAGGTTTTATCTCAAAATCGTTTTTGTTTATTAACCACTAAAGTTATAGAAATTGGCTTATAGTCGTTTATTTTGCTATGATGATAGTGGTAAAAATCATTTGAGAGGTGACAGAATTGTTTGATGATCAACAAACGAATGAACCAGTTACTTGTTCTTTTTGTGGTAAGACCCAAGATCAAGTAAAGAAAATTATTGCTGGCCCAGATGTTTATATTTGTAACGAATGTGTTGATCTTTGCAAGGAAATCATTGATGAAGAGTTGGCTTCAGAAAACGTACCAACTGAAATCACGGATGTTCCAACTCCTGCAGAGATTGTAGATTATCTTAACCAATATGTTATTGGACAAGAAGAAGCTAAAAAGACATTATCGGTTGCTGTATATAATCATTACAAACGAATCAATAAAATGGCTGAAACTAAAGCTGACGAAGATGAACCAGAACTCCAGAAAAGTAATATTAGTTTAATTGGACCTACTGGTTCAGGAAAAACTTTCTTGGCTCAAAGTTTGGCTAAAATTTTAAATGTACCTTTTGCGATTGCCGATGCAACCACATTGACGGAAGCAGGGTATGTTGGTGAAGATGTCGAAAATATTCTACTTAAGTTATTGCAAAATGCGGACTACAATGTTGAAGCTGCAGAACGTGGAATAATTTACATTGATGAAATTGATAAAATCGCTAAGAAAAGCGAAAATGTGTCAATTACTCGTGATGTTTCCGGTGAAGGTGTGCAACAAGCCCTTTTAAAAATCCTAGAAGGAACGATTGCTAATGTTCCACCTCAAGGAGGAAGAAAACATCCACAACAAGAGTTTATCCAAATTAATACGACGAACATCTTATTCATTGTTGGTGGTGCTTTCGATGGCATCGAGACAATTGTTAAAAATCGTTTAGGTGATAAGACCATTGGCTTTGGTACAAATGCAAGTACCACTGTTGAAGAAGATAAGAGTTTGATGCAACAAGTTATTCCAGAAGATTTGCTTAACTTTGGTTTAATCCCAGAATTTATTGGACGTTTACCAATTCTTTCAGCGTTGGAAAAACTAACTGAGGAAGATCTTGTTCATATCTTAACAGAGCCTAAGAATGCGTTAGTTAAGCAATATAAGACGTTATTAGGTCTAGATGGCGTAGAACTTAAATTTACACCACAGGCCTTGCATGCGATTGCTAACCAAGCTATTAGTCGTAATACTGGTGCTCGTGGGTTAAGATCAATTATTGAAAATGTCATGCGAGATATCATGTTTGAAATTCCTTCTCGCAATGATGTTGCAAAAGTTACGGTAAATAAAAAGACTGTTATTGAAGGTGTGGAACCTGAAGTTGAGTTAATCGACGAACAAGCATCGTAGTCTAAGTTTTAAGAATCAGGCTATAAGTTCCTTTAGTCTGGTTCTTTTTTTGTTGATTCATGTTATCATTAAAAGCAGAAATTGGAAGGTGGAGAAGTAATGGAAGTCCATAATGTAGAATTACAGATTAGTGCAGTGAGACCCGATCAATATCCAGAACAAGGTTATCCTGAGATTGCTTTGGTAGGACGCTCTAACGTCGGGAAATCGTCTCTAACTAATACGTTAATTAACCGTAAATCATATGCAAGGACATCATCTCAACCAGGTAAAACACAAACTTTAAATTTTTACCGGGTTGAAGATCAATTATTCTTTGTTGATGTCCCAGGCTATGGTTATGCAAAAGTTTCTCAGAAAGAACGTGAAAAATGGGGGAAGATGATTGAAAAGTATATCACCTCCCGTAAAGAGCTTAAAGGCGTAATTTCACTGGTTGATGCACGCCATGAACCAACTGACGATGATATCACCATGTATCAATATCTACGTTATTATGATATTCCCGTTCTAGTCGTTGCTACTAAGAGTGATAAGATTGCTCGAGGAAAATGGAATCAACACGAAAGTAAAATTAAAAAGGCACTAGATTTTGATGGAAGTAGTGCTTTCCAAATGTTCTCTGCTCAAACTAAAATGGGAAAAGAAGAAGTTTGGAAATGGATTGAAGATAGGATGGGAGAATAGCATGGAATTTAATGAATACCAACGTACTGCAAATAAAACCCTATTTGGCAATGAACAAGTTTTAACGAATTGTGCTTTAGGACTAGCCGGAGAAAGCGGACAGGTTGTGAATTTAGTTAAAAACTATACGTTCCGTGGAGCTGATCTTGATAAAGAACAACTTACCAAAGAAATGGGCGATGTTCTATGGTATCTTTCTCAAGTTGCTGAATGGGCTGATATTCCTTTCGATGAGGTGGCCAAACAAAATATTGCCACACTTGAAAAGCGTTATCCCGGCAACTTTAAGTAAATAAAAAACCACAATTAACAGCATTAATGCTGATGATTGTGGTTTATTTTTTTGAATCTTTTTTATTAGTACCTTTAGCAAGAAATTTATTTTTCTTTTCTTTTTCCTCTACGGAAGTTTTAGTTTGAGTTGTTAATTGATCGAACATTTTTTCGAGATTATCATTTCTTTTAACAGTGAGTCCCATTTCTAATCACCTCTTTCCGACCATAATACCAAAAAAAATTTCATTTGTCAGAAAATAAAAATTATTCATATTTATAGTGAATATTATATATTTTAATGTATAAAAATTCATATTTTAAATAAAATTCTTTTATATCAAAGGGTATAGATGTATATTAGTAACATTATATTGAATAAAGGATGATGGCGATGAAAAAAATATATAAATTTATCATGTTAGCGTTATTAGCTATAACAGTTTTTGCAACTTCGGGTTTTACAACTAGTATTAAGGCAGATCAAAAGGATGTTACTTATGATCGGATTATGAAGCGCGGTTATATTGTACTTGGTACCAGTCCAGATTATGCCCCGTACGAATTTCAAACAACATCTAATAATAAGAGTAAAGATGTGGGAATGGATATTAGTGTGGCTAAGGACATTGCTGATGATTTGGGTGTAAAATTGAAGATCAAAAATATGGATTTTGATTCTTTATTAGTTGCACTACAAACCGGTAAGGTTGACATGGTTCTTTCCGGGATGAATCCTAGTGCTGCTCGGCGTAAATCAGTTGATTTTTCAGATGTTTACTATAAAGGTGGACAAAGCATTCTAATTAATAAAAAGGATGCAGGTATTTATAAAAATAAAGATTCTTTTAAACATAAAAAGATTGCAGCTCAAACTGGCTCAATTCAGTACAATTTAGCCAAAAAACAAATTGATGGAGCCAAAGTGAGTGGTATTCAAAAAGGGGCAGATTTAATTCTAGCTCTTCAAACTAATAAAGTTGAAGGGGTTGTCATGGAAAAACCTACTGCTGAAGCATATGCTGCTAATAATAGTGGTATTAAAGTTATCCAAGGCGGATTCACGTTAAATGATGATGAAACTAGCACAGCGGTTGCAATGCCTAAAAATTCGCCAGTCCTGAGAAAGAAAATAAATACTACAATTAGTAAGATAAAAGCTAAAAATTTATTACCACAATATCTTAAAGAAGCAGGGACGTATTTAAAAGGAAACACCGTTAATACCTCTATGATTCATTATTGGAAGTACTTTGCCATGGGAGTGGGTTATACAATCCTTATTTCAATTTTGGGGGTTATTTTTGGTTTTATCACCGGAACATTACTAGCATTACTACGCTTGAGTGACAATAAAGTTTTACGTGGTTTATCAGCAGCGTATGTTGAATTTGTACGTGGAACGCCGTTGATGGTTCAATTGATGTTCGTTTACTTTGGACTTGGATTATTTGTTAATTTACCAGCCCTTACCGCAGGAATTATCGCTGTATCTTTAAATAGTGGAGCTTATGTTGCCGAAGTAATCCGTGGGGGCATTAATTCCGTTGATGATGGACAACGTGAAGCAGCTGAAAGTCTAGGTTTGAATAAGCGAGATCGGATGCGTTTTGTAATTATGCCTCAAGCTTTAAAGAATATTTGGCCAGCTTTGGGGAATGAATTTATTTCTCTAATTAAGGAAAGTTCAATCGTTTCAATTATTGGTGTAACCGACTTAATTTACCAATTAAAGATTGTTCAATCAGATACTTATCGAGGGGTAGCTCCAATCGTTGTTGCGATGATTTTATACTTTGTAATGACCTTCTCACTATCACGTTTACTTAAGTTCTATGAAAGGAAGTTTAACAATGGCTAAAGAAATCATCAAAATTGAAAATTTGACCAAAAAATATGGAAAAAATACAATATTAAAGGATATTTCAGCAGAAGTGAAGGATGGAGACATCATTAGTGTCATTGGTCCTTCAGGAGCTGGTAAAAGTACATTTCTTCGATGCTTAACACTTCTAGAAAAACCTACGGCAGGGGTGGTTTCGTTAGAAGGTGAAGATTTAACTAAAAAAACTCAAAAGGAAATTGAACATGTTCGTGAAAAAGTCGGCATGGTCTTTCAGAATTTTAATTTATTTCCGAATATGACCGTTCTTAAAAATATTACCTTAGCTCCCATCCGAGTTAAGGGATTAAGTGAAGCAAAAGCCAATCAACAAGCCCTTAGTCTGTTGGACCAAGTCGGATTATCAGATAAGGCGGAGGCCTATCCAGATAATCTATCTGGGGGACAAAGACAGCGGGTGGCGATTGCTAGGGCATTAGCAATGAAACCAGATGTTATGCTTTTTGATGAACCGACTTCTGCGTTAGATCCTGAAATGGTTGGAGAGGTACTGGATGTTATGCGTCAATTAGCTAAATCAGGGATGACAATGGTTGTGGTAACTCATGAAATGGGATTTGCCCAGTCAGTTTCCAATCAAATTTGGTTTATGGAAAATGCAGGTATTCAAGAAAAATCAACTCCAGAAGAATTTTTTAGCAATCCTAAGACGGATCGGGCCAAGGAATTCTTATCTAAAATTTTAGTCAAATAGGAAAAGCAGGTAGAGTGTAATACTACTACCTGTTTTTTCGTTTTAGTTGCTGAATATGGTAAAAACAGAGTATAATGTTATGAGTTATTATGTAAACTAGGAGGGGTCAAATTGGCATCAGAACACATTGAACATAAGTTGGCATTGTTACCAGATAAACCAGGCTGTTACCAGATGAAAAATCTTAATAGCCAAATTATTTACGTTGGAAAAGCCAAAAACTTGAAAAACCGTGTTCGCTCTTACTTTAAAAGTAGCCATGAGGGAAAAACGGCGAAACTAGTGAGTGAAATAGCCGATTTTGACTATATTGTTACCTCTAGCGATAAAGAAGCTTTTTTACTAGAAATTACTTTAATTCAAAAGTTCCAACCTTATTACAATATAAAATTGAAAAAAGGGACTGGCTATCCTTATATTAAAATTACGAATGAAAAAGATCCACGAATGGAAATTGTTTCAAGTGTTCGTCGAGATGGGGGCTTTTACTTTGGACCTTATCCAAACGTGTATGCTGCTGAAGAAACACTCCATTTTTTGGAAAAGGTTTATCCACTACGCCGATGCAATGGATTTCAAGGTCGTCCTTGCTTGTACTATCATATGGGGCAATGCTTGGGAGCTTGTTTCCAAGAGGTACCTAAAGAAGAATACGACCAACAAATCGCTAAAATTAAATCATTTTTACGAGGAAATGTCGCAAAGATTAAGCAGTCCCTTCAAACAAAAATGCAAAAAGCTTCTGAAGCAATGGAATTTGAACGGGCAGCCGACATACGAGATCAAATTCATTATATTGAAGTAACGGTTGAGAAGCAGAAGATTATTTCAAATGATAGCACGCCACGTGATTTGTTTAATTTCTATCTTGATAAGGGGTGGCTTTCTATTCAAATCTTCTTTATCCGGCAATCACGCTTGATTAAACGAGAGAAGAGACTATTTCCAATCGCAACAGATGTGAGTGATGAGCTTTCGTCTTTTATTCTTCAATTTTATAATAATAAAAATAAGGTTTTGCCAAATGAAATTTTAGTACCGAGTGGCTTAGATAATAAAATTATGGCCGAAATTTTAGGTATCCCAGTTCGCACTCCACAGCGTGGAGAAAAGAAAAACTTGTTAGAGTTAGCTAAAGAAAATGCACAAATTACTCTTGAGGAAAAGTTCCGATTAATGGAGTTAGATGAAAGTAAAACAACAGGCGCAATGAAGGAAATTACTGATGCGCTTGGAATCCCCGAAGGTCATCGGATTGAAGCCTTTGACCATTCTCATATCCAAGGTTCTGAATTAGTTTCAGCAATGGTTGTTTTTACGGATGGAAAGCCAGATAAAAAGATGTATCGCAAATTTAAGCTAAATACGGTCGATCATGCTGATGAAGCTGCCAGTACGAGAGAGGTAATTCGTCGCCGATATGTTAGACTATTAAAAGAGAAACAATCTTTGCCTGATTTGATTTTAATGGACGGTGGCGATATTCAGCTTAATGCAGCAAAGGATGTTTTGGTAAATGAATTAAGTTTGCATATTCCAGTTGCTGGAATGGTTAAAAATGATAAACATAAAACTTCGGATTTGATTTTTGGTAGCCAAGACCAACGAGTACAGTTGGATCCTAAAAGTCAGGGCTTTTATTTAGTTCAAAGAATCCAAGATGAAGTGCATCGTTTTGCGATTACTTTCCATCGTCAGTTGCACGCCAAAAATTCGTTGGCTTCCCAATTAGATTTAATTCAAGGTGTTGGACCTAAAACGCGGAACAAGCTGTTGAAGTCGTTTGGTTCATTGAATAAAATTAGGGATGCTAATTTGAAAGAAATTGAAGAACTCGGAATTCCAGAAAAAGTAGCTAAAACTATCAAAGTGTCCTTATCAGTGCACGGAAAATAGGGTACACTAACAAATGGATAGGAATTTCTCGGTGAAATAAAATATTTAGGAGAAAATAATGTTTGTAGATCAAGTTAAAATTAATGTTAAAGCTGGTAACGGTGGGAATGGGATTGTAGCTTTCCGTCGTGAAAAATATGTTCCCAACGGTGGACCAGCTGGTGGCGATGGAGGCCGTGGTGGTAACGTCGTCTTAAAAGTTGACCCAGGTCTTAGAACCTTGATGGATTTCAGGTATCGTCATAAGTTCAAGGCGGATTCTGGGAAAAATGGGATGAATAAACAAATGACGGGACGTAGTTCTCAAGATCTCGTGATTTCCGTACCAGGTGGAACGATTGTCCGCGATTTAACCACAGGACGTGTAATTGGTGATTTAACCGATAACGGGCAAGAATTAGTGGTGGCTAAAGGTGGTCGTGGAGGCCGTGGAAATATGCGTTTTGCTAGCCCTCGAAATCCTGCTCCCGAAATTTCTGAAAATGGGGAACCTGGAGAAGAAATTGAATTACAATTAGAACTTAAGGTTTTAGCGGATGTTGGATTATTAGGATTTCCATCTGTCGGTAAATCAACACTACTTTCAGTAGTAACGAGTGCGAAGCCTAAAATTGCGGAATATCATTTTACGACCTTAGTACCTAACTTAGGGATGGTCCAATTGGATGATGGTCGTGATTTTGTTATTGCTGACATTCCTGGTTTGATTGAAGGAGCTTCTCAAGGTGTGGGATTAGGTTTTGAATTCCTACGTCACGTTGAACGAACACGGGTCTTACTTCATTTAGTAGACATGAGTGGAATGACGGAAGAAGATCCATTCACTAATTTCCGTCAAATCAATGAAGAGCTAAAAAAATATAATCCTGAATTGTTGGAACGTCGGCAAATTATTGTTCCGACTAAAATGGATTTACCTGGATCCGATGAAGAGCTTAAGAAATTTGAAAAACAAGTTCGAGCTGATGAACGTTATGCTGATTTTGAAATTTTCCCAATTTCTTCTATCACCCATAATGGACTTGAAAAACTAGTTGCTCGAACTGCAGATGTATTGGAAGAAATTCCACAGCATTCATTAATTGCTACTTCTGACGAAGAAACTGAAAAGACATATGAATTTAGTTCAGAAAAAGACTTTACCATTGAAAATATTGATGACGTTTGGGTTATTGAGGGTGAAAAGATTGAAAAACTCTTTAAGATGACTGATACAACGCATGATGAAAGTCTTTTACGCTTTGCTCGTCAAATGCGTGGCATGGGAATTGATGATGAATTACGTCGCTTAGGTGCACGTAATGGAGATAGTGTTCAAATTTTGGACTTTGTATTTGAATTTGTAGAATAAAAATTATTAAAGTCAGTGGTAAGTACAGAAAGGAATGTTTAATCTTAAACAATTCTGTTCTCATCACTGACTTTTTACTTGATTACTAGATATTGATCACGTAGATAATATCCAAATGTATGAGTTTTTAGTTTGGTTTCGGGGTTGAACAATAATATTTTAGCTTCTCTTGGTGCTTCAATAGTTTTGGTTCGAAATTGACTAAGGGGAAACTGATGAGGATTTAAAGTTAATGTAAGCAATATTTCTTTTTGAAGGGTATTAACGATGATCCCTGAAACAAAAAATAATTGTTCTTGATCCCCCTTAAGAATTAAGTGGGAACGTAATTCGGCCGTTGATTTTATGAAATTATTTAAATTCAAAAAGAAACCTCCTTATTTAATAATACTTATATAGCAAGGATATCTTAGAATTATAGTCGATGCTAGTGATACAATTAAAAGTATTGTAAAATGGATTGTTAAGTCAATAGATATAGGTGAAAATATGCAACTTGAATTTTTAGGAACTGGAGCCGGAAGTCCCGGTAAATTCCGTAATGTTACTAGTGTAGCATTAAAATTATTAGATGAAAGTAATGAAGTTTGGCTTTTTGACTGTGGTGAAGCAACCCAGCATCAAATCTTAAAAACTAATATAAAACCCCGTAAAATTGATAAAATATTTATTACCCATCTTCATGGTGATCATATTTTTGGTTTGCCAGGTTTCTTAAGTAGTCGTTCTAATCAGGGTGGTAGCGAAGAACTTACCATCTTCGGGCCAACTGGCATTAAAGACTTTGTGATGACCTCATTGCGCATTTCAGAGTCAAAACTTTCATATCGAATAAAATTTGTTGAAATAGCTCAAGAGGGCGTTTTATTTGAAGATCAAAATTATATTGTTAACGTTGCTGAGTTAGATCATCGAATTAAAAGTTACGGTTTTCGGGTAAAGGAAAAAGACCATTCAGGTGAACTTTTAGTCGATAAGCTAAAAGAATTAGCGATACCTTCAGGACCTATTTATGGTCAGATTAAGCAAGGTAAAGAAGTTACTTTAGATGACGGTAGAGTTATTAACGGGCAAGATTTCATTGGAAAACCTCAACCAGGTCGAGTAGTCACAGTTTTGGGCGACACACGACAAACGCCTAATATCGAACTTTTAGCTAAAGATGCGGATGCCTTGGTCCACGAAAGTACTTTTGGAAAACAAGAGGGAAGCTTGGCACGTAATTATTATCATTCAACTAATATTCAAGCTGCGAAAATTGCTAAGCAAGCTAATGCTCGGCAATTATTGCTAACCCATATTTCAGCTCGTTATACGGGAAAGCTCAGTAAGCAACTTGAAAGTGATGCAAAGGAAATTTTTAGTAATAGTAAAGTTGTTCGTGATTTTGACATAATTGATATTCCATTACCTTGAAAGTAGGAGTGATTTTAATGACAACGGCAGTAATTACTGGAGCAGGCAGCGGTTTAGGGCAAAAGATTGCGATTTTGAATAGCACTCACTATGATAATTTAGTTTTAATTGGAAGAAATTCAGAAAAGTTAAATGCAACGGCTGAAAAATGTATTGTTAAAGGTGAAAATAGAATATTCTGTTTGGCATGTGATTTAACGAAAGAGGACCAGATCCGTCAAACGGGAGCATGGATTGATTCACACCTTGGAACAGTCGATTTATTAGTTAATAACGCTGGGCTAGGATATTTTGAAAACTTATTAAATCAAAGCTTTGAACAAATTGAACGAACGTTTGCAACAGACTTGACGGGGATGATTAAGTTCACACGCTTAATGTTGCCATTAATGGTGGATCACGTTGGAGAAGCTGCAGATATTGTTAATATTGCTTCTATTGCTGGTAAAATTGCGACGGCTAAAACAACTACGTACGCTAGTGCTAAATTCGGCGTGATCGGCTTTTCTAACGCCCTTCGTCTAGAAATGTATGACCGCAACATCCGTGTCCACACAATTAACCCAGGACCAATGGATACTAATTTCTTTAGTATTGCTGATCCTAGTGGTAAATATTTAAAAGGTGTTCAACAATTCGTGATTAACGCGAATCAAGTGGCTGAATTGGTGAATAAGGCCATTATTGAAAATCTTAGGGAAGTTAATGTACCTAAAATAATGGGAGTGGGAGCGATTATGTACACCTTATTTCCTAAAATGGGTGATTTAATCGTTAATAGTCCCTTGATTAATCGAAAGTAGTTGGAGTTAATTAATGAAAGATAATAGATTTAATTGGCAAGTTAGCAAGTTAGATGATGTTGATATCGATCAACTGGCATCGGAAACCAAACTTAGCCAGACGATGGTTAAAATCATGGTCGCTAGAGGTTTTAAAACAGGCGAGGATATTCTCAGTTTTATTGATGAGGATATGTCGATTGTACATGATCCGATGCTACTGCACGATATGCAAAAAGCCCTTGACCGAATTTTTGTGGCGATTGAAAGCAACGAAAAAATTCTTGTATACGGTGATTATGATGCAGATGGGGTTACAAGTACGACCATTATGTATGAAACGTTAGATCAGTTAGGGGCTAACGTGCAATACTTTGTTCCAGACCGTTTTAAGGATGGTTATGGTCCTAATTTGAAGGAGTACCAACACTTCATTAATGATGAAGGGGTTCAGTTAATCATTACCGTGGATAATGGAGTTGCCGGAAATGAAGCAATCAAATTTGCTGAAGATCAGGGTACGAATGTTATTGTCACGGATCATCATGAAATACCAGAAGTATTACCGGAGGCATATGCAATTATCCATCCACGTCACCCAGAGGGAGCCTATCCATTTGGTGATTTGTCTGGAGTCGGGGTAGCTTTTAAGGTGGCAACAGCTTTACTTGAAGAAATTCCCGAAGAATTCCTTGACTTGTATGCAATTGGAACGACCGCTGATTTGGTTTCAATGACCGATGAAAATCGTTTTTTGGTAAAGATGGGATTAGAAATGATACCAAACACCCAGAGAATTGGCTTACAGAAGTTAATCGAAATATCAGGTGTTGATGTAAGTCATTTCGACGAGCAAGACATTGGTTTTACTGTGGCTCCGAGAATTAATGCTGTTGGTAGATTAGAAAATGCCAGCCGAGCAGTAGAATTGTTAACAACTTTTGATGAAGAAGAAGCCACAACAATTGCACAAGAGATTAATAAGATTAATTCGAAGCGTCAGGGATTAGTTAGTGATATTTACACTGAAGCTGAAGAAATTGCCCTTGATGATGAGCATGCTAGCCGCCAAACGCTAGTTATTGCTGGACACGACTGGCATCAAGGAGTCTTGGGGATTGTTGCTAGTCGAATTGTCGAACGAACTAATAAACCGACGATTGTTCTTAGTGATCAAGGTGGTAATGGAATTTATAAGGGGTCTGGACGTAGTGTTGCAGCTCTAAATTTATTTGAAGCTATTAATCCTATCCGAGAACAGTGTATTGGGTTCGGTGGACATCATATGGCTATTGGGGTTACCGTAGAGGCTGACCAGCTTGCAACTCTAACTGACCAGTTAGAAAAGGCGGGTCAATTAGCTAATTTAGATTTTAAGCAACAGCCGCAATTACAAATTGATTTAAAAGTAAATATTGAAGAATTAACTGAAAAGTTAGTTTCAGAAATGAAAATTTTAGGACCGTTTGGGATGAATAACCCAGTACCGAAGTTTGAACTTGAAGACGTTCGTGTTAAAGAAGCAAAGGCAATTGGTAAAGATGGGGCACATTTAAAGTTCACGCTTGATGATGGTAATCAAAATATCAATGCCATTGCGTTTAAACGGGGTGAGTTAGCTGATGTCTTAAATAATGTTGCAAATCCCATTAGTTTGGTGGGAACCATCAATACTAACGAGTGGCGTGGTAATGTTTCGGTTCAATTTATGACGGATGATATCAAGATCGATGGTTTGCAAGTTATTGATCAACGAACCTCAAATTTGAATAAAAACTTATTTAAGAGTGACATGCAATATGTCTTTTTTAACCAAAAGTTAATGGATTTGATTCAAAGTCAAAATCTTAATCGTAAATTCTATTATTACAGTTCGTCAGCAATTGAGAAAAATGACACGATTGTATTAGTAGATTGTCCTGATAATCTAGCCGAAATGGCCGAACTTATCAAGGCTACGCAGCCACAAAGAATCATTACTTATTTCTTTCATAACGTCGATTTCTACGCTAGTGGTATGCCCAGTCGGATTGAATTTAAGCAGATGTTCGGTATTGTTAAAACTCAAAAATTAACTAAAACAGATATCATGCAACTTGGACCAAAATTAAAAATAGATCAAGAGAAGATCAACTTCATGATAAAAGTGTTTTTTGAGTTGAATTTTGTTAAAATAGAAAACGGACTTCTTTTCATCAATGCTGAAGCAGAACAGCACCAACTTACTGAGGCACCGGCGTATAAGAAGCGTGAAGAATTAATTCAAACTCAGGAAAAATTACTCTATAGTAGTGGTGATGAACTATCAGCTATAGTTGAAAGACTGATGAATGTTGATAACAAAGGAGTGTCGTAAAATGACATTAGACTTACATGACTACGTTGCAAGTATTCAAGATTTCCCAGAAAAAGGTGTAACATTCCGTGATATTTCTCCTTTAATGGAAAATGGTGAGGCGTATCGTCAAGCAACAAATGCAATCATTAAATTTGCTAGAGATAAAGGCGTTGAAATGATTGTGGGACCTGAAGCACGAGGATTTATCGTGGGATGCCCGGTTGCCTATGAAATGGGAATTGGTTTTGCACCAGCACGTAAAAAAGGAAAACTTCCCCGAGAAACCGTTAAAGCTACTTACGGTCTAGAATATGGAAAATCAGAATTGTATCTTCAAAAGGATGCGATCAAACCCGGACAAAAGGTTTTAATTACTGATGATTTACTAGCAACGGGTGGAACAATCGCTGCTACGATTGAATTAGTTGAAAAATTAGGTGGTATAGTTGTGGGAACTGCCTTCTTTATCGAATTAAAAGACCTCAATGGCCGTGAAAAAATTAAAGACTATGATACATTAAGTTTGATGGAATATTAATTATATTCTCAAATATCTACTTATTTTAGCTTGCTAGTCCAATGACTAGGGAGCTTTTTTATTTAAAATGGTACAAAGTCGTACAAGTCTTTTTCTTGATAATTTAAGCGTTTATTCATCAATGTGCTTATTGTAGTTAGACATTATAAAGTGACAAAATCGACTAATGTAAATTTAGAATAAACAACTCTGGGTCTTGATAACAGTTAGATCAGGATATAAAAATTCTATACTCATTAAATTTATTAATCTACTAATTCTTTATGATTGGAATGTTTTTTGGTGAATTAGATAAAATGAAATTTTTCGAAAAATGCTCTTAAAATGGGAACCAACTTCTTAATTTCTAGTGGTTTTCTAATCGGAACTACAAAAACAAAAAAATAGCTTAATGCCTTGATATGAAAGGCTTTAAGCTATTTTATTTCTAACAAGCGGTAATTCTCGTTAGGGTCTAATAGATACTAATAAGGAGAGTACAGGATTTGAACCTGCGCGCCGGTATTAGCCGGGTCGTCGGATTTCGAGTCCGATGCATTACCACTCTGCCAACTCTCCATAACACTATAATTCTATCAAAAATAAAAAGGTAGTGCAATAGAGTTTAGACGTAATGGTTCAAACGCTTGTGGGGTAATATTCTAAAAGTTAATTCAAATGAGCTTAAACTAACTTTTTAAAAGTGTGCTAGAATTAAATATTATTTTTGAATTGCCTAAAAAGATTATTTAAGTTTAAAAAGAAGGATTTAATAATGCGAGATACAATTAATTTAATGCAACATCATACATCCGTGCGTAACTTTATGCCGGAACCACTTCCTGAAAGTGTAAAAAATCAATTAGTTTCGGCCGCTCAAAGTGGTTCATCTTCGAACTTTATTCAAGCAACTTCTATTATTGAAGTGACTGATCTTAAAACTCGTGAAAAAATCGCCAAAATTTCCAATAGTGATGCATACGTAAAACAAAGTGGGGCCTTTTTTGTTTTTATAGCAGATTTATATCGACAAGCTAATATCCTAAAGCAAGCCCAATTACCATTAGACGGGATTCAAAATATGGAATCTCTTCTAGTAGGAGTTGTTGATACGGCCATTGCAGGTGAGAACATGGCGATTGCTGCTGAGTCCCTAGACTTAGGAATCTGTTTTATTGGTGGAATCCGAAATGAAATGGATAGCATTAAGGAACTACTTGGTTTACCTAAATATACAGTGCCACTTTTTGGAATGACTGTGGGTATTCCAGTTCAAAAAAATGAAATTAAGCCACGTCTACCTAAAAAGAATATTTCTTTTAAAAACCGATATGAACCATCGGTTGCAGTAAATCTGGATAGTTATAATCAACAAACTCGTGTGTATTATGCTAATCGTTCAACTGCTCCCCAAAATACGGATTGGTCTCATAAAATGCTTCATTTTTTTGCCGAACCCAAAAGACCAGCAGTTGCTGAATTTCTTAAAAAACAAGGATTTTCACTGGAATAAAAAATGCATTACTAGTTTTAAAACTAGTAGTGCATTTTTATTAAACAATCTTTTTTCTAGTAGGTAAGGCTTGTAGAAATGCCGTAGTTAAAATTAATAACCCGCCGATTGTTTCAGCTAACCCCAAATGAACTCCCAATAAAAGGATTGAAAGTAATGTGGCAGTTAAAGGCTCAAAAGAGCTAAGCATCCCAGTTGTATCGGGCTTCAAATAATTTAAACTACTTAAATAGAATAGGTAAGATAACATAGTTCCACCAACAATAATGTATACAATCAATAAGATAGAAGCAGGATCAATGGAGGCAGGGCGATTAGTTATGATTATCTTAGCAAATGGAATGCTTCCAATCAGCATGGCCCAACCAGTAACTAAAGCTGCATCAAAATTCTTAAGTAAGCGACGAGGAATCAAAGTATAGTTAGCTTGTCCAACACCCGCCATTAGTCCCCAGAATACTGCTAAAGGTGCTAAAGCAAGACTACCAAGGTTACCTTTAGTAACTAGTAGTAAAGTTCCTATTAGGGCCACAAGAATGGAAATAACATCAATTCGTCGTGGCAAAGTTCGACTTCCAACTGCCAAAGCAAGAATGATGAATAAAGGACCCATAAATTGAAGGATTGTCGCAGTAGCTGCATTTCCAAATTTGATAGCTAGAAAATAAGTTAATTGAGATGGAACCATACCAAGTAGGGCAAAGAGTATCAACCATAAAATATTACTTTTAGTATAAAAAATGGTAAAAATCTTCCTACCATTTTTTAAAAAACTATAAACGATTAACAGACTACCAGCCGTAAGTAGTCGAACTCCGACCAACCAAATGGGGTCAATTGACTGATGATGAAAAACAAATTGAGCGGCTGTTCCGGAGCCACCCCAGAGCACGCTACCTAAGATTGCAAATAACAAACCTTTTGTTTTATTTTGATTCATAAGAACACCTATCCGTATACTCAAATTCAATAATATCTATCATACGTGGATTTTCCGTTAAAACAAAGCCTTTTTTCATAAAAGAATCAACCCTGCTTAAAAAGTATTACTATAAAATGTTTAAGGTGTGTACTTTTAAACTAATAAGGAAAAGATGGGTGAATTTAGAATGGCGCTAATCTGTAAAAATAATAATAGAATAAAAAACGATTCTTGAAACGCTTTAAAAGTTATTAAAACGCCGATAATAGACATTCGAAAGCAACCTAATTATTTTACTTTTGCCTAGGAATGGGATAGAATGAATAATCATACATACGGAAGTTAAAAGAAAAATTAGTCGAGGTGATCAACAATTCTAAAGAAAACAAAACAATTTTTGAGAAGCAATAATCTACAATATAGTAAGAAATATATCCGGCCGATGATGACGCCAGGAAGTGTTTATGTTTTTAAATTTGGCAAAGACGAACTTAATAATCGAGCAATTATTAATTACACCCATACGTGGACGGGTCGAATTAAAATTACTGAGATTGATTTACGTCTGCATGAACAAAAGCATCCTCGTATCTTTCGTCGAGAAAGTGATTTATTAGCTTATTTAAAGAAACATCTAACGGAAACTGATGGAGTTACTAACATAACACGCCGTAAAAAACATCATTCCAAAAAAATAAAAAAGTAGATTGACTATTGACGCCATTAAGTTTTATGTGTAGTATAGTCAATTAAAGAAAAGAAACCTTAATTTGGTCCTGTGAGGCCAAAAGGCTCAATTTGTTCGGTAGAACCTCGCACTTAACGGGGAATCATAGAATTTACTGAAGCCTCTTGGATCACATCGATCTAAGAGGCTTTTTCTATGAAAGGAAGTACGTGGTTATGGCAAAGAAAGAAGAATATCACAATCCTGAGGCAATTTTGGATATCCATGATAAAGTAAAGTTTCCTCAGTTGGTAGGCCTATCTATTCAACATATGTTTGCAATGTTTGGTTCGACCGTTTTAGTTCCAATCTTAGTGGGTTTAAACCCAGGAATCGCTCTTTTTAGTTCAGGGGTGGGAACGTTGTTATATATCTTGATAACCAGAGCTAAAATACCAGCTTACATGGGTTCTAGTTTTACATTTATCGTTCCAATGCTGGCGTTAATGAAAACAACTGGCTATCAAGGCATTGCCCAAGGAACTATCTCAGTTGGGGTAGTGTATCTGATTGTGGCTTTGTTGATTAGTTGGATGGGTTCGGATTGGTTGGATAAGATATTACCACCGATTGTTGTTGGTCCAATTATTATGGTGATTGGTTTATCATTAGCAGGAACTGCTGCTACAGATGCAACTATGCGAACCGTTGGCAGTCAAAGCGTGTATGATATCAAATACTTCATTATCGCACTGGCAACACTGTTAATCACCATTGTATTTAATATGTATCTCAAAGGCTTTATTAGTTTAATTCCTATTTTGTTAGGTTTAATTGCTGGTTACCTTATCGCGCTTGTCATGGGAGTGGTCGATTTATCTACTGTTCAACAAGCTAAATGGTTAGTTGCTCCAAATTTTGAAATTCCATTTGTAAATTATCAGATGCACTTCAACATCGGGGCCGTATTAAGTATGATGCCACTGGCATTCGTAACGATGACAGAGCATACTGGCCACATCATGGTTTTGAATACTTTAACCCATCGTAATTTCTTTAAGGATCCAGGACTACACTGCACACTTTCAGGTGATGGTGTGGCATCGATTGTAGCTGGTTTTATTGGGGGACCTCCCGTAACTAGTTATGGTGAGAATATTGGAGTACTTGCAGTTACAAAAGTTCACAGTGTCTATGTTTTGATGGGTGCAGCGGTGAGTGCAATCATCTTTAGTTTCGTTGGAAAGTTAAGCGCATTGATTCAAAGTATTCCTAATCCAGTAATTGGTGGAATTAGTTTTCTACTATTTGGAACGATTGCTGCTAATGGTCTACGGATTTTAATTGATAATAAAATCGACTTTAATCAGAAACGTAATCTAATGATTGCTGCATCAATTTTAGTAATCGGTATTGGTAATGCTAGTTTTAATATTGGTAATCTAAGTTTCTCAGGATTAGCAGTGGCAACCGTTTTAGGAGTCATTCTTAACCTAGTCCTTCCTAAACAAGCTTTAAGTGAAAAATAATTTACTTTTCGTATATTTAAGCAAAATGGTATCATAGTATCTAAACACGAGATATTATAGGAGCTGATTTTGTTTGAAATGGACTGAAGTAAACGTCAAAACAACAAACGAGGCCGTCGAAGCTGTTAGCAGCATTTTCGATGGCCTCAATGCTGTTGGAGTGAAAATTGAAAATGCACTAGATTTTGAGAATTATCGAGCTAGTAATCCTGCAGAATTAATGGAATTAAAAGATATTCCACATATTACTGAAGGTGCAATCGTATCAGCATACTATCCAGACGATACAACAAATATTGACGTAATTTTAAGTCAATTACGTACTAAGGTGAATGCATTAGTTGACTTTGGACTTGATATTGGAGAAGCCAGCATTACGACGGTTGAAGTGCAGGATGACAACTGGGCTACAGCATGGAAGAAGTATTATCATCCAGTCCGTATTACCCGTTATTTAACGGTAAAACCAAGTTGGAGTGATTACCAAGCAAGTTTCAGCGATGAAAAGGTAATTAGCTTAGATCCAGGAATGGCTTTTGGCACGGGAACTCATCCCACAACTCGTCTTTGTCTCCAAGCTTTAGAAATGACGATGCGTGGCGGCGAGACACTTTATGATGTCGGAACTGGTTCAGGAGTTTTAAGTATTGCTGCTAAACACTTAGGAGCAAGTGATGTAGAAGCTTTTGATGTCGATGATATTGCAGTCGCAGCCGCTCAAGAAAACTTCGATTTAAATCCAATTGCTAAGGATATTAAAGTTAGTGCTAATGATTTATTGAAAGGGATTAATCGCCCTGTAGATACAATTGTTGCTAATATTTTATCCGATATTTTAGTACCATTGATTCCGCAAGCTAAGCAATTGCTTAATTCCAATGGATATTTCATATTATCAGGGATTATTGATGATAAACTAGAGTTAGTGATAGATACATTGATAGCCAATGATTTTAAAATTGAAGAAGTTCTACATTACGGTGAGTGGCGTGGCGTGATTGCTACTAATCGGAAAGATGATTAAGGAGAAACTATGCAAAGGTATTTTGTAAAACAGCCCCTTAAGATCCAAACTGAACTTCAACTTTCGAAAGAAGATTCTCATCATCTGATTCGAGTAATGCGTACTGATATTGGTCGAGATGTGGAAGTTGTAGATCTAGATGGTAAAGTTTTCATTGCGGAAGTTTTGAAGAGTGGATCAATTGCAACTTTAAGAACTAAAGAAGATATTACTAAGTCAGTTGAACTACCAGTTGATATTACGATTGCGTGTGGAATTTCTAAGGGTGACAAAAACGAACAAATTATTAAACGCGGAACTGAAATGGGAGCTAAGCACTTTATATTTTTTGAATCGCGTTACTCGGTAGCTCGTTGGTCAGAACCTAAAGTGGAGAAAAAATTAAAAAGACTACGTGAAATTGCCAAAGGTGCGTCTGAGCAATCACATCGCCAGCTTATTCCTACGGTGGCATTTATTAAAGCGCCTGCACTATTTGAAACAACCATTGAGCATCGAATGGTAGCTTATGAAGAATCGGCTAAACAAGATGAACATGCTAATTTTAAATCGCTTCTATTGCAACTAAAGGCTGGAGACCAGCTTTTAGCCGTCTTCGGTCCTGAAGGTGGATTTGCAGAAGAAGAAATTCAAGAATTTACTGAGCATCAATTTGTTTTAGCAGGTTTAGGGCCAAGAATTTTAAGAGCGGAAACAGCTCCGATGTATTTATTATCAGCTGTATCTTATCAATTCGAGCTTAAGTAATAAGGAGAAAGACAATGAAAAAAATTAATAAATGGGGACTTTCTATTCATTGGCGATACATACTTTTCGCTTTCTTAATTGGAATTGTCCTTCCAATAATTTTAAAACTTTGCCATACGCCATCGGTGATGATTGTTTTATGGCTATTAATTGTATTTAATGTTTTGGCAAGTTACACGTTTGGAAATCTAATAAAATCAAATGGATTACATTTCATTTTTCTGTTTGTTTTTCCTATTTTATATTTAATAGGGGCCTTTATTATTTTGCCTCATTATTCATATTATTTTACCATCGTATATTTATGCGTAGAATTACTGTCGTATAACCTTTCTAACGGCTGAATATTGCAATTTATTATCAATAAACGTATACTTAATTCAATAAAAGCGAAGCACGTAGTCATTTGATTCCGTGCTTTTATTGTATTTTGAGGTTGGTGGTGATATTAATGTCTAAAGAACCAGTGTTAACGGCAAATGAAGTAATTAAAATGTGCCAGGAGTACATGAACGAAGAACATGCAGCATTTGTTCAAAAAGCCTGTGATTTTGCGTCATATGTCCATAAGGAACAATATCGTCAATCGGGCGAACCATATATTATGCATCCGATTCAAGTTGCAGGGATTTTAGCCAATCTAAAAATGGATCCTGAAACGGTTGCAGCTGGATTTTTACATGACACAGTCGAAGATACACTGATTACCTTAGGTGATATCGAAGAACTTTTTGGTAAAGATGTGGCAGTAATTGTCGATGGTGTTTCTAAAATCAGTAAAATCAAATATAAATCAAATCAAGAACAGTTAGCTGAAAATCATCGGAAGTTGCTTTTAGCTATGTCACAAGATATCCGAGTTATTATTGTTAAGCTGGCGGATCGCTTGCATAATATGCGAACTCTACAACACTTACGCCCTGATAAACAACGACGAATATCGAATGAAACGTTGGAAATTTACGCACCACTAGCCGAACGCTTAGGAATTAGCACAATTAAATGGGAACTTGAAGATATTTCACTGCGGTATCTAAATCCTCAACAATATTATCGAATTGTTCATTTAATGAATTCAAGGCGAAATCAACGTGAAGAATACATTAATTCCGCGATTTCAGAACTAAAATCAGCGGTCGAAGATTTACAATTAAAGCATACTGAAATTTATGGAAGACCAAAACACATCTATTCCATCTACCGTAAGATGGTCGATCAACACAAGCAATTTAGTCAAATTTATGACTTACTAGCAATTCGAGTAATTACGGTGTCAGTTCGTGATTGTTACGCTGTGTTAGGTGCTATCCATGCTAAATGGAAACCAATCCCAGGTCGTTTTAAAGATTATATTGCAATGCCTAAGGCTAATATGTACCAATCTTTGCATACGACGGTGGTAGGTCCAGAAGGGCGACCATTGGAGATCCAAATTCGTACTCAAGCGATGCATCGTGTTGCCGAGTATGGGGTTGCTGCTCATTGGGCTTATAAAGAAGGCATTAAAGATGAGTTGGCTCAAAATACAACAGATGCGAAGTTAAACTGGTTTAAAGAAATTGTCGAACTTCAGGATGAAAGTAATGATGCAGCCGATTTTATGGAAGGTGTTAAAGGGGATCTGTTTGGTGATCGCGTTTATGCATTTACGCCTAAGGGGGATGTGTATGAGTTACCAAAGGGAGCTGGTCCACTAGACCTGGCTTATATCATCCATACTGAAGTTGGTAATCATGCTACCGGAGCTAAAGTTAATGGCAAAATCGTTCCTTTAGATTACACCATTAAAAATGGTGATATTGTTGAAATTTTAACTTCCAAAAATTCTGCTGGGCCGAGTCGTGACTGGATTAATCTAGTTTCTACTCGACGTGGACGGAATAAGATTAAACAATTTTTCCGCCAAGTTGATCACGAAGAAAATGTTGAAAAAGGACGGGACATCCTTGCTAAGCAATTGGAACAAACAGGGTACGATGTTTCTGATTTGATGGACGATGAACATTTAAAAGATGTTGCTAACCAAATGAACTTCTCCCAAATTAATGATTTGTTTGCTGCAGTTGGATTCGGTGATTTAGCTCCGGCGGGAATTGCTAATCGGTTAACCAAGGATTTACGTAAGCAAGCAGAAGAAGATCGCCAACGAGAAGAACAAAAACAATTGTTAGAAAGTCATCAAACAATCTCTAATGAAAGTAATGACGATCGTAAGAAAAAGAAATCTTCTTCTGAAGGCATTGTAATTGAGGGTGCGGATAATTTATTAGTTCGCTTAAGCCACTGTTGTAGTCCAGTTCCTGGGGATGAAATCGTGGGATATATTACTAAGGGACGAGGAGTTTCCGTTCATCGGGTCGAATGTCCCAACGTCCGTCAAGCTGAAGAAAATGGTGAACGCATTATTGAAGTTAGTTGGGAAAATCCTAATGATGAATCAGGAAATTACTCTGCTGACTTGGAAGTAGAAGGCTACAACCGTAATGGCATGTTAAATGATGTTTTGAAATCAGTTAATAACTCTACTAGAAATCTTTCATCAGTGAATGGAAAATTAGATCATAATCGGATGGTAGTAATTAGTATGACTATCGGAGTGCGAAATTTATTACATTTACAACGAGTTATGGAAAGCTTAAAAAATGTTAAGGACGTTTATGTGGTTAAACGTCCAACCCATTAGGAGTAATGTATGAGAGTTGTAATTCAGAGAGTATCAAAAGCAAGCGTTACAATTGAAGAGAATGTAGTTGGAAAGGTCGGGCCGGGATTCATGCTATTAGTGGCTTTCAACGATGAAGATACGGACGCTGATCTCAACTTTGCAGTACGCAAAATTGTTAATATGCGTATTTTTGAAGACGAGCAAGCTAAGATGAATCTGTCTATTAACGATGTAAAAGGAGCGATTCTTTCTGTTTCTCAATTCACCTTATTTGCTTCCACTAAAAAGGGAAATCGGCCGAGCTTTACTAAATCGGGTAACCCAGAGTTGGCTAGTAAACTGTATGATCAGTTCAATGCTAAGTTACGTGCTACAGGAATTGAAGTACAAACTGGTCAATTTGGGGCGGATATGCAGGTGGAATTGGTTAACAATGGACCGGTTACGATTGTTTTAGATACACAAAATAAAGAATGATTGAAAGAGCTTAAATTAGAAGTCTTAGACTATTGTTGGCGTAGAGCAAACATAGTTTAGCTCCTAAGATAAGCTCTTTTTTAAGGAGAAAATTATGGATATTTTTTATGATTTTGACGGAACGTTATTTGACACATACCCAGCGATGGTAGCTGCTTTGGTACAAACAGCCGTTGATTACCAGGTTAAGATTGACCGAAATCAAGCCTATCAGCAAATGCGTCAAGGATCCTTGGGGGATGCGATTAAAGTTTTAGCTCGTGTAGCTAAGGTTGAAAGTACTACAATTGAACATCATTTTCGAGCAATTGAAAACGAGGAATTAAAAAATAGTCAACCATTTGAAGGTGTAAAGGCAACGCTAGAGTCGGTAGTAAACCATGGTGGTAAAAATTATTTGCTAACTCATCGAAATCAGGCGGCAATTACTTTACTAGAAAAATTTGAAATGAAAACTTGGTTTGAAGACTTTGTTACTGGAGACATGACTTTCCCAAGAAAACCCAATCCAGCTTCATTAAATTATCTAATTGAGCGAAATCAAGTAAACAAAAAAACAGCATATATGATTGGCGATCGAAACTTAGATATCGACGCTGCACATAATGCTGATATAAAGGGAATTTTATTTGATCATGACCAAATTATTAATGTAACCAGCCACCCAGAATTAATAACCAATAATTTTAAAGATATTCAGACTTATCTAGATAAAAAATTGATTAATCCTTGATGAACAGCTTTGGCGACCTTTTTTGGATAAGAAGCACTAGACAATTTTTTGAAATCAGAGTCGGTGTTGATGTATCCACCCTCAATTAAAATTGCTGGACGTTTGTTATCACGTAAGACCTGATAATTAGCGAATTTAACGCCTCGGTTGTAAAGAGGAACATCATTAATCAATTGTTTATTAATGGCTTTGCCTAATTCAATCGAACCGTTATCGTGATAATAGTAGGTAGTGTCTCCAGTTCCGGCATTATTTTCACCAGAAGAATCAAAATGGATACTGATAAAGGCATCCGCATGATTTCGGTTAGCAATTTGGGGACGTTCAGCTAATTCGATAAAACTATCATTATCACGGGTCATAATTACTTTAGCTCCACTGTGATCTAATTTACTTTGAATGGCCTTAGATACACGTAGGGTATATTTCTTTTCTTCATGGGATTGATCGATTCCTAAAGCACCTGAATCAACCCCACCATGTCCGGCATCAATGACAATAATTGATTCTGCTAAAGGAGTTTCTTTCTGACCTTTAGGAAAAGAACGGTTGGTAATCCAATCGGGAATCCAGCCCATTTTAGTGTCATCATAACGAATATGATACCAGTGGTTAGATTTGGAAAGTACGCTTACCGTTTGATATTGATTGAGGGTTCCAATTTTTTTTGACGTTCGGCTATTAGAACTTCGGATTGCAACTTGATCCAAACCTACGTATACGGTTTTAGAATTAAAAAGTGGTAGAATCAAAAAAATTGCTACAGCTCCAAACGCAATTGATAGACCAATTTGAACAAGGTTTCTTTTAATAAAGTTAAAAATAATTTCTTTATTCATGCTAATCTCACTTAATTTATTATTATTAGTATCCATTATAGCAAATTTTTAAGGGTACTTACTTGAAGAATTCGCCTTGACTAATATGGTTTTTTCTAGTACTTTTATAACTAAAGTTAATATAAATCGATGAAAAGGACTATTAAATATTGACGACATGGCTAAGAGAGCTCGGTTGCTGAAAAAGAGTGCATGCGTCATATTGAAGACACCTTGGAGATTTGGTCGGCACCCATTATATATGCCGTAGAGTACAAATCTAAGGTGGTACCGCGTCAAGACGCCCTTGTTAAATCAAGGGCGTTTTTTATTTTCTTTGAAAAATATTTGAGGTGAATATAAATGAAGTATCAAAAACCAAAAGGAACAGCAGACATATTACCGCCATTTTCAAAAGAATGGCAATTTGTTGAACAGAATGCTCGCGAAACATTTGCACTTTATAACTACGAAGAAATCCGTACACCAATTTTTGAAAAGTTTGAAGTCTTTTCAAGAAGTGCTGGGGATACATCTGATATTGTTACCAAAGAAATGTATGATTTTGATGATAAAGGTGGACGCCACATTGCGTTACGTCCAGAAGGAACAGCCGGAGTGGTTCGGGCATTTGTTGAAAATAAGTTATATGGACCAGAACACCAGAAACCGGTAAAAGTTTACTACATGGGACCAATGTTCCGTTATGAACGTCCACAATCTGGCCGACTACGTGAATTTCACCAAATCGGGGTAGAAGCATTCGGTAGTGATAGCCCTAAAATTGACGTTGAAACAATCATGATGGGGATGGATTTTCTTAAAAAGTTGAAGGTTTCGGGACTAAAATTAGTTATCAATACGCTAGGTGATAAAGAGAGTCGTGATCGTTACCGCCAAGCATTGATTGATTATTTGGAACCTCATTTTGAAGAATTGAGTGATGATTCTAAAGCTCGTCTCCATAAAAATCCTTTACGTGTTCTAGATAGCAAAGATAAAAACGATCAAAAGATTGTTGAAAATGCTCCGGAGATTTTAGACTTCTTAACTGAAGATGCTCAAAAGCACTTTACAAGTGTTAAAGAAGAACTTGATACATTAGGAGTAGACTACGTTGTGGATTCATCCATGGTTCGTGGGTTGGACTATTATAACCATACTATTTTTGAAATTATGATTGCAGATTCTCCTTTAGGAAAGGGAGATGTTACTATCTGTGCTGGAGGTCGTTATAATGGTTTGGTTGAAGAATTAGGAGGACCTGAAGTTTCTGGAGTTGGTTTTGGACTAGGAGTTGAACGTCTGCTCTTATTATTAAATGCTGAAACACAAACCACTCTTCAAAGTAAACAACTTGATTTTTATGTTGTTGGAATTGGCGATCTTGTTCAAAATGATGTTCTTAAGGTTGTCCATGAACTCCGTCAAATGAATTTTGTAACTGAACAAGATTATCTTGATCGTAAACCGAAAGCTCAATTTAAATCAGCGGATAAGCTGAACGCTAAGTATGTGGTTACCATTGGCGAATCTGAAATGAATGATCGAGTCTTTAAATTAAAGGACATGCATTCTGGAGAAGAACGTACCGTAGCATTAAGCGAAATTAATACATTAAAAGATCTTTTAAAATAAGCGAGGAAGACTAATGAAAAGAACAACATACGCTGGTTTAGTAAATGAACAGTATACTGGCCAAACAGTAACTTTAAAAGGATGGGTTCAAAAACGTCGTGATTTGGGACAACTAATTTTTATTGACCTTCGCGATCGTGAAGGGATCGTTCAATTAGTATTTAGTTCAGAATTTTCGGCTGATGCATTGAAAATTGCTGATCAATTAAGAAATGAATATGTCCTTGAAGTAACTGGGATTGTCAAACAACGTAAGGAAAAAGACGTTAATCCTAAAATGAAGACGGGACAAATTGAAGTGGAAGTTCAACAAGCTAAGATTTTGAACTCAGCTAAGACACCTCCATTTGATATTGAGGATGGAGTAAGTGCCTCTGATGAATTGAAGATGAAATATCGTTATTTGGATCTTCGTCGTCCAGAAATGCTTAAAGGTCTTAAAATCCGTAATCGAATTACGCAAGCTGTTCATAGTTATCTTGATGAACAGGGTTTCTTAGATATTGAAACACCTGACTTAACAAAGTCGACCCCCGAAGGAGCTCGTGATTATTTAGTACCTTCTCGGGTTTACCCAGGACATTTCTATGCCTTACCTCAATCACCACAGTTGTTTAAGCAACTTTTAATGGGAGCTGGAATTGACCGCTACTACCAATTAGCACGTTGTTTCCGAGATGAAGATTTACGTGGAGATCGTCAACCTGAATTTACGCAAATCGATTTAGAAACTAGTTTTTTAACTGCTGAAGAAATTCAAGATATTACGGAAGGCTTAATTGCTCGCGTAATGAAGGATACTTTGGATATTGATGTTAAATTACCATTTGATCGAATTTCTTGGAAAGAATCGATGGACCGCTTCGGTACAGATCAACCTGATGTTCGTTTTGGGATGGAATTAAAAGATATTAGTTCAATTGTGGCTGACTCAGAATTTAAAGTTTTCAGTGGGGCAGTTGCTAACGGCGGAGTAGTTAAGGCGATTGCTGTTCCTGATGGAGCTAACAACTTATCTAGAAAAGACATTGATAAACTGGGTAAATACGTAGAACGCTTTGGTGCTAAGGGATTAGCTTGGTTGAAGATTACAGATGATGGTTTCAGTGGTCCAGTTGCTAAGTTCTTTAATGCAGAAACTGAAAAACAAATTATGGAACAAACAGGGGCTCGAGTAGGAGACTTACTATTGTTTGCTGCGGATCGTGCCAAGGTTGTTGGTGATACATTGGGTTATCTCCGTGTTGAACTTGCTAAACGTTTTGATATGATCGATGAGGATCAATTTGCTTTCCTTTGGGTAGTAGATTGGCCGTTATTTGATTATGATGAAGGTGACCAACGCTGGGTTGCTGCTCATCATCCATTTACAATGCCAAATGAAGAAGATATTCATTATCTAGATGAAGGCGAAGACCCTCATCAAGCCCATGCTCAAAGTTATGACATCATTTTAAATGGACTTGAATTAGGCGGTGGTTCAATTCGTATTAACACACGTGAACTTCAAGAAAAGATGCTGAAAGCACTTGGCTTCAGTCTAGAAAGTGCCAATGAACAATTCGGTTACTTACTAACAGCGCTCGATTATGGTTTCCCACCACATGGCGGTTTAGCAATTGGTTTAGATCGTTTTGCTAGATTATTAGCTAAACGTGATAATATTCGTGATGTTATTGCATTCCCTAAGAATTCTAAGGCATCAGAACCAATGACAGAAGCTCCAACAATGGTTTCAGAAGAACAATTAGCTGAATTATCATTAGATGTTGATGTTCGTAAACCAGAAGACTAATAAGAAACTAGAAAAAAGAGGATGGTTAAATCCTCTTTTTTTATTGGATTATATATAAAAAATTATTAAATGAGTATCAGTCTTCATTTCAAGTGACTGAAAATGTTATATTAAACTAGAGTTAAATAAACTAAGAAAGTGATTGATATATATAATGGATCATCAAATCAAAAAAATTGCAAAACGTCACCAATACGTGGCTAGAATTTCAACATCGTTTATCTATGCGATCTTGGTTTCGATCGCGATGAACTTTTTTTGGACGCCGGGCCATATTTATGCTTCAGGTATTACCGGTGCAGCTCAGGTAGTATCAACGGTTCTAAAAAGATTTTTGTCAATGGACGTTTCAGTTGCCATTTTACTTTTCGCTCTAAATGTACCGTTGTTCATCTTAGCTTGGATTGCGATTAGTCCACGTTTTACCGTTTTTACGGTTATTTCCGTTGGTTTAGCCAGTGTGATGATTAAATTTTTACATCCAATGACTTTGACAACAGACCCTATAATTTGTGCAATTTTTGGTGGTGCAGTCAATGGTTATGGGACAGGTTTAGCACTCAAAAGTGGTATATCGACCGGTGGTTTAGACATTTTAGGAATTACAATTTTGCGTAAAACAGGGCATAGTATTGGAAGTATCAACATTGCCTTTAACATTTTGATCGTTGTAGCTGCTGGGTTTCTATATGGCTGGCCATACGCTTTTTATTCAACAATTGGATTAATTGTTAACGCTAAAGTAATGGATATGACATATACACGACAGCAACGGATGCAAGTGATGATTATTACGGACCGTCCTAAGAGTGTGATCGATAGTATCCAAAATAATATGCGGCGCGGTATTACAATCGTCCATGGGGCGGAAGGAGCTTATAATCATAAGGATAAAACCGTCCTTTTCACCATTGTATCGCGTTATGAAATGCCGGAATTGGAAGCGGCGATGGAGGTCTCTGATCCCCATGCCTTTGTAAGTATCACCGATACGATTAAAATATTAGGACATTTTTACGAGCCTACTTTGTAAGGAGTTTATTTTGAAAAAAATATATTTATTACTAGTTAGATTAGCTCGTTTGGCGTTTGGCGCCAAGAAGGCACAGTACCAAGTAGCCTATTTTATGAGCTTTGCTGGTAACGAAACTTTTATTAGAGAGTTAGTAAAACAGTTTGGTTCAGACGAAGTTTTAATCGTCTATAAAACAAACGTCAAAGAAAATGTTTTACAGTTGCAACAGGGGCACATCATAAAACATGCCATCGAGTTTAAAAAGTTTCAAGTTACGAGCTTTGTTAAAGGCATCAAGTTGGCCCGAGTGACACTTTTTGACAATTATTATCCAGAATTAAGTGCTATCAATAAAACCAAAAAAGATTATTTCATTCAAATGTGGCATGCTAACGGAGCTATTAAAGCTTTTGGTTGGGAAGATCCGAGTACATATCATCGTTCGGTGGAAGATCAACAACGTTTTCAGCGAGTTTATGATAGTTTTGACCAAATTGTAGTTGGTTCTGAAAAAATGGCTGATGTTTTTCAGCGAAGTTGGCATGTAGCTTCCAACAAAATTGATCGAATTGGATATCCACGAACCGATAAATATTTTGAAGAAAGTTGGATAGAAAAAGCACGAAAAAAAATTCAAACAAAACTTCCAGAATTAACCCAAAAAAGAGTGATTTTGTACGCACCAACTTATCGCAAAGATGTTTCATTTAGCCTTCCAGATGACTGGCGCAAAATTAAGGTACCTCAGGATGCAGTATTGATAGTACGTTTACATCCCCACCTAGCTAATGTGGAACGTCAAATTGTTGATGCATCTCCTGATCGAGTGATAATGGTGGACCATTTTATTTCAACTCAGGAGTTACTCTGTGTTGCTGATACTCTGATTACTGATTATTCGTCTATAGCTTTTGATTTTAGCCTATTAGATAATGCGCGTTCTGTAATTTTCTTCACTTATGACTTAGAAGAGTTTGAACGAACGGTAGGAATTCAGGCTAGCTTTAAGGCAGCCTTTCTAAACCAAATGGTAAATACTGTGGAACAACTTAATGACGCAATTTTGTTTGGCAATTCAGATAAGAATGTGATTCATAAATTAAATCAACAATGGAATACATTGAATGATGGTCATTCTAGTGCCCGATTAATTAAGCAAGTTAAAGAGAGATGTACAGATGAGTAATTTAAAAAAACAACTAAAAATTATCATTCGCTACGTATTGATTGTTATCAACGATATTTTAACTTTATTACCCATTAAAAAAGGAGTAGTTTTATTTGAAAGTTTTAATGGTAAGGGATTAACCGATAACCCTAAGGCAATTTACGATCAGCTTTTGGAGATGGATAATCAAACTGCTAAACTACTTTATTGGGGAATTAAAGGTCAATTTTATGATGAAATTGTACAACAATATCCGAATGCTCAAATCTTAAAAAGATGGTCATTAAAATGGATTTGGATTTCAGCAAGAGCAAATTATTGGATTTTTAATTCAAGAATGCCCACTTGGTGGAAAAAAAATCGGAATACTAAATACGTTCAAACATGGCATGGTACACCTTTAAAACATTTAGCGATAGACATGGATCAGGTGAAATTACCCGGAAGCACGCGAGAAAAGTACCTAAAAGAATTTGTTAGTGAAGCTAAACGATGGGACTACCTAGTAGCTGCAAACCAATATTCAGAGGATATTTTCAAACGAGCTTTTCGATTCAAAAACCAATTTCTAGAAACGGGTTATCCGCGTAATGATATATTAGTTCAAAAAAATCAACCAACTGAGATTAGGGCACTAAAGCAAAAAATCATTGGCAATGGAGAAAAAAGAGTCGTGACATATGCGCCAACATGGCGAGAAGACGATTTTATCAGTGTTGGACATTATCATTTTAGATGGCATTTTAGTCTAAAAAAAATGATGGGATTACTTCCTGAAGATGTGATGTTATTAATTCGACCACATTACCTTGTAACAGATCGAATTGATATTAAGGGATTTGAAGATCGCGTAGTTATTGATTCAACAACTGATATGAATGAAATTTATCTGATTACAGATTTAATGGTGACGGATTATTCATCTGTAATGTTTGATTTTGCTATTTTAAAACGACCAATGTTATTTTTTGCGTATGACCTGGAATATTACCGAGATGATTTGAGAGGGTTTTATTTTGATTATTATACTGAGCTACCAGGTCCCATTGTTACCGATGAAACACATTTATTAGCTGAAATTGATCAACTTCTTCAAAATAATTTTGCGGAGCTTGATCCAGAGCGCTTTAACAAATTTGCCAAGCGTTTTGTAAGTTGGGAAAGAGGGACAGCTGCTCAACAAGTCATAGAAAAAATTAACTATCGGAGGGATGAAAAATGATTATTGGTTCACACGTCAGTATGAGTGGAAAGAAAATGTTTTTAGGCTCCGTTGAAACGAGTATTGAAAATGGGGCAAATGCTTTGATGATTTATACAGGAGCTCCCCAAAATACACGCCGCAAAGCAATTGAAGATTTACGTATTCCTGAAGGACGCGCCTTACTTACAGAACATGATTTTAAAGACGTCGTGGTTCATGCCCCATACATTGTTAATTTAGGAAATACTTTTAAACCCGAAAGTTTCAAATTCGCCGTGGAATTCTTAAAAGAAGAGGTTAAACGGGCTGATGCTTTAGGGGCTAGCCAGTTAGTCTTACATCCAGGAGCGCATGTAGGAGCAGGTCCCGACGCTGCGATTGCGTCAATTACTGAGGGATTAAATCAAATTATTACACCAGAGCAAAATGTGAAGATTGCGTTAGAAACCATGGCGGGAAAAGGAACTGAAGTTGCAACTAACTTTGAACAAATTCAGCAAATTATTACTGGAGTAGAGCACAACGAAAAATTATCCGTATGTTTTGATACATGTCATACGAATGATGCGGGATATGATGTTAAAAACCATTTCGATGATGTAATGGATGAATTCGACCAAATTATTGGTTTGCAGAAAATTGGCGTAATTCATTTAAATGATTCTAAAAATGAAATGGGCAGTCACAAAGACCGCCATGAAAATCTTGGATTTGGAACCATTGGCTTTGAGGCGCTACATTATATTGCTAATTTTGATAAATTTCAAAACGTTCCTAAAATTTTAGAGACACCATGGGTAAAAGATCCAGATGCTAAAAAGCATTCTCCATATCAACTAGAGCTTGCAATGCTTAAGAGTGGTAAATTTTATGATACATTGATTGAAAAAATCATCAATAATTAAAAAATGTCATAGGGCAATGATAACGAGATATTTATCTCGGTGCCTTATGACATTTTTTGGTTTTATACGAGACTTTCCATAATAATTGTGGCGGTCTCCTCGATAGATTTATTAGCAGTATTAATTACTAAACAACCAATTTTTTTAAAGAGTTCGTCTGCAGATTGAAGTTCCTTATTGATACTATCCATATTAGAATAGGACGATTCTGGATTTAAACCGTAAGCAATCATGCGCTGCCGACGAATATTATTTAAAACTTCTTTAGTGGTAGTTAGTCCAAAAATCTTATTAGAGTCTACCTGCCAAATTTCATCTGGAATTTGAGTTTGAGGTACCAGAGGCAAATTAGCGACCTTGTAGCCCTTGTTAGCAAGGTAGAGTGAAAGAGGTGTCTTAGAGGTTCGAGACACCCCTAAGAGGACAATATCAGCTTTTAAGAAGCCAGCAGGGTCTTTTCCATCATCATAGGTAACCGCAAACTCCATTGCCGAAATCTTATCGAAGTATTTTGCATTTAGTGAGTGGGTGCGTCCAGGTTTATTTTCAGGGGCGAGATTAGTTTTTTCAGCAAATAAATTCACTGCTGGAGTCAATACGTCCAAATATTTTAAAGTGTTTTGGTTACAAAAATCGGCAGCATATTGATTCAATTCCGGATTTACAAAGGTGGAAAAAACCATTGCATCTTCACGGACGGCTTTATTCAAAATACTATCTAGTAAAGAGATTGTATGAATAAACGGATGACGAGCAAAATTAAATTCCACATCTAGAAATTGAGCGGCTGCTGCATGAGCGACTTGATCACCCGTATCACCGACAGAATCTGAAAGAATGTAAATATTAATTGATTTTTTTTGTTTTTCCATATTGTTTAACTCCTCAGTCTTTTGGTATGATATTAACATAGTTGCTTTAAGTTAGAAAACGTTTTCTGATAAATAAATAATTATCGCCACAGTTATTTATTTTATGTTGACGGTCATAACTTATTCAGTTATAATATTTAAGAAACATGAGTACTTAGTACGAATTGTTATTTCGAAGCTCGGAGGGAGGGAATCACATTGTCAAAAACAGTTGTTCGCAAAAACGAGTCACTTGATGACGCTCTTCGTCGCTTTAAACGTACGGTGTCAAAGTCCGGTACTCTACAAGAATATCGTAAACGTGAATTTTACGAAAAACCTAGCGTAAAACGCAAGTTGAAATCGGAAGCTGCTAGAAAACGTAAGAACAAGAAGCGTTTCTAATCCGATCATTGCTCCTGAATTTCAGGAGCTTTTTTTGTATACTTAAAAGGGAGATTTAAACATGAATTTTACTGAACAACTTAATAATGATTTAAAAACAGCTATGAAAGCGCATGATAAACTTAGTTTAAGCGTGATTAGAATGATTAAATCTGAAATTTTAAATGAACAAGGACGAGTTGGCCACGAATTGAATGATGAAGACTTTGCTGCGGTTATCAATCGTGCTTACAAGCAGCGCAAAGAGTCTATCAATGAGTTTCAAAAGGGTGGACGTGATGACCTTGTTCAAGAAACTGAAGCAGAATTAAAAGTTGTTGAAAAGTATATGCCAGAACAATTATCTGACGAAGAACTCCAAACGATTATCAGTGATGTGATTGCTGAAACGGGTGCTACTTCTAAAGCTGATTTTGGTAAAGTAATGTCTAAATTAATGCCAAAAGTTAAGGGAAAAGCAGACGGTTCTAAAGTCAATGAAATCGTAAAAAATACCTTAAGTTAGGGGACGTTTACGTGACCGAAGAAGTATTTGAAAAAAATCTAATATTATCTGATCCAAATTTAGAAGTTTCACTATTGGGAAATCAGGAACGTTTCATCCCGGTGCTTGAAGAAGGGATGAATGTAAAAGTATTACCATTTGGTGAACGAATCACAATTAAAGGTTCCAAAAAAGCAGTCGAACAAACTTACGAAGTACTGAAGACTTTATTAAAAATTTTAAGGTCGGGTGTCCAATTAAACAGCGCTGATTTTGTAAGTGCAATGAAAATGGTTGAAAAGGGAACTTTGGATTATCTTCCAGATTTGTATTCTACAATTTTGATTAAAGATGCTAAAGGAAAACCAGTTCGAATCAAAAACTTTGGTCAAAGGCAGTACGTTCAATCCGTTAACGATAATGATGTGACCTTTGGTATTGGCCCTGCGGGTACTGGTAAAACATACTTAGCGGTGGTTATGGCCATTGCAGCCTTGAAGAAAGGTGAAGTAGAACGAATTATCTTAACACGTCCTGCGGTTGAAGCGGGTGAAAGTCTGGGATTTTTACCTGGGGATTTAAAAGAGAAGGTGGATCCTTACTTACGGCCAGTATATGATGCCTTGTATCAAATTATTGGTGCAGAGCATACCACACGCTTGTTAGATCGAGGAGTCATTGAGATTGCTCCATTGGCTTATATGCGTGGTCGGACGTTAGATAATGCTTTTGTAATTTTGGATGAAGCTCAAAATACCACTAATCAACAAATGAAAATGTTCCTGACCCGTTTAGGATTTGGTTCTAAAATGATTGTTAATGGGGATGTTACTCAAATTGATTTACCACGTGGTACGCGAAGTGGATTAAAAGAAGCACAATTGGTTTTACAAGGAATCAATAAAATTGAATTCGTTAACTTTACAGCTAACGACGTTATTCGTCATCCGGTAGTGGCTAAGATTGTACAAGCCTACGATGACAAAGAAGCGAAAGGATAAATCTGATGGATATTCAAACATTTGATCATACTAAGGAAGAAAATCCTAAAAATCTCGAATTAATTACCGATATTCTTGAATTTGCTGGAAATTATTTGCATTTAGATGAAGAAACGGAAATTTCAGTAACATTAATGCATAATGATGAAATACATCAAATTAATAAAGAGTATCGAAACGTTGATCGTCCAACTGATGTAATTAGCTTTGCAATCAACGATGCAGATGAGGATATTATTATGGATCCTGAAATGGCGGAGGAAATTCCGGCAAACATCGGAGATTTGATGATTTCAGTTGATAAAGTTGCTGAACAAGCTGAATTTTTAGGTCATTCTTATGAGCGTGAATTAGGCTTTTTATGTGTTCATGGTTTCCTTCATTTAAATGGATATGACCATATGGAAAAAGAAGACCAAGAAAAGATGTTCCCCCTTCAAAAAGAAATTATGAATGCCTATGGCCTCAAGCGATAAGCATCAAACGAAAAAAAATCGTTCAATCTTCCAATCTGTAGGCCACGCGGGCCATGGATTGAGGGAAGTGTTTAATACTGAACGTAATTTCCGTTATCACTTGATGATTATGGTTGTCATTATTATTGCGGGATTTATTTTTGCGTTGAATTTGTTGGAATGGATTATGATTTTAGGATGCATTGCAGCAGTTTTGGTTGCTGAGATTTTAAATTCAGCCATTGAACGATTAGCAGATTTAGCTGCTGACGGTAAATTCCACCCGTTAATTAAGCAAGCAAAAGATATTGCAGCTAGTGGTGTGCTTGTCACAGCGCTATTTGCGGCCATAACTGGGTTATTAATTTTTGGTAGTAAGTTATTCTAAATTAAAGAAACGGATATAAAATATGGAAGAAAACAATCAAGCATTTCACTCAGGATTTGTTGCTATTGTAGGGCGTCCTAATGTAGGAAAATCAACATTTTTAAACTACGTGATCGGGCAGAAAGTTGCTATTATGAGTAACGTTCCTCAAACAACTCGGAATAAAATCCAAGGCATCTATACGACTGATCGAGAACAAATTGTTTTTATTGATACGCCGGGTATCCATAAATCTCATAATAAATTGGGAGACTTTATGGTGCAATCAGCGATGTCTTCATTAAATGAAGTAGACGCAATTATGTTTATGGTTAACGCTGACGAACCTCGAGGAGCTGGTGATAATTACATTATCGAACGGCTAAAGAAAATTACCGATCGACCAGTCTATCTTGTGATCAATAAAATCGATTTAGTGCACCCGGACGAATTATTACCGATTGTTGATTCATATAAAGATGCTATGGATTGGACAGAAGTTTTCCCGATTTCGGCGCTTCAAGGTAATAATATTAACGAATTGGTGACAACTTTAAGTCAGCACATGCCTGAAGGACCTAAGTATTATCCTGATGATCAGGTTACTGATCATCCAGAACGCTTTGTTGTTTCAGAGTTAATTCGTGAAAAAGTACTTCAATTGACCCGTCAGGAAGTTCCACATTCAGTTGCGGTGGTAATTGAAACGATGAAATCTAATGATGAGGGATTGGTTAACATTCAAGCAACGATTATTGTTGACCGTTCTTCACAAAAGGGAATTGTAATTGGTAAAGGCGGAAAAATGCTTAAAGAAATTGGTAGCCGTGCCCGTTTAGATATTGAACACTTACTAGGTAGCCGTGTTTATCTTGAACTATGGGTTAAAGTTTCTGAAGGTTGGCGTGATAAACAAGGAATTTTGCAATCATTTGGTTACAAAAAGGATGAGTATTAAAAGTGAACACAGTCGCCAATGCTGATTTTAATGGCATTGTAATGTTTGAACGAAGCCATCGCGAAAATGATTTGTTAGTTAAGTTTCTAACTAAAGAGCATGGTAAGCGAATGTTTTTCATTAGAAATGCCAAAAAAGTAGATTTTAAGTTAAGATCAGCGATTTTACCATTTAGTCATGGTCAGTATACGGGGCTAATTCGTAGTAACGGTTTGTCGTATATTAATGCTGCACTAGATGTTCAGCAATTTGAAAATATTTTTCAAGATATCACGTTAAATGCTTACGCAACCTTTGTTCTTAATTTAGTTGATGCGGCTTTTGATGATAATGTCAAAATCACATCATGGTTTGAGCGGATTAATCGCGCATTAATTTTAATTGATGCTGGAAATGATGCTGAAATTATAACTGATTTAATCCAAATTCAATTATTAAATTCGTTTGGGATATCAATCACTTGGGATCACTGTGTGATTTGTGGGCGAACCGATTTGCCTCTAGACTATTCAGAAGCGTTCGGTGGAATGCTATGTCAAAGTCATTGGGAACGAGATGAGCATCGTTGGCATTTAAAACCTAAGAGTGCGCGAATAATCGGAATTTTAAGTGCGGTTAGTATTTTTAAGTTAGGACAAATCTCCATTTCAAAAGAGACCAAACAAGAAATTTGGAATTTAACAGCTGATATTTATAAAAATCAAGTTGGAATTAATTTGAAAAGTCGAAGCTTTATTGATCAAATGAAAAAATGGGAAATTTAAGTGATTTGACAATTAACTAAATTTCTTCTATCATCATTGTAGTTAATAGAGGACAGTGAAGAACGAAGTAGGCCTTATAAGTTTTCAAAGCGAGATCAGAATGGTGGGAGCTGATTAAAACAAGTCTACAGGGCATTTGGAGTCCGTGTAAAACTAAGTTGCCAGCGATTGCTGGAAGTAGGGTGGAACCGCGACTCTTGTCGTCCCTACGTAGTGTATTTTTAGTACACTGCGTAGGGATTTTTTTGTCCGCTAAATTAAAAGGAGGAACTTATGAATAAGAAACTTTCAGTCCAAGAAATTATTTTAACATTACAAAAATATTGGGCAGACCAAGGATGTATGCTCATGGAAGCATATGATACAGAAAAGGGTGCCGGGACAATGAGCCCATACACATTTTTACGAGCAATTGGTCCAGAACCTTGGAATGCTGCTTATGTTGAACCATCACGTCGTCCAGCGGACGGACGTTATGGAGAAAACCCTAACCGTTTATACCAACATCACCAGTTCCAAGTAGTAATGAAACCTTCTCCTGAAAACATCCAAGAGCTTTATTTAGGTAGCTTAAAAGCCCTTGGAATTGATCCATTGGAACATGATATCCGCTTCGTTGAAGATAACTGGGAAAATCCCTCAATGGGTTGTGCCGGTGTTGGTTGGGAAGTTTGGCTTGACGGAATGGAAGTTACTCAATTTACATATTTCCAACAAGTTGGTGGTTTAGAAGTAAATCCTGTAACTAGTGAAGTTACCTATGGATTGGAACGTTTGTCATCATACATTCAAGACGTGGAATCGGTTTTCGATCTAGAATGGGGTAACGGAGTTTCATATGGTGATATTTTCAGAGAACCTGAATTTGAACATTCAAAATATTCATTTGAAGAATCTAACCAAGCAATGCTGGAAAAAATGTTTAACGATTTTGAAGCTGAAGCTAATCGTTTAATTGAAGAAGGTCTAGTACATCCAGCCTATGATTACATTCTAAAATGTAGCCATACCTTCAATTTATTAGATGCTCGAGGAACAGTTTCAGTTACAGAACGTGCTGGTTTCTTATCCCGTATTCGTAATATGGCTCGGAAGGTAGCACGGGCATTTGTGGAAGAACGTGAAAAATTAGGATTCCCATTATTAAAAAATAACGAAGAGGAGGCAAAATAATGGCACATAATTATTTACTAGAAATTGGATTGGAAGAAATTCCGGCCCATGTTGTAACTCCAAGTATCAAACAGTTAGTACAAAAAGTAACAGCCTTCTTAAAAGAAAATCGCTTAACATACGACTCAATTGATCATTTTTCAACTCCTCGTCGTTTGGCAATTCGAATCAATGGGTTAGGCGACCAACAACCTGATATTGAAGAAGATGCTAAAGGCCCTGCTCGTAAAATTGCTCAAGATGCTGATGGAAACTGGACTAAGGCTGCAATTGGCTTTACACGTGGACAAGGTCTTACGGTTGAAGATATTACTTTTAAAACAATCAAAGGTACGGACTATGTATACGTCCATAAGTTAATCAAAGGAAAGATGACTAAGGAAATCCTTACGGGGATAAAAGAAGTTGTTGAATCAATTAATTTCCCAACAATGATGAAGTGGGCTAACTTTGATTTTAAATATGTACGCCCAATTCGTTGGCTGGTTTCTATTCTAGATGAAGAAGTCCTTCCTTTTAGTATCTTAGACGTAACTGCGGGACGCCGAACAGAAGGACATCGTTTCTTAGGTGAAGCTGTCGAACTGGCTAATGCTGAAGAATATGAAGCAAAATTACACGATCAATTTGTGATTGTTGATGCCGACGAGCGTAAACAATTAATTTCAAACCAAATTAAAGCAATTGCTGAAAGCAATCGTTGGAACGTTACCCCTAATCCAGGTCTTTTAGAAGAGGTTAACAATTTGGTTGAGTGGCCAACCGCTTTTAATGGGGGATTTGATGAAAAGTATTTAGCTATTCCAGAAGAGGTATTGATAACATCAATGCGTGACCACCAACGCTTCTTCTTTGTCCGCGACCAAGCTGGAAAGCTATTGCCAAACTTCATTTCCGTACGAAATGGGAATGAAGAATTTATTGAAAATGTTGTTCGTGGAAATGAAAAAGTTTTAACTGCGCGTTTAGAAGACGCTGCTTTCTTCTACGAAGAAGATCAAAAACATGATATTAATTATTATGTTGACCGACTTAAAAAGGTTAGTTTCCATGATAAGATTGGTTCAATGTACGAAAAAATGCAACGAGTTAATTCTATTGCTAAAGTTATTGGAAACACCTTAAATCTTAATCAAACGGAACTTGATGATATCGATCGCGCTACAATGATTTATAAATTTGATTTGGTAACTGGTATGGTTGGTGAATTCTCAGAATTACAAGGGGTGATGGGTGAAAAATATGCTCAACTTAATGGTGAAAACCAAGCAGTAGCCCAAGCCATTCGCGAACATTACATGCCAAATAGCGCAGAAGGTGATTTGCCTGAAAGTGTAACGGGCGCGGTAGTCGCATTAGCTGATAAGTTTGATAACATCTTTAGTTTTTTCTCAGCTGGTATGATTCCAAGTGGTTCAAACGATCCATATGCATTACGCCGACATGCATATGGAATTGTTAGAATCTTAAATAGCCGTGATTGGCAATTAGATTTAAATCAATTCAAATCACAAGTTAAGACTGAATTAGCGGAGAATGGCACAGCGTTTGGTGTGGATGTCGATCAAAACTTTGACCAAGTACTTAACTTCTTTAATGACCGTATTAAACAATTGCTTGATCATCAAAAGATTAGTCATGATATCGTTGAAACGGTGCTTACAGGTAATAATCATGATGTTACGGAAATTATCGAAGCTGCCCAAGTACTAGCAGATGCTAAAGCGAGCTCTACATTTAAAGATGATATTGAAGCTTTAACACGAGTTCAAAGAATTGCTACAAAGAATGAAGAAAGTGGAGAACTTAATGTAGATCCACAATTATTTAATAATGCTTCTGAAGGCGAACTTTTTGATCAAATTATTAAAATTGAAGCTGCAAATAATTTGACAATGAGCCAACTATTTGCTAGATTATGCGAGTTAACTCCTGCGATTAGTAAGTACTTTGACGCAACGATGGTCATGGACAAAGACGAAAATATTAAGCGTAATCGTTTGAATATGATGAGTCGGTTAGCTAATTTAATTCTAAAAATTGGGGACCTAACTAACGTACTTGTAAAATAAAAATGTTTTTATAAGGATGATTTGGATCTGCTTAAAGTTAATAAATAAAACAAGCCATTTAGTCTAACGAGATTAAATGGCTTGTTTCTTCCTATATCTAAATTAAGTAATAAAAATGATACAGCAGCAAATTAAAATGTACAGACTTGACAAAAGTGTTAAAAACAAGGGCGTTTTAATTGATTCTATTGCTTGACTGCTGTATCATACTAACGTATGAGTTTATCTTACGAAAGCTGGTGAGAGTATGGCTGGAATGATTCCAGAAGATGTAATTGATGATGTTAGAACATCTGTTGACATCGCTGATGTTGTTGGTAGATATGTCCAGTTAAGAAAGGCGGGTAAAAACCTATTTGGTGTTTGTCCATTTCATGATGAGAAGACACCGTCTTTTTCGGTTTCGGAGAGTAAACAAATTTTTCATTGTTTTAGTTGCGGACGCGGTGGAAATGTTTTTAAATTTTTGATGGATTTAGAGAATCTTAGTTTCCCTGAGTCAGTTCGTAGAGTAGCGGAATTTGGCAATATTCCGTTAGATCAGAGTTATTTCAAGTCAACTAAAAAGTCGTCGTATACGTCTGAACAAAGTGCATTGATTGATTTATATGAGAAAGCTTCTGAGCTATTTAGTCATATTCTATTGAACACCAAATTAGGTGAAGATGCATTACAGTATTTGAAAAAACGAGGAATGACCGAGGATGATATCAAGAATTTTGATATTGGATTTGCCGCCCCGGAAGACAATCTCCTGCTAAGTTTTTTTAAAGAACATAAGATTGACCAACATTTAATGGCTGAATCAGGATTGTTTATTGAATCCGAAAATCAAACATTAAGAGATCGATTTTTTAACCGTATTATTTTTCCGATTAAAGATACAAATGGAAAAATCGTTGCATTTTCGGGCCGTAGTTTGGTTAAGGATAAGAACCATCCTAAATATTTAAATAGCCCTGAAACAAGCATTTTTAATAAAGGAAAGGTGCTTTACAATTTTTCTCAAGCTCGTTCAGAAATTATCCAACAGAAAACAGTCATATTATATGAAGGTTTTATGGATGTCATTGCTGCTCATCGAGCGGCTGTAAAGAATGGAATTGCGACGATGGGAACCAGTTTGACTGAGGATCATATTAATGCTATCAAGCGGGTGGCTGATCGCGTAATAATCTGTTTTGATGGGGATGCGCCTGGACAAAAGGCAATTGCTAGAGCAATTGAGTTATTGAGGCAATCTAGTGATTTACAAATTAGTGTGGTTTTTATTCCTGATAATTTAGATCCGGATGAGTATGTGAATCAAAGAGGGACAGCTGCATTTCAAAATTTGATGCAGCAGACTGGAGAATCAAGTACTTCATTTCTTTTGAAATATGATCGAACCGGTCTAAATCTAGCTAATGAAAATGATCAATTAGAATACTTAAAACGAGCTTTAAAACGAATTAGTAGTCTGAAAGATGCCCTAGAACAAGATTTGTATTTAAATCAATTATCAGATGAATTTAAGATTGATAAGCGTGATTTAAAAGACCAGTTAAGAGAAAGTGTAGCAGATCGAATCGCGCATGCACCCAAACAGTTTGAATTGGAAGCGTCGACGCCTCCACCTCCACCGGAGGAAATGGGAGATCAACCCGTATTCAATCAAAATATTCAAAAAAAGTTATCTAAGATAGATATTTCGGAATATCGTTTGCTAGCTCGTGCATTAAATAATCATGATGTTTGGCTAAAATTACAGAGCCTACCCAATTTTTATTTTCCAAATGAAAAGCTTGAAACAATTTATGTCTTGGCTAGTGGATATTTAGAAAAAAATCATGAATATAATGTTGCAGATTTTATGGATTATCTTAAAGAAGATGAGCTACAAGCAGTCGTTGCTGATATTGAATCAATTAACCTAAGCCCTGAATTTACTGAAGAAGAAATTCAAGATTATCTTAGCGTGATTGAAAATTTTGCTCCTTTAAGTGAACAAATTTCAAATGTTAAATCGGATTTAGATGAAGCTACTAGATTAGGTAACAAAGAATTACAACAACAACTAACTTTAAAACTTATCGCGCTATATCAAAAACAACAACAGCTTCAAAAATAATAGGGGGATCAGCATAAATGGCAAACAAAAAAACTGAAACAAAAAAGAAAAAGAGTGAAAGTATCATTTCTTCACCTGAGTTTAAAAAAGCTGTCAATCAAATCATTAAAGCTCGTAAGAGTGAAAAGAAAGTTAAATATACACAATTAACTAAAGATTTGATTACTAAGTTTAAATTAACTGACGAAGATGTTGATGATCTTATTCAACGCATTGAAGATGCTGGAATTAGTGTTGTCGATGAAAATGGTGATCCAAGTGAAAAAGCTTTGAAAGCTCAAGAAATTTCTAAGGAAGAATTAGATGATACAAAGGCTCCTGCTGGAGTAAAAATTAATGACCCAGTTCGTATGTACCTTAAGGAAATTGGTCGTGTATCACTTCTTACTGCTGATCAAGAAGTCGAATTAGCTTTAAGAATTGAAAAGGGTGATCCCCGTGCCCGTCAAGAATTAGCAGAAGCTAACCTTCGTTTGGTAGTATCAATTGCTAAACGTTATGTGGGTCGTGGAATGCAATTCCTTGATTTAATTCAAGAAGGTAACATGGGCTTGATGAAAGCTGTTGAAAAATTTGACTATCAAAAAGGATTTAAATTTTCTACGTATGCTACATGGTGGATTCGACAAGCCATTACACGTGCGATTGCCGATCAAGCGCGTACAATTCGAATTCCTGTTCACATGGTGGAAACCATCAATAAATTGATTCGAATTCAACGTCAATTGCTCCAAGATTTAGGTCGTGAACCAATGCCTGAAGAAATTGGTGCTGAAATGGATATGCCATCTGATAAAGTTCGTGAAATTCTAAAAATTGCTCAAGAACCAGTTTCATTAGAAACACCAATTGGTGAAGAAGATGACTCACATCTTGGTGATTTCATTGAAGATCAAGAAGCAACTAGTCCTGCTGACCATGCTGCATACGAATTGCTAAAGGAACAACTTGAAGGTGTTCTCGATACGCTAACTGATCGTGAAGAAAACGTACTACGTTTGCGCTTTGGATTAGATGATGGACGTACTAGAACTCTTGAAGAAGTTGGTAAAGTATTTGGAGTTACAAGAGAACGTATTCGTCAAATTGAAGCCAAAGCTTTACGTAAACTCCGCCATCCATCAAGATCAAAACAACTAAAAGATTTTCTAGATTAGTTAACCCAAGAGGTTCCGTGCAGGTCGTAGATTTGTGCAGGACCTTTTTTTGAAAGATATAACTATAATTACGAAAGATAGTAGGGGTTTATTTTATGAATTCGAATAATTTGTCACCAAGACTAAAAATAGTTGCTAGTTTAGTACCACAAGGTTCAAGAATTGCGGATATTGGATCGGATCATGCGTATCTAGCGATTAATTTAATTAAAAATAAGATTGCTAACCATGCAATAGCCGGAGAAGTCGCTCCTGGACCGCTCTCTAATTCGAAAGAAGAAATCGAAAAGAATGGAGTAGTTGATCAAATTGAAGCACGTTTAGGTGATGGATTAGCTGTTATTCAAGATACCGACACCGTCGATGTGATTTGTATTGCTGGAATGGGTGGCCAATTAATTCGAAAAATTTTAAATGACGGAAAAACAAAATTAAATGGGGTTAAGAAATTAATTCTTCAACCCAATGTCGGAGAGTTGGAATTAAGAGAATGGTTAATTAGTAATAATTTCAAAATTACCCATGAAGATATCGTGGCGGAGGACCATCACTTGTACGAAATTATCATGGCGGAACCTGGACAGATGACTTTATCCGAGAAAGAGCAAATGTTTGGACCAATTTTAATGAAAAGTCATAATGAGGTATATACACGTAAGTGGCAGCGCGAATTAAACCGGTTGAGAAAAATTGAAGCAAATCTAAATGCTCATCCTAGCCATGGACAAGCTAAACTAGACCAAGTTACTAAGCAAATTAGCGATATTGAGGAGATGTTTTCACATGTTAGCTAAAAAATTAATTGACCGTTTTGAAAGCTTCGCGCCTAAAACCATTGCTTTTACTAATGATCCTGTGGGTTTACAAATCGGAAATGTTAATAACGATATTAAACGAGTAATGGTGACTTTAGATGTTCGACCTGAAGTGGTTGACGAAGCAATTAAACAAAATTGTGATATGATTTTTTCGCACCACCCCTTGATTTTTCGACCTATTAAAAATTTAGATTTAAGCAACCCGCAAAATCAAATGTATGCTAAACTAATCCAAAATTCGATTTTGGTTTATTCAGCTCACACAAATTTGGACGTCGCTAAAGGTGGCATGAACGATTGGTTGACGGAAGCAATGGGGTTAAATCATGTCCAAATGGTGTATTCTAACCATTACGATACCAATATTGGTCGCATTGGAGTATTACCAACTCCTGTAACTGTTGAAGAATTTGCCAAAACCTTGAAAAAAATTTTTAACTTAGAGGGGTTACGCTTGGTAGCAAATGACAATAAAGCTATGGTAAAAAACGTTGCAGTTATAGGTGGTGATGGTGGTAAATTTTATCCTGAAATGCTCAAGGCGGGAGCAGATGTGTTTGTAACCGGTGATGTTTATTATCATACAGGACATGATATGTTAGCAGATGGTATTAATGTAGTCGATGTAGGACATAACGTTGAAAAAATATGTATTCCTAAATTAGCTTCCTTATTCAACGAATGGAAGGCTAATAATGATTGGGAAGTTGAAATTATAGAATCGACGGTTAATACCAATCCTTATCAATTTATCTAAAAATTGGGAGGCGATTTAAATGAATCCAGAGAAAATGACTACGGCACTTCAAGAAGCAATTAGCGAAGCACAGCAGATTGCTGTAAATCGTCAACATCAAGAAATTGGTGTGCCAGAATTATTTAAATTTTTAACACAACCAGACCAACTGGTCGGGACACTATTAACAGACTTAAAGATTGATAACAACCTTGTCCAAACCGAGTTAGACCAAGAACTTGAACAAATTAGCGTGGTTAGTGGTAGCCAGGTTAGTTACGGTCAATCGATTTCAGCAGAACTAAATCAATTATTAGTTCAAGCAGAACAACAGCGTAAAAAATTACAGGATGAGTATGTTGCAATTGATACTATTTTAATTGCTTTATTTAATTTAGATCAGAATCAGTTTAAAAAATTCCTGAATCAACAAGGTCTAACTCAAAAACAGGTTTTAGCCAAAGTAGATGAATTTCGTGGGGGTGAAAGAGTGACATCAAAGGAACAAGAAAGTGGATATAAAGCGCTAGAAAAATATGGGACAGATTTAGTTAAAAGGGCCCACAGTGAAAACCCAGATCCAGTTATTGGACGTGATGAAGAAATTTTAGAAGTTATTCGAATTTTATCGCGAAAAACAAAAAATAATCCAGTACTAATTGGTGAACCTGGTGTAGGAAAAACAGCCATTGTAGAAGGTCTAGCGCAAAGAATTGCTAAAGGTGATGTTCCTAGCAATTTAGTTGATAAAACCATTGTTTCTCTAGATATGGGTTCATTAATTGCTGGGGCTAAATATCGAGGCGACTTTGAAGAACGACTTAAAGCAGTTTTGAAGGAAGTATCAAAGTCAGATGGTCAAATTATCTTATTCATTGATGAAATTCACACGATTGTAGGAGCGGGTAAGACTGAAGGTAGTATGGATGCTGGAAATCTTTTGAAACCTATGCTAGCTCGTGGTGAACTCCATTTGATTGGTGCAACAACATTAGATGAATACCGCGAAAACATTGAAAAAGACAAGGCACTTGAGCGCCGTTTCCAACGGGTGCTGGTTAAGGAGCCTAGCATTGAGGATACTATCAGTATTTTAAGAGGTTTAAAGGAACGCTTTGAAATTCATCATGGCGTTCGTATCCATGATAATGCTCTTGTGGCAGCCGCTAAACTTTCTAGTCGTTATATTACGGATCGTTATTTACCAGATAAGGCGATTGATTTAATCGATGAAGCATCTGCAAAAATTAAAGTGGAAATGAATTCCAATCCTACTGAACTCGATCAGGTCAAACGACAGTTGATGCGTTTGCAAGTTGAAGAACGAGCACTTAAAAATGAAAGTGATGCAGAGTCAGTTAAACGTTTAAAGGACTTACAGAAAGAATTATCTGAAACCAAAGAAGAAAAAGTTAAGCTGGAATCACGTTGGTCAGCCCAAAAAGAAGAAATTAAAAAGATCAGTGATAAGAAGAATGAATTAGATAAGGCCAAGCATGACTTACAAGAAGCTGAAAGTTCTTATGATCTCGATCAAGCGGCTATTTTACAACATGGAACCATTCCAGCTTTGGAAAAAGAATTGGAACAATTAGAAAATCAATCCGAAAGTGATCATGGGGATTGGTTGGTAGAAGAATCCGTTACAGATAAAGAAATTGCCCAAACTATTAGTCAAATGACAGGCATTCCAGTTGCACGGTTGGTGGAAGGTGAACGAGAAAAACTGCTACATTTAGCTGATAAATTACACAATCGAGTAATTGGTCAAGATGAAGCCGTTCAATCCGTTTCAGATGCGGTTTTACGTTCCCGTGCGGGACTCCAGGATCCTAATCGTCCGATTGGTTCATTTCTCTTCCTTGGTCCGACAGGGGTTGGTAAGACAGAATTGTCTAAAGCTTTAGCAGAAGCGTTATTTGATTCGGAAGATAATATGGTCCGAATCGATATGTCTGAATATATGGAAAAAGAATCGGTTTCCCGTTTGGTTGGAGCTGCTCCAGGATATATTGGTTACGAAGAGGGAGGCCAATTAACCGAAGCGGTCCGGCGAAACCCATATTCCATTGTTCTATTTGATGAAATTGAAAAAGCACATCCAGAAGTGTTCAATATTCTTTTACAAGTTCTAGATGACGGTCGTTTAACAGATGGGCAAGGGCGTACGGTTAACTTTAGAAATACAATTTTAATTATGACTTCTAACTTAGGTTCAGATTTGCTATTGAAGAATCAATCAGAAAATAAAATTGATGACAACATCCGTGACCAAGTTCAAGATGTTTTGCATGGATACTTTAGACCAGAATTTTTGAATCGGATTGATGATATCATTATGTTTACTCCATTAAGTAAACAAGATGTACGCCAAATTGTGATTAAATTAATTCATAATTTATCTATACGTTTAAGCGATCAAGAAATAAGTTTAAGCATTTCGGATGATGCACAAGATTATATTGTTGAACAGGCATATGATCCAGCGTTTGGGGCTCGACCATTGCGCCGCTACATTACTAAAAATGTTGAAACTCCTTTGGCAAAAGAAATTATTAGTGGGCGTGTTCGTCCTAATTCAACAGTTAATATCGACGTTTTGAATGATCAACTGGTTTTCCAGAATAAATAAAAAAAGGATGCTATCTTTGGTAAAAATACCAAAGACTTGCATCCTTATTTTTTAGGTTTTGAAATTAGTGGGATCATGTTAGAAGTAATAAGAGCTACTACAGCTGCCACAATACCAATTTCTAATGGTGTATATGGAAGGGCATCAAGTTGTCCTCCGATATAGCCAATAACTTCACCAAAGATAAATGCCCAAAAAATAACTACGATTTGTTTCATTTCGTTTGGCCCCTTTCTGAACAACAGTAATTTTAGCACAATTACGTGGGGAAATAAATTAAACTCTATATTTTTGGAGAAGGGGAATTTATTTAGTATAATTATAAAAAACAGGAGGGGATAAGAATGGCTTTCGTGCCACTGCAAGTATTAAGTTCTTACAGTTTGTTATCTAGCCCGATTAAAATTGATGACTTAATTGCTACGGCGAAAAATCGTGGATATCAAGCGATGACCCTCACCGATCATAATACAATGTATGGAACAGTTGAATTTTATCAAGCTTGTATTAAAAACAATTTAAAGCCCATCGTGGGTTTAACGCTTTGGTTAGATAGCACGACGGGAATTGACAATCAATTTGCGCTAGTTTTAATAGCTAAGAGTGTTAAAGGTTACCGTAATTTAATGCAGATTAGTTCGGCCAAGATGACGAGTAGTACACCAAAATTTGCTTTTGATGATATTAAAGATTTGCTAGATGATTTAATCATGATTGTTCCAGCACAAAGATCAGAAATGATTGAATTGTTGGAGCGAGGGCTATCCGGTGATGCAACCGAGCTTTTAGAAAATTATCGTCAAGTTGTTGGTGATAAAGATCTTTATCTAGGAATTAATTTAAAGCAAACTAATATTATGCGTCAAACCTTGATGCAAATTGCCGAAAAACACAGTCTTGGTTGTTTACCCTTACCGAGCGTGGAATATTTAAATAGTGAAGACCATTTTGCAACTCAAGTTTTGAAGGATATTGCTTCGGGGGAAGTTATCAAGCATCCTGAAATCCTAGCAAAAGACCAAGGGAATAATTGGTTAAAACCGCGAGATGTATTTGAAAAAGAGTATCGGGATGCCGGATTGAGTGGTTTATTAGACCAACTAGATACGCTAACTAGCCAAATCGAGCTAAAAATTCCGTTTGTCCAGCCCAAATTACCAAAATTTCCCACGCCAGCTAATCAATCGGCTATTCAATATTTAAAGGAATTATGCTTTCAACAGTTAGAAAAAAGTAAAAATGCTCAAAATTTGCAATATCAGCAAAGATTGGATCGAGAGCTTAATGTCATTGAATCCATGGGTTTTGCGGACTACTTCTTAATTGTTCACGATGTGGTCCAATTTGCTCATCAAAATCACATCTTGACTGGACCGGGACGTGGTTCAGCTGCAGGCTCGTTAGTAGCTTATTTACTCAGGATTACTAGTGTGGATCCAATTGAATATGGACTGCTATTTGAACGCTTCTTAAATCCAGAACGTGCCCAAATGCCAGATATCGATTTAGATATTCCAGATGATAAAAGAGAATTGATGCTCAAATATGTCCATGATAAATATGGACATCAACATGTGGGGCAAATTATCACATTTGGTACTTTAGCAGCTAAGCAAGCCATTCGCGATGTTGCCCGTGTTTTTGGGGAAATGCCGAATAAAATTAATCAAATAAGCGCGTTAATTCCTAGTGAACTAAATATCACATTGGAGCGTGCTTTAGAAAATTCAAGTAAGTTACAAGAGTTTATAAGAACTTCCGAAAAAAATCGATTTATGTTTGAAACGGCGCGGCGCTTAGAAGGATTGCCACGTCATTACTCTACGCATGCAGCGGGAATTGTTTTAAGTGAAAATAATTTAACCGAAACCACTCCTGTTCAGGATGGAAATGAAGGAATGCTGATGAGTCAGTATTCCAAGAATTATGTTGAGCGGGTAGGGTTGTTAAAAATGGACTTTTTAGGTTTAAGAAATTTGTCATTAATGGCTAATATTTTAGATCAAGTCCATCAACTTAAACCCGATTTTGACATCGAGAACATTAATTTAAATGATACAAAGACTTTAGAACTTTTCCAACGAGGCGATACCAGTGGCATTTTTCAATTTGAATCGGCTGGTATTCGGAATGTATTGAGAAAAGTGAAACCTAATCAATTTGGTTTAGTAGTTGCGGTAAATGCGCTTTATCGTCCAGGACCAATGGAAAATATTGATCGATTTGTAAAACGAAAAGAACATCGCGAACACTATTCTTTTCCTAATGACGTTTTATCGGAAATCTTAGGTGAAACTTTCGGTATCTTAGTGTACCAAGAACAGGTTATGGAAGTTGCTTCAGCAATGGGGGGCCTGAGTTTGGGACAGGCCGATTTGTTGCGGAGAGCGATGAGTAAGAAAAAACATGATGTAATTGAACAAATGCGGACGAATTTTATTGATGGAGCATTGCAAAAGGGATATAACGCCAAGTTAGCCCAACAAGTTTATAGTTATATCGAAAATTTTGCTAATTATGGTTTTAATAAGTCACATGCCGTAGCTTATAGCAAGCTAGCTTTTCAGCTGGCTTATTTAAAAACGTACTTTCCAGGTCCTTTTTATACAGCCTTGCTTAATTCAGTTATTGGTGGTGAGGCTAAAACTAAAGAATACATTCAAGAATTGAATCGTTTAGGGATTAAAGTTAAAGCACCGGATATTAATTTGAGCCAACTACAATATGCATTTTATCAACAACAAATTATCATGGGTTTTCTATCCATTAAAGGATTAAGGCGAGATTTCATCCGTAATTTGATTGAAGAACGTCAAAGTAATGGAGAATTTAAATCAGTTGACAGTCTTTTACGTCGAATGCGGGATAAGGGTATTACAGAAGAGATTATTGAAAAACTAATCTTTTCGGGAACTCTAGATTCCTTTGGATATAACCGAGCGGAATTAGGTGACTTTTTACCTGAATTGTTGAAAGGTATTGCTTTTAGCGGGCAAAATGTGGATCTTTTTGAAAAGTTAATGCCTACGATTAAACATCGACCAGATATGGATTTGGATGAAAAGCTGGATTGGGAAGAAGAATTATTAGGAACTTACATTTCTGCGCATCCAGTTGAACGCTATGCAAACTTGATTGAACAAAATGGGTTTAAAAAAATCGATGAATTTAGTGTTGAAGCTCAAGTGACTACGATTGTATATATAAGAAGTATTCGGACGATCAGAACTAAAAAAGGAGAGTCAATGGCCTTTGCGAATATCACGGACCCTACTGGAGAAAGCGAAGCAGTTATCTTTCCAAGAATATACCAGCATGCTAAAATTTTGAGAAACAAACGAGTCCTACAATTACGAGGCAAGGTTGAGAAAAGAAACGACGGTTTACAATTAATTGTTAATGAAATTACCGCCCCTCAAAACAAACAGGTCCAAGCAGCAATTTGGAAATTAGAAGTGCCTAGCCGAAATAATTCATCAGAATTCCAAACCAAACTATTTGATATTTTCAGAAAATATCATGGGAAAGTTCCAGTTATTTTAGTTTATGAGGATACTAATGAACATAATGAGTTGTCTGAAAAATTTTATTTAAATGACAGTTCTGAAGTAAAAGAGCAATTAGCAGAATTGCTAGGAAGTCAACATATTTCGTTAATTAAAAAATAAATTTTGAATAAAGCACTTACATTCGATTAATTAAGAAAATGGTACAGACAACTGTTTTCAAAAGTGATAAAATCAACAATGAAGTTTTGAAAAAACTCAATATTTCTGTTTGAGGTGAAAAGATGAAACGTATTGGTATCATGACAAGTGGTGGGGATGCTCCAGGGATGAACTTGGCTATCCGCGCCGTTGCAAGAAAGGCCCTAAGCTCTGGTCTTGAAGCTTACGGAATTAACTACGGGTTTGCCGGTCTAGTTGCTGGTGATATCCACGAATTCAAGGCAGCAGATTTAGACGATATGGTTTCACAAGGTGGAACGATGCTTTATTCAGCTCGTTATCCTGAATTTGCACAAGAAGAAAGCCAATTGAAAGGTATTGAACAACTTAAGAAGTTCGGTATCGATGCATTGGTTGTTATCGGAGGAGACGGTTCATATCATGGTGCTCTTCGTTTGACAGAACATGGATACAACACCATTGGTCTTCCAGGAACAATCGATAATGATATTCCTTTCACTGACTTCACTATTGGTTTTGATACAGCGTTAAACACTGCAGTTGACGCGATTGATAAAATTCGCGATACTGCTAAGAGTCATCAACGGGTCTTTGCTGTCCAAGTTATGGGCCGCAATGCTGCTGATATTGCTCTTTGGGCTGGTGTTGCTTCAGGAGCAGATGCGGTTATCGCACCTGGTTTTGATTATGACGTTGAAGCAATTGCCAACAAGTTGAAAAAGAACCGTGCAAACGGTAAGGACTACGGAATTATTGTCATCGCTGAAGGTGATGCTAATTCAGATGCAGCTCCTGAATTCATTGACCAGCTTAAGCAATACGGCGATTTTGATGCACGTGCTACTGTAATTGGACATGTCCAACGTGGTGGTGTTCCAAGTGCTAAAGATCGCGTTTTAGCAAGTAAGATGGGTGCTTACGCTGTTGAGCTACTCCTTGAAGGTAAGGGTGGTTTAGCAGTTGGAATCTTAGAAAATAAGGTTCAAGCTCATAACATGCTTGACTTGTTTGATGCAAAACATCAAGCAGATGATTCACTTTACCAATTAAGTGAAGATTTATCATTCTAGAGTTCTATTAATATTTGGATAAAATGACTTAAGAAGTCTTTTATAATTTAAAATCAAGGGAGAGATTCTGTAATGAAGAAAACCAAAATCGTTTCAACACTTGGTCCTGCAAGTACTTCTGTTGACACAATTGTTAAATTAATTGAAGCCGGTGCTAATGTATTCCGCTTTAACTTTTCACATGGTGACCATGAAGAACATCTAGGTCGTTATAACATGGTTAAAGAAGCAGAAAAGATTACTGGCAAGTCAGTAGGTATTTTGCTTGATACAAAGGGTGCTGAAATCCGTACAACTCCACAAAAAGATGGTAACCAAGAATATCACACAAATGATAAGGTTCGCATCTCAATGGATGACACTTTGGAAACAACAAAAGAAAAGATTGCTGTTACATATGATGGACTTTTTGATGACGTTCATGTTGGTGGACACGTTCTTTTTGATGATGGACTTCTTGATTTTAAGATTGACGAAAAAGATGAAGAAAACCGCGAATTAGTTGCTCATGCAACTAACAATGGTGTTCTTGGATCACGTAAGGGTACAAATGCTCCTGGTGTTTCAATTAACTTACCTGGTATTACTGAAAAAGATGCTGATGATATTCGTTTTGGTCTTGAATCAATGAACATCAACTTCATCGCTGCAAGTTTCGTACGTAAGCCACAAGACGTTCTTGAAATTCGTGAATTGTTGGAAGAAAAGAACATGGAAGATGTTCAAATTTTCCCTAAGATCGAATCACAAGAAGGTATCGACAACACAGACGAAATCTTGAAAGTTTCAGATGGTATTATGATTGCTCGTGGTGACATGGGTGTTGAAATTCCAGCTGAAAATGTTCCTTTGGTACAAAAGACATTGATCAAGAAGTGTAATGCAGTTGGTTTGCCTGTTATCACAGCAACTCAAATGCTTGACTCAATGATCGAAAACCCACGTCCAACACGTGCTGAAGCTTCTGACGTTGCTAATGCTGTTTGGGATGGTACAGATGCTACTATGCTTTCTGGTGAAAGTGCTAATGGTGACTACCCTGTTGAAGCTGTTGCTACAATGGCTAAGATTGACGAAAAAGCTGAAAATGCTATGGCTGAAGACGGAAATCTTCAAATCAACACATTTGATCAAAGTGATGTTACAGAAACAATTAGTGCTGCTGTTGCTCGTGCTGCTAAGAACCTTGGTGTTAAGACTATCGTTGCTGCAACACAATCAGGTTACACAGCTCGTATGATTTCTAAGTATCGTCCAGATGCTGACATTCTTGCAATCACATTCGACGAACGTGTTCGTCGCGGTTTGATGGTTAACTGGGGTGTACACCCAATCATCGCTGACCGTCCATCAACAACTGATGAAATGTTTGAACTAGCTGCTAACAAAGCTGTAGATCTTGGTCTTGCTAAAGAAGGAGACTTGATTCTTGTTGTTGCTGGTGTTCCAGTTGGCGAAAGTGGAACAACAAACATCATGAAGTTACAACTAATTGGTTCAAAGCTTGCTTCTGGCCAAGGTGTTGGTGATGAAACAGTTATTGGTAAAGCAGTTGTTGCTACATCAGCTGATGAAGCTAACAAAAAAGCTGTTGAAGGCGGAGTACTTGTTACAAAGACAACTGACAAAGACTATCTACCAGCAATTGAAAAATCAAGTGCTTTAGTAGTTGAAAATGGTGGTTTGACATCACACGCTGCAGTAGTTGGTATTTCAATGGGAATTCCTGTTATTGTTGGTGTACAAAACGCAACTTCAATCCTTTCAGATGATGAATTGATTACAGTTGACTCACGTCGTGGTATTATCTACCATGGTGCATCAAACTCACTATAAAAATTTAATTTAAATTTTTAAACCCCAGAACATATAATGTTCTGGGGTTTTTTGTTTGGCAGAATGAAAGTTGAATTTAGACTGTTAGGGTTCTAGATTTAACTAAAAAAGGGATACTACTAATTTTGTAGTGACCCCAAAAAGTTAGACTTTTTAG
>NZ_JQBF01000004.1 GCF_001437285.1 Pediococcus pentosaceus | reverse complement strand
ACGGCCTCTTTTTATTTTTCTCAAAAAAATACTTACGAAAATTTTTTCTTTTTGCTATAGTGAACAAGCTATGTTTTTGAAGAAAGAGGTATTTTTTAATGAATAATGAAGAAAAAAGCAACGGCATGATGCAAGCGCGAGTACCAGTTGAACATCCAATGTTGGTAATGGCGAGCATGTTGATTGGGGCCTTCGTGGGAATGTTTAGTGAGACATCTTTAAACATCGCTTTACCACAATTAATGGATAATTTACATGTGACGACGGGTACTATCCAATGGTTAGTTACGGGATACATGCTTGTGATTGGTGTGGTATTGCCCTTTTCTAGTTTAATATCAAAATGGTTTACAACTAGACAGATTATTATTTTTGGTTTATTAGCGTTTATTGTAGGTTCTGTTATTTCAGCTCTATCATCAACCTTTGCATTATTACTGGTTGGTCGAATGATTCAAGGAATCGCTACTGGTTTAATTTTACCTATGATGTTTACCGTAGCCATGTTAGTATTTCCACCTTATAAATTAGGTGCTACAATGGGCATGTGTGCTTTGGTAATTATGTTTGCTCCAGCCATTGGACCGACATTGACAGGTATTATTTTAGCTAAGTTATCATGGAACTGGATTTTTTGGATGTTCGTTCCTTTCTTAGCAATTGCTTTGTTACTAGCTATTTTTGGATTAAAAGATGTTGGTGAACTTACTAAACCTAAAGTTGATGTAATTTCATTGATTGAATCAATTATCGGCTTTGCTAGTATAGTAACTGGTGTTAGTTTTGCTAGTGAAAAAGGCTGGGGTTCGCCAATCGTATTAGGTATCTTAGCACTTGGAATTATCGTTTTGGCATTTTATGTCAAACGTCAACTTTCGCTTGCTGAACCTGTCCTAAATTTAAAGATTTTTGCCATTCCTGCATTTAGAACTGGTGCAATCTTAGTTATGCTTGATTTTGGTATTATTTTATCAGCAATGTACTTATTACCAATGTACATTCAAAAAGGTTTATTATTACCAGTTGCACTAACTGGAATTATCATGCTTCCTGGTGGTGTAATTAATGCCGCTGTTTCAGCGGTTGCAGGACGTTTATACGACAAGATCGGTGCCAAAGCACCAATTCGTATTGGACTAGTGGTTGCATTAATTGGTGCAATTATGTTGGTATGTACTACGGTAAATACTTCAATTGCTTATTTAATTATTGCTCATGTTATTTTGATGATTGGTTGTCCTTTGGCAATGTCACCAGCTCAAACATATGCTTTAAATTCGCTTGAAGGTCCCCAATCTGGTGACGGTAGTACGATCATGAATACCATGCAACAAATCGTTGGTGCGATTGCAACTGCTTTAGCAACAAGTTTATTAGGAATCGGACAAGTAGCTTATCAGAATCATTTTGGTAAAGGTCATTTGAATGCTGCCTTCACTAATGGTACACACTATGGTTTCTACTTTACGATTGCATTAATTATCGTAGGATTAATTCTTTCCTTTAGTGTTAAAAGTAATAAAAAAGTTGCCAAATAAAAAAGATGAACGAGAATTCTGAATCAGAAATCTCAGTTCATCTTTTTTTGTTGAGTAATTATTTTGCGTCGTAAGCTTGTTGGAAAAGTTCCACAATTTGTTGCTTAGTAGCTTTGCGTGGGTTGGAGAAGGCATTACCATCCTTCAAAGCATTTTCAGCCATTAGTTCGAAATCTTTAGGATCAGCACCCAAATCTTTGATACTTCTTGGAATACCAACATCGTCGTTAAGTTGTTGCATAGCATCAATAGCTTTATCAGCGGCAGCTCTAATGGAAAGGCCGTCGATATTTTCACCCATGGCGACAGCTAAGTCTGCGAAACGATCAGGGCAAGCAACTAAGTTGAAGCGTTCTACAATTGGTAATAGGATAGCACAGCAAACTCCATGAGGAGCGTCGTATTGTCCACCTAATTGATGGGCCATAGCATGTACGTAACCAAGATCGGCATTATTGAAAGCCATCCCTCCCAACATTTCAGCTTCTACCATCTTAGTTCTAGCTTCTAGGTTTTCACCGTTAGATACAGCTTCACGAAGGCTTTCTTCCACTAACTTGATAGCTTGGAGACATTGGCCATCAGTAATATCGTTGCGGTTAGTAGAAACGTAAGGTTCAATGGCTTGGACAAATGTGTCCATCCCAGTTGCAGCAGTTAGAGCAGGTGGAACCCCAAGCATTAATTTTGGATCATTAAATGATACGAGGGGAACATTACGCCACGAAACCACTACGAACTTAAGATGCGTTTCTTCGTTGGTAATAACGCAGTGACGAGTTAATTCTGAAGCAGTTCCTGCAGTAGTATTAACCGCGATCAATGGTGGAAGTGCATTTTCGAGCGTTTCGATTCCAGCAAGTTTGGTGATATCGTCGCCATTCGTCAAAATAATACCAGTACCTTTTCCAGCATCATGAGCTGAACCACCACCAATAGTGATAATTCCATCACAGTCATTATCCAAATAAACTTGTTTTGCTTCTTGGATATTTCTAACTTTAGGATTAGGCTCTACTCCGTTGTAAATAACGTAATCGACACTAGCTTGATCAAGTGAACGAAGGGTTTGTTCAACGGGTCCATTTTCCATTTTTTCCAAAAATTTATCAGTAACGATCAATACTTTAGACATATTGACCATCTTAGCGCGGTCACCAATCTTTGCAATAACTCCAGAGCCAAAGAAGTTGACACTAGGCATAAGGAAATCAAAATTTTCTTTCATTTTAAACGCCTTCTTCTTATGTATTTTCTTACTTACGAGCTAATATTAACACGTAATGTATCCGTTTACAATCGTTGATATAATCGCAAGTTAAACGTTTTTATAGGGTTGAAAATAACTCCTATAAAGCATATACAATATGAACAAAAAAGCAAACAAACTCCTATGGAATTTGTTTGCTTAGTTAATATTAATAAATCATTAATTCATCAATATTAGTATTAGCTTTTGTAACGGCATCTAAGTCTTGAGTAATTCGTCCGTCTTTCATTACTAGTAATCGATTGCCATAGGTTACAGCATCAGAAAGTTGATGAGTAATCATGAGGGCAGTTAATTCGTCTTCAGTAACTCGAGTTTGCGTTGCTTCCATTAACTCGGCACTAGTCTTGGGATCTAGGGCAGCAGTATGTTCATCTAATAGTAAAATAGCTGGTTTCTTAATGGTAGCCATCAAGAAACTTAAGGCCTGTCGTTGACCACCAGATAGGTTGCCAGTAGGTGTTTTAAGACGTTCGCTTAAGCGATTGGGCATCGTTGCAGTAATCTGCTTAAACTCAGCGAGATGCTGCTTTAAACGGCGCAATTTAAGGTTTCGGCGGCTGCCTCGTTTAGTAGCAAGTAAAAGATTTTCGGCTACCGTCATGCGAGGGGCAGTGCCAAGTTTTGGATCTTGAAAAACGCGACTAATAAATTTAGTTCTTTTTTCTTCAGACATATTAGAAATATCGTGACCATTTACCAAAATCTGTCCTTCATCGATGGGTTGATTACCGGCAATGACATTGAATAAAGTAGACTTTCCGGCACCGTTGGAACCCAAAAGGGTGATGAAGTCGTTCTTATAGACTTTTAGATTAATGTTTTTCAAAATTTGAATTTCTTCAGTCGTGTGGCGATTAACATAGACTGAAACATTTTTAAGTTCTAAAATAACAGGTCGTTCCATTTTAATCACGCTCCTTAGTTGGCATGGCTACCCCATGTTTTAAAATTCGGTCAAAATGAAATTTTTTCCGTAACGTTGGTAGCATTAAGCAGAGCGCTAAGACCAACGATGAGATAAGGTTTAAATCGTTAGTATTGAATCCAGCCTTGAGTACCAGTAGGAGGACGAAACGATAAATAATACTTCCACATACTACGGCTACTAAACGTTGATTCATGGTTAATTCGCCAAAAACTACTTCTCCAATAATAATGGAAGCCAAGCCAATTACGATAATTCCAATCCCCATATTAACATCTGCGTATCCATCACTTTGAGCGATGAGTGCACCAGATACTGCAATCATACCGTTTGAAACCATAAGTCCCATATTTTTCATTTGATCGGTATTGATCCCTAAGGATTTCGCCATTTTTTCATTATCACCTGTGGCAATAAAAGCTTGCCCAAGATTAGTTTGTAAAAAGATGGCCAGTATAGCTACAACAATGGTAATAATGATCAGTCCAAGGACTACGCTATCAAAAAATTTAGGTAGTGACGCAAAGAATTGCCCACTGAATAAGGTTTGTTTTCCTAGGAGTGAAACGTTAGAAGTTCCCATAATCCGCAAATTAATGGAGTAACAAGCCGTCATAACTAAAATGCCGGCTAATAGGATTGGAATACGGCCTTTGGTGTAAAGGAGGCCAGTAATTAGCCCAGCAAGCATACCAGCTAGAAAAGCAAGTAATGTCGCGATCAGTGGATTGAGTCCGTTAGTGATGGCAGTAACGCTAACGGCTGCGCCAAGTGGAAAAGTTCCTTCAACCGTCATATCAGGAAAATCTAAAATTCTAAAGGTGAGAAATAGTCCTACCCCTAGAAGGCCCCAGAGTAGCCCTTGTCCAATAGAAGATGTGATTAAGTTCATTTGATTAATTCCCCTTTCTTTTGTGCTTCTTGCATTAAATCTTTAGGAATCTTGATACCTAGTTTTTGAGCTTGTTTAAGGTTAATAGTTAAATCACCATGCTTGATAAATTCAATGGGTGTCTGACTAATTTTTTCGCCGTTTAAGACGCGAGCAGCCATTTTACCAGTAAGGACTCCGAGTTGATATTGATTAACACTGTAGGTGGCAATTCCACCATCTTTAACCATAGAATCAACGGTTGGAAAGATGGGGACGTTGGCAGCATTAGCATTCTTAACGAGGGTTGACATAGCACCGGCAATCGTATTATCAGTAGGAACGAAGACAGCATCAACATTTTGAACCATATTTTGCGAAACTTGGTTTAAGTCATTCGAGTTTGAAATCGAATAAGCTTTAAGTTTAATTCCAGTCTTAGATACCAACTGTTTGAATTTTTTAAATTGAGTAATTGCAGAATTATCACTAGATGTGTAGATAATTCCTAATGTTTTTAAATTTGGCATTAATTTTTGGATTAATTCTAATTGTTCTTCTAGTGGTGCTTGATCGGAAACTCCCGTGATGTTTTTTTCAGGGTGCTTTAAATTTTGTACCAAGGAAGCACTTCGTGGATCGGTAACTCCACTCATTAAAATGGGGGTAGTCGAAGTTGTATTAGCCAAGGAAATTGAGGCGGGAGTGGTAATCCCGATTGATAAATCAACTCCTTCATTTTCGAATTTTTCACTCATCGTCTTCAAGTTGCTTTGATTACCTTGAGCATTTTGATAATCAACTTTGAGATTTTTTCCGACTGTATAACCGGACTCTTTTAGACCAGCATAAACTCCCTTTTGAATTTGTTTTAACGCTGGCTGATCCATATATTGTAATAAACCAATGCGTTTAGTCTCATTTCGATGGTTCGAGGTATGCTTTTGTTCAGCAACAAATGCATATCCTAAAAAAATAAAAATAATGGCGATAAAGCTAAGCATTCTCTTCATAACAAGTTCCACTCCTCTAAATTTATAATAAAAAAAGGCAAGCCCATGGGGTTTGCCTAAAAAAAGCCCACATGGATGTGTATAAAATCCATGCGGGCTTGTTGTTATCGTTTGTTCATCACAAATGAGCCGGCACAGATACGATCTGTCATTCAGGTCGTATCTTGCCTAGACAAAATTACAACCTAATTACCGGCTTTGCCAACCATTATTTACATGTGTTGAATGTAAAAGACTCATTTGTATTACCAACTTTCGAATTAATCTTCCATGAGTATATCTAAAATACTTTTCGTTTGTCAACTAAAAATTTAATTTAAAATAATCCGTTGGTTTAGCTTTGATTAGAAGCGTGGAAATAAAATCGAATTTTGCGGTCTAAATAATAAGTTTTAGAGAAATTAAACAACACATTATTTTTACGATAATGTGATTGATATAAAACAATATATTTATCGCCTTGAGGGAGCCCAGTAATGAAAGCAGCTTCCGAAGTGAAAGATTCAATTCCAACGTATTGGTCGCTAGTATCGACGGATACACCATACTCATTTCTAATGAATTCTAATAAGGAATCATGCGCAGCTTCGATTGGTAAAAAGGGGACCTCTTCGCGTTCGTAATAAGCATATTCAAGGGTATATGCTTGACGATTACGAAAACGATAACGAATTACTCGATACAAATCATCGCCGACTAAGCACCCAAATTCAGCTGCAAGAGCTTCATCAGCTACCACCCGATCGAAAGTGATAACGCGTGAGGTTAGTTTGAGATGATTAAAGCCTTCTGAAACTCCCATGGTTAGGTTAATGGTTTGATCAGCTCGTGGTCCAAAATCGTTGATATAGTAGCCACTACCTTGAACGCGGCGAACGAGTCCCTTTTGACTAAGAATATCGACTGCTTTGCGGATGGTATTACGACTAACATCATATTCTTGCATCAATTCGTATTCAGTTGGTAATTTTTCTTCAAATAGGTGATGTTTAATTTTGTCAATGAGATCATTTGCGATATTCGTATACAACGATGAACGCCTTCTTTCCTTATCAGTAACGCTAATTGATAACTTTTTAACGAATTTGAATTATTGGTACTTGTAAAATTTGTACCTACGTTTTATAATTCAATTGTATCGTAAGCGGTTTCATAGTCAACCGCCAAATTAAATAAAATTACAGGAGTGACTCATTATGGCTGAAAAAACAATTATGTTAGTATGTGCTGCAGGTATGTCAACGAGTTTATTAGTTTCAAAAATGCAAAAAGCTGCTGAAGCTGAAGGTGTAGATGCAGAAATCTTCGCAACAGCTGCATCAGATGCAGATAATAAATTGGCTGAAAAGAATCCTGATATTTTAATGCTTGGACCTCAAGTTCGTTACCTTGAAGGTAATTTCAAAGAAAAATTAGATATTCCAGTAGAAGTAATTAACATGCAAGATTACGGCATGATGAATGGTGAAAAAGTATTGAAGGAAGCTCTAACATCAATGGGTGTATAGGTTTAATTGGGCTTTGAATTAAAAGCGCTTTCGTTTTTTGAGGCGCTTTTTTATATAAATAAATTTAAGGAGCATAACAATGGGCGAACAAGAACAAAATCTAGAAGTGATCATGGGACTAATTATTAATGGTGGGAACGCAAAGAGCTCTGCATTTGAAGCTATCAACGCTGCTAAAGCAGGAGACTTTGAAAAAGCAGATGAAAAATTAAAAGAATCTGATGGTTTTTTGACTGAAGCTCATAACGTCCAAACCGGGATGTTAACTGAAGAAGCTAAGGGAAACCATGCTAAAGTTTCACTACTAACGGTTCATTCACAAGACCACATCATGAATGCCATTACTTTTAGAGATCTAGCTGGAGAAATTGTTGATTTATATAAAAAAATGGCCGAAAAATAAAGTGAGGTTTTAATCATGACTGAAAAGCATTATAAGATGCCGGAAAATTTCTTGTGGGGCGGTGCAGTAGCCGCTCATCAATTTGAAGGCGGATGGCAAGAAGGCGGTAAGGGAGTTAGCATTGCAGACGTGATGACCGCTGGAAACAAAGATACTGCTCGAAAAGTAACGGACGGTATTAAAGATGGAGAAGTTTACCCAAATCACTGGGGGATTGATTTTTATCATCGTTATCCTGAAGATATTAAACTTTTTAACGAAATGGGTTTCAAATGCTTCCGTACCTCGATTGCATGGACTAGAATTTTTCCTAATGGAGATGAAACCGAACCTAACGAAGCTGGTTTAAAGTTCTATGATGATATGTTTGATGAACTGTTAAAATACAATATTCAACCCATCATTACTTTGTCACACTTCGAAATGCCATATCATTTAGTAAAAGAATATGGTGGTTGGACTAATCGTAAATTGATTGACTTTTTCGTACGTTTTGCCGAAACAGTGATGAAACGCTATAAGGGAAAAGTTAAGTACTGGATGACCTTCAACGAGATTAATAATCAAACTGATTGGAGTAATCCTCATCATTTACTTCAAGATTCAGCCATTAAGGTTAAAGCTGGAACACCAGGAATGGAAGAAATGATGTATCAAGCTGCTCATAACGAAATGGTTGCAAGTGCTAAAGTAGTTGAACTAGGCCATCAAATTGATTCGGAATATCAAATTGGTGCAATGATTGCAATGTGTCCAATTTATCCACTAACTGCTAAGCCAGAAGACATCATGATGGCTGAACGTGCTATGCAAACGCGTTACTACTTTGGAGACGTTCAAGCTAATGGTGAATATCCTAATTGGCTTCCTAAATATTGGGAACGCCAAAACATCCATGTCGAAATTAGTGATGATGACCGAGAAATTTTGAAAAAGGGTGCAGTTGATTATATTGGATTTAGTTACTATATGTCATTTACAACTAAATCTACGGATGAAAATACCGACTATGCTTATAAAGAAGCACGTGATTTAGTCGACAATCCTTATGTTCAAAAATCAGATTGGGGCTGGCAGATTGATCCTGTTGGTCTACGTTATTCGATGAATTGGATGCAAGATCGTTGGCACAAACCTCAATTTATTGTGGAAAATGGTTTTGGAGCATACGACCAAAAAGAAGCCGATGGCGCTGTCCATGATGATTACCGCATCAAGTATTTCCACGATCATATTTTAGAGATGGAAAAAGCAGTTGCCTTAGATGGGGTCAACTTAATTGGTTATACTCCATGGGGATGCATCGATTTAATTTCAGCAAGTACTGGAGAAATGGCTAAACGTTATGGATTTATCTATGTTGATCAAGATGACCAAGGTAATGGTAGTCTAGAACGTTCGAAGAAGGATTCATTTGATTGGTACAAACAAGTAATTGCATCTAATGGTGAAGATTTATAGTAAGTTGTTTAAGAATAATCAAGTTTTAAAGAGGTGATGTTGATGTTTAGTTATGAAAAAGTTCAAACGTTGAATCAATTGGAATTGTTTGTGTATAAATACGTAACTAGTCATCTAGAAGAGTGTAAAACCATGACTATTCGAGATTTATCCACGCAGAGTCACGTATCTTCTACGACCATTTTAAGATTTTTGAAGAAAATGGGATTTGAGGGTTTTTCTGATTTTAAGTATGTTTTACGCCATCGAAATGATCAAACTCCTGCTAGTGAATTGAGCCAAGACTTAGGTCCAATAGGTCAATTTCTAAAACAGACTGCTACAACAGAATATACCGAAAAAATGGAAGAAGTTGCTCGCGTGGTTGCACAATCCAACACCCGTTTGTGCTTTGGAATGGGATCAAGTGGTAGTATGGCACAATATGGAGCACGAATTTTATCGAATTATGGGATGCTCACATTGGCCATTACCGATCCTTTCCAACCTCAACCCATCTCGGAACGCGACTATTCTAAAACATTGATTATTTTACTATCAGTCTCTGGCGAAACTGAAGGTGTTTTAACGCAGGCTAATTATTATCGCCAAAATGGGGCAAAAATTGTAGCAATTACTGCTAATAGTGCTTCAACGTTGGCGCAGATTGCGGACTATAGTTTAACTTATGATATTCCCGAAAATAAAGTAGGATCGTTGAATTTTACATCGCAAATCCCAGTTGTCTACCTGCTAGAGCAACTTGGTGAAAAAACTAGTAAATTAGTTTATCATCCTGAAATCAGTCATGAAATTTAAACTAATGAAACGATAATCGGTACTTGACGATTATTGTTTCATTTTTTTGTTCTAAAGGACCAGAGTTAAGTTGACAAAGCAATGAAAGCGCTTAATAATTAGATATAGACAAATAGGAGGTTAGTTAATTATGAAAATAGCAATTGTAGGTTGTACACATGCAGGTACCTTCTCAGCGCAACAAATTTTAACTGAGCACCCCGATTATGAAGTAACGGTATACGAACGTAATAATAATTTGTCATTTTTATCTTGTGGAATCGCCCTTTGGGTAGGTAACCACGTTTCAGATCCTAATAAAATGTTCTATTCATCACCGGAAGCCCTAACTAAGTTGGGTGCTACTATGAATATGGAACATGATGTACTTAGTATCGACCCCGATAATAAAACTTTAGAAGTAAAAGATTTAAAAACCGGTGAAATTAAAACAGATACTTACGATAAATTGGTGGTAACTACTGGTTCAGCACCTATTATTCCTCCGATTGATGGAATCGATAATAAACGAGTTAAACTTTGCAAAAATTGGGCTCATGCTGCGGAATTAAAACGAATTGATGATGACATTAACTCAGTAATTGTAATTGGTGCAGGTTATATTGGAGCGGAACTTGCTGAACAATATGCCTTGACTGGCCGCGAAGTAACCTTGATTGATGGATTACCAAGTGTTTTAGCTAAGAATTTTGATCCTGAAATCTCTGATCGAGTAGCTAAAGATTACACTGATCACGGAGTTAAATTGGCCATGAACGAAATGGTTCAAGGATTTAGTGGTGATGATCAGATTACTGTAAAAACCGATAAAGGCAGTTACACGGCCGACTATGCTGTACTTTGCGTTGGTTTCCGCCCACATACAGAATTATTGAAGGGCAAAGTGGATATGTTGAAGAACGGAGCAATTATTACTAATGAATACATGCAAACTTCGAACCCTGATATTTTTGCAGCAGGAGATTCATCCGTTGTTCATTACAATCCAACTGGAAAAGATGATTACATTCCATTAGCAACTAATGCAGTTCGTCAAGGAATTTTGATTGGACATAACATTGAAAAACCAACGATGAAATATCTTGGTACACAAGCAAGCTCGGCAGTAGCACTCTTTGGTAAGACGATGGCAAGTTCAGGATTAACTGTTGGTGCAGCTAAAGCACGGGGTGTAGAAGTAGACTCTGTAACCTTAGAACAAGACTATCGTCCCGAATTTATGCTTTCAACGACCCCAATCCTAATGCGGTTAGTTTGGGACCCAGAAACACGAGTGGTTCTAGGTGGATCATTCTATAGCGAATATGACTGTGCTCAATCAGCTAATGTAATTTCATTAGCTATTCAAAATAAGATGACGATTGATGACTTATCCATGGTTGATATGTTCTTCCAACCTAACTACGACCAACCGTTAAATTATATTAATGCGTTAGCAATGACGGCGGTGGCCCAAGCGGATGCAAAATAAATAATAAAATAGTTCAAAGAGGCGAAGGATGATGGCAAACAAAACCAAAGTTGCATTAGTAACGGGAGCAGGACAAGGAATTGGGGCAGCAATTGCGACCCGATTGGCTAACGATGGATTTGCGGTGGCAGTGGCAGATATGAATACTGAAACTGCTAACAAAGTTGCTGAAAAAATTAATAGCAATGGTGGAAGGACTCTTCCAATCGTGGTTAATGTAGCAGAACGTGATAATGTATTTGAAGCCGTTAGGACTACGATTCAGGAACTAGGTGGACTTGATGTGTTGGTCAATAATGCCGGCCTAGGACCTACCACACCAATTGATACAATTACACCAGAACAATTTGATAAAGTTTATCACGTTAATGTAGGTGGAGTACTTTGGGGAATTCAAGCAGCAACGGAAGCATTTAAGAAATTAGGACATGGTGGAAAAATCATCAATGCGACTTCTCAAGCCGGAGTTGTTGGAAACCCTAATTTGGCCCTTTACTCAGGGACTAAGTTTGCTGTCCGAGGAATTACTCAAGTAGCAGCACGTGATTTGGCGGATTTTGGTATTACAGTTAATGCTTATGCACCGGGAATTGTACGAACTCCGATGATGATGGATATCGCACATGAAGTTGGACAAAATGCTGGTAAAGATGACGAATGGGGTATGCAACAGTTTGCTAAAGACATTACCTTAAAACGTTTGTCAGAACCAGAAGATGTGGCAGCTGCAGTATCATTCTTAGCAGGACCAGATTCAAATTATGTAACTGGACAAACAATTATTGTAGATGGTGGAATGCAATTTCATTAAAATAAAAAAACTTTTGAAACAGGGGAACTGTTTCGAAAGTTTTTTATTTTTTAAGGATATTTTGAACGATTTTTTGTAATTCAGGCACAACTTCCTGCTCGAACCAAGGATTTTTAGCCAGCCAAATGTTGTTACGAGGTGAAGGATGCACCAAAGGAAAGTATTCGGGAAGAAAGTTACGATAATTTTGCACCAGATTAGTTGTAGTGGTAGAGCGAGGAACATTTAAATAATGTTTTTGCGCATAGGATCCAATTAACAGAGTAAGCTGGATGTTAGGCATAATATCCAGCATTTTTTGATGCCATTTTTCAGCAACTTCTTTACGAGGCGGAACGTCGCCACTTTTAGCTTTACCAGGATAATAGAAATCCATTGGAATTACCGCAATATCACCAGAATTATAAAAAGTATCCCGTGAAATTCCCATCCAAGCGCGTAAACGATCACCACTTTGGTCGTTCCACATAATTTCTGTATCTTGGACTTTTTTTCCGGGGGCTTGTCCCACAATTAAAATTTTTGCTTGGGGATTAATACTATAAATTGGATGCCATCCTTGGGCGGTATAAATTGCATTTTGAGGATCTTGCATGATTTCTTCGAAAAAAGGCATGTTGTAGTCCATCGTTAATCCTTCCTTTAAAACTATTTACAAATTATGGTAACACTAAATGGCACTGAGATAGTAAAAAACAAACATCGTTAAATATAGATGTTTGTTTTTTTTGAAGTAATAGTTTTAGCAATAATTAGAAATAATCTGCCAAAATAGGTTTCTGAGGTACGGTAATGGCATCTAAGTTTTTTACGTTATCTGATGTCCAACCGGCGATTTTTCCATGTTCTACAAAGGATGCTGCTGAGCGATATCCAAAAAGAATTTTAGTTAATTGTTGGATTGTAATCGCGGTATGGGTATCTAATGGTACGTTTGATTTTTGAACTGAACGTACTTTTCCGTCAAATTCAAAAGTCCAATGTCCATTATTTTCAGAAAGGACATCATCAATAACATCCAGGGTGAACTTAGCTGGAGTTGATGTAGGATACTTTTCTAAGAAGTCTTGCAAATTAACAATTCGGGCCATCATATAAGGCTGGACGGTAGTTGTCACGCTATAAGGTTCGTCAACTAGATCAAAATCGATATCAGCGACAGGGCTTTGATAGATAAAGTTTTCGGCAGTAGTTCCATGCTTGGTGACGAATTTCCAAAGTGCTTGGCGACTTTCGATATCGGTGTTAGCAACTTCGTAAATGATAAATTCGCTAGCGGTACGTTCGTAGATGACATAACCAGTAGGTTGTTGATGTTCAAAAGCTACGGCCAGTTGGCGATTAGCAAATTTTTTAGGTAGATAATCCCACCACCAATCGGCTCGGTTTAAACCTCCCCGTTGAGCTAGTGGAGACTGTTGATAGATTGATTTTAGTAAATCAGTATTTGAACTAAAGTCAAGGCGTTTAACTTGGACGTTTTCGGTATTTTTTGAAATACGTGGTAATTTATCGCTAGCCATAGTGTAGGTAACATGGTCAAAAACTTGTTCATAGCCAAAGCGTCGATAGTAACTGAAAGCAAATGGTGCGAGGTAGGACAAAGTTACCTGGTTGTCATACATATCCTGTAAAGCAGCTTTCATCAATTGGCTCGCGCCCCCTTTACCAGATGCTTCGGGAGCGCTCATCACATCGCTAATACCGTTCATTTTAAAATTGGTTCCAAAAAAATTCGTTTCAAAAGGAATACTTAAAATACTAGTTTCAATTTGACCGTCAACGGAGATTCCATAGGGAATAGCGTGTTGGAAACGACGATTCCAGAAATTGCGACGGTTAGCGCTATCTTGCGCATTAAATGCATATAGATATAGTTGATAAATTTCTTCTTGGTATTGTTGATCGAGAATAAAATTACTCATTACTAGTTCCCCCAAAACGTGATTAATACTATCATTATACCATTTTTGAAAACGTTATCTTAAAATTAGACGTCCCATATTAAAATTTTTTTGTTATAATTGATTATTGTAAATAGTAATTATTACTCTTTAGGAGAAAGAAATGCGAAAAAAAATAATTTGGTTAGTGTCAATGTTATTGTTTAGCACTATTTTTGTTGCGGGATGTGCTGGACCTAAAAGTAAGTCCAGTGGCAAAGTAGAAGTGATTAGTACACTTAACTTTTATGGAGAAGTGGCTAAAAAGGTTGGCGGAAATCGAGTGCAGGTTACCAACATTATTGATAATCCAGCAGTCGATCCCCATGATTTTGAGCCGACAACTAAGACGGCTAAATTAATGACCGACGCGGATATTGTAGTTGAAAATGGAGTAGGAACAGATACTTGGGTTCAAAAAATCACTCCTCAAAAAAAGCAGCTTAAGGTTTTAAATATGGGAAAACTCACGGGTAAAGTTGATGGTGATAACCCACATTTGTGGTATAAATTATCAACAATGAAAACCTTAGCTAACCATTTAGCTAAGGAATTAGGGAAAAAGGATCCAAAACATCAAAAAGAATTCACCGAAAATGCTAAGAAATATGTTGAATCACTTCAACCAATCCAACAAAAGATTGATCAAATTAGAGCAAAAAGTACTGGCAAAAAAGTAGCAGTTACAGAGCCAGTATACGATTACACGCTGGATGAGCTCGGGTATAAAGTTAGTGACCGAGCTTTTGCTTTAGCAATTGAAAATGAAACAGATCCATCGCCTAAAATGGTGGAAAAATTACAAAAAGATGTGAAACAAAAACGGATTGAATTTATTGTAAATAATCAACAAACTGGTAATAAAGTAATCGATGAGCTTCTAAAGCTAGCTAAGAAAAACGATACTCCAATCGTGAACGTCACAGAGACGATGCCGAAGGGAAAAAATTATCAAACGTGGATGCTTTCACAGTTAAACCAAATTAGTAAAATACAAGAGGGTAAAAATTAATGACTGAAACGCTTGTTCAGGTTCAAAAATTAGCAATGGATTTTCCAGGACAAAAATTATTTAATAATTTGAGTTTTGATGTAGATCGTCGTGACTTTCTAAGCATTATCGGCGAAAATGGGGTCGGAAAGACGACTTTGATTCGCGCACTACTGAATCAAGTTAAGCCTACGAGTGGTAGCATCAAATTTCGTAAAGGGACGAAGGTAGGCTATGTGCCTCAATTTAGGAATATTGAACGAGATTATCCCTTATCTATTCGAGATTTCGTAGCCTTAAATTTACAAAACGGAAAAATGCCGTGGCTATCCAAAATGGAACGAACGCAACTCGATGAAATTCTTGAAGAAACTGATTTAGTTGATATTCAAAATACTAGAATTGGGCGAGCTTCGGGTGGACAAAAACAGAAAGCCTATTTGGCACAAGCCTTAGTGGATAATCCAGATTTATTGATTTTAGATGAATCAACAGCTAGTTTAGATACAGTTCGTAAATATGAACTATTTAATTTAGTCCAACACTTTAATCAACAGCATGATTTAACCGTAATTTCCGTTACGCATGATTTTGATTTAATGCAACGCTACTCCAATCGTTATTTGATGCTAAAAGAAGATCACTACGCATTGGGAGAAGTAGCTGATATTAAAAATGAGGAGGACTTGCTAGATGTTTAGTTTTGAGTTTATGCAAAATGCCTACATTGCAGGGACCTTCATTGCCATTATTTGTGGAATTATGGGTGTGTATGTTGTAGGACGTAACATGTCATTTTTATCACACATGTTATCTGAGATTGGTTTTTCTGGAGCTGCTTTTGGTATTTTTATGGGATGGCAAGCCTTATCCGGCATGCTATTATTTACAATCGTTAGTTCGATTTTAATCGGTAAAATGAGTGTACAAGCTTCCAAACGAGAATCTGCAATTTCGGCAGTTTCAAGTTTATTTTTAGGATTAGGAATTTTATTCTTATCGATTTCCAATAAAAATGTTAGCTATGCTACAAATATTTTGTTTGGTAGTGTAATCGGGATTGGGCGAGATGAAGTTAATCAGGTACTGTTGTTAACGATCATTTCATTAGTATTTATTTTATTTTTATACCGGCCCTTAAAATATGATTCCTTTGATCATATCGGAGCTTCAGTCAAGGGAATTCATACTAATTTTGTTTCAATTTTATTTTTAGTTGTATTAGCGCTCAGTGTTAGTACAGCAGCCCAAATTGTGGGCTCATTGCTAATTTTTGTACTGCTAACCTTGCCGGCAGCTGCGGCTAAGATTGTTGCCAAAACGGTAAGTGGAATGATGCTCTTTGCGATTAGCGCCGCTTTAATTGGAGTCTGGTTAGGTTTATATTTAGGCTATGTAACTAATTGGCCAGTCAGCTTCTTTATTGCGCTAATTGAATGTGTAATCTATTTTGGTTCGATGATTATAAAAAAAGATAATTAATTAAAAAGACTGAATCCTAAACGATTCAGTCTTTTTATTATATTTTTGGTCTAAATCCGAACATTATTAATGAACTATGATATTATATTCATTGGTAAGTAAAAAGTAAGTAATTTTTTGCGAATAATACGCAAAAGAAGAGTGGAGTGAAACCAATGAAATTGAAGCGAAGTGAACGATTGATTGATATGACGAACTATTTAATCAATCATCCAAGAACGCTCATAACTTCTGGATTTTTTGTTACAAGATATTCATCCGCTAAATCTTCTATTAGCGAAGATTTATCCATTATGAAATTAACTTTAGAAAAACAACAACTAGGAACCATTGAAATTACTAATGGGGCTGCTGGTGGTATTAAATATCTTCCGGGAATTGGATCAGAGGAGGCTCACAAAGTTGTTGATGAGTTAACTGAACAATTAGCGGATCCGAGTCGTAAACTACCTGGTGGGTATCTTTACATGTCTGATTTGTTAGGCCATCCCAGTACCTTACGGGCCATTGGCCGAATGTTGGCTAGCGAATATATGCGTTCTGATGTTGATGCAGTTATGACTGTGGAAACTAAAGGGATTCCACTAGCTCAAGCGGTTGCGAACTATTTAAATGTTCCATTTATTATTGTGCGTCATGAATCCGTGATTACCGAAGGTTCGACTATTTCAGTTAACTACGTTTCACGTTCATCAGAACGTATCCAAAAAATGGAATTGTCTAAACGTAGTTTACAACGAGGAATGAAAGTTTTAATCGTGGATGATTACATGAAGGGTGGCGGCACGGTTCATGCCATGGTTGATTTACTGAAAGAATTTGAAGCCGAATTAACCGGCATTGCCGTCTTCGCAGAAGGTACATACAAGGGACAACGTGCGATTGAAGACTTTACTTCCTTGTTAAATGTCGATACATCTCAAGATGGACAGGTCCAAATTAAGGCCGGAAATTATTTTGAAAGAAACTTTAAGGATATTGAGGAGCGCTAGTAATAATGGAAAAAAATACAATCATTTTAGCTGCAGGTCAAGGTACTCGAATGAAATCAAAACTATATAAAGTTTTGCATCAAGTTTGTGGAAAAGCCATGGTGGACCATATGCTAACTCAAGTTGAAAAAACGAATATGGATCATATTGTTACCATTGTTGGGCATGGGGCAGAAAAGGTTCGTGAACTTTTAGGTGATCGTACAGAATATGCAATTCAAGAACAACAATTGGGTACGGGACATGCCGTTTTACAAGCTGAAAAAATTTTGGGTGATAAAGATGGAATGACCATGATCGTTAGTGGTGATACACCTTTATTTACAGCTAAAACTTTTGAAAATCTTTTTGAATATCACCGTCAAAAAGGAGCGGCTGCTACAATTTTAACCGCGCGTACTGAAAATCCATTCTCATATGGACGAATTGTCCGTAATGAGGTTGGCGTTGTTTCTAAAATTGTAGAACAGAAAGATGCTACCACTGAAGAAGCAGAAATTAAGGAAATTAATACCGGTGTATATTGTTTCGATAACCAAAAGCTTTTTGCGGCACTTCATCAAGTGAAAAACGATAATGCCCAAGGTGAATACTATCTTCCAGACGTAATCGGTATCATGAAAGATGCTGGCGAAATTGTTGCTGCTTATGAAATGGCTGATTTCTCAGAATCAATGGGAGTTAACGATCGTTTAGCACTTTCTAAAGCTACTAAGGTTATGCAACGCCGAATTAACGAAGAACATATGGTTAATGGTGTTACAATCATTGACCCCGAAAATACCTACATTGATTATGGAGTAGAAATCGGTCCAGATACCATCATTGAACCGGGTGTTCAAATACAAGGTAATACTAAGATTGGTTCTAGTTCAGTGATTGGAGCGCATTCGAAGATTGTTGATTCAACAATTGGAGATCGTGTAACGGTAACTTCATCACAAATTGAAAGTGCCATCATGCATGATGATAGTAACATTGGTCCACACAGTCATTTACGCCCTCAAGCTGAGATTGGTGAATTTGCACATGTTGGTAACTATTGTGAAGTTAAGAACGCTAAGTTAGGTGCACGGACTAAAATGGGGCATTTGAGTTACGTTGGAGATGCAGATCTTGGTACGGATATTAACATTGGTTGCGGAGTAGTATTTGTTAATTACGATGGTATGAATAAACATCACTCAACAGTTGGAGATTATGCCTTTATTGGAAGTAATTCTAATATTGTTGCTCCAGTTACCATCGCTGATCACAGTTATGTAGCTGCTGGCTCAACCATTACGAACGACGTTAATAAGTTTGAAATGGGTATTGCCCGCGGACGCCAAGTTAATAAAGAAGGCTACTTTAAAAAGCTTCCAGTTTACGATGCGGCATTAAAAGCGGAAGAAGAAAATAATAAATAATAAAAAAGGATTGCTATAGTGATAGTGACCGCTAAGAGTTAGACTAAATTCTAACTTTTAGGGTGGCTATCATGGCAATCCTTTTTTTGGTATTTAAATTTAGATTATGCACTAAGTTCTTGTTTAGTCGATTTACTTTCTGAGGCTGTCAATTCTTCCAGCAAGACTTGGTAATCAGCACTAATCAGTAAATCATCCTTACGTAATGCATCCATGAATTTAGCACCAATAAAATTATTTAATAGTTGAATCAAGTTATCATAAAAACCATTAATATTTAGAATGCCAATTTTTCTTTGAGGGATGATACCAAGCGCCATATTTGATAATAGCTGGCTTAGTTCCTCTAAAGTTCCTAATCCTCCAGGAAGAATTAAAAAGGCATCACCACTGTTAATTAATAGCTCCTTACGCTGAGCCATAGTAGTCGTTTGAATAAAGGACGTGGTATTTTTTCGAGGAAGTTCATCTTCAAATAGCCCCTCAGGATAAATACCGGTCACTTTTCCTCCATTTTCAAGTACGGCTTGACTAATAGCTCCCATCGTTCCAGATGTAGAACCACCATAGACTAGTTCAATCTTTCTTTTGGCAAGTTCATTGCCGATTAATCGAGCTGTTTCACCATAATTTTTTTGGTTCCCAAAACGTGCACCACAAAATACTGTAATTTTCAATTCTATCCCTCCAATAACATCAAGGTACTAATTATAGTGGGTGTCGTATTTAAATGTCAATATATGGTGTTCATTAATGTGTGTAAGAATATTTGAATGAACAAAATTATAATTTGAATGTGTTTTAGTTAAATCAGTTGCTAAGAACAATAAAAGCATAATATTCGTTAACTTAAATCAATAAATATAGTCTGAGTTGACATCGATGGTTGTATTTCCTTTAAAGTAAGCAATTTTATAACACAAAAACGGGGAAACCAACCGTAAGTAACTTGCTTTTAGGGGGCAAAATGAATTATGATATTATATGGAAAAACTGAATAAACTTAATATTTTATAATCTTTTGGAGGCAAACATGTCTGAACATTATTCCGATCCAAAGCTTAAAATTTTTGCTTTGAATTCGAACAAGCCCTTAGCAGAAAAAATTGCTAAGGCAGTTGGTGTAGAACTCGGGAAAACGTCGGTGGACCGATTCCGAGACGGTGAGATTAGAATTAATATTGAAGAGAGTATTCGTGGAGACGAAGTATATATTGTTCAGTCCACATCTGCTCCAGTTAATGATAATTTGATGGAAATGTTGATCATGATTGATGCTCTAAAGCGTGCTAGTGCTAAGACTATCAACATTGTGATTCCTTATTATGGTTATGCTCGCCAAGATCGTAAGGCGCGTTCACGTGAACCAATTACAGCTAAATTAGTTGCAAACATGATTGAACGTGCAGGTGCAACACGCATTATTGCATTGGATCTTCACGCAGCACAAATCCAAGGTTTCTTCGATATTCCTCTAGATCATTTGATGGGTGCCCCACTATTAGCAGACCATTTCATCGAACGTGGTCTTGATCAGGATACTGTAGTTGTATCACCTGATCATGGTGGTGTTACTCGTGCTCGTAAGTTAGCTGAGTTCTTAAAAGCACCAATCGCTATTATTGATAAACGTCGCCCACGCGCCAATGTTGCTGAAGTTATGAATATCATTGGTGAAGTTAAGGGCAAACGTTGTATCATGATTGATGATATGATTGATACAGCTGGAACCATTACACTTGGAGCTCAAGCTTTGATGGATGCTGGAGCTACAGAAGTATACGCAAGTTGTACACATCCTGTTCTTTCAGGTCCAGCTATTGAAAGAATCCAAAATTCTCCAATTAAGGAATTAATTGTAACGGATTCTATCCAACTTCCAGAAGAGAAGAAGATTGACAAAATTACTAGCATTTCGGTTGGTCCATTGATTGGTGAAGCAATTCGCTTGATTCATGAAAACAAGCCTGTTAGTCCGCTATTCAACAACCGTTTTAGTATTGAAAAAGAATAGTTTTAGATATCGCTAATTTTTATTAGTGATTATTAAAAGATCTCGAAATCTATTTTCGAGGTCTTTTTTGGTAGTAAAAGAATTAAATTTTAATAGAAATATTTAAAAAGTATAAAGAATTGCTATTAAATAGCTAAAAATCTATGGTCACTTTGAAGCGGGTGGAAAAATGTTTTAAAGTAGAAAATAAAGAATTTTAACTAGACTTAAATGAGGAATGGATAATGAAATATTGTTTGAATTGTGGCGAAGAGTTGCCTAAGAAAGCCAATTTTTGCCCTAATTGTGGGGTGACGCTTGAAAATGAAGCCAAAAATGAGCCTTCAACATTAACTCGGGCAGAAATGTACAAACAACGCAGTGAAGAAGCGGAAGAAATTGAAGAAGAACCTCAAACTGAAGAAGCTGAAACCAATAGTCACTCACGTACTCAAGCCCATGCCGGTTCTGAGTGGTTGTCACAAATTAAGAATTTTGTTCTTTGGGTGAAACATAATCCGTTAGTTTCACTTTTACCGATTGTGATTGCTCTAGTAGTCTTAATATGGCTCAATAGAATTGTAGGTATTGGTTTATTAGTTCTGATTGTTTTGTGTGGTTATCTCTATGCTTTAAAGGTTGGTCCAGCTGATAATCAAGCGGAATTAAAGTTACGAATGGGAATAAAGAAAGCTAAAAATGGGATTGCTAATTGGATTCAAGGTCTTAAAAACAAAAAAGATCGTAAAGAAGCTGAGGCTAGAAGTGACTCCGATGTAGAAGTAGAAGACTTCGAAGCCCCCGAGGATGTTTTAGAATCAGAAACGATGGTTACTGATCCAGCGACTTCAGCTCAAGCGGAAGTGAAACCCAAACCTAAAAAGGTGGGACATCCACTCCGTAGTAAACTTTTAATCGCTGGTGCGATATTGCTAATCATTTCTACTTATATTGGACCGTTTGCTTCTGCCGTAGTAGCGGGATATAGCACTCCAACTACATTATTGAGCATTCTAAAAACTTTAGGGCAACAAAAGGTATTGCTTGCGTTACTAATAGGCCCCGTATTAATTATTTTAGGTGCGTGGTTTAGATCGCAATGGATTGTTAAAATTGGTAGTTGGGTTAATCTAATTGCTTATGGGTATACTTTCTATATTATTTATAAAAATGAGGCAGAAACGTCAGGATTTCCAGGAATGTTTAATAACGTCCATCTGGGGTGGAGTGGTTATTTAGCAGTAGGAATTACTATTTTAATATTAGCCTTTGGAAGAGGGCGTAAACGAAGAAAAGTGGAACAATAATATTGCAGGAGGCGATTGAGCTTCCTGTTTTTTATTTGAGAGCACAAAAATAGGATTCTAGACTTCTCACACTAGAATCCCTTTATGAGGAAAGATGTCCCAATCTAACGACAATCTCTTTATTGGAAAAATTTACGATCTTTACACCTTCAACTTTACAAAAACGTATTAAATTGTTCAGCCGTCGTGCTTCTAACCTACCTGAGCTTCTGTTGATAACGTCTGCTGTTGTATCGTTCAATCAAACTCTAAATCTGATGAGGTATACACTGTTTCAGGCTAACGGTGAAATAGACGGTCTTGGAGTTTCATTAAGATATTCTTCGAAACGATAGACCTCCATTGAACTAATTTTTTTGATACTAATTAATCTTGTCTTCATTTAGACAACTTACTCATGTCATCGGACACACCTACTTGATTCAATGTTTAAATGACGTAGAAATTTTCGAACATTACACTTCATACATTTAAAGAAGCCGGCTATCGCAACTACCAACGAAACCATCGCGTGTAATCACTTTAAAACATCGATGCTTTTAAACATCAAAACCTTACATCGTACACCCATGATGGAAACGATTTGCAATAGTTACTCTAATTTGCCCCTTCACTAGATTCTGACAGCCTAAGAACCGAGGCACTTGAGAAGTTTTTGTTAGAAAGGAACTTTTCCTTTCCTCACTTAGTATATTAACACCTTCTGTAAGCGCTTGCAACAAATAAGTCAAAAAAAATATAATTTTTTTGAAGGACAATAATCCTAGTCCACCCAGACCTTTACTCCGCGATATAGATTGTAAATAAACATTCCTAAAATCAATAATCCAATGAGACCGACGATTCCAAATAATACTAGGGAAGACCCACTCAAATTAGCAGTAGAAAAGCTTTGCCCAGTTGCTAATAATCCTAAGAAGAAGGCCACTGGAACTAAAATTGTTGGTAATAAATGAAGCCAAAAAGCAGTAATGGAGTTGCGATGAGCTTCAGGGTGATTACTGTTAGAAGTTAAGGCAAATACGACGATGGGAAAGAGAATGGGCATAAAAAAGATACTTAAATATGATAATGAACTTAAGATTTTATTTTCTGTAGTCATATGAAATCTCCTTTGGGTATAAAAAATGCAAGATTGGGGTTGATTAAATTGCCTCAGCTCTTGCATCTAAGTTATTTGTTTTCTTGTCTAGCTTTAGTTTTTGCTCGTAGTTGATCTTTAAGTTTTTCAATGTCTTCAAAGTGTTTTTCTTGCCACTCCTTGAACGAATAACGCGCATCTGTATCAGTATCGCCAATCTTCATACCAGTTTCTAGCCAAAAAATGGCTTCGGATAAACTACCAAAATTACGCATCCAGAGCGTGTGACCGTTTGCTGAGTCTAGTGCCACGTAAGAGCGGAATTTCTTAGTTAAGTAGGTATGCTTACGGATTTTTAAAGCTTTACGTTGACGTGTTAACTTGTAATCAGGAAGAATGTAATGTCCTGGTTTTTCAAGAATAGGCACGTTGTCTTGTCGTTGACTTTTAAATTCTACAAGCATTTCCTTTGCGGTTGGATGGTCGATAATATGTACGTCAAATTTTGCCATGGGAACTCCTCCTGATTACGTTTATATCAATATTTTATCATAAATGTATAGCTAATTGAAAAAGATACGCTCAAGATTAATACATTTTATTTGAGAAAATGGTTAAAGTGGTATACAATTTTCGTACGGGTTTTTGCCTGTGGATAGGAGAGATTATTGATGAAGAAATATGTTTCAGAAATTATTGGTACGTTCGTACTTGTTTTTGTTGGTACTGCCGCTGTTACAATTGGTAAAGCCGACGTTTTAGGAATTGGATTAGCTTTTGGTTTGGCTGTTACGATTATGGCTTACTCTGTTGGTGCAATTTCAGGAGGACACTTTAACCCAGCTGTCACATTAGGTATGTGGATTAATAAGCGAATCAGTGGAGCAGATGCTATTTATTATGTTATTTCACAATTTATTGGTGCTGTGCTAGCTTCAGGAATGGTTAAGTATTTCCTAAGTGCTATGGGAGCTTCAACTAGCAATCTTGGACAAACTGATTTTGCAAAAATCTCAGCATTTCCAGCACTCGTAACTGAAACTTTGGTAACATTCCTATTTGTGCTTGTTATCTTGCTAGTTACAAGTAAAAAGTATGGTAATGCTAACTTCGCTGGTTTAATTATTGGATTAACGCTAGCATTCATGATTATTGCATCATTGAACTTAACTGGCGGTTCATTGAATCCTGCTCGTAGTTTTGGTCCTGCAATCTTAGTTGGTGGTTCAGCTTTATCTCACTACTGGGTTTACGTTGTGGCTCCATTATTAGGTGCTGCAATTGCTGCTTTTGTTGCTAAGGCAATGGGTAGCGAAGAATAATAGCTAATTAAAAAAAATAAGGATTAACGCTGGGCGAATAATTTCGTCTCAAAACGTTAATCCTTATTTTTTTCGCGTATTTTTACGTCGTTCTAGGTTGAGCTGACGCTGGAGATGGTCGATTTTATGATCAAGTTGATCGATTTTTTTGAAAAGCTTGGTCATATCATCTTCCTGCGTATCAGCTTCAGAAGTAAAGAATCCTGTAATTGTACTAGTGAGCAAACCAATGAACCCAACACCACCAATCATTAGAAAGGCGGCAATAAATTTACCAATGTTGGTGGTAGGTGAAATATCACCATAACCAACAGTGGTGGCAGTCGTAATGGCCCACCATAGGGCTGAAGGATATGAAATATGTTCTACCACAGAATAAAGGAGCGAGCTTAAAACTAAAATAATCATACTGACGGTAAAAAGGTTTAAGAAGCCCGAGGTATAGATAAACCGATGAACGGTCTTAGAAAATTTTCCATCTAATCCAAAACGCCATAATAAATGATGGCTGCGAATTAATTTGAAAACTCGACCAATTCGAAAGATAGCAAAAGCCGGATGTAGTGGGATTAACGATAACAAATCAAAAGTATTGTCAAAAAGATAACGATGAGCATTTTTATTTTTAGGCATTCTCGCAAAAAAATCGACCGCATAAATGATTAAAAATACATGCATTAGATTTAAAATGGTCGTATTTTTCAGACTAATACTCTTAGAAAAAAACGAAGCGGCAACGATTAGGAATGAAATAAAAGCAATCATAGCCAAACAACTATCATATAAAATTTGGAATCTGGTTCTATGTTTTATCATATTAACGTCCTCTGAATTAATAGAATTATTTTAACGCATTTTGAGGAGCTGTAAATAGCTAAGAAAATGATATGATATGAATAACTAATAATAAAGAGGAATTTGATAATGAAGAAAATACTAGCATTACATACAGGTGGAACGATTTCGATGTCTGCCAGCAATGATACTGTTAAAACTAATGAACAAAACCCATTACTAGATAGCCAATTTATCAACAAAAATATTGACCTAATTAACGAAGTGATTTTGAATAAACCTTCAGAACACATTACGCCAGATGATATGTTAATTATTAAAAAAAGGGTCAAAAAGGCACTAGATAACAATGAGTGTGATGGCATTGTAATCACGCACGGAACGGATACCTTGGAAGAAACTGCGTACTTTTTAGATTTAACGATCGAAAATAAAATTCCAGTTGTGCTAACGGGGGCCATGCGCTCTTCCAACGAACTAGGTTCGGATGGTGTGTATAATTTCCAAAGTGCAATTCTGACGGCTGCTTCTGATGAAGCCAGTGATAAAGGGGTTTTAGTGGTCATGAATGATGAGATCCATACTGCCCGTTTTGTTACGAAAACCCATACTACTAATGTAGATACGTTTAGAACCCCAACTTTTGGGCCGCTCGGAATTGTTTATAAACGGGATATCCGATTCTTTCAAGCTTTAGTTAATCAGCATGTTTGTGATATTGACCACCTTGAAAAAGGAGTCTATTTAATTAAAGCTTACGCAGGAATCCCTAAAGAAATATTTGAAATTATTAATCGCCCAGGGACCAAGGGGATTGTAATTGAAGGGCTAGGAGCTGGAAATCTACCAGTAGAAGTAGTCGAGCCCATTCAAGCATTAATTGATAATGATATTACGGTTGTAATGGTTTCACGTTGTTACAATGGCTTGGCCGAACCCATCTACGATTATGTGGGCGGCGGAATTGATTTAGAGAGAATGGGCGTTGTATTCTGCCAAGGTCTCAATGGTCAAAAAGCACGTATTAAGTTACAAGTGGCAGTAAGTGCTGGTATGAATTCCAAAGATATTGCTAAGTATATGCATGACGCGGTGTCATAGAAGTAGATAAGAGTATAATACAGAGTTAATAAGTTTTGAAAGTGAGGAATTAGAATGCCAAGTTCAATTAAAGACGATTTTTATGATGCAGTGAATGGTGAATGGCTAGCAACTGCAGAAATCCCCTCAGATCATTCATCAACGGGTGGATTTATGGACCTAGTTGATGGTGTGGATGAAAATTTGATGAAGGATTTTGCAGAAATGCGTTCAGGTGCCAAAGAACCTAATACGCCAGAATTAAAAGAATTTATCAAGTTTTATGAAATTGCAGCTGATTTCAAAAAACGGGACGAAGATGGAGTAAAACCACTTCTTCCGTACTTAAAACAAATTGAAGATTTAAAGAGTTGGGATGATGTAAATGCCAACTTAAAAGAATTATTTTTTAATGGCGTAGAATTACCAGTAGATTTAGGTATTGAACCTGATTTAAAGGGTAATGGAGCAGATAAACGCAATGTTTTATGGGCTGGTGGTGTAAGTTTAATCCTCCCAGATAAAACCTACTATGATCAAGATAATCCGTCTGGACCACAGTTGATGCAAGTCTTTACCCAAATGATGATGCAATTACTAACGAAGTTGGGTAAGTCTGAAGATGAAGCCCAAGCTATAATTGATGGAGCTAAACGTTTCGATGCTAGTATTGCTCCTTTCCGTAAAAACTCTGAAGAACTTAGCGATGTAGCTAAGCTTTATAATCCATGGGAGTTTGATCATTTCGCTGACATGGTTCAAGAGATTGATGTTAAAAAATTAGTCCAAGCATTGATTGGAACTGTTCCAGAAAAATTAATTATCACTGAACCTAAATTCTACGAAAACTTGCACCAAATTGTTAACGCCGATACATTTGAAGATTATAAAAAATGGGCCTACGTTAACATGGTCCGCTCGTTGTCAGGCTATTTGAGTGAAGAATTCCGCCAAATTGGTGGCACTTTTGGGCGAGCATTATCAGGGCAACAAGAATCAATGCCACAAGAAAAGAGTGCATTTTACTTAGCACGTCGCACGTTTAGCCAAGTCGTTGGTGAATACTATGGACATAAATACTTCGGAGAAACTGCTAAAAAAGATGTTCATGATATGGTGGTTTCGATGATTGATGTTTATGAAAAACGACTGGCAGAAAATACTTGGTTAGGGGATGCAACCCGTTCTAAAGCGATTACGAAGTTACGTTCGTTGAAGATTTTAGTAGGTTACCCAGATGAATTAAAAGCAGTTTATAAGAAGTTGAAAACTAAAACAGCCGCTGAGGGTGGAAGTTTAGTGGAAAACGTTCAAGAATTTTCACGAATTTTCTTAGAAGATCAACTTGCTAAGTATGGTAAGGAAGTCGACCGTAGTGAATGGCATATGAGTGCTGATACAGTAAATGCTTATTATTCACCAGAAGGTAACTTAATCTGTTTCCCAGCTGCTATTTTACAAGCACCATTTTACAGTTTAGAACAAACCGCTAGTCAAAATTATGGTGGAATTGGAGCAGTAATGGCGCACGAAATTTCACATGCTTTTGATCCTAATGGAGCTTTATTTGATGAATTTGGTAACATGGACAATTGGTGGACAGAAGACGATTTGAAACATTTCCACCAACTTTCAGAAGCAATGGTAAAAGAATTTGATGGAATTCCATTTGCGGGTGGAAAAGTAAACGGTAAGTTGGTTGTTACCGAAAATGTTGCAGATGATGGTGGACTTAAAGCAGCGTTGGAAGCAGCTAAGGCTACTAAAGATGCTAATCTAGAAGAATTTTTTACTAACTGGGCCACAATTTGGCGCACTAAGGCTACTAAACAACGAGAAGAGTTGCTATTAGCAATTGATGTCCATGCTCCTGCAAAGTTACGGGCGAACGTCCAAGTAAAGAATTTTGAAGAATTTTATGAAACCTTTGATGTAAAAGAGGGCGATGGAATGTATCTTGCTCCCGAAAAACGAGTTCAAATTTGGTAAAAAATCAAACTAAAAAGACGATTGCTAATCAGCAGTCGTCTTTTTTAGTTATTTCCAAAGTAAAATACGAACTATAAAAGTTTAAATAATCAATTTATGGCGTGCTTTACTTATATTTTAAATTAGTGTAGACTTTATTGGTGCTATTTTTGATTTAGATTCGAACTAAAAGGGAGAAATGATTTTGAAACAAATCGCTAAGTATTTTCAATTTGATAAATTGAAAACAAACTATAAAACAGAAATTATTGCTGGGATTACTACTTATATTTCAATGGTCTACATTATGTTCGTTAATCCGAACGTTTTAGGAGCATCTGGTATGGATAAGGGAGCGGTCTTCACCGCAACAGCATTGGCTAGTGCCATTGGTTGTTTCCTGATGGGGATTATCGCTAATTACCCAATTGCTTCGGCACCTGCCTTAGGAATTAATGCATTCTTTGCTTATTCCGTGGTTATTGGGATGCATGTGCCTTGGCAAACGGCCTTGGCGGGCGTTTTCGTAGCTTCCTTAATCTTTGTTTTAATCACCGTTTTTAAACTACGAGAATTAATTATTAACGCGATTCCAGTCGATTTGAAGCATGCTATTTCTTCAGGAATTGGATTGTTCGTGGCTTTTCTAGGTTTGAGCCAAGGTGGAATTGTGGTTGCTAACAAATCTACGATGGTTGGATTAGGTTCATTCTTAGTTCCTTCCACATGGTTGACCGTCTTTGGGTTGGTTGTGACAATTTTCTTGATGGTTCGCAAGGTGCCAGGGGCTATTTTCGTGGGGATGATTTTAACAACCGTCTTTGGTTTATTGACTGGTTTAATTCATGCACCAGCACACATTGTTTCAGCTGCACCAAGCTTGAAACCAACTTTCTTGACAGCTATTTCACATGTTGGGGATATTAATACTCTCCAACTTTGGGTAGTAGTCTTGACTTTCTTGCTGGTAACGTTCTTTGATACAGCCGGCACATTGGTTGGTTTGGCTACTCAAGCAGGATTTATGAAAGACAATAAGATGCCGCGCGTAGGGAAGGCATTGATGTCTGATTCAGCTTCAATGTTGACTGGATCATTATTAGGTACTTCTCCAGTGGGGGCTTTCGTTGAGTCTTCAGCTGGGATTGCTGTAGGTGGACGTTCTGGCTTTACTGTAGTTGTGACAGGAATTATGTTCCTATTAGGACTCTTCTTCTCACCATTGTTGACCGTCGTTACTTCACAAGTTACCGCACCTGCATTAGTGATTGTGGGGGTATTAATGGCTCAACAAACTCGTGAAATTGCTTGGGATAAATTAGAAATTGCTATTCCAGCTTTCTTAATTATCATTGGAATGCCATTAACATATAGTATTTCAGATGGGATTGCATTAGGATTTATTACCTACCCCATTGCCATGATTGCTGCTAAACGTGGCAAAGAAGTTCATCCATTAATGTACGCACTATTCTTTGTATTTATTGGTTTTATTGCTATTTTAAATGCATAAGTATAAAGTTTGAAAATAATCATTTATAATAAGAACTATGCTTTAAGGCTGTTGAATTAAAATAAAAATTCAACCCTTGGACATAGTTCTTTTTTTAATTTATGAGGTGATTTAATGGCAAAAAAAAGAAAATTTTATGCGGTAAAAAAAGGACGAAAACCAGGACTTTATTTAACGTGGGATGCAGCCAAACAACAGGTTGATGGTTTTGCAGGAGCGGTATATAAAAGTTTTTTGACCAAGGCAGAAGCTGAGGAATGGATGGCAACAGCTTCTAGAAGGGCCACTAGAAAAGTATCAACGCAGACTCCATCGACTGTGACCCCTTCCATTATTCTTTACACTGATGGCGGTTCACGTAACACTGGTAATGTCCGTGGAGGGCATGTCCGTAAAGAAGATGTAGCTGCGTGGGCTTTCTTAATCCAAAAAGATGGTGAAAGTATCTCTGGATCCAATGGGGAATTCGGAGCTACCAACAATCGAATGGAAATTATGGCTTTAATTAACGGTCTCCAAAAAATAATCGACCGCTATGGTGAAAAAGCAGCGGTATTAGTGGTAGCTGATTCTAAATATGTTTTGGATGCAATTCAAAGAAATTGGTTAAGTGGATGGCAAAGACGAGGTTGGAAGAAAGCTAACGGTGAAATTGTAGCTAATAAAGAACTTTGGCAGGCGGTGGCTAGCATTCTAAAACGAATGCCCAACCTAGAATATCGTTGGACTAAGGGACATGCTACGAATGAGGGTAATGTTTTTGTGGATCAATTACTAAATAAAACTATGGATAGAATGTTACAGGAACCAACCGAATTTAAAGCGCCTAAAAAAGCCGTTTCTAATCCTAAACCTAGTTTAGCGGTTCAAGATTCAACGGCTGATTTTGAGCAATTAGGGCTATTCCATAACCAACAAATTAGTGACGATTAAGTTCAAGGGTAATATTTTGATTATCAGTTTGAGAAGCAACAGCGCTGAAACCAACTTGTTCAAGTAAAGTACGAGCAATGGTGTTGTCTTTTAAGGCAGTGGCAAGTAACTTTTCGAGTCCTAACTCTTCAAAACTGAAAATGGACATCCGCCGAAGAACTTCACTCATAATTCCCTTATGTTGTTGATTTCGAAGAATTTCAAAACGTACGGAAGCTGATTTCTGTGCTTGATCAAAGTCCCAGATGCAAAATGTCCCTAAGAATTCATGGGTATTTTGGTCCGTAATCCCCCAAATTAATGCTTCATTATTCATGACCAAACGCATCATTTGGTTAACGTAGGTAGTTGTATCTTCAATAGTTGCATCAATATCACGATCACTAGCTTTAGCGATTTCTGGATCGTGACGCAACTCAAAAATGTCACGAACTTTTGAATGTGTAAGCCAATCTAAGGCAAAATGTTCGGTAAGAATTGGATGATATAGTTCAAATTTATTCATAATTGGGCTCCTTGTTTTTTAATCTTTCCTTTACTGTACACTAGATTCGAAAAAAACTGAATGAAAAAGGGACGATGACATGATATGAATGCCATCGTCCCTTATTTTTTGATTATCTTTGTTGTTGTTTCATAAAATCATTGATGCGTTTTAAGTCATCATCAGTTGGTTTGTAGGAATTTTCCTTGATTCGGTGTAGTTTTTCAACCGACAAATGTGCCCCAAATGCTACATCAGCATCTGTTAGATCATTTTTCTTTTGGCAGTTGATGATTTTTGCTGCTAGTTCTGTCACATCATTCATAATGAATTCCTCCATAAGCTCTTCATCTATAGTTAAAATCGTACCACAATTTTTATAATAAACCTAGGAATTATATTGTCAAAACGCTGAATTTATCCCAGTTTAAAAAAGTTGTCGATATTCGTTTTCGAAGAAGCTATCTTTAGCATATACCAATGAAATCGGACGCGTAAGGTCTAAACCTTGAATTTTGAGTAATGCGAGTTTTTTAGATTCTAATTCCGCTTGGACTAGAGATTGGTACATGAAACTGACCCCGGTCGTTTCTAGGAGTTTAATAATACCAGTGGAACTTCCCAACTCTAGCACTTGCGCAAAATCTTCCTTATAGATGTTAAAAGAACTGGCCCAATCGGTAAAAATTGAGCGGGTACCTGAACCTTCTTCACGAAGTAAAAGAGGTTCCGAAAGTACTTTTTCAAGTGCTAAGTTTTTTTGATTGGCGAGGGGGCTACTTGAACGTGTAACGGCTACAAATTTTTCGTGGGTAACGATTTGGCTACCATATGCATGTTTATCAAAGTTTCCTTCTAAAACAGCAAAGTCTAAAGTACCTTCGTTGATTTGAGATAAAATATCACGCGTGTTAGAAACGATGCATTGAATGTTGTGATATTTTTTTCGCCAATTTTGGATTAAGGCCGGAGCGATAAGGATACTAACCGAATGCGTTACCCCAAACTTAAGATTGGTTGTCGAAATCGGCTGGCGTAATTGGGTTAATAATTTATCTTCTTGGTGTTGAGTAGTTTCAATGAAATGAGCCAGTTGTTCACCTGCACTGGTGATTTCTAAACGAGGATGGTGGTATTCAACTAATTTTAGTTGTAGTTCATCCTCTAAGCTTTTAATTTGTTGAGAAACTGCAGGTTGCGTGATGAATAATGTTCGGGCAGTTTTAGTATATGATTTATTTTTACAGAGTAGTGCAAAAGTGGCGTAACGATTATCTAGCATCTTTTTTGTCCTTATAAGTTTAATTTATAAACCAATTATAAAACATAATTATATTTTATCTACCATTTTTGATACGATATTAAACGTGAAGTTAAGAGATAGGAGAGAAGAAAGATGACTCGAATGATAAAAGATTCAAGCTTTTGGGTAGCTATATTAGTTACATTACTTTGTGCAACAGCAGGATCGCTATTGGCGCAATTGCCTTACTTTAGTTTAATTGGAGCATTGGTAATTTCGCTGGTGTTAGGGATGTTTGTTCAAGTTAGCCCAGCAGTAGTTGAGCGTTCTAAAAAAGGTACTGGTTTTATTTCAAACAAGTTTTTGCGTTTAGGTATTATTTTATTAGGTTTTAAATTAAACTTGGTTGATTTAGCCGATGCGGGTGTTAAAACCATTCTATTAGCTATTTTCGTGGTTACATTTACAATTTTAGGTGTGTATACCTTGGCTCGTAAATTTGGTGTGGATTCTGATCTAGCAATCCTAGTTGCCAGTGGTACTGGTATTTGTGGGGCAGCAGCCGTAATGGGGGTTTCACCACAGATTCAAGTTCCTGAAGACCAACGTGAATTGAAACAAGAAAATGAGGTAATGGCCATTGCGGCGGTTGCCATCTTGGGAACGTTATTTACTTTTATTGAAATTGGATTGAAACCCATGCTTCACTTAACTCCAACTCAATTTGGGGTGGTAGCTGGTGGATCACTTCATGAAATTGCCCATGCGGTTGCTACTGGTGGAGCAGGTGGTCCGGTTAGTTTAGATACGGCGATTATTACTAAGTTATCTCGTGTTTTACTGCTAGCACCTGCTGCGTTAATTATTGGTTTTTGGCACCGTAGCCGTACAAATATAGATCGCGAAAACGTTGTTCGTGGGAAATTACCGATTCCATGGTTCATGGCAGGCTTTATTTTAGCTAGTGTAATTGGAACTTTTGTACCTTTAGGCGCAACTGTATTAGGCTGGTTAGTTAAATTTGCATACCTCTTCCTCGGAATGGCCATGGCTGCTTTGGGAATGTCCGTAAACTTCCGTGTTATTTTCAAACGTGGAAAAGGTGCATTTTTGGCTGCTTTCTTAGGTTCAGTTGTATTATTAATTTTCGTAATTATTGTAAGTAAATTATTCTTCTAAAAAAATAAAAAACGAATTGATGGATTTGCAAAAAGGAGCAGAATCATCAATTCGTTTTTTTAATGACTTAAAATCGTCATCATGATGGGGACCATTACCAGAGAAAGCAGCGTGGTTTCAGTTACCATGATTGACGCAAAATCTGCGTCAGCATCGTAAAGTTGGGCAACTACTGGGGCATTGGTCATCACAGGCATGCAAGATTGTAAAATAAATACTTCTTTCATCATCATGGGCATGTGACTTGGTAATACAAGTAAAGCCATGATGATTGGAGCGAAAATAAATCTTCCGGATAAGACACCTAAATTGTCTTTTTGGAAACGCATGTTTTTCAAACCAGCGTCATAAACAGAAATACCAATGAATAACATGGAGAGTGGGATGGTTAACCCACCAAGATAATTAAAACTCGACATTAGAAAATTAGGGAGTTTGATGTTTAAGACGATGAGAACAATTCCAATCATAAAACCTAATAGCGGAGCGGAAAAAATCTTTCGTAAAGCATCTTTAAAATTCATTTGAATGTGATTGGAACTATCACGTTGAATGAAGTAGACGCCTAGTGTCCAAAAAATTGTGGTATTTGCCATATAATAAACGAGGACGTAGGGAAGACTTTTATCACCAAAGATAGCTAGATTAATCGGTAAACCTACAAAAACGGTGTTGGAGTTGAAGAACATTGACATAAATAGTCCATGTCTCTTAGGATCAACTTTAATAATCCGAGCCACCAACCATGAAATTCCCATTAAAATAAACATTGATAGTACAGGATACCAAAGGTTAGGGAGCAGTTTAACTAATTCACTCTTAGTAAAATCTTTAGTAATCGAAACAATCATGTATGGCGGGAGGGCCACTTGGGTGACAATCTTGGCGATTAATTTTTTGGAACTTTCAGAAAACCAATGGAGCGAAGCGAGGTAGTAACCAACAGCAACCATGACAATGATTACTAAAACGCCTTGAATACTTTGTAATAACATAATTAAAAAATCCCTTCACAATTGTTTAACTACTATTCTAACTCAAAATTAATGGTAAAATTACATTTAGTAAATAAAATGGAGGACATTAAAATGGCATTTATTCAAATTCCACATGACATGACAGAACTACGGATTATGATGGAACAACTAAAAGAAATGGGTAAAGAGGCTAATGAGGATCAACTTATCGAACAAGCAGTGGTCGATAACGCGCAACAGTTGTTAGATGAAGCGCTTGATGGACACTACTTTACCTGTAAGTTAGAAGATGGAAAATTAGTCGTTTATGATGTGATCAATTTGCCAACTGGAAGTATCGAACCATTAGGTAAAAACTTTAAGGAAGACTTTATTACTGACGCGGATAACCTTTGGATTCATCTTTCAAGTAATTTAAACCGAATTGCGGGCGGACGTTAGTTATAGGAGGAACCGATGAGTATTCAATTAATTGCAAGTGATATTGATGGAACTTTTTTGAACGACCAACGTGATTTTGATCATGCTCGTTTTCAAGCGCAACTTGATGAACTTAATCGACGTCACATTAAATTTGTGGTTGCGAGTGGTAATCAAATGGCCCATTGCCAAGAGGTTTTTGCCGACGTAAAGGGCGACATGACTTTTGTAGCTGAAGATGGGGCTTTGACGATGGAACAGGGCCAAATTTTAGATGATAATCCATTGAAACCGGCTTTGTTGAGGGATGCAATAGACTATTTATTGACTACGCCAGCCTTTAAAGACGCTAAAATTATTCTTTCTAGTCAACATCGGGCGTTCACTAATATGGAAAAGAGTGGTTCCGACTGGTCCGCGAGTGCTTATTTCTACAGCCAGCTTACAGCCGTTGATCATTTTAAAGATATCACGGATCCAATTTATAAAATTGATACGCATTGGACCAATCTCGAAGATGTTCGAGAACAAGCCGCAATGTTGAAACGAGACCTTGGAGGAGATTTAGGAAGTGTGATGAGTGGTTTCAATGGAATTGATATTACAATGCCACATGTCACTAAAGCATACGGTCTCCAACAACTTCAAGAATTATGGAAAGTTTCGATGGATGAAACGATGGCCTTTGGGGATACCCAAAATGATGAAGCTATGTTAAAACATGCCCGCTTGGGTTATGCGATGAAGAATGCAGAACAAGAAGCACTTGATGCTACTGATTTAATTACACCGTTGGATAATAATGATAGTGGTGTATTGGATATGATCGATCGAGTGCTTAGTGGTGAGATTGCATAAAACCATGTAAAGTAAATTGGTCGAATCAAATAGACATACTTTAAAAATATCTTGACATTTCCGATTATTCTCAGTATGATTAGTGAAAATTAAATCGAGTCGCTTTAAGTTAATCCAGAGAGGTTAACAAGCTAGCAGAGTCGCCATCAACAGGTGGAGTGGACGCGGTTAGCGCCGGCCCATACCAACTTGTTGGTGGCTTTTTTTGTACCCAAATAGCGATATCGAAAAATTAAAAAGGGGATTCTTGATTATGAATGACGAACTTCGTAGCAAAATTATCCAGCAACTACTTGATTTAAAGGCGGTTTCGATTTCACCCAATGCACCGTTTACTTATGCTAGTGGAATGAAATCACCCATCTATACTGATTTACGAATGACGATTAGCAAGCCAGTTCTACGTTCAGATATTGCTAAAGGATTGAGTGCAGAAATCAAAAAAGCTTATCCTAGTGCTACGGTAATCGGTGGGGTCGCAACAGCGGGAATTCCGCACGCTGCATGGGTGGCTGAAGAGTTAGGCTTGCCATTAATCTACGTTCGATCCAAACCCAAGGATCATGGAGCTGGCAAACAAATTGAAGGTCAACTCCAAGCTGACGACCAAGTAGTTTTAATCGATGATTTGATTTCGACGGGTGGTAGCGTACTTAAAGCGGTTGAAGCAGTTCGTAAAGAAAAGATTCAAGTGATTGGAGTTGCTTCAATTTTTAGTTATGGTTTACCGGATTCAACTAAGAATTTTGCAGAACAAGATACTGAACTACTTAGTTTGCTCAACTACAATCAAATGGTGGATTATCTTCAAACTAGCAATGCCTTATCCGCTGAAGAAGTAGCTTCGGCTAAGGAGTGGCATCAAGATCCATGGAATTGGAAAAAATAGAATAACACTTTGTTTCAATTAAATCGGTTTCCCGAGAGGAACCAATTGAATCGGCTTTTTAAGCTACTCCCAGCGAGACGATTCGATTGGTGAGTAGCTTTTTTTTATAATAATTTAGGAGGAAAAATAATGAATATGCATGACTTAACCACTGTAGAAAGCTTTAGTGAAGAGGACGTATTACATAAAATTCGGTTAGCTGAGGAATTTAAGAACGGTAAGACAATTGAACTTACTCGGCCGGTCTATGCAATGAACTTATTTTTTGAAAACAGTACCCGAACTCATACTAGTTTTGAAATGGCAGAAAGTCGTCTAGGAATGCGACTCCTTGAGTTTGAAGCTAAAACTAGTTCAGTTACTAAAGGGGAAAGTTTATTAGATACGGTTAAAACAATTGATGCAATTCAGACTGATATTGCAGTCATCCGTCATCCGCAAAACGATTATTATAAACAACTGCTAGAAGCCGATTTGAATATTAGTATTGTCAACGGAGGCGATGGAAGTGGACAACATCCTTCACAATCATTACTCGACATGATGACCATTTATCAAGAATTTAACCACTTTGACGGTTTAAAAATTGCGATTGCCGGAGACATCGCACATTCCCGAGTAGCCCGCTCCAATGCAATGCTATTAAACAAGCTGGGTGCAGAAGTTTACTTCGCCGGTCCTGAAGCATGGATGGCCGAAGATTTGAAGGCTTATGGAACCTTCCTACCAATTGACGAATTAGTAGAGAAAGTGGACGTCATGATGTTACTCCGAATTCAAAATGAACGTATTTCTCAAGATACCGCAATTAAATTTGAACCACACGAATATCTTCAAGAATATGGATTAACCTTCGAACGAGCCGATCGAATGCAACCAACTGCTATCATTATGCATCCCGCTCCAGTTAATCGTGGTACAGAAATCGAAAGCAGCTTGGTTGATGGAGAAAAATCAAGAATTTTCAAGCAAATGACTAATGGAATGTACATGCGCATGGCAATTTTAACGGACGTATTAGAGGCCAAGGGATTGATTAAGGGAGGATTGCATTGATGAAAGTTTTACTTAAAAATGCCCGAGTAATAAAAAGTCATCAAGTGCAAAAAGCTGACGTCCTTGTGGAAAACGACCGAATCACTCAAATTCAACCCGAAATTAACGTTGAAGCTGAACAAATCATCGATGTAAAAAAGCAACTTTTAATGCCAGGACTGGTGGATATCCACGTTCATTTTAGAGACCCGGGCCAAACGGATAAAGAAGATGTAGTTAGTGGCAGTGCTGCAGCAGTTAAAGGCGGATTTACGACAGTATTAACTATGCCTAACGTTGATCCTGTCCCGGATACACCCGAAAAAATTACAGCGATGGTAAAACATAATCAAACTGCTGGTAGTCTTCATATCGGACAATACGGGTCCATTACTAAAAAACGGACCAGCGAAGAATTGGTTGATTTTAAAGCTTTAAAAGAAGCTGGTGCGGTAGCTTTTAGTAACGATGGTAACGGCATTCAAACTGCCGAAACCATGTATCAAGCAATGCTTCAAATTAAAGAAGTGGGGCTACCACTAGCTGCGCATGTAGAAGATGAATCGCTAATGCAACACAGGGTGATGAATCAAGGAACGGTAGCCGAAAAATTGGATTTACCAGGTATTTCAGAATTGGCAGAGACAGCTCAATTAGCACGGGACCTTGAAATTGCGCGTAACACTGGCGCTCATTATCACGTTTGTCATGTTTCAAAAGCTCGAAGTGTGGAATTAATTCGCCGTGCTCAGCGAGACGGTGTCCATGTTACCGCAGAAGTCGCACCTCATCATTTATTTCTTGATGAAACGATGATTTCGATGGATAACCCCATGATGAAGATGAATCCGCCACTACGGACCTTGGAAGATCGTCAAGCACTCTTAGGGGGGCTGCTAGATGGCACAATTGGCATGATTGCAACGGATCATGCTCCGCACACGGTGGAAGATAAGGCTGGATCGATGAAGACCGCCTCTTTTGGAATTACAGGGTTAGAAACAGCTTTCCCACTACTCTACACTAAGCTGGTTAAACCGGGACTTTGCACGGTAGAACAACTAGTGGAATGGATGAGCATTCAACCAGCTGAAATTTTTAACCTCAAGGCAGCTGGGCAATTGGAAGTGGGAGATGTAGCTGATTTAACGGTAATGAATGTTGAAGATGAATATGAAATTAAAGAAGCAGATTTTGCTTCAAAGGGAATCAATTCTCCGTTTATTGGTCAAAAGGTTTATGGACAGACACAACTGACCATGGTTGCTGGAAAAATTGTATATCAACGGGAAGGGTAATTTAAAATGAAACGTTATTTAATTTTGGAAGACGGTACTACATATGAAGGAAAGGCGATTGGAGCAAATCGTGAAAGTATTGGAGAGTTAGTTTTTAATACTGGGATGTCAGGATATCAAGAATCGATTACCGACCAATCATATAATGGGCAAATTTTAATGTTTACCTATCCGTTAATTGGAAATTATGGCGTTAATCGAGATGATTTAGAATCCGTTAAGTCAAGTTGCTTTGGAGTAGTGGTCCATGAGGTGGCACGTCGAGCAAGTAATTGGCAAATGAATATGAGTTTTGAAGAGTTTTTAGTATACCAAGATTTACCTGGTATTAGTGGAGTGGACACGCGAGCAATTACTAGACATATTCGCGAACATGGGGCGATGAAAGCAGCATTAGTTAATGAAATTTCAGACGCTAAGTTTGAAGAATTTCATGCAATTAATTTGATACAAAACCAAATTGAAATTAGCTCAACCCATAGCCCATACCCTAATCCAGCCAATGGTCGTAAAGTCGTAGTAATTGATTTTGGACTCAAGTATTCCATCCTACGTGAACTTGCTCGTCGCGACTGCAACGTAATGGTGCTTCCATATGATGCTACTGCAAAAGAAGTTTTGGCCTGCAATCCGGATGGAGTGATGTTTACCAATGGACCTGGCGATCCGGAATCAATGAATGAAAGTGTTCTAGAAATGATTCGCACAGTGGAGGCTGCGGTTCCAGTCTTTGGGATTTGTATGGGACACCAACTTTTTGCCCTAGCAAATGGTGCTAAGACAACTAAGATGAAATTTGGACATCGCGGTTTTAACCATCCAGTTCGCAACTTAGCAACGGGACGAATTGATTTAACTTCCCAAAACCATGGTTATGCGGTCGAACGTGCTTCCATTGCAAACACTGACCTTGAAATTACCCACGAAGAAATTAATGACGAAACCGTTGAAGGACTCAGACATAAACAATATAAGGCTTTTTCCGTTCAATTCCATCCAGATGCTGCACCGGGTCCTCATGATGCGGACTACCTTTTTGATGATTTTATGGAAATGATTGATGAAGCTAAACAAACCCAGGAGGACAAGTAAACATGCCTAAGAGAGAGGATATTAACAAAATTTTAGTACTCGGTTCTGGACCCATCATTATCGGTCAAGCGGCTGAGTTCGATTATTCTGGAACTCAAGCTTGTCTTTCCTTAAAAGAACTCGGATATCAAACAGTTTTAATTAATTCCAATCCAGCAACAATCATGACCGATACGGATATTGCCGATAAAGTTTACATTGAACCATTAACCTTACAATTCGTTTCGCAAATTTTACGTAAGGAATTACCAGATGCTATTTTGCCAACCCTAGGTGGTCAACAAGGATTGAACATGGCAATGGAATTATCTGAAGCTGGAATTCTGGACGAACTTGGAATTGAACTGCTTGGTACGAAATTAGATGCCATCGATCAAGCTGAAGACCGGGAACGTTTCCGAGCTTTGATGAACGATTTGAATGAACCAGTTCCTGATTCAGGAATCGCAACGACGGTGGAAGAAGCAGTTAGCTTTGCGGATCAAAGTGGTTATCCAGTAATTGTACGTCCTGCTTTTACCATGGGTGGAACTGGTGGTGGAATTGCACAAGATGAAGCTGAACTACGGAAGATTACCGCCAACGGTTTAACTCTTTCACCAGTGACTCAAGTTTTAATTGAACAAAGTATCGCCGGACTAAAGGAAATTGAGTTTGAAGTTATGCGAGATAGTGTTGATAATGCCATCGTAGTATGTAACATGGAAAACTTTGATCCAGTAGGAATCCATACTGGTGACTCAATCGTTTATGCTCCCGTTCAAACGTTAACAGATCGTGAAGTACAGATGCTACGGGATGCTTCACTAAGTATTATTCGAGCATTGAAGATTGAAGGAGGCTGTAATGTACAGTTAGCTCTTGATCCAGCCCAAGATCGTTATTACGTGATTGAAGTTAATCCTCGGGTTAGCCGTTCGAGTGCTTTGGCCTCTAAGGCGACAGGTTATCCGATTGCTAAAGTTGCTGCTAAGATTGCGGTTGGATTAACCCTAGATGAAATTTTAAATCCAGTTACCGGAACTACTTTAGCTGAATTTGAACCGGCCTTAGACTACGTAGTTTGCAAGATTCCTCGTTGGCCATTCGATAAATTTGTTCGGGCAGATCGGCGTTTGGGTACTCAAATGAAAGCTACGGGCGAAGTAATGGCGGTAGGGCGCAACGTTGAGGAAGCAACCCAAAAAGCAATCCGTTCTCTTGATATAGATATTAATTATATTGGCGATGAAGAACTCGCTGATTTAAATGAAGCAGACTTAGTCGATGGCATTATCCATGCGCGTGATGATCGGATTTTTTATCTGTATGAAGCAATTAAACGTGGATATTCTGTGGATAAATTAGCTGATCTGACTAAGATCAACGTTTACTATTTGGATAAATTATTGCACATCTACGAAATCGAACAGGAACTAATTGCTACGCCATTTAATGCTGATGTTCTTGAGTTAGCTAAAAAGAATGGTTTCTCAGACGAAGTTATTGGCAAAATGTGGAAAACTAACGAAAAAGAAGTACGAGCATATCGTGAACAAGTGGGATTATCACCTGTTTATAAAATGATTGATACTTGTGCCGGTGAATTTGAATCTCAAACTCCGTATTACTACAGTACCTACGAGCTAGAAAATGAAAGTACTGTCTCGAACCGCAAGTCAATTGTAGTACTAGGTTCAGGCCCAATTCGAATTGGACAAGGGGTTGAATTTGATTATGCTACAGTGCATTCGATTCAAGCCATTCGCCAGATGGGTTATGAAGCCATCGTAGTTAATAACAATCCAGAAACAGTCTCAACTGATTTTTCAATGTCCGATAAATTGTACTTTGAACCCTTAACTGTGGAAGATGTGATGAACGTTATTGACCTAGAAAGGCCGGAAGGAGTAATTGTTCAATTCGGTGGCCAAACAGCGATTAACTTAGCCGAACCACTCGCCGAACGGGGAATAAAAGTTTTTGGTACAACTGTGGAAAACGTTAATCGGGCCGAAGATCGGGATGAATTCAATAAGCTAATTCAGGCTAATGGTATTCGTCAGCCTCAAGGACGTACGGCGACAACAACATCTGGAGCAATCGAAGCCGCAGAATCAATCGGTTATCCAGTTTTAGTCCGTCCTAGCTACGTTCTGGGTGGACGGGCAATGGAAATCGTTCATGCCAAAGAAGAACTTGAAAATTACATGAAGAATGCCGTTAAGGTTTCCCATAACCATCCGGTTTTGGTTGATCAGTATTTAGTTGGTAAAGAGTGTGAAGTTGATGTAATCAGTGACGGTGAGAACGTTGTGATTCCAGGAATTATGGAGCATATCGAACGTTCTGGGGTACATTCAGGAGATTCAATGACGGTTTATCCTGCGCAAACTCTTTCTCAAAAGGTCCAAGATGAAATTGTGAAAGTTTCTATCAAATTAGCTCAATCGCTCGAATGTATCGGATTGATGAATATTCAATTCGTGGTTCATAATGACGAAGCTTATGTCATTGAAGTTAACCCACGTGCAAGTCGGACGGTTCCGATTATGAGTAAGGTTACTGATTTACCAATGGCTCGCCTTGCTACGCGTGCCATCTTAGGTGAAAGTTTGGTCAATCAAGGTTTGAAGCCCGGGTTGCATCCAGCTGGTGAAATTATTCATGTGAAAGCACCAGTCTTCTCCTTTACTAAGTTAGATAACGTAGACAGTTTATTAGGACCTGAAATGAAATCTACAGGAGAAGTCATGGGAAGTGACCGTACTATGGCGAAGGCGCTCTATAAAGCGTTTGAAGGCGCTAAAATGCACATGCCAGACCATGGTAAAGTCTTAATCACGGTTAAAGATGAAGATAAGGGAGAAGCCATCGATTTTGCCCGACGTTTTTGGGAACTAGGTTATCAATTGGTTGCCACTAAAGGAACTGCTCAAACACTTGCAGCACATGGTCTGAAAGTTGAGACGGTTGGTAAGATGACTGAAGAAAATAACATTGTGGACCGAATTCACGATCATCGCATTCAAATGGTGATTAATACCATTTCAGACAGTACTACTAGTGCTGCCGATGGAATCAAAATTAGAAGTACCGCATTAACTTATGGAGTACCACTTTTTACGGCATTAGATACCGTTGACGCTATTTTACAAGTGCTTGAATCACAAGCTTTTACAACATTACATCTTTAGGAGGAAAACAAATGGATCGCTTAGAAACGACAATTGCCGGAGTCAAGTTGAAAAGCCCGGTTATGAATGCTAGTGGGACGGCTGCATATGGACAACAAATGGCTAAAAATATTGATTTAAATGAACTAGGAGCATTCGTAATTAAGTCGACAACTATGGAGCCGCGTGCAGGCCATCCGTGGCCAACTACCGCGGCCACCACTGGAGGCTGGCTGAATGCGGTCGGTTTGAAGAATCCTGGTATTGAACATGTTTTAGCTTACGAACTTCCTTGGTTAGCTGAAAATTATCCGGATCTTCCCATTGTTGGAAGTATTGCTGGTTCTAATCCGGATGATTATGTTGAGGTAGCTAAACGCATGGCGACTGCCCCGAATGTGAAGTTCATTGAAGTTAATATTTCATGTCCTAACGTTGCTAAAGGTGGTCTAGCATTTGGTACTGATCCAGTTGTAGTTGAAGATATGACCCGGCGCATCAAAGCGGTAGTTCCTAATAAACCCGTCTTCATGAAGTTAACCCCGGGAGTAACTGAAATTGTTCCCATTGCTTTAGCTGCTGAACGGGGCGGTGCAGATGGCTTAGTAATGATAAATACCTTAATGGGAATGGAAATTGATTTAGAAACTAGAAAGCCACGTCTTTCCAATGGAACGGGCGGTCTTTCCGGAAAAGCGATTCATCCCATCGCAGTTCGCATGATTCATCAAGTACGCGAAGTAACTAATTTACCAATTATTGGGGTTGGAGGGGTATTTTCTGCTAAAGATGCGTTAGAATTAATGGTAGCTGGAGCAGGGGCTGTTCAAGTTGGATCAGCAAATTATGGTAATCCACATGCTTGCCACGACATTATTCAAGGCTTAGTTCCAGCAATGGATCAATATCACTTTAACAACATTGCGGAGTTTAGCTCCGAGAAATAAGCGGAGGTTTAGTAGTGACTGAACGAGTAGAATTTAAACCAACAAGTATTGATGATTTAAGTAGCCAATATGATGTAATTATTATCGGAGCTGGGAGTACGGGTTTAACCAGTGCTCTAGAACTGACTGAGTTGGGCAAAAAAGTGGTTGTCCTAGAGAAGATGGAGAAGCCTGGTGGAAACTCTATGCGGGCATCTTCAGGGATGAACGCCGCTGAAACAGCAATCCAAAGGCATGAAGGGATTATCGATAGTTATGAATCCTTTTATGAAGATACATATAAAGGTGGCGGCAAACAAAATGATGTCGAAATGTTGAAATATTTTACAAGTCATGCGGATTCTGCCGTTGAGTGGTTAAAAGAACATGATGTTGTTTTAGATGAAATCACTTTGACTGGTGGAATGAGTGTGAAGCGGGCTCATCGCCCTAGTAGCGCCCCTGCAATTGGTGGATATTTAATTCACCAACTACTAAATAAGTTAGCTGAAGAAAAGGTTCCAGTAGTTTGTGGAGCAACGGTTAGGGAAATTGATCGTGGGGATAATCATCAATTTAAAGTTGATTTTACCGACGCCCAAGGCTCAAACCATTTACTTAATAGTGCAGCAATCATTCTAGCCACGGGTGGTTTTGCTGCTAGTGATGCTTTAATTAAAAAATATCGTCCCGATCTCGTTCACTACAAGACAACTAATCACCCCGGGGCAACTGGCGATGGATTACAATTAGCGGAGAATTTAGGCGCTCAATTGGTAGATATGGACCAAATTCAAGTTCATCCCACCGTTTACCAAGATGGAGACCATGCATTCTTAATTGGTGAAATGGTACGTGGGGAAGGCGCAATTTTAGTTAATCAAAGTGGTCATCGATTTGTAAACGAGCTAGACACACGTAAAGTTGTAACGGATGCAATTAACGCTCAAACCCAACCAGATGCCTATCTGATATTTAATGCAGCGTTAGCTAAAAGAGTCAGTGCGATTGGTTTTTACGATCACATCGGTCTAGTTCAACATGGTGATCATATTGATGAGTTAGCGAAGACTTTGGGATTACCAGTTGCTAATCTAAAAGAAACGATGCAACAGTGGAGTGATGTGGTTGCTAAGCGTAAGGATGAAGCATTCAGAAGAACTATGGGATTGGTTGATGGTTTTGAAGAAGGTCCTTATATGGCAATTCATATTGCGCCAGCTATTCACTATACGATGGGTGGACTCAAAACGTCTGCTAAAGCCGAAGTTTTAGATAAAAATTTTAAACCCATCAAAGGATTATATGCCGGTGGGGAAGTTGCTGGTGGATTACATGGAAACAACCGTATCGGAGGTAACTCAATCGCCGAAACAGTGGTTTTTGGATTGCAAGCTGCTCGCCAAGCATTCAAAAATTTATAATAGATATTATGTACAAATATATATAACCAAATTAAAGGTAAGATTTTGTTAAATGTTCCAATTGACAAGGTCTTGCCTTTTTTAGACAATCAATATAAATAGGCTTTTTTTTATAAGTATTATTAGTATAATAATTGTTGAATAGTGAAACTTTTGCAAAGGAGAAAATTTTGACAAGAAAAATCATTTCTTTAGGAATGTTGATTGGATGCATCTTAATCTTAGTTGGTTGTGGACAAAAACAACCACAAACTAAGATTCCTAAAGCAGACGCCGATCATTTAACCATTACAACGCAGTATCATAAAAATAAACAAAACATTGAATTGTTACATAATTTTTTAAAAGATTCAATGGTTCAAAAAGCTGGTATCTACACGAATTTTAATAATAATCAAAAAAAATCCGATAATGCCACGGGACATGATATGTTATCTGAATCATCAGGTTTATGGTTAGAATACTTGGCGCAAACTCATCAAAATAAGGCTTTTCGGGAGTTCTACAAAAATACCAAGAAATATTTTGATCAAGGTCGGCAATTTAGTTATCGCATCGATGGTAAGACTAAGAAAAAGTCCGATGTGAATGCTACGCTGGATGATTTAAGAATTATTCGTGCTTTACAAATTTATGCGCAAAATAATAATAGTAAAAAATATCGACACGAAGCGGCTGAACGGTTTGCTATGCTACAAACAACAAGCATTCAAAAAGCACGGGTACTTAATTTTTATGATGTACGTACTAAAAAAGCTAGTAACGAAAGTTCTTTAGCCTACTATGATTTGGCTACCCTAAAGTACTTTGAATCTGTATCTAAAAAAGAGCGGGGATATTATCGAGAACAATTAAAGCTAGTTGAAAAAGGATATCTGGGAGATATTTTTCCTTTGTACGCTCCGAGCTACAACTGGAAAACAAACCAATATGGCACGAAAAATCTGAATACTTCAGAAGCTTTGATTACAGTCCTGCATTTGGCTGAAATTGGTAAGATGAAACCTGAAACAGTCAGCTGGTTAAAAATGCAAATTGATAATAAGAAGTTATATAACAGTTACACTACTGCTGGAGCAATCGAGGACCATGACCAATCAACAGGTAATTATGCTATAGCAGCAATGATTTTCGCCAGAAATGGTGATCGTAAATATTATCAAAAGGCCATGAACTTGGTTTGGGATGATCAGGTTCGAAATAAGAATTCAAAAATTTATGGGGCATTAGGTGATACAAAAGATAATGACGCTTACTCATTTAATAACCTATTGGCATTGTTAACATCGCAATACTAAAGGATGGGATGAAATGGTTTCGATTAAAAGCAGTTGGAAGGTATTTCAAAAACATATATCACCTGCTGCCGTTGCAACGGCTTTGGCAGCGATTATTTGTGCTGTCATTCTCTTTATACCACCGATTAATGGCTATGCCGATAATGGAGATTTTTATCGGGCAATGTTAAGTAACGGGATTTATCGACTACCAACCAAGGATAATCAGTATATTGGTTATGTGGTAACTAAGTTTGGGATTTTAAAGTATTTTAATGAAAATAACGTTGCTGTTTTTTCATCTCAAGCGCTTTTCGTTAAAGCCGCTGTAATACTAAATAAGTTACTTTATAGTCATCGTTACTTTGATATTCGCTTCTTAGGTATCGTCTATTATGTAGCTTTCTTACCTGGTATCTACCTGTTAACTAAAGCATTAACCGGAACTTGGCGACGTATACGAAGTTATGTGATTGCAATTCTAGTAGTACTTATCTTTGCGGATGCTTCATTTATTCTGTATTTTAATTCCTTTTTCGCTGAACCGGGAATGTTAATTTCATTCTTGTATGTGGTAGGGTCGCTCATTTTATTAGCCCGTGGAGATTATTCTAAACGCTGGAAATTGTTGTTATCCTACTTTATTAGTGTTGTGGTATTAATTACTAGTAAACAACAAAATGCTCCTTTAGCACTAAGTTTTGGAGTCATGTCAGTGGGGCTCTTTTTCCTGCCCGGTTTAAAAAAGGCTAAGAAATTAGCTGTTATGGGTGGTGTTGTTGCTACTTTGGGAGCGGGAGTTCTGACGTATAGTTTAATCAATAAAGAATTCAACGACGTTAATCAATATCAATCATTTTCTCATGGGGTTTTGATGGAAACAGGAGATCCGAGTAAAAATATTGCCAAAAGCGGGCTGAGTGAGCAATTTGCCTTAATGCGGGAGCAAGACTATTATGCTAAAACTTTTGATACCGTTGACCCAAGTTCTCACTACATTAGAAAACATTTGATTGGAAAATATAATTTTGCATGGATTATTAAATATTACGCTAGAAATACTGATCAATTTTTACGTTTACTAGATGTAGCTAGTAAGGATATTATGGTTACTCAAGTCAAGGCAGTCGGCGATTATACCAAGGATTCTGGGAAAAAAGCGGGTCAACAGAGCACCTTTTTCACACTTTATAGTTCACTAGCAGGAGCTTTTTTTCCGGGAAAATATGCCTTTTTGTGTCTTCTGGCTATCACATTTGTGGCTGTATATGCAGTTAGTGCTTATATTGACTTTGTAGCTGGAAGATTATTTGGCGTTGTACGTTTTTTTCTAATACTGGGATTGATGAGCATTTGTGTGTTTGTTCCAATTGTTTCAATTATTGGTGATGGTGATGCTGATTTAGCCAAACATTTATTCATGGTTCCTCTCAGTTTGGACTTTACCTTCATAATGTTTATTTCAGATATTCTAAATCATCAATTGTGGCTAACTGAACAGGAGGAAGATGGAGATGCGTAAAATAATTATGTTTTTTTTAACGATTTTCTTCATGACCCTTGGCGGAGTAGTACAAGCTACCCAAACGGTACATGGTAGTGAAAGGGATGATAATCGTGTTTTGCTCGTTTATGACTCTCAAAGTACTGTCGAACAAGGTGAAAAAAAGATTGATACCTTACAGCGAATGTTAGCAGGGATGGGACTTAAAGTTAAGACAGTTAAAGAAAGTGAATATCAAAAAGGTGAGTTAAACCATAGTTATCAAGGGGTAATTACCATGATTAACTGGAAACAAGCGTCACTGGATAATCCAACTTTCGTTAAAGATCGTAATCAATATGACGGTGTTAAACTTCATATTGGTGAAGGCTTAGATCGAACCGAACAAAAACAGTTACAGGTTAAGCTAAAGACGATTTATCAACAACAATTCATTTTAAGTGACGATAGCAGTACAGAAATGTTGCCATTTGTGGAACGCATGGATGTTTTAACTGGAGTTCCAAAACAAGCACAGAGTTACGGCATGTTAAAGACGCAAAATAATGAAGGTCAATCCTATAAGTATGGGGTAATTAATCAAAAACAAGGTTACTTGCCTTTCTTCAACAATAAAGGACTGGGATTAATTACAGCTAGCAAGATGATAGCTATTTTATTTAATCGTCAAGAAGAAACCAAACCGTTGTTAACGATTACGAATGTTTCACCTTATAGTAATCTAAAGCTGTTAGATCAATTAAGCGTATTCTGTGAAAATCATGGCATACCGTTGGCAGTCAGCACTTCCACAGTAGCTAAAAACACAGAAATGCACGCGTATAAAAGGTTTACCATGTATTTACGTAGACTTGAAGATCGAGGCGGTGTGATTTTCTTACAAGCTCCGGTGATCGGGGGAGCTACTGCGGATAACGCAGGAGAATTGAGTGAATTATTTGATAACTATCTACTTAATTTGGCACAAAATCAAGTTTATCCAGTTGGGATTAGTGCCCAAGGTTTTTGGAATCAGGATCAAGTCTTGAGAAATAGTGCTTTAAAAAAAGCTAATTATCAGATGCTACTTCCTAATAAAAAAGTAGTTTATCTCGATCAAGATAATCAAGGCGGTACCAATAGTCGAAGTTATTTAGCATTACCAGCCTCAAGTTTTAATAAGGTTAAACACCAAGCAGATGTACGATTTGCAATGCCCACAGCGCTAACTTTTAAGATGCCTGATAGTAAGGTTAAGTTGAAAAATTTAAAAGAACAAATTCAAGCGTTGAACTTTGAATGGCAAGCTCCGGATGAAGCCATTAATTCAAAAATTGATTTTGCAAGTTCATCACTTGCTTTTCAAAATGGACAGTATTTGGTGAATGGTAAGGAGACGGAAGTTGAGGTTAATTCAAATATGGAAAATACTGATAAGCCAACTCCTACGCCGGCGCTATTTAAAGGCTTTTTCAGAGTTGAAGGGCAAATTATTACCGTGTTCTTTGCTATTATCTTTACCGTCTTAATCATTTTTATCGCTTTTGGAAGAAAAATTTACAAGAATATGTTTAAGAGATAGGAGGAATGAATCATCACAATTTTGGATTTTTTCCTAATGGTAGCTATCATAGCCATTTGGGGAACGTTAATAATTAATTTGATTTTAACGGTAGCTGGATATACGTGGTATCTCCAAGAAGCTCCCAAACCGGATAAGCAACTTCCTGAAAAGATTCCCTTTGTGACGGTAATGGTACCCGCGCATAATGAAGGAATCGTAATTGTTAAAACTGTTTTATCGTTGCTCAGTTTTGACTACCCCCATGATCACTATGAGATTATTGTGATTAATGACAATTCAAGTGATAATTCGGCAGAGTTATTAAAAGAAGTCCAAAATGATTTTGGCGAAGAACGTTTGAAAGTTATTAATACAGATAATGTTACGGGGGGCAAAGGCAAGTCCAATGCCCTAAATATTGGTTTGAAGCAAGCCAAAGGAAGTGTTATTGCAATTTATGATGCAGATAACGCTCCAGAACGTGGTGCGCTTCGTCTTTTAGTAGCAGAACTTTTAGGAAATGACCGTTTAGCGGCGGTTATTGGAAAGTTTAGAACTAGAAATAAAGAAGCAACTATTTTAACCAGATTTATTAATATTGAAACACTTTCGTTTCAATGGATGGCTCAAGCGGGACGTCAACGGCTGTTTAGGCTATGTACGATTCCAGGAACCAATTATGTTATTAGACGCGAAATTTTAGAAAAAATTGGTGGTTGGGATGTTAAAGCCTTAGCGGAAGATACGGAAATTAGTTTTCGGGTCTACCAGATGGGATATCAAATTAAGTTTCAGCCACGTGCGGTTACTTGGGAACAGGAACCACAAACCTTAGATGTGTGGTTCCATCAGCGAACGCGCTGGGTGAAAGGAAACATTTACGTGGTCGTTAAAAATGCCAAATTACTCTTTAAAAAGGCCGGACGTCCCATTCGCTTTGACTTACTCTATTTCTTGTCAACGTACTTTTTATTGATGACCGCTTTGATTCTATCTGATGTAGTTTTTGTTCTTTCAGTCGCTGGGTTGGCCCATTCAGATTTACAAGGTTTTAGTAATGCTTTGTGGTTATTTGGAATAATAATGTTTGTCATCAGTACCTTTGTCACGGTCACAACCGAAAAGGGTGAAATGCGTTTTAGCAATATTCTTTATATTATTTTTATGTATTTGGTATACAGTCAAATGTGGCTAGCAGTCGCAGCATACGGAATGGTGGGGTATATTCGTGAACAAGTCTTTCATAAACAAGCAAAATGGTATAAAACTAAGCGGTATAAGTAAATTAATTATTTTAACATTAACGATATTATTAATGTCATTAGTCGGCGTGGGTCAAGTGCATGCTGAAGACCTAACTTATACTCAAAATTTTCAAAATGATACAACAACTTTATCTGGTAAATCAACAGCAACTAGCATGTACTTTACCAAGATGGATTATTGGAACGTCAAAAAAGCTACCTTTAATTTTAATTATCAAGTTTCGCAGTTAGCTGATAAAACAACGTCTGATATTACGTTATCAATGAACGGCGTTAAGTTCTATTCATTCCGTCCAGAGCATAAGAGTGGTTTCCAGAGTAAAGCTGTTGAGATTCCGCTAGAACTCCTGCAAGGTACTAATAAACTTGAAATTAAAGGACAAATTTTAAATAAAAAAGATGCTAAGAATTATGATTTAGCACAAACTCCAGCTAATTGGCTAACGGTTAAGTCAGGGTCTAATGTGAATTTCAAATATGAACTAAAAGATCCAGAAAACACGCTCCATTCTTTTTATGATCATTTTTCTGGTGAGGATACAGTAACCAACCAACATTCTAAAATTGTAACGCCTGATCAACCGACGAAGGGGGGATTAACAGCTAGTATGACGGCCTTAGCAGGTGAATCACGTGTGATTACTACTGATAATGATCAAATCAATGTTGTTCAAAATACAAATATGGATGCTACTAAAGGTGATTATATTTTGTATGTCGCTAAATATGATAATCTTCCTAAAGCTTTGAAGCAGGAAATTAGCGAAAAAGATGTTGAGAAAAGAGCGGTAATTAAAACTCACTATACTAAAAAAGGTGATTATTTAATTGTAACGGCCAAAACAGATGGCTTATTAAAAAAAGCTGCTCAGTTTTTTGCTAATTCGGAATTAATGCATCAGACAGATAAAAGTAAGGAAATAGTATCTTCCCTAACGAACACTTTTACATCCGAAATCCAAGATGAAGGTAAATATCAATTAACCAACGCCATTGATAAGATTAAGGGAGCGGGACATCGAGAGACTAGTTATTTTGTAACTTTACCTAATGATCGGACAAATGCAGATGGTTCTAAGGTGAGATTACATTTTCGATATAGCAAAAACCTTAACTTCAAACGTTCCTTAGTGACGGTGTACGTTAATGATACAACCTTAGGAAGTAAAAAATTAACCGCTGCTAAAGCTAATGGAGATGAAGTTACTTTGGAGGTTCCTAAAGGGACTTCCTTAGGAAACAGCTTTGAAGTCCGAGTAGCTTTTGATTTGGAAATGAAGGATCAAGAAACTTCAGATAATTCTGAAACCCCTTGGGCAGAAGTAGATACGAATTCTGAAATGAAGGTTAAATCAGAAAAGAGTAACGATTTACTCTTTACCAACTATCCCACAATCTTTATGAAGAACCAAACATATAACAACTTAGCAGTGGTTATACCTAAAAAATTAACTGCGATAGACTTCAAGAGTTTAACAAATATTTTTAACTTGATGGGCGCTTACGCTAAGAGTAATACTGGAAAAATTAAATTTTATACTGAACAGCCTAATCAAGATACAATGATTAATGATAATTTAATTGTACTTGGGACTCCTTCTAATAATGCAATGATTAAATCCTTGAATAAAGATTTGTATTTCAAATATTCTGATGACTATCGAGGGTTTGTTTCTAATGAAAAGCTCAGTATTGAGGAAGATTAAGGTAAGACGATTGGAACAGCGCAACTAATTCGTTCCCCTGAAAATAGTAAAAAAGGCATTTTAGTCCTAACGGGAGCTACTCCGGAAGCCAGTTATCTAGCTTCGACACAGCTTAATTTTAAGAAGAATATCGATCAATTTACAGGCGATGCAATTGTGGTAGATCAAAATAACACCCACTATAGTTACCGCTTCAAGAAAAACAAATACATTGATCGAAACTTAGAACACAAGCGGACCATTAGTAAAAATAGTCAATTAATTATTTATTTGGGAATTGTCTTTTTAGCTTTGATTGTCATCGGTTTTGGAGTTTACTTAGTTTTCAGAAAGCAAGCCATGATGAATGGAGGTCGTAAGAATGCAAAACAAAAATAGCAAAGAGCATTTGTATGAAGATATTGGGCTACTCCTACTTCTATTAATGCTTAGTATTACGGCCGTTTTGATGATGCTTTCTCAAAACATCGTTGTGAATATAATTTATTTAATCATCACCATGGGAATTTTAATTGTAACTTACTTTATGGGAATTATTCCCAGCTTGTTAGCAAATATGGTGTTTATTGCTTTTCAAACCGTAGTTATGTTGTATGAATATTTTGGTTTGAATCACGAAATCCAGTGGTCGCTGCTTTTCTGGCTAATCATGCCGTTATTAATTTCACTGACCATGTACCTTTCAACGCGAAGTCAGATTGCATTGCAAAAGGCGAATAGTGATTTACATGCGGCTTTGGTAGAGCGGGGCGCCTTTGATCAACAAACTAATTTGCGGACGATGGTTGCATATGTGGAAGATGCCGGAGTATTTATTGAAACTAGTCGACGCTTTGAGATTCCCGTATCCACGCTAATTATTAAAATAAGATATTTTAATGATTTACGGAGAATGATGAGTGATCGCCAACTTCAGCTTTTATTACAAATTGCTTCAGAGGTAATCAAAAGTTCGACGCGTGATAATGATATTACCTATATTTTGGAAAATGAAGATCCAACGTGGGCGATTCTTTTGTACACTAATGCTACAGGAGGAAAAATCGCTGGACAACGGGCTAAAGATGCGTTTGAAAAACGGATTAAGGAAAGCCCAGAGTTAGTGAATCTCGCTATTTCAATGGTTGTGGGTGTTTCAGAATGGAACGCAGAGGAAATGAGTAATCCATATGATTTAATGAATGATGGAATTAAAGAAACTCAATATGATGTTTAGAGCAGCATAAAAAAGAACCTTAACTTCAGAAAAAGAAGTTAAGGTTCTTTATTTTTATTAGCAAATTTTATTACCGATATCTTTCATATCTTTAGCGAGTTCGTCCTTAGTTTGGGCATCTGTTGGTTCGTAATTTTGAACAGTAACGGCACCATCTAAGATGCTACTATCATCACTGAGTTTAAGCAGTCCCATTTTATAATCTAATTTTAGCCCATTACCTAAATAATTAGCCTCTTCTTTACCAGTAGTAAGATTAAGATCCGCATCGTTTTCAATTGTATCCGTGTAAGCTTGATCAGGAACAGATGAGATAACTAGTTGGAATTTATTACCAATAGCACATGATCCACCTAATTTTGAAAATTTACTAGAACCATCATCAAGTGCTAAGAAGATATGCTTACCGTCGATATCTTTCTTTAATAAATAATCTTTTGCATTCTCTGTAATATTAATTTTCATAATAAAATTCCTCCTATGCGTAAAACAAACACTGAGCTCCTACGATTTGATATTACCTTAATTTAAAACAGAAGTTAAATATTGTGCTCAGGATTTGGTTCGGTAAATTAAATCAGTTGTTCTAGCTAGCCCTTCAGGCTAAAATGAAGGAAACAAGTTTTGAGGAGGAACCAGATGGAAGTTAGGGCTGTTAATCATATCGCAATTATTTGTACGGACTACGTTTTAGCTAAAGAATTTTATGTTCATAAATTAGGGATGGAAGTAGTTGCAGAAACGGAACGCGTAGATCGAAACGACGTAAAACTAGATTTAAAATATGGAGATTTGATGTTTGAAATTTTTATCAAACCAGACGCTCCTCAGCGGGTTTCATATCCTGAAGCAGCGGGGCTACGCCACATTTCGTTTGCTACGGATAACATCGAAAAAGATGTAGACTATTTACGTTCCGTCGGGATTAAAGTTGAAGATATTCGGCGGGATGAATTGAATCAGCAAAAGATGACGTTTTTCTTCGATCCAGATGGGTTACCTTTAGAATTACATGAATGATACCAAGGCAGAGTTACGATAATTAATTTTATCGTAACTTTTTTGTATGAAAACGTATTTTTACACATGTCTAAATTTAAACTGTTGCAAAAATAAATATGTGGAGATAGAATAGTTTATCGAGAAAAACATTTTTGGAGGGAATAAATGAAATATGATTTGACGAAAAAATCAACCAAAGGAGCGCAAAGAACTTTAAGAGCATTTTCGGATGCGATGTATAAGCTACTAGCGGAAAAATCGTATGACGATATTAGCATTAATGAAATTTGTAAGATTAGTAATTTCCCGCGGGCAACTTTCTATAACTATTTTGAAGATAAAAAAGATTTATTGAATTATTGTTGGTTATTATTCAAAGAAGAAAGCAATATTGAGCAGTATCATGACGTTGCTGACGAAGATCTTCAAGAATATGTATTGGGTCAAATCTTTGAGGCCATGGATCAGCATCGGGAACTATTAACTCAATTAGCAAAGCATAATGCTAATAATAGTTCGATCGTGAGCAGCATTTATGAGTACTTTAAAAACGAGGCTATTACGATTTTAAAGCAACATCTAAAAAATCAAACTTCGAAAGTACCACTAGAATTAGTAGCAGAGCATTATAGTAATACGATTTTGTTGGTACTTAAGTGGATTTTCATCGAGAATCATCCATTGTCTAAGAGAGAAGCGATGGAATATGTTGATGAGTTACTAGGGAAATAAGCATTAAGAGAAGAGTGAATTGATTAATTATAGATAGGAGAGAAGAGTATGAGTAAGTATATCAAACAAAACATTGCCAAGTTTGTGACTTGGATTATCGTTTTGATTTTAGGAATCGTAATGTTACCTAATATTTCTAGCTTAGTAGCTGAAAAAGGTCAAACCAAAATTCCGGATACGGCTAAAAGCCAAGTTGCTAAAACCATCCAAAAAGATTGGGGCCACAAAATTAGCAATACGCGCCAGGTCGTTTTGGTCTTTAATAATGGTGACCAAGCCTTAACCCATAAGCAAAAAGATCGTATCAATGACACTATTGATAAAATCAAAGATAATAAATCTAAGTATGATATTAAAGGAGTTACTGCTCCTAACGATAGTGAGGCAACTAAGAAGCAATTAATTTCAAAAGATAAATCAACCCAGATAGTGCAACTAGATGTAGGTAAGCGGGATTCAGTGCGTAAGATGAATCAAAAGCTGGTTAAAGAAGTTAAGACGAGCGGAGTGAAAACTTACGTAACTGGTAGTGATATCTTAAATGATGATTTCTCGGTAGCCATTGAAGAGGGTCTTAAAAAGACTGAAGTTATTGCCATCGTCTTCATTTTGATTGTGCTAATTCTAGTCTTCCGTTCCCCAATTGTTCCTTTAATTTCTTTAGGAACTGTTGGACTATCTTTCATCGTTGCTTTATCAGCAGTGATGAATTTAGCTAAATATACAGGATTTACGATTTCAAACTTTACCCAAGTTTTCATGGTCGTTGTTATGTTTGGAATCGGGACAGATTACAATATCTTACTCTATAACCAATTCAAGAATGATTTGATTGAGGGGATGGATAAAGAAACTGCCACGAAGCATTCACTTAAGGTGGCAGGAAAAACGATTCTTTATTCAGGAAGTACCGTTCTATTAGGATTCTTGACTTTAGCATTGGCTAAGTTCTCCATTTACCGTTCGGCAACGGGGGTTGGAATTGGGGTTGCTATTTTACTACTAGCATTATTGACCGTTAACCCCTTCTTTATGTCACTACTCGGGAATAAGGTATTCTGGCCTAGTCATAATTCAAAAGAATCAAACCACAGTAAGTTGTGGGATTGGCTTTCAGGACACTCAGCTAAAAATCCATTGATTGCTTTAGGCATCATCGTAATTTTAGCAATTCCAATGCTGTTAACTTATAACAATAAACTTAATTATGATACAGTCGTTGAACTACCAGCTAATTATTCTGCTAAGCAAGGATTTAAGACGGTGCAAAAGCACTTTAGCAAAGGAACGGCGGAACCTACTACCATCTATATCAAGAGCAATCACAAGCTTGATAATGAAAGTGATTTAAGGGTTATTGATAACTTAACCAACCAAATTAAAGGTATTGATGGAATCAAGACGGTTGCATCAGTTACTCAACCAGGTGGCGATAAGTTAGATCAGCTTTATGTTAATGATCAATTGAAGACGTTGACTTCCCAAACAAGCAAGGCTCAAGCGGGCTTAAAAGAACTTCAAAAAGGTTTAACTGGTGGAGATTTTGATGCTAGTCAACTTGAAGATATCGGTGCTAAAGCGACCTTAATTGGGCAAGAGTTGAAGAGTATCCAATCAACTAGTGGTAGCTCTGTAAGTGGTCAACAATTGATGACGGCCTTACAACAAAAGATGGCAGCGGCTGGTCAACCATTATCACAAACACAAATGACGATTCTTTCTGGAGCAGCTAGCCAAGAAATGGCTTCAGTAAGTTCAATGCAAACTCGCCTTCAAGCAATTGCCACTTATACCCAAGCAATCGGTAATGATGCTCAAACTCTTGGAAATGAACTTAAGGGACAACAACAAAAAATGGCAACCGCTGGTGGCAGCGTTGGTAAACTAAATGACGGGCTATCTGAATCCAATGATTACTTGAAAGAACTTCAAGATTCATCTGCATCTAACACATTATTTGTGCCTAAAGCAGTGTTAGAAAGTGATACATTTAAAGATTCAGAAGATGTCTACTTATCTTCAAATAAAAAGGCCGCTAAGATCACGGTGGTCTTAGATTCAGATCCATTAACTGCTAAGTCGATTAAAAAAGTTGAAAGTCTGCAAACGATGATTAACAACAATATCAAGGGAACTTCATTGAAGAAAGCTTCCGTTTCGATTGGCGGTCAGACTTCTGAAACTTCTGATACATCAAGTATTGCTAATCAAGATTTCTTACGTAGTGCAGTAATTATGTTAGTTGGCATTACGCTTGCATTGATGTTAGTAACGCGCTCTATCTTACAACCGTTCTATATCATTGCTTCATTGCTACTAGCATACGTAGGTGGACTAGGAATTACACGCTTTATTAGTAGTACATTCCTTGGGGAAAATCTATTAGGATGGAATGTACCTTTCTTCACCTTTGTAATGTTGGTTGCCCTTGGAGTAGATTACAGTATCTTCTTAATGATGAAGTACCGTGAATTTGGTAACGAGGATGCTGGAGATCGAATTGTTAAATCAGCAGGAATTATTGGAACCGTGGTAATTTCAGCTGCAATTATCCTAGGGGGAACATTTGCTGCCTTAATTCCAGCAGGAGTTCTGACCTTGACACAAGTTGCTGTTGGGGTAATTAGTGGTCTGGTTATACTAGTCTTCTTAATTCCAGCAATGAATAGTAGTTTAATTCGTTTAACTTATCCAAGAAAAAATTAATCATAAAGTCGTAACTCAATTTGGGGTTACGGCTTTTTATTTGCTTACGATTAATAACTCGTTTATTCTGGGGGTATAAATAATTAGGTGAGGTGATGTTTCATGAAGATTGGGATTATTGCGGCAAGTGGCAAAGCCGGCGCATTGATTACTAAAGAAGCAGTTCAGCGTGGGCACGAAGTGACCGCCATTGTCCGTCATCCAGACCGAGTTAAAATGGATGTTTCAATTTTACAAAAAGATCTATTTGATTTGACTACAACTGATTTAGAAAATTTCGATGTAGTAGTTGATGCATTTAGAGCGGCCGAAGGAAAAGAAGAACAATTTTTGACATCAATTGAGCACTTAGTAAAAATTTTGACAGGAACGTCAGTTAAATTATTTGTAGTGGGTGGGGCAGGAAGCCTATACGTCGATGATCATATTACCCATCTTTATGAAACTCCGACATTTCCAGAAGTGTTTAAGCCCACTTCAATCATGATGGGAAGAGGACTAGAAGTTTTAGAGAATCAGAATGGATTGAATTGGACTTATATTAGTCCGGCGGCTGATTTTAAAGCTGATGGTCCCAAGAAGGGACATTACGTTTTAGGAAATGAAATGCTAATGAGTGATGCTAACGGTAAAAGTGAAATTAGTTATGCGGATTATGCGATTGCTATGTTAGATGAAATTGAAACTGGAGAACATAACTGTGAACATTTAAGTGTAGTTTGGTAAAAAAAGATGGAATCATGCCCGATTTTAAACGAGGTATGATTCCATCTTTTTAATTGTTTTCTGAAATTTTAAATCTTTTTGCTAATATCGTATTCGATGCTGTTTTCAGTTTTTTCGGGATGACGATCCTTAACGTAGAAAATAGCGTACTCCTCATTTTTACTAGGATTATTAACAATTACTAGATCATCGTCTTGACGTTGCTTTTGTTTGTATAGATGTCCCTTACGAACAGCTTCATTATAATCATGGAAGTTACCAATTGAATCTCCGGGATTAAATAAAATGGTTTCACTCATTAAGTCCACCTCCTTGTTGTGCTACCTTAACTATAGCGGATGTTAACGCTATCAACAACCGAAATGGACTCTAATTTAAGAATTTAATATATCCAAAATTTCTTTTTTATAGTGAATGAAATCGGCAGTTAATTCAAAATCGGCCTGTTTACGTTTGGCAGACGTAATTTTAATTTCATGGCTGATGGTAGCTGGTTTACCACTCAGGATATAAATACGATCAGATAAAGTAATGGCTTCATCAACGCTATGGGTAATTAGTAAGGTTGAATTCTGCATTTGACGACTAATATCGGTGTACCACTGATAAATTCCACGTTTGGTTAATTCATCTAGCGCACTAAAAGGTTCGTCTAAAAGGGTTAAGTCCTTAGTTGAAAGGAAAGTTCTTAGCAAGGCTGCACGTTGTTTCATTCCACCAGAAAGTTCATGGGGGTATTTATTTTCATAACCCGTTAAGCCAAAGAATTCAAAAAGTGGTTCGGCACGGGCAATGGCTGCGCTTTTTTTAACCCCTTTGACTAAATCAGGCAAGATTACATTATTCATAATCGTTCGAAAGGGGAGGAGCAAGTCTTTTTGCAGCATGTAGCCTAGGTGTCCAGCTTGTCCAGTAATATCTTCATCGTTAAAGACGATATTGCCAGACTTGGGTTGATTAATACCAGCTATGATGTTAAATAGGGTGGTTTTACCAATCCCACTGACCCCGAGAATTGATACAATTTCGTTTGGTTTTACTGATAAAGAAACATCATGGAGAATTTCCTTGTCACCGAAACTTTGGTTAATATGTTGTACAAGTAATTCTGTCATTGTAATTATTCCTCGATAAGTTACTGTTTTGGTAAGTATTGATTAGTGAAGCCTTGATTTTTAGCGAGTTTTTGTTCAACAAGTTTATGATCATTAAGCCACTTGTAAAAGTTATTCCAGCGCATAGCGTCAATTTTTCCAAATTGGCCGTCTTTAGTTAAGTAGTATTTAGATAAGTAATTTTGACTCTTGTAAATTAACTTCTGATTACTCTTAAGTTCTGGAACGGCCTTCATTAATAAATCAGCAGAAGCTTTAGGATTTTTAGCGGCATATTGATAACCTTCGGTGGCTGCAGCCATGAATGCTTTAGCAGCCTTTGGATTTTGCTTCAAGAAACTATTGTTCCCAATAATGAGCGGGGTGTAGTAATCAAACACAGGATTAATAGATCTAAAACTAAAGTAATTAACTGGATAGTTTTTAATTTCGGCGTTAATACCTGCCCAGCCGTAGAAAATCCAGATTGCATCAGCAGCCTTGGATTTGAGACCAGCGACTTCATCAGTAATATTGTTAGGGACCGTTTTTACCTTAGAAAAATCACCACCATCATCTTTAACCACTTGTTTGATGGTTGCTAGTTCTGTAGGAGTATTCCAGGTTGCATAGCGATAGCCTTGCATTTTTTTAGGGCTAGTGATTCCATCAGCCTTACGCGACATAATTCCTGAAGTATTATGTTGAAGAATTGCTCCCATGGCAGTGAGGGGAAGGGGATTCTTTTTGCCAATTGCACTAGCTAAAGAATCTTGACCAGAAATCCCAATTTGAGCTTTGCCACTAGCTACGATTTGTTCGGCACTATCTTTAGAAGGCTGAACAAACTTTACTTTTAGATGATGTTTTTTGAAGTAGCCTTTTTCTTGGGCAACATAGAGGCCTGTATGGTTAGTATTGGGCGTCCAATCTAAGGCAACCGTAATGGTTTGAGTTTTAGCCGCTGAATTTGATTTTCCACAGGCAGTGAGTAATAGCGTAAAAATAGGTAAAAGGACGATTAGACTAAAAATTTTTTTATGCTTGAGCATGATTAGTTCTCCTCCATGGGGTAATAAGATACTGAATCCAGTTAACAAGTAAAATTAAGGCCAAACTTAAAATTGAAATTAAAAAGATTACCGCAAACATTTTGTCGTAAGCATAGGCCTTCATGACACGGGTCATGTAAACCCCTAAACCATTGAAACCGCCGACCCATTCTGAAACTACGGCGCCTACTAATGAATATGAAACGGAAATTTTTAAGCTAGCAAAAAATGAATCAATTGCATCGGGAAACTTGATGTAAAAATAAATTTTAGGTGTATTAGCCCCTAAAGTACGCATCAAGGTAATGAGATCTTTATCAGTTGAACGAAAAGCATCTAGCATGCCGACTGCAATTGGGAAGAAAGTAGTAGCAACTACTAAAACTACTTTTGGCAAAATGCCATAACCGAACCAAAGGATTAATAAAGGTGCAATCGCGACGGTGGGGATGGTTTGAGTAATCACTAGCAACGGGTAAAGCGCTTTATAAATGGGATGGAATAAATCCATGATTAAGGCTAATCCAACCCCTAAAAGCACTCCAAAGCATAGTCCCCAAAATGCTTCGATCAGAGTAACTAATGAGTTTGAAAATAAGGCGGAATAGTCACTTTTAAAAACTTCTAAAACCGAAAGTGGGGATGGTAACAGGAATTCAGGGATAATCTGGAAGAAACTAATTGCTTGCCAAATGGCTAAGATTAATAAAACAGCTACGATAGGTAGAAAATTAATGCTGGTATTTGTCAGTTTTTTCATGAATGCCAAGAACCTGTCCTTCTGGTTTGTAATTAATCTTTACATAAGACATTACTTGCGGAGCGCCAGCGTCAGCAGTTATTTTAGTAATATTCTTAACGATTTCCATCAATTGATCATAGTCGCCCTCAAGGGTGGTTTCAAAAGCACCTACTTGATAATTAACACCGGTAGATTTTATATATTTGATAGCTTGGTCGACGGCGGCGACTAGCTTCTTTTCGTCTTCCATTATAGGAAGGACTTGAATTGCGACACTTGTGTTCATAAATAAATTCCTCCATTTTTAAAATTTAGGTACAAAAAAAGCCGGCTTAAAAAGCCAGCTTCAATGCATCTTGTGTTAGAAAATAATCATTCTAATATTACAATTGAGTCTTCCTGCGCTGGCATTATCCATATCAGGTTCGAGGGTCAAAAACCATTTAGTTTTAATCTCAGCCAGGTAAAGCCCAGCACCCCTGTTACAAAATCAGTATATCTTAAATTCTAAATAAGTAAAGAGAAAGTTATTTTTAATTTTTTAGGATAAATCCTTGCATTTTGGTTTAGACCATTTTATAATTGGACTATACCAAAAACGAAAAAGGAGATTTGATCATGAAGGTTATTATTGTTAAAGATAACGTAGAAGGCGGAAAAGAAGGATACAAACTATTTGCTGATGCAAAGAAAAATGGAGCAACAACATTTGGGTTAGCTACTGGTAGTACACCGATTACCACTTATCAAGAAATTATTAAGAGTGATCTAGATTTTACGGACTCAATCTCAATCAATTTAGATGAATATGTTGGTTTGCCAGAAGATAGTGACCAAAGTTATGATTACTTTATGCACGAAAACCTCTTCAATGCTAAACCATTCAAGCACTCATACTTACCAAATGGTCGTGCAGCAGATCTTGAAGCCGAAGCCAAGCACTATGACCAAATTATCGAAGATAACCCAATTGATTTACAAATCCTTGGTATCGGACGTAATGGTCACATTGGTTTTAACGAACCAGGTACACCTGCAGACAGTACAACTCACAAAGTGTCACTAACTCAATCAACAATTGATGCTAACGCTCGTTTCTTCGAACATGAAGAAGACGTTCCACGTTATGCTATTTCAATGGGACTTGCTTCAATTATGAAGAGTAAGCATATTTTGATCGAAGCTTACGGCGAAGACAAAGCTGATGCAATCAAAGGTATGATCGAAGGTCCTGTCACAACTGACTTACCAGCTAGTGTTCTTCAAAACCATGATAACGTTACTGTTATTATTGATGAAGCAGCTGCTAGCAAGCTTTCAAACAAATAATTTAAAATATTCAGCCTAACATAAAGTCTTTGTGTTAGGCTTTTTTTATTGCAGTCAAAATGTAAAATTTGTCGATAGTTGAAAACGTTTACGCAAAGAGATATTATGAAATAGTATGTTGGTGGGATAATTGAAGCTAAAACGTCACGCTTAAAAAAAGTTTTTACGACATTTTAAAACCAAAATACATTGAAATATCAATAAATAATAATATTTAAAAATTCTAACGATGAATTTTACAAGCTTACAAACGGATAATACGTTACAATAAGCTATTATTATGAGAGAAGGGGCTATTTAAGTTGGAAAAGACAATTGCAATCAATGCGGGAAGCTCAACCCTTAAGTTTAAATTATTTGAAATGCCGGAAGAAAGGGTTATTTCATCAGGAACTGTCGATCGGATCGGTATTCCAGGATCAAACTTCACGATTAAGACCACTGATGGTAAAAAAGTTGAAATTGACCAACCAATTAAAAATCATGAAGAAGCAGTTAATTTACTCTTAAAAGAGCTATTAAAATTAGACATTATTAAGGATTACAGTGAAATTACCGGTGTAGGACACCGAGTAGTTGCGGGTGGAGAAATTTTCCAAGATTCTGCTTTAATTGATGACAAAGTCTTAAAGCAAATTGAAGACTTAAAAGAATATGCGCCTTTGCATAATCCAGCCAACGCAACAGGAATTCGTGCTTTCAAGAAGGTTTTACCAGATATCACTAGTGTGGCAGTTTTTGATACATCTTTCCATGAAACGCTACCTGAAAAAAATTATCTTTACAGTATTCCTTATGAATACTATGAAAAATATGGGGCTCGTAAATACGGTGCTCATGGTACTAGTCATCAATATGTAGCAGATCGTGCGGCTAAGATGATGGGCAAGCCATTAGAAGAACTAAAAATTATCACCTTACATTTAGGGGCTGGTAGTTCAATTACAGCTATCAAGGATGGAAAATCATTTGATACATCAATGGGCTTTACACCTCTAGCAGGGATTACTATGGCAACCCGTTCTGGTGATATTGATGCCTCTTTAGTAGTTTACTTAATGCAAAAACTTAATATTACTAATCCGGAAGACATCTTAACTATTTTGAATAAGAAGTCTGGTTTGCTAGGACTATCAGGAATGTCACCTGATTTGCGTGATATAATTGATGCCGCTGAAAAAGGTGAACATCGTGCACAAATGGCCATCGATATTTTTGTTAATAATATTGTGAAATACATTGGTTCCTATGCAACTGAAATGGGTGGTTTAGATGGAATTGTATTTACAGCAGGAATTGGTGAAAATAGTGTTCCAATGCGTGAAAAAATTACTTCTAAATTAGGAATTTTCAATGTTAAACTTGACCAAGCGCTTAATGAAAAACGTGGAGAACGTTTCATTAGTGCGGAAGACTCGGCTGTCCAAGTCATGGTAATTCCAACTGATGAAGAATTAGCGATTGCTCGCGATGTTGAAAAGTTTAAGAAAATGGGGGACTAACTCATGGATTTATTTGAAGGTTTGAAGTCAAAAATTAAGGGCCAAAATAGAACAGTTGTATTTCCCGAAGGTGAAGATGTTCGAGTTTTAGCTGCCGCTATTCGATTAGCTGATGATGGCTTAGTTCAATCAATCTTACTCGGAGTGGAAGCTGATATTAAAGCTACTGCTGAAAAGCATGGATTAAACCTTGAAAATGTGCAAATTATTGATCCGAGCCAATATCCGGAAGCCGATCAAAAGGAAATGATTGATAAGTTAGTTGAACGTCGTAAGGGTAAAAATACCGAAGAACAGGTTATCGAAATGCTCAAAGATGTAAATTACTTCGGAACTATGCTAGTTTACTTAGGCAAGGCGGATGCCATGGTATCTGGAGCAGTTCATGCTACTGGTGATACAGTTCGCCCCGCTCTTCAAATTATCAAGACTAAACCAGGAATGCGTCGAATTAGTGGAGCATTTATCATGCAACGCGAAAATGAACGCTATGTCTTTGGGGATGCAGCTATTAATATTGATCCCGATGCAGAAACATTGGCTGAAATTGCGATTCAAAGTGCAGAAACTGCTCGCCTATTTGACATCGACCCTAAGGTTGCAATGTTAAGCTTTTCAACTAAAGGCTCAGCGGCTGGACCAATGGTAGATAAAGTTCGCGAAGCTACTAAGGTTGCCCAAGAACGTGATCCAAAGACCCCATATGATGGTGAACTTCAGTTTGATGCAGCCTTTGTTCCAGCTGTTGGAGCAAGTAAGGCTCCAGATTCGGAAATTGCAGGACATGCGAACGTTTTTATCTTCCCTGAACTTCAGTCTGGAAACATTGGTTATAAGATTGCTCAACGTCTAGGCGGTTTTGAAGCAATTGGCCCAATCTTGCAAGGACTTAATGCACCGGTTTCCGATTTATCTCGTGGAGCTAGTGAAGAAGATGTCTATAAAGTAGCAATTATTACCGCAGCTCAAGTTTAGAAAATAAAAATAGGAATCGGAATTTTTCCGACTCCTATTTTTTTTGTGCACATTCAGGGCAATACCCTTCGACTTCAATATGATTGGCAATAATGTCGTATCCAGTTTTTTTAGCAGCAATGCGGTCGATTTTAGCTAAATCAGATGCGTATTCAGGATAATCAACATCAATGATTTTTCCACAGTTAACGCAAATTACGTGGAAATGAGGATGGCCATAGTAGTCGTAATGAATTCCATCTTCACTACTAGTTAATTCAATGACTAGACCTTGATCTACCAGAAGTTTAAGTGAATTATATACAGTGGCTAAACTTAAGCTAGGTTCTTTGGCGTTGACCGCTTTAAAAATAGTTTCCACAGTTGGATGATTTCTTTTTTCAATCAAATATTCCAGTACTAACCGACGTTGAGGAGTAATCCGTATATGATTATCACGTAAATGGTCAATTGCTTCATCAATAGTCTTTTTCATCATCCTATTTCTCCTATGTGTTATTAACTAATTGAAACACTTTTTAAGTTTGGTTTCAATGTGCCACAATCGAATTTGAAAAAAGTTTTCGTTGCGCCTTTACTTTACCTTTTTTAATTAATAAAATTATAATTAAGCTTATTTGAGGAGGGCGTATACATGAATAAGATTCGCCACCAGTTTGATCAATTGGTGCAAGGTGAATATCGTGAGGCCTTCATTCTGATTCTAGGAATGATTGTGATGCTGATTGGAGAGTTTTCAACCGCATTGGCAGTCACTAAAATTGTGGAAGCATTTGGAAATAATGAAGTTGTCGTACAACTGACTAATATTTTACCTTTGGCTTGGTTAGCTTTAATGTATCCATTGGGCCCAGTTTGGTTGCAAAAAAAGTCAGTCGTTCAGTTGTTAAAGTTATCCTTAGCTATTTTTATAATTGGCTCTTTATTAGTAGGGATAGCTTTTAATATGCCTATTTTATTACTGGGCCGGATTATTCAAACCACGGGGTGTGGAATTCTATTACCAATGCTTCCGAGTTTAATTGCGACAATTTTACCAGAAAAAAATGTGGGTTTAACCAAAATGGGAGATGTTATGTTAGGAGTAGCGCTAGTTTTAGCCTTATTTCTAACCGGAATATCCTTTTTATTGGGAAACTGGCAATTAATCAATATTTTCTTAATTGTTTTAAGTCTGATCATTTACCACAATGCGTCAAGTATTAAAATCGATTTAGAAATCAGTACATATAATATTGAACGGGTAAACGTAGTTCTTTCGAGTGGTTTTATGGTCCTAATTGGTTGGATAGTTACTTTGGGAGATCAAATCACGAGTAGCTGGTTTAGCTGGGGCTTATTGGTGATAGGTATTGGTCTAATCGCAACTTATCTGTGGCGTGAATTATCTGTACCCAATCCGTTGATTGATTTTAAAGGATTATTCAATGTTCGATACTTGCGGGCTGTATTACTCCAAGGAATTGGAGATGCTTCCTTAGTAGTGTTAATGATTATCGGGATTTTATATTTGCGTCAAGGATTACATTATTCAGTCATTATTATTGGATTAGCCTTGATGCCATCGATCGTCGTGATGATTTTAATGCATCATGCTACCAAACGATGGTTTAACAAATTCGAATCGGTCAATAACGTCAGAATGGCAATGAGCTTAATGATGGTGGGATGGGGATGTCTATCCTTATTCTCAACTTACTTAAACCTAATTTTATTTATTGTTTTAACTATAATAATTGAAGCTGGGCATGGATTGTTAATGCAGGTGGGTCAAGAACTCAGCCAAAATCAAAAATCGGCACGTTTAAATAACATGGCCGATATTTTTATGGCTCAGTTCAAATTGATGTCCTCAGGCATGATATTGGCAATTTTGTCAGTTGTTTTGCAGAATGTAACCAACAGTCACACTAGTAACGGATTACCAGGTAAATTATCAACCCTCGTGGGATACCGAGCTACTTTTTCACTTTTCTTTGTGATTACAATTTTAGGTTGGATTATCACGATGTTGGCAGGCAGAAACTTAAACTTAAGCAAACATATTGTAAAATAATTGGGGAATTCAAATGGATTTTAAAGTAGTTTTTAGAAAAACAAAAACGTTTTTAAGTGCTTTACTGAAGCGGTTCAACGATTCGGAAGTTGTAAATAATTCGATTGTTTTAGCGTATTATTTACTACTTTCATTTTTTCCAATGGTAATGTTGATGGGATCGTTATTACCATTGTTTGATATCAAAGTGAACACGGTGCTAGAATACATTGAAACAGTGGTACCGGTGACCATTTACAACATTACCGAGCCCATTGTTAAAGATTTTCTGGGGAGTGGAAATGGCGAGTTACTATCGTTCAGTTTGTTGTTGACAATCTATTCAGCTAGCCAAGCTGTGGCTGCTTTTCAACGGACAATTAATCGGGCTTATGATGTAGCTAAACATCAAAATCCCATTGTTAATCGGATTGTCGCGTTTGTTTTGACCGTAATAATCATTGCTATTATGGGGATTTTGGTATTCCTCTTTAGTTTTGGACAAACGTTGATTAGTTATTTAACTCCAATTCTGAATTTACCAACGCATCTGTTTGATTTGATCGGACAGTTGAAATGGCCTGTAACTATCGTGGGCTTATTCGTTGGATTAGCGTTGTTATACTACTTGGTGCCTAATGCTAAAATCAAATTTAAGTACGTTATTCCAGGATCAATTGCCGCAACCATTGGAACAATGATTATCTCGCAATTTTTCTCATTCTACTTACGAATTTTTGCCCGTTCAGTAACCAGTTATAAGACTTTGGGAACCTTTATTGCGATTATGTTCTGGCTAAATTTCTCGGCAATGGTAGTTATGTTTGGTGGAGTTTTGAACGCTACCTGGCAAGAGCTACGTGAAGGAAAGATTGTGGAAACCTCTGGCAGTCTTAGAAAAGTAGCTGGTAAGTATAAAATTAAAATCAAAAAATAAAAGTTATCCAACAGTGGAATTAACCGCTGAGGATAACTTTTTTATTTTTCTGAATAAACCACTTCAAAAACCTCGGAAACTACCGGCTTATCCTCTGTAAATTGAGTATCATATTTTTGCATGAGTTTAGTAAATTTAGCTAACGAACGTGCCCGCCAATCTTCAATCGATAAGTCGCCTTCACCCTCATTATAGGCATGCTCACCTGAGATTCGAAGGAAAGGTACTAATTCCGAGACGACCGTCTGGATGATTGCGATTGGTTTCATGTCACCATTTAAAAGGATGAAATAATCACCAACCTGAGGAACGGCCTCTTGTTCTGCTGAATAATAGGCAAGTGGTTTCGAGGTAGAACGTTTCTTACCACTTAAAATCAAAGCGTTAAGACGGTTAATTTCGTCTGGTTGATCTTGAGGACCAAACCACCGCGTCTGGTAAGTTTTACCTTCAATTTTATTTTTTGTAGTAAAATCATGCCACATTTTTTCTGCTGGAGTTGTCATAATATCATTCCTTTCGAATGTAATTAACCTATTTTAACATTGTGAAAACGTTTACGCAAAAACTGTGGAATTATGCTATTCTAAGTAAATTTGACGTAAGTCAGCTAAATCTTGATCTGAAAATTCGAGTGCTTCCTTGAAATAATGATCAAATGAACCAAAACGATCAAGAATTAAATCATGGGTATGATCGAGACTGGAAGCAGTCACTGAGAATACACTATTCATTTTTTGGATAAGTTTATCCACATGTTTACCAGTAATTTGGCGGCGAAGCTCATCGGGATCTTGATTGCTGTATACCAAATTAGTTAGAAGGTAGTCTTCACGAATAGTTTGGTAGGGGACCTGAAGGGCTGAAAGAATCAGCATACCGGCCATGCCTGTTCGATCTTTACCAGCTGCACAGTGGAAAAGTAATGATTCTTTTTCGTTGGTATTAGCTAATAAATCGACAAACATCTGATGAAAAGCAATCCGCGAGTGTTCACTAAAAGCCATTGTTAGGTATGGATCATATAAGGACTGTTCATAAGCTTGATATTTTAAATGTTTATTTTGGGGTAAATCAGATTTTTCGTTATCTTGGATAGGATAAACTGGATAAAAACGATAGATAGTTTGGGCTGGGATTTTATCGGAACTCCAGGACGCTTCAGCTGGCGAGCGAAGGTCGATATCATATTTGAGTCCATAATCAGCCAATAGGGCCTGAGTGCGAGGAGTTAAATGACTCAGCTCACCTGAACGGAGCAATTTTTGCCATTTAATAGTCTGATTAAATTTAGTTTGATAACCACCCAGCTCACGAAAGTTTACTGCACCAGGTACATTTAAAATACGTTCCGGTTTCATAAGAAAGAAAACCTCCCTTTATTAATATCATTACCATTATAGTCTGATTTAATTCCATTCGGAAAATAAAAAATTTGAAGGTAAGTAAAAAGACGCTGATTAAGGCGTCTTTTTGGGGAGTAGGTTGTTGAAAACTAAATTCTGTACTTTTTGGAGGAGTAATCAGAATAAAAGTTTAACGAATGAGGAAATTTCTTTCCTCATCCATGTAAATCATATTAAAGCATAAATGTGAATTTTTTGTTAACGAAGTGTATTGAAAGTGACAAACTTTGTTAAGTTAGTTTTAAAATATCTTTATTCTAAGTAAATTTTACGCAAATCGGTAATATCTTGTTCAGTTAGCTTTAGATAATCTCTTAAATAATTATCCATAGATCCAGAAAGTCTACGAATTTCATCCATGGCGGAATTATAATAAGAAATATTTACAGATTGAAGAGCTTTAACACTTTGAATAAAGGCGGAGTTTTTATTTTTGAGTTTAAGATCCATCACAACACCATTTTGATAAGCTTTAGTGGCGCGATTAGTTAAGAGATAGTCAGCACGAATAGTGTCTTCATCCACGTTTAAAGCACTTAATAGAAAGATTGCTCCCATGCCTGTTCGGTCTTTACCAGCCGTGCAATGGAAAAGTAGCGCAGAATCATCAGCACTATTAGCAAGCAACACATCAAAAAACTTGCGATAAGCCTTTTGAGAATGTCTTTGGCGAATTACATCCCGATAAACACGGCGCATTTCGACTAATCCACTAGTAGGATCGCTATTCATTTTACGCTGAAGTTCATCAGTTTGTTTTGTGCTTTGAGTTTCATCAACTCGAAAAACAGGAGCAAAAACATATTCAGCACCTGAAGGGACACGATCAGGAAATTTACTTTTTTCTTCGGGAGAACGGAAATCGACGTCAAATTTAACATTATAATCTTCTAAAAGGCGTATATCTGCATCAGCTAGACCTCCTAGTTTTCCAGAACGAATCAACTTATTCCACTTGATAGTTTTACCATCTAAATTTGTATATCCGCCTAGTTCACGAAAATTCAATCCGGATGAAATAGGTAAAAGTCTTGGTTTTGTCATACAATCTCCTCGCTTTAAATATTATTTTTAACTCGGTTGGCCATGTTGTCATAAATCCGTTTACAATCGCTGCTATTACCTCGTAATTCGTAGTCATCAATCATTTCAAAACCGTAATCTTGGGCATAGCGACGAGCTGTTAAACAGTATTGTTCGTTAAAGTTACGATTTCCACTACCAATTACACCTAAGCAAAATTTTCGGTTATCATGGTAAGCAATATATTCGCCGAGCGTATTGGTCATCAGTTCTTTAACGCCATTATCAATACCATTTCCACCATCAAGATAAGTAGGGACGAAGGCAAAATATGGTTGAGTTTCATCTGCAAAATCAGTCTGATCGGTAACTTCTTTGCTAATAATTAAAGGATTACTAGTATCATTTTGATGCATCTTTTCAGCATAATCTGTCAGATCATCTACAAATGACTGGGTATTCCCAGCAACTGATATATATATAATGTAAATCTGATTTTCCATGTTAAAAACTCCCTGTCTAGAATTTACTTCAAAAAACATTTTACGCCCCTCTTACCTAAAATGATACCACGGTAAAGTTGCAAACTCATAATGTTATGCAAAAGTAAGATGTGATATGGAAACGGTAACAAAAAGTAGTACAATGATAGTTAATAATGTAAGGGGTGAAGAATTTGGAGCCATATCTTGTGTTTATGGATATTGATGGAACCTTAATCGATAACCATCAGAACGTTTTACCGGAGACGAAGAGAACCATCGAAAAATTACAACAACGCGGTGTAATTTTCTATATTGCGACGGGACGGATGCTTTCGCTAGCTGAACTAATTCGCAATAAAATCAACGATCAAGTTGAAATTATAGCTTCAAATGGATCTGTATATCAAAAAGGACATCATTTTCATAAGGAGCATTTAGGATGGAATGCACTTAAGGAAATTTATAATATAACGTCAGAACTAGGTCTTTCGACTAACTTTTTCACAACAGATATGACGTATTACACACACGAAAAGCCGTGGATGTTGAGTCGTTTAGCTCGAGTTCGGGTTATGGCTGATAAGACTGGTAACCGACGTTTTGAGAAAGTTAGAGACCTGGAACATTTACACCAACTTAGTAGTCAAATTATCAATGGGATTACCATTGATAAGACCAAGTCGGAACGGCTAGATGAAGCGCGTGAAAAAATGGAGGCAACTGGGTTACTTAAGGTATCGTCGTCTTCACCAAACAACTTGGAATTAATTCCTAGGCGAATTTCAAAAGCAACTGCTGTACGGGCAATTATGGATAAATATGGCATCCCGCTTGAACGCACAATTGCTTTTGGAAATGACATGAATGACCTAGAAATGATTAAAGCCGTTGGCACGGGGGTTGCGATGGGGAATAGTCCTCAAATCCTAAAAGACGAAGCCGATGCGGTTACGGATAGTAATGTGGAAAACGGGATTGGGAATTTTTTGGAGTCATATTTTAAATAAATAAAAAAGGAAGTAGCCTTTAAAGGACTACTTCCCTTTTTATTTAATCAAACAAAGTCTCGGTTATCGCGACAACAGGAGGAATATCAGCGAGTTCCTCAGGTTTTAGTTTGTGAACTAAGAACCAATCGATATGGGCATTTTCATTATCGAGAACTTCGAAATCATAATTTTGAATTCGGACGTGTTCACCAACTTTGATATCTGGTTTGTGATCAATAACGTAACCACCAAGAGTAACGACGTCTTCTTCTTCAAAATCTGGAACATCAATGCCAAAGTAACGTTCAAAATCATAAACGGTCATTTTACCGCTAACTTTATAATGTCCATTTTCTTCTTTATGAATATAGTCACCAGAAACGTCATCGATTTCATCATTGATGTTGCCGAAGACTTCTTCGTAAATATCCTTATCAGTGATAATTCCACTGGTTCCACCATATTCATCCACAACGACTGAAATTGGTACCTGTTTTTGAATCATTTGTTCTAAAACATCTTGTAAAGCGAGCGTTTCAGGAACGGTAATGATATTACGAAGTAATTTGCTAACTTTGATATCGCCATCAACTTGGCTTTGACGAATAATATCGTAATTGTAAATATAGCCAAGAATTTTATCTTTATCATTATTGGCTACCACTGGGAAACGACTGAAACGGCTTTGAAGATACTGACGTAGAGCTTCATCAACTTTACTATTAATATCTAAGACAACCAGTTGCGTACGGTCAATCATGATATCTTTAGCGACTTTATCATTAAAATCAAAAGCCCGTTGCATGTAAACATAATCATTTTTATCCAATTCACCGCCACTAACGGCATTTCGAGAAAGATTTAAAATTTCTGCTTGAGAGAATATTTCGTCACTTTCATCGGCGGGTTGCATCCCTAGCAAACGGACAATTCCATTGGCCGAAGCATTAAGCAACCAAACGAATGGATAAAAGGTGGTATGGAAATAATGGAGGGGTGTTACGACCCACATTAAAACTTTTAGTGGAATATCGATACTAATATTCTTTGGAACAATTTCTGTAATAACCACTTCTAAGTAAGTTAACAATAGAACCCCAACAACTGCTCCCACAATATGCAGAGAAGCTGAGTTAATTAGGTGAGTTGCTCCAAAAACTTCAACAACAAAATATTCAACGGTTGATTCACCAATCCAACCTAAGATAATACCACAGATCGAAGTACCTACCTGAGTGGTGGATAAATATTCGTTAAGTTTACGAACCATCCGCATCGCCAGTTGATATTTCTTCTTTTTACGAGCACTTGTTGTTTCTTTTTCAGCCTCTTCTAAGGCACTGAGCCGTGTTTGCACTAAAGCAAATTCTGCCGCAACAAAAAAGTAAGCTAATATAAAAGTAATTAGCATCACAATCAGGTTAGAGACTATCTGACCGCTATCCAAAAATAATTCCCCATTTCTTTTTTCTAGTTATTGTTACATTATACAACGAGAATTTTAAAAATAGTATGAAAAGTAGCTTTCTTTTTAATGTTGTATAGTGAAGTTTAATGTTATCATGGAGCTATAATTTATTATATAGTGGATGGAGGTTCTTGTACTATGAAAAAGATTAACATTGGTGGTATGCGCGTTTCTAACGTTGCTTTAGGTATCATGCGAATGAATGCGCTATCAGATAAAGACGCAGCAACGGCCATTGAGGCTGCTTTTGATATAGGAATTAATTATATTGATTCAGCTGATATTTATGGACATGGTGAATCCAGCAAAAAATTCCGTGAAGGACTAAAGCTATCGAGTGTAAATCGTGAGGATTTGTACATTCAATCTAAGGGTGGAATTGAAAATAGTAATAGTGGCGACATCCCTTATGGCAATCGCTATAACTTTAGTAAAGAGCATATCATTGGTGCGGTCGACGGCGAACTTCAGCGTTTGGGTGTGGACTATCTAGATGCCTTTTTACTTCATCGACCTGATCCACTAATGGAACCAGCACAAATCGCAGAAGCTTTTGATGAACTTCAAGCTGCTGGTAAAGTACGTCATTTTGGGGTTTCTAATTTTAATCCAATGCAGGTTGAATTAGTTCAAAAGTACACTAAGCAAAAACTTGAAATTAATCAGCTTCAATTTGGAATTATGCATACAGGAATGATTGATTTTGGCATGCATACTAACATGTTCGACGAACGTAGTATTGATCATGATGGCCAGATTTTGGAATACGCAAGATTACACGATATGACAATTCAAGCTTGGTCACCTTACCAATATGGTTTCTTTGATGGTGTATTTATCGATAATCCTAAATTCCCAGAATTAAATAAGAAGATGAAACAAATTGCAGATATTTATGGTGTAACTAAGAATGCCATTGCAACTGCGTGGATTTTGAGACATCCTGCGCAATTCCAAGTATTACTGGGAACCATGAATCCTCAGCATATTAAAGAATCAGCTGCTGGTAGTGATGTCGAACTTACTGGTCAAGAATGGTATGACATTTACTACGCTGCTGGAAACGACATGCCTTAAATTAAAAAATAGTAACGTCCCTTACTTTATAGTGAGGTGCGTTACTATTTTTTATTTCTTTTGAATGGCTACTCGTAAAATTGTTTTACGCTGGGCTTCTTCAACACGCCGAAAATCATTCATATAGATTTCGGTATGTTCTTTTTCACTGCGTACGTACCCAGCTTCATCGATAAATTGCTCTAATTTGGCGAAACTTTCAGGTTCATCGTCGAACGCACCGACATGTAAAATCTGCGCTACTAATTGTTCTGGTTGATGGTCGAAAAAGACTTGGTCAAATAAATCAGCATCGATTTTAGATTTTGCCCGAACTAACGCTTCTGCAGCAATTGCATCAGTCACAAAATCAGGTTGTTTAATACTGATTGTATATGTGAAATGTTCTTTTTGCATGACTGGCGCATCTAAATATTGAGGTTGAATTCCCCAATATCCTTGGAGCGGATAAACGGTGTATAACTTAAAGTTAGGAATATCCCAATCATTTTTTTGACTCATGCGAATTGTATAGGATAAAAGATAAAGTGTTTGAACTCGCTTCTGAAAATCGGGTAAATTGGGATCACCGTTACCTTTGATACTAAAATAATTTTGAGCAGGGATGGTTAAAATTTGAGGCTTTTTTCTAAGTGAAAAACCAGCTTCTTCTTTACGCCATTCGATTTTTTCGTCCGTCATAAGAATTCCTCGTGAATTACTTAGTTGAGCGCTTTGTTAGCGTCACTGATTTTCATTGTGATATTTTTAGGGTGATCTTGAACCACCACAATGGTTCCCTTACCTAAGAAATCTTTTTCTCCAGTATATTTGACGGTATATTCTTTAGCGACTGCCCCAGAATTTTGAAGTCCCATGACGTATATTTCTTCATCCGTAGAGTCATCACTAAAAACGAATGCGATGGCGGGAGTAACGACAATTTGGTCCTTCTTCATTTGACGTAGGGTATCCCATAAACCATTGATGACTTCGATTGGGAACATCGCTTTTACTTCTTCAGATACTTTTCTTTTTTTAGTTGGATCAAACATTAAATTTTCCTCCGTTTTTATGCATATAAATAGAGTACCATAAATGCTAATTTTTGATAAACAATTCTATGAATCGAGGTTAACTAGTTTTTAAAACTAGATGAAGATGTTATAATGATAGTAAATAAGTAAAGGAGCACTAGTTATGAGTGATTATAAAGAATACCAAAGATGGCTTGAATTAGTACGATTAATTGAATTACCCCATTGGGATGATTTGCCTAATTTTGATCTTTATATGGATCAAGTAGTGGCATTAATGACCGAATACACGGGTCCTTTGGGACTTGAAGCAGTGACTCCGGCGATGGTTAATAATTATGTTAAAAATAAGGTAATTGTCGCTCCCACTAAGAAGAAATATCAAGTTATGCAAATTGCTGATATCTTATTAATTACACTTTTAAAACAATCTTTTTCCATTCAAGAAATTCGTTCAGGAATTGATCGGGTGACTGCTAGTGAGTATCCCAAACAAGCCTACGATCGCTTCATTGATTTAGTTAATAATAAAATCAAGCATATGGGACTATCACGTCCAGACCGTAATGCCAACAATCTAACAGATCAACTTTTAGAAGCAGCTTCCAACATGATTGTTGATCAATTAGAAACTAATCAATTAGTTAAAGTGGTTAAAGATTCGAAAAAACATCAACCGACTAAGATTAAATAAAAAAAGAGGATCTACGATTTATTTGTCGTAGGTTCTCTTTTTTACTATTCAATAATGTCACCGAAAGTCCCGTGAACTAGTTGAGCTAAATCCTCCGCCTTTAATTGAACAGATCGACCAATTTTTCCTGAAGATACGATGATTGTGCCTTGTTCTTTGGCAATATCTGAAATGTAAATAGGAAAGTGCTTAGTTTCATAAATTCCAATAGGAGTATTAGCCCCATGTTCGTAACCCGTGGTGGCAACTAAATCCTTTAATGGAATCATACCAACTTTTTTATTACCCGAAATTTTAGCAAGTTTTTTGTAACTTAGATGTTCATCAACTGGTAAAACTCCAACAATGGGGCCAGTTTTATTTCCAATTAATGCTAAAGTTTTATAAATGAGGTGATCATCAACACCGATGTGATCAACGTTTAATTGCTTAACATCACCATCTTGAAATGTCGGAAAAATAAATTGCTTGTATTCAATTTTGTTTTTGTCTAAAATCTGTTCAACAAGGGTTTTAGAGACTTTTTCTTTCTTCTTTTTACCCATGATCTCACCACCTACCCTTGTATTTTAGCATAGGGAAAATCGTTAGTTAATAAAATCAAAGCATTCAAGTTTGCTATAATGGTGAAAGCAATTAACAATGGGAGATAGTTTAATGGAAGATCTGATCTACAAAAAAATCATTCACGACCTTAAAAAAAGAATCTTTAATAATGAATTTCCAACGATGCGTTTACCAGATGAACGTTCGTTAACTACGGAATATGACGTGAGTCGTAGTTCCGTCAAAAGAGCATTAAGTTCCATGGCACATGAGGGAATAGTTTTTAAAAAACGAGGTTCCGGAACTTTTATCAATCCACTCTATTTGAAAAGTCAATCCTCTTTTAATTATGAAGGATCTAATCTAGGTATCACAGATAGTTTGAAATCCAATGGTAAAAAGCAGGGAATTAAAGTGCTAGATTTTTCAGTAGTTCCTGCTACGGAAAATATGAAGACAGATTTATTTTTAAATGAAGGTGACTTTGTCTATCAAGTTCGTCGCTTACGTTTGTTAGATGATGAACCAATCATGATTGAAACGGGCTATATTCCAATTAAAATTGTGCCGGAGTTATCCAAGGCCATTGTGGAAAAATCGATTTTTAATTATTTAGAGGACGCTCAAGGCCAACACGTAACACGTTCGTTTATGTCGATTCAAGTAGAACCCTCCAATGCGGAAGATCAAAAACTTTTAGGATTAACCGAAAATGAACCCGTCGGTGTTATGTCCGGAATTTTCTTTATGGATGATGGTACGCCGTTTGAAATTTCAAATATGCGAATTCACTACAAATATATGAATTACAGCACATTTGTGTCTGTCGATTAAGCAAAGCATCTAATTTTGATTAGATGCTTTTTTACGTTAGAATAGCCGTTGAAAAGGTGATTTCGTATCATTTTTAAAATTGGACCGTATCAATTTAAAAAATGATTGACCTTTTTTGAGAAAGCGGTTATAATAAATTCATAAATTAAAAACAACCTATTTTTCGCTCACGAAAGGAAGAGTACAATGACAGATTATTCATCAAAAGAATATTTTGACAAGCTTGAAAAATTTTGGCGTGCTGCTAACTATCTTTCAGTAGGACAATTATATTTAAAAGACAATCCGCTATTAAAACGCGACATTAAACCAGAAGATGTAAAAGTTCATCCAATTGGACACTGGGGAACAATTCCTGGACAAAACTACATCTATGCTCATTTAAACCGTGTTATCAACAAATACGGTGTAAACATGTTTTATGTTGAAGGACCAGGTCATGGTGGCCAAGTTATGGTATCTAACTCATACCTTGATGGTTCATACACTGAAGCATACCCAGCTATCACTCAAGATGAAGAAGGTATGAAGAAACTCTTCAAACAATTCTCATGGCCCGGTGGGGTTGCTTCACATGCTGCTCCTGTAACACCAGGTTCAATTCATGAAGGTGGGGAACTTGGTTACTCATTATCACACGGTGTTGGTGCTATCTTAGATAACCCAGACCAAATCGCTGCTGTTGTAGTTGGTGATGGTGAAGCTGAAACAGGTCCTTTGGCTGCTTCATGGCAACATAACCGTTTCATCAACCCTATTACTGATGGTGCTGTTCTTCCTATTTTGGATATTAACGGCTATAAGTTAAGTAACCCTTCACTTACATCACGTATGTCAGATGAAGAATTAACTGAATTCTTCCATGGTCAACATTGGGACCCATACTTTGTTGAAGGTGATGATTCAGAAGCTATGGATCCTAAGATGGCTGAAGTAATGGACAAGGCTATCGAAAAGATTCAAGAAATTCAAAAGAATGCTCGTGAAAACCACGATGAAACTATGCCATACTGGCCAGTAATCGTATTCCGTTCACCTAAGGGTTGGACAGGTCCAAAGACTTGGGATAACAAGGTTATTGAAGGTACATTCCGTGCTCATCAAATTCCAATCCCAGTAGACCAAAAGAACCTTGAACATGTTGATGCTTTGATTGACTGGATGAAGTCATACAAGCCAGAAGAACTATTTGATGAAAATGGTCGCGTATTACCTGAAATTGCAGAAATTGCACCTAAGGGTGAAAAACGTATGGCATCTAACCCAATCACAAACGGTGGAGTTAACCCAACTGACTTGAACTTGCCAGATTATCGTGACTACGCTGTTGATACAACAAAACGTGGACAAAACATCAAACAAGATATGTTGGTATGGTCAGACTACTTACGCGATGTTATAACTAAGAACCCAACTAACTTCAGAATGTTTGGTCCTGATGAAACAATGTCAAACCGTCTATATGGTTTGTTTGAAGTTACAAATCGTCAATTTGTTGCTCCAATCAAGAAAGACTGGGATGAAGCTCTTGTTCCTGAAGGTCGTATTCTTGATGCTCAACTTTCAGAACATTCAGCTGAAGGTTGGCTAGAAACATACACATTGACTGGTCGTCATGGTATCTTTACTAGTTACGAAGCATTCCTACGCGTTGTGGATTCAATGATTACACAACACTTCAAGTGGTTACGTAAGGCTGATGAATTAGATTGGCGTAATGATTATCCATCATTGAACCTTGTATCTACATCAACTAGTTTCCAACAAGATCACAATGGTTACACTCACCAAGATCCAGGTCTTTTGACTCACTTGGCTGAAAAGAAACCAGAATTCATTCGTGAATACTTGCCAGCTGATGCAAACTCATTGCTTGCTATTAGCCCACTAGTTATGAACGATCGTAACAAGATCAACTTGATTATTGCTTCTAAGCAACCTCGTCCTCAATTCTACTCAATGGAAGAAGCAGAAGTTCTTGCTAAGAACGGTTTGGGTATTATTGACTGGGCAAGCACAACTAATGGTGAAGAACCAGACGTTGTCTTCGCTGCTGCTGGTACAGAACCAAATATGGAAAGTTTAGCTGCAATCAACATCTTGCATGATAACTTCCCAGACTTGAAGATTCGTTTCATCAACGTTGTTGACTTATTGAAACTTCAAAGTCCTAAGGTTAACCCTAATGGTCTAAGTGATGAAGAATTTGATCGTTACTTTACTAAGGACAAACCAGTTATCTTTACTTTCCATGGTTTCGAAGACTTAATTCGTTCAATCTTCTTTGACCGTCATAACCATAACTTACACGTTCATGGTTACCGTGAAGAAGGGGACATTACAACTCCATTCGACATGCGAGTTCTTAACGAACTAGATCGTTTCCACTTAGCACAAGACACAATCAATTCTATTCCAGAATTTGCTGAAAAGGGTGCAGACTTCTCTCAACAAATGGATAACACACTTGAACGTCATTACCAATACATTCGTGATAACGGTGATGATCTTCCAGAAGTTACTAACTGGACTTGGAAAGATGTTAACTAATTAAATCAAAACAAAAAAGCTGAAAGCTTTGCCAATAGGGCATAGCTTCCAGCTTTTTTATTTAGTTAAAAAATTAAAATAATCGGGTATAGGAGCAGTGACTTCTATTGTTTCTAGATTAAACGGAAGTGGAAAACGAATTTTCCAAGAATGTAATAACATTGGCTGCTGGGTATTATCCAGATTATATAAAGGATCGCCAATAATAGGGTGACCCAGATATGAAAGGTGAACGCGAATTTGGTGGGTTCGACCGGTTTCTAAATCTACTTGTATAAGACTGCTATTTTCATACTGAGCTAGCACTTGATAGTGGGTAATAGCAGATAAGGGATTTAAACCATTAATTTGGCGTTTACGTTTATCATCGGGGTCAAAACCAATTGGAACGTTAATGGTGCCCTTAGATTGCTCTAAATGGCCGCTAACAACGCATAAATAGGTGCGATTAATGACTTTAGTACTAATTTGGCGACTAAGAATAGGCACGACCACTGGATTTTTAGCAACTAACAAAGCGCCACTCGTGAACTGATCTAACCGGTGGACATTATATGCTTCGTTTTCGGTGTACTTGAAGTAAGCTTGTAAGAAATTCATCATGCTTCCCAATTCATGAGGTTGATTAGCATGAGTTTTAACGCCTGTAGGTTTATTAACGACCATTAAGTCCGAATTTTCATAAAGAATAATTGGCGCTTGCGTAAAATCTGGATCAAACGGCGGAAGGGGGGTGTCAAAATCAGACGATTCAAAATTAAGCTCAATTAAGTCGCCACCTTGGACGATGGTGCTGACGGGAACATATTTTCCATTAACCAAAACGCGTTCGTTAATCCGTAAAAAGTGGATAATTTTCCGCGATAATAACCAAGTTCTTTGCAGTAATTCTCGTAAACTTTGAGGCTGGTATAAACTGGAAAGTCTAATAGCATAGTGCCATTGCATAATGAAACTCCTTAACGAAATAAAAGAATCGACTCAACAAAATGTTCAATCGATCCTTTAAGTATGTGGTATTAATGATAATTATTTCTTTTCTGGTTTAACAATCAATACATCGCAAATCGCGTTACGGCTAACGTAAGTTGCAACAGAACCAACCATTAAACGTTCCAAAGCATTAAGTCCTGTTGAACCAATCATAATCAATTCGTTTTTATGGTCAGCTGGAAATTCGCGTGCAATAACTGGTTTTGGATTCCCAAAACGAATGTGAACACTAACATCTTTAACTCCAGCGTCCTCAGCTTTTTTCTTGAGTTCTTCTAATCGATGTTGGACGTCCTCTGAAAGTTTATAGATTACATCTCCACTAACTGCCCCACCATAAGTATCACTAAATTGATTTACTTCAAGGACATTTAAAATATCGAGATGAGTGTCATTTCTTTTTGCAACTTCAATTGCGCGATCTAGAACAACATCAGTTGTTTTAGACCCATCAACAGGTGCTAAGATATTTTTGTATTGTTGTAGCATGTTACCCACCATCCAATCATCTTTTCTTATACTAATGATATCATTTTCACAAAAAAATGTAAGCCTTTTTACATCGAATTTACCGGATAAACTAAAATATTTCTAATTAGACGGCAAATGCGTTAAAATGAACTTGCGCAAATTAAATGGCGACTACGGCCGCCATTAAGCACTCTGCTTCTCCATGGAGACTGAATGCAAGGGCTCGTGGTAATTACTGCGAGTCTTTTTTATTTCCACCAGAGTTTAATCAAAGCCTGGGTTCCATCGTCGCCTAATCCCTGTTGGTTAACTAAATTATCATAAAGTTGAGTGGCCAGACGCGTGGCAGGTAAATCAACTTGCATTTGCTTAGCTTGATCAAGTGCAATTTTTAAATCTTTAAGGAAATGTTTAGCGAAAAATCCCGGAGTATAGTCATTTTTTAAAATTCGTGGAACGTAGTTTTCCATACTCCAATTTGATGCACCGCCATTGGATAAAGTTTCGAGAACTGTCTTTAAGTCAAGCTGGGCAGCTTTAGCGTATACTAACATTTCAGTTAAGCCAGTCATGGTCCCGGCAATCATGATTTGATTAGCCATCTTAGCATTTTGACAGGCGCCATAAGTACCAAAATAGTTAGTTGCATGTCCAATTTGATCAAAGATTGGTTTCATGGTTTCGAATGCTGTCTGGTTACCACCGACCATAATTGTTAGAGTAGCATTTTGGGCGCCAATGTCGCCACCAGAAACAGGAGCATCTAAGGCCATAACATCTAGTTCATCAGCTTTTTTACCAATTTTTTCGGCTAATATGGGCGAACTAGTTGTCATATCAATTAAAATTTGTCCGGAAGTAACTGTTGAAAAAATCCCGTGATCACCAAAGTAAACTTCTTCCACATCTTGTGGAAAACCAACCATGGTAATAACTGTTTCCACTTGTTGAGTTAGCTCGGTGGGAGAAGATGCCCACTGGGCTCCTTCTTCAAGTAAAGGGTCTGCTTTAGATTTAGTGCGAGTAAAAACAGCGACATCGTGACCATTTTTTAATAAATTATGGATAATGCCACTTCCCATTACTCCGGTTCCAATAAAGCCAATTTTCATAATTAAAACCTCCGTATCTGAATTTTTACTTAATTATAGTGATATTGGAGTGCGATACGCAATATATCTATGTAAAAAAGGGCTTTTAGATGTTAAACTCATAGTTAGAAAACAAAAAAACGAGGGACAAAATGAAAGTATTAGCAAGTGAAGTTATCCAAACATTGAAAGATGCCAGTTTTAAATCAGAGGAATTTAAAATTGGGAAAGCAACTTTAAAAAAAGCCGACGGTACAGGATTTAAACCTGCTTTAGATTTTTTGAAACAGGCCATTCAAGAAAGCCCAATTGCTGAAGCAGTTATTAATGTTAATAAAAGTGTGGTTATTAAAATTCAATCTAATATTATTAATTTACCATTGCTTTATCCCGGCCCTGTGGAGAAACTAACTGAAGCAGAAAAAGAATATGATGTTAATATTTATGCAGTAATTGAAGCAGAAAAAATTAATTCGTCTCATTTACGAATTGATCAAATTGGGACGGCAGAGGATCTAATTAGTGCTAATCCTGATTTACAAGCTAATTTTAAGGATTGGATAGCGGAACAATTTGATCGATTAGATCACCCAGATAAGGATCAAAAAGATAATGAGGAATAAAATAGGAGGTTCCTATGAAGAGATTTGAACTAATAGTTGGAACAGCAATCGTAATTGCATTCTCTACATTAATCCTCTCCATCTACACTCATCATCAGCAAGTAATTCAGCAAGAAAAAGTGGAGTTACAAAAATCAGCCAAAAAGAAATCACTGCCTAAGAGCACTTCTAAAGATAGTGGGTTAGCTGGGGATGAAATTCAAGCCGCAACCACAAAATCAAAAAAGGGCGAAATGAATCCAGTTAATTGGAAAAAATCTTCTGAAAAAAAGGCTTATCCAGATTTAGACAAATATCCGAAAGCTTTTTTGAAGGTATCGATTGCTAAACAACGAGTGTATGTGATGAACGGGGAAAAAGTTTTATATACTATGTACGCGTCGACTGGATCACATGAAAGTCCAACCCCAACAGGGACCTATAAAATTCAGGCCGAGCGGGGCGACTTCTTCTATAATCCAACTTCAAAGGAAGGCGCTAAGTACTGGGTATCCTTTAAAGATCATGGAATCTATCTGTTCCATACTGTTCCAACCGATAAAAACGGAAAATTCCTTGAGGATGAAGCTGAACAGTTAGGTAAAGAAGCTCAATCACATGGTTGTGTGCGTTTGGCGGTTCCAGATGCAAAATGGATTTACGAAAAAGTACCGGAGGGTATGAAAGTTGAAATACATTAGGATTGTTCAAACATGGTTGTTGAAAAAGCGTCATTTTAAAGACGAAATTTTATGGGGAATTGGCATCTTAGTGGGGTTGTTACTAATATTTAAAATTTTGGGAAGATTAATATTAGGAACCACCTTAATTAGTTTTAGTGCACTACTATGGGCGTTACTGCTCTATTTAGTGGTCCTTTTTGTAATCCGGTTTGTTGAAATAAAACTGCGAAGGTAGCTACGATAGTTAAGATTTAATTTTGAGGTCTAATCGAAACTAAATCTTTTTTTATATGATTAAATAAAAACTCTAGCAAAGTTAGATTTTGGTAGCTAACTTTGCTAGAGTTTTTAAGCTTTTTCCTCTGGACGGTTTTTTAATTTACGCCAAATAATTTGGAAAATAGCAGGAATAATAATTAATAGTAAGAATATCAAAGTAAAATACTGCTTGATAAAAGGGGTTTGGCCAAAGAAATAACCCGAAAAACAACAAATTCCAACCCATAATAAGACACCGATGAAATTTAATTTATTAAATTGATGCCAATCCATTTGGGTGGTCCCGGCTACAATTGGAATAAAAAGACCGACAAAGGGAATAAAACGAGAAAATATTAGTGATTTTTTAGCATTTTCATCGAAAACTTCCTGAGTTTGGTTCATTTTTTCGGAATCACTAATACGTTTAGCAATTTTGTTTTTAGATTTAATATTCACTCCATAACGGTATTTAACGATGGCACCGCTAGTAGCTGCAATGATAAAAGTAATCGTTAGGATAAAAATGTTAAGCCGTGAATTAGCTGCGGAAGCAATAGTTCCAGTTAGGAAAAGTACCGATTGTCCTGGTAAAAATGAAAATACAATAAAAGCTGTTTCCAGAAAAATCCAGATAAATAAAATCAGGTAGACCCAGTTATGAAGGTGTTCGGTTAAAGGTGTTATATATGTTAAAGGATGAATCACAAATCCGAGTATGAGATCAAACATTTATCCACCTCGCTTTCTTTTTTCTTTATTAATGATAAAGGCTTATTTGCTAGATTGCAATTACAGCGCCTAATCGGTGTTGTATGTTAATAGATTTCATGTTACATTAGATACATGCGATGAGTCGAGATAGGTCAGACAATTCTTTGAATTGTTTCGCTGCGGCGACTAGTGACCATTTCGCCGGCACACGTTATCTACCGTATTGTAGAAGTGTGAGTCATAATAGGTGTGTGAGCCACCTAACGACTGCGTTAACTTAGTTAATGACCGGTAAAAGAGGATGGACAATTAATTTTGTCCATCCTCTTTTTTTGTCTATTTAATTAAGTAAAGTTGGTCGTGAATTAAATCAAATGATTGATAATGTTGGTTAAGTTGCTGGGTATTTTCAGGTTCAATTAATTTAGCGGTTTTCCAAAAACCAGCACTATTGGTGGCGCCATGAGGTTCGCCAATGCAAATTAAGGTAGGCTGCTTAGTTAGCGAGCGTAGCTTTTCGAGAATTTGAACATCGATTGGAATTCCATCTGGAGACCAGGACATGATTACAAAATCAACTTGATTACCATATTTTTCAATTGCTGATATAGCATCCAGTTTTTCAACTTCGGTGACGAGATGTTTACCTGTTTCATTTTCTTGAACCCAGTCTAATGAATCTGTGGCATAAACGTTTTGCTGTTTTAAGCGTAATCCATGACTGATGTAACCATTACCAGCCATAACTTCTAGAGTAGGTCTACCAGCCAAATAATGAGCTAAATCGCTAATGAACGGGGCTGAAATATACGCCCACATACCGTAGGTTTCTTCAAGGTAGTCGCGATAGGAGCGCAAAAGTTTGTCCAATTTAGGGAGCTCGGCTGTCAATTTTTCCCACAATTGGTCGCCTCTAGGATCACCTAGGGGATATTGATCCTTAATTTGATTAAAAATTTGATCTTGAATATCTTCGGGTAATTCTAGTACCGGTAATTGCTGAGGTAAGAGCTTTTGTTGAATCAGACGATTACTTTCAAGGATCTGATTAATTAAAAAGGTAATCGTGCTATTTTGTTTAAAAAGCTCACGATAGCGCTCAAGGCGAGTAATATAGTTGTTAGTTGTTGAAACGGAGCGTTCCTTTTTTAATTGACGTTTTAGTTTTTTTAATTTTTTAGGATTCATTAAGATTCGTCCTTTGTTTTATTCCAATTCAAAGCGAGTTCTTCTTGTTCACCGGAAGGGCTTAGCGTACGACGCTTTTTACCATGGAAATAACCATCCATTAATTGGAAAATTTCATAGCGATCGTCGCTACTAAGAACCTTATGATCAAAGCTCAATTGGCGACCCGATAGGAATAATTTACTTAAATCATATTCATTCAAGGCAGCACGACCACAAAGGTAATCCATACTAACATCGAAATATTCTGCAAGTTTTTTAACTTCCAAGTATGAGGGAGTTCGAATACCACGTTCCCAATTTCCAATCTGGCTGGATGTATTGGGAGTCTCATCTGGAAAAAGTTCGTTCAACCCCTTGGCAAGAACTTCTAAAGTAATGTGTTTACCGTGCCTTAAAGCACGTAAGCGTTCTGGAAACATGTGCTATCCTCCTGTGACAATCTGTCTATACTCATTTTAATACAGAATGGGGGAATGCGACAAATTAAAGTAAGTGTCACAAACGAGGATTGATTTGGCGCCCAGAAATTATGATGGGTTGATACAACCTTTTTGTAAGAAATAAAACTAATAAAGACGCGTACTAAAAATAAAAATCAAACCTAACGGCTGATAAATTTATTATGAAATTAAACTATTTTTTAAACGTTAAGGAGAATTTGTTATCCACAAATTTGATAATCCGTATATACTAAATAAGTTAGTTCTAGGAGGAAAGTACGATGAAGAAATTATGGAAATGGTTGTTAATAATAATCGGAGTATTATTGGTTATTGATATTGGAGCAGGAATGTATTTCTTCCACGTAGCTGAAGTACGGGGACCCAAAAGTTTTATTTCAAGTGAAAAAACACTTAAGAATGATCCATTAAGAAAACAAAAAGAATGGTATCAAAACGTAAAAAAAGAGCAATGGACAATGACTTCAGCAACCGGAAATTTGAAGTTAAAAGCTTATTATATCCCGGCTGAACATCAAACTAATAAGACAGTAGTAATGGCACATGGATTTTTACAAAGTAAAGAAGCTGAAGGTGCTCCGGCAGCTATGTTTCACGAAATAGGGTACAATGTATTAGCTCCAGATGACCGTGCTCATGGAGAAAGCGAAGGCAAACTAATCGGTTACGGTTGGACCGACCGACGCGATTACATTAAGTGGATGAACAAACTTTTGAAGACTGAGGGTAAAAATCAGCAAATCGTCATGTACGGGGTTAGCATGGGAGGCGCTACGACCATGATGGTTAGTGGAGAAGCTGATGTACCTAAGCAAGTTAAAGCTTACGTCGAAGATTGTGGTTATACTAGCGTTGATGATGAAATTACATATCAAGCTAAATCAATGTATCATTTACCAAAGTATCCGCTAGTTCCAACAGTTAGTTTGATTTCTAAAATTCGTGCAGGTTACGACTATTCTGAAGCCAGCGCCTTGAAGCAATTGGCTAAGAATAAAAAACCAATGTTGTTTATTCATGGTTCTAACGATACCTTCGTTCCTACTTCAATGCTAGAGCCCCTCTACAATGCAACCAAGGGACCAAAGGAAAAGTACGTGGTTAAAGGTGCTAAACATGCTGAAGCGATGAATACTAACTATAAAAAATATAAACAAACAGTTGAAAAATTTTTAGATAAATATATGGATTAAAAAAAATATGGTAGCAAGGTTGCCTCTGACACTAAGCAGTGTAAGGTGACTTGTTATCATGGTTTTTTTATGCGTAAATACTATCATTTTGCATATAAACCCACTCGTCATTGGAGACCTGTTCATATAGCAAACTAGCCAGTTCACGAGAAATATTTTTCTTTCCTAATTGTTCTTGAATAAAGTTATACTCATTTTGGAAGGCGTTAATAAAAAGTTCTTCCTGAATTTCGTTAGCACGAGTGTTGTTTTGAAAACGACGATGACGTTCACGATAGTACTCTTCAATCCAGTGGATTTCTGCTCGATTGTCTGCGTTTAGATGTTCTCTGAGATAAGCAAAAATCTGAGGCGATATTTCATTTTCTACTTGAGCTAATTCGTCTCGAGCATTATTGAATTTTTTGGTAACCACCAAAGGATCTACCCGTTTAATGCGTCGTTTGAAACGATGGCTTAATTTAATAAAGTAAAAACGTGCTCGATACATGAAGTGCTGGATAAACGATTGATGGAGTTGGAAACTTTGGAACAATGACATTCTTTCGTAAAAAGTTTGTTGTTTAACGCTAATTTCACCATTATCCACCATCTCTTGAAGTAGTTTCTCTTCTAAATTAAAACATTTCTGTAAAATTTTGTAAGTAGCGTTTCGTTTAGGACGTTGTAAGATAGACTGTTGGCTTCTTAAAGTAGCAATCACCGCCTGCGTTTCGACCGGATCTTCATCGGCATCATGGACGCGTTTAATGGCGTATTCAATCATTTTTTGGCGGTAGGTGCTAATATCTTCTAAACTGTAGGAATAAGTTTTGGCTGGTAACATCAACGGTAAGATAATACTTGGCACGAGTAAGCTGAGAATGATGACGGTTGCCGCGATGAAAATAATATCATTGCGGAATGGAAAAATCTTACCATGTAATACAATCGGAATAGAAAAGGCCATCGATAGGGTAATAGTCCCATGAATACCATTAATAGCAATTAAAAAATGATTAAGTACTTTATCGGCTGGCCGTATACGGATGTTGGCTAGTTTTAAAGTAACCCATAGGTAGCGAATGATAATCATGACGATGTACAAAATGATACCAACCAAAATGAGATAACCTAGCGAAGAAACCTGACGGCCTTCATTGGTAATATCGTAGATGACGGTTGGAAATGAAACTCCTAGAAGAATAAAAACGAAACCGTTCATTAAGTTAGTAAAAATTTCGTAGGTGGTTTTAGACACCATTTGAGTTTTGGTTGAAGTAAGACGTAAGGATTGAGCTTGAGTACTTTGAATCAATCCAGCTGCTACCACAGCCAAAATTCCGGAAGTATCAAACATTTCAGCCAGAAGGTAGATAGCAAAAGGCTTAATGAAGTTGATGGGGACAATAATGTTGGGGTTATCAATATCGGTTTCAATTAAGAGTAACTGTAAGCGAACAAAAAGCCAACCGACAATCCAGCCGACAATTAAGCCACCAAAGAAGACATATAGGTAATTAAAAATACTTAGAACCGGAGAAAAATGTCCCGTATGAAAGGCAGTCAAAGCTAAATCAAACATTACGATTCCACTTGCATCGTTAAACAAAGACTCATTTTTGAGACTCAGCATGGCCTCATTAGGAAGATCTAGGTTTTCGGTCACGGATGACACTGCAACCGCATCGGTAGGGGTAATAATAGCGGCTAAAGCAAAGGCAAGGGCAATCGGGATATGGGGTAATAAAGCATATCCCAAGTAACCAACTAGAATAATCGTGACAACGGCTAGTCCAATGGCTAGAGAAAAGGTATTACTCAGAGTACGTTTAAGTTTGACAATGTTAGTGTTCATCCCGTCGTAAAACATAAGCGGCGCAATAATTGCTAGCATGAAAACTTCAGGGTTAAGATTGAAATGATTGAAATTGGGGATGAAAGAAAGTGCTAACCCCATCATAATTTGAATAATAGCCCGTGGTAAAAATTTGATTTTAGTATCTAATGCGTTTGAAAAAACGGTGGCGATGATTAAAATCAAAACGAAAAATACAATGGACATGCACAACGACTCCTTTTTTGGTTTCTCTAAACCAAGCGTACCAAAAAGCCACAAAAAAATCGATTTTTGTGGCTTTGGTATAGAAGATATTAATTTTTAGCAAATAATTTAGTGAGATAATCCATAAAGCGCTTGAGATAAAAGTCTGCATCGACATTCAAAGCTACGGAAACGTTGGGATTTTCTTCGTTTAAACGGCCGGGGTCACCAATGGTACGACCCCACATTTCGTCAGTTGTATCAACGAACATGTTTAAATCCATAGTTTTGGAAAATGAAGCATCAAGGGCAATTCCTACCGCCAAAGGATCATGCAAGGCGCAACCGCCAAGATGAGGACTGGTGATTTTGTAAACGTCGATATAGTAATCGACGATATCAGCAAATTTACTACCAGCAGTAGTATCTAGGTCACGCCAAAGTTGCGTTTCTTTTTTTGTTAGTAACGTTCTTAAAGTGACATCTAGACCAACCATGGTTAAGTTAACGTGGCTAGTAAATACGTCATTAGCAGCATGAGGGTCTTGGTTGATGTTAGCTTCTGCAACTGGACTAACATTTCCAGGGACAGTAAGAGCACCACCCATAATAGTTACGTTGCCAATTAAATCGGCGACTTCTGGATCTTTCTTTAAGGCAAGTGCAAGATTCGTTAGGGGACCGGTTGGCACTAGAATTAAATCGGAGTTGTATTTGTGAGCAGCTTCGATAATAAAATCAACCCCGGGCTGTGTTTCAATTGCCCGAGATGGAGCGGGTAGTTCAACTTCACCAATACCATTTTTTCCATGAATTTGAGCACTAATAGGCATAACTTCAAAGCTTTCGGTAGTTTGTGAGTGTTCCTCACCAAGAAAGACCGGAATATCCGTTCGGCCTAGTAATTCAAGAATTTTCAAGCTATTAGTACCAGCGTCAGGGGTTAACACATTCCCGTATGTCGAAACAATACCAATCAAATCAACGTCAGGTGCTGCCAAAGCATATGCAATGGCCATAGCATCATCAATACCAGTATCTAGATCTAAGATCATTTTTTTAGTTGCCAAAAGAACCCCTCCGAATAAACAATTTATGTATTAAACTTACTTTAATCATACGTAAACAAAGCTTAAAAGACAATCCCAAGCATTCTTTTTTATTGAAGAAGCTGGTAATATATTTGGTGGATTATAAAAATGAAATTGATTTAATAAGGGAGCACAGGCAATGACGGAAATGTATGATATTACGATTATTGGTGGGGGTCCAGCCGGTTTATTTGCTGGTTTTTATGCTGGAATGCGCACTGCCAAAACACAAATTATTGAAAGCCTTCCACAAGCTGGTGGACAAGTTGCTGCACTTTATCCAGAAAAAATGATTTACGATGTCGGTGGTTATGCTGGAATAAAAGCAGCTAATTTGGCTAAAGAACTTGAAAAACAAACGCGCTTGGTCGGAACTGAAATTCGTCTTAACGAAACCGTTGTTGATATTCAAGCTCAAGCTGATTTTTACCATGTTAAAACTAATCGGAATGAATACGATACCCGAGCAATTCTTTTAGCAACTGGTAATGGAGCATTTAATCCGCGAAAGTTAGCTGTGGAAGGGTTGGACCATTTAGAAGATAAAAAAATCTACTATCATATGCCCGATGTTGAACATTTTGAAAATCAGGATGTTTTAGTGGCAGGTGGTGGTGACTCGGCCATTGATATTGCGCTTATGCTGGAACCAATTGCTAAAAGTGTCAGTTTGGTGCATCGTCGACAGCAATTTAGGGGGATGGAACGGAATGTACAACGCCTCCAAGAATCGACGGTTAAAGTGATGACACCGTATTTAATTAATGATGTTCGCGAGGCTGTCGAAGGAATCGATGTCGATTTGAAAGAAATTGGTACCGAAGCCTTAAAAGCTACCCATTTTGATAAACTAATTGTTAACTACGGATTTACCTCTAGTAATAAAATTATCAAAGGATGGGAAATCGATTTGGCCCAAGAACATCGTATGTTTGCCGTCGATAGCCTGATGCATACAAATATGAAAAATATTTACGCGATTGGTGATGGGGTAGAGTATCCTGGAAAGTTAAGACTAATTGCAACCGCCTTTGGTGAAGGCCCGATCGCGGTAAATCAAATTATGAACGACTTATATCCAGGCAAACGTGGACCTGTTCATAGTACATCCATGTTTGAAAAATAATCTGAATATATAAAAATGCAGTGAACTTAAAAACTAAGTTCACTGCATTTTTGTTAACTGCCATTGGCATCTGGATTTGTAATTTTAATTCGGTTTTCACTAGTTGATTTGTGGTTTGCTTCAGGAGCATTAGTTTTGTACAAATCTTCAAGTGATTTATCTTGATTCTTGGAGAACATAGAAGTCGATTTTAAGCCTAATTTATCTTCTAGCTTGATGGCTTTCGTTAAACCATCCGAATAATTGTAGTTAGCTGAATTAACCTTTTTAAAGTCCGGATTCTTATAGAAACGGAGGAGATTCTTTTCATTTAACGAATCTGACATCGCTAATTGTTCTTTAGCAGCTTTACGATCTTTTTCAACTTTCTTTTTAAAAGTGGTGTTAGGATCGGTAATCTCATTGCCGGAACTGTCATAAAGTTTACCACCGATAGAACTATAGGTTGGTGTTACATAATCGTTATTTCTAAAAGCAACCACTTGGTCATGTTGCTTAGACAACAGGTCAGTACCAAATTGGATATAGTTTTTGGTTGAGATTCCTAATAAATGCAAGATCGTTGGTAGAACATCAATTTCACCACCATATTGGGATTGAATGCCACCATCTTTCATACCTGGAATGTGAATCATTAATGGGACTCGTTGGAGCTGTGAATTATCCCAATTATTCCAATTTTCAGTTGGATTAGAGCCGAATTCTTTAAAATGATCCGGATCTTGTTCAAAAGTTTTAGCTAGTGCTGTATTAGAGGAATTGGAAATTCCATAATGATCACCGTATAAAACAATCATCGAATCATCATACAAACCGGATTTCTTTAAGAAATTAAAGAATTCTTCAACAGATTGATCTAAGTAATTAGCAGTTTTGAAGTAGTTGTCTACAGTTTTATCGCCAGTACTAGGCGTTTTAAAAGTACTATCCTCATCATCTAAAGTGTATGGGATGTGGTTACTTACAGTGATGTATTTAGCATAAAACGGCTGCTGTAAGTGTTGAAGGTACTTAATTGAATCTTTGAAGAGAAGCTTATCTTTTAGACCATAGGTAGTAGATTTATCCCCAGAAACATCAAAATCACTGGCAGAGAAGAAGTTCTCATAACCCATATTTTTATAAGTGCTATTACGATTCCAAAATGAAGCAGTATTACCGTGGAAAACCGCAGAAGTGTAGTTTCCATGTTGTTTTAAAATTGCTGGAGCAGCTTGGAAGGTTTGATCAGATCCTAACTGAGCGAACAGTGAACCTTGAGCTGTCCCAAACGTACCAGTTTCAAGCATATTTTCAGCATCACTAGTTTTACCTTGACCAACTTGATGGAAAAAGTTACTAAATGAGTAAGTTGATTTACTGTGATAAATGCTGTTTAGGAATGGTGTGACTGTTTGGCCTTCCACTTTATCATCGATTAAGAATTGTTGGAAACTTTCTAGGTGAATGATAATAACATTTTTTCCCTTAGCCTTGGCAAAAGTAACATTCGACGGTTTAGCATAATGATGCTTAACATATTTTTCAATTGAAGTTAATTCACTTTTCTTAGCTTCAGAACGCATTTTATGGTTACGTTCAAGTTGGACACCATCATAAGCAGTAAAGGCATCGAGCCCCATGTATTTAACAATATAAGAACGATCAAAAGTTCTAGTAATTAACTGCGGGCGATCCATTTCCGCGAGCATTAGATTAAATGCAAAAAATAAAAAGCCCAGTGAGGTGATTTGAAACCCAAACTTTTTAGGTAAAGGATGGGGGTCCATTTTTATTTTCTTCAGAACGAGTAATAAGAAAATAACGATGATATCTAACCAGTAGAAAATATCATGAACATTAGTTAAGGACATTGAGCTAGCACTTAAGCCTTGATTAACCTTGGAATAGCCCAACATAGTATTAACGGTCATAAAGTCAGAAAATTCTCTAAAGTAGATTACATTGAGATAGAGCATGACGGTATTGGCGACATCCAACAACATCGCTACCCAATAAAAAATTTTTTTCGGTCGAATATATAATGCAAGTCCAAAGATGAGGACGGTTGTAGCAACTGGATTAATTAAAAGAATTATCCATTGAAAGATACTACCTACACCTAGTGAAATATCAGCTAGATATGCAAACAGAGTCTTCGCCCAAAATAAAATAGTAATAAGGATAAAGAATCCGAATCTAGTATCAATTTTTGATTTTAAAGATTTCATTTTTTAAAGACCTTTCAAATAGAACAAGATTAATGCATAAATGCAATTTTACCATATTTTTTTAAATGATTTGGTTAACTATTGGGTAAGGGGGATGAATAAAATAAAATTTTAATAATTCTTCTGAATTAAGCAGCCATTAATAAGTTATCTGGGTTAATATGATAGATATATTATTAAAAGATAGTTTCGGAGGCGAACTAGTATGGAAGCTAAAATGGTTAGAGGTGCTACTGGACCAGTTTATATGGATGCGTTAGAAATTCGTAAAAAAGTATTTATTGAAGAACAGGGCATTGATCCGGCTCTTGAATTTGACGAAAATGAAGATTTCTTTACTTACTTTGTGGGCTACGACGAAGCTAAACCGATTGTGACGGCGCGAGCACGACGCGTCGATGATGATACTTGGGTTGTACAAAGAGTGGCAACTAAAACTGGATATCGACGTCATGGGTTAGCGCGTGATTTGTTTGAATTTATTGAAGCCCAAGCAGTTAAAATGAACATTAAAAAAATTAAATTACATGCTCAAGAGAGTGCGGAACCATTTTACTTTGCGATGAATTACGAGCGCGTTAGTGGCCCAGAAATGGAAGCGGGCATTGTACATTATTGGATGGAAAAGGCGATTTAATGTATTGGAATAAAAAAGTAATCTTGGTACTAAGTATTGTGCTGATGGGGCTTGCAGCGGTCTTCTTTGTTAAAAATGATGCTTTTTTATATCAAACACCGGTTGGACGTATTGAAAGTGTTAAAAAAATTAGTAAAGCTGTCCAAATTGATAATTTTAAAAATCAAGATTACAGTGTCCGACAACAGCTTAAAGTGAAAATTTTAAATGGTAAAGAGCGTAATCGAATTATCACGGTTAATAATGAATATACTAAGTCGCAGGCGACGGATTTAAAATACCGTAAAGGCCAAACGGTCTTATTACATTTAACCCGACACCACCATCAGATTAAGACAGCTACAATTACAGATTTGAAACGCGACGTGCCTTTGACCATCTTAATTGTGATGGTAATCGGCTTATTAATAATGATGAAGTCGACCGGATTAAGGGCGCTCTTAAGCTTGATTTTAAACACCATTTTATTTTTTATTGCAGTGGAAATCGATGTTCAGCAAGAGGGCTCAGGAGTTTTTTGGATTTTTAGCGGAATCGCGGCCGTTTTTTGTGCGGTAACGTTAGTATTAGTTTTAGGTTGGAACAAAAAAATGTGGGTAAGCTTTACAACGACGATGTTAGGAACTTTCATCGCAGTCGCTATTAGTTTATTAGTCTTTAGACTTACCAATAATGGGGGACTTCATTTTGAAACGATGGAGTACGTAACACAAAATCCCGAACCTTTATTTCTAGCTGAAACAGTACTAGGATCATTGGGAGCGGTAATGGATGAATCAACTGACATTATTGTTAGTCTTGCCAAGTTACGAAAAGAAAATCCGCTAATTTCAATGAAACAGCTCTGGATTTCCGGCCGAAATATCGGGAAAACAATTATGGGTCCTCTCCTTAACGTTTTATTCATGATATTTATGGCAGATACATTTTCAATGATGGCTCTGTATCTTAGAAATGGAAACGGTTGGGGCTACTCGTTTGAAATGAACATGCAACTGGGATTTGTACAAAGCTTAATTAGTGGAATTGGGATTGTATTAACCGTTCCTATTGCTAGCTGGCTGGTTGGCATTTTCTTTAAGAAGGGGGCGGTGCAACATGCATAGCGTAACTTTAATATTGATGCTAATTTTAGCCCTGTTAATGATTATTGTGGGCGGTGCAACGGGAGTCCGGGCCTTTTTAAGTATTATCTTCAATTTTGCCATATTATTCCTAAATATTGCATTAATTGCATGGGGATTTCCGGCGCTAGTAATAACAAGTATTAGTGGCTTGATTATCCTTGCAACCACCATTTTTATGGGCAGTGATGATGATCAAATTACCCAAAATGCTTTCTACAGTTCTGTCCTAGTTTTGATGGTCCTAATCGGGTTAATTTTATTGCTGCAACCCCATTTGTTAGTTCATGGATTTGCCAATGAAAATAATGAAGATTTAGAGGGGATGTCACTTTTAATTGGTATTAAATTCAGTGATGTGATGTTAGCGACAATGATGGTTAGCTCGCTTGGAGCGGTAGCTGAGGCGGCAATTGCTGTGTCGGCTGGGTTACAAGAATTAATTGAGACTACTCCAGACCTAGACTACAGTAAATTGTTTGTACATGGATATGAAATTGGTAAAGAAATCATTGGAACAGCTTTAAATACCTTGTTTTTTGGCTTCTTTGGTAGTTTTCTAGGATTATTCATTTGGTATGTTAAGTTAAAATACAGTTTTAGTGAGTTTATTAATAACAAAATTTTTGCTGCGGAACTTTCAATGATTCTAATTGGATTTATTGGAGTAATTAGCACGGTGCCATTGACAGCGTGGGTAATGCAATTGCGGCAACGCAAACAAAAAGAACTGTAACGACGAATCAGGCTGGTGAAAGCCTGAGACAGTAGTTACAGTTCTTTTTATTAACGTTATTTTTTGAAAAAATTGCTCCAGTTGGCGATGAGATAGACAATCAAAATTAAAGCAAACGAAATTAGAATGGTCAGTGTCCAGCTCCAAGGCGTATTGGCCATTGGTAGGCTAACATTTTGTCCATAAAATCCGAAGACAATGTTGGGGACAGCTAAAATAATAGATAAGATGGTTAGAAATTTCATCGTGTTATTTAAGTTGTTATCCAAGATGTCAGAGTAGGATTTGGAGACTTGTTCGATGATATCAGATGAGAGCTGAGCCATTTCTTGACTTTGTTCAGACTCAATCACAATTTCTTCTAGGCGCGTACGTTGTCCCTTAGTTAATTTTAAGTTTGGCATACGAAGCATGCTATTTAATAATGAAGTATTTGATTTCAAAGATGTTAATAAATAAATCAAACTAGTCTCCAACTGTAGCATGCTTTGAATTCCATTGTGATTTAAACGAGTTTTAAATTTATTTTGAATTTCTTGACGGTCAAAATTAATTCGTGAAACAGCGTCATTAAAGCGAATCGTTAGTTCATAGATCGTATTGAAAACGGCGTTGACCATAAACGAGTTATTAAATTCAAAATTAGGATCACTATTTTTGCGTATTAGTGTTTTAACATTGCGATCTAAAAGTTTATTCACATAGTGAGTTGAATCATGCGTAAAAACCACCAGCGCCTTTGGTAGAAACATGAATGCCGCGGGCTCGGTTTGAACGCCTTCTTTTAAATTAGCACTGAGTGCATGAAAAATGATCAAAAAAATGTTATTGGGTTCGTCAATTTCAGCCCGTGCTCGTTCATTTTTATCAATAGCATAGCTTAAAGCTTCCGATGTAGCATGGTAAGTTTTGACTAAAGTTTGAAGTTCAAGCGTGCTAGGATTGGAAACTTGAATCCAAGAAAAGTCGTCAGACTTTTTAGTAACTTTTAGCATAGTAATAATCCTCACTGTATTTAATATTATTAGTTTAACCCCAATGGGATGAAAAAATATACTAAATCGATTAAAATAAAGTGTTTAGAAGAAAAAAGGAGAAAGAATTTATTGAATATATTAACAAACCTATATGGACCCTTTTTCGATATTAATAATTGGGAAAACGTGTTGTCCTCCAGTTCCGACTGGTTAGTAATTTTTTCATTGGTAATGATTGAATGTATCTTATCGGTCGACAATGCAGTGGTTTTAGCAACTCAAACACAAGTTTTAGAAGATAAAAAAGAACGTGAAAAATCCCTATTTTATGGTTTATGGGGCGCCTATATTTTCAGATTTATCGTTATCGGAATCGGTACCTTTTTAATTAACTTGTGGGAAATAAAGGTAATTGGAGCTTTATACTTAGCCTACTTGGTATTTAGGTTCTTTGACAAGCAAAAAAGAGGACGTAAGACGCGAAAACTAGTTAAAAAAGAAGGGCGACTTTCCGTGTTCTGGCGGGTGGTAATCCAAATTGAATTTATGGATATTGTTTTCTCCGTCGATTCAGTCTTGGCTTCCTTAGCAATTTCATCTAATCCGGTAATTGTTTTAATTGGTGGTCTGATTGGGATTTTAGCCATGCGGGGCATTGCTGAAGTAATCATGAAAATGATGCAAAAAATTCCGGAATTAGAAACGATGGCATACGTATTAATTGGAATTATTGCGTTAAAACTTTTATTGTCCATTCCAATGATTGATATTGAAATTCCATCGATTGTTTTTGCGGGAATTGTGATCTTAGCCTTTTTAATTACAATTGGAATTCACTATGCCAAAAGACCGGCAAAAAAACAATGATATAATTTATGGTAACAAGTTAGTAAAAAGGAGACAGAAATGGCCGTTACAATTAATCAAGATAACTTAACTGACGTGACACAATCTGGACTAACCATTGTGGACTTTTGGGCTCCTTGGTGTGGTCCTTGTAAAATGATGGAACCAGCCTTAGAGAGTTTGGAAAAAACTTATGGAGATCAAATCCAGTTTGCCAAAATGAATGTGGATAACAATCAAGCAGTAGCAGAATCTTTTAAAATTATGAGCATTCCAGCATTGGTTTTGTTTAAAGATGGAAAAGCCATTGAAAAAGTGACGGGGTATTATCCTGAAGCAAAATTAGCCAAATACTTAGAAAAGAAGATATCAGAAAATGAACCAAAGTAAAACAGCGATTGTGATTGATAGTTCAGCCAATATAGCTCCGGAAATCGTGCGTAAGTATCATTTTACGATCGTTAATCAACCGGTTATGTTTGGTAAACATGTTTATCATGAGAATATGGACATTGATTCAGATGAATTTTACCGAATGCTTAAGCTTGAAAAGTATCATCCTACAGCTTCTCAAATTCCAATGAAAGAAATGCAGGAAGTCTTTAGTAACTTAGCTCAAGCAGGTTATGAAGCAGCCTTGTGCATTGGTTTATCGGGAGGCTTGAGTGGTTTTATCAATAGTGTATCAGCATCGGTTCCAGCGATTAAGGATCTCCAGGTTTATCCTTATGATTCGGGTTCTATTTTAGCTGGTGTAGAAAAGGTTGCCATTCTAGCATCTCATCTTCTAGATAATGGAGTAGATATCCACGAAGTTTTACATCAAATGCGTAAATATCGTCGACAGACTCAAGCTTATATTGCAGTAAATAACATTAAAGAACTTCAGAATATGGGAAATATTTCTAACCGAACCTCGTTAGTAGGCTCATTTTTTGGAATGCGCCCCATTCTAACTATTAATCACCAAGGGCGTTTAGAGATGGTTGGTAAAGAACGGCAAATGAAGAATGCGATGGAAGCAATCGAAGAAATTTTTGACAAACAATTAGTTGACCATACCAATTTAGTAGTAACTGTAATTGATGCCAATGATGTAGATCGTAGTATGCAGTGGCAAAGCACTTTAAAGGCTAAATACCCTGGAATGCAAGTTGAGTCACGACAGATTGGTCCGTATGTAGGTACTTATACTGGTAGTAAAGCGATTGGACTAATTTGGTCGCCAAAATTGTGATAGTATAGACGTTAGTTATGAAGAAACGGGTGGATAGAATGATTACATTAAAGTCAGAACGAGAAATTGAAGGAATGGGAAAGGCCGGTGCAGTACTTGCTGGTATGCATATCGGGCTTCGTGACATTATTAAACCAGGTATCTCAAGCTGGGAAATTGAAAAGTTTGCATTAAAATACTTAGACAAAAACGGTGCTGTTCCTGAAGAAAAGGGATTTGAAGGCTACGAATATGCAACCTGTGTAAGTGTTAATAATGAAGTTTGTCATGGCTTTCCACGTAAGGGTTTAATCCTTAAAGAAGGCGACTTAGTTAAGGTTGATACAGTTGTTAGTGTGGATGGCTACATGTCTGACTCATGCTGGGCTTTTGCTGTGGGCGAAGTTAGCGATGAAGTTAAAAAATTAATGGAAGTTACTAAAAAGGCTTTATATCTTGGGATTGACCAAGCTGTAGAAGGCAACCGAATTGGTGATATTGGTCATGCAATTCAATCATATGTTGAAGATGAAATGGGTTATGGCGATGTTCGTGAATTCGTGGGGCATGGTATCCAACCTACAATGCATGAAGATCCAATGGTCCCTGGATACGGTGAAGCTGGACATGGTCCTCGCTTGAAGAATGGTATGACGATTACAATTGAACCCATGGTTAATGTTGGGGGATGGCAATGTGATACTTCCGCTCCAGATGGTTGGACTGTTACTACAATGGATGGTAGTCTCTCTTGTCAATACGAACACACACTAGTAATCACACCAGACGGTCCTAAGATTTTAACATCTCAAGATCCTGTTGAAGATGCTAAGTATTTGTAGAAGCAAAAAAGGAAGCCTTGACTTTTTTAGTCGAGACTTCCTTTTGTTTTTGATGCTAAAATGGTTACATCCTAATCGTTATTTTAGTAATTAGCGATTTCAATCAGATTACCATCGGGATCTTTAATTAAGAGTGATTGAACATTGCCATGAGTTCCTTGGCGAGTTTTAGGATCGTCGATAATTTCGATGAAATAACTTTTGAGATGGTTAACAATTTCTTCCATTGGATTTTTAGCAACAACGGAAAGGGCAATGCTACCAGTAGTAGCTTGAGCTGGAGCAAATTGGGGTTGTTGGTCTGGAGTAACGAAGTAAATTCGTTGTTTGCCAGCGCGAACCCCCGCGAATGGAGCATCGGTTAGAATCGGCATATCGAAAACTTCATGATAAAAGCGTTCGCTACGAGCGACATCAGATACAGTTAGCGTAATATGATCAATTTCACGAATATTCATTGTATGTAAGTCCTCCTAATAACGAGATTAAGTATAGCATAGGCAAATTGGATTGACGATTTGTATAAATTCATGCTACGGTGGTTATTAGTTATTTTAGAAAAGTTAAGGTGAAAAAATGAGTTTATTATCAGTTGAGCATTTGAGCCACGGTTTTGCGGACAAAGAGCTCTACGAAGATGCAAATTTTGAGTTAAATAAAGAAGACCACATGGGAATTGTGGGACAAAATGGTGCTGGTAAAAGTACGTTAATTAAGATTTTAACGGGGGAAACGTTACCAGACAAGGGTCGCATTATTTGGCAAAATAAAGTGACGTATGGTTACTTAGACCAGTATGCGGACATTCCTAAGGAAGATACCTTGTATGAATTTTTAACGACCGCATATGCAGAGTTATTCCGTCAACGTGATTTGATGGAGAAGTACTATGCAGATTATGCTGAAAATTTAGACGACAAGTTGCTAGAAAAAGCTGGAAGAATCCAGGAAAACTTAGATGCCAATAATTTCTATGACATTGATACGGAAATTAATCGAGTAATGACCGGTTTAGGTCTCGACGATATTGGTAAAGATCATATCGTAAGCGAAATGAGTGGTGGACAACGTTCTAAGATTATTTTGGCTAAGTTACTTCTTCAAAATCCAGACGTTTTAATTTTGGATGAACCGACAAACTACTTAGATACTGCTCATATTAGTTGGTTGGCAGATTACTTAAATGGCTTTGAAGGAGCTTTCATGGTGATTTCCCATGACTACGATTTCTTGCAGAAGGTTACTAACTGTATTTGTGATGTTTCATTTAATAAAATTACTAAGTATCGTGGTGACTTCCAATCAGCAATGCGTCAAAAAGATGCGCGTAAGGAAGCCCAATTAAAAGCGTTTGAGAAACAACAAGTAGTGATTGAAAAAGCTGAAAACTTCATTCGTAAGAATAAAGCTGGCCAACGTTCGACGATGGCTAAATCACGGGAGAAGATGTTAAATCGGATGGAAAAAATCGATCCACCTAGTGAAAACTTAAAGGGTCATTTTGATTTTCCATATCTCGATACTGGATCTCAAAATGCAGTTGCTGTGAATAAATTAGCGGTAGGTTACGGCAAGAAGCAATTGCTTGAACCAGTGACATTTTCAATGTCGGCGGGCGAAAAAGTAGCTTTCTCTGGGTTTAACGGTGCGGGTAAGTCAACCTTGATTAAGAGTATCTTAGGAGTAATTCCAGCTTTAGGTGGAGAAGCCCATTTTTCACCATCTGCCAAAGTTAATTACTTCACCCAAGAATTAATATGGGATAATCCTAAATTGACACCATTAGAAACCATTCAAAACCAATACCCTAAGATGTTGCCTAAAACCATTCGGACTAAATTGGCTAAGTGTGGAATCAATGCTGCTGATACTATGAAGCCGATGAAACAACTTAGTGGTGGAGAACAAACTAAGGTTAAATTAGCTTTAATGGAGTTGATTGATTCAAATTTCTTAATCATGGATGAACCAACAAACCATTTGGATGATGAAACGAAGCGGGCCTTAAGTGAAGCGTTACAACGCTTTAAAGGCAATTTGATCGTTGTATCCCATGAGGATAGTTTCTATTCCCAATGGATTGATAAGGAAATTAACGTAGAAAAATTACGTCTAGATCGCGAATAACCAAGCAAAAAAGCAACCCCGTGGGGTTGCTTTTTTAATACTCAATAGCTTAAAAGTCTGTGGTATCTGGATCCTGAGCTAGACCAGCTACACCATGGAAATCATCAATTTTCTTGATGTCGTCATCTGAAAGTTCAAAATCAAAGATTTCGGTGTTTTGTTTAATACGGTCAGCGTGAACTGACTTAGGAAGAGGTAAGAAGCCGTGTTGTAGTGACCAACGAAGTACGACTTGAGCGACACTCTTATTGTATTTAGCAGCGATATCTTTAAGTTCTGGAATGGTAAAAATCTTACCAGTTCCTAGTGGACTATATGCTTCCGAAAGAATACCATGTTCTTTATTGTAGGCCACAACTTCATCTTCAGTATCACTAGGATTTAGGAAGATTTGGTTGACTGCTGGAGTTACTTTGGCAGTTTTCAAAAGTTCATCAAGATGATGAGCACGGAAATTAGATACACCAATCGCACGTACTTTACCAGCATCGAGGGCTTCTTCCATAGCACGCCATGAGTCAGCGTTGCGCTGTTGCCATTCATCACGGAATTGGACTGGATTTGGCCAGTGAATTAGGTATAAGTCGAGGTAATCAGTACCTAATTTAGCTAAACTAGTATCTAACGCTTTTTTAGCTGATTCGTAGCCATGGTCACGATTCCATAATTTAGACGTGAGGAAAAGTTCTTTACGATCAATTCCACTATCTTTAATGGCTTTGCCAACACTTTCTTCGTTTCCATAAGCTGCAGCTGTATCAATATGACGGTAGCCCGCTTCTAAAGCAGCCTTAACTGCATTATAAGCTTCATCACCATCTTTAGATTGCCAAGTTCCAAAACCAACTACGGGGATTTTAACTCCGTTGTTAAGGGTATAAGTATCTGTTAAATTATTCATCAAAAAGCCTCCTTGATTACCAATAAACTATATTAATAATAGCGCTTTTACAGGCGGTAAGCTAGTAAAAAGGACTAACTAAAAATTAGTTAGTCCTTTTTAAATATGACTTATTTAGATTACTTATTGAAAGTTCCAGCTTCAACTTCACGAAGATAATCTGCAAGATGTTTGAAGTAAACTGGTGCATTATCAATCATGTGATGATGGCCACCATTAGGCGTTGTAACTAACTTAGCGTTAGGAATAACTTCAGCCATACGACGTGCTGAATCTAGCGGCATAGTTTCATGTTCACCAAATGTCAATAAGGTTGGAACATTGATATTTTTAATTTGGTCACGAACATCCCATTCGTTAAGTTTTCCAGTAACAACGAATTCGTTATCGCCTTGGAAAGCATTATAAACCGGAGTAGCCATAGTTGGTACTAAATGACGGATTGCAACTGGTTGTTTACGATCAACGTAAGCAGCATTCAAAATGTCAACTAATTTTTGGTAACGTTCGTTGTCCCAGTCACCAGATTTTTCGCAGTCACGCATGAATTGAGCATCTTCAGGAGCAAGAGCTTCATCACGGATTGCATCTTGATGTTCCAAATATTCGTCAATGTTATCGACCATGGATGAAATGATAGCACCCTTAAGATGTTGACCATATTTAAGAGCATACATCATTGTTAATGCGCCACCCCATGATTGACCGATAAGGTAGAAATGATCAATTCCAAGTTTTTGACGAACTTCTTCAACTTCGTCTAAGAAGTAATCATATGATAGATATTTTTCGGCGATTTCAGGATCGGAGTAATCTGGTTGATCAGAATACCATGAGCCCAGTTGGTCATAGTAATGTACTTGGACATTCAAGCCTTGCTTTAAAAGTTCATCGTGGAAGTTTTCCCAATATTCATGGTTTCCACCAGGGCCACCGTGAAGAGCTAATAGATGGATTGAATCGTCGTCACCATCAGTGTGAGACCATAAATGGTATCCATTATCTAGTGTTAAAATTGTTGTTCCTTGTTTCAAAACACTCACCTAGTTTCTTAAATTTAAGCTTATAATATCAGATTTGAAGGAAACTGACCAGAACCCATATTGATTTACCATTGGTTTAATCAATAATAAATTTAAAAATTAAATTAGTGTGCTAACTTTATTTTTAAATGACTTTGGTTTAACTGTAAAGAGTAAAGCAGTTCTTGGTTACCACGAATGGTAGTCTCAAAATCAGTAGCATAGATAACTAGTCCTAATTGATGACCGGCTAATAAGCGGTAGAACGTAGGTTGAAGTTCTAATTTTACATCATAGAATTGATGGGGTTTAACTTCATCAACACAATAATTATTAGTACGATTTTGTAAGTTGATATGGCCTTTGGAAATCATTTTCCAAGGAGTGACCGCATTTTGAAGCGTGAATTCGCGTAGATCATCAGTCCGCCAATCAAAACTACCACTCAAAGAGCGTGGTTGGAGAATGCTAGGTGAAGGATTGAGACGTTTAGCATCTCCAAAATCAACTAATTGGAAACTAAGCATCCCAAATGGTTGGTTAACTGCTACGTTAACGGAAACTTCAGGCGTACCATCGATTAACCAATCTTCTTTAGTTTGTGCTGTTTTAAAAATCAAGCGATTATTACGCATTTGATTTTTACCATTGGTGGCATGTTCTGTGTTTAGCAAATCAGTATGCCAATGCTTTAAATCATTTTTATACATTTCGAAAAATTCTGGATCAAGGGAATCTCGAAATGAAGCTGCCTCGTTTTTAGTTTCAGAAGCACGATCCACCAGCGTTTTAGCTTGTAGTGTAAATTCTCGAATCTCATCGTCCGCTGCTTGCCAATCTTGATAAGTGTTCCAAGTTTCAGGTTCAACATTATCTTGAATGATTACATTAGGAAGGACTTCGTTAGCCCCATTTTGAACGTCAAAAAGTTTGTAACTAAGCCATAGATTCATCATATCGGTGAAATCAATTGAACGAAAAGCATTGATATAAATGTGTTGACCTTGGTGCAGAATAATTTTCTTATTGATCGGTAAGTCCCGAACAGCGTTCCAAAGCTTACCTACATTTCGTGGTTTAACGTTCCAGTCATTGAGGCCATGAACCATTATAATATCAGCTTTAATATTTTTAACGTTATTTAGATAATTCTTACTGTCCCAATATTTAGAATAATTACCTGAGTCACGGTCTTGATCTTTTTCAATACGTTTCAAAATTTGATCAAAGTGGGCTTTGATGCCTAAATAATCCCCAGCATCATGTTTACGACTTAAAACTTCAGCGGCCAGGACATCCATATCTTCGCCTTGGAAAGTATCTGGAGCAGCGACCAAACCACCGTCTCGGTAATAATCGTACCAGCTAGAAATGGCTGCTTCTGAAATGATGGTCTCTAAGCCTTCCACCCCAGTGGTTGCAGCTGCAGTGGCGAGGGTGCCTAGATAAGGAGCGGCCCGTCATGGCAATTTTATGATTAGACCAAGAAGCTTTAATCTCAAGATTATCAGTTTTGTTAGTAAAAGCGCGTCGATTGCCGGCTAGCCATTCGATGATTGCTGTAGTTGAAATGGTTTCTTCGACAGAGCCCGTATCACGAAGTCCATCAGAATCTCGAGTACCAATCCCAGCAGCATAAACCACGGCGAAGCCCCGAGATAAGAAGTAATTATTCAAAGTATAGGGCTGTTCGCGAGCAAAAGTTTCACTTGCTTTTGTAGCCATTCCAGCCACTTTACGTTCAGCAGGAAGTGTTTGGCTGAAGGGTTCGGCAGTGACGTCGGATTTAGAAATTTTTTGAACCGCTTTTTCAGTTAAAGGAACATCAACGTTGTGCGTAATTGCTTCTCCATAACTATCATTTGTCCCTTGATTATAAGGACTCGCTGTATATAGGACTGGAGCTTGGTATCCATGAGCAGTTTGAGCGGGTCGTAAAATTTCGGCTTTAAGTAAATCGCGCTGTCCATCATGATCAGTATCGAGAGGGGCTTCCACATAAACTACTTCACGGATCAACTGATGAGGATCGAAGACTGCTTGGGCTTTTCCATTGAAGAAAAGGGGCTTAGTGGTCGTTGGGTAAAAACTAACGAAATAACCTTGTTGAGTTAGGCGGTCTAAATAGACTTCTCCATTTTTGGTGTGGGTAGTTAGTAAGTTATACCAAGCGTGTGCCACATCCGCACTAGTTTCAAAGTTTTTGAGATCGAGTTCTGGAAGTTGAATTTTGCTAATGGCACTAAGTGGATCTTCAATTTGATAATCAGTATCGGCCTCAAATTGAAGTAATTGGAGTTCTAATAAGATAAAAATTTCTAAAGTTAGTGGTTGATCACTTTCGAAAAAAGCCGCCATAGTTTGATCAGGGGTTGCGAGTAGATTGCTTAACTTTTGTTGGAAAGTTGCTTCGCTATTACTTACGAGGCAAGAACGTTTTAGAAAATCTTTTAACTGGGCTTTCGGATCAGCTAATAAATCAGCATCAATAAAATGAATGTTTTTTAATTCTTCAAGTTCAGTAGTGCGATCCAGTCGTATTCGACCGAATTGATTGTTTTTCATAACATGGAACCTCCACAATATTTATGTTTCATATTATACGCCTAAAGCAATAAAACATAATTAGGCCTTGAAATATTTTAAAAATAAGAAAAAGTTCGTTTTAAATTTCATGAAATAAAAAAATAAGCTTTTATGACGTTTATAAGCATCTATAAACGAACATTAGGTGTTGAAAACAACATTAAAGTATGGAATAATATGGAAGTTGATAAAAAAGATTTTGATGGGGGAACGAAATAATGGATCAAAAATTGGATGATAATGCTTCATATGGATTATTAGACCGAACGTTTCATCTTACAGAACAACATACTACGGTTAAAAGAGAAATTTTAGCCGGTTTAACGACTTTTGTTTCAATGGCATACATTTTGTTTGTTAATCCTACAATCCTAGGGCAAGCCGGGATGGATAAAGGAGCGGTTTTCACAGCAACGGCCATTTCAGCAATTATCGGCTGTGCGTTGATGGCTTTTCTTGCAAATTATCCGATTGCGATTGCGCCTGGATTGGGTGACAATGCCTTTTTCACTTTCTCAGTTGTTTTAGGAATGGGAATTCCATGGGAAAAGGCGATGGCCGGAGTATTTATTGCTTCTGTTTTATTCACAATTTTATCCTTCCTCAAAGTACGTGAAATTGTGATTGATTCAATTTCTAAAGATCTCAAATTAGCTATGGCGGCTGGGATTGGGATCTTCATTGCGTTTATCGGGCTGCAAGGCGGTGGATTAGTTACAGCAAGTAAGACCTCATTAGTTGAGATGGGTTCCTTGTCCGTTCCCACAACGTGGTTAACCATTTTTGGAATTTTTGTAATCGCGATTTTAATGGCGAAAAAAGTGCCAGGTTCAATCTTTATCGGTTTAGTTTCCACTGCGATTTTAGGGTTGGTGACAGGTTTGATTAAAATGCCGGAGCATTTGATTTCCCTTGCTCCTAGTATGAAACCAACATTTGGAGTGGGAATTGCTCATTTGCCTTCAATCGCTGACCCTGAGATGTGGGCCGTAGTTTTAATCTTATTGCTAGTTGCGTTTTTTGATACCGCTGGTACTTTAATTGGGTTAGCTCAACAAGCTGGAATTATGAAAAACAATAAAATGCCACGAATTGGACAGGCTCTAATGGCAGATTCAATTTCAATGTTAGCTGGATCAGTAATGGGAACTACACCCACAGCAACTTATGTGGAATCATCTGCCGGTATTGCAGTTGGTGGACGAACAGGACTGACTTCTCTAACCGTTGGAATCTTGTTTGTATTTAGTATGTTTTTCTCACCACTTTTAACAGTCGTTACAACGCAAGTAACTGCACCAGCTCTAATCGTGGTTGGGGTATTGATGGCTTCTGCGCTTCGTGAAATTAATTGGGATAAATTTGAAATTGCTATGCCAGCCTTCCTCACCATTATTGGAATGCCATTGACTTACAATATTTCCTACGGAATGGCATTTGGATTCTTAACTTATCCAATCTTAATGACCGTTGCTGGTCGCCGTAAGGAAGTTAATTACGTTGTTTGGATTTTAATGGTCGCTTTCGCACTAATGCTATATGTGCTTAATAAACTTCCAAGTTAGTATGAAATAAATTAAAAGAGTTGTGATTAAAGACATTTGCCTTTATCACAACTCTTTTTTTATTGGGCCAGTTTACTATGATGAATTCCATAACTAAAGTAGATAATTAATCCAATTCCAAACCAGATGGCAGAACCAATCCAGGTTTCCACCGAAAGTGTGGTAATTAAATAGATACAAGCCAAGGCTGAAATGATGGGGATAAATGGATATCCGGGTACTTTAAAGCCCGTATTAGGAATATCTTGGCGATGACGCAGAGGAATAATTCCCAAGGATACCAAAGCGAATGCTAGTAAAGTCCCCATATTGACTAAGTTAGTTAATTGATCTAAAGGAACGAAGCCTCCTAGAAAGGCGATAAAAATGGTAACTACCACCATGGCATTGCGTGGCGAATGATGTTCACCCACTAGGTTTCCTAAGACCTTAGGCAACAAACCATCGCGTCCTGTAGCATATACCAGACGGGAACTTCCATAAATCATAGAAATCATCATGGTAGTCATTCCGGCTAAAGCGCCCAATGAAAGTAATCCGGCTACCCAATTTTGATGGACTAACTGTAAAGCTAGGGCAACGGGATTGGCAACATTGAGCTTAGTGTAAGGAACCATCCCCGTAAGAACCAAAGAAACGGCCACATAGAAGATGGTGGCAATAATTAAAGTTCCGATAATGCCAATGGGCATCGTTTTCGAAGGATTTTTAACTTCTGCTGCTGATGCAGAAACTGTATCAAAACCTAAATAAGCAAAAAAGACCGTTGAGGCACCGGCTAAAGTACCGTGCACGCCAAATGGAAAATAAGGTTTCCAATTAGTAGGTTTAACATAAAAGATTCCGACTAAAATAAAAATTAGAATGATAGCAATTTTAACAAAGACCATAAAGTTATTGATCCGAATGGACGACTGGAAGCCTCGATTAAGTAAAAATCCGATTAGCAAGACGATAATAATTGCGAATAAATTAATGTAAGTTCCATGACTTGGATTAAATGATCCAGAAATGGCAGTAGGGATGTGTATCCCAAAACCACCCAGGAGAGAACCAAAATAAGCGGACCATCCAGTGGAAACGGCCGCTACTGCTAAGACATATTCCAAAATTAAGGCCCAACCTAGCACCCAACCGGGAAGTTCACCGTAAATGATGGTTCCATACGAATAGGCACTCCCAGCAACTGGAATAGAGGCTGCAAATTCGGCATAGCACATGCCGGCTAGCGCGCATACAATTGCAGCAATCACGAAAGAAATTGTAATCGATGGTCCAGCCTTCAGTGCTGCAACGGTACCAGGAAGGATGAAAATTCCAGTTCCAATTACTGCACCAATTCCGAGCGCCAGTAAGTCTTTTGGACCAATGGTTTTTTCGAATTTTGAGTCAGACTTTAAGTAATTATCTAATGATTCTTTTCTCAAAATTTTATCTATTATTTTCATAACACACTTCCTTTTCTAATATCTTTCTAATAATACTGAATCAGTTTCACTACGTCAATCGGATTTCTTTTATTAAAAATGTAAATTTGATTAAATTAAAAGAACGGGACTGGTATAATTTATATGGAAGATAATGTGGAGGTTTTAAGATGGCGTTAGAACTTGATGGTGGAGCAGTAGTGTATCAGTTACGTAACAATCAGCCGTATTACTTGCTTTTAGAAAGTGCAACGAGTGGTTTTTGGGGTTTCCCCAAGGGTCATGTCGAAGATAAAGAGTCTGTGATTGAAGCAGCTCAACGTGAAATTCGCGAAGAGACAGGTATTATCACGAAAGTTAACGATAATTTTTTCGAGGTATTAAGTTACCAGGTTGGTAAAAACCTAAAAAAGGTTACATTATTTAGTGCTGAAGTTCCTTTAGATACGACATTACGGTTACAAGAAGCGGAAATTAGTTCAGCTGGATGGTTCGATTACATTACGGCGCGTGAAAAATTATCGTATTTAAACTTGAAACAAGCCTTAGATAAGGCTGATCATTTCATTGCGAGCATAAAACCAAGCGTATAGGTAAAATAAAAATTGTAAATAAGTACAGAAAAAGGGCTGCGACACATTTAAGTGTCACAGCCCTCTTATCCTCATTTGATAAAGCTTATTATAGAGTTTAAATTATGCTAGCTTGCTGAATGAATTATCTTCTAGGCTTTGAAGATTGCGAACAGCCTCTTCAATGGTTACGCCAGTTGCATGAAACTCTGGTTGGGCTTTATCATTAGCGATAAATACCTGCTTTTCTGTATCAAGAGCGATACTATACCATGCTGAGCTATATTTTTTGAATTGCATAATGATAAACCTCCTATCCTTAAAGTGTATTTTAGAAAGCTTTGAAAAGCGCTTTCATTTGTTAGGATACTTTAATTTACAATATTTTTGGAAAAAATGCAACTATTTTGAATTGAGGAGTTAAAAATGGATAAAGTTATTGTGATTGCTGGACCAACTGGATCGGGAAAAACGACGATTGCCGATTACCTTTACCAAAAATATGGAGTGATTAAGGTAATTACCCACACTACGAGACCAAAAAGAAAAAATGAGCAATCAGGAATCGATTATTACTTTGAAACAGACGAGACATTTGATGATAACCATTACTTAGAACAGGTGCAGTATTCTTACTATCGATATGGTTCTTCGTATGAGGGCCTTCGACGTGCTTGGTCAAAAAATTCAATTGCTAGTATTGTATTAGACACAGCTGGAGCAATAACTTACCTTAAAGAGTTAGGGGCACAGGTGGAAATCTTATTTTTACGGGTAAACGAAGAAAAAACTTTGAAGGATCGATTGTTAAAACGTGGTGATAGCTTAGAGGCAATCCAAAAAAGAATTGACAGTCCCGAATATCGACGCGACATGCAGTTGCCAGAAGAGCTTCAAGGGCGGGCGACGGTCATTAATAACGATGATTGGGAGCACACCAAACAAAAAATTGATCAATTTTATCAAAGAGTTAAAGAAGCAACCAAAAAGATACCAAATGAAGGTTAATTATGGTAGGGTAAAACGTAATGATTACTATTTAGAGGTGCAGATTTTTGAACAAAACTAGTAAAGAAATTGCGGTAAAAATTTTAAAAGCTAATAACTATAAATTAACTAAACAACGCCAGAGCTTACTCAATATTCTAGCTATCCATGAGGACCGCTACATGGAATTGACGGAGTTAGATCAGTTAATGCGCCAAGAGTATCCTAAAATGAGCTACAATACAATTTATCGAAACATTAAGGAATTTTCTGAAATTGGGATTGTTGAAGAAAATCAAAATGAAAATGATGGTAAAACCGAAGTAAAGTTAGATTGTAATGAACGGCACACTCATCATCACCATTTTATTTGTAATAACTGTGGCAAAGTACGGGAACTCCAAATGTGCCCTCTAAGCTTCTTTAGTGAGCAATTGCCAGGGGCTGAGATTACGGGACATCATTTTGAGTTATATGGGTTATGCGCAGATTGTAAGCAATTAATGGGTGAAAAGTAGATGATTTTTTTAAGTTATTGCAAACTTAATCAATATTTGAAATAAAAGCTAAATATTTTTGATATGCTTTTTTTAAAGACGGAGGGAAAGAGAAATGGCATATAGGACACCACCTTTTTTAACACCAATTGCGATTGTTACCATGGTCATTGCTTTAAGTGCTACAAACGTAATCGTTAATAAGGCGACCAACACTTCTGAAGGAGCGCCCGTGCGTTCTTCAAAAGTAATGAATAATGAAAGTAGTAGTAATTTAGACGATAAAAATTCATCTGATGATAAATCAAGTAAAAGTTCCATGGATGAAGATAGTAGCTCTAAAGATGATGAAACAAGTAGTTCCAAAGAAGATGAGACAATGGATTCAAATAGCACCGAAGACTCACAAAGTGATGCGGAAAGCTCATCAGATGCTACGGCAAGCAGTGGTAAAACTAGCACAAATACAAATGAAAATAATAATGACGATACTACTAATAATGCATCTAGTGATGCTGACACGGATACAAATCAAGCATCTAGTGCAGCACAAAGTTCGGCAGGTACCACAACTCAGAATGCCCAAGCTGCATCAGGTAGCTCGGCGACTAGCACACAATAGGGGGAATTAACGTGATTTCATTTCTTACATTAGCGAGCCATTATATGGGAATGATCAATGTTAAGAGTAAACTAAAGAATCAAGTTTACACGGTCATGGCATTCGTCGGAAATTGGTATTTACTATATATTGGTATTCGTTTCTTACAAAATGGACGCTATCTTAGAGGATTATTGCTATTAGCAATCTTTTTAGTGTTCTTGTATTTTTCAATTATGAATATTTACTACTTCTTCACGACTAAGAAAGCACCTTTTGATATTTCTCCTATCTTGGAGAAATATGTGGGTGGTGCTCCGGAAGAAATTCGAGAAAAAGAAGAATTTAGACGGCGCTTAGCCCAAGTGGAACGCCAAAGTCGTCAAGCTAGCAGTTCACCAGCAGGGATGTTTGACCAACGGATGCTACTACCTGCACAGGTCGAATCCACGGGCGAACAAAAGCGAAATATTGAACAAATTGCGATGTTGATGAAAAATGCTGGAATCCTTTTTGAGGATTACGGTGGACGAAGTGATGAACAGATTAAGGAACAATTACAACCAGGACAAACGGAAGTTTACGCTATTGGGGACGAAGGCATTCAATTCCCATTTGCTGACATAAAAATGATTAATGGGCAGCCTACCATTTATGCTGGATTAAATCAGATGGAAGAGTTACCAGTTGGCGTAATTACCAAAGTTGGGGCAGCTAGTTTCGAAGCTGCTAAACAAGAAAATCACCTTTACTTGGCGGATGTATTATTAAGTGGCGGTGAGAAGAAAATGATAGGACGCTCAGGGATTATCACTGAAAATGAAAATTTTTTTATAAAAGTGAATATTGCCTATAAACGCCGTAATACCTCGCTTCATGAGGTTTAAAGTATAAAATAATTAAGGACTGTTCAAGCGATATGCTTTGACAGTCCTTTTTTTGTCGCTTATATTTTAAATAGGTATAGAAAAAATGGGAGCTTATAGGTTGTATAAGGATTCGTTTAAATAACCGATGGGCGCAGCTGGAGGGATTTATTATGTCAATGATCGAATTTCATAATGTTGAAAAGTACTATGGGAAGTTCCACGCCCTGACAGATATCAACTTAACGATTGAAAAGGGTGAGACAGTAGTTTTGATTGGACCATCTGGTTCTGGTAAAAGTACTTTAATCCGAACTATTAACGGATTGGAAAGTATTAATAGCGGACAACTGGTAGTTAACGGGTTTGATTTGGCTAGCAAGAAGACCAATATGAATAAGATTCGTCGTGAAGTAGGCATGGTTTTCCAACATTTTAATTTATACAACAATAAAAGTGTGCTTGAAAATATCATGTTAGCTCCTCGTGTAGTTCTAGGACGGAAGGATGATGAAAATAAAAAAGTTGCCATGGAATTGTTAGACTTAGTTGGGCTAGCAGATAAGGCAGAAAGTATGCCATCGATGCTTTCTGGTGGTCAAAAGCAACGAATTGCAATAGCTCGGAGTTTGGCTATGCATCCAAAGTGTATTTTATTTGATGAACCAACATCAGCTTTGGATCCAGAAATGATTGACGATGTTTTAAATGTAATGAAAAAGATTGCTAAAGATTCTTCGATGACCATGGTTGTGGTAACCCATGAGATGGGCTTTGCCCGCGAAGTAGGGGACCGCGTTATTTTCATGGACGAAGGACAAATTCTAGAAGACGATCAAGCTAAGGAATTCTTTGATGGACAACCAAGTAATGAACGAGCACGCCAATTCTTAAGTAAAATTATTAAACATTAGGAGGGGAGAATATGCGAAAAATACTGAAAAGTGTCGCCCTCATTTTCACCCTCATGGCAAGTTTAGTGTTGTTAAGTAGTTGTGGTGCGAAGGGTGAAGTAAAAAATATAGATGCTTGGGATCAAGCCCAAAAGACGGATTCCATCACTTGGGGTGTTAAAGCCGATACTAAACTGTTTGGTTTGATGGATGTTAAAGATTCACAAATTAAGGGATTTGATATCGATATTGCCAAAGCGTTAACCAAGCAAATGCTCGGAAAAAAGGCCAAAGCCAACTTTATCCAAGTTACGAGTCAAACTCGGATACCTTTACTGAAAAACGGTAATTTAGATGCAATTATTGCTACGATGACAATCACGAAAGAACGTGAAAAAGTTGTCGATTTTTCAAATTCATACTTTGATGCTGGTCAATCGCTTTTAGTTAAAAAAGGTAGCTCCATTAAGAGCGTTAAAGATTTGAATAAGCCCGGAACTAAAGTAATCGGGGTGGTTGGATCTAATTCCGTCGAGAATATTAAAAAGTTTGCTCCTAAGGCGCAGGTAATTCAGCTTCAAGATTATGCTCAGGCTTTGACCGCTTTAAAATCTGGTCAAGGAGCAGCGTTAACGACTGATAATGGTATTTTATTTGGGATGGCGGTCGACAATCCTAATTATCAAGTTGTTGGAAAAGCCTTTACTAAAGAACCTTATGGGATTGCAATTAATAAAGGACAAGGTCAGTTGAAAAAGCATCTCAACCAAGCCTTGAAAGAATTGGAAGAAAGTGGCGAGTACAACAAACTAGTCGAAAAATGGTTTGGAAATATCGCTGGATTTGACTACAAGGAGGTTGAAAGATGATTAATATAATTGCTAGTCATGGCTCAGAACTTCTAAGTGGACTGGGACAAACCGTCCTTTGTAGTGTGATTGCACTATTCTTTAGTTTGATCATCGGATCAATGTTTGCGATTTTTGAAGTTTTACCAAGTAAAGTATTACACACCATCGGTAGAATCTATGTAGAAGTGGTAAGAAACATTCCGTTACTAGTAGTAACGATGTTTTTCTACATCGTAATTCCTCAATATGTCGCTTCGATTAATGGATTTGTTGCTGGAACGATTGGATTAACCATTTATACATCAGCCTTTATTGCTGAAACCGTCCGAGCGGGAATTCAATCAGTTAGTGGTGGGCAAATGGAAGCAGCTCGCTCAAACGGAATGACTTATTGGCAAGCAATGCGTTACATCGTGTTACCTCAAGCCTTTAAGATTGTGATTCCACCTCTAGGTAACCAATTTATTAATTTGGTTAAGAATTCATCAGTACTTGCTTTCGTAGCCGGCTTTGACTTGATGTATGTAGGAAATGATATTGCTTCTACTTCCTTTGATACGATTAATTCGTATTTAGTAGTGGGAGTTATGTACTTAATTATAACTATGCCACTCAGTTACTATATGCGTTATCTTGAAAAACGGACGAATCGAGGTGCTGCATGATGAAATCATTTATGGATGCTTACTCAGCAGTAAATTTAATGTTTTTATTAAAGGGGCTTTGGATAACCGTTGAAGTTTCGGTTATCTCAATTATCCTAAGTTATATTCTAGGTGGAATATTAGGATTTATTCGGTATATGAGAATAAAGTATTTTTCAGCGATTGTGGGTTTCATCATTGATTTGATCCGTAATTTACCGTTGATTTTAATTTTCTTCTTTGTTTATTTCGGTTTACCTAACTTAGGTTTGAGAATTGAAATTATTCCTTCATCTATCCTAGCTCTAACCGTTTTTGAATCGGCGATGCTAGCTGAAATTATTCGTGGAGGAATCGAGTCAATTTCTAAAGGGCAAATGGAAGGTGCTCGAGCTAACGGGTTAACGTACTGGCAAGCAATGCGTTACATTATTTTGCCGCAAGCTCAAGTACGAATGATTCCGGCATTAGTTAGTCAATTTATTTCTTTGATTAAGGATACTTCATTAGCAACGATTATTATGCTGCCAGAATTGATGTATCATGCGCAAATCATTTATGGACAAAATACTAATTACATCATCCCAATGTTCGTTGCATTGGCTGTAATGTACTTTATTGTTTGTTATGCGTTATCACTATTTTCGCGTTACTTGGAAAAAAGAATTGCATCATAAAATTATACAAATAGGACGAGTAACCTCATCTAAGGTTACTCGTCCTATTTTTTAACATTGTGTTTACTGATCATTTTGACGGAGCCACTCAGTTCGCTTAAGTTTTGTGAAGTGTTCTTTGCGGATGTCGTCTAAGATCGGGTTATACATTTCATCGATGGTTAGTTCAGGTTTGAAACCTAGTTTCATTTGAACTCGCTTAGATTGGTGATTGCCATCATAGTAACCACACCAAATGTTAGATAATCCTAACGTGGTGAAGCCATCCTTGATGACCGCTGCTGCAGCTTCTGGGATTAGCCCTTGACCCCAGAATGGCTCTCCAATCCAATAACCAATTTCGGCATCATTAGCTCCCATGAAAGATTTCCCACCACCTTTATTAACTATTTCTAGCCCGACGCTACCAATTGCCTCGTCGGGATTGTCCCTTAGAGTTACGGCATAAATAGTAGCTTGCATCAAATATTGTTCAATCAGTTGTCGGCTATTAGCGACGCTGGTATGGACGGGCCAGCCAGCAATGGGTCCAATTTTAGGATTTTTAGCATATTGATAGATGCTGGGAGCATCATCTGGTGTAAAAGGACGTAAATAAAGTCTTTTGGTTGAAATCGGCATTGTTTTTCTTTTCCTCCTATAATTTTTATGTCTTTTGGATGAGAAGATGAATTACTAGATTACTATTGGCTGTTAAAAATCCTCGGCGATCTTCTAAAGCAATAATTCTTTTTTGATTTTTTAAGTATGGTGCAACTTGCTGGTCAAATGATTCTGCACTGGAAGCTTTAATGGGAGTTAGTTGATACTCACCAGGTGCTATTTTTTGAGACGTAGGTTTAGTTGATACTATGCAAATATCGTAGTAGTCAGGAGTAATTACGTAATACAATTTGCGCAATATAAAGTCAGGATTCCAATTCCCATCCATAATTTCGGTTATTCCAAAATCATAATCGATGGGTAAGCGTTTGACCGATTGAAGATAAAATGGTGTTGCAACTTTTAGGGTAGGACTCGCTGAATTTTGATGGATATTTAACTGATCATCTAATATTTTCTCTAGCTGCTCCAACCGATGCCGTTCGGTCTGAATGGCTATTTTTTTAGCTAACAGTAAATCCGTTACGGATGGGTTGGTTTGCAAGATTTGCTTTATAGATGCCACTGAAAAATCCAATTGTCTTAAAAAAAGAATAAAGGATAGTTGGTATGCTTGTGACATACCGTATTTTCGATAGCCATTTGGTGCAATTTCAGCGGGCTTAAATAAGCCCTCATCTTCATAATAACGAATAGTATGATTTGTTGTTTTTAACAAACGTGCTAAGGTTGAGATAGTTACTAATTTTTCTGGCATGCCATCACCTCATTCATAGAGTATAAACCTTAGGGTAACCCGAAGGTCAAGAGGAGTAAAAAAACAGACGTCCATAATTGAGCGTCTGTTTTTACTTTAATTATTGGATTACATAACGAGCAAGGCGTTGATAATCTTTTTCTTTTAATTCTGCGGTAATTTCGGTTCCTTCTTCGGTATAATCGGTCTTTTTTACATCAGCGTTGCCGTTAAGAAAATCGACCACCTGTCCCTCGTTAAAAGGAATTAAGAACTTAGCTTCAACATAATTTTTGAAGACTTGTTTTTTAATTAAAGCGGTAACCATTTCTAGTGATTGAAGTTGTTTAGCTGAATAAGTTAATTCATTGCCATCTAGAGTGGGATAACTAACTCCAGCTAAATCGGCTTTATTAAAGGCGTAAATCATAGGAATATCGGTTACACCGATTTCGTTTAAGGTATCTTCTGTAGTTTGCATCATTTCACGATAGTGGGGGTCAGAAATATCAACAATTTGAACTAGTAAATCAGCTTTAGCAGCTTCCGCCAAAGTCGAACGGAAAGCTTTGACTAATTGATGAGGCAAATGGCTAACGAACCCGACGGTATCACTCAAAACTAATTCTTTTTGATCGGGGAACGTTAACTTACGCACGCTCGTATCCAAAGTAGCGAAGAGCATGTCTTTTTCAAAAACTTGTTTGTCTTCATTGCGACCATACATACGAACTAACCCGTTCATGGTAGTTGATTTACCAGTATTGGTGTAACCGACCAATGCAACACTTGGAATGTCTTTCTTATCGCGTTGCTTACGTTGAATGTCAGAAGAGGTTGTCATTTCCTTTAGTTCTTTATTAATATGATTAATTTTATTACGGATTGTCCGTCGGTTTAACTCCAGTTTAGTTTCACCGGAACCACGGTTGGTGAAGCCGCCTCCTGTATTACCAGCAGTTTGCTGATCCAAGCGTTGGGTGGAACTAGTACGTAATCGAGGTAGTTGGTATTGAAGTTTAGCTAATTCAACTTGAAGTTTAGCTTCACGAGAGTGAGCTCGATTAGCAAAGATTTCTAGAATTAATCCTGTACGGTCAATAAAATGTAGATTAGTTTCTTTTTCAAGATTAGTTAACTGGCTGGGAGAAAGTTCATCGTTTAAAACAATGGTATCCACCTCTAAGGCCGTTGCAATTTGAACCAGATCCTCAACTTTACCTTTACCAAAGTAAGTGGCGGCATTAGGACGCTCTAATTTTTGAGTCACTTGATCAACCACGTCCATATTGTTGGCCATGGCTAGCGACCTTAATTCATCCATGGCATAATCCAGGTTCATATTGGGGAGTTCGAGTCCCGCTATTAGTATTTTCTCATTCATAAAATAAATGGCCTCCAAAGTTTGAAAACGTTTAGATAATTATATCATGGAAGCTGATTAGTTACATGTAATTAACGTTTATGAGATAACATGGTGCTTTGGATTAGAGAATAGTTAAAATAATTAGAGTTTAATATTGATTTTAATATAATTTTAATATATACTCATTTTCATAGTAAAAGATAATTGGTTGAAAATATAGGGAGTGTGTGAGATGAAACTAAAAACAGTTGTAAAGCTCGGCTCAGTTGCATTAGCTTCAACGTTTGTTTTGGCAGCATGTGGTTCGAGCAATTCAAATAGTAAAAAAACAGCAAACATTCAAGAGTCTGCTGAATTAGCAACAATGGATCAATCTAAGGTTACAGATGTGGTTGGTTTTACCCAATTAGGTAGTACAGAAGAAGGACTATATCGAATTGGTAAGAACAATAAAGTTGAAAATGCGATTGCTACAAAAACTAAAGTTTCAGATGATCACAAAACTTACACATTTACTCTACGAAAAGGGGTTAAGTGGAGTAATGGCGATGAGGTAACTGCAAAAGACTTCGTATATGGTTGGCAAAGAACGGTAAATCCGAAAACAGCTTCCCAATACGCATATATCTTCTCGGGTGTTAAAAATGCCGATAAAATTGCTAGTGGTAAAGCGAACTATAAATCATTGGGAATTAAGGCTGATGGCAAGTATAAGTTGACGGTGACCCTTGATCGTCCGATTTCTTACTTTAAACTCCTGATGGGAATGCCAACCTTCTTCCCTCAAAATGAGAAGGCCGTTAAAAAGTACGGTGATAAGTATGGTACTTCGGCTAAAACAACAGTTTATAACGGTCCATATCGAATGGAAGGTTGGACAGGTTCTAACTTAAGCTGGAAGCTCGTTAAGAACAAGACTTATTGGGATAAGAAAAATGTCAAGATGGATACTTTGAACTGGAAAGTGGTTAAAGACACTGGAACGGCTCTGAACATGTATAATAGTAATAAGCTTGATCAAATGACCTTATCTAGTGAACAGGTTAAACAATACAAGAATAATAAAGACTACGTTAAGTACTTAAATGCTTCAACTTTCTACATTGAATATAACCAAAAGAAGGACAAGTACTTTAAGAATGCTAAAATCCGTAAGGCTCTTTCGTTAGCTATTAATCGTCAACAATTTGTTGATAAGATTAAAGGTGATGGATCAACGGTTGCAACGGGAGTAACGCCGGCTAAGTTGGCTAAGGATGAAAAGAATGGCAAGGACTTTGCTTCTGAAGTCGATGTTAAATCAGCTTCGGAATACAATTTGAAAGAAGCTAAAAAGTTGATGGCTGAAGGTCTTAAAGAAGAAGGTATGCGTTCATTGAACTTCCAACTTCTTAGTGATGATACTACCGCTGCTAAGCAGTCAACTGAATTCTTACAATCAGCATTTGAAAAGATACCTAATGTGAAAGTTTCGTTAAGTAACGTGCCATTTAAGAACCGTTTAGCAAACTCGGTCGATGGTAAATTCGATGCAGTTATTACAGCATGGAGCGCTGATTTCTCAGATCCAATCTCATTCCTTCAACTATTTACGTCTGATAACTCACAAAATAACGGTAAATGGGCTAATAAGGAATACGATAAGTTGATTGAGGCTGCGAATACTACTGACGCTGGTAATACTGAAAAACGTTGGGATGATATGTTGAAGGCGGAACAAATCCTATTGAAGGATCAAGCAGTTGCTCCACTTTATCAACAAGGACAATCAATGTTGCGTAAAACCAACCTTAAGGGTATTGTGTATAACTCGGCTGGATTGAACTTTGATTACAAGCAGGCATATATCAAATAATTAAAAATGGGAACAAATTACATTGGGTGAGAGTGATACATTGCTCTTACCCTTTGTGCATATTGGACCAGAGATTGTGAGGGAGATTTATGGCAAGATATCTTGCAAGACGTGTTTTTTACTTGCTACTGACCCTGTTCTTGATTGCCAGCATTACGTTCTTTTTAATGAAGTTAATGCCTGGTACACCATTGAATAATCAAGCAAAGTTAACAAAAGCGCAAATTCAGATTATTTATGAACAATATGGGCTTAATAAGCCGGTGTGGCAACAATACTTGAGCTACATGATTAACGCAGTGCATGGAGATTTCGGAACTTCATTCCAGTTTAGTAATCAAGAGGTTTCTTACTTAATTGGTAGTCGAATTGGACCTTCTGCAACCATCGGGATTCAGGGAATGATTCTAGGTGTGGTTTTTGGAACCATTACTGGATCAATTAGTGCCATTCGCAAAAATACTTGGGTTGATGGAACTGCTAATATTATTTCGATTTTAGGACTTTCTGTACCAAGTTTTGTTTTGGCGATTGTGCTCCAATACTACATCGGACTTAAATTACAATGGCTTCCAGTAGCCGGATGGGGTGGGTTTGCCAGTACAGTCCTTCCATCAATTGCTTTGGCAGCTAATCCCTTTGCAACCACTTCTCGTTTTGTGAGAACCGAAATGGTAGATGTCTTAGGAAGTGACTATATTGAACTTGCTAGAGCGAAAGGGATGAGCAAAATGGGAATAGTTTTCCATCATGCTTTGCGTAATAGTTTGATTCCATTAGTTACCGTAGTGGGTCCATTAGCCGTCGCTATTATGACTGGTTCAATGGTTGTGGAAAATATTTTCTCAATTCCAGGAATTGGGGAACAATTCGTTAAGTCAATCTTAACTAACGACTATCCAACTATTATGGGTGTAACCATGTTGTACTCTGGTCTATTATGTTTAGTTCTATTATTAACAGATATCATCTATGGATTGATTGATCCACGAATTAGAATTACTGGAAAGGGGGAGTAATGTAATGGAAGAAAAAGTGAACTTACCTAAAGATGCCTTTCAACCTGTTAGTAAGGGTGAACGTTTAGATGATGAAAAAATTACTGCCCCGTCGAGAACGTTTTTGCAAGACGCTTGGCGGCGTTTAAAGGAAAATAAAGCAGCCTTTATCAGTATGTGGATTTTAATTATCGTTGCGATTTTTGCATTCACATCACCCATCACTGCTCCACATCCCAATAATTCTAATCCCGATTATGCTAACTTACCGGCTAAGGTTCCAGGAGTTAACATTAACGGCTTTAATGGAACAATTGTGCAAGGTGGGGAACGAATTGATGCTTATAAAGCTAATAAAGTTCCTTCAGATAAGTATTTCTACCTTGGAACAGATTATTTAGGACGTAGCTTAGCACAGCGAATCTTACATGGGACGATGATTTCTCTATTGATTGGGGTTTTCGCAACCATCATTGATTTACTAATTGGGGTAGGGTACGGGATCTTCTCGGCCTGGAAAGGTGGAAAAATCGATATTTTCATGCAGCGAATTATCGAAATTATGTCTTCCGTTCCTAATATTGTAATTATGGTTCTGTTACTATTGGTTTTCAAAAATGGTGGGATTTTACCGATTGTATTAGCGATTGCGATTAACGAATGGACTACAATGGCACGACTAACTCGAGCCCAGACTCTAAGTTTGAAAAATCAAGAGTACATTCTAGCTGCCCAGTCGCTAGGTGAATCGCCATGGAAAATCTCGGTTAAGCATTTGTTGCCTAACCTATCCAGTGTCATCATTATTCAAACTATGTTTACCATTCCAACGGCAATTTTCTTCGAAGCCTTCTTGAGTTATATCGGAATTGGTATTCAAGCTCCTACTGCATCACTAGGAACGTTGATTAATGATGGGCAACGTAATTTCCAGTTCTTACCATTCCAAATGTGGTATCCGGCAATTGTTTTGGCCATTATCATGATTGCATTTAATATTTTAGCTGATGGACTCCGTGACGCTTTTGATCCACGGACAGCCCGTAGATAGGAGGAAATTGATTAATGAGTTCAAATAAAAAAGTACTTGAAGTAAAAAATTTAGCGATTGATTTCCATACCTATGCTGGAACGGTTAAAGCAATCCGAGACGTTAGTTTTGATTTACATCAGGGAGAAACCTTGGCCATCGTGGGAGAATCCGGTTCTGGAAAAACGGTAACTACTAAAACGATTATGGGATTGTTAGCTAATAATGCGGAAGTTATTGGGGGAACCGTTGAGCTACACGGCAAAAATATTTTAAAGATGAATGATCGAGAATTGCAAGACGTTCGTGGTAAAAATATTGCTGAAATCTTCCAAGATCCAATGACGTCATTAGATCCAACGATGAAGATTGGACGACAAGTTGCCGAGCCATTAATGATTCACCAGAAGATTAGTAAAGAAAAGGCGCAAAAAAGAGCACTTGAAATGCTCAAGTTAGTGGGCATTAAAGACGCAGAAAAACGAATTAATGATTACCCGCATCAATTCTCAGGGGGGATGCGCCAACGAATCGTAATTGCGATTGCATTAATTTGTAATCCAGAAATTTTGATTGCTGACGAACCAACTACGGCTTTGGATGTGACTATTCAAGCTCAGATCTTAGATTTAATGAAAGAATTGCAAGCCAAGATTTCGACTTCAATTATTTTTATTACCCATGATCTAGGCGTCGTAGCCAGCATGGCTGATCGAGTAGCAGTAATGTATGCCGGAAAGATTGTGGAATATGGATCAGTGGATGAAATCTTTTATAACCCACAGCATCCATATACTTGGGGACTCTTGAACTCCATGCCTACTTTGGATACAGCTAAGGGAGAATTAGAACCTATTCCTGGTACTCCGCCAGATTTATTGGATCCACCAGTTGGGGATGCTTTTGCTGCCCGTAATCCTTATGCGATGAAGATTGACGAGGAACTTGAACCACCATTCTTTAAGGTTAGCCCATCGCATTATGCAGCAACTTGGTTATTACATCCAGATGCACCCGCAGTGGAACCACCAGCAGAAATTCAACGGCGTTGGAAGATTTATCAAGATACGTTTCAAATCGATTCAGCCGACCTTCGCGTTGGGGAATAGGAGGAAACCATAGTGGACACAACAAAAAAGATTTTAGAAGTAAAACATTTAAAACAGTATTTTAATGTCGGTAAAAAAGACGAAGTCCATGCCGTTGATGACGTTTCCTTTGATATCTACGAAGGTGAAACTTTTGGGTTAGTGGGCGAGTCTGGTTCAGGAAAAACGACTACCGGACGAGCTATTATTCGACTTCAAGATCCAACTTCTGGTAACGTGAATTTTGAAGGAAGAGATATTGCTTCAATTAAGAAGCGGTCAGACATTATGGAATTTCGACGCGAAATGCAGATGATCTTCCAAGATCCGTACGCTTCTTTGAATCCACGAATGAAGATCAAAGATATTATTGCTGAAGGGATTGATATCCATCATTTGGCTAAAAATAAACAGGATCGTTCTGAACAAGTGGAAGAATTGTTGGAAACGGTGGGGCTAAATAAAGACCATTCCAGCCGTTATCCAAATGAATTTTCTGGTGGGCAACGTCAGCGGATTGGGATTGCCCGTGCGTTAGCGGTGCAACCTAAATTCATCATTGCGGATGAGCCGATTTCTGCTTTGGATGTTTCCATCCAAGCTCAAGTAGTTAATCTAATGAAAAAGTTGCAAGAAGAAAAGGGACTGACTTACCTATTTATTGCCCATGATTTATCCATGGTAAAGTATATCAGTGATCGAATTGGAGTTATGCATTATGGTAAGATGCTAGAAATTGGTCCAGCAGAGGAAGTTTATAATCATCCTTTGCATGCCTACACAGCTAGTTTAGTTTCAGCTGTTCCAGAACCTGATCCAGAGTTTGAACGCAACCGGCGTCAGGTTCCATATGATGCAGCCCGCGAATTTGATGATAAAGAACGACGCATGGTTGAAATTACACCTAATCATTTTGTTAAAGCAGCCGATGATGAGATTGAAGAATATCGCCAACGAGCAGAAGCTTACAAAATAAAGTGAGTATAAAAAGAAGCTTGACGTTTTTACGTCAAGCCTCTTTTTTATATTTTAGTAGTTTTACCAAAGTATTTAATTTGTCCACTATTTTCAGTTAACTGAAGTTCCGTAACACTTCCGTTACGAGGACTGTGAGAAACATCGATTTGATCGTTAAACATGGATGTTAAAATGCGAATCAAGGTTCCATGGGAGACCACCAGCAGATGATCGCCATCTTGAGCTTTTTTAAAGGTATAATCCAATCCTTGCTTTAGCCGAGTGACAATTTCATCATAGCTTTCAGCATCATGAAAAGGATCAACGTCCTTCCAGATATCAATAGCGACCTTGATACCATGCATAGCCGTCATAGCATTTAAGGTTGGTTCAACCGTGGAGTGTTGTTGATACAATTTAAACTCTGTTTCGACTGAGTTAGCTCCTTCGAAGTAACCAAAAAATTGTTCGCGAAAAGCTGAAATCATCTCAATTTCTTTTTCATTTTTAGGATGTTGGTTTTGGGCATTGATGTAACGAGCAGTCTTAATCGCTCGGGTAGTATCTGAGCAATAGATATTTGCAAAGTTAACATCAGTAAGCAAATCACCAGCATGCTTAGCATCTGCAACGCCTTTTTCAGTTAGTGGTGAGTCTGACCAACCTTGAAGATGACGATAACGATTAAATAAAGTTTGTCCATGGCGGACGAAATAATAATTGACGGTTTTCATGTAACTCCTATGCTTTCTTAAATGCTTTTTTAAAGATATTAAAGAACAGTGCATAAACAGCAATTGTAATAACGACTACGATTCCCCAAGCAAAGACGCCTGACCAAATTTGGGCATTGTACCCACCTTTAATGGTGAAGTAAGCACCGATGGCAAAGGTGACAATCGCAAATGGGTAAGAAGAACGAGAAACTTTCTTTAATTCATTCCGTTCTACCCAAGCCATAAATGGTAGTAGCGCTGAGAGTGCAATAAAAATAATTGGAATAATAATATTAAGTGCAAGTTCTTTATCGTATAAGTTAGTACCAGGAGTTGCGTCAGTAGGACGAATTCCTAAGAACGAGAAGACGATGGTAATAACGAAACACCAAGCTCCAACTAACCAAGCTACAATATCATTTTTGATGAAAACATATTGTGATGGAAAATCCTTACTATTTTGCCGAATTCGCATAAAGGCAAAGAAAACAAAACTAGTAACGAATGGGGAAACAATCCCATTAATATTAAGTAACCAGTTAAACATATCATTAATACTTGGGAGCCAGTTACTAAGGAAAAGCACTAGTGAAACAATTCCAGTAGTTAACCAGTAACCATTAATTGGTAATCCATCACTGTTTAACTTACCTAGTGATTTAGGAAGATACTTCATAGCTACATCTGAAAGGAAGATTCGGGTACTTGCATCTAAAATTACGGCCAATTGAGCAAACATATAAACTGCTTGACTGACAGCGAAGATGTACATGAATGTATTTCCAATTCCGAATTCATCACCCAGTGCTTGGAAAGCATAGTAAGAGCCATTCATCTTCAAATCATATGGTAAATGATGGGCATTGAAGAACACTGCTAATGAGAATGATCCAAAGACGGTTAAGAAGACGGTCATCAAGAGGAGCATCATCATAGCTTTAGGAAAATCGCGTTTTCCATCTTTCATTTCTTTAACGTATGGTGCGGCTAGTTCAGCGCCGTTGATAGCAAAGATTAACAAACCAAATGTTGATAAGAAATGACCATCAATCTTAGGAATAAATGCTTTTAAATTAAATGGTTGAGTCGCAATATGACGACCGTGCATTAAAGCCACTACGGTCATAATTACAAATAGGATGGTCATCACGAACATCGCACCGCCACCAATGGTACTTAGAATTTCAAGTGAACGGTTTTTGAAGAAGTGTTGGAACCAAATAAATACTAAGAAGACGACGGCAGTAAAAATAGCAAACATGATGGTTGGCATGTATTTTTGTAAATCACCATTGCCTTTGACTAACCAACTAATTGATACAACTACCGAATTAGCAACATCGACTACGTATGGTAAACCAGCAATCCAGTAGAAGAAAGCCACGATGTATCCGGCTAAATCTCCATTGGTAGAACGAATCCAGGATGCTAAACCACCCCCATCTTCGTTGAAAGTTCCACCTAATTGTCCAACCATCATTTCATAGGGCCAAACAAAAAGTAAAATCATTAAAATCCAAGTTGAAACAATTGCTAAACCTTGATTGTGAAAATTATAAATTAAATCGTCGAACCCAATAACCGTTACAAAGTCCATTAAGGCTACTACAGGCCAACTAATATACCTTTTTTTTGAATCTAAAGGTGAATTATCCATTCTTTTATCTCTCCTAAAATTTGTTTACAAAAGCTCTTCGTCTCCATGATTGTTGTATTCATCGAGATGAAGGCCATCTTCGTCTAAAGTAAAACGATTAATACTACCATTTTGAGGACCCCAAGTAATATCTAGTGTTGGATCAGCTTTTCCTGCCATTGAACGAATTGTAGTTCCATGACTGACCACTAAAATGGTGTCTCCATCGTTATGGGTTTCCATCAATTGGGCAAAGCCACGATTGAGACGATCCCAGAATTCTGCATCATTTTCCGCATCATGGAAAGGGTCGGCTGCTTTCATCGCATCTTTTGAAGCAGCAATCGGGTTTTCTTCCAAAAATTCATGGAAAGTTCGTTTACCTGAAACTGGCATTAAAGCTTCGAACCAAGCTTGGGCAGAATCACTACCTTCGTAATAGCCGTAGAATTCTTCGCGGAATTCTGGCATAGTTTCGATTGGTAATTGTTCATGCGCATTTTCAGCCATAATGGCGTTGGCGGTATTCATTGCGCGGGTAGTATCGGAGGCATAAGCCGCATCAAACGCAATGTTTTTCAAACGAGCTCCGGCCCGATGTGCATCAGCATAGCCCTTTTCGGTTAACGGGGAGTCTGACCAACCTTGCATTCGGTTATATTTGTTGAAAATAGTTTGTCCGTGACGAACAAAATATAGTTTTAATTTTTTCATAAAAATCCTTTCCTCACTTATTTTTTGTAAAACCTAAATCATTCTATCATATATCCCGTGTACCAAATTAGCTAAATCTTTGTGAAAACGCATAAAAAGGAGTAAAATTTATGTCTAACAAAACTGAGAGGTGATTCACATTGGCAGAGGGAATTTTTGAATACGAAAATAGACATTTAGATGAAGTTTTAGATAAGGTGGATACTGCAATTGCCAAAGCAGAAAACGACGCCGATAATGCCGAAAAAGATCGTAGTGCGATTGATAAGAATTTTTACAACGATGTTCGAATTAACACTTCCAGTTATTCTGGTATGATGGATACTGCAATTTCAATCCGTCAACAACAGCAATTATTATCTGAACGCGAAAATAGTTGGCAACACGCTAATAAACGTTTAACCACGTTTAAAGAAATGAAAAAGCGGCCCTATTTTGCACGAATTGATTTTCACGAAAAAGGTGAAAAGAAGGATGAAACCATCTATATTGGTTTAGCTTCATTTTCGGACACGGCCGATCATTTTTTGATTTATGATTGGCGGGCTCCCATTTCCAGTGTTTACTATGACGGAAAAATGGGCGATGTGGAATATGCAACGCCAGATGGCACGCAAACGGTAGACTTGAAGTTAAAACGGCAATTTACTATTGAAGATGGTAAATTGATTTCAGTTTATGATACGGACGAAACTATCGGAGATCAAATGCTACTAAACGCGTTGGGTTCTCAATCCGATGTTAAGATGAAAAGTATTGTTTCAACCATCCAAAGAGAACAGAATAAAATTATTCGAAATACCGCAGCCGATTTACTATTCGTTCAAGGTGCAGCTGGATCGGGAAAGACCGCTGCGATTTTACAGCGGGTCGCTTTCTTGCTTTACCGTTACCGCGGTAATTTAAATGCTGGACAAGTCATCATGTTTTCACCTAATCAATTGTTTAATGATTATGTTGATCAAGTTTTACCCGAACTGGGCGAACAAAACATGATTCAGATGACCTATTATCAATTTACTAGACGACGGATTCCAAACATCGACGTTGAAAACTTGCAACAACGTTTTGATAAGAAGCTCACGGATGCGGAACGTAAAATCGAACAATTCAAAGGAAGCTTGCAATTTTTCAAAGCTACTACTAAATATGCGAAATATCTTGGGACGGCAGGTATGCGATTCCGCAATATCATGTTCCAAGGTCAACCGTTTGCTACTAAGGAAAAAATTAAAGACATCTACTATTCATTTAATACTACCTATAATTTGGGTAACCGAATTGAAGGAACTCGGGAAGCCTTGATCCGCCAATTGAACCAAAAAGTAGGTAGTGAATTGAGAACTAAGTGGGTGGAAGAAGCGGTCCAAAACCTTAGCCAAGAAGAATTACACAACCTATTTAAAAACGAGCCCCGTGAATTTAAGGATAATGATGAAGAATTTAAATTCCTTGCTCGTCAAATCGTAATGAAAGAACTTAAACCGGTTCGAAATGCGATTATGCGTAATCGCTTCTTAAGTATTAATGCCCAATATGTCCAAATGCTACGTTCGTTCCCCAAATGGTACGATTTAAAGAAAGTTGGGGTAACAGAAGCAGAATGGGATAACCATGTGGATAAAGTGGTGAACGGGCTTAAGGAGCATCAATTAACCATGGTAGATACAACCGCTTATTTATACTTGTATGATTTAATTACGGGTAAAAAAGGTGATCGTTCCATGCGTTATGCATTTATTGATGAAATCCAAGATTATAATGCTTTCCAACTAGCTTATATTCGGTTCAATTTTCCTCGAGCAAAATTCACACTTTTAGGAGATTTAAATCAATCAATTTACGCCAATGAAACTAGTGATACTTTATTAGCAGAGTTATCAACAATGTTTGATCCAGAAAAGACGGAAGTAGTTCAACTATCTAAGTCATATCGTTCAACACAACAAATTACAGACTTTACTAAGGAAATCTTGGTTAAAGGTGAAGCAATTGAATCCTTTAATCGTGCGGGTGAATTACCAACGGTTTCAATTAATAGTAGTCATCAAGGAATGGTTGAGGCGGTGATCGAACAGCTTCATCGCGATCGCCAAGATCATGAGACTAGCGCCATTATTGGGCGGAGCTATGCTGAATGTGAACAAATCGCGGATGAATTAAAAGCAGCTGGCGAGCAAGTAACGCTAATCCGAACTGAAAATCAGCGTTTGGTGGAAGGTACCATCGTTGTTCCATCTTTCTTAGCCAAGGGATTGGAATTTGATTCAGTAATCGTGTGGAATACCTCAGCGAAGATTTATCAAACTAATCGGGATGAACAGTTATTATATACAATTTGTTCACGGGCAATGCATCGACTCTTAATCGTTGCTGAGAATGATCTTAGTCCGTTAATTACTAAGATTCCTGAAAATTTATATATTAAAAAAGCTTAATAACTTAAAATACAACACAAAGAGCTTAAAATAAGATACTTTTTTATTAAGCTCTTTTTATTATATTTTGATATAGTTAACTATGTAATCACTTTCAAAAACCAAAGGAGAAAAAATAATGATTCAAAGTAGTTATACCGGGTCAGATTCAATTCTCGATAGTTTAATCAACCATGATGTACCATATATTTTTGGTATTCCTGGAGCCAAAATTGATTTGTTATTTGAACAACTGGAACATTCTAACCGAGCAAAAAAACCTAAATTAATTATTACAAGACATGAACAAAATGCGGCATTTATGGCGGCTGGTGTTGGAAGAATTACCGGTAAACCGGGAGTAGTGCTCACTACTTCAGGACCTGGCGTGGGAAACCTTGCAACGGGATTACTAACGGCTACGGCTGAAGGTGATCCAGTATTAGCCATTGGGGGCCAAGTACCACGGAATGACTTATTGCGTTTAACTCATCAAAGTATGCGGAACGCTGCTTTATTTGAACCCATCACTAAGTTTAGTGTGGAAGTTCAAGAACCAGAAAACATTTCCGAAGTTTTAGCAAATGCTTACCGGGCGGCTGAATCATCTAAGCAGGGAGCTAGTTTTGTCAGTTTTCCACAAGATGTGGTTAATGCACCGGTTAGTTCGCGTCCAATCAAACCTTTAAGAAAACCGATTCTCGGACCGGCGAGCCCGATTGAAATTGAAGAGCTAGCTAAAGCCATTCGAAACGCTCAACTTCCCGTATTGCTACTCGGGATGCGGGCCTCGTCTCCCGAGGTGACAAAAGCCGTCCGCGAATTAGTACGGATTGCTAACTTACCTGTTGTGGAAACCTTCCAAGGTGCTGGTATTATTTCTCATGACTTAGAAGATCATTTTTACGGTCGAGTGGGGTTATTCCGCAATCAACCTGGGGATAAGTTATTGAAGCATAGTGATTTAGTAATCACAGTGGGTTACGATGCCATCGAATATGAACCTCGTAACTGGAACGCAGAAGGGGATGGCAAGATTATTGTCATTGATGATTCGCCGTCTGAAATTGATCATAACTTTGAACCTGAAAAGGAATTAGTTGGGGACATCGCGCAAACGATTGATTTGCTAACTCCGCATCTTAAAGATTACCAAGTTGGTGTGGATGGTGAACAATACTTGGAAACACTCCGTGAGTTGCAAAACAAGCAAGACTTGCCACCAGTACCGAAGCAAGATTCCAAACGTATTCATCCATTGTCTATTATTTCTGCACTTCAATATCGGGTTGATGATGAAATGACTGTCTCCGTTGATGTGGGAAGTTTCTACATTTGGATGGCTCGTCACTTCAGAAGTTACCAGCCTCGTCATTTGCTATTTAGTAATGGGATGCAAACCTTAGGAGTAGCATTGCCATGGGCCATTTCGGCCGCTTTGTTACGCCCTAATAGTAAGTCAGTTTCAGTTTCAGGAGATGGTGGATTCCTTTTCTCTGCGCAAGAATTAGAAACGGCTGTCCGTGAAAAGTTAGATATTGTTCATATTATTTGGAACGATGGATACTACGATATGGTTAAGTTTCAAGAAGAAATTAAGTATGGACATTCTGCAGGCGTTGACTTTGGCCCCGTAGATTTTGTTAAATTGGCTGAGGGATATGGCGCTAAAGGATTGCGTGTGGAAAAACCAGAGGACTTGGGTAAAATTCTTGACGAAGCATTTCAAACAGAAGGACCAGTAGTGGTGGATATCCCAGTTGATTATTCTGATAACGTTAAGCTAGGGCAATCACTTCTTCCTGACCAATTATAGGAGGGATTTAAATGGCAAAATTATTTCAACATGGGACGCTCGCAATGCTAGTAGATGGACTTTTTGGTGGGACGCTTGCGGTTTCCGATTTACTGAAGCACGGTGACTTTGGAATCGGAACTGCTGAAGGCCTTAATGGCGAATTAATTATTTTAGATGGAGTCCCTTACCAAGCGCTAGCAGATGGTACAATTAGGGTTATTGGTGATGATGAACTATTACCGTTTGCTAACGTTAATTCAGCGGATTTTGAAGGACGAGCAGTGTTATCTGACATTGAGATGAAAGATGTGGATGCGACACTTGCTAAAGAATTGTCATATCAAAATACATTTGTTGCTATTAAAATTAGTGGAACTTTCCGTACAGTTCAAACTCGGGTGGTAAAGAAACAAGAACGTCCTTATCCAACCCTTAGTGAAACAGCATCTAAACAACAAGTTTTTAATGCTGAAGATGTTAGAGGAACAGTAGTTGGCTACTACACCCCAGATCTTTTCCATGGTGCGGGAGTAGCGGGGATGCATCTTCATTTTATTGACGATCAACACGAATTCGGAGGTCATTTACTAGACTTTAAGGCGGATCAAGTTAAACTTTCTTGGCAACTATTAGACGGTTTAGACCTCAATTTACCAATTCAAGACGCAGAATTTATGGCACATGAGGCTAGTGACGCGGAAAAAATTCAACAATCAATTTCTGAGTCTGAATAAACGAATTATCTATGCTAGAATAGACGTAATTTTTTGAAGATGAGGAATTGGAAATGGAAGCACAAGGTTATTTTGAGTTTAAGCGGGAAGATTGGCAAAATTTAGCCAAACGAGCCGAATTACCACTGACGACGCAACAATTAACAGATATCAAAGCTTTAAATGATCAAATTTCACTCGAAGATGTGCAAGATGTTTACGTGCCGTTAGTACGATTGCTCCAAAAAAAGTATGCGGATTTTGAAAAATGGAATCGCGATAAATTAGACTTTTTACAATTGCCAGTTAAAAAAACGCCTTTTATTATCGGTATTTCAGGGAGTGTGGCGGTTGGTAAAAGTACAACAGCACGTTTACTACAAGAACTCTTGAGTAGCTGGTTTACGAGCTTAAAAACCCAGTTAATAACTACCGATGGATTTTTATACCCTACCGCGGAACTTAAGCGACGGAATATTTTAAATCGCAAAGGATTTCCCGAAAGCTATGATATGAAATCCTTAATTAAGTTTTTAAGCGACGTTAAGAGTGGCAAAAAAGAAATTAAAGTACCGAAGTATTCTCATCAAGTTTACGATATTGTGGAAAATGAGTTTGATACGATTGATCAACCAGATATTCTGATTGTTGAGGGGATCAACGTGCTACAGTTACCGGCTAATGAAACCATTTATGTGAGTGATTTTTTTGATTGGTCCATTTATGTGGATGCGGATGCAAATTTAATTGAGCAATGGTTTTTAGAACGCTTCGGGGTATTGCTTGATACAGCGTTCCATGATCCAACTAATTATTATTACAAATACGCTAAATTACCGCGTTCGGAAGCTTTCGAAATGGCACATAAAATTTGGCGAGACATTAATTTAAAAAACCTAGAAGAATTTATCTTACCGACGCGGTTTAGAGCGGATATTATTCTGCATAAGACTACGGGACATGTAATGGATAACATTTTAGTACGAGTTTAAAAAGATTGCCTAGTGAGCTATTCCTCACTAGGCAATCTTTTTTATTATAGGTTATTTAGTTACTGGTAGCTAAAAGTAAATTATCCACATCATTAAGCTTGATTTGGTGGCGTTCTAGTTTAGTAATTAAATGCTGCTCGTGCCATTGCTTGAAGTAACGACTAATGGTTTCAGGTGTAGTGCCGAGGAGGGTCGCTAAGTCTTTGTTTTTAAGGGGTAAACGAACCGGATTTTGATTTAAAGCAGATGCGGTCTCGACTAAGTAGTCGGCCAGACGACTTGCTACGGATTCCGTATTAGATTTAGTTGTTTGACGCTCTAATTCTAAAAGTCGGCTACCTAATGTGTTCATAACGTTCATTCCAACCTGGGGATAACGCGTAAGTAAATTTTGAAAATCAGCGCGATTAATAGTACAAACCGTTGTGGGAGTGAGCGTAATAGCCGTCGAGTTATGTTCGGTTTGATTAAAGAGCGCGGCTTCACCGTTGATATCACCAGCTTGGAGGAGATATAAGAGTTGTTCTTTACCATTTTCGGCAGTACGAAAGACCTTAATTTGGCCGTTGGCAATGATTGAGAGTGCGTCAATTCGATTTCCTTCTTGATATAAGACCGAATTGGCAGGAAGTTGCTGATGATGCACGATGGATTCCACTACAGCAGTTTGTTCGATATTTAAGTTTTTAAAAATCGGGACTAGTGGAACACAGTGATGCTGATGAAGTTGTTTAGTCAAAATATGACCTCCCTAGATTAGGTTACTTTTATAATAGCTAAAAATAAATTTAAAAAAATTGATCTACGTCAATTTCAACTAGTTTGAAACCTTATATGCTTAATATAACAAATCAAGGAGGTTAGTTGAAATGACAAAAATTATTATGAAATTGGACACGTTAACTTGTCCTAGTTGTATGACCAAAATTGAAGGGGCCTTGAATAAGATGGACGGTGTTAAAGGGGTAAAAGTCCTTTTCAATGCTAGTAAAATCAAGGCCGAAGTCGAACCTGAAATAAAAGGTGAAGCCTTGAAACAAACGGTCGAAAATTTAGGATATACCGTTAAAGACTTAAAAACAAAGGTGAGTGAAAGCTAATGCGTGAAGAAATTGAAGAGCTATATCAAGCTGAACAAAAACAAAATGAAATTGACCATCATCTCCCCACAGCTGGGGCAATGACTAATCACATCTTGGCGAATCTACGGGTGATGTCGACCAAATTAAACCAATTAGAATGGTATATAAAAGGAAACAATTATTTTGCGGATCAACAATTTTTAAGCTCGATGCGCCAAACTGTGGATAACTACTTTAACCAATTAGGACATCAGTTAGTAAATGCAGGAGAAAAGCCTTCATCAATTACTGAAGAATTTTCAGAATATAAAATGTTGACGGAAAATGCGCGCAATAAATATTTAACGGATCAAGAAATGTTAGCAATGTTAGTCGATGATATCCAAACCAGCAAGATGTTTATTAGTCGAGCCATTATTTTAGCCCAAAATGAAAGTAAATTTCCATTACAAAACTTTTTGATTGAGTTAGATGGTAGTTTCAATCAATTTTCAGCAGCAATTCAAGCGCGGTTAGGTAAAGAACCCTTGGAAGGCCTGGAAGAAGATGACGACGAAGAGGATGATGATTAATTTTGGCTAAAATACAGCGATGGTTTACACAACATGGCAATCCCATGCTGGTAGTAGCTGGAACGCTAACCGTGATTGGTTGGTTAATGCAACACTTAGCTGACCAGGGGTTGATTGCCAATGGGGCTTACGGAATAGCAACTTTGGTAGCCGGACTACCTATCATATTCAAAGCCATTTCTGCTTTGCGAGCACGAGTGATGAGCATTGAATTATTAGTTAGTATTGCCGTAGTTGGGGCAGTAGCTATCTTAGAATTTGAAGAAGCAGCAATGGTAACATTTTTGTTTGCCTTTGGAAATTTTTTGGAACAGCGAACGCTACAAAAAACACACCAAGCGATTCAAAATTTAACGGAAATGCAGCCAACAACGGCCACCATGGTGGTTGATGGTCAGTATCAAGAAGTTGAAATTGATGAGGTTGATGAAGGGGCAGTTCTGGTTGTGCGAGTTGGCGACCAGGTCCCAGTAGATGGTGGAATTATTAACGGTAGTGCTGAAGTTGATGAAGCGTTAATTACCGGTGAATCTAAATTAGTGGATAAAACCACTGGAGACCAAGCTTATATGGGTTCGATTGTGGAAAACGGTCAGATTTTAGTGCAAGCTCAAAAAGTTGGCGAAGATACAACTTTCGGAAAAATTATCGAATTAGTGGAAGAAGCCCAGGATAATCAAGCACCGATGAGTAAGTTTATTGATCGTTTTGCCAAGTATTACACACCTTTCGTTTTGGTAGTGGCAATATTAATTTTACTTTTCACTAAAAATTTACGGTTAGCCATCACGATTTTGGTTCTAGCTTGTCCAGGGGCACTAGTAATTGGAGCGCCAGTTTCCAATGTAGCTGGAATCGGGCGTGGAGCTAAGGCTGGAATCTTGATTAAGGGTGGAGACGTAATCGATCAACTAGCCCAAGTGGATACGATTTTGTTTGATAAGACGGGTACAGTTACCGAAGGACGGCCCACCGTTAAAAGCATTAAAGAATATCAAGAAGATCACTGGCTAGCATTAGCAGCCGATTTGGAAAAACAAACGAATCATCCCTTAGCTCGTTCGATTGTGGAATACTACGAAAAGCGTGGGCAAAAAACTACAGCCGATTTTAATTTGCCTATAACAACGATTAAAGGAATTGGAATTAAAAGTGAATATCAAGGGCAAACGATTTGGATTGGTAGTCGTCGTGTTTTAACAGAAAATCAGATTGAGCTAACGGCTCAACAATCCCGCGATTTACAGGCCATTGAAAATGATGGACAATCCGTAGTTTTGATGACCGTTGATCAAAAGCTGGTGTTGATGGTGGGATTAGTCGATCAGGTTCGTAAAGGTGTAAAAGAGACGTTTGAAAAATTAAAACAGAGTGGAATCGACAAGCAGTGGATGCTAACGGGTGATAATTCAGTTATTGCGGAAAAGATTGCTAAGACTATTGGGATTAATCAGGTTAAAGCACAAATGCTACCAGAAGAAAAAGCACTGTTTTTGGAACAGTTACAAAATGATGGTAGGCACGTCCTATTTGTCGGCGATGGCATCAATGATAGTCCTTCAATTGCCAAGGCAAATGTCGGGATTGCGATGGGAAATGGAACTGACGTAGCAATTGAAACTTCCGACGTGGTGTTGATTGATTCTGATTTTAGTAATATCAAAAATGCCCGTCGGGTGGCAAAGGCTACTATGCGAAACACGATGCAAAACGTAGGAATTGCCATTGGAACCGTGGCGTTGTTATTAATCGGTGTGGCTTATGGTTGGGTAAATATGGCCAGTGGGATGCTTTTTCACGAAATAAGTATCTTAGTAGTTATTTTTAATGCAATGCGGTTGTTAAGAATGAAATTTTGAAAACGTTAGGTAGTAAGATAATGACGCGATTGATAGCCTTTTCATCGATTGTGAGGCAAGCTTAGGGGCTATGGTTTTTCCCGTTTTTACTGTATGATAGATGAGTAAGAATAAAAGAATGAGGTGAAGGACTTGGCGAACGCAGATTTATCAAATTTTGATAAAATCATTGTTTTGGATTTCGGTAGTCAATACAACCAATTGATTACACGTAGAATCCGTGAATTCGGTATTTACTCTGAGCTTCTTTCTCATAAGATTACTGCTGAAGAAATCAAAAAGATTAATCCTAAAGGAATTATCTTCTCTGGTGGACCTAACAGTGTTTATGATAAAGATGCCTTTCGAATTGACCCAGAAATTTATAAGTTAGGTATTCCAATTTTAGGTATTTGCTACGGAATGCAATTAATGACTTATAACCTAGGCGGACGAGTTGAACCAGCTGATAACCGTGAATACGGTCATGCTGATATTGATGTGACTGATGATCAAGCGGTTATGTTTAAAGAGCTTCCTGCTAAACAAACAGTTTGGATGAGCCATGGTGATTTGGTTCGTGAAGTCCCTGAAGGATTTAAGACCGTTGCAACTAGCGCAAACTGTCCGATTGCCTCAATGGCTGATGATGCTCGTAAGTTCTACGGGGTTCAATTCCATGCTGAAGTACGTAATACTCAATATGGTAACGAAATTCTCCGGCACTTTGCATTTGACGTTTGTGAAGCTAAAGCTAACTGGTCCATGAACGACTTTATCGATATGCAAGTACAACAAATCCGTGAAACTGTGGGAGACCGTAAAGTATTGCTTGGTCTTTCTGGTGGGGTGGATTCTAGCGTAGTTGGGGTATTGCTCAATAAAGCAATTGGTGACCAATTAGTATGTATCTTCGTAGACCACGGTTTACTCCGTAAGGGCGAAGCAAAGCAAGTTATGGATAGTCTAGAAGGTAAGTTTGGTTTGAACATTATCAAAGTGGACGCTCAAGATCGCTTCTTGAGTAAGCTTGCTGGTGTTTCAGAACCTGAACAAAAACGTAAGATTATTGGTAACGAGTTTATTCAAGTATTTAATGATGAAGCACAAAAACTTAAAGGAATTGACTTCCTAGCTCAAGGTACGCTTTACACTGATGTAATCGAAAGTGGAACAGATACTGCTCAAACGATTAAGTCACATCATAATGTGGGTGGACTTCCAGAAGACATGCACTTTGAATTGATTGAACCACTTCGTACTTTATTTAAAGATGAAGCTCGTGATCTTGGTGAAAAATTGGGAATGCCAGAAGATCTCGTTTGGCGTCAACCATTCCCAGGTCCTGGTTTGGGAATTCGTGTAATCGGTGAAATCACCGAAGACAAACTTCAAATCGTGCGTGACAGTGACTTGATTCTTCGCGAAGAAATCAAGAAGGCCGGTCTCGACCGTGATATCTGGCAATACTTTACTGTTTTACCTGGTATCCGTAGTGTTGGTGTTATGGGTGATGGCCGTACTTACGATTACACAGTAGGTATCCGTGCCGTTAACTCAATTGATGGTATGACTGCTGACTTTGCTCGTATCCCATGGGATGTCTTGCAAAAGATTTCGGTACGTATCGTAAATGAAGTGGACCATGTTAACCGCATCGTCTATGACATTACTTCTAAGCCACCGGCAACTGTGGAATGGGAATAAAAGTAATATAAAATTTAAAATAAGAAACGCATAACTACGGGCTTTTAAGAGTGTTTAATGGGACGGAAAACAATAAAAATTGATATGGTTCCCTACAATTTTCCTACAATTTTTATTGGTGCCAATACAAAAAGTTTTTACGTAGATTTAATCTCTAAATTGGATTTTTCTAAAATCTAATTTAGGGATTTTTTTGTTATTAGACTAGAATATAAACATTTATAGCTAATGATTCTATAGCAAAATAACTTTTAATTGTTTGCTAAGTATTGATTATTGTTGGAAGAAAGTAGTTTTTAATTATAGTAAGTAATTTTTAAAAATCATGTTAGATTGCTTATATTGCGGTGTTTAACTAGTAGTTATCTTTTTGCTAAGAGTTAAACTGAGTTCCTATAACCCCGGGTTTCAGTTATTATTTTTTTATAAGTTTAGATTATGTTATGGTACAATTCTATTATTTGATAAGTTTGCATCCTGTTTTAAACATTTAGTGTCAGAAACTAAACAAAATAGATTACCAAAATAAAAAACTTCAGAAAGACTAACTTTCTGAAGTTTTTTATAGTTTTAATTAAATTGTAAAGTATTAGTTCTCTGAAACTAGGAAATATTGGAAAATGTTTATATCATCTTCAAATTTTATTTCATAGAAGGTGTGGCCGTCAATTTGACGTTCATCATTCAGATCAATATAAGTGCGATCGGGATCAGCAATGTTACCCATTTCAACTTTGTGGCCATTGATTGTCCATTTATCATTGGAATAATCATTAATTACTTCATACTTGATACTACCATCCTTTTTAAATTGAATAGTAGCATGGTCTAAGTTATCGACAGCATTAGCATAAGTAGTAGGATATTCTTTGGTAATATAAAATTTTCGTCCAGCTATCTGTCTAGCTGGATTTTGATAAAGCGATTTCCAACAAAATAAAATAGCTATCAATGTCAAAAGACTGATAAGGATATTACTCATTTGAAACCTCCTGAATTAGTACCTACAAATCCGATGTATTCACACCTCTAATGGTAGATTAGTTAGTTACTTTTAGCAATATTTTTTTATAAAATAGGTAAATTTAGCTATGTTGTTTTACCTTCGATTTCGTTAGTTTTAATTTTGGAAGGTGGTTACTGCATGGTAAAAAGATTCCAATTTATTAGAAAAAACAGAAAAAGAAAAAATTTAACAATCGAACAATTAGCAGAAAAGGCGGATGTTTCGATTGATTTAGTTGCCAGATTAGAGCGTGGAGAACGTGAAGACGTATCTATATCAAAACTAGAAAGTATCTTACACGCTCTTGATCTAGAGCTAGGGGATGTTTTTAAGCACAGTAAATTAGATAAGAAAAGTGATGAATTTGTCAGAAAATTTTTAAAGTTAGATGCCGAAACGCGTGAAAAATATACAGATATATTTCTTAGCATTATTGATTTAAAAAATGAATAAATGTAAATTTATCTATTTTTTGTATCGGCTTACATAAAAATGAAGCATTAGTTACTTCGAATAGATATTTTAGATATTTTTCTTTGAATTATCATCAATTTTTATAATGAAATTCTTATTTATAAATTAAATTATAAGTCATTGATTTACGCGTGCTAGTATATTATACCGCAAATGTTGTGTTTGTTAATACGCTTTCTTCAAATTTTGAACGTATATTCACTAACTCTTATTAAAGATGCTTAAATAAGTTATCGCTAATTTATCATTTTTTTTGGAAAAAATTACTTTTTTAATTTCTACAAATAAATCTAGAAATGTGGTTGACACACTAATTTGTGAGTTTGTATACTAATACGTGCATGTTCGGTTGCTTGAGCAAAATATCCTGGGGTTAATGTTTTATGGGATATAATGCTATACAAAGTTAGAGTGCAGGATGAACAGTAAAGAATTGGGAAGCTTTACTGATTTTCATTAGCATTCTAATTAAGAACATGTAGTTGGAATAGCAGGGAAGTGCTTTTTTATTTAACTATTTAAAAAAGCCAAAGAAAAGGAGTAAGAATATAAGGAGTGTTTATCGTGGGAATACGGATAGATATAACGGGTAAGAAATTTGGTAAATTAGTGGCTAAGTATCCATCAGGGAAAGCAAAAAATGGGAATACTAAATGGCACTGTGTTTGTGAATGTGGACAAGAAAAAGATGTTGAATTACAGCATCTTAAATCTGGTGGCACAAAAAGTTGTGGAAATTGTTCCAGAATGAAATATGACTTACAAGGGAAAAGATTTGCTCGACTAACAGTTTTGGGTAGAGCGGATAAAGTCAGTTCTAATGGAAATATTTATTGGTTATGTCGTTGTGTTTGTGGCAAGATGATTGAGGCCGACAGTTACCGTTTACGAACAGGGAACGTAAAAAGCTGTGGGTGCTTACGTAAAGAAAAGGCTGCTCAAACAATTCGAAAGAATGCAGCAACGGCAGAACAAATTGGAAACAGTAACGCTTTCAAGGATCGGAATGGGAATCCGGTTCAAGCAGTCAACATTGGAGCTAGAAATACTAGTGGTGTAATCGGTGTTTCGTTTGATCATCCCTCACAAAAATGGGTTGCACGAATGATGCATAAAGGAGATTTAGTTTTAAATGCTACATTTCTAGATTTCGAAGAAGCTGTGGAAGCACGTCGAAGAGTTGAACACAAATATCTTAAAAATTTAAGTAGAACAAATTAATTTAATGAAAGACGTAACGCTGATAAAACAACGTTACGTCTTTTTTGATGAACCAATTTGACAAATCTTTCAATTATTTCCATTATAGAAGTTATGTACTTTTAAAAAGTAACCTTGAGAGGAAGAGTTTTAATGCAAGAATCATCAACAAAAAAATCCAATCCGATGGTAGTTGTGGCGATTGTGGCACTGATGTCTTTTATGGGAGTTTTAACGGAAACTTCAATGAACGTTACTTTCCCAGCTTTGATGCGAGAATTTAAGGTGTCATTAAGTACAGTGCAGTGGGTAACGGCAGGCTATTTGTTAATGGCTGCGTTAGTCATGTTAACTTCAGCTTACATGAAAAGAAGATTTACCAATCGACAGTTATTTGTGGCAGCAGCCATCTTGTTTGGATTGGGAGATGTTATCTGTGGCGCAGCGCTGAATTTTTGGGTGCTCTTGGTAGGCCGTTTAATTCAAGCCGGATGTGTGGGGTTATGTACTCCTTTAATGGTTAATATAATTTTAGAGGTTGTACCCCAACACAAGCTAGGAACTTATATTGGGTTAGCCAATTTAATTATTTTAATTGCGCCTGCCATGGGTCCGACCTTTGGAGGGGCCGTGGTCGCTTTTGCAAGTTGGCGAATGATTTTCTGGGGAACATTACCGATTGCATTGATTCTAATGGTTTTAGGGTCTAAAAAAATTAAACAATATACCCCAACTCAAAAACAGTATGCTTTTGATTGGACACGTTTTATTCTTTTAGGGTTGGCACTAGTAGCCCTAATCGTTGGACTCAATAATTTGGGGTCAGGCGCTTATATTTCATTTATCGTTTTACTATTATTTAGTATTGGTTTAACAACGCTGTTTGTAAAAAAATCTAAAAATGCTACTAAAGCTTTATTTTCACTAGACGTATTCAAAAATAAGGCCTTTCTATTTAGTTTTCTACCATATATAATGTTGCAATTCGCTAACGTGGGGATTAACTTTTTACTTCCCAACTACGTTCAAGATGTATTCCAAGCGACATCCTTAATTGGTGGTTTGATTTTGCTTCCAGGGAGTCTATTAAATGGATTTGGACAACCAGTTTATGGTTGGATGTTAGATAACTTTGGCGGAAAATTACCATTATATATGGGTGATATTTTATTTACCTTAGCGCTAGCATCCTTAGCCCTTTGGGGACCACATATGGGAGTATTGGGAATTACCATAGCATACTTAATTTTTGCCATTGGCCGTTCTATGGCGTTTGGTAATTCGGTTGCCTATGGTTTAAAACATATCAACCAAGAACTTCAAAATGACGCTAATGCGCTATATAACACCGGTCAACAGGTGGCTGGTGCGATTGGAACGACGGTTTTAGCGTTAATGATGGGTTCAGTTCATCATCCAGGTTATACCAGAGCCCAAAATATCAGTGCGGGCAGTGGATGGGCGTTTATTCTACTTGTTATTTTAGGATTAATTATCTTGGGCTTCTTTCATCGATTGGTAAATTTAGATAAGCAAATTAAACAGACGAATTAATCGTGAAGTTGTATAATTAAAATTGTATTATAAAATAAGGAGAAAACTATGGCTAAAATTACGCGTCTTTATGATTTATTTCAACCCGAACACTACGATATATTTTTAGATATCAGCCGTGAAACTAAGCATTTTCGTGGTAAAACGGTCATTCAGGGGATAGCCCAGCAGACCGAAATTGCACTTCACCAAAAGGATTTAGAAGTTATGGTGGTTTATGTTAATGATGAGAAAACGCCTTTTGAAATTGATTCAGCAAATGAAGTGATTCGTCTGCAACTAAGTCAAGCTGGTAATGTAACTTTGACTGTTGAATACGAAGCTGAACTAACGGACAGCATGATGGGAATTTATCCATCATACTATGAAGTCGATGGAGTTCAAAAACAGTTGGTTGGTACCCAGTTTGAAACAACTTTTGCTCGACAAGCCTTTCCTGGGATTGATGAACCAGAGGCTAAGGCAACTTTTGATTTAGCAATAAAGTATGACGAATATGATGGAGAAACCATTTTAAGTAATATGCCTGAAATTAAGGTAGTCGATGGAATTCATTATTTTGATACGACGGTTAAAATGTCGACATATTTAATCGCTTTTGCTTTTGGAGATCTTCAAAGTAAAATGACAAAGACGACTAGCGGCGTGCAAGTCGGAGTCTTTGCTACTAAAGCTCATCAAGCTCAAGAACTTGATTTTGCACTTGATATTGCCAAACGTTCAATCGAATTTTATGAAGAATTCTACCATACAGCTTATCCGTTGCCCCATTCATGGCAACTAGCTCTACCTGATTTTTCAGCCGGAGCAATGGAAAACTGGGGGCTAGTAACATATCGTGAAGCCTATCTTTTATTAGATCCTAAGAACACGGCTCTAGAAACTAAACAACTAGTGGCAACCGTCATCGCGCACGAGTTAGCTCATCAGTGGTTTGGTGATTTAGTTACCATGCAATGGTGGGATGATTTATGGTTAAATGAAAGTTTCGCCAATATGATGGAATACGTAGCAATTGATGCGATTGAACCTGATTGGCATATTTGGGAAATGTTCCAAACGTCCGATGTTCCTGCAGCCTTACAGCGAGATGCTACTGATGGTGTACAGTCTGTTCATGTGCAGGTCCAAAACCCAGCTGAGATAGACGCGCTATTTGATGGAGCCATCGTGTATGCTAAAGGAGCACGTATGCTAGTAATGGTGCGGGCCTTGATTGGCGATGACGCTTTACGTACCGGATTGAAGCAGTATTTTAATAATCACCAGTATGGAAATGCAAAAGGGGCGGACTTATGGGCTGCTCTAGGAGACGCTGCGGGGATTGACGTCGGAGCAATCATGCACTCATGGTTGGAACAACCGGGTTATCCCGTAGTGAATGTTGAAGTGGTCGATGGCCAATTAACTATTAGTCAACAACAATTTTTCATTGGTGAAGGACAAAATGCAGGACGGCAATGGCAAATCCCATTAAAAGGTAACTATGAAGTCGTTCCTCAAATTTTAGATCAACCTACTTTATCGTTAGGCGATTATCAACAGCTTCGAAATGAAAATGGGCAACCTTTCCGACTCAATGTTGGCAACGAATCTCATTTCATCGTCCATTATGCTAAGGATTTATTAGCGGATATCTTGGGAGCATTGGACCAACTAGGAGCAATTGATCAGCTGCAAATTCTCCAAGACTTAAGATTATTAGCTGAAGGAAATCAAATTTCGTATGCTGAAATTGTACCGCTACTGGAAAAATTTGCTGATAGTTCATCAGCGGTAGTTAACGATGTTTTATATCGCTTGGCTGGTGATTTGAAGAAATTTGTTCAGCCTGATAGTGAAGAAGAGGCGAACCTTCAAAAACTTTTCAATCAACTTAGTGCAAAACAGGTACAACGTTTAGGTTGGAAACCAAGGGCCGCGGAAAGTAATGATGATCAGTTAACTCGACCTTATGTATTGGGAGCCGCATTATACGCGAAGAATCCTGAAGCAATTTTAGCAGCACATGAACTTTTTGAACAAAATCAAAATCAGTTATCCAACTTGTCAGCCGATATTCGTAGTCATGTTTTGAGTAACGAAGTGAAAAACTTTAATAACGAACGACTATTTAACCAGTTAATGGAACAGTACCGTCAATCGACTGATCCAAGTTATAAAGCTGATTTAAGTAGAGCACTCACTGCTACTACGGATGAAAAGCAAATCAAAGCTATTATTGAAAAATTTGAGGATGCTAGCACGATTAAACCCCAAGATTTGCGAGCTTGGTTCCGAGGTCTATTAGCTAATGCTAAAGGGCAACAATTAACTTGGGATTGGATTCGAAATGATTGGAAATGGTTGGAAGATACTGTGGGTGGTGATATGGAATTTAATACCTTCATCACGGTGATTGCTAATATATTTAGAACACCAGCACGGTTGGAGGAATTCAAAGCCTTCTTCGAACCTAAATTGCAAACGCCAGGCTTAACACGTGAAATTACAATGGACATTAAAGTCATTGAAGGTCGAGTGAAGTTAATACAAGCCGAAAAAGCAGCTGTTAATACAGCCATCGAAAAGATAATTGCATAAAATAAAAAATTCAATCAGCGTTTAACGACGTTGGTTGAATTTTTTTGTTTATTTAATATTTTGAATTTCGCTAGCGTGGTCAGATAAATCACCACCGGCATTTTGAACGACTCCATTAGCGTAGACATAATATGAACCAGCATGGTCGGAAGTAACGTGGAAATAAATAGGGGAGGATTTACCAACGGAACTATAAGCTACTTTCCAACCCTTATCGCCATATTTGGCTTTAACTAGATTGATGGCCGCCTCAGAAGTTTGGATAGTTTCATCAGCTAACGGTTGATGATTATTTTGTTGTTCAGCGGCAGTTAAATCTGCACGACTTAGGTTGTTAGAACTCGTTTTATTTGAGCTATTATGGTTATTTTCAGACTTACTAGAGGAACTAATAGCACTATTGGAAGCTTTGGAAGTAGAACTACTTGCGCTAGCAACGCTTGATGAAGTTTGATCATCCTTAGTTGAAGATGAACTATTAGAACTTGCTTTTGAAGATGATGAAGCTTCTTTATCTTTCTTAGAACTAGCTTTTGAGCTAGCCTTTTTGCTAACCTTTTCTGTTTTAGAAGTAGCATTTGAAGACTGAGAATCTGGTTTTTGGTTTCCAGATCCGCAGCTAGCAAGCGTCAGTGGAACCAATGCTAAAAGTGCAATTGAAGCAATTTTTTTCATAATAAAACACTCCCCCATAATTATTTGTAAATCACAATAATCCTGCCTTGATTCTAACATATATGGTCATTACCTTAAAGGAGGTTAAACACTATAAAAATGGTGTTGTAAACGTTTAAAAGTATTGGAAGGAGGTGTAAAATTACAAAAATGAAACTAAACACGTTAAATCAAAATCATCAAATATAGACTTATACCCCCGCAACGGCTTAGCCAGCTGTTACAATTTTCCACAACTAGTTCGACAGTCCAAAATAACAAATTAAAAAGAATCATTTTTAGCCACTAATACTTAGTGAAACTAAAATGATTCTTTTTGTTATTTAATTACTAACGGTAAAATAACGACCGAATTCATTAAAATATGAGCAATCATCGAAGTTTGAATACGTCCGGTCTTTTTGTACAACCAACAGAATAGCAAACCAATGGCCGCATATAGAAAGATGTGACTATCGTTGTGCATAAATGCAAATGCTAGACTAGAAATGATGGCCATGACGGTGAATCCCAGCGTGGAATCAGATCCAAACATTGCACTGAGGTTACCAAATAAAACTTTTCTAAAAACCAACTCTTCCATGATTGGAGCTCCCACGGTGATCGCTAAAATGAAAAATGGATTGGTTTTAGCCAAAGTCACTAAAGTTGCGGTGTTTTGAGAAGTAGGATTACTTCCAAAAATGATCGTAATATAGCTAATCACAAATTGCAGCAAAATTACTAAGGCTGTTCCAATGATTCCCCAAGCAATAGCATATAGAAAAGATTTACGATTAGATTCGATATGGTTGATTTCGTTGGTTTTACTACTAATAAAGATTAGTAGCAGTGCGCCAACCAAGTAGTCGACAGTTTCAACCCAGATAAACCCAGCCCCCAGATTAATAAACACGTTTAAAATGCTAGGTAGAAGGAAAATTATTAAATACGTAATTAAAGTTAAAATTGAACTCTTAGAAATTTTCATCTCAACCCTCCTTTATTCCTGCTAGTATAGCATATTTAAAGTATTGCTAAATTTGATTGGTTAATAAAGGTCAAAAATACTTGCAATCTAAAAAAATCATGATATAGTTATCATTGTAGTTAGCACTTAGAGATGACGAGTGCTAAACAAATCTTATCAGTAAATTATATTTGGAGGGATTCACGTGTTAAAACCTTTAGGAGATCGCGTTATTTTAGAAGCTAAAGATGAAGAAGAACAAACTGTCGGAGGCATCGTACTTGCAAGCAATGCTAAAGAAAAGTCCCAAACTGGAAAGATTATCGCTGTCGGTAACGGTACAGTTTTAGACAATGGTCAAACAGTACCAATGAACGTCAAAGTTGGCGATACAGTAGTATATGACAAATATGCTGGTACTGAAGTTTCATACGAAGATAAAAAATACTTAGTTGTCCATGAAAAGGACTTAGTTGCAGTAGTTGAATAATTAATTTTTAATTTAGGAGTGTTGATAATGGCTAAAGAAATTAAATTTTCAGAAGATGCACGTACAAAAATGCTTAAGGGTGTAGATAAGTTAGCTGACACCGTTAAGTCAACAATTGGACCTAAAGGCCGTAATGTGGTCTTGGAACAATCATACGGTTCACCTACAATTACTAATGATGGTGTGACAATTGCTAAGGCAATCGAACTTGAAGATCATTTTGAAAATATGGGTGCTAAGTTAGTTTCAGAAGTTGCTTCAAAGACCAACGACATTGCTGGTGATGGTACAACTACCGCTACGGTTCTTACTCAAGCAATCGTCAATGAAGGAATGAAGAACGTTACTGCTGGTGCTAACCCTGTTGGTATCCGTCGCGGTATTGAAAAAGCAACAAGTAAAGCAGTTGAAGCTCTCCACAAGATGTCACATGAAGTAAAAACTAAAGATGATATTGCTCAAATCGCTTCAATTTCTTCTGCTAACCCAGAAGTTGGCAAGTTGATTGCTAACGCTATGGAAAAAGTTGGTAACGATGGTGTTATCACCATTGAAGAATCTCGTGGAGTTGACACAACATTGGATGTTGTGGAAGGTATGCAATTTGACCGTGGATACATGTCACAATACATGGTAACTGACAACGACAAGATGGAAGCTAACCTTGATAATCCATACATCTTAATCACTGATAAGAAGATCGGTAATATCCAAGATATTCTTCCAGTTCTTCAATCAGTAGTTGAACAAAGCCGTTCATTATTGATTATTGCGGATGACATTACAGGTGAAGCTCTACCAACACTTGTTTTGAATAAGATGCGTGGAACCTTCAACGTAGTTGCAGTTAAGGCTCCTGGCTTTGGTGATCGTCGTAAGGAACAATTGGAAGACATTGCTATCCTAACTGGTGGTACTGTAATTACAGATGACCTCGGTTTGAACTTGAAGGACGTTACTATCGAACAACTTGGTCAATCTAACAAGGTTACAGTTACTAAAGATGATACAACCATCGTTGAAGGTGCTGGAAGCCAAGAACAAATCGCTGAACGTGTTGGAATTATCAAACAACAAATCAGTGAAACAACTTCTGACTTCGACAAGGAAAAACTTCAAGAACGTCTTGCTAAGTTATCTGGTGGTGTTGCAGTAATCCGTGTTGGTGCTGCTACTGAAACAGAACTTAAAGAAAAGAAATACCGTATCGAAGATGCTTTAAACGCTACTAGAGCTGCCGTTGAAGAAGGTTTTGTTCCTGGTGGTGGTACAGCACTTGCTAACGTTATTTCAGACCTTGAAGACGTCGAAGCTGAAGGCGATGAAGCTACAGGTGTTAACATTGTACGTCGTGCGCTTGAAGAACCAGTTCGTCAAATTGCTGAAAATGCCGGCGAAGAAGGTTCAGTAATCGTTACAAAACTTAAGGGCCAAAAGCCAGGTGTTGGATACAACGCCGCTAACGACGAATGGGTCGACATGGTTGAAGCCGGAATCGTTGATCCTACAAAGGTTACACGTTCAGCACTTCAAAATGCTGCTAGTGTATCAGCATTATTGTTAACTACTGAAGCAGTAGTTGCTGACTTACCAGAAGACAACCCAGCTCCTGCAGCACCAGCTCCAGGTATGGGCGGTATGATGTAATTTAATTCTTAGAACTAACGATTTAAATTAGGAAGATGCGAAGGTTTGCCGAAAATTCAGCTCTCCAACGCTAAACTAGACTAATTTAAATTAAAAGAATCCATGATGCGATCAGCATTGTGGATTCTTTTTTATTTCCAACTAGGAGAATATGAATTAGAATAACTTAGAAGTTGAAAAACTTCTTTACTGGACTGAGGAATATTACGTTTAAATTACACCTTATTCAGATGAATTCTGTTATTATCAGTATATGAATTATAATCTTAAAAATTGTGCTAGTCATTTTGCGAGATTTGGAGTAGAATTTCACTTGCATATTTTTGAAAATGGAGAGTAAAAGATGTTTTCGTATTTGAAGCGTATTTTAATTGGTAAACCACTGAAAACGCTCGACGAGAGTGGACAAGCTTTAACGAAGTTCAAAGCCCTCGCCTTGCTATCTTCAGATGCTTTATCATCTATTGCATATGGTACCGAAGAAATTTTGTCGGTTTTGATTGTTTTATCTGCCGCTGCAACTTGGTATTCAATTCCAATTGCTGGGATTGTATTAGTGCTATTATTCGCGATTACCGTGTCATACCGCCAAATTATTAAGGCTTATCCATCTGGTGGTGGGGCGTATGTAGTAGCTAGTAAAAATTGGGGGACGTCGGCCGGTCTGGTGGCCGGTGGCTCACTTTTAGTGGATTACATGCTGACCGTAGCGGTTAGTGTGACCTCTGGTACAGAAGCGATTACGTCGGCGATTCCAGCATTGCAAAAGTACCATATTGCCATTGCGGTTTTGATTGTACTGGGGATTATGGCGCTGAATTTGCGGGGACTACGAGAATCAGCTAGTTTCTTAACGATTCCGGTTTACCTATTTATCGTGGTTATTTCCTTGATGATTGTGGTTGGTTTATACAACATTGCAACTGGTCAAGTGGCTTATCATGCGGCTTCCGCAGTGGGATCGGCAGTGCCCGGGATGACTTTTGTGATTTTCCTTAGAGCACTATCGTCTGGTTCTTCTTCTCTGACTGGGGTTGAAGCGATTAGTAATGCTGTTCCTAACTTTAAGAAACCACGTCGTAAGAATGCTGCAGGAACCTTAGCCATTATGTCATTGATTTTAGCTTCATTCTTTGCTGGAATTACGTTCTTGGCATACTACAGTGGAATTACACCAAGTTCTTCTCAAACCGTTTTATCTCAAATCGGTGTGATAATTTTTGGACATGGTATTTTCTACTACATCCTTCAATTATCAACGGCATTGATTTTGGCCGTGGCTGCTAATACTGGTTTCTCAGCCTTTCCAATGTTGGCATATAACTTAGCTAAAGATAAGTTTATGCCACATGCTTATATGGATCGTGGTGACCGTTTAGGCTATTCCAACGGTATTATTTCCTTGGCTGCCGGAGCAATCGTTTTGATTTTAATCTTTGGTGGACAAACAGGACTATTGATTCCATTGTATGCCATCGGGGTTTTCGTACCTTTCACATTGTCACAATCAGGAATGATTGTTCATTGGAAGCGTGAAGGCGGTAAAAAGTGGATGATAAATGCTTCTGCTAACTTGCTGGGAGCTTTACTATCAGCCGTTTTAGTAATTTGTTTGCTATTCTTACACTTTAGCAATGTTTGGCCATACTTTATTGTTATGCCACTCTTGTTAAGAATGTTCTACAAGATTCGTAAACATTACGATGAAGTTGCTGATCAATTACGAGTAATTGAAAAAGGTAAAGTTAACTTGCATGACTATGATGGTTCAACTGTGATTGTCTTAGTTAGCAACGTTACTCAAGTTACTTCTGGAGCAATTAACTACGCTCGTTCAATCGGGGACTACGTAATTGCAATGCATGTCTCTTTTGATGCTAATCCTGAAAAAGAACATAAGACCGCGATGGAATTTAAAGCTGAATATCCAGATGTACGTTTCATTGATATCCATTCATCTTATCGCTCAATTACGAACCCAACCTTACGTTTCTGTGATGTGATTGCCCGGCGTGCGGCTGAACGAAACTACACAACTACTGTGTTAGTTCCACAGTTTGTTCCAAGAAAACCATGGCAAAATATTTTGCATAACCAAACTGGTTTGCGTTTACGTGCTTCTTTGAACTCGCGTGAGAATATTATTGTCTCAACCTATAATTACCATCTGAAATAAATAAAAAGTAAAACCTAGCTGAGGCTAGGTTTTTTTGTGTCAAAATATGAAAAAATAATTTAAATTCTTTGCATTTTTAGTGAAGAAGATTGTATAAGGCTCATGAGTTTAGGTATAATGTGCTTATTACGAACAAAAAGAGGACAAATTATGCGATTTGAAATAATTGTTAGTTTATTTGCGACAATGATCATTTCGGCGATCTTAACACCATTTGTCCGGAGGATTTCATTCAAAGTTGGTGCCATTGACAAACCGACAGCCAGGCGAGTCAATAAAGTACCAATGCCAACCATGGGGGGATTGGCAATCTTCATTGCCTTCAATTTCTCATTATTTTTCTTATTGAGAAATCAAATACCTAATCCGCAGTTTTACGGAATTTTCTTCGGGGAATGCATTATTTTAGTAACAGGAATTATCGATGATATTTTTGAATTAAGACCTATACAAAAAATGATTGGAATCTTGTTAGCGGCGTTAGCGGTGTATCTATTTGCTAACGTTCGGATGACGACGTTAACTTTCCCATTTATTGGAATTGTTAACTTCGGGTGGTTTTCGTTACCAATTACGTTGCTATGGATAGCAGCTATTACAAATGCGATTAATTTATTAGATGGGTTAGATGGTCTAGCGACTGGGGTAACAATCATTGCGTTGTTTACCACAGGATTTACCGGACTATTCTTTCTACCATCTACTAATATCTACATTGTAATCATGATTTTTACCTTGGTAGCAGCTGAAATTGGTTTTTTACCTTACAATTTCTTTCCAGCACGGATTTATCTCGGTGATACGGGAGCTTTATTTATTGGATTTATGATTTCAATTTTCTCACTATCTGGTTTGAAAAATGCAACCTTTATCACAATTTTAATTCCAGTTATGATTTTGGGTGTGCCATTGACTGATACGGTTTATGCAATTTTGAGAAGATTATTAAATAAGGAATCTATTTCACACGCTGATAAACGCCATCTACATCATCGTTTGATGCAAATGGGCTTAACCCATCGACAAACAGTGTTAGTGATTTATGGAATTTCACTAATCTTTTCCTTTATTGCGCTGCTATATCCCGTTTCTACGTTGTGGGGCTCAGTGTTATTAACCATCGGAATTTTGATTGGAATCGAGATTTTTGTGGAAGCAATTGGATTAGTGGGCGAAAACCGTACGCCAATGCTAAATTGGATTCGAAAGCTCGTACGCTCTAATACTTCTAAAGTAGATAGTAATGAATTTAAAGAAGAGAACACTTTAAAAGATAAGGTTCGCACACGTAGTGAACGCCATAAAAAATGAGGATAATAACGATATTAGTCGTTGTCATCCTCATTTTTTTGATATGAAATTTGAACTCGTTTGGTACCTAAATCCTTAAAGGCCACGTTCCCACTAAAAAGACCGATTAGTTCTTGCTTTAAGGGTTCTAATTGTTCTTTGGAAATTGAAATAGTAGTAGTTACTTGGGTAGTGTATTCCGTTTCTAACTGGTTTAAATGATGTTGTTCAAGATAATAAACTAATTGATCATTGTTTTGATAATCAAGTTTAATCGATAAAAGCTCTTGATCAACAAGTTGAATCAAAGCAGCATTATTAACAGCTAGGGAAGTACTTGATCCATAGGCGCGAATTAAACCGCCTGCTCCTAACTTAATGCCACCGAAGTAACGCGTCACGACGATCAATACATTAGTTAAGTTCTCGCGTTTTAAAACCTCTAGGATAGGAGCGCCGGCTGTTCCGGAAGGTTCACCATCATCAGAGGCCCGTTGGATATCTTGCTGGTCACCCAAAATGTAGGCAAAACAGTTGTGATTAGCTTTAGCTTCGGTTGTGCGGATTTCCGTTAAAAGTTGATTGGCTTCCTCTTCACTTTGAATGGGAATAATCCGACTAATAAATCTTGATTTTTTGATATCTTGTTCAATTTTAAAATTTTCTTTGACGGATAAGATTGGTTTCAAGAAAAAGACTCCTTTTTGGGTATTTAATAAATATGGAAGAAATAGAAAAGCAAAAATACTATGGACGGCTAGTTTTACAGCCAATTAATGCAGTACCAACGGATTCGCTTGATTGTCGACCAGCAATTGTAATGAAAGGAAATCAAATTCACTGCCAACGATGTGGCGCAATTACCTCTAGTAGGGATGGGGCATTACCAGATCATCAATTCTATTGCCGTAAATGTATCAACTTAGGTAGAGTTTCTACCCTGGTTCAGTTAGCGACCATTCCTGAGCCTAATAATTTTGTGGCGAATCAGAGTTATTTAGAATGGCCGGGGAAGTTAACTGCTCCGCAAGCTCGCTGTTCAAAAGCGATTATTAATTCCATTGATCAGCAACAAAATCGTTTACTCTGGGCGGTTACTGGGGCAGGGAAAACTGAAATGCTCTTCCCGGGAATTAATCATGCTTTACAAAAGCAAAAAAGGATATGTGTGGCTTCGCCCCGAATTGACGTAGTCTTAGAGCTGTTTCCTCGATTTCAAGAAGCTTTTCCACAGGCTAAAATTGCCTTGCTTCACGGTCGATCCCCAGCTCCCTATGAATATACGCAGTTTGTGCTCTGTACAACGCATCAATTACTACGATTTTACCACGCCTTTGATGTTTTAATCATTGATGAAGTGGATTCTTTTCCCTATGCGATGAATCCTGAGCTGCATTATGCAACCAAGCAGGCCCGTAAATTACAAGGATCGACCATTTATCTTACAGCTACCCCGGACGGAAAACTTTTACAGCAAAGTCGGCAAGCTAAATTAGCTACCAGTTATCTAACTCGGCGTTTTCATGGACATCCACTACCAGAAATTAAAGTAGTGAGTGGGCAAAATTGGATAAAAAAGTTAAGAAAGGGTCGATTGCCAAGCCCATTAAGCCGATTTATTAAGGAACAAATTCAAGCACAGCGCCAATTTTTAATCTTTGTTCCCAAAATTGAGGTGCTACCGAAAGTATTGGAGGCTTTGCAACAGGTCTTTCCCACGGTCAAAGTTTTAACAGTTCACGCAGCAGATCCAGAGCGGGTGGCTAAAGTGCAAATGATGCGTAAACAGGAAATTGACGCTTTAATTACGATCACTATTCTTGAACGTGGAGTGACTTTTCCAGGTATTGATGTCGCTGTTTTAGGAGCAGATGATGCCGTCTTTTCCATGGCAGCATTGGTTCAAATTGCTGGTCGAGTTGGTCGAAGTCCCCAACGACCCAAGGGGACTGTATTATTTATTTGTCCAATGTTAAATCGAAATATAAAAAGAGCTCAAGCCCAAATCAAATTTATGAATCGAAAGGCGAGTGAATGTTGAAAAGTTGCTTACTTTGTAACCGAGGATTAAATAATAATTTAGATTTATCTTTTATTTTAAGTTTCAGAAAAATTACTCCGAAGTTAGTTTGCGAGGGGTGTATAACGAGTTTTTCCACATTAGTAGATCACAAAACGTGTATTAGATGTGGAAAACTTTCAGCAATTCTCGAGTGTGCGGACTGTCAACAATGGAATGATCAGTTCGTAAATCGAGCCATGTTTCAATATGATGAGGCGATGCGTAATTTTTTTCAGCACTATAAGTTTCAGGGAGATTATTTACTGAGAAAAGTTTTTCAAGATCAATTTGTTAATTTTATTCAAAAGATCCTTAAAGAAAACGAGTTGATTGTTCCGATCCCAGTTGATGAGAGTACAATGACCTCACGTGGATTTAACCAAGTAACTGGATTGATGGAAGGTCTGGATTGGAAAGATGTTTTGATTAATCAGCGCTCAAACGATAGTTTACATCAATTTCAACGTTCAAGAAGAGAGCGACTACAGCAAGATAGTTCTTTTATTTTGAAAAGCGGATGTGATATTAGTGGTGAACATATTTTGTTGGTGGACGATATTTATACGACCGGAGCCACCCTTCGACAAGCTCGGACCACTTTACTAAGAAATGGCGCGACCCAAGTCCGTTCAGTCACGCTTTGTCGGTAGTTATTTGGGTATATTCATTGTTTATTGTAGCGTTTTCATTTATAATGAAGTTGTACAGAAATACATGAAGTAGAATATATATTTCTGTTAGTGGATGCAGTTTATCCACAGTTGAAAGGAGAGAAGTCTTATGCTTGATTTTAATGTACGTGGTGAAAATATTGAGGTAACAGAAGCAATTCGGGATTATGTTGAGAAACGAATTGGTAAGATTGAAAAATACTTTGAACAAGGTGCCAATCCAAAGGCTCACGTTAACTTGAAAGTATACCAAGACAAAACGGCTAAGGTTGAAGTAACGATTCCATTGCCATACTTGGTATTACGAGCAGAAGAAACTTCGCCTGATTTATATGCGAGTGTTGACTTAGTAACTGATAAATTGGAACGTCAACTACGTAAATACAAAACAAAAATTAACCGCAAATCGCGTGAAACAGGATACAAAGGGGTTGAAATCCCTAGTGGTGATATTGTAGAGAACGAAGAGGAAGCCAGTCAATTTGATATCGTTCGTACTAAACAAGTATCCTTGAAACCAATGGGAAGTGAAGAAGCAATCTTGCAAATGGACATGCTAGGACATAACTTCTTTATCTATGAAGATGCAGAAAGTGGATCAGTTGATATTGTTTATCGCCGTCGCGATGGACGCTATGGTTTGATCGAATCTGCTAACGATTAGATCCGCTAAATAAATACAAAACAAAATTGCTTAACAAACTTCCAACGGTTTGTTAAGCTTTTTAAATATATTTAAGATTAGTTTGATTGTAATAATAAAAATGATAAACTTAAACAGGTTATCGTTTTTACGATTAAGTTAGTACGGAAGGAAATAGTACATGGCAAACATTTTAAAAAAATGGGTGGAAAGTGATGCGCGTGAGTTAAAAAGACTCGGTAAAAAAGCAGATAAGATTGAAGCCCTAAAAGAAGAAATGGAACAACTAAATGATGAAAAACTTAAGGCTAAAACTACAGAGTTTAAAGAGCGTCTACAAAATGGCGAAACTTTAGATGATATTTTAGTTGAAGCTTTTGCAGTCGCACGTGAAGCAGCTAAGCGAGTATTAGGCTTATTCCCATTCCGCGTCCAATTAATTGGTGGAATGGTACTTCATGGTGGTAACATTGCTGAAATGAAAACTGGTGAAGGTAAGACTTTAACGGCCACATTACCCGTGTATCTGAATGCCTTAGGTGGTAAAGGGGTTCACGTTGTTACTGTTAATGAATATTTGGCTGAACGTGACTCAAGTGAAATGGGTGAGCTTTATAAATGGCTTGGCCTAACAGTAGGGGTTAATTCTTCAGAAATGACTCCCGACCAAAAACGTGAAGCTTACAATTGTGATATCACTTATTCAACGAACAGTGAAATCGGTTTTGATTACTTAAGAGATAACATGGTTGTGTATAAAGAGGATATGGTACAACGTCCTCTAAACTTCGCCTTGATTGATGAGGTTGATTCAATTTTAATTGATGAAGCCAGGACACCTCTGATTATTTCTGGTCAGACTGAACCAACTGTTACGCTATATGAACGTGCTGACCGTTACGTGAAGACTTTGGCTGATGGTGATTACACGATTGATTGGGAATCAAAATCCATCTCATTAACAGAAAATGGGATTCGTCGTGCGGAAAACTTCTTTAAAACCGACAACCTCTACGATGTTGAAAATAGTGCGTTGAACCATCATATTGATCAAGCTCTTCGAGCAAATTATATTATGACTAAAGACAAGGACTACGTGGTTTCAGATGGTGAAGTCTTAATCGTTGATTCTTTTACAGGTCGTGTAATGGAAGGCCGTCGTTTTTCTGATGGACTGCACCAAGCGATTGAAGCTAAGGAACACGTTGAAATTCAAGATGGGGCTAAAACTATGGCCAACATCACTTATCAAAACTTGTTTAGAATGTATCGTAAACTTTCAGGGATGACCGGTACAGCTCGGACTGAAGCAGAAGAATTCCGTGAAATTTACAATATGGAAGTTACAACCATTCCAACCAACCGTCCGGTGGCTCGTGATGACCGTCCAGATTTACTTTATCCAACTTTGGAAAGTAAATTTAAGGCAGTGGTGAAGGAAATCCGTGATTTGCATATTAAAGGTCAACCAGTTCTAGTTGGTACGGTTGCGGTTGAAACTTCAGAATACCTCTCACGCTTGCTTGATCGAGAAGGTATTCCACATGTTGTTTTGAATGCTAAGAATCATGCCCGTGAAGCTGAAATTGTTACCAACGCCGGTCAAAAGGGTGCGGTAACAATTGCTACTAATATGGCTGGTCGTGGTACTGATATTAAATTAGGACCTGGCGTAGTTGAACTAGGTGGTTTAGCTGTAATTGGTACTGAACGGCATGAATCACGACGGATCGATAATCAGCTTCGTGGTCGTTCGGGACGTCAAGGTGATGTCGGAATGTCCCAATTCTATCTTTCACTAGAAGATGACTTGATGATTCGTTTTGGTTCAGAACGAATCAAAGATTTGCTTTCTAGGATGAAAATTGCGGATGAAGATGCAGTTATTCGAAGTGGTTTAATTAGCCGTCAAGTTGAATCTGCTCAAAAACGAGTTGAAGGTAATAACTACGATGCTCGTAAGAACGTTCTTCAATACGATGATGTTATGCGTGCGCAACGTGAAGTGATTTACGCTGAACGTCAACAAGTGATCATGGAAGAAACTAGTCTAAAAGATGTGCTAATGCCGATGGTTGATCGAACGATTGACCGCGTGGTTGATGCCCATACCCAAAAAACTCAAAAGAACTTTGATTTAGAAACCATTGTAGAATTTGCACGGACTGCCTTGGTTTCAGATAAAGACATTCATCAAGCTGATGTGGAAGGGATGTCTGCTAAAGAAATTAAGGACTACTTGAAACAACTAGCTGATCAAATGTACATTGAAAAAGAAAAAGCTTTGTACGACCCAGCTCAAATTCTAGAATTTGAAAAAGTTGTGATTCTCCGAGTGGTTGACCAACACTGGACCGATCATATTGATGCCATGGACCAGTTACGTCAATCGGTTGGACTTCGAGGCTATGGACAGTTAAATCCATTAGTTGAATATCAACAAGAAGGTTACCGAATGTTCAACGAAATGATTACAGATATCGAATATGAAACTACTCGATTATTTATGAAATCTGAAATTCGTCAAAATCTTCAACGGTAGTTGATTTATAATATAAAACTGGGAAGGTAATTTGACCGTTCCCAGTTTTTTAATGTGAAATGAAAAAAGGAGCTAACTTATATGGAGCTAGTTGAAGCAAAACATCAAATTGAAGATATGAAAAAAGAAGTCGCTGACTTCGGGAGGTCTCTTTGACTTAGATGCTTTGAATGAAAGTATCAGTGTCAATGAGGCCAAAATGGCAGAGCCTAACTTTTGGGATAATCAAGAACAGGCTCAAATTGTCATCAATGAAAATAATGAGTTAAAACAAAAATACGATAATTTTAAAAATTTAACCGACCATGTTGAAAACTTAGAGGTAACTGCTGAATTATTGGAAATGGAAGATGATCCTGACGTTCAAAGTGAGTTTGAGAGTGAATTAGCCGCCACGGCTAAATTATTGCAGGATTACCGTTTAGGATTATTGCTTAATGGTAAATATGATGCCAATAACGCAATTATAGAAATTCACCCCGGAGCGGGAGGAACAGAATCTCAAGATTGGGGTTCCATGTTGCTAAGAATGTACACGCGTTGGGCTGAGCAGCATCAGTTTAAGGTTCAAATTGAAGATTACCAAGCAGGTGAAGTGGCAGGAATTAGTAGTGTAACCATGCGAATTGTCGGTCACAACACATATGGTTATTTACGCTCTGAAAAGGGAGTTCATCGGCTAGTAAGACTATCACCATTTGATTCTGCTGGACGACGGCATACTTCTTTTGCATCAGTCGACGTTATGCCGGAATTGGATGATTCGGTTGAAGTTAACATTAACCAAGATGATTTACGGGTGGATGTATATCGTTCTAGTGGTGCTGGTGGACAGCATATTAACAAGACTTCTTCAGCGGTGCGAATTACGCATTTGCCAACTGGAATTGTAGTTGCGAGTCAAGCAGAACGTTCTCAATTACAAAACCGGGCTACCGCTATGAGTATGTTGAAGGCTAAGCTATTTGAGCTTGAAGAACAAAAGAAAGCAGAAGAAAAGGCTAAAATAGAAGGCATTCAACTTGAAATAGGATGGGGATCGCAGATTCGTTCTTACGTTTTCCATCCCTATTCTATGGTTAAAGATCATCGAAGCAACTTTGAGACGGCTAACGTTCAAGGTGTGATGGACGGGGATCTCGATGATTTTATCAATGCTTATTTGCAATGGAAATTGAAAGAAGATAATCCAAAATAGGGGGATTCGGATGTCAAAGACGATATTAGTTGTAGATGATGAGCCAGCAATTGTGACTTTAATTACTTATAATTTGGAACAAGCTAATTATCAAGTTGTGAGTGTGGATAACGGTTTAGATGCGGTGGAAATCGTCCAAAAGGGCTTAGTTGATTTTGTGATTATGGATTTAATGCTCCCTCAATTGGATGGAATTGAAGCTACCAAACAAATTCGCAAGTTTGATGAACAAATTCCAATTATTATGTTGACGGCTAAGACTAGTCAAGTTGATAAAATATTGGGATTGGAATTAGGGGCAGATGATTATATTACCAAACCATTTAGTCCTCAGGAGCTTCTTTCACGGATTAAAGTAATCTTGCGACGGACTGATCGGGCAATTAATTTGGCTGAAATTGATCCAACTCTACAAGCAGAAAATATCGCCATTGATTTCAAAAGAATGGTGGTTAAGAAGAATAATGAAAAAATTCAATTAACACCCAATGAATTTAAACTATTAAGGTATTTATACAAAAATGCCAACCAAGTTTTATCACGCGATCAAATTTTGGAGAAAGTTTGGGGATATGAATATGGGGGACAGACCCGTATTGTAGATATCCACATCAGTCATTTGAGGGATAAACTGGAAAATGATCCCAAACATCCACAGTTGATCAAAACCATTAGGGGGTTTGGATATGAGTTCGTCTCGAAAAAAGGCGATTAAGCGTACCGTGCAATTCGGTTTTGCTAGTCTAATCGGAAATGCCTTTATGGCTTTTCTGGTGTATAAATTAATTGTAAAAGAAAATCCACGAGTAACTAAGGTAGATATGTCACTGTTAATCGCCGTGATTTTATTAATTACGGTTATTGAAATAATTGTATTTTGGAGTAATCAAAAGAAAATTATTGAGCGTCAAAAGTTATTCAGAAAGAACTTAGAAGAAGTTATTAAAGGTAACCATGTTCCCAAGATTCAATTGGATCCAGAAGATCCATTTTATAAATTATCTAAAGTTGTTAATGAAATTGGTACCCATGAGCGTCATCAAATTCACGTTTTGAGAAATCAACAAAGTGAATTAACCGCCATTATGGATAATTTGCCAGTAGGAGTGCTAGTTATTAATCGGCACCGTGAACTACAAGTGGCTAACACGTACGCTATTAACCACTTAGGGATTACTGGACTCGACGTTCCTCACCCATATACCATGGATATTCGGGATCATGAATTAAGTGAATTGGTGGATAACGTGTTTAGAACACGTCAGAGTACTACCAAAACAATTAAACTAGATGGGGACCAGCCATATATTTATGAAACAACGGTTGTTTACAGTCCCAAAGTGCACCATAAATTTGAAATTATTGTGCTACTTTACGATGCAACGGAAACGGTGCGCTCTAAACAAATTGAACGTGACTTTGTTAACAATGCTTCGCACGAACTTCGTACACCAATTACATCGATTGCGGGCTTCGCAGATACGTTACTAAACGGAGCCAAGGACGATCCAGAAACCTTGGATAATTTCTTACGTATTATTAAGGCTGAAAGTGATAAGTTAGTGCAATTAACGGACGATATTTTAACCATGTCGCGCGTTAAGAGTGGTGAACGAGAACGTAAAGAAATTAATTTACATAAGTATGTGGATCAACAACTTAAGTTAGTAGAAAGTAACATCAGTAGCATGAATCTACATGTGGAAAACAATATTCCAGCAGATGTTAATGAAGAAGTGATTGAAAATGATTTATTCCAAATCGTCAAGAATTTGATTACTAATGCGATTAGTTACAATCGAAAAGGTGGAAAAATCAAGATTGATTACGGATCACATCATGACCGTTGGAAGCTCGTAGTGAGTGATACTGGTATTGGAATTCCTTTAGGTCAGACGGACCGCGTTTTTGAACGTTTTTATCGGGTGAATAACGCTACTAAAGGTGGTACTGGATTAGGTTTAGCCATTGTTAAAGAAGCGGTTGACGATATGAATGGTAGCGTTCGAATCGAATCAGATGAAGATAGCGGAACCACGGTGATCGTAAAATTCAAGCGTGATATTAATTAAATATTGTGGAATAAAGTTGAATTTTAATTCGGCTTTATTTTTTTTACACTTTTTACTATTTTAAAATTCTTTACATAATCTTTACATACCTCATATTTAACCTTTACGTTGCCCTTGTATGCTAATAATCGAAGCTAGAGATTAGGGAAAAGAGGCCAGGACATGAAAAAAGTTAATAAGGGGATTATCTTAGCGTCGATGATGGCAATACTCTTGATTTTGACTGGATGTCAGTCTAAGTCATCTCAAAAAAATTCAGTAACGATTGTGGGATCGACGGCGTTACAACCATTAGTAGAAAAAGCTGCTGCTGATTATCAAGTAAAAAATAGCGGTGTGGATATCACTGTTCAGGGGGGCGGATCTGGGACCGGTCTAAGCCAAGTTCAACAAGGCGCCGTAAGTATCGGAAATTCAGATGTTTTTGCAGAACAACAAGATGGAATTGATGCCAAAAAAGTGGTGGATCATAAGGTAGCGGTGGTTGGAATGGCTCCCGTGGTCAACCAAGATGTTCCAATTAAAAATATTTCTATGGCTAATCTACGTAAAGTATTTACAGGTAAAATTACAAACTGGAAACAACTGGGGGGGCCTGATCAAAAGATTGTGGTCATCAATCGAGCCCAAGGGAGTGGTATCCGGAAATCATTCGAACGAGTGGTATTAAAAGGACAACCAGCTTTGAATGCTCAAGAACAAGATTCAAATGGGACGGTACAAAAAATTGTACAAGCAACTCCAGGATCGATTAGTTATCTTTCATTCTCATATTTTAATAACCAAATTAAACATTTAGCGATTGATGGAGTTCAACCTAACGCTAAAAATGTGGAAAATAATCGTTGGAAAATTTGGTCATATGAGCACATGTATACGAAACCTAATGCCAGTGCAGCAACCAATAACTTTATTAAATACATGAAATCTGAAAAAGTACAAAAGAATTTAGTTTCAGACTTAGGTTATATTTCAATCCATGATATGAAGGTAGAACTAACAAGTGATGACCAAGTAATCCCAATTAAAGGAGCTGAGGAATAATGGATGCAGTAAAAAAAGAATTAACGCGTAAATCAAAGGCTTCCAGGCAGGACCAGCGTGGAAAGTTAATTTCCTTAGCTTGTGTAACTTTGATTATGTTGGTAGTCCTTTCAATTTTATACATGATTACTTCTAAAGGTTTAGCAACTTTCTTCGAAAATAAAATGAGTATTGTTGATTTCTTTACTAAGCAAGTTTGGAATCCGAGTGCTAAACCTCAAGCGTTAGTGGGCGCACTACCGATGATTGTAGGATCATTCAGTGTTACCGTTCTTTCAGCCCTTTTGGCAGCGCCATTTGCGATTGCCACCGCCATCTTCATGGTTGATATTGCAGGAAAACGTGGACGTAAAATTTTACAACCGGTCATCGAATTGTTGGTGGGAATTCCATCAGTAGTTTACGGATTTATCGGGTTGACGGTCGTCGTGCCCTTTACTCGAACAGTATTTGGTGGAACTGGTTTTGGAATTTTGTCGGGAACCTTCGTACTGTTTGTCATGGTCTTACCGACCGTAACTTCCATGTACGTTGATAGTTTAAAAGCTGTTCCACAGTTTTATCGCGAGGCTTCATTGGCTTTGGGAGCCACACGGTGGCAAACAATCTACAAAGTTATCATTCGAGCTTCCATTCCAGGCTTACTAACTGCTATTATTTTTGGAATGGCTAGAGCCTTTGGTGAAGCCTTAGCTGTTCAAATGGTAATTGGTAATGCATCGATTTTACCAAGTGACTTAGTATCACCAGCCTCAACGTTAACTAGTGTGTTAACAACGGGAATTGGAAATACAGTTTTAGGGACTTTACCTAATAATGCCTTATGGTCATTAGCATTGGTGCTCTTACTAATGTCCTTGGTATTTAACCTCCTAACAAGGTTTATTGGAAAGAAGGGAGCATTTTAAATGAACGCTAAGAGAGTTGATAAGATTGCTACAGCCGTTATTTATCTATTAGTTGGAATCGTTATTTTAATTTTAGTGGCTCTACTAGGTTTTATCTTGATTACGGGGTTACCACACGTCACTTGGTCATTTTTAACCTCACCAGCATCGGCATTTAATGCTGGAGGCGGGATTGGTGATCAGCTCTTTAACTCCTTTTATCTACTATTTCTAACCTTGTTGATTTCTTTTCCAATTTCACTTGGAGCTGGAATTTACTTAGCGGAATATGCGAAGAAAAATCGAGTAACTGAAGCTATTCGAATTACCATTGAAGTTTTAAGTTCCTTACCATCAGTAGTAGTGGGGTTATTTGGATTTTTACTCTTCGTAGTGCAATTTAAATTAGGATTCTCCATTATCTCAGGAGCGATTGCTTTAACCTTCTTCAACCTACCGCTGTTAACTCGAAATATTGAAAATTCTTTAAATGGTGTTTCTAATTTACAACGAGAGGCGGGGCTTTCATTAGGACTTTCTCGTTGGAAAACCGTTACTAAAGTGGTCGTGCCTGCTGCTCTACCAGGAATCATAACTGGAATTATTTTAAGTGCTGGACGCGTTTTTGGAGAAGCCGCCGCTTTGATTTTTACCGCTGGACAGAGTGCTCCAGTATTAAACTACGCAAATTGGAATCCTTTTAGTGGCGACAGTCCCTTGAATATTTTCCGTCCTGCCGAAACCTTGGCAGTGCATATTTGGAAGATTAATACCGAAGGAATCATGCCCGATGCCAGTCAAGTTTCCGCCGGGGCTTCTGCAGTTTTAATCATTGCAGTATTAGTCTTTAATCTTGGGGCCCGTTGGGCAGGAAATTATGTTTATCGTAGAATCACTGCCAGCAAATAGAATTTGGAGGAAAGCATATGTTGGAAACGAAACGTAAAGAAAAATCAATTTTGACCTTCCCCGCCGATCGCGAAATTGCTTTAGAAACGAATAACCTTCAGGTCTATTATGGCGATAACCATGCCATGCAGGATGCATCTTTGCAATTCCCTCGTTATTCCATTACGGCTTTGATCGGCGCTTCTGGATCGGGGAAATCCACTTACTTGAGAAGCTTGAATCGGATGAATGACGGCATTGCTCGCGTAGATGGCGAGATTATGTATCGAGGATTGGATGTTAATGCGGATGAAGTCGATATTTATCAAATGCGGCGTCGGATTGGAATGGTATTTCAACGTCCAAATCCCTTTGCCAAATCAATTTACAACAATATCAGTTTTCCATTACGCGAAATGGGTATTAAAGACAAATCAAAAATTGATGGCATTGTAGAATCGAGTTTAAAACAGGCGGCCTTATGGGATGAAGTCAAGGATGATTTGAAACGTAGTGCGTTAGCATTGTCAGGGGGGCAACAACAGCGACTATGTATTGCACGTTCACTGGCAATGAGTCCAGATATTCTATTGATGGATGAGCCTGCTAGTGCCTTAGATCCCATTTCAACCCACAAATTAGAAATGACTTTAAATGACTTAAAAGAACAATACACTATTATTATCGTTACACACAGTATGGAACAAGCTTCTCGACTAAGTGATTACACTGCTTTTATGCACATGGGGAAAATTGTTGAATTTGATACGACAGAAAACATTTTTACTAATCCAGCAGTTAAATTAACTGAGGACTATGTCTCTGGAAACTTTGGGTAGTTAGGAGAAAAATATGGCAAAAGATATTATTACGGCTGAAAATGTTCATTTATATTACGGACAAAAGGAAGCTCTGCATGGAATTAGTCTCGGCTTCCCTGAAAAAGAAATTACCGCTCTGATCGGACCCTCTGGGAGCGGAAAATCGACGTTCATCAGAACTTTAAATCGAATGAGCGATTTAAACCCCGAAGTTACGGTTACCGGAGCCATCCGACTTGATGGCGAAGACATCTATTCGCCTAAAACAGATACGGTAGAACTGCGCAAACGAGTCGGAATGGTATTTCAACAGCCTAATCCTTTTCCTTTTTCGGTTTATGATAACGTAACTTACGGGCTACGACTCAGTGGGATAAAAGATAAGGCACTGTTAGATCAACGTGTGGAAGAAAGTTTAAAGCAGGCGGCCGTTTGGGATGAAACTAAAGATCATTTAAAAGAAAATGCTCTTTCATTTTCTGGAGGACAGCAGCAAAGAATCTGTATTGCAAGGGTTTTGGCAGTTCAACCCGAAATTATTTTACTAGATGAACCAACCAGTGCGTTAGACCCGGTATCTTCAGCAAAGGTAGAAGATAGTTTATTAGCAATTAAGGATCAATTCACCATCGCGGTCGTAACTCACAATATGCAACAAGCATCTCGAATTTCTGATCAAACAGCTTTTTTCTTGGATGGCAACTTGGTGGAATTTAGTAAAACAGTCGATATGTTTACACATCCTGAAAAACAGGAGACGAGCGATTACTTAAACGGTAAATTTGGATAGGAGGAACTAGCATGAGAGGGATTTTTGATAATGAGTTGAGGCGCCTATTAGGCAAGTTTACGGAGATGGGAATTAACGTTAGTGAACAGATTTACCGTGCGACTAAATCATTTATTGACCATGATCGAGAAATGGCGCAGAGCGTGATTGATTATGATAATAACGTCAATGAAGAAGAAATTGCTTTAGAAGATCAAGCTTTAAAATTGATGGCCTTACAACAACCCGTGGCTGCCGATTTTCGGCAGGTGATTGTCGTCTTAAAAGCTAGTTCGGAACTGGAACGGATTGGCGATCATGCAGTCGGAATTGCTAAAGAAACTATTCGAATTAAAGGACATCATCGGGATGCTAAAATCGAAGCCGAAATTGCTGAAATGACGAACGTTGTTCGAACGATGCTAGATGTTACGATGGATGCCTACGTAAAAAGAGATAGTAAATTAGCGGACGAAGTAATTAAAGCCAACGAGCAGATTGATAATAGCTATAAAAAAATTCGTAATGAAGTTTTGAGTAATATGAAAACTAACCCCAAACTAGTCACTGGGGGAGCAGGGTATTTAATGGTGGCTAACTACATTGAACGAATTGGCGATCATGTTACCAACGTTGTAGAGTGGATATTATATAATCAGTCAGGAAAGATTACCGAAATTAATGCAGATGTCGCGGATGTGGGTGGAATTGATTAGACCACGAAACGAGTAGTTATTGCTAAATTAAAAATTTAGTAATAACTACTCGTTTTTTTGTATAAAGTTTGCTAAACGAAAGACAAAAGCTGTAAAATTACTATTAACAATAATGTTTAGAGGTGAAGTATTTGAATATGAATTCCAAAACAAAATTTGCTAAATCAAATGACCGTTTGATAACCGGGGTTAGCGGCGGAATTGCCGAATATTTTGGCTGGAGTAAAGCCCTAACTCGGGTGATTATGTTGATGTTAATGTTAGTATCACATGGACTTTTGTTAATCCCATATATTATTTTAGCTTGGTTAATGCCTAGTAAACCAATTGAATCAAATCAAGGTTTTGCCAGCATGTTCAGTAATTATATGGGTGGTATGAACGGTCAGTCTCAAAATAATAAGAAGAGAAAAGAAATTAAAAACGTTGAAGAACACGACGTCAACGAATAAAGATGGGAGAATTTAAATGCGCTTTTGGCAACGAGTATTAGTTAATTGCATTCTTTTTGTGGCTTTGACTGGATTTTTCCAAAGTAATGGAAATTTCTATGTTTCAAGCATCTGGATTGCTTTGGTGGCTAGTTTGATTTTGGCAATATTGAATGCCAGTATCAGGCCCATCCTACAAATTATTTCATTACCAATTACATTGTTAACTTTAGGCTTGTTTAGTATTGTGATTAACGCTCTCATGTTGGAATTAACTTCCGTATTTGTAGGAGCATCTAATTTTTATTTTTCATCCTTTGGAATGACGATGTTGATTTCGGTAATCTTATCCATTTGTAATACTATTATTTCGAACCACTTTACAAATCGTTAGCGAAGGAGGCCCATTCAATGGCCGATGGTGTTTCAGTATCTGAGTTAGTAGAAAAAATAAGATTAGATGTATTTTATGGCGATGAACTATTAGAACAAAAAAAAGTTACAGTTAGTGATATTTCACGTCCAGGTTTAGAGTTAACCAATTACTTTAAATTTTATCCTCATGAACGAATTCAACTGTTTGGAGAAACAGAAATTTCGTACGCTAAGGATAGTATGACTAAAGATGAACGAACTAAGATTTATGATCGAATGGCGGACGTTGATACCCCAGCATTTGTGGTTTCGCGTGGTTTACCAATTCCTGAAGAATTGATCCAGGCCGCCAAAAATAATCAGGTTCCCATCTTAACGTCAACTTTACCAACCTCACGTCTGCTAAGTAACATGACCAACTTTTTAGAAGATCGGTTGGCAGAACGTGATTCAATTCATGGTGAACTACTGGAAATTTATGGATTAGGGGTTTTAATTACGGGAGACTCTGGGATTGGTAAAAGTGAAACGGCGTTGGACCTAATCAAACGCGGACATCGTCTGATTGCGGATGATCGGGTTGATATTTATCAACAAGATGAACAAACCTTAATCGGGGAAGCTCCCCGCATTCTTCGTCATCTTTTGGAGATTCGAGGTGTTGGAATCATTGATGTAATGAATTTATTTGGGGCGAGCGCGGTTAAAAATCACACGGAAATTAGTGTGATTGTTCATCTACAAAATTGGGATAAAGATGCACATTTCGATCGTTTAGGTAACGGCGAACAAACACGACATTTCTTTGAATTAGATATTCCAAAGATTACCATCCCAGTTCGTGTTGGACGAAACCTCGGTGATATTATCGAAGCCGCTACCATGAACTTTAGAGCTAAAAATATGGGATATGATGCAACCAAAGTTTTTGATCGTAACTTAAATGAGTTGATCAAAGATAATTCCCAGAAATAGGAGTGGATTTTGTGAATTTAACGTTAGGAGCACTAAATCCAATTGCCTTTAATCTTGGTGGAATTCAAGTTCATTGGTATGGAATTATCATTGCGTCAGCAGTGGTGTTAGCGACGATTTTGGCAGTTCAAGAAGCTAAAAGGCGAAGAATCGATCCAGATTCTATCTACGATTTGATTTTATGGGCCTTACCAGTGGCGATTATTACCGCTCGAATGTATTACGTTATTTTTGAGTGGGGATATTACCAAAACCATGTCGATGAAATTGTACGCGTTTGGGACGGTGGTATTGCCATTTATGGGGCCTTGATTGGGGCTGGAATCGTGGTCTACCTCTTCTGTCGTGCAAATTGGATTCCAGTTTGGTTAATGTTGGATATCATCGCTCCAGTATTGATTATGGCCCAAGGTATTGGTCGATGGGGTAATTTTATGAATCAAGAGGCTTTCGGCAGAATTACTAGCTTAACATTTCTCCAAAGTCTTCATTTGCCCCATTTTATTATTCAACAAATGCTGATTGATGGAGCCTACCGTCAACCAACTTTTTTATATGAATCGCTTTGGGACATCTTGGGCTTTATTGTATTGATGAGTTTGAGACATAAAAAACATTTATTCAAACAAGGGGAAGTGTTCTTGTCCTATGTAATTTGGTACGCGTTTGGTCGCTTTTTTGTCGAAGGGATGCGCACTGATAGTTTGATGCTATTAGGCATCCGCGTGTCACAATGGCTTTCGGTAATACTTTTTATCGGAGCAATTGGTATATTGGTGTTCCGCCGTAAATCGATGCGAGAACGCCTACCAGATTATTTGGAAGGTAATCAGCTTTCACCAAAATGAACTTGAGTAAAGTACCTTTGTATACGATAATAGAAAGGTACATAAATTATTTTTAAATTTAAGATTGTAAGGGGATTAACTATGGTAAAAAAAGTTGCAGTGTTAGGAGCCGGATCATGGGGCAGTATTTTAGCTAACATGCTTGTCCAAAATGGCAATGATGTAGTTGCATGGACGAACATGGAGGAACAAGCTAAAGAACTTAACGAGCAGCACTCCAATGAACATTACGTTCCCGGTTTTAAGTATGACGAACGTTTAGTAGCAACAACCGACTTAGAAGTAGCGTTGAAGGATGTTGATGCGGTATTGTTTGTTGTACCAACCAAGGTAATGCGATTAGTTGCCCAACAAATGGTTGAAGTTTTAAAGAAAACTGGTCAAAAGCCAATTATTGTTCATGCAAGTAAAGGTTTGGAACTTGGAACGCATAAGCGTTTGTCAGAAGTATTAGCGGAAGAAATTCCTAGTGAATTACGTCAAGCAATTGTAGTTCTTTCAGGTCCAAGTCATGCTGAAGAAGTTGCTAAGCAAGATTTAACGCTTGTTACAGCAGCTAGCTCAGATTTAGCAAGTGCTGAAGCAGTTCAAAAATTATTTATGAATAATTACTTCCGCGTATATACTAATGACGATATTGTCGGAGTTGAAATGGGTGCCGCACTTAAAAATGTAATTGCAATTGGAGCCGGAGCATTACATGGCTTGGGTTACGGCGATGACGCTAAGGCAGCTTTAATCACACGTGGTTTAGCTGAAATTTCTCGTTTAGGAGTAGCCTTTGGGGCAAACCCACTCACTTTCATCGGTTTATCTGGTGTAGGTGATTTGATTGTTACGGCAACTAGTGTGCATTCACGAAACTGGCGTGCGGGTAACGAACTTGGCCAAGGTATGAAACTAGACGAAGTTATTGATACAATGGGAATGGTGATTGAAGGAGTTCCTTCAACTAAAGCCGCCTATGAATTAGCTCAACAAAAAAATATCGAAATGCCAATTACTGAAGCTATCTATGATGTATTGTATAATGAAAAGGGTGTCAAGGAAGCAATCGACGAATTGATGCATCGTGACGGTAGGTCAGAATTAGAGTAAAAATTTTTGGAGGTTAGGTATTCATGAAAAAAGTACGTAAAGCAATTATTCCTGCAGCAGGATTAGGAACTAGATTTTTACCAGTAACCAAAGCTTCACCTAAGGAAATGTTACCAATTGTTGATAAGCCAACAATTCAATACATTGTGGAAGAAGCTCGCAAGTCTGGAATCGAAGATATCCTAATTATTACAGGTAAAGGTAAACGTGCTATCGAAGATCACTTTGATGCGGTTCCTGAACTAGAAGAAAACTTGAAAGCTAAGGGCAAGAAGGAAATGTTGAAGATGGTGGAAGAAACCACTGGCTTAAATATGTACTTCAAACGTCAAAGTCATCCACGTGGATTAGGGGATGCTGTATTAACTGCTAAATCATTCGTCGGCAACGAACCATTCGTGGTTATGCTTGGTGATGATTTAATGGAAGACAAAGTTCCGTTGACTAAGCAATTGGTAGATTCTTTTGAAGAAACTGGTGCTTCAACTTTAGCTGTTTTGCCAGTTCCTCATGAAGAAGTATCTAAGTATGGGGTTATCGATCCTTCTGAAGAAGTTGAAAAGGATTTATACAACGTTTCTAAATTCGTTGAAAAACCAGCCGTAGATGAAGCACCAAGTAACTTAGCAATTATCGGACGTTATGTACTTACGCCAGAAATTTTCAACATTTTGGAAAAACAAGGCCTTGGTGAAGGTAATGAAGTTCAATTAACCGATGCCATTGATACATTAAATAAAAAACAACGCGTATTTGCCAAAGTATTTAATGGCGACCGTTACGATGTAGGTAATAAGTTTGGCTTCTTGAAGACTAATATTGAATATGGTTTAAAACATCCTGAAACAAAAGATGAATTAAAGACCTACATCAAAGAATTAGCCAAAGAACTTGAAGAAAAATAATTATTGTATTTAAAATCAAGCGATTCTGGGTTGACCGGATCGTTTGATTTTTTATATAAAACAAAATGATAGACAGTTATTAAAAGTAAGTGTATAGTGAATGCATTATTAAAAGTGTGGAGGAAAGAGAATGACAAAACAATATGATGTTGTTATTATTGGGGCCGGCCCAGCCGGAATGACAGCGGCCTTATATGCTTCCCGTGCAAACCTATCGGTAGTGATGCTAGATCGTGGAATCTATGGTGGTCAAATGAATAATACTGCTGATATTGAAAACTTTCCTGGCTTTAAATCTGTTTTAGGACCGGATTTATCAAAAGATATGTACGAAAGTTCAACTCAGTTCGGCGCTGAATATGCTTACGGCAGTGTCGAATCCATTCGAGATGACGGAGCTACTAAACTCGTCAAAACTGATATGGGTGACGAGTTCGAAGCTAAAGTAGTTATTATTGGTACTGGTTCTGAATATAAGAAATTAGGTGTACCAGGCGAAGAAGATTTTAGCGGACGGGGCGTTTCGTACTGTGCGGTCTGTGATGGAGCCTTTTTTAAAGGGACAGATGTTGTAGTGGTCGGTGGCGGAGACTCTGCTATTGAAGAAGGTTTATACCTAACACAATTAGCTTCTAAGGTTACCGTGATTCATCGTCGTGACCAACTACGGGCTCAAAAAATTATCCAAGATCGTGCTTTTGCCAATCCTAAGATGGAATTTGTCTGGAACAGTAATGTTACAGAAGTAGTTGGTGAAGGTAAGGTCACGGGCGTTAAAGTTAATAATAACCAAACTGGCGAAGATTCATTTATTGAAGCAGCCGGAATATTCATTTACGTAGGGGTAAAACCCATGACGGCCGCCTTTGCGGACTTAGGTATTTTGGATGAACAAGGTTGGATTCCAACTGATGACCATATGCATACTAAGGTTCCTGGAATTCTAGCTGTTGGTGATGTACGTAAGAAAGATTTACGTCAAATCACAACGGCCGTAGGTGACGGTGGCGTCGCTGGACAACAAGCGTATGAATATATTCAAGCTTTAAATGATTAAAGTCAAAATAAGCCGCGGTGAAAACCGGGGCTTTTCTTTTTGCCAAAATTCAAAAAGTGATTGGTCTATACCTAAAATTAAAAAAACGCTTTCTGGTATTCCATGGGTATTGTATAATGAAAGTAACTATAAGTTACATCATAGGAGGATTTTTGAATGAGTTGGGAAGATTCTGTCAAAGAATGGCAAGATTATGCAGATTTAGATTTTAATTTAAAAAAAGAATTAGCAACTTTAGCTGAAGATAAAGATGCTTTAAAAGAAGCCTTTTATGCTCCAATGGAATTTGGTACAGCAGGAATGCGTGGCGTAATGGGCCCTGGTATCAACCGGATGAATATCTATACGGTTCGTCAAGCAACAGAAGGTTTAGCTAATTTTATGGATACCTTGGATTTTACTGATAAGAAACGGGGAGTGGCGATCAGTTTTGATTCCCGCTATCACTCACAAGAGTTTGCTTTAGCAGCAGCTGGTGTTTTAGGTAAGCATGGTATTCCAAGTTTTGTTTTTGATAGTATGCGTCCCACTCCAGAATTATCATATACAGTACGTGAGTTAAACACTTATGCTGGAATCATGATTACTGCTAGTCATAATCCTAAACAATATAATGGATATAAGATTTATGGTCCTGATGGCGGACAAATGCCACCAATGGAATCTGATAAGATTACAGAATATATTCGCCAAGTAACTGACATCTTTGGTGTTGAAACTCTTACTCAAAGTGAATTAAGAGCTAAGGGCTTAATGACCATTATTGGTGAAGACATTGACCTCAAGTATCTTGAGGAAGTTAAGACGGTATCAATTAATCATGAACTAATCCAACGCTTTGGTGCAGACATGAAGTTGATCTACTCACCATTACATGGTACTGGAAAAGTAGTTGGTGGACGTGCGTTAGAAAATGCTGGTTTTAAGGATTACACTATGGTCCCTGAACAAGCAATTGCTGACCCAGAATTTATTACAACGCCATTCCCTAACCCAGAATTCCCACAAACTTTTGATTTGGCTATTGAATTAGGTAAAAAGCAAGATGCTGACCTTTTGATTGCCACTGATCCGGATGCCGATCGTTTGGGAGCTGCCGTTCGTTTACCAAATGGTGACTACAAATTATTGACAGGAAATCAAATTGCAGCCCTGATGTTAGAATACATCTTAACTGCGCATGATGCAGCGGGTGACTTGCCAAGTAATGCAGCTGCCGTTAAATCAATTGTTTCTAGTGAACTAGCAACCAGAATTGCCGAAGCCCATCATGTAGAAATGATTAACGTTCTAACTGGGTTTAAGTACATTGCTGACCAAATTAAACATTACGAAGAAAATGGCGACCATACCTTTATGTTTGGTTTCGAAGAAAGTTATGGCTATCTTGTTCGGCCATTTGTTCGCGATAAAGATGCCATCCAAGGAATTGTCCTATTGGCTGAAATTGCTGCTTATTATCGTAGTAAGGGGCAAACCTTATATGACGGTCTTCAAAACTTATTTACTACTTACGGATATCATGAAGAAAAGACCATTTCAAAAGATTTCCCTGGAGTTGACGGTAAAGAAAAAATGGCTGCCATTATGGAAAAGGTTCGTGAAGAACGCCCAAGTCAATTTGATCAGTACAAGGTATTAGAAACTGAAGACTTCTTAGCTCAAACTAAGTATGAAGCAGATGGATCTACCCAAGCTATCAAATTACCAAAAGCGGATGTTTTGAAATTTACATTAGATGATGGTACTTGGATTGCAATTCGCCCTTCTGGAACAGAACCAAAAATTAAATTCTATATTGGTACAGTTGGCGAAGATGAAAAAGATGCTTTGAATAAGATTGATGTTTTTGAAACAGCTATTAATGAACTTATAAAATAATATTTAAAGAACTATGACGGAGCTCAAATTGAATGGTTATGCGCGATTCAGTTGGGCTTTTGGAGCATAGTTCTTTTTTATTCTAATTAAGTGAATCGGAAATGGTTTTGTGATAGTATTAGTAACAATTTAAGTAAGTTTAAGGAGAGATTGCCATGGGAATGCATCAATATTTGAAGAGTTTAAGTAATTTAGAAACAATTTATCGGGCACCAGGATTTTTTAAATATCAAAAACACTCGGTTGCAGAGCATTCGTTTAAAGTTGCTGAAATTGCCCAATTTTTAGGTGATATTGAAGAAAATGCTGGTAATGAAGTTAATTGGCGCTCACTTTATGAAAAATCATTAAATCATGATTATAACGAACGTTTTATTGGAGATATTAAAACCCCCGTTAAGTATGCAACACCGGATTTACGAACGATGTTAGCTAACGTGGAAGATTCCATGAAAGACAATTTCATTAAAAATGAAATACCAGTAGAATTTCAAGGAGCTTACACGCGTCGGCTCTCAGAAGGTAAGGATGACACATTAGAGGGAAAAATACTTTCTGTGGCCGATAAAATTGATTTATTATATGAATCATTTGGTGAAATTCAAAAGGGAAATCCGGAAGATGTTTATACGGAAATTTATAAGGAAAGTTTACGGACGATTGTTGAATTCAAAACGATGGCCAGCGTGGAGTATTTCTTAGATAATGTCTTACCAGACCTTTTGAATGAAGAGTTTACTGATCAACTTAAATTGGAACGCATTAGTCGTGCAATTATCGCGTAGTTAAAAATGGCGAAAGTATGTTCGGCGTGATAAAATAGTTATGGTTAATTTCGAGTAAATATAATTTTAGGAAATGGCTGAGAACTGATCCTGATCGGTTCAATCTCAGTCATTTTGTGTGAACGGAGGAAAACGAATGATTAAACGTGAGAATGATCGTGAATTTGAATTGGTTTCTAAGTACCAACCAACGGGGGATCAGCCAACGGCGATCAACGAATTAGTTGACGGTATTAAAAGTGGCGAGAAAGAACAAATCCTGTTGGGTGCAACGGGTACCGGGAAAACTTTTACGATTTCTAACGTAATTCAAAAAGTGAATAAACCAACTTTAATTTTGTCACACAATAAAACTTTGGCGGGCCAATTATATGGCGAGTTTAAACAGTTTTTCCCGAATAACGCGGTAGAATATTTTGTTAGTTATTATGATTATTATCAGCCTGAAGCATACGTTCCATCTAGTGACACTTATATTGAAAAAGACTCATCAATCAATGATGAAATCGATGAGCTCCGCCATTCCGCTACTAGTTCACTACTTGAACGCAATGATGTGATTGTGGTGGCTTCTGTTTCAAGTATCTTTGGTTTGGGTGATCCTCGAGAATACCAAGATCAAGCCTTAACACTTCGAGTAGGGCAGGAGATTGATCGAAATAAGTTACTACGAGAATTAGTTGATATTCAGTACGACCGTAATGATATTGATTTCCAGCGTGGCCGTTTTCGGGTGCATGGCGATGTAGTTGAAATTTTTCCGGCTGCTAATGATGCGCATTCCATTCGAGTAGAATTCTTTGGGGATGAAATTGATCGAATGCGTGAAATGGATGCCTTAACGGGAGAAATTATTGGTGATCGAGATCATATTACAATTTTCCCAGCAACCCATTTTATGACTAACGAAGATCGAATGGAACATGCGATTAAGAACATTGAAGCGGAATTGAAGGACCGTTTGGAAGAATTAGATGGTGAGGGAAAACTCCTAGAAGCGCAACGTTTACGACAAAGAACGACCTATGATATCGAGATGTTAAAAGAAATGGGATACACCAACGGGATTGAAAATTATTCCAGACATATGGATGGTCGTAAACCAGGTGAAGCACCTTATACTTTACTAGATTTCTTCCCCGATGATTTTCTATTGGTCGTAGATGAATCCCACGTAACTATGCCACAAGTACGCGGTATGTACAATGGGGATCGAGCTCGTAAGCAACAATTAGTAGATTACGGGTTTAGATTGCCAAGTGCGTTGGATAACCGACCCCTTAAATTAGAAGAATTTGAAAAACATATTAACCAAGTGGTTTATATGTCAGCTACCCCAGGTGATTATGAAAATGAACGAACTAATAACGTTGTTCAACAGATTATTCGACCAACTGGGTTATTGGATCCAATCATCGAAGTACGCCCAATCATGGGCCAAATGGATGATTTGCTAGGTGAAATTAATCAACGGATTGAAAAAGACGAGCGTGTATTTGTAACAACTTTGACGAAGAAGATGGCCGAAGATTTAACCGATTATCTGAAAGATATGGGAATTAAGGTTGCTTACTTGCATAGTGATATTAAGACGCTGGAAAGAACCCGTATTATCCGTGATTTACGGGTAGGCAAGTATGATGTTTTAGTAGGAATCAATTTGCTTCGTGAAGGAATTGATGTTCCGGAAGTATCTTTAGTAGCGATTTTAGATGCCGACAAGGAAGGTTTCCTTCGAAATACTCGTTCGATGATTCAGGTGGCTGGGCGTGCGGCACGTAATGAAAATGGACACGTTATTATGTATGCTGATCATATGACTAAGTCCATGCAAGAAACCATTGATGAAACTGCACGACGTCGTACGATTCAAGAAGCATATAACCGTGAACATGGAATTACTCCTCATACAATTAAAAAGGATATTCGTTCGTTGATTTCATCAACCAGTGATACTGAGGATAAAGGTAAAAAAGACGACTTCTTGGACGTTGATTTTGCCGACATGGATAGTAAGGATCAAAAAGAAATGATTGCAAACTTGGAAGATCAAATGCGAGCGGCTGCTAAGAAGCTAGACTTCGAAAAAGCAGCTAACTTGCGAGATACCGTTTTAGAATTAAAAGCACAGATTGGTTAGGAGGCCTCTTTTTTGGCAAATGATAAAATTGTTATCCACGGTGCACGAGCACATAATTTAAAGAATATTGATGTTACCATTCCACGCGATAAACTAGTGGTGGTGACAGGGTTATCTGGATCAGGAAAGAGTTCATTGGCTTTTGATACCCTCTATGCTGAAGGTCAACGACGCTACGTAGAAAGTTTGTCAGCGTATGCTCGTCAATTTTTAGGGCAAATGGATAAGCCAGATGTTGATTCAATTGATGGACTTAGTCCGGCTATTTCGATTGATCAAAAGACAACTTCTAAAAATCCTCGTTCAACAGTCGGGACCGTAACCGAAATTAATGATTATTTAAGACTATTATGGGCGCGAGTTGGTCAACCAATCTGTCCCAATGATGGTACACCGATTACCAGTCAGACGGTCGAACAGATGGTGAATCGAGTTTTGGATTTGCCGGAACGTTCCAAGGTGCAAATCATCTCACCGATCGTCCGTGCTAAAAAAGGCCAACATAAAAAGGTTTTTGAAAAAATCAAACGTGAAGGCTTTGTGCGGGTACGAGTAGATGACGAAACCATGGATGTTGAAGAAGTACCAGAATTGGATAAGAACAAAGTTCACACCATTGATATTGTGGTCGACCGTGTGGTGGTTAAAGACGGAATTCGGTCTCGTTTATTTGATTCATTTGAAGCAGCTTTACGCCTCAGTAAGGGTTATGCTACAGCAGATGTGATTGGTGGCGAACCAATCTTGTTCTCAGAACATTATTCCTGTCCGGTTTGTGGGTTCACAGTGGGAGAACTTGAACCCCGACTATTTTCATTTAATGCCCCTTTTGGAGCATGTCCTGAATGTGATGGATTAGGAATTAAATTGGAAGTGGATGAAGATTTAGTCATTCCGGATCCATCTAAGACGTTACGTGAAGGAGCAATTGCACCTTGGAATCCGATTAGTTCGCAATATTATCCAACCTTACTAGAACAAGCTGCTAAAAGTTTTGGAATTGATATGGATACTCCTTTTGAGGATTTACCTAAAGCAGATCGCCAGCTCGTTTTATATGGTTCTAAAGGTAAGAAATTCCATTTCCACTATGAAAATGATTTTGGTGGAGTTCGGGATGTGGATTCCGTATTTGAAGGTGTAATGGTTAACATTGATCGTCGCTATCATGAAACTAATAGTGATTTCACGCGAGATCAAATGCGGTTATATATGCGCGAATTAACGTGCCAAACTTGTCATGGTTACCGTTTGAATCGAAAAGCTTTATCAGTAAAAATTGATGGAAAGCATATTGCCGAAATTTCAGCTTTACCCATCGATAGTGCCATGGAATTTTTCGGTAATTTAAACTTTTCGGAGCAGGATACAGCTGTTGCCACTCCAATCTTAAAAGAAATCAAGGACCGTTTGAATTTCTTACGTAACGTGGGATTGGAGTATCTAACTTTGAGTCGCTCGGCTCGAACACTTTCAGGTGGGGAAGCCCAACGGATTCGTTTGGCGACTCAAATTGGCTCGAATTTATCTGGTGTACTATATATTTTGGATGAACCTTCAATTGGTTTACATCAAAGGGATAACAATCGATTAATTAGTTCCCTTAAAAAGATGCGGGATTTAGGTAACACGCTAGTAGTTGTTGAACATGATGAAGATACGATGTGGGCTGCTGATTATCTTATTGATATTGGACCAGGAGCTGGTGAAAATGGCGGTGAAGTCATGGCAGCTGGTACTCCTAAGCAAGTGGCTAAAAGTCGTAAATCACTGACGGGTAAGTATCTATCCGGAAAGAAATTTATTCCAGTTCCAGAAACTAGGCGTACGGGTAATGGTCAATCTATTAAATTAAAAGGGGTACAAGAAAATAACCTTAAAAATATTGATGTTGACTTCCCATTAGGTGAATTTGTCGCTGTAACGGGAGTTTCTGGCTCAGGTAAATCTACGTTAGTCAATATGGTTTTAAAACGAGTTTTGGCTCAAAAATTAAACCATAATTCTGAAAAACCAGGTAAATATAAATCGGTTAGTGGTATTAAAAATATTGAAAAAGTTATCAATATTGACCAATCTCCAATTGGCCGGACCCCACGAAGTAATCCGGCAACTTATACGAGCGTTTTCGATGATATAAGAGGCTTATTTGCTCAGACTAATGAAGCTAAACTCCGAGGATATACGAAGGGTCGTTTTAGTTTTAACGTCAAGGGTGGACGCTGTGAAGCATGTAAGGGTGACGGAATTCTAAAAATTGAGATGAATTTCTTGCCAGATGTTTACGTTCCTTGTGAGGTCTGTCATGGAACACGTTATAACTCAGAAACACTTGAAGTTAAGTACAAAGGCAAGACAATTGCTGATATCTTGGATATGACGGTGGAAGAAGCAACAGATTTCTTTGTTCCCATCCCTAAGATTGCTCGTAAACTTCAAACCATTATTGATGTAGGATTGGGCTACGTACATTTAGGACAATCAGCTACTACCCTATCTGGTGGTGAAGCGCAACGTATGAAGTTAGCTTCCGAACTACACAAAAAAGCGAATGGTAAGAACTTCTATATCCTAGATGAACCAACTACTGGTTTGCATACAGACGACATCAAACGTTTGTTAGATGTATTACAACGTTTGGTAGATAATGGTAATACTGTTTTAGTAATCGAACATAATTTAGATGTAATTAAAACTGCCGATCACTTGATTGATCTGGGTCCTGAAGGGGGCGCTGGTGGTGGACAAGTGGTGGCTGTTGGTACACCGGAAGCCATTGCTGCGGTACCTGAAAGCTATACTGGTAAATATTTGAAAGAAGTTCTGGAGCGTGCTCAAGAACTTAGTCAGAAATAATACAAAAGGGGCAATTTGTGCTCCTTTTTATATAACTTAAAAAAGACACGCCCGGATGTGTTATACTGGAGTAGCTACCTTTATAGGAGGAATTAATAATGAATGAACGACTACAATTTGTTGTGGTAACAGGAATGAGCGGGGCTGGTAAAACAGTCGCAATGCAAAGCTTTGAAGATTTAGGATTTTTCTGTGTGGATAATATGCCACCTGCTTTATTACCAAAGTTTTGGGAATTAATTAAAGAAAATGGAAAAATTAGCAAAGTAGCGTTAGTCGTAGATTTAAGATCACGAGGTTTTTATGATCAAATCTTAGGGTTACTTACTGGTGAAGAAGAACAACATAATATTAAAACGGATGTTGTATTCTTAGATGCGACGGATGAAGAATTGGTTGCTCGCTATAAGGAAACTCGTCGCGCTCATCCGTTAGCAATGGATGGACGGGTAGCTGATGGCGTTCGTAAAGAACGCGAACTTTTATCACCGATTAAATCAGAAGCACAAATTGTTATTGATACAACTAATATGACACCTCGTGAGTTACGAAGTGATATTTTTGGACATTTCTCAACGAATAAGACGATTCCTAAGTTCCACATTGAAGTTGTTTCATTTGGCTATAAATATGGTAGTCCAATTGATGCCGATATCATTATGGATGTCCGCTTTTTACCTAATCCATACTATGTTACTGAATTAAAAAATAAAATTGGAACGGATCCAGCAGTTTATGACTATGTCATGAATCAACCGGCTACCGAAGAATTTTATACGGATTACTTAAAATTATTGATGGATATTATGCCAGGGTATCAAAAGGAAGGTAAATCTAACTTAACGATTGCCATCGGCTGTACTGGTGGTCAACATCGTTCAGTTGCTATTGCAGAACGTTTGGCAAAAGATTTATCTAAAAAATATGTTACAAATATATCGCATCGAGATGCGCATAAACGAAAGGAAACGGTAAATCGATCATGACCAGAAAAAAAGGTCCTAAAATTGTCGTAATTGGTGGCGGCACGGGACTACCAGTTATCCTTAAAGAATTACACCAACGCAATGCTGAAATTACTGCGATTGTAACGGTCGCAGATGACGGTGGTTCATCGGGTATCATCCGAGATTATGTTAACGTAGTTCCGCCAGGGGATATTCGAAATGTAATGGTCGCTTTATCTGACATTGCCCCTGAATTTAAAGATATTTTTCAATATCGCTTTAGAAGTCAAGATAAGTTTCTTGCCGGACATGCTATTGGTAATTTGATTATTGCGGCGCTTTCCGAAATGCGTGGTGGGATTGATCCAGCCATTCGAGAATTATCAGAAATGCTTCAAGTTGAAGGCCATGTTTATCCTGCCAGTGCACAACCTTTAGTGTTACATGCTAAATTTACGGATGGCACGCTGTTAGCAGGGGAAGCTGAAATCACAGCGGCTCATAAAGACATTAAAGAAGTGTGGGTGGGTAACAATCCATGGAGCGAAAATAAGAAACCCCATGCTGTACCGGAAGCACTGCAGGCGATTGAAGAAGCCGATGAAATTATTTTAGGGCCCGGTAGTCTATTTACCAGTATCTTGCCCAACTTAATGATTGAAGATATTGGACGTGCTGTACTTAAAGCGAAAGCTGAAATTGTTTATATTTGTAATATTATGACTCAAAAGGGTGAAACTATTAATTTTACAGATGCGGAACATGTACGAACATTGAATCGGCACTTAGGACAAAACTTTGTCGATACCGTACTCGTTAATACCGAAATCGTGCCAGAATCCTACATGGATTTCAATCGCTATGATGAAGTTTCCAAACAAGTAGTTCATGATTTTAAGGGATTACGGGAACAGGGTGCACGAGTAATATCGGACAATTTCTTATTGTTGAGAGATGGTGGAGCGTTCCATGATGGGCAGAAAGTTGTAGACGAATTGATGAATGTTTGTAGCAACCCCATCAAGAAGCGTGATTAGGAGGTTCAGAATTTGTCATACGCAAGTGAAGTAAAAAAAGAACTGACAAGTTTGGAAGTTCACGAAAAAAATGCTAAGGCGGAATTGATGGCGTTAATCCGAATGAACGGTGCAATTGGTATCAATAATCGTCAGCTTACATTAAATACACAAACTGAAAATCCAGCCATTGCTAGAAGAATTTATTCTTTACTTAAAGAATTTTATCATTTGGAAGCAGAACTTAGTGTTCGACGGAAGATGAAATTGAAGAAGAATAACTTGTATATCGTTCGTTTACGAACGGGCGTTAAGGAGTTATTGAATGATTTATCGATTTTAAAAGATGATTTTCAGATTAACGAAAAAGTTCCGGAAGGTTTGTTGACCGAAGAATCAGAATTACGGTCCTATCTACGAGGAGCCTTTCTAGCTAGTGGATCGGTAAATAATCCAGAAACTAGCCGTTATCATTTGGAAATTTATTCCCTTTATGAATCACACAACCAAATGATTGCTGATTGGATTAATAAGTATAATTTGAATGCTAGAACGACTGAGCGGCGTAGTGGTTATATTGTTTATTTGAAGGAAGCAGAACATATTGCTGATTTTCTACAATTAATCGGAGCAACTAATTCGATGCTCAAATTTGAAGATGTTCGAATTATGCGTGATATGCGGAATTCGGTTAACCGTTTGGTCAACTGTGAGACGGCTAATTTAAATAAAGTTGCTAATGCATCGATGAAACAGATTAACAACATCCAATTTATTGATGAAACAGTCGGATTAGGTGAATTACCACCTAAATTGCGTGAAGTTGCTGAGGCTCGTTTGATTCATCGAGAAGTTAGTCTTAAAGAACTGGGTGAATTAGTACCTGGTGGTCCAATATCTAAATCGGGTATTAACCATCGCCTGAGAAAAATTAATCAATACGCTGAGAAGCTAAGAGCTTAATTAAAGCAAGAGGATATCTTCAGAAATACTTGAAGGTGTCCTCTTTTTTACACAGTGTGTATTGTAAGGGCTTAATGTAATTGTAATGTAAAAGATTGGAACAAATTATTATGCTAATATTGACTACGATAGATGAATGTCAACTAGGTAAACAAACTAAAGGGGAATACGAGTTTATGAATTCTAAATTACATTACAAAATGTTTAAAGCGGGTAAAAAGTGGGCCTTTGCAAGTATCGCAGCTGCCAGTTTAGGGATCATTGCTTTAGATGCTAATGCAACTAATGTTCGTGCCGATAGCACCGACAATGATGCTACTGATACGGTTGATGATAGTACGACTACTTCACCCGTAAGCGAAGCAAGTGTTACATTAACGAAGACTTCTTTACCAGCTAGTTCAGCAACTAGTGCTAGTGTGACTAGCTCAGCAACTTCAGCAGTTACAAGTACTGCTACTTCCAGCGCTGTAAGTAAATCTGCAACTAATTCGGTGGTGACTTCGAGTTCTGCTAAGAGCGCGATAAGTTCATCTGCTACGTCAACTGCAAGCTCTAGTGCAAAGAAATCAGTTGCTAGTTCAGCGGCTTCATCTGCTAGTGAAAAAACCGTTTCAAGCACTGCTAAGAGCGTTGCTAATAGCTCAAGTGTAGTTAAAAATACAAGTTCTAGTTCTACTAAAAACTCAAGTGCAGCTGTTTCAGTAGTTGCGCATTCAAATTCGAGCGCCGCTTCTTCGACAGCTAGCTCCAAAGCTGCTATTAAAACGAGCTCAGCTACTAGTGTAAGTTCAAGTGCGGTCTCTAAAACAAGTAGTGCTGCTACTACTTCTAAAAATAAAGCGGTAGATAAGAAATCAACTTCAAAGGACTATACGATTGATTATACGCATCAATTAAGTGATGACGAGGGTAGTGATCAGCAAACTAAAAATAACGTAATCATTGCACACGCCACTGGAGTTTATGCACCAGCTGAAAATGTAGCTATTTTTGAAAAACGTGAATGGGACAGTAGCGAAAGCTATGTTCAATATATCGTTGGTGATGGTGGAAAAGTTTATGCAGTTGGACAAGAAGGATACGTCGCTTGGGGCGCAGGCGAATGGGCTAATGAAAATGCTCCTGTTCAAGTTGAGTTAGCACAAACATATTCTGATAGCCAATTTAAAAAAGATTATCAAACTTACGTTAACCTACTAAGGGATTCTGCTAAGAAATGGAATATTCCAACCAGTCTAGATAGTAATGAATATCGTGGTATTAAATCTCATGTATGGATTACTAATCATGTTTGGGGAAACCATGTAGACCCTTATGGATATCTTTCGACCCATGGTATTTCACAAACTCAATTTGCCCATGATCTTCAATATGGATTTGGTAGCAGTAGTGATTCAAGTAATAATACATCTAATGATAGCAACAAAAATAATGCTAACAACAGTAATAAAAATGATTCAAATAGTAATAAAAATAATTCAAGCAAGATAAATGTTGGCGATAAAGTAACCATCAAGACAAGTGCTAAACATTGGGCAACCGGCCAATCAATTTATAGTGCCGTTAAGGGCAAGACTTACAAGGTTATGCAAATTAATGGTAACAAATTGCTCTTGGACAAGGTTATCAGTTGGATTAACAAGGGTGACGTTACGGTGCCAGGGTCTTCATCATCAAATCAATCCAGTTCTAACAAAGGTAACAGTAGTAATAGTAATAAAAATAACAGCAGCAATAAGATTGGTGTAGGTTCCAAAGTAACCATCAATAAGAATGCTAAGCATTGGGCAACGGGTCAATCTATTTACAATCCAGTTAAGGGCAAGACTTACAAAGTTATCCAGGTTAACGGTAGTAAATTGCTTTTAGACAAAGTTATTAGTTGGATTAATAAGGCGGATGTAACATTAGCTGGCTCAAAATCCAATTCAGGTTCATCAAACAAGAATAACGCGGCTTCCATGCATAATGTGAATGTTCATTTAACTAACAAACATTGGACAACTGCACAAACTAATTTTGTAAATGGTATTGCAGCAGATATTGTTAACGTATGTAATAGTAATAAGCTCTATGCTTCCGTAGCTATGGCTCAAGCAGTTTTGGAAAGCGGGTATGGAACTTCATCACTTGCTCAAGAAGCGCACAATTTATTTGGGATTAAGGCTGATAGCACTTGGAAAGGTGCTACCTATACTAAGAGTACTAAAGAGGTTATCAATGGTCGCACAGTTACCATCAATGCCTCATTTAGAAAATATGCTTCTATCAAGGATTCGATTGCAGATTACGCTAAGAAACTTGAATCACGTGCACAATACGCTAATGCATTTGCACCAAAATCAGCTAACTATGTGGCTTCTATTAAAGCTATCAAGGCTGGTGGTTACGCAACTTCAACCACTTATGTTGGTAGTATAATTAACTGCATCAATAGTAATGGTTTCTTTAAATTAGACGGATTAAGCAAAGCCCTTCATCTTTAAGATTTAATTAGGTTAAAATAGGAGACTGGAACATACAATCTGTGTTACAGTCTTTTTATTATATGGGGAAAGGATGAATGGAAGATGAAATATTCAGAGTTTCAATTTGTACAACTTTGGGATGGAAGATTGGGGACTATTACTAAAGTTTTGCCAAGTGGTTATCTTATTGAAGATAATTATTGGGATTGGTTAGCAAGTAAAAATGAGGAAGATCCTGAAAAATACATCTATCCGCATGCTGACATTGAAAAGAATTTCTCAGCCCTCGAAGAGGAAATTGAAGGCGAAGCACAAATTGCCGAAGAAATTTTCGAATTTCGTTACAAAATGATGAAAAGTGCACTAGGAAAATAAAAAAAGACATCGGAATTTTTCCGATGTCTTTTTTATGCCACTAATTATTTTAAGTTAGCATTTTTTTCCATGATACCATCAATCAAACCGTATTCAACGGCGTCTTGAGCTGATAGATAGTTATCACGTTCAGTATCAATATTAATCTTTTCAAGAGGTTGTCCAGAATTTTCAGCTAAAATCGTATTCAATTCTTTACGAGTCTTCAAGATTTGTTCTGCAGCAATCTCAATTTCAGTTTGTTGACCTTGAGCTCCACCAGAAGGTTGATGAATCATAACTTCTGAATGAGGTAGAGCAAAACGTTTACCCTTTGTACCAGATGAAGCAAGCACACTGGCCATTGAAGCAGCCATTCCCATTACGATTGTTTGAACATCAGATTTAATGAAGTTCATGGTATCGTAAATAGCTAAACCGGCGGTAACAACTCCACCAGGAGAGTTGATGTATAGGTAAATATCCTTTTCTGAGTCTTGTGCATCAAGGAAGAGTAGTTGAGAGATGATTGAGTTTGCTAAATCATCGTCAATAGGACCTGATAGCATGATGATTCGATCTTTTAATAGTCGTGAGTAAATATCATAAGCACGTTCACCACGTGATGATTGTTCAATAACTGTTGGGACCAAGTTCATAACTTAGTAACCTCCTTTATTATCGTAAAAAATTTCCTGTTAAATAACTAACATGGCTATAGTTTATATCATTGGTCAAAAAAGGTCAAATATTTTTACTCTTTAAAATAAAAAACAACCTAGCCGGAGAAAATTTTCGACCAGATTGCATATAGCGTCTAATGTACCAGGAGACAATGGTTGTAGCTATTGAATAAATAGTAGTATATAATGCAGTTGTAAGCGAATTTATGCATAAATTCGCTAAGTAATGCGCCATGAGGGAGTCGAACCCTCAGCTTGAGAACCGGAATCTCACGTGCTATCCATTACACTAACGGCGCCTAACAATTTGATTTTACAGTAGGACAGAAGAAAAAACAAGATAATTGCGGAGAATTACTATGGCAATAAAACAAGGATTTAGTCAAAATCAAACTCAACAACAAAAGCAAATCCAACGTTTAGCAATGACGCAGACCCTACAACAGTCGATTCAGATGTTGCAATATAACGTTGAAGAGCTTCAAGATTTTCTCAAACAAAAAGAAATGGATAATCCACTTATTACGGTTGAAATGGCTGCTGAAAAGCCAACCAGTAAGATTTCAGGTGATTCCGATCGACACGAGGCATTTATGAACCAAATTGCTAGCGATACGGAACAATCATTGTTCGACTACTTATTAGATCAGGTTCATTTAACCATGCGAGATACGCCATTAAGACGCCTAGTATTGTTGCTTTTAGACTATGTTGACGATAATGGGTATTTAGGAATATCCAATGAAGCAGTGATTGAAAAGACCGGTGCAGATGAAATTGCCGTGATCGATGCGGTAACTTTACTCCAACAGTTGGACCCGCCTGGCGTGGGGGCTCGCTCGCTCCAAGAGTGTCTAATGCTTCAAACTGAAAATGATACATTTTCTCCAGAACAAGCTTATTTGATTTTGGAAGAATCTTTTGAAGATTTAGTCAATCGTCAATGGGATAAAATCGCTAAAAAATATGATATTCAATTGAGTGATGTCCAAGCGGTTTTTGATTATGTCAGAACATTAACCCCTAACCCCGGAGCAGGATTTGGAAAACAAGAGCATAGTTATATTATTCCAGATTTAATCTTTAGCATTGAAAATGGTGAACCTCAATTACTACAGTCTAAGGCTTCACGTCCTAAAGTCAGCTTCTCACAACATTATTTTGAACAACTTCAAAACGTTGATGAAGAGGTCAAAGCTTATGTCACGGAGAAGAAGAAAGAATACGACTGGATTTCGAAGAGTTTAAGTCAACGGGAAGATACCATTCTCAGAGTTGGAAAGATTATCTTTGAAAAGCAAAGTGAATTCTTTATGAATCAAAGTAAAGAGCTAAAACCGTTGCTTCTAAGAGATGTCGCGAATAAATTACATTTACATGAATCAACAATATCTCGTGCTGTTAACGGTAAATATATTGCAACCCCATTTGGTACGTTTGAACTGAAATCGTTCTTTAGTAATGCTGTTAATCGTGAAAGTGATGTTTCAGCAGATGCAGCAAAAGAAAAGATTAAAAAAATTATCGATGAAGAGGATAAAAGAAAACCTATTTCTGATTCGAAAATTGAGAAAAATTTAAAAGAAAGTGGGATTGCGATTTCGCGGAGAACCGTCGCCAAATACCGCGAAGCCATTGGGATTCCATCTTCTTCAAAACGCAAGCGATTTGATTAATTTAAAAAGCCCCAAATAAGTTGAGTTTAAATTTGCAAAAAAGATGGGGGCTTGTTATAATTTAATTCGTAAGTGAGGTATACAACAAAAGTTAATTCTTGAGTTTGTGTGCCATTTATTTTTAATTTGTTGGGTCGTTTTGTGGCACTGCTGGACAAAACAAGTCCCACAACAGGAGATAACATGGATGATAATGAGATGGATTTATTAGAATCTGTTGTTCCAGGTTTGATTGGTGAATTTCTACAGAGATTTGATATCTTAAAATCAATCGATCTGCTTGCTCCGGTTGGGAGAAGAGTTTTATCGGAACATCTACATCTCAGCGAACGCGTGCTAAGATCACAAACTGATGTGTTAAAAACACAAGGATTGTTGACGAGTTCGCAGGCTGGAATGATGCTTTCTGATGAGGGCCGGCGCGTTATGAATGGTCTCGAACCTGTAGCTAACCGATTCTTAGGCTTAACTAGCCAAGAAAAGCTATTGGCGGAACGTTTGGACATCGAAAGATGTTTTATCGTTCGGGGAGATCGTGCTGACGGAGATGCGGTCACAAAACAACTCGGAACAATTTTAAATGATGCACTTGCAAAATTGTTGCCAGAGGGTAATAATACTATAGTGGTAATGGGCGGTTCAACCATGGCATCGGTTGCCATGCAGTTGTCGCCAGAGCTTTCGAACAATCGAAAGCTAACCTTTGTACCGGGTCGTGGTGGAATTGGTGAATCAGTTGATAAACAAGCTAATTCAGTTGCGGCTTTGATGGCTAAGCGTACTAGAGGTGAAGCCAAGTCATTATACATCCCGGAACAATTGAGTGAGAGCACTTACCACCCCCTTTTAAATGAACCGACTGTAAAACCTGTGTTGGATTTAATTAGTCACGCAGGAGTTGCTATCCATGGTATTGGTAAAGCTGGCGATATGGCCAGACGTCGAGGAGTTAACGAAGAAATCCTAAGTTACCTTCGAAAAGCCAAGGCTGTGGGGGAAGCGTTTGGATCTTTCTATAATCGAGAAGGACACATCCTATATCAAGTTCATCGAATTGGGTTACAGCTGAATGATGTTCAGCATTTCAATCATGTATTCGCCGTGGCTAGTGGTCATGACAAGGCTCAGGCTATTGAGTCGTACATGAAAATCGCACCGCATCAGACAATTTTAATTACTGATGAAGGTGCAGCAAACGCGATTTTAAAAAAGTAAAGCCATTGTGACTTAACTTTTTAAAATAAATTATTTTTTTAGATTCCTAAAGGAGGAAATCTTACTTATGACTGTAAAGATTGGTATTAATGGTTTTGGCCGTATTGGTCGTTTAGCATTCCGTCGTATCCACGAATTGGGTGCAAAATCAAATGACATCGAAGTTGTTGCTATCAACGATTTGACAAGTCCTGCTTTATTAGCACACTTGCTTAAATATGATTCAACACATGGAACTTTTGCTGGTGAAGTTAGTGCAACTGATAACTCAATTATCGTTGACGGCAAAGAATACCGTGTATACGCTGAACCAAAGGCTCAAGATATTCCTTGGGTTAAGGAAGACGGTGTTGACTTCGTACTTGAATGTACAGGTTTCTACACATCAAAAGAAAAATCACAAGCTCATTTAGATGCTGGTGCAAAACGTGTATTGGTTTCAGCACCTGCTGGCTCAGATCTTAAGACTGTTGTTTACAACGTAAACGATGATGTTTTAACTGCTGACGACCGTATCGTTTCAGCTGGTTCATGTACAACTAACTGTCTTGCACCAATGGCTTACTTCTTAAACGAAGAATTCGGCGTACAAATTGGTACAATGACAACAGTTCATGCTTACACAAGTACACAAATGCTTCTTGACGGACCTGTTCGTGGTGGAAACTTCCGTGCTGCACGCGCTGCTGCTGCAAACACAATTCCTCACTCAACTGGTGCTGCTAAGGCTATCGGTCTTGTTATCCCAGAATTGAACGGTAAGTTACAAGGACATGCACAACGTGTTAGCGTTGTTGACGGTTCATTGACAGAACTTGTTTCAATCCTTGACAAGGACGTTACAGTTGAAGAAGTTAATGCTGCTATTAAGAAGCATACAGAAGGTAACGAATCATTCGGTTGGAACGAAGACGAAGTTGTATCAAGTGACATCATTGGCACAACATACGGCTCAATCTTTGACCCAACACAAACAGAAGTTACTAAAGCTGGCGACAAGCAATTAGTTAAGACTGTTGCTTGGTACGACAACGAATACGGCTTCACTTGCCAAATGGTACGTACTTTATTGAAATTTGCTACTCTTTAAGATTAATTCTTAAAAATTGTAGATTTCAAACCGTCTAATCGGTCTAGGGACGGAGGGAGGTCACTTCCTCCGTCCCTTTTTTTAGAAAAAATAATTTATTAATGATTTAGGAGGAAATTCTCTTGGCTAAATTAACTGTTTCAGATTTAGATGTTAAGAACAAGAAAGTTTTGATGCGCGTTGACTTTAACGTGCCAGTTAAAAATGGTGTGATTGGTGATGACAACCGTGTCGTTGCTGCTCTTCCAACAATTAAATACATTATCGAAAACGGTGGAAAGGCAATTCTTTTCTCTCACTTAGGTCGTATCAAGACTGAAGAAGACAAAAAAGAATTGACTCTTCGTCCAGTTGCTCAACGCCTTTCAGATCTTCTTGGCAAACCAGTTACATTTGTTCCTGTAACACGCGGTGCACAACTTGAAGATGCTGTTAATGGCATGAACGACGGCGATGTATTATTGTTCGAAAACACACGTTTTGAAGACTTAGATGGCAAGAAGGAAAGTAAAAACGATCCTGAACTTGGCAAATACTGGGCATCACTTGGCGACATGTTCGTAAACGATGCTTTCGGTACAGCTCACCGTGCCCACGCTTCAAACGTTGGTGTTGCTGAAGCAATGAAGGCTGACGGCAAGCAAGTTGCTGCTGGTTTCCTTATGGAAAAAGAAATCAAGTTCTTGGGTGAAGCTGTTGACGAACCTAAGCATCCATTTGTTGCTATTTTAGGTGGCGCAAAGGTTTCTGACAAGATTGGTGTAATTGATCACTTACTTAATAAAGCTGACAAAGTTATTATTGGTGGTGGTATGACATACACATTCTACGCTGCTAAAGGCATGAGCATTGGTAACTCACTTGTTGAAGCTGACAAGATTGATGTTGCTAAAGAAATCCTTGCTAAGGGTGGCGACAAGATTGTCCTTCCTTCAGACAGTATCGTTGCTGAAAAATTTGATAACGATGTTCCTAACAAAGTTGTCGAAGGCGATATTCCTGATGGTTACATGGCTCTTGATATTGGACCTAAGTCAGTTGCAGAATTTAAGGATGTCCTTAAAGATGCTAAGACTGTTGTATGGAACGGACCAATGGGTGTATTCGAAATGAGCAACTATGCTAACGGTACACTTGAAGTTGGTAAGTTCTTAGGTACATTATCAGACGCTACAACAATTGTTGGTGGTGGTGACTCAACTGCTGCTGTTAAGCAATTAGGCGTTGGCGACCAATTGACACATATCTCAACTGGTGGTGGAGCTTCACTTGAATACCTTGAAGGTAAAGAACTTCCTGGTATCGCTGCTATTTCAAACAAATAATTAAAGTTGTAGAAATCGAAGAATCAGTTGATTCTTCTTTTCTGCTACATAACCTGTAATTCGGAAAGGATGTTTTATTTTGCGTACTCCAATTATTGCTGGAAACTGGAAAATGAACAAAAACCCCCAAGAAACTCAAGAATTCTTGGATGCTATCAAAGGTAAGTTACCTGATGCTTCTGTAGTAGAATCAGTTATTGCTGCTCCTGCTATCGATTTAAGCACTTTAGTAGCTTTCTCAAAAGATGAACAACTAAAGACTGCTGCTGAAAACAGCTACTTCGAAGACGAAGGTGCTTTCACTGGCGAAACAAGTCCTAAGGCTTTAAACGAAATGGGCGTTAACTATGTTGTTATCGGTCATTCAGAACGTCGACAATACTTCGGTGAAACTGACGAAGATATTAACAAGAAGGCTAAGGCAATCTTCAACAACAACATGACACCAATCATTTGCTGTGGAGAAACTCTTGAACAACGTGAAGCTGGCGAAACTAATGAATGGGTTGCTGGTCAAATCACAAACGCTCTTAAAGATTTAACTGCAGAACAAGTTGCTGCATCAGTGATCGCTTACGAACCAATCTGGGCTATCGGTACTGGTAAGACAGCTTCAAGTGATCAAGCTCAAGAAGTTTGTCACGTAATTCGTGAAACAGTTGCTAAGCTTTACGATCAAACTGTTGCTGACAAAGTACGTATTCAATACGGTGGTAGTGTAAAACCTGCTAACATTGCTGAATTAATGGGCAAAGAAGATATTGATGGTGGACTTGTTGGTGGAGCATCACTTGATCCAGAATCATTCCTAGAATTAGTTAACTACAAGGGTTAATATAATTAAGGAAATATAATATAATAATAGTTGAACTGCGTTAAGCAGATTTAAAAATGTGAGGAGATATTTAAAATGTCACTTATTACTGATATTTACGCACGCGAAGTCCTAGACTCACGTGGTAACCCAACTGTTGAAGTTGAAGTTTATACTGAAGATGGTGGTTTCGGTCGCGGAATCGTTCCTTCTGGTGCTTCAACTGGTGAACACGAAGCTGTTGAACTTCGTGATGGCGACAAGAACCGTTTCTCAGGAAAAGGTGTAGAAAAGGCTGTTGCTAACGTTAATGGTCCTATTTCTAAAGAAATCGTTGGTTTTGAAGTTACAGACCAAATCGCTATCGATAAGGCAATGATTAAATTAGACGGTACCCCTAACAAGGGTAAGCTTGGTGCTAACGCTATCTTAGGTGTATCACTTGCTGTTGCTCGTGCAGCTGCAGATGAACTACAAGTTCCTCTATACAACTACATTGGCGGTTCAAACGCTCATGTTCTTCCAACACCAATGATGAATGTTATCAATGGTGGAGCTCACTCAGAAAACAAAGTGGACTTCCAAGAATTCATGATCATGCCTGTTGGTGCTCCTTCTGTTAAAGAAGCTATCCGTATGGGTTCAGAAACTTTCCATGCTTTGAAGAGTCTTTTGTCAGCTGATGGCAAAGCTACTTCAGTTGGTGATGAAGGTGGATTTGCTCCTGACTTTGCTAACAATGAAGAACCTCTTCAATACCTAATCAAGGCTATTGAAAAGGCTGGTTACAAACCAGGTAAGGACGTTGCTATTGCAGTTGACGTTGCTGCTTCAGAACTTTGGAACGACGAAGACAAGAAGTACAAGCTTCGCTGGTCAACTGGTGAAGAATTCACTACTGAAGAATTCGTTAAGTACCTTGAAGGCTTAGTAAACAAATACCCAATCATTTCTATCGAAGATCCTATCGATGAAAACAACTGGGACGACTGGGCAAGCATCACTAAAGAACTTGGCAAGAAAGTTCAACTTGTTGGTGACGACTTCTTCGTTACAAACACAGAATACCTTGCTAAAGGTATCAAGATGGGTGCTGCTAACGCAATCCTTATCAAGGTTAACCAAATCGGTACTCTTACAGAAACAATGGAATCTATCGAAATGGCTAAAGAAGCTGGTTACACAGCTATCGTTTCTCACCGTTCAGGTGAAACAGAAGACACAACAATCGCTGACTTAGTTGTTGCTACAAATGCAGGTCAAATTAAGACTGGTTCAATGAGTCGTACAGACCGTATTGCTAAGTACAACCAATTAATGCGTATTGAAGACCAACTTGAAGGCGTTGCAGAATACAAGGGTATTAACTCATTCTACAACCTAAGTGCTGACGCTCGTGAAGAAATCAGCAACAAGTAATTAAATTAGGTCAATCAAAGAGGCGGACATTTTGTCCGCCTCTTTTTTTGTTATTAAATTGGAATTCAGGCTCAAATATGTTAAATTAGTACTAGAACTTATTAAGAACATGAAGGAGGTCATCTTGTGTATTCACTTCTGATGACAATTCTATTGATTCTGTCAGTGTTTATAATCATTGCGGTTATGATGCAACCGGCTAAGACTGACAGCGCGATGTCTTCATTAACGGGTGGTGCTGGTGACCTATTTGCAAAGCAAAAACCACGTGGATTTGAAGCATTTATGCAAAAAGTAACTGCAGTCTTGCTTTTCTTGTTTTTTGCTGTCACCATTGCAATGGTTTACGTATCTGCACACTAGAGAGATCGTATTGAACAAAAAAATTGCATTTAGCAAATTCTGAAATTTAGATTTCGGAATCATTAGGAACGGCTAAAGACGAAATTAGTTTTGTCTTTAGCTTTTTTATTTAATAAATACAAAAATATGAGGTAAGAAATGGAAATAAACAAATTACAAGCTTTAATTATTAATTATCTGCAACAACGACCAACCCAAAAGTTAACTGCTGAGGAACTTTTTAAGGGTTTAAATTTAGAAGGGGCCAGTGTGTTTAACACCTTAGTTAAGGAATTGGCATTAATGGAACGTTCTAAAAAAGTTGAAATAACGGAAGATGGCAAATTTAAAATTGCTCGTCCTAAAAATCAATTATTAGTTCATGGTGTGTTCCATGCTAATGATCGTGGTTTCGGATTTGTTTCAGTAGAAGAGGATGAAATTCCTGACATTTATATTAGTGAAGATCATACAGCGTATGCTTTAAATATGGATGAAGTTGATGTAAAAATTACTCGTCCATCTAAGAAGGGTGACGATCGCGGACCAGAAGGAATTGTTAAGAAGATTACAAGTCGCCACTTTACCCAAGCGGTGGGGGTTTTTGAATTTGCTCCTGAACCACAGAAGAATGTTTTAGGTCATATCAATTTGAAAGACAAGAAAATGTCTTCATATCAATTCGATGTTCTAGAAGGCGGAATTCAACCAACTGACGGTTCAGTGATCACGGCCCAAGTTACGCAATATCCTAAGCCTAATTCTCCTAAGTTAATTGCCGGGGTTGCTGAAAAGACGGTTGGTCATAAGGATGATCCAGGAGTGGACATCTTAGAAGTGGTTTATCAACATGAGTTACCAACTGAATTTCCAGATGATGTCAAAGCAGAGATTGCTTCGATTCCAGACTATGTAACAGATGCAGAGAAAAAAGGACGCGTTGATTTAACTAATGAAGTAGTGGTCACAATCGATGGGGATGATTCCAAAGATTTTGATGATGCTGTAGGTCTTAAAAAACTAGATAATGGAAATTACCGTTTATTAGTTAACATTGCGGATGTTTCTCACTATGTTAAAGAAGGTTCTCCTTTAGATAAAGAAGCATATCGTCGAAGTACAAGTGTTTACTTGACTGACCGAGTAATTCCAATGTTGCCACGTAAGCTTTCTAACGGAATTTGTTCATTAAACCCTAATGTTGAACGGCTTTCGATGACTTGTGAAATGGAAATTACGCCTGAAGGAGACGTAGTTAACCATAAGATTTACCCAAGTGTAATTGAATCAGATGCTCGAATGACATATAACGATGTTAATAAGATTTTGGAATCTAAAGACGAAAAAACTATGGCACGTTATGAAAAATTAGTGCCTATGTTTGAAATGATGGGCGAACTTCACAAAATCTTGCTTAAGAAGCGTAAGCAACGTGGAGCAATTGAATTTAGCGATAAAGAAGCCCAAATCATCGTTGATGAAACCGGACATCCAATTGACATTAAATTACGGACGCGTGGGACTTCAGAACGTATGATTGAATCATTCATGTTGGCAGCTAATGAAACGGTTGCTGAGCACTACTATAAGGCTCATGTGCCATTCTTATATCGTATTCATGAAACTCCCGATAGCGAAAGAATGTTAACCTTCTTTGAATTCCTATCTGTATTTGGACACGTAGTTAAAGGAAGCACCAAGGATCTGAAGCCTAAGACGCTGCAAAGCGTGCTTAAGAAGATTGCTGGGACTCCAGAAGAAGCAATGATTTCAGTAATGATGCTTCGTAGTATGCGCCAAGCTAAGTATGATGCTCAATCATTAGGTCATTTTGGATTGGCTGCTGAGTATTATACGCATTTCACTTCACCAATTCGCCGTTATCCGGACTTATTTGTGCACCGCTTAATTCGTCATTATGCCGAAAATGGTACTGGTGAAGCAGCACAAGCGAAATATGTTGAAAGCATTCCAGAAATTGCCGATCATACTTCCAAGTTAGAACGTCGAGCAATCGACACAGAACGTGATGTTGATGGAATGAAGAAGGCTGAATTTATGGCTGACCATGTGGGAGAAGAATTCCATGCGGTAGTTAGTTCAGTAATGAAGTTTGGTTTATTCGTTGAATTGGAAAATACGGTTGAAGGACTAATTCATATTAGTACCATGAAGGATGACTACTATGAATATGTTGAAAAACAGATGGCCTTGGTCGGACGGAATACCCACCGTACATTCCAAATTGGTCAAGAAGTTGAGATTAAATTAATGCGAGTGGATAAGGATCAATCTGAAGTTGATTTTGAATTATTGCATCCAGAAAAAACACCTAAGAGTGATATTCAACTTCCACCGCGTCAACAATTTAACCGTGGTCCGCGTCGTAACGGTCAAAAGCCTAGCGGAAAGAACAACAATAAATCAGGAAATCGAAACGGAAAACCATTTTACAAAGATAAAACGGTCAAGAAGTTTTCTAAAAATACTTCTCATAAGAAATAAGAGGAGGTTATGTTATGGCTAAGAAACCAAAGTCCAATGATAAAGCACTTGCCCAAAATAAAAAGGCGCGTCATGATTATTCCATATTAAGTACGATGGAAGCGGGAATGGTTTTAACGGGGACGGAAATTAAATCCATCAGAGATCGGCGAGTAACGTTGAGAGATGGATATGTACAGATCCGGCACGGAGAGGCCATCCTCATGAACGTTCAAATTAATGAATATTTACAAGGAAATCAATTTAACCATGATCCCTTCCGTAACCGAAAACTTTTATTGCATAAAAAAGAAATTTTGAAGTTACAAGAAGAAACCAAAAATAAGGGAATCACCATCGTACCGTTGAAGATGTATCTAAAAAATGGTTTTGCCAAAGTCCTAATCGGAGTTGCCAAAGGTAAACACGAATACGATAAACGTGAATCATTAAAGAAGCGTGATCAACAACGGGAAATCGATCGAGCCTTAAAGAATAGATAAAAAGAGATTATCCAGCGGATAATCTCTTTTTTTGTTAGATTGATTTTTTTAAATGTTGGTAATTACGGTGAGATACAACTTGTTCATGATCATTTTTGAAGCCTAAACGACGATATAAACGTTCAGCGTTAGGATTTAAATCATCAACTAGTAAACCTAATTTTTTAAGACCACGTTTTTGAGCATATTCGGGTAGAGCATTAAGCAGTTGAGTTCCAATTCCCATGTTCTGGAACTTGGGATTGACTACCAATGAATCTAGGTACCATTCGTCAGCATCCGCTTCTGGATCTTCGTAAATTGGTTGAGCTGGTAGCTTTACTTGATCAAAGTGTTTTTGAAACTCCTCATCTAAAATATCTTCATGGGCCCCTGGATAGCCATAAGCCACGCCGGCTACTTCATCATGTTCATTTTTAGCAACAATGATGTCTGCATGTTCTGCATAAGTCGGGCTTTTAAAAGTTTCAACAAAGAGTTTGGTAACCTCGTCTGCATCATTATTTAAGTAAAATGGTAGTTCTATTTCATCTAAGATAATCTTGAGTAATTCAATCACCGCTGGAATGTCGGCAGTGGAAGCTTTGGTTATTTTCATGTAAATTCTCCTTTAAAAAATTGTTATAACTGGTTGCGTCGGAATTGATTTTCCAAGTCCGAACTAATTTAGGTTCGCGTAGCGGAGGACGCTTTTGAATCCAGCGATCTAAAATAGCCGCTAAGCAAATAAAGAGAGGGAGGTGTTCTTGGTCAAAAACATTCAATTCAATATAGGCACTACCATTGATTTGAACCCGGTTAATTTCTAGAATAGTTGAAATTCCGTGGAAAACTTTAAAATGACAGGTTACAGTATCTCCGGCAATCCACCAATGCAAGTTATGGACTAAAAGAAATCCACGGATAAAACCGATGGGAGTGGTAACGGTTCCTACCTTGGTACCTTGCAAAAAGAGTTCAAATTTAGGCAGTTTACCAACCGATACCTGCTTTAGTTCTGAAACCAATTTTCCGTTTAAATCATAAACCGAGAGAGCGTCGTTTTTAATGCCCCATTTACCGACCAAAAGATATTTGGAGTTGTGCTTTTCATCGCTGACAATGGTAGCTCCCTTATTTTCGAGTCCTTGGCTTTTTAGATAAAATCTACGCATAGCATAGCCTCGTTTTACTGATGGTTTTCATCAAGTTGCTCAAGAATGGCTTTAGCAACCCCATTTTCATTATTAGTAACGGTCAGATGATTAGCAAGTTTTTTAATTTCCGGAATCGCATTACCCATGGCGTAACTAACACCAGCGATTTTTAACATAGAAGCATCATTCATATTATCACCGATGGTCATTACTTGTGACATGGGAACGTTCAATTCATCAGCAAAGTGTTGAACCGCAATTCCTTTTTGGGCACGGGGATTATTGATTTCGATGTTATTTTCAAAAGAAGATGAAATGGCAACATCAACTTTAGCATGTAAAGCTTCACGAACGGGTTGCAACCCCTTTTGTCCATTTTCACCAAAAGCCACAAGTTTAAGCACTTGAATCTTCGGATCGTCAATTAAAACTTGGTAATCATCCACGTAGCGAATGTTCATTAGTTCCACCCGTGCTGATGACATAGCGACTGCTAATTTGAAAGGTGTGTCTGGGTTAACCGTTTCAAGCAAATGAGCTACGGTTTGAATTCGACGAGTGCGACTATTAGAAACGACGCCTTGGTTAGTTGTAATTTCATAGTAAAGACCGGCTTTTTCTAGTTGATGCATGATCAAGACGGCTGATGGCTTAGTAATAGGAACCATATCTAAAGCTTTACCATCGACGTCGAAAACAGCGGCTCCGTTTAAAGTAATTAGTGGGACCGATAGTCCGTATGCTTCAAGCAAAGGTTTGGCTTCACGATATTCACGACCAGTGGCCACTGCAAAATGAACCCCAGCAGCTTGGGCCTTTTTAATAGCATCTGCGTTGGCACTTGAAATCTGCATTTCTTCGTTAAGAAGTGTTCCATCCATATCTGAAGCGATAATTGAAATCATTTATAAGCACATCCAATCCATGTATTTATGTTAATTCTAACATGACATAGCTTTTTTTTTACTAAATCAGTTAGAATAGAAGTAATAAAATTGTATTAAGGAGTTACGAAATGAAAAAAATAATCCATAACGATTGGCAAGATGTTTTACAAGGTGAATTTGAACAAGCATATTATGCTAAATTGCATGAGTTTTTGAAACATGAATATGCTACTCAAAATATTCATCCTGACATGTACCATATTTTTCAAGCCTTTGAATGGACTCCTTTTTCAAAAGTAAAGGTGGTAATCTTGGGGCAAGATCCATATCATGGACAAAATCAAGCGCACGGACTAAGTTTTTCAGTGCAACCTGGGGTGCAAGTTCCACCATCGTTACAAAATATCTACAAAGAACTCCAAAGTGATTTGGGAATTGCTCCAGTCCAACACGGTTATCTAAAAAAGTGGGCAGACCAAGGAGTGCTACTTTTGAATTCTGTGTTGACCGTTCGTGACGGACAAGCTTATTCCCATCAAGGGCATGGTTGGGAACGGTTGACTGACACGGCGATTCAGGCCTTATCGGAAAGAGAGCAGCCCGTTGTGTTTATTTTATGGGGAAAAGCGGCCCGCGACAAGATTAAGTTAATTGATCAATCCCGCAATATTATTATTCAATCAGCCCATCCCAGTCCCTTATCGGCATACCGGGGCTTCTTTGGCTCAAAGCCATTTTCAAAAACCAACGAAGCGCTTGAAGCGATGGGAGAGACACCAATTGACTGGCAGTTGCCAACGGAAGTTTTGGAGGAAAAATAATCATGGAAACCTATCAACTAAATGACGAAGCCGAAACGATTAAATTTGGCAAAATTATCGGGGAATTACTGGAAGCTAACGACGTGGTCTTATTAGATGGTGATTTAGGAGCCGGAAAAACGACACTGACAAAAGGCATTGCTCAAGCACTTGGAATTCGGCGCTACGTGAAGAGTCCCACCTATACCATTGTGCATGAGTACCATGATGGTAATATGCCATTATTTCATATCGATGCATATCGTCTTGAAGAAGACGGTGCGGGAGATATTGGAATTGACGAATACTTTGAAAGTGATGGAGTGACCGTGGTGGAATGGTCACAGTATATTAAATCGTATTTGCCAGATCAATTTTTAAGGGTTATTTTAGATCGCAATCATGACAATACCAAACGTTTTCTAACTTTGGAGCCTAACGGTGAACATTATCAAAAAATCGAAGAAGCAATTGAGGAAAATATCAATGGCCGATGAAGTTAGTTTTGTTGAGGGGCAAGCTGAGGATGCACAAGGGATTGTTCAACTAATTCAAAAATTGGAATCTGAAACAACTTCCATTGAATTTGATGATGCAATTTCTAAGTTAAGTCTAGAACAAATTGGTGAAAATCTAAATTTGATCCAGCAAAGCCCATTGAATTTTCTCTTAATTGCTAAGTTGGGGGAGACGCCGATTGGCATTGTGACCTTAATCGAAACTGATGAAGTGAAGCATCGGGCTGAATTAGGCGTTGGTGTCTTAAAAGACTACTGGCATAACGGGATTGGGACAATGTTAGTCGATGAAGCTTTATACTGGGCGAAGCAATTTAGCTGGTTAGAGCAAGTTTGGCTAGCAGTTTTGGATAATAATCAGTATGCTATTCAAATTTACCAAAACCTAGGTTTTCAAACTAAAACGCCCCCAACCATGGATGGTCAGGGGCGTCAAATTATAAAAATGGAATTATCCCTTACTTAATCGGACGAATAAAACTAGCTAAGGCATCGGCTCCAAATCGATGTTCTTGATGTAATAAGATATTCGCACAGGCACGGCTATCATCCAGTGCGTTATGATGGTGCTGCAAATCAATTCCAAGATTATCACAAATCGTATTAAGTTTATGATTGGTGTAATCTGGATAGAAGCTTTTGGAAGTTCGTAAAGTATCTAGTGTTTGATATGGTAGTCGATTAATTTGATAACGTTCTAAAGTTTTTTTAAGGACACTATTATCAAAAGTTGCATTGTGGGCCACAACCAGTTTGTCGGGTGTAAAGAACTGTTTAACGACGGGCCAGAGTTCTGGAAATGTGGGTGCATCACTCACATCGGCTTGATGAATGCCATGAACTTGGACATTGCGCCAATTAAATTCAGTTTCAGGGTTAATTAATGAGTAAAGTTCGTCTGTAATGACATCATTTTGAACAACAGTCAGTGCAATTGAACAGGCGCTTGCACGAGTAGGAGCTGCTGTTTCAAAGTCCATTGCGATAAAGTTCAATTGAATCACTTTCCTTTATTGATTTAACCTATAGTTTAACGAATAAAAGTGAGCGAGTAAAGGAGCTAATTAAGATGATTAAAGTTGGAGTGATCGGATTAGGAAATATTGCTCAAAAAGCCTATTTACCGGTGTATAGTGAGTTACAAGATCGTTTTGAATGGCATTTAAGTAGTCGTAATGCGGAGAAATTGGCTCATATTCAAAAACAATTTGGATTTCAATATGGATCAACTAATTCAGACGAATTAATAACAGAGGGAGTAGAAGCAGTCTTTGTGCACACACCAACTGCTACCCACTATGCCATTATTAAGAAATTTTTGGAAAATAAAATCAACGTCTTTGTGGATAAACCAGTATCAGAAGATATAGATGAAGTTCGAGAATTGTATCGTCTCGCTGAAAAACAAGGAGTTTTATTAACCTGTGGATTTAATCGCCGGTTTGTGCCTTTTCATCAACAATTAGCTCAATTACCAGCGAAGCATTTAGTTACGGTAACTAAAACTCGTGAATTAGAGCAGCAAAATCCGTTATTTGCAGTTTATGATTTAATGATTCACGTAATCGATACCACGCAATTCTTAATGGGTTCAGGAACGGTAGAATTTGTCGACGGTCAACTGATCCAACAGGACGGTAATTTGATTTTAGCGCGAATTAATCTTCGCAAGGGAGATATGTTAGGAACAGCAATGATTGATATGCAAACTCAAACTAATAGCGAGATGGCCCAAGTGATTAGTCAAAGAGGGATTTCCACTGTGGATAACTTAAGTTCCTTAACGCTTCAAAAAGAGGGGATTAAACATTATCAACAGGCTCCTGATTGGCAGACTAACTTGAAAACTAGGGGATTTGACCCGTTAGTGCGAAGCTTTTTAACAGCACTTGAAAAGCACGCCGAAAACCCAGTTTCACCAGCATCAGCAATCCTTTCACACGAGTTGTGCGCGCGTTTAATAAGCCAAGGTAAAGTGATAGAATAGACTAAGAGATTTTAAGATGAAAAGAAAAAGTAAGAGGGGAAAGTATGATGGATCAATCAATAGCTGATGCATTTCCAGAGGTTCAAGTGTTAGAGCATGAGCCTTTGTCAAAATACACCAATACCCAAACTGGTGGTCCAGCTGATTTGTTGGTATTTCCAGAGTCAGTAACAGAAACCAAACGACTAGTACTTTGGGCAAAAGAAACGGATACGCCATTGACCATTATTGGTAATGCAAGTAATTTAATTGTGCGAGATGGTGGTATTCGAGGGTTAACGTTAATTTTAACTAAAATGGATGACATCCAGGTCAATGGAAATGAAGTTGTTGCGGAAGCAGGGGCGGCACTGATTCAGACCACGGAAGTAGCCTACCAAGCAGGATTAACGGGCCTTGAATTTGCAGCTGGTATTCCTGGATCAATCGGGGGCGCAGTCTTTATGAATGCGGGTGCCTATGATGGTGAGATTAGTGAAGTAGTTACTAGCGCAGAAATTTTGACGAGAGATGGCGAGATTAAAAATTTAAATAACCATGAACTCGATTTCGGTTACCGCCATAGTAGTGTGCAAGATTATCAAGATGTTGTGCTTTCGGCAACCTTTAAGTTACGTTCAGGGGATGCTAACAAAATTCGAGCTCGGATGGACGAACTGAATCGTTTGCGAGCTTCGAAACAACCTCTTGAATATCCATCATGTGGGAGTGTTTTTAAACGACCAACAGGCTACTTTACTGGAAAATTAATTCATGAGGCAGGTCTTCAAGGCTTTACAGTGGGGGGCGCACAGGTTTCAATGAAACATGCGGGCTTCATCATTAACGTTGGAGGAGCCACCGCAACAGATTACATGGATGTGATTCATCATGTTCAAGCAACCGTCTTGAAACAATTTGGAGTAACGCTAGAAACCGAAGTTCGAATTATCGGTGAAGAGAAATAATTAATTGGTATATATTAGAAGAGTTTAGAAAAATAATTTGATTTTCTAAACTCTTCTTTGTTCGAAAAGACCATAAAGAACGGCAGGTCCATGGTATAATGGGCGTTGAATAAAATTTGGAGGGACGGTTATGGATATAAATTGGTCCCAACTATTAACATGGAGTAACCTCATCAATTTAATCGATATAATTGTGGTTTGGTTTGTAATTTACGAGCTAATTATGTTACTTCGAGGAACCAAGGCGGTACAGCTATTCCGTGGAATAATTGTAATCGTAGTTATTATGGTTGGTAGTTGGTATATTGGATTAAGTACCGTGTATTGGATCATGAACCAAGTCATCAACTGGGGCGTAATTGCCATGGTGATTATCTTCCAGCCGGAGATTCGACGGGGATTAGAACATCTCGGTCGGGGTTCGATTTTTGCTAAGAATCATTCACAAAATGAAGCAGAAGAAAGCTTGATCAAAGCTTTGGATAAAGCGATTCAATACATGGCTAAGCGGCGAATTGGGGCTTTAATATCAATTCAAATGGATACAGGGCTAGATGACTATATTGAAACGGGGATTCCATTAGACGCGGATGTTTCGGGAGAACTACTAATTAATATTTTTATTCCGAATACCCCTTTGCATGATGGGGCAGTTATTATCAAAAATGATAAAATTGCGGTAGCAGCAGCCTACTTACCATTGTCACAAAGTAACTTAATTCCAAAAGAATTAGGAACGCGTCATCGAGCGGCTGTGGGGATGAGTGAAGTTACCGATGCTCTTACCATTGTTGTTTCAGAAGAAACTGGTGAAGTTTCTATTATGAAAGATGGTGAATTAATTCGCGGAATGACACAAGAGTCGTATCTAAAATATTTCCGTACGCAATTAATTACGGCCGATGAAGGACCGACACCATTCTTTGCTTCTGTTACAGAAAATATTTCGTCGTTCTTTAAAGGAAAAAGGGGGCGACACTAAGTGAAAAAACTTTTTACACAAAACTTAGGATATCGCTTAATTGCGCTAGTGTTAGCCGTCCTACTTTTTGCATACGTAAAGACAGATCATTTAACCGCAACCCGCACCTCGGGAGGCGATTCTAATCAAAATAATTCGGCTTTGATGTCGACTAAGACGACTACTATCACCATGCCGGTCGACTTGGATGTTAATACTTCTAAGTACGTAGTGAGCGGTTATCGAGAGAACGTAAAGGTGACTTTGTCTGGAACCAGTGCGCTGGTAACGACCTTAACTAACACGCGTAATTTCAAGGTGTACTTGGACTTGCAAGATTACAAGGCTGGAAAATATACAGTTAAGTATAAAGTTACGGGTCTGGGAAAGGATATTAAATATAAGATTGATCCCGAATTAGCTAAGATTTCGATTGCTAGACGACGAACTAAAAACTTTGAAATTCGATATCGTTACGATACCAATATGATCAAAGAAGGCTACACCATGGGAAATGTTAAATCCTCAACTACGGAGGTTCAGGCCACAGGTTCAGCTACAGATATTGAACGCATTTCTCAAGTAGTCGCAGATGTTAATGTTCCTAGCAACACAACGGAAGATATTTCTGCTCGAGCAGTATTGCAAGCTTTAGACGTAAACGGTAACATTGTAAACGTGGTGTTAACGCCTCAATCAGTAAATGTTACCATTCCAGTTACGAAAGTAGCTTCTAAAGCAAAAAGTTCAGCTTCAACTAGCAGTTCAAGCAGCTCTAAATCAAGCTCAGGAGAATCTAGTTCAGATGCTTCCAGTGCCACGGATGAATCTGCCCAGTCCGATTCAAATGCATCCACTAATTCTTCAGCTCAAACGACCTCAGATAGTGCAACTTCCGACAGTACAAGCACATCTGATGCTAGCGGAAACACAGATACACAGGTGAATTAACAAAGGAGATTATTAACAATGAAATTAAAGTATTTTGGTACTGACGGAGTTCGAGGAATTGCAAATGAAACATTGACTCCAGAATTAGCGTTTCAATTAGGCCGTGCTGGTGGTTATGTTTTAACTAAGCATGCTAAAGATGATGAACAACCACGGGTTTTAGTTTCAAGAGATACCCGAATTTCAGGACAATTGTTAAAACATGCATTGATCTCAGGCTTACTTTCAGTCGGCATTGAAGTTATGGACATGGGAATTGTTACAACTCCTGGTGTGGCTTATCTTGTTCGTAAACAAGAAGCTGACGCTGGTGTAATGATTACTGCTTCACATAATCCGGTTCAAGATAACGGAATCAAGTTCTTTGGTTCAGATGGTTACAAGCTATCAGATGAACTTGAAGCTGAAATCGAAGTACTTTTAGATGCTGATAAAGACAACTTACCTCGTCCTTCATCTACTGGACTAGGTTCAGTGACTGATTATCCAGAAGGTGGATTAAACTATACGGCCTTTCTTGAACAAACTATTCCCGATGACTTGGAAGGTTTGCATATCGCAATTGATGCTGCTAATGGAGCAACCAGTAGCTACGTTTCACAAATATTTGCGGACTTAAATACTGAGTTTGATACGATGGCAACAAATCCAGATGGTTTGAACATCAACGCTGGAGTTGGTTCTACTCATCCTGAAGGATTGGCTAAGTTTGTGGTCGAAAAAGGCGCTGATATGGGAGTTGCTTTTGATGGCGATGGAGACCGTTGTATTGCCGTTGATGAATTAGGTAATATCGTTGACGGTGACAAGATTATGTATATCTGTGGTAAATTCTTGAGCGAACGCGGACGTTTGAAAGACGATACTGTGGTTACAACCGTGATGAGTAATCTAGGACTATATAAGGCTCTAGAAGCTAATGATATGCACTCGGTTAAGACCCAAGTTGGTGACCGCTATGTGGTTGAAGAAATGCTTAAAGACGGATATAACCTTGGTGGTGAACAGTCCGGACACATTGTCTTCTTAGACCACAATACTACTGGAGATGGTATGTTAACCGCCATTCAATTGATGTACGTGGTTAAACAAACTGGTAAAAAGTTGTCTGAGTTAGCTGCTGATGTGACAACTTACCCTCAAAAATTAGTTAACGTTCGAGTACAAGATAAGAAGCTAGCACTTGAAAATCAAGCAATTAAAGATATCATTGAAAAAGTTGAAAATGAAATGAACGGTGAAGGTCGAGTTCTAGTGCGCCCTTCAGGGACTGAAGACCTACTTCGTATTATGGCCGAAGCTCCTACAAAAGAAGCAGTTGGTCAATACGTTGATCGAATTGTTGCTGTAGTTCAAAGTGAAGTTGGCGTGGATTAATTAGTTGAATTCAACTTCTACAACTGAATAAATTTAAAAAACTATGCTATTTTGCAAAAAATGGCATAGTTTTTTTATACGCGAAAAGCATTGCTACCATACCTATTTCGGCATTTGATATATACCGATTTTAAATATTAGCGTTTGACAATTCTATAAAGCCGTTATATATTAATAATCGTTCTATATACCAATTTTAAAAATTTAAATATATTAATTTAGAGGTGCAAGTAGTATGTGTGGAATTGTAGGAGTTACTGGAAGAGCTGATACAACCAATCTATTAGTAAATGGACTTAAAAAACTTGAATATCGTGGATATGATTCTGCGGGAATTTATGTCAGCAATGCTAATGGTGAAGATCATCTGGTTAAAGCTCAAGGTAAGATTAAAAATCTTGAGGAAAAAATTACGGATGATGTCATGGGAACCACAGGAATTGGCCACACACGCTGGGCAACACATGGAGTACCAAGTATTGAAAATGCTCACCCTCATTTTTCAGAAGACCACCGTTTTTACTTAGTTCACAACGGGGTAATTCAAAATTTCAAAGAACTTAAAAAAGACTATTTATCTGAAGTTACTTTCCAAAGCGATACGGATACGGAGGTTGTGGTTCAACTTATCGATCGTTTTGCTAAAGCAGGGATGGATACGGAACAAGCTTTTAAAAAAGCAATTAGTTTATTAAAAGATTCATCATATGCCTTTGTTTTGATGGACCGTCAATTACCAGAAACCTTATTCGTAGCTAAGAACAAGAGTCCTTTGTTAATCGGAGTGGGCGAAGATTTCAATGTAGTTTGCAGTGATGCATTGGCAATGATTAACGTGACTAACCAATTTGTTGAATTACACGACGGGGAGGTAGTTAAGATTACGCCTCAAAGCATTTCAATTAGTAATCTAGCCGGCGAAAGGATCGACCGTGCTCCTTTCACTGTTGATATTGATCAAGCTGACGCGGATAAAGGAACTTACCCATACTACATGCTTAAAGAAGTTGATGAACAACCTGCTGTAATCCGTCGTATCGAAGCTAAATATTTAGATCACGCCGGCAATATTCACTTTGATCAAGCTTTGTTAGATCAAATTAATCAAGCTTCTAAACTTTACATCGTTGGGGCTGGAACCAGTTATCATGCTGGATTAGTGGGTAAGAAGTTATTTGAGAAGTTTACCAAAACTCCTACGGAAGTGGTATTAGCTTCTGAATTTGCTTACGACGATCCTATCATTGAAGATCAAGCCTTCTTTATCTTCTTGAGTCAAAGTGGAGAGACTGCTGATAGTCGTCAAGTTTTAGTTCGAGTAAACGATGAATGGCAAAAACCCAGCCTAACAATTACTAACGTTGCTAACTCAACATTGGCTCGTGAAGCGGACTTCTCAGCTACGCTGGAAGCGGGTCCTGAAATTGCCGTTGCTTCAACTAAAGCATATACAGCGCAAATCGCAGTAGAAGCTTTATTGGCAGTAGCAATGGGACGTGAAAAGACTAATGCTACAGCTGTCAATTTTGATATTACGGGACAATTGAGTAAGGTTGCTAATGCCATTCAAACCGTGGTCGATGAGAAGGGTAAGATTGAAGAGTTAGCTCTAGCAACTTTACGAGAAACGCGCAATGCGTTTTATATTGGACGAGGCTTGGATTATAATGTTGCCTTGGAATCTTCTTTGAAACTAAAAGAAATTTCTTATATCCAAGCTGAAGGTTTTGCTTCTGGTGAATTAAAGCATGGTACGATTGCTTTGATTGAAGATGGAACGCCGGTAATTGGAATTATTACGCAATCTAAGACGGCGGATCATACGCGTAGTAATCTTCAAGAAGTTCTTTCTCGTGGTGCTAACGTCATCACCATGGTTAGTGAAGATTTGGCTAATTCTACAGATGATATCTTACTTCCAGTAGTGGACGAAATGTTGATGCCATTGGTTAGTGTGATAGCTGCTCAATTGTTAGCTTATTATGCTAGTTTGCAGCGTGGATATAACGTAGACCAACCACGTAATTTAGCTAAGAGTGTCACGGTCGAATAAAAGTTAATATCTAAAATAAGCGGTACAGGTGCTAAACTGTATCGCTATTTTTTTGGATAAATTGCTAAACAGTATTGACACTCATAGTTGTAAGCGTTATCATTGTTCGTGTAAGGTAGTGGCGCATCTCCTACCTGTACAATCAATTCTCTTTCTCTCTTATGCTGGATCCGACTATCAAAAGGTCAGGATCCTTTTTTGTTGTCTAAAGTGTCACTAGACACAACCTCCTACGGCAAACTATACTAGTAGAAGTGGAGGCAGAGCAATGAAGAGTAATGAAACATTTACGCTAATCCAAGAGATTACGCGCTTAGACGGAACTAAATATATTGAAATTGGAAATATGATGATGAATGGTCGGGCTGAATTAGCCGCTGAACGTGGTTATATTAAATCTGTCCGAATTTTGCAATTAAATATCTCACATTCCCAACATGTTATTAATTACGAAAAGTATATTGGGGAGCGCTACGAGATGCCGGATGAGTCCATGACGGCTTGGGAAGAATGGCAAAAAGACGATCGGATTATGAAAGAATTTAATGCGATCCTTCATGAAAATCATATTAGTGGCTAAATCATAAAAAGGTCGGTGAGCTAAAACTGCAACTCAGCAGGAGCGCGAAGCCGACCTTTTATTTTAGTAATAGTAAATAAAAATTAACGGTGCAAAATATTCGCATTATGGCGGATAAAGTGCTATTATATTCATGAATTTAAATATAAGAATACTGTACAAGGTTTGAGCACAGGAGGGTACATATTATGGAAAAAGCATATATGATCGGTACTGGAATTGCCAATTTAGCAGCAGGTATTTATTTGATTCGCGATGGTGGGTGGTCTGGTAACCAGATTACGATGTTTGGTTTAGAAAAACATGGTGCCAATGATGGGGCTGCCGTCGCCGACTATGAGCAAGAATATGGAAATCAAAGTCTGTCTAACAACCGAGGCTATTTAGCCAAGGGTGGACGGATGTTAAACGAAGAAACTTACGAAAATCTCTGGGACATTTTGCGGAGTGTCCCATCTTTGGACAATCCGGGCCAATCGGTTACGGATGATATATTGAATTTCGATCATGCACATCCCACTCATGATGTTGCCAGATTGATGGATAAGAAGAATGGAATTCGTAACAATGGTGGAGCAGACGACTATAATCGGATGCAGTTTAATAATAAAGATCGCTACTTACTATCTAAATTAATGATGATGCCAGAGAGTAAGGAAGATAAATTAAACGATATTAGCATTGCAGAATGGTTCGCTGAAAGTCCTCATATTTTTTCAACTAACTTCTGGTATATGTGGGAAACTACTTTTGCCTTCAAGAAGGAAAGCTCGGCCATGGAGCTTCGGCGCTATATGAATCGGATGATTCTAGAATTCAGTCGAATCAATACTTTGGAAGGGGTAACTCGTACACCATACAATCAGTTTGAAAGTATTATCTTACCTATGAGAAAATACCTTGCGGATCAAGGCGTTGAATTTATTAATAACCGAAAAATTACGGCATTTAACTTCAAAGACACTCCGCTCCGTGATGATATTATCGTTACGGGACTTGAATACGAAGATGTTGAGAGCGGTGAAACTGGAAAAATCGAAGTTGATGAAAATGATTTAGTATTTGATATTAATGGAGCAATTACGGATAGTTCATCAATGGGTGATTTCAACACGCCAATTAAAGAAAATATGGAATACGCTCCAAGTGCAGCCCTTTGGAAACAAGCTACAGAACATTTTTATAACCTTGGAAATCCTGATAAATTCTTTAATGATCGAGCCCAAAGTGAATGGATGAGTTTCACGGTTACTACTAATAACCACTACTTGGTAAATGAAATTAGTCGAATTACCCAACAAGAACCGGGGAATGCGCTAAATACTTGGGTAGATAGTAACAACCTCCTATCCATTGTGGTGCATCACCAACCTCATTTCCATGCCCAAAAGGAAAATGAAACGGTCTTCTGGGGTTACTTCATGTTCCCACGTAAAAATGGGGATTATGTTGATAAACCAGTGATTGAAATGACGGGTAAAGAAATGCTTCAAGAACTTCTAGGACATCTATCAGAAGTTGACCGAGCAGCTGATAACATCATCAATCATGAAGAAGAAATCATGGATAGTATCGTGAATGTTATTCCAGTTTACATGCCATATGCTAGTGCTTTGTTCAACCAACGGGCAGTGGGAGATCGTCCAGACGTTATACCAAAGAACTCTAAGAACTTGGCTTTTGTTAGTCAATTTGCTGAAATGCCATTTGATATGGTCTTTACGGAACAGTATTCAATCAGAGCCGCTCAAAAGGCGGTTTACCACTTCATGGGTATTCCAGAATCACAAATGACGCCGGTTCATCACTATGAAAAAGATCCAAAAGTCTTGCTAAAAGCAACTAAGACTATGTTTAGATAAAAATAAGTATATAAATAAAAGTACCGCAGAAAAATTTAAATTTTCTACGGTACTTTTTATTTGAGGATTTTAGGCACGATATATTGTTGATAATAGTTTTGGTAAGTTTTAGCGGTAATCTCCGACGCCGTCCCACTAGTACCAAATTCTTTAATTTTCTTAGCACTGAAATTAGCTTTTTTGATGGCGCTGACGGAGAAGATTTGTGCATCATCGCCCACTAAAAACTTAACATTTTTAGCAGAGGTCGGTAACTTGGTATTTTTGATACTTTTTAGAACTGCTAACGTATTGGGGACGTAATTTCTGGTAAAGCTAAAGATATCGATTTTAGGTACTTTAATAATAATGTTATTGTCCGTAAAATTGATCTGAAAAGGAATTCTCGAATTAATATTATTGGCAATTTGATTTTCAATTACCGTTGCACTATCAGACGTATCATCTGTGGTATAATCACTGGAATCTGATTTAGCCATTTGGTTGTTGGTTAAGTTAGGATAAGTCTGAATTCCAAGGGCCGCTAAAATTACAATTACGATGTTTGACTTAGAAAAAATTCTAAGGGGTTTAAATTTTTTAGATTTTGGCATCTTCCTGTTCCGTTTCATTTTCTATATAATAAAGCATTAATAATAGACAATATATTACTTATACAATTATATTAAACAATGTATTAATACACAAACATTTGTTTGCTATTTGGGGCTTAAATCGTATTTTAGAATGGAGTAAATGATGATTAAATATGCAATTTTTGATTTGGACGACACTTTGCTGGATTTTAAGCGGGGAGAACGAGAAGGTTTAACCAAAATAATGACTAAATATGGGGTTTCTGACTTGAAGCAGGGGTTTGATACATACACCAAAATTAACCATCAAGTTTGGGAAGCAATTGAACAAGGTCAGGCTAGAGATGCTCTATTGAATACGCGCTTTTCCAAAGCTTTTAATTTATTAGGAATTAAAGTTGACGGAGCAACGGTGGAGGCAGAATATCGTAGTAGCTTAGACACTAATTTTTACAAACTACAAGGCGTAGATGAGCTTCTAAGCGATTTAAAAGCGGCGGGGGTCCATTTACTAGTAGGAACTAATGGCGTCAAAGAAACGCAGCTTCGTCGCTTAAAAGGTTCAGGACTAGAGCATTATTTTGAAGACTATTTCATCTCAGAAGACATTGGGTTTGCTAAGCCGGATAAACGTTTCTTTGAACCGATGTTTAAAAAATATGGAAATTTAACGACGAACGCCCTGATGGTGGGCGATCGGCTTCAAGCCGACGTTTTGGGTGCCAAACGCGCACAATTAAACAGTATTTGGTACAATCCTCAAGCATTACCGGTAGTTCAAGCCTACCAACCTACTTATGTGGCCAATTCGTTTAAACAAATTAAAAAAATTATCTTAAACGCGTAATTTAAAATGCATGGATAAACTAATTTTTGGTGCATTTTTTAGCGCCGTGAAGGTCAACTAACTAAAATGTTTTTCAAGATTTTTAAATCTTTGAAGAACATTTTTTTAGATTTCATGTCACTCTTTTTTGATTAATTTTAAGAAAAATAGGGTATCCAGCAAAACGCGCAGACAAGGCGTTTTAATGGATACCCTATACTATATATTGTATTATACATATGGATAAGCACATAGATGTTGTGTTTTCAAGAATTGAATTTAAAAAATTTCGGAGTAATCTTTAGATATGGTTATTTGAATTATCGACAGAAAGAAGGACCGATAATGAATGCGCAGAGTTAGAACATTCGACATCAATCATATCTTAAATCGAGGTTATCAATCAACCTCATATTTCAAAGTGAAACATTTTTTTAATGTTTGGGGTCCCGGCTTAATTGTGATGTTAGCTGATACCGATGCAGGGTGTTTGATCACTGCAGCTCAGTCGGGAGCTCAATGGGGATATACAATGATTCTTCCCCAAATCTTATTGATTCCAGTCTTATATTTTGCGCAAGAGATGACGGTCCGCCTCGGAATTGTGACTAAAAAGGGACATGGTGAGTTAATCCGAGAGTATTTTGGTAAGAAGTGGGCTTGGATTTCGGCTGGAACCCTAGCTATTTCAGCTATTGGCGCATTATTGACGGAATTTGTAGGGATTGCCGGAGTGGGCGAAATGTTTGGTATTTCCAAATGGATTACAATTCCCATTGCGACCGTTTTACTGATTGCCATTGCGTTTAGCGGCAGCTATCGACGGGTTGAAAAAGTAGGTGTCATGATTGGTTTAGCAGAGTTGGCTTTTTTAGTCGTGGTAGTAATGGTTAAACCGCAACTGGGCGATATGGTGCGTGGTATTAGTACCATTCCATGGCATAATTCATCCTATATTTATTTAGTGGCTGCTAATGTTGGAGCAGTAATTATGCCGTGGATGATTTTTTATCAACAAGGAGCCGTAGTCGACAAAAATTTGGGCGTGGAAAGTATTAACAAAGAAAAACATGATACTTTTGTGGGAACCTTGGTAACACAAGGAATTATGTTAACGTTTGTGATTGCTTTTGCGGCGACGATGGGACTTCAGCACCAGCAAGTGGCCTTAGAAACGGTCAGTGACTTAGCCAGTGGTTTAAGTGCATTTATCGGAAGTTATCCGGCTAAATTATTTACGGGAATGAGCTTATTAGGTGGATCATTGGTGGCTGCGTTAGTCGTAGCCCTAGCCGGCACTTGGGGCGTTACTGAGGTTTTAAATTGGAAACATAGTTTAAACGAACCGCTTCAAAAGGGAAGTATAGGGTTTTACATAATTTACTGCTTGGCACATATTATTGGGGCCATTTTGGTATTAGCTAACATCAATTTAGTTAATTTAGCAGTTTCAGTGGAAGTAATGAACGCTTTGCTTTTGCCAATTGTTTTAGGTTTTTTGTTAATTCTGGAAGCGAAAGTTTTACCAGAAAAATATCGCATGCACGGAGTTTATCGTTGGTTAGTGACGGTTTTGTGCATGGTAGTGATGGGGTTCGGTTTATACATGGTTGGACCTATTATGGGGATTTGGTAGAAAGGGGATTGAATTTTAGATGGATAGTATTAAAACAGTACTAAGTGACAAAATTGAAAATTTGAAAAAAATGAAGGTGACAAAAGTTGATGGGGAAGTCGTTAACTTTTACCCTTATAAAATTGCTTTAGTAGTAGAAACATTAACCTCTGATACGGCGCTCCAGACCAGCTTAAAAGAACAAATTTTTAATCGTATTGTTGATGATTGGGACAATAACATCAGCACAGCCGATATTAGACAAGTTTTTCAAGAAATTTTGCGGTTAAATAAGCAAGCTAAACTATTAGAACGGTACGAAGCTTATCGTGAAAAAGATATTAAAAAATGGAAGACCGCCATTGATCCACAATACAAACTTAATCAGCTTTTTAACGGAAATGACATGGTGGTTCATGAAAACGCCAACAAAGATAGTAATGTTTTTAGTACCAGAAGAGATTTGACTGCCGGAATGGTGGGTAAATCAGTGGGATTAACCATGATGCCTGAAATTGTAGCTAAGGCTCATTTAAGAGGAGATATCCATTTCCATGATTTAGATTATTCTCCACTAACTTCGATGACCAACTGTTGTCTAATTGATTTTAAGGGGATGCTGGAAAAGGGCTTTAAGATTGGAAATGCAGATGTGGAACCTCCTAAGTCAATCCAAACGGCGACTGCTCAAATGTCACAGATTATTGCTAATGTGGCTTCTAGTCAATATGGTGGTTGTTCGGCCGATCGAGCAGATGAATTGCTTGCTCCATACGCTAAATTAAACTATGAAAAACATTTAAAAGAAGCTGAAGAATGGGTTGAAGAAGGTCGCCGGGACGAATTTGCTAAAACAAAAACGGCTAAGGATATTTATGATGCAATGCAAGCTCTAGAATACGAGGTTAATACTTTGTTTTCATCTAATGGGCAAACACCTTTTACTACGGTTGGATTCGGATTGGGAACTTCCTGGTTTGAACGAGAAATCCAAAAAGCAATCCTCAAGGTTCGGATTAAAGGTTTGGGTAAGCAGCATCGTACCGCGATTTTTCCTAAACTGGTCTTTTCAATTAAACGTGGGTTAAATCTCAATGCTGGTGATCCTAACTATGACATTAAGCAACTTGCGGTTGAATGTGCCACTAAGAGAATGTATCCTGATGTCTTGATGTACGACAAGATTGTCGAATTGACGGGGAACTTTAAAGCTCCAATGGGCTGCCGTAGTTTCTTACAAGCATGGAAAGATGCAAACGGAAATGAAGTTAATAATGGTCGGATGAATTTAGGCGTAGTAACCATTAATTTGCCGCGCATTGCGCTAGAAGCTAAAGGCGATCGCCAAGTATTTTGGGAAATCATGGAAGACCGCGTTGAAACCGCTCGACGCGCACTATTATTCCGAATTAAACGTTGTCGTCAGGCACAGCCGCAGAATGCACCCATTCTTTATAAAAATGGTGCATTTGGCAAACGTCTCCAAGACGAAGACGAGGTCGATGAATTATTTAACAAGAATCGAGCAACGATATCGTTGGGCTACATTGGGTTATACGAAGTCGGCACGGCTTTCTTTGGCGCCGATTGGGAACAAAATCCGGAAGCTCATGATTTTACCGTAAAAATTGTTAAGTACTTGCATGATTACTGCCTCCAATGGGAAAACGAATATGGATATCATTTTAGCGTTTATTCCACACCAGCTGAATCACTAACGGATCGTTTTTGTGAAGACGATATTGAAAAGTTTGGTAAGGTAAAAGACATTACTGACAAAGAATATTACACCAACAGTTTCCACTATGATGTGCGTAAAAATCCTACACCATTTGAAAAATTAAGTTTTGAGGAAGCCTATCCTAAGTACGCTTCGGGTGGATTTATTCATTACTGTGAGTATCCCAATTTAAAACAAAATCCGGCTGCGCTAGAAGCGGTCTGGACTTGGGCTTATGACCATGTCGGTTATTTAGGGACTAATGCTTCAATCGATCATTGCTACAAATGTGGTTATGATGGCGATTTTAAACCCACTGCCCGGGGCTTCGAATGTGCACAGTGTGGTAACCGCGATCCTAAGACTTGTGATGTAGTCAAAAGAACCTGTGGATATTTGGGTAATCCAATGATTCGTCCGATGGTCCATGGTCGTCATCAAGAAATTGCATCACGGGTTAAACATATGGGTCAAGGTGAAGCCAATGAATAAATCACGACCAGTACGCTTACCTAAAAATCCGGAACCACAAGCCTGGTTGGCAGCTGATCGTAGTCTCCAATACATTGCCGACTATAAACCTTTTAACATGGTAGATGGTGAAGGGATTCGATGTAGCTTGTATGTTTCCGGATGCCTGTTTAATTGTCCGGGTTGTTATAACAAAGCTGCGCAAAATTTTCATTATGGGACGCCTTATTCAGATGAATTAGAAGATCAAATTATGAAGGACCTCGCTAATAGTTACGTACAAGGTTTAACGTTGCTAGGAGGAGAGCCGTTTTTGAACACGCAAGTTTGTTTGCGGTTGGTGCGACGAATCCGAGCTGAATTTGGTAACGAAAAAGATATTTGGTCATGGACTGGCTATACTTGGGATGAACTGATGCAAGAATCATATGATAAATTACAATTATTAAGTTATTTAGATATTTTGGTGGATGGACGCTTTTTAGAAGCTGAAAAGGATTTGAGCTTACAGTTTCGGGGAAGTGCCAACCAAAGAATCATTGACGTCCCTAAATCGTTAAAAGAAAATCGGGTAATTATTTGGGATAAGCTAATTCGATAAATGGGGATGATATAGGATGAGTACGCTATTAATTAAAGATTTAAAGGTGGTTGCCGGAGAGGAACCTATTCTTAACGGAGTAAATTTAGAAATTAAAGCTGGTGAAGTACATGCGTTGATGGGTCCAAATGGGACAGGAAAATCAACCCTATCAGAAACCATCATGGGTAACCCGCTCTATCAGATTGTGGAAGGACAAATCTTTTTAGATGGTCAAGATATTACAACTATGAGTGTGGATGAACGTGCTCGAGCAGGAATGTTTTTAGCAATGCAATATCCGACGGAAGTTGTCGGAATTTCGAACGCTGATTTTATTCACGCGGCCTTAAATGCGCGGAATGGAAATCAGCCAGTGGCCATTTTACCGTTTTTAAATGAACTAAAACAACAAATGGATTTTTTAGAAATCGATGAAGACTACGCTGATCGGGGCTTAAATGCTGATTTTTCTGGTGGTGAAAAGAAACGCAATGAAATTTTACAAATGATGATGCTGAAACCGAGCTTTGCCATTTTAGATGAAATTGATTCTGGTTTGGATATTGATGCTTTGCAAATTGTGGCTAAGGGAATCAATGCAATGCGAAGTGATGAATTTAGTTGCTTAATGGTGACTCATTATCAGCGTTTATTAAATTATGTGGTTCCTGATGTGGTCCACATTATGATGGGCGGTAAAATTGTGAAAACGGGTGGTCCAGAACTCGCCCAAGAGCTAGAAAAAACGGGTTATGCCGATTTAAGTGGTGCCGTGGAGGGGAGCGATAACGATTGAAACAAAATTAGAATCGCCAACTAAATATCCGAAAATTATGGGGATTAAATATGATCCTCAAAATTTTAGCTATGCATCGATGACAACGACGAAGTGGTCGTGGAAAGCTAATCCATTAGCCTTACAAGAGCTACAGGCCGCAGGTGGTAGGATTCAAGTTTTCGGCTCCACGCAGCAGCTTAGTGTCGCCGGAAAACGATTGTTAGAAAGTGAATTGCAAGCTAATGTGGATAATCAATTTATGTTGGAACATGCCCAGCAATCTTGGCAAGGACTTGAGCTGATTCTACCAGCACGGGTGACCTTAAAAAATAAGTTGCACCTCGAAATTACCTTCGAAGCAGCACAACCTTCCGCTTTTACCATGCTATTGAACGTTGGTGCCGGAAGTCAGATGCAATTAGAACGCGAAATCCATTATCCGCCAGTTAGTACCCGGCTTAACTTATTAACATGTGGAAAAGTGGAAGCCGATAGTCGATTAAATTTAGTTGATCGGTTGCAGGGCGGACAGTCGCCACAGCAAAGTTTATGGATGGCAAACTTGCATTGTCAAAAAGACGCTCAGTTAGATTGGTCATTTTACCCTGAGGTGAAGGGTAAAGTACTTGGAAAATGTATCACGGTGCTTGAAGAACAGGGAAGCTCTGCTGTATTCAAAGTGGGCCAATTTGGTCGTCGGGATGATTGGATTGGAATCCAAGGATTAATCGACCATCGTGCTCCTAAGACATTTAGCCGAATCAAAATGCGGGGAGTTCTTTATGAAAAGGCCCAGGTGTATTTTACTAGTATCGGTAAGATTAATAAGGGAGCCCATGGAGCTAATGCAGCCCAAGAAAGCCGGTTAATGACCATTGAACCGCATGCTAAGGGAAGTGTTAATCCCCTGTTAATTATTGACGAAAATGATGTGCAAGCTGGTCATGCTGCTAGTGTAGGACAGTATGATGAAGAAGCGTTGTACTATCTTTTAAGTCGGGGATTAGTGGAGGCGGATGCTAAACAAATTTTAATCAATAATTTCATGGAACCTGTTTTACCAAAAGAAACTGTGGAAAAGTAATGGTGGTAAACAATGATAGATGATCAAAAAATAGCCTATTTAGATAATGCAGCGACCATGCCGATGCCAGACGAAGTATTGGAAGTAATTGATATGTACTACCATGCCCATAAAGTTAATGTGCATCGGGGAATGTATCGATTAGCTCACCAAGTTACGGAACAATATGAAGCAGTTCGTCAAGCCACGGCTGATTTTATCAATGCTCAGGACTCCTCGGAGATTATTTTTACCAGTGGTACGACCGATGCCCTAAATTTAGTTGCTTTTGGTTATGCGGAAAAACAACTTCAACCAGACGATGAAATTATTATCAGTGTTTTAGAACACCATTCGAACTTCATTCCGTGGCAACGCGTGGCTCATAAAACGGGCGCAAAATTGAAAATTGTCGGTTTAGATGACCAACAGAATTTAGATATGCAGCAATTTTCCGAATTGCTTACGGAGAAAACCAAGCTAGTCGCCATTACGTTAGTTTCTAATGTGCTAGGAAGCATTGTGGATGCCAAGCAAATTATTGAACAAACGCATCATATGGGGGGAGTGGTTGTATTAGATGCTGCTCAAGCAGTTGGTCATCTACCCCTAGATGTTCAAAAATTAGATGCTGATTTCTTAGCCTTTTCTGGACATAAAATGTATGGGCCTACCGGAGTTGGAGTTTTATATGGAAAACGGAACTTGTTAGAACAGGTTGCGCCTTTGCGATTTGGCGGGGAAATGGCTGATGAAGTTGATGCTCAAACGGCGACGTTTCAACCGCTCCCCCTACGGCTAGAAGCCGGTACGCCTAACATTGCCGGAGTTTTAGGGTTGGGGGCTGCTATTCAATATCTACAAAAGATTGGTTTTACAACCATTCATCAACATGAACAGCAATTATTAAATCAGTTATACCAAGGATTACGGCAGATACCAGCAATTAAAGTTTATGGTCCAAGGTCTGCGGCCGAGCGCCAAGGGGTGCTTAGTTTTAACTATGGAACTATTCATGCCCATGATGTAGCGACCATTATTGATACCGAAAATGTAGCGGTTAGAGCCGGACATATGTGTGCGGAACCTTTAATGCAAGCTCTAGGAGTAAGTAGCGTCGTCCGGGCCAGTGTTTCGTATATGAACACGACGAGGGATGTCGAACAGCTTTTAGCAGCAATGAATCAGGTGGGTCAAATTTTATTATGAGTAATATTCAAGAACTTTATCAAAAAATAATTGTAAATCATGCTAAGTATCCGATCGGAGTCGGAGTTTTACCGCAATATAATTACCACGCTAAATTGAAAAATCCTGATTGTGGGGATGATATTGAGGTTTATCTCAAGGTGGTGGATCAGCATTTGGAACAGATTAGTTTTACGGGACAAGGGTGTATCATCAGTCAAGCTTCTGCCAGCATGATGGTGGATGCTTTGTCAGGCAAGCGCATTTTAGAAGCGCAACAATTGATGCAAAATTTTCAGAACTTGATTCTGGGAAAAGATTATGATGAAAGCCAATTAGGTGATTTAATCGCGTTTGCGACCCTCAACCAATTTCCAACGCGTGTTCGTTGTGGAATGCTAGCATGGCATGCAATGGCAGATGGATTGAATCAAGGAGGAATCAGCTTTGGAAAGTGAAAATCCACAGTTTGAAAAAGACCAATTAAGGGATGAACGTGGAGCGATGGATCCAGTCGCCCCCGTTTTTTCAACAGGAGTGGGGATTGATGCTGAAACAATCAAGCAGATTTCTCAGGCTAAAAATGAACCGGCGTGGATGCTTGAAATTAGGTTGGCAGCTTATCAAACCTATTTAGACTTACCGATGCCCAAATTTGGTCCCGATTTGAATGGAATTGATTTGGATCAAATTAAGTATTTCCAACGTGCTACGGATCACATCGCTCGGGACTGGGAAGACGTTCCCAATGATATTAAGGCTACTTTTGAGCGGATTGGTGTGCCGGAAGCTGAGCGTAAATATTTGGCGGGTTCCGCTGCACAATATGAATCAGAAGCCATTTATAGTAATCTCAAAAAAGATTTGGAAAGCCAAGGGATTATTTTTATGGATACCGATTCGGCGCTTCAGAAACATCCAGATTTAGTTCGCCAATATTTTGGAACACTGGTTCCTGCTGATGATAATAAGTTTGCAGCACTTAACACGGCGGTTTGGTCGGGTGGTACCTTTTTGTATGTACCAAAGAATGTCCATGCTGATATTCCAATTCAAAGTTATTTTCGGATTAATGCTGGAAGAACTGGTCAATTTGAACGAACGCTCATCATCGTTGAAAAAGGTGGGAGTGTTAATTATGTTGAAGGTTGCACGGCACCCAACTATTCCGAAGATAGTTTGCATGCGGCGGTCGTAGAAGTTTTTGTTAAAAAAGATGGTTATTGTCGTTATACAACCATCCAAAACTGGTCGACCAATGTCTATAGCTTAGAAACTAAGCGTGCTCAAGCTGGGACGAACGCTACCATGGAATGGATCGATGGTAACTTGGGTTCTAAAGTGACGATGAAATATCCCAGCATTTACTTAGTTGGCCAAGGAGCTACGGGTTCTATGCTTTCAATTGCGGCTGCCGGAGCCAATATGCATCAAGATACCGGCGCCAAAATGATTCATATGGCTCCACATACGCACAGTACCATTGTTTCTAAAGCAATTTGCCACAATGGTGGTCGAGCAGATTATCGAGGGTTGATTAAGTACACTAAAGCCGCAACCAAGGCTAAATCACATGTGGAATGTGACACGATTTTAATGGACCCCGATAGTGCTAGCGATACTTTCCCAGTCAATGATATTGAAACTAGTGATGGAACGATTGAACATGAAGCCCATGTCTCTAAAATCGCAGAAGATCAATTATATTACATGCAAAGTCGCGGTTTGGATGAAGCAACGGCGTCCCAGTTAATTGTGATGGGCTTTCTAGAGCCCTTTACCAAGCAATTACCGATGGAATATGCGGTGGAATTAGATCGGCTAATTAAGTTTCAAATGGAAGATAGTATTGGATAAATTGAAAAGAGTAATACGCAAAAAGCCCTATAATGGTGGCTTTTAGGCGCATTACTCTTTTTTTATAAACAAAATTGTTGACTTTATGTCGTTATCGTCATATAGTTGTTTATGTTGATAACAACATAAATGTAAAAACAAAGGGGTAAAAAATCATGGAAAAAACTTTTAAAACTTTAGATGACTTTTTAGGAACACATTTTATTTACACATACGATAATGGTTGGGAATACGAATGGTATGCTAAAAATGATCATACTGTTGATTACCGAATTCATGGTGGAATGGTTGCTGGTCGTTGGGTAAAAGACCAAGAAGCTCATATCGCTATGTTAACGGAAGGTATTTACAAAGTAGCTTGGACTGAACCAACTGGTACTGATGTAGCCTTAGACTTTGTTCCTAATGAAAAGAAATTGAATGGAACCATTTTCTTCCCTAAGTGGGTTGAAGAACATCCAGAAATCACGGTTACTTTCCAAAATGAACACATCGATTTGATGGAAGAATCTCGTGAAAAATATGAAACTTACCCTAAGCTAGTTGTCCCAGAATTTGCTACAATTACTTATATGGGTGATGCAGGCCAAGACAACGATGAAGTTATTGCCGAAGCTCCATACGAAGGTATGACTGACGACATCCGCGCTGGTAAGTACTTTGATGAAAACTACAAACGCATTAACAAATAAAGTTTAGATTTGGAGAGAAACCAATAATGCCAAGACCAAGAGTTTTACCGTACATTATTTTAGGATTATTAAATAAAAACGGAATGATGTCTGGTAAAGATATGATTAGTGAGTTTAAAACTGATATAAGTGAGTTTTGGACGGTATCACATAGTCAGCTCTATCCCGAACTACAACGGATGGTGGATGAAAAGCAGATTAAGGTGGCTGAAGATGTGGAAGTTAAGGATCGGAAGGTCATCAATTACGTGATTGAAGCTAAAGGGCAAGAGACGTTAAAAAGATGGCTTGCCGAACCGATTACCTTAAAGAATGATGAATTAACATCATTGAAACTTTATTGTATTTCAGATCAACGAGCCCCAATCTTGCAACAAATTTTAAAACAGTGTTTGGCATTGCATCAACAAAAGGTAGTTCATTTAAAAGCTCGAAAAGAATTATTATTTGGAGATGAATTGGCGATTAAAGCTAATTACGGACACTATTTGATTTTATCCAGAGCAATCGAACGTGAATCGGACTATGTTAATTGGCTCCAATCTAAAATAAACTAATAAAAAGCGTTGAATCTAAGCCGAGTTAAGCTGATGATTCAACGTTTTTTTGATGGTTCGTTGTTGTGAAATAGCCCAAAGCATTAGTAACAAAATAGTGAGGTAATTGATAGGTCCTAAAAAATATTTACCAATATGATAACCAGCTAAATTTCAGATTAAACCTATGCTATTCTTAAAGTGGATAAATATTTAATTAAATTGAGGAATGAAGGGGTTCTGGAGGATGAAGAAACAAGTATATATTATTATCAGCATTGTGTTAGTTATTTTGATTGCGTTATTGGCGTTAGCTAATACGGCGGCGACAGATATCAACTTTTTATTTACGACGATTAAGATGCCACTAATTTTATTGATTTTGGTTTGTTTATTAATTGGTGCCTTTTTCATGTTTGTATTGTCGATGAGTTCTGCTATGAAGAAAAATAGCGAAATTAAAAATTTGAAAAATGAAGTTGAACAAACTAAGCGCGAATTAGGACAAAAGACGGAAGAATTAGAACGTCGTAAGAAAAATGCAGATACGCAACTAGGGCGTTAAATATAAATAGGGTTAATTTGAAGGAGGAAGTCTGTGGTAGGCGGGTAGATTGGTCATGGTTAAAAAAGCTAGTAAATTTATCAAATATGGGGCGTTATTTGTTGGCAGTTTGGCTGTGATGGCTGTGATTTTTACATATATTTTGAATATAAATAAGTTTGCTGGATTAACTGGAGATGATTTTTTATACCATTTTGTGTATGAAGGCGAATGGCCTGCTAAAGGGGGCCCTCAAGAATATCATAATTTGTACGATTGGAAGCGAGCTATTCATACTCATATGACGCAGTGGAATGCTCGCTTTACTTCGATTGTTTTTGAGATTGCAGCCATGCAATTTCCTAAATGGATCATTAATATCGTTAATACGGTAGTTTATCTGGTAGTGGGTTTTGAAATTAATATCCTAACCAGCGGTAAACGTGCTATTTTTCGTCCGCTCCGACAATTGGCAATCTATCTATTAATGTGGTTCTTTTTAGCTGGCTTTGGAAGTACAGTATTGTGGGTAAGTGGGACCTCTAATTACTTGTGGCCAGCAGTCTTGATGCTAGGCTTTTTTATGCCATATCGTTTTGATTATCATGTAAAAAAACACCATAACATCATGGCATGGTTTGTTTTGATATTGGGCGTTTTAGTTGGTATGTCGAATGAAGTGGGAAGTTCAACGTCGATTCTGGTTGTTGGATTTTTTAGCTTCTTTAACCGTTCCAAAAAGGATTTCAATGATCTATGGTGGAAGACGGTTGGAACAGTTGCTAATGCAGTCGCCTTTATTTGTATGTTAAAGATATCATCGGGTTCAGCTGAAACTAAGAATTACGGCAAGGGGGATGGTTTTATATACCATCTCACTAAAATTATTTTAGATACAGTTGCTTATTCAGGACCATTATTGCTAGTAACGTTCATGCTAGGACTGTATGTTGTTTTTAGCCAGCGTCAGCTTTTTAGAAGAATTTTTGCCCCTCAAACATTAACAAGCTTAGAACAAGCCACTTTGAGTGGGATGATTTTCTTGGTTAGTGGATTAGCTGGAGTGGGAGCTATGATTATTTCGCCAGTCTTATTCCCACGGTTGTGGTTCGCTGTTAATGTTCTACTGATAATTTCGTTATTTAACTTTTTTGAAGCTTGGCAAATTATGCGGAAATATAGTGCCTTCACTTCAGTAGTTTTAGTGGTGGCCGTTGCTGGATTAACATATCTTGGGATTCCAAGCTATCAGTTTCATTTGGCAAACTTAAAAGAATCATACAATGTATTTTATACTCACGAACAACTTGCTAAAGAAGTTCGAGCAAAGGGTAAAAAGATTGTTCACATGCCAGGGATTCAAATTACAACGGATTTGTACAATCCATATGATGGAACACCATACATTATGCCAGGAAATAAAAAATTGTGGGCTAATACTTGGATGGCGTGGTATTGGAAAGTTGATCGAATTATTTTAGACAACTCGGTGCCAGTTCGGCAAACGCCTCAAAAAGATTTTCCATTAATTACGCAGGTGGAAAAATTTTATGATAAACATATTGAACCGACCAAGATGTTGAAAAACTTCAAGTTCCCACAAATCACTGAGAAACCTAAATATGTACGGTCGATTAACAATCAAGTAGCACCAAAGAGTGTGAATACTAAGTTGGATAATAGTAACCTACCAGCTAATAAGCCATGGTTGAGAAATGCGCTGATTCGATACATTAATGTGGATACGAATCGAGTCGTGGGAACGGAACAGATTACCTCACCTTACGGTCAGAGCTATAATATTTCGAACGCCTCGATTGTGGGTTATGATACTTTGAAAGATAACCCTAAATCATATATCTTCACCAAGAAATATAATCAGACGATTAATCTTAAGGTTAAACCACACACTAAATATGTAACGTTGTATTTCAATCAGGTTGATTACGATGGTAAGCATAAAAAATCGACCTTGTATGCAACAACGTATTTCCTAGCTACGACTGGACAGACTGCTACAATTCAGACGCCAGCTGGGTTTATCTTTAAAGACGGCAGTACAGTTCGAAAGCTGGATATTAAAGAAAATACAGGAGAAGTTCTGTATGAGGTTAAGAAGGCGCCGTTTAAACAGCAAATTAAAATTTATCGCGGGTATTATTTGTTGGGGATTATGATGATAGTATTCGTTGTGTTGGATGTGTTGTTGGCTTGGATTGGAAGGGTTTTTGAAAAACGTAAACAGGAAGAATAGTTAAAAAAAGCATGAGAATCGATGAGATTTTTATGTTTTTTTTATCTGAAAAGTAGATATATATCTTAGAAACAACATTTGTACTCAATATAGAATATTTAAAAGTAATTTTTAATGGTAAAATTATTTGGATAAGTAAATTTTTCGAATTGTAGGTTGAAATTTTATGAGTAAAAGAGAAAAGTCAATTTCTACTCCAATAATTGGGAACGTTCCTTTTAGTGAAGATGGACTAAAACAGTTAGAGAGAATCGATAATAAAAAATTACTATTAGAATATCCGACTGTTTACATTATTTATTCTGAAAGAAATGGAACGTACCAAGTGTATGTCGGGGAAACTAATAATATCAAACAAAGAACAAAGGAGCATTTTAGAGAGGGAAATCGTTATGCGAAGGGTTCAAATATGTTTGTGATAGGTCATGAACACTTTAATAAATCACTAACTTTGGATATAGAGAATAAATTTATGTTGTATCTGACAGGAAATGAAGTTATTAAAAATCTTTCTAATAAGCGTGATAATCCACAATATAGGTATTTTCCTTACGAGGAAATGAATCAAATTTTTTCTAAATCATGGAAGAAGCTTAGAAAAAATGAACAAAGTTTATTTCCAATAGAAAAAGTAATTGAAGATAACGCTCTTTTTAAAGCATCACCTTTTCATAAACTAACGATGGAACAATTTGAAGCCAGAGATAAAATTATTAATCGGGTAAAAGAAGTTTTAAATAAAGGAAACGATCATCAATTGATTTTGGTCGAAGGCGCAGCTGGTTCAGGTAAAACAGTTTTATTAAGTTCCCTATTTTATGCTTTATCTGAAGAAAATAATGAAAATACATACATGTTAGTTAATCATGACGAGCAGGTTAAAGTTTACAACAATATAGCAAAAAAGCTAGGACTTCAAAAAAGATTGAATGAAAAGGTAATGAAGCCAACGAGCTTTATTATTAATGATAAATTTGAGAATGAAGACAATATTGTTTTGGTTGATGAAGCACATCTGCTGTGGACTCAAGGAAAGCAATCTTACCAAGGCCAGAATCAGTTACAAGATATTATCAAAAAATCAAGGATAACAATTGCTGTGTTTGATCCACAACAAGTGCTACGAACACAACAATATGTTGAAGATGATGATTTAAGAAAAATAGAAGAGAATGCTAAAAATAATGGTAATTTAATCGAGCTTAAGAAACAATTACGAATGAATGCTAGTCAAGAGACAATTGACTGGATTAAAACATTTGTTTATCGGCAAGAAATTATACCTTTTCCTAAGAATGATGTTAAATATGATTTAAAAATATTCGACGATCCACGAGATATGTATGAGCAGCTAAAGATAAAAAATCAAAATCAAGAATCAGGACTTTCGAGGATTTTAGCAACTTTTGATTGGGAATTTAAAGAGAAAAAGTCTGGCACAACTGATTTGTATAAAGTTGAGGTAGATGGTCTGAGTTTACCTTGGAATAATCAATTGAAATCTTCTAATAAGTATTTATCGTGGGCCGAACGTCCGGAAACTATTAACGAAGCAGGCTCAACATATACTATTCAGGGATTTGATTTAAATTATAGCGCTGTAATAATTGGCCCATCTGTAAAGTATCGGGATGGTAAAGTTATTTATGATCCGGATTTTAGTGCTAATAAAAACGCCACTAATAAGCGCACGTTAAAAAATGGAAAGAAACAAAAAATTTACGATACGTTGTTACCTAATGAACTGAATGTCCTTTTAACACGAGGAATTAATGGATTATATATTTATGCTGCAGATAAGGAACTACGGAGAGCCTTATTACATTCCCAAAAAAACAGATAAATGAGTCTAATTAAAAAATGTTTCAAAAGGTACGATATATTTTTTGAACCACCTTTTATTATGGAAGAGCTTGATAGAAATATTAAATAATTACAGAATTTACCAGAAATAATACGAGTATCTTAACAATTCTGAAGTTAAACTAATATCCACTGTAAATAATAAACATCAAAAAACGAGAAGAAAATCAAATCCTGATTTTCCTCTCGTTTTTAATATCTAATCACTAACTGAAAAACGCAACTTCATGTGCTGTGAGCCTAGATTAATAACATCGTTTAAAAGTTTTTGTGAATGTTGGAGTACAATATCAGCCATTTGTTGATTAGCTTTTTCTAAGGCGCTTGTGGAAAAATCCCCTTGTTGATCAGTCTGGTTTTCCACAGCTCGAACCAGTTGCATGACTTCTTGTTCATAAGTACTTTGCAAGTTTTGATATAAAGCGTAATTGCTATCACCAATCAAGGCGAGAATGCGACTAATCCAATAAATATAATTGCTATCTGTAGTTAACGGTGTATCACGATAGCATGCTGGCGTATCGGTAACTTGACTGTAGAAGGGTGTCAAAGCATTGAAAGTGTTGGGACCAAAGGCGAGCCAATGGATTCCGGCAATTGCATCGGGCACACCGTTACGAAGTTCTAAAATATGTGTTTCTAAATTCCGATTAATTCCAATTGGACGAAATTTCACGGTGGGCGCTACGGTACCATAGGGATCAAAGGGAGTTTCATCAAAGTGAGAACTCAGTAAAAATTTTAAATCTTCAATTGAAATTTTGCGGTCACTCCGGTGGATAAATGGTAAATCTTGATCCGTGGGTTGACCTTTGAAATTATGATCTAAGTATTGATGAACGTACCAAGCCCGTGGATTATTATAATGCTGATCTTTGACAGTTGAACTACCAAAGATATGGCGGAAGTTTAAAGTATTATCATCAGGATTTAGATGATTTTGAGTAATTAAATCAGGCAAATCCGCTGCATACAGATAATCCTCGGAATTGAAATCAAAATAATCAATATTCAAGCGATTCGGTGCAATCACATAGGCATCGTCTGGAATTCGGACAGCGGCCCAGTGGTGACCACCTAATGTTTCCAAGTACCAAACTTCGTCTTGGTCAGCAAAGGCGATTCCGTTCGACTCATAGGTTCCATACTGCTCTAAAAGTGACCCTAAACGTAGCACGCCAGTCCGAGCACTATCGATATATGGAAGAACGAGGGTGGTGATATCTTCCTCCCCAATTCCTTTTTCCACTAGGGGATCGACACTTAACATCCGTGGGTTACTAGTAATTGTTTCAGTGGCAGTCATGGCGACATTATGTTGATTGATACCACCAGCTCCCCAAACACCGTAAGTTGCATCTGCATCAGGTGTTGAAGTATAGCGTACTCCGGTTGTTGGTAATGGAATCTCAATTTCACTATGAACAGAGTGGTAAATTTTTGAATTTTCACTAGGGTCAACTACTACAAACCGTTGTGGATTAGAAGCATCATCGCCGTCTTCATTACGCGCAATGATGGTTGAGCCATTGAGGGATGCTTGCTTACCGACTAGGATTGTTGTACAAGTTTTTTGAACCATTTTGCGTTACCTCCAAGAACTATATTTGTCCCTATCTTACTCTATATTATTAATAATTTCAGACTCAAAATACCTCTAAAATCAAATTTTCTTCTACAGATGCGCAAAACTCTCCACCAGCCGATGGATATTTAATCCAGCGTAAGTGGGGAGTTTTTATTTTGTATTAAAAATAATTTTTGTTCCATTCAATTATTTTCGTTTATAAACTAAAACAGTTAATGGAGCAAAAATGGAGATAATAACGATTCCTGCACCTAATACTATCCAAGCCGATGTAGGCCAAAATCCCGCATTCAGGATGGTTCTTGAAGCATTGATAACATACGAAACTGGGTTAAGTTCGACTAAGATTTTCATGAAAGGTGGAAGTGTCTTTACGGGAACAAAAGCATTCGAAAGAAATACGAGAAGCAACATGGTCATTAGTGAAATACTTTCTACCATGGTGGAACTTTTGGCGAACAAGCCATAAAGCGCGAAAATCCAACTTAATGCCCACCCCAGGAAAACATCAAGAATAACTACTAGAATTGCCCATCCTAGACCAGCTGCTGGACGCCAACCCATTAAGTATCCAGTGGTTAAAGAGACGGTGGCTGCAATTAATAAACGTAGAATGTCTGCTAGTAACTGCCCAGCAAGTGGAGCAACTTGGGGAATCGGTAATGTTTTTAATCGATTAAAGATTCCTGTACTAAAGTCGTCACTGATTTGAGTTCCCGATCCAGTAGCAGCTGAAATCAAAGATTGCATTAAGATTCCAGGAACCAGTGTGGGCAAATAGGCGTAGACGTTTCCTGCTATTGCACCACTGAATAAGTAACCGAACAATAGCATGAACAAAATGGGTTGGATAACTACATCCAGTAATTTATCTGGATTGTGCAAAGTTTTTAATAGATTGCGATAAGCCATCGTTAAGGTACTTTTAAAAATACTAGTTTTATGAGTTTCTAACATTGTTATGCTCCTTTTATAATTAGTTTTTACCAACAGTCATTGCAAAAAATACATCATCAAGCGAAGGCTGTTTAATTTGGATATCATTTGCGGATAGTTTGGCAACTTGTAAGTTAGTTAAAATTTTAGTGATGTCATCAACTTCATTAAATGACACGTTCACCATATTATCCGTCTGCTGAACTATGCCATTTGTTGCCTCAGCAATTGCTTGAACAGCTTGAGTTGCTTGAAGTTCATTTTGAAAAGTTAAATTTAATTTCTTGCTGGCAATCTTTTCTTTTAACGCTTGAGGTGTACCTAAGGCAACTAGTTTTCCATGATCAATCAGAGCGATATGATCAGCTAATTGATCGGCTTCTTCAAGGTACTGAGTCGTTAAAATAACGGTTGTTCCAGCTTGGACTAGTTGGCGAATGGTTTTCCACATTTGTTCTCTTGTACGAGGATCAAGGCCGGTAGTGGGTTCGTCTAAAAAAATAATTTTTGGCCGGGCAATTAAACTGATGGATAGATCCAAGCGCCGTCGCATTCCGCCAGAGAAGGTTGCCAGAAGTTTATCTGCAGAATTTATCAATGAAAATTCTTCCAATAGTTCTTGTGTACGTAGTCTTGCTTCACGAAAAGTAAGCCCATTTAATAGCGAAAAGGTCTGTAAATTTTCGCGAGCCGTTAAATCTTCATCAACAGACGCGTATTGACCTGCTAAACCAAATAAAGATCGGACGGCTTGCGATTCAGATTGGAGATTATGCCCCAATACTTGAATGGTCCCACTAGTTGGTTTCAATAAGGTAGTGAGCATGCGAAGTATTGTGGTCTTGCCAGCTCCATTAGGACCAAGCAAGGCAAATACCTCGCCGACTTCAACGTTGAATGATACACGGTCCACTGCGGTTTGTTGACCAAATTTTTTACTTAGTGTTTGAATTGCGATTGCAGGTGCTGTTTTCATAAGTTCTGTCTCCTAACATTTTTAAATATTATCAGGGCCCTTGATTTTATATAGTAAGGGTCCTTGATTAAAATGTCAAGGCACCTGAGTATTTTATTGTGTGAGAGCACTTGTTATAATGAACTTATGATAAATAGGAATGGATGGAATTAAAGTGGATAAACTAATTGAAAAACACCAATTGGCAGCTAAACTATTTGAATTTACGACACTGCAAAATATGGCGGATGAGCAAGCTGAACGGCATATGCCAGTTTTTAAAGGACAAAATAAAATCTTAGTGGCGTTGAGCGAAGGGGATAATATTTCGCAAAAAGAGTTATCACAACGATTGGGGATTAGCGTACAAGCGATCGCTGAGTTTATTACTAAATTAGTAAAAAAAGGATATATTACTAAAACAAAATCTTCCACAGATGGGCGCGTTCAGTTAATAAAGTTAACGGAAAAAGGACGTAAACAAGCTCAAAAAAGCCTATTTTATATTCCAGAATATCTTGATTACTTGAACGAAGACGAACAAAATCAATTAGCAGCTATTTTGGATAAAATGAATGAGGGAATCCGAGATAATCTACAACTTAATGGAATTCAAAATATTGGAACTCGCTTGCGTTTTGGTCAGTTGAAACGAAAAACTGATGACTATAAAGAATAAATAGCATGACTCTTCACAGCTTTAATTAATTTGAATAGAAGAAACACCATTTAATCAATGCTTAAACTAGTCAATTAAATGGAACACAATACTATTAGTAGGGAAGTATTGGAAGTTTAGTAATTTTTAATAAATATAAGTTCAGTTTAATTGCGCAACGGGGGTTTAAAAACGTCTATATAAAAATCCCCCGTGTTACTAACACGAGGGATAAGTTACTTTAACGGTAACTGTTTAAAAATTTATTTTAAAAGAAGCAAACTCATCAAGCTATAGGTTTGAATGCTTATCAATATCAACATTATAAAGCTGATAGGAAGGCATCATTAAATGCTGGGATATCCTTTGGTTCGCGACTGGTAATTAGATTACCATCGATCACAACAGCTTTGTCTTCAATGCGTGCACCGGCATAATACAAATCAGGTTGTACAGTTAAATATGCTGTCATTGTACGACCTTGCACTAACCCGGTTTGAATCATTAATTGTGGACCGTGGCAAATACTTGCTGTTAACTTATTAGTTGCCAAAAAGAACTTGGTAAATTCGACAAACCGTTGGTCTGCACGTAATTGATCTGGTGAAAATCCTCCTGGGATGAACAATGCATCAAAGTCTTGAGGACTCACTTCATCAATGGATTTATCAATGTTAATCTGAGTACCATGCTTACCTTCAACAGTGCCTTTTTCAAAGCTGATCGTTGTCACTTTGTGTCCTGTAGACTTAAGAGCCTCTACAGGTTCAGTATATTCAACGTCTTCGACTAGATTAGTCACCAAAACTGCAACTGATTTTGCCATAATAAAATTCCTCCTTGATTTATAGTATATAATATATACCTATAATAATATATCTATAAATAATAGACCACAATAAGGCACTTTTTTGTGCCTATCATAATCTTTAGAAAAATTTGGTGCCGAAAAGATTTTTGTTGAAAAAATCGGGCGCCACAATTGAGCAACGTCTAGTTTTTCAAGAAGCATTAAATTTTGTTCGAGAAGAAGATACGTTCATGGTAGAAGCAATTGATCGTTTGGGAAGAAATTATGATGAGGTTATTCAGACTGTAAATTATCTAAAGCAAAAAAATGTAAAAAGGGGACAAAAATAAAGAAGGTTCGTAAACATAAATGAAGTCTCAAGTTATGAAACTAATTGCGTAGGAAAAGGTTATTATTAGCTATAAATACTAAAGGGATCGTGTTTCTCTATTTGATTACCTGCTACCTTAATTTGGTAAGAAAAAGTCAATAAAAAAACTTATCTATAGTATTTTAAGTACACCTACTAATTGGAAGACAAAGAGAAAAAATTGTGAGTCAGAAAACCGTTTTTAGATATGAACAGCATTTTCCTTCACACCTTAGCGATTTTAAATAATAGCCTTGAAAGTGATTATGGAAAAGCCCTCTACGCTCAATGCAAAATTGACGTAGAAACTATTTTTGATCGATTGAAAGGTGCATTTGGTATGTGAAGAACCCATGTCAGAGGCAAGAACGTTGCACCTACTGACATTGGAATGATGCTTATGAGCATGAACCTAACCAAATTATCCCTCGAGGCTAGAAGAAAAGCGGAAGCTTTTCAACACAAATCAGTCAAAAATAAAAAAAACGCGACGAAGCAATCACATTTATGATTATTCATCGCGTTTTTTATATTTAGAGCTAGTTATTCGCTAGACCCACTATTTCTTTTAAGACATACCTGGTTTCAATACCACTTTAATGTTATTATCTGCTTTTTTGTCAAAAATATCGTATGCTTCAGCAGCACGCTCCAAAGGCATTGTATGTGTAATGATATCCGATGGGTCGAACTCCCCTTTTTCAATCATGTCATAGATTTTCGGCATCAAGTGGATAACCGGAGCTTGTCCCATTTTAATATTCACATTACGAGTGAAGAAATCTTGGAACGGGAAATTCGTTGCTGGAGTCATATAAACCCCAGTTACCATCAACGTCCCAAATTTCTTCACAGCTTCACTTGCGGTTTGTATTGGTGAGTAAGAACCGCTTTGCGGGGTAAGAATATCTTTAGTTTTTTCTTTGATTGGTGTTACACCATCCATTCCTACACAATCAATTACTACCTCAGCACCGCCCTTAGTCATTTCATACAATTCACTACCAACTTTAGAAACATCTGAAAAATTCACGATCTCTACGCCGTTCATTTTTTTCGCATGCTGCAAACGATGATCGACGTTATCTACAGCAATTACACGTTTAGCACCTTTCATTTTGGCAAATTTTTGTACAAATAATCCGATAGGGCCAGAACCCAATACGATTACTGTATCTCCTGGTTTCATACCACTATGCTCTACACTCCAATATGCTGTTGGCAGTACATCTGATAGAAATAATACCTTTTCATCCGGTAGATTACTTTCAGGAACAACAAAAGAAGTAAAATCTGCAAATGGAACACGTAAGTATTCAGCTTGCCCTCCAGGGTGATTTCCGTTCATTTTACCAAAACCGAACAACCCGCCTTGATCAAACATTGGATTAGGGTTGGAATTGTCACATTGACTTTCCATATGATTAGCACAGAAATGACACTTTCCACAACCAATGTTGAAAGGGATAACAACTCGGTCGCCTTTTTTCACTTTCGTTACTGCAGAACCAACTTCTTCTACAATGCCCATAGGCTCATGCCCTACCACATAGTCTTCTTCCATGACCGGTTTCCCGTTATGGTATAAATGCAAGTCAGAACCGCAAATAGCTGTTGCTGTGATGCGAACAATCATGTCGGTTGGTTCTTCAATCGTAGGATCCGGGACCGTTTTGACTTCCATTTTTTCGTTTCCTTGCCATGTTACTGCGCGCATAAAATCTCTCCTTTTTGTAAAAGCGATATTTTCAGATTATGAAGACAGCTTATCATCCTGTTTTATATAAATCAAAAGTTAAAGCTTTAGGACTAATCGGTTATGGCCATATTGCGCAAAAAGTTGCTAAAATAGGACACACTTTTTCTATGAAAATTATTTTCTATAATCATCGTCTTAAAAAGGTTCCTGAATCGTGGATTCAGCAGGTTTCATTTGATGAACTATTAAGGCAATCTGATGTGCTTAGTCTGCATGTGATCCAAACACCAGAAACGATTGATTTAATTAATAATGATACAATTGCCAAAATGAAAAATGGGATTATTATATTGAATACGGCCCGAGGCAAATTGGTTAATGGAAGCGGACATCAGGAATGCCTTGAATGAAGGCAAAATTTATGCCTACGCCACTGATGTTGTTAAAGGGGAGCCCATTGCTAGTGATAGCCCATTATTACAGGCCAAAAATTGTTATATTACCCCACATATTACTTGGGCACCATATGAGACAAGAGATCGGTTGTTGCATATGACTGTTGATAATATAAAAGCATATTTATCAGGAGATCTGAAAAACGTTATCAATTAATGGCAATGGTATGTGAATTCTTTTGCCTACATTGAAGTAAAATTGTCTAAAATAAAGTAATGAGAAAAAACAGAGCCAGCAAATAAAGTGTTAAGAAGAAATTACGTAAGTTAGTAAACAAGAACGAAATCGATCAACTTCGTGAAGAATTGATGAAAAAGAATCAAGAATTATATGATGCAAAATTGGAGAACGAAATCTTAAAAAAATCAATGACCCTGTTCGGAACTTCAAAGGACGAAAGAAAACACAAATAGTTGATCAGGGTCGAACAAGAGTCTCTTCCGAAATCTAACCGGTATAAAGTCGGCGATATTCTTAAGACCATTGGACTTAAGAAAGCGACTTATCATGATGAACGTAAACGTATCAAAGATTATGTAGATATGTAAAAGTAGAGATACTAAAAATTGCCGAAAGCGGAAGATATCGCGGACGTCTAACCTACGGTTATCGTCGCGTTCAAGAAGAGCTCATTAAATTAGATATCCATCTATCAGACGCCGTAGTGCGTCGTTTGATGGATGAATTAAATGTTCAAGTAAGCCTTTATAACCGCCACAGAAATGGTAGATATTCATCTTATAAAGGTACAGTTGGAAAAGTGGCCCGTAACGTTCTACATCAGCATTTTAATGAAACCGTACCTTTCAAAGTATTACATACCGATGTTACACAAGTACGCTTGGCCAATACTAAGTGGGCTTACGTTTCAGCTATTACTGACGAAGCAAGCAAGGAAGTTTTAGCATTTCAAGTAAGTAATAGTCCTAACAGTAAACTAATTATGGATACACTCGATGAACTCACAGAAAATATTTCGGAAGGAATAAAACCAATAATTCATTCAGATCAAGGTTGGTATTATCAATTGAATTACTATACCGATAAACTCTCTGAAAAAAAATTTATACAAAGCATGTCTCGTAAGGGAAACTGTCTTGATAATGCGCCAATTGAAAGCTTCTTTCATCTTCTTAAAACAGAATGTCTTAATGGATTTCCACAGTGTAAAGATATTGGAGAATTCAAGGAAATCACAAAGAATTACGTCGATTGGTTTAACAATCGACGAATATCACAGAAAACAAAAGGCATGACTCCCTGCGAATACAGGGAACATGCCTTAGCAGTTTAAAAATATTCAATTTTGTCTAACTTTTGTGTTGCACTTTAAATGAGGTGATCTTTTTGAATCTTTTAAGAAATTATAGCTGCTAATGCAGCACCAGTCCGAGAGTTTTTATCGTTTAGGCTATATTTTGGATGACCTTCAAAACAAACTTGACCGCCGAATTTACCAGCATCGGGTCCCATATCGACTAACCAATCGGCTCGTGAAATTAATTTCAGATTATGTTCAATCAGGATTAATGTATTGCCCTTATCAACCAATCCTTCAAATAAATCGATCAATTGTTGAGTATCCTGTAAGTGCAATCCGGTTGTTGGTTCATCTAAGAAATAGATTCGGCCGGTATGATTCAATTCCATTGCTAACTTAACACGTTGCACTTCACCACCAGATAAAGTGGTCATCGACTGGCTAAGATTCAAATAACCAAGTCCAACTTGGTGGAGTAGACTAACCTTTTTGTAGATATCTGGCACATCTTTGAAAAACTCTAAAGTGTCGTTGATAGAAAGATTTAGAACCTCAGAAATATCTTTGCCATGATAAGTGTATTGTAGTGCTTCTTGGCTATAACGTTTCCCATGACACAACTCACATTCTTGAACGATTGGATCCATGAATGCCATCTCGGTGATCATCACACCTTTACCTTTGCAACGGGGACAAGCACCTTTACCGTTATAACTAAATAGTTGTGTTGAAACGCCATTGTTGGCTTTACTGAAAAGCTTTCGTAGAGGATTTAAAATGTTTAAGTAAGTTGCAGGTGTAGAACGAATATTCAAACCTACAGAATCCTGACTCAAATCAATATAGTCTTGTTCAGAAACTTGTTGTTTGAAAGCTTGGACTAAAGTACTTTTTCCAGAACCTGCTGGTCCAGATATCACGGTCATCACACCTTGAGGGATTCTGGTAGATACGTCTTTTAAATTATGAGAAGTTACATGATTAACATTTAGCCAAGATTGAGGTTCACGAGGCTTTGGGAAAGTGATTTTTTCTCGTAACATTTTGCCCGTAATTGTATCTGACCGTAACAGTTCGTCGTAGGTACCAGTGAAAGTTACTTGACCACCATTTTTGCCGGCTTGTGGTCCCATTTCCACGACATAATCTGCTGTCGAAATAATGGCAGGGTTGTGATCAACTAGGATAATGGTATTGCCATGTTCCTTGAGCTTTTTTAAGGATTGGGTAATTAATTTAATATCGTGAGGATGGAGTCCTACACTTGGTTCATCGAGTACGTAAACTAAATCGGATAGGGAACTCGTCAAATATTTGGCAATTTTAATCCGTTGAGCTTCTCCACCAGATAGAGTATCAGTTCCACGGCCAAGGGAAAGATAACCTAAACCGATGTCGACCAAAGCTTGAATTTTACTATGTAGTTCACGCACCATTGTTTTAGCCTTGGGGTCCGAGATATTATCCAAAAATCTTAGGACACTTACTAAATCCATATCGCTGACTTCTGCAATATTTTTGCCAGCAATTTTACCAGTTAGAGCCTTTTTGTTCAGACGTGTTCCATGACATACTGGGCAAGGTTTTCGAGTGACAATCTTTGATAAGGCAGCTTCATGATGACGACCTGAGGCACTATGAATAACAGAGCGAAGCATACGTGGAACTAGTCCTTCATATAATGCCGTACGGCCCCAATTTGCCGGTGGATTTTTTAATTTTTGTTGCGGAGCGTGCATGAATAAATCATATTCTTCATCGGTGTAGTCTTTAATTTTTTTGTCTAAATCAAATAATCCACTGTTGCCATATTCCTTCCAACGCCAAGTTCCCGGTTGAAAACCGGCAAAAGTCATTGCACCTTCATTGAGTGATTTATTAGGATCAATTAATTGACGTTCATCTATGTCGTCAACAAAGCCTAGTCCCTGACATTTTGGACACATTCCCTGAGGTAGGTTAAAGGAAAACCATTCAGAATACCCAACCCAAGGCTGTCCAATTCGAAAAAACATCAAACGTAAGACGGAATAGATGCCGGTGTAGGTTGCCAGAGTAGATCGAGGATTACGACCAATAGGCTTCTGTTCAACCACAATTGCCACTGGTAAGTTGTCGATTCGGTTCACTTCAGGTTGACCGTATTTAGGCAAATATTGTTGGGTGAAACTAGGAAAAGTTTCATTCAATTCACGTCGGGAAACAGCGGCTAATGTATCAAAAACTAAAGAGGATTTACCAGACCCAGAAAGACCAGCAAATACAGTCGTTTTATGCTTAGGAATATCTAAACTGACATCTTTTAAGTTATTTTCTTGAGCTCCATGGATAGAGATAGTCCCATCTGCAAATAAATCAGTCATAAAAACCTCCAACAGTAAATTTATAATTCCATTATATATAGAAATCTCGTTTAACAAAAATAATCGGGTCTAGAATTTTTGGTGTTGGAAAGTATTTCCATTCCAAAAGTACTAGGCCCTAATTTAAAAAGCCATTGATAATGGATCAAAAACGGCCACTAGGGTATACCCTAGTGGTTTGACTTATCTTCATGAAATGAGGATGCCTAAAAAAGTTCAATAGCATTGTCCAAATTAGATGATAATTATCAATCAACCAGTAAGCAGAGGCCCTTAGGAAGCTTCAATAACTTCAGATTATGTATATCTTTAATGTTCGAATTAAAAAAGGTACCTAGCCGTTGCGCGGCTAAGCACCCATAAAAAAGTTACCAACAACAGTCAACAGATAACCGGTTATTTGTCATTACAATTACTAACATAATTATTGGCACAATAATCTGTTCAATGATTATTCCAGAATATTGAACGAGCTATTTTAGTTTTGTATCCGAACCAAAAGTCCTATTAAGTCAGTCAGGTAAAACTGCAAACGCCCTAACTGGAAAACCAGGGGCCTTTTCAGCCTTTGGAACAGAAATGAAAATATAACTACCAGTAGCAGGAACTAAATCCAAATTAGCTAATAATTCAACCTGATAATGATTATGGGAAAGAACATAATATTCACCAATCAAGCCATGTTCTTGCTTTACAGCAGTATCCGTATCAAAATTTTCATGCCCATTTGCTGAGGCACTCCGTTGTTCATAGATGAATTTCAAAGCATCTAAATCCCATCCAGGATAATGAGCTTGCTCCTTGTCATCTAGGTTTTCAAATTTTTCTTGACTAGGCCAACGTTTTGACCAATCAGTTCGTAAAGCAACAAACGAATTTTCAGGAATTTTCCCATTCTTCTTTTCCCATTCTTTAATATCATTTACGGAAAGAGAAGAATCTGCATTATTTTTAGCTTCATTAGAATGATCAATAACAACTAGTGGGAGAACTAATTCTTTGAGAGAAAAATTTTCGACATACTTATCTTGGTGTTCATCAAAATGAATTGGTGGATCAATGTGAGTTCCAAACTGCCCTGGAAAAGTATATTCTTTGACGTAAAAACCATCAGAATGTGTAAAAATGGTTTTAAATTCTGGGCGTGCAAAGGAAGGAAAACGAGGGCTTTCCGGCCCAAATGAATGGGTTAAATCTACCCAATTAAATGATTTTAATTTTTCAACGACTTCGCCAACAGATTGTGACTTTGAAATTTTAGATGTAAATTTAGTATTTGCAGATGTTGTAGTTGTCATAACGAAAATCCTCCTAATCTTTGTTTGAGAAGTCTAAACTTGGTGTTTTTTCTGAGAAGAAATGAGTTTTTGCGACTAAGATTGCAAATCCTACTAAGATCCAAATAATACCAACAATTTTTGATTCGATTGATAGGCTTAAGAAAATCCATGTGCTGACAGCGAAACCAATAAATGGTGATACCAAATATTTAATAAATGACAAAACTGAACCGTGGTCTCCCTTTACATAAAACTTCCAAATGACCGAAAGATTCAACAAAATGAATCCGAATAAGGCACCAAAACTAACCAGATTAGAAACCGTATCTTGTGAAAGCGTTAGTGATAGAATTAGTGAAGCCAAGCCCACTAGAACAATGGCAAAGATTGGTGTTCGATACTTCTTATGCAATTTAGCAAAAGCAGGAGGTAAAATGCCATCTCTGCCCATAGCGTAAAGAATCCGTGAAACTGCGGTTTGACCTTCTTGACCACTGGCGAAGCCGAATGAAAGAATAATTGTAATGTCTGCTAATTTAACTAACCATGTGCCACCAACTCGTTGAAGAATACCGAGAAATGCAGTATTCTGATTGAGATTTTGATAATCTGGAGCTACAAATCCAGCCAAAACAGTAATAATAACAAACAGAATACCAATTGATAAAATCGAAAGAATAATAGCTCTCCCTACTGAGCGATGTGGATCTTCCGCTTCTTCAGAGAGCGTACTGATGGCATCAAAGCCTAAATAACTAACAATGACAATACCCGTTGCTTGGAGAACACCCTGTATGTTGAAGTGTTGAGGATTATAAAATGAAATCGTTTGTGGTTGAATAGCACCCGAAAGAAGTAGTCGAATGGTGCCAATAATAAAAGCAACTAAAACAATTCCTTGGAGTGCAAACAAAACCCAACTAATTTTAGTAACAACGTTTGCACCTAAAATATTGACGATAGTATTAAATATCACTAAGATAATGATCCATGCCCACCCAGGAACTGTCGGAAATAACGATTCACCGAATGATTGACTGATTAAATAGGTGATGGTGGGAATCAAAAAGTAATCAAGTGTAATCCCCCAACCACCAATAAATCCTAAACCGGCATTAGTTCCTTGTTGAACGTACGTATAAACTGATCCTGAAAATGGGTATCTCCTCGACATCGTAGCATAACTAAATCCTGTAAAGAGCATTGCCACCATTCCTACAAAGTAAGCTAAAGCAACCATACCATTTGCAGGGGTTAGGAATGATCCATAAAATGCGAGTGGTGCAACCGGAATCATGAATGTAATACCATAAACTAATAAATCTTTTGTGGAAAGACTAACTTTGAGTCCTTCATCATAGCTTGTGTTTTCTTCCATATAATATGCTCTCAAATTTTAATAAGTTTTATTTATAAAACAGTATAAAAAATCATTTAACGGGTTCTATTTATTTTTAAAATGATAGTATCTGCTTATAATTTGTTATCTTCCCTGACCAATAATATTTTCGTTGTGAACTCAGAAAATATTAATTGTTAAGAACTAGTCTTTCCAAACACTCTTAGCTGTATCAATCACTAAATTTAATTTATTCCACTGATCCTCCTCAGTTAGACGGTTACCTTCCTCTGTTGAGGCAAATCCACATTGCGGTGAAATACAAAGATTTTCCAATGTAATATATTGACTAGCATCCTCAATCCGTCCTCTTAAGAAATCTATGTTTTCTAAATCGGGACGCTTACTGGTAACAATACCAATAACCACACGTTGTTGACGGCCATTTTCAGAAATTAGTTTCAATGGTTCAAACCCTCCAGCACGATTATCATCATATTCCAAAAAGTAACCATCAATATGCAGTTGGGCCAAATATGGGCTAACTGAATCATAAGCACCAACACCGCCAGCATAATGAGAGTCATAATTTCCCTTGCAGACATGCATTGTTAGCGTTAAGTCATCTGGCTTGCTGTCAGCAATGCTATTAATTGCCTTCACTGTTGCTTCAGCAAAGGGTCTGAGTTCAGGCGATAAAGTTCCTTTAGAGAAGCTTGCCCACATTCCCCATGACGTGTCATCAAGCTGAAGATAACGACAACCCAAGTCATAAAAATGCTGAACCGTTCTTTTATAAGCTTCGATCGTATCATTTAGAAATTCATTAAAGTCACCATTGTAGTATTCGTCAAAAACTTCAGCTTGTTCATTGGGAAATAGAACTGAGGGACTAGGAATTGTCTGTTTAGCTGTAATTCCATCTGGTACAATGCTATTGAGGTATTTAAAGTCTCTAAAGAATGGATGGTCAGGATTGTAGGTTACCTTGTCAATAATCTTGATGCCACCACTTCTTGTTTCTTCACCCTGAAATTTATAACCTTTTTGGGGGATAAGATATTGTGTTCCATTTAATCCGGCAAGAAAATCAAGATGCCACCAACTGCGGCGAAATTCGCCATCAGTCACCGCTTTCAAGCCAATTTCTACTTGCTTTTCTACGATACGATCAATTTCTTTGTTTTCAACTCTTCGAAGGGCATATTCATCAATTTTATTATTGCGAAAATTATCACGGGCCTGTTTTAATTTTTCTGGACGTAATAAACTACCTACTTCATCATATCTGTAGGGGAAACTTTCTCTAATTGCTATTGTCATCTTAATCACTCCTATTAGTATTTTTAGATAAAAAAAAGCCCTTATACAGAATTGATCTGTATAAGGACGATATTGCCGTGTTACCACCTTAATTTTCACATAACTTGCGCTAAGTGACTTATCAAGTCCAAAAAAACTGACAATCCCATTGTTTTATAAACAATGAGGATTCATTGAACTATTACACTATAAGGTGCGTTCACCAGGTTATTTTGCTAATGGCTCAATAACTCCCAGCTCAAAGACCATATTCATCAATTCCCGGCAATTCACTCTCATCAAATGTGAACTCTCTCAATACCGTTCTGAGACTACTCATCTTCTCATTGCTTTCATTCTATCAATTTAATTAAAAATTATAGTCAAAATAATTAAAATGTCAACATCGAATTCACATCTATTTATAATGTATTTCTTTCGATAACCAACCTATCACTATCACTTGGAAAACTAAAATTTTATTTTTAATAAGCTCATAAGCCTTAAATGGCAGTCTGTAGCTAATATTTTTAATAGATTTTTGGTCAGGTAGTTAAAGGGTAGATTGCAAAATTAATCCGAACGTCGTTCAGATTAATTTTACAATCTACAATATGTCAACATATAACGCCGATCAATGACTCCATGAAAGGTCTTGCAGCAACTTCTTAACAAACTAGTGCTGGTGGGCGTGTTGTTGACTTGACTGGGGCCGATAAGCGGCAACTAACCCTGTCACAGCGTCCAAAGTCATAATCAGACCCATTAACCACATCGCTGCCATATTGTGCATGGTACCAATTAGAATCAGCAGCACCATATTTAACGCCAGCATGAGCCAGCCCATTGTTTTCGACATTTGTTGCATGAAAATCCTCCTCAAGTGTATGGATAAGACCTATACCATTTTTCGATATTACTTTAGATTAATTCTAAATTATGTTTATGGTAATCTTAAAAAGTGTTAAAATTCTTGTCAGAGGGGGAATCACGATGAAAACCTATACGGACTATTTCTTTGATGAGCCAGCGTTTGATCTCCACGATGGCGGTTACGTGCCGCTTGAGGTCAGTGATGCGCCTGAGAAGCCCTTAAATGTGCCGCCGTTGTTGAAACCGGATAAAGAGACGGCGACCGACGTTTATTACACGGTGACAGCAGAGGCTGGGGAAACGCAACTGTTACCTGGGGCGAAGACCAAGACGTGGGGCTATAATACCAGTCTGTTAGGTCAGACGATTGTGTATCGCCGTGGTCAGCATACGCATGTGACACTAAAAAACACCCTGCCTGAGTTGACCACTTTTCATTGGCATGGGGCTAATGTTAGTGGCCCTTATGTTGATGGCGGATGCCATGCGCCGGTTTATCCGGGTGAAAGTAAGCATATCGACTTCACATTGGAACAACCGGCGACGACTTTGTGGCTGCACGCGCATCCGTGCCCATCCACAGCCGAGCAGGTTTGGCATGGTTTGGCTGCCATGGTGATTGTCAAAGACGACCATGAAGCCAGCCTGCCATTGCCAAGGAACTATGGCGTTGACGATATTCCGGTCATTTTGCAAGACCGGCGTTTTCATGAGAACAACCAGTGGGACTACCGGGCTGATTATGATCCTGACGGTGTTGCTGGGCCAACTGCAATGATTAACGGTACAATCAATCCCTATTTTGATGTCACCACGCAAAAGGTCCGGTTGCGTTTTCTGGATGGTGCTAATCGCCGTGAATGGCGGTTGCATTTTTCCGATGACCTGCCATTTACGCAAATTGGCGGGGATGGCTCACTGTTACCGGAGCCGGTCAAATTTACCCATTTGATGCTGACTTGTGCTGAGCGTGCCGAAGTGATTGTTGATTTTGGCCAATACCATGAAGGCGACGAGGTCACCTTATATACGGATGATGTGCCATTGCTAAAGTTCCGCATTCATGCGTTCAAACCGGATCAGACTACCTTGCCTGATAAGTTGTTCGATGTGAAGGCACCAGTGGTTGACCCGGCTTTGCCAGTTCGCCACGTTGTGATGCAGGGGATGGACGAAGGTGTTGCGATTGATGGTAAAAAGTTTGCCATGCAGCGGATTGATGCCGCGCAACCAATTGGCAAAACCCAGTACTGGGATGTTACCAATAGCAATGATGCGCCTGGAATGGTTCATCCATTCCATGTGCATGGAACCCAATTCTTAGTTTTGTCGCGGAATGGGCATGCGCCGTATCCAAATGAACATGGTTTCAAAGATACAATTGGCGTGAATCCTGGTGAAACGGTTCGGCTGCTGGTTCGCTTTGATTTGCCAGGGGTTTATATGTATCACTGCCATATCATTGAGCACGAAGATGGCGGCATGATGGCACAGATTGAAACATTCGATCCAGCCAAGCCAAAGCAAGAATATAAATTGATGGATATGGATACGTTAATGATGGCCTTGGCTAAAGAACGTGGCGTCAAACCATCTGAGATTTGGATGGGCGGTATGCAGTCTTATGAAAAAATGGGAATGAAAATGTAAACGTCCCACAATACTAATATAGAAAAAGATGATTTTAATATGCACTCTCCAACGATCAAACATCGCGGGGCTTTTGTCGCCACGTTACTGACAGGTACCTTTTCGATGTCAATTTCTCAGTCTTCTTTAAGCACCGCTTATCCTGCTTTTATGAAAGCTTTTGGTTTAGGAGCGGATACAGTTGCTTGGCTGACAACCGGCTTTATGTTGGTGATGACCTTGATGATTCCGGTTAGCCCATGGCTGTTGCATAATGTTACTTTCCAACGGCTTTTCCAAGCGATTGAACTCATTTTTGCCATTGGGACAGGCTTATGTATCTGGGCACCGAGTTTTACCGTGCTCATGATTGGCCGGTTGCTTGAAGCGATTGCGGTCGGGATTATTTTCCCGAGTTTCCAGACCGTGTTGCTGACGATTACGCCGCATAGTGAGCGTGGTCGGGTGATGGGCACGGCGGGATTGGTCATGGGCTCAGCCTTGGCAGTCGGTCCGATTATTTCCGGTGTTTTGCTGACATGGTTCCCTTGGCAGGCTTTATTCTTGTTCTTCTTGGTCGTTTCGCTGCTTGTGCTGGCCGTTTCAACGGTGACCATTGCGTCTGTCATGCCATTGCAACCGACGCAACTGGACTGGGTGTCCTTCCTTTTATCCGCAAGTTTTCCAATTCTACTTTATGCCTTGGGTGCTTTGTCGAAAAAAGGCTTAACTGTTGGCGTGGTTGGTTTGTTGATTTTAGGCGTTCTGGCAGCTGGTATTTTCGTTGTTCGGCAATTGAATCGCCAACCACCAATGTTGCAAATGCGAGTTTTTGCCACTGGTATGTTTACTAAAGCGGTGTTTCTGACCGGAATTTCATACGTCGGTTTGATTGTCACCACTATCCTGATGCCGCTTTACTTTCAAACGCTACTTGGTTTGTCACCGTTGATTTCTGGCTTGTCCTTAGTGCCAGCTGCGGTGTTGCTGAGTATTTTGAATCCAATTAGCGGGCGCCTACTGGATCGCTTTGGACCGCGTGTCGTGGCCATGATTGGCATGTTGTTGATTACTGGCGGCTTTGGTCTGTTAGCAGTCTTTGCCCATCATTTACCGCTGATTGGGGCAGTTATGTTGGCGATGGCGACTGAAGCCGGCAATGCCTTTGTGATGATGCCTTCAGTGACGGCTGGCGCGAATGCTTTGCCGAATGAGCTCGTGGCAGACGGCACTGCGGTTACAACGACGGCTCGTCAGTTATTCGGTTCTGCCGGTGTCATGTTCGCCACAGTGTTTTTGGATGGCATGCAAACCACGCTGCGAAGTCATGCTGGCGGTTTTGCTGTTACCTTCGCTGTGTTTGCTGGCGTGGGCCTGATTGGCTTGCTGTTGGCGTTGACGTTACCAAAGGAAGTCGCGAAGAAAGCGGTATAGCTGCGAATTCGTGCTTTGCATCTACAAAAATGACCGCCTACCAAAAAGTAGACGGTCATTTTTGTTGCAACTAAGCATGCTTGACTGGGTGCTTAGCCGCAAATGATCAGGAGAGAAGCATCGCGACTAGGAAAGGAGGGCAACACGGTTGCTTTAATCAACAAAGACCAGTTCGATAGTTTCATCTTCCGGTTTGATGTTGACAGATAAATGACGATTAAGGTCGGCCACCAGTTTGCGTGCGAAGGCCATCTTCTCGTCGAATTCGGTCATGTGCGAAGTAAACGGGACGCTTTGGTAATTAAAGTTTTCGCCGATATAGCCCGGATCAGTCACGTAGCGCAAGTTGTTTTCGTCGTGGCGACTGCCCGGTTTCAGGACGGTATCCAAATACTGATAGAGAATCGTTGGATCGTAATTCAGCGGCTTATCAAGGGTCGTGGAAAGCTTGTAGCCGGTTGCTTGACCAGCGAATTGTTCGTTGATTTAGACTTGGGTAAGGCTTTGATACAATTTCAAAACGATCACTCCTCTTCTTTTCACTTTTAGTATAGCAGTTATGGTAGATTGTAAAATTAATCCGAACGCTGATCTTTTTTGTCCGAACAGCGTTCGGATTAATTTTACAATCTACCTTTTACCAAGCAATTGATGAAATGCTAGCTAACGCTAGTCCTAGTGATAAATTGTCTAAACGCTTGCAAGCAATCTTTGCCCAAGCATCTATTTCTCGGCGTGATATGTTGGGTGCAATGATTGGCGCGGTATGAATATTGCTACAGCAAAAAGTGAATCATTTGCAGTTAATGAATTCAAACAGCAGTATATCGATGGCTATAATAATTTAAGCCCTAATAAACTATCAACAGTTCCAGATAAAGTAGCCAACCAAGCTGAGTATTCTCAACGAATTTGGGTGCATGGCGACGTCATGACGACACGAATGAAAGAAACCCTGAACAAGGGTTTGAGTCGCCGCATGAAAAAATCAGACATCAATAAAATGACCCGCAGTATTCCTCAAAGCGGTGATCGAATTGATGACAATTTAGCAACGCCTATGAACCAAATGCTATCCAGAATTCATACGTTAACAACTAATGAAGCTATACGCAATAGCAACGGTGGTAAGAATAGAACGTATGATGAACAGAATGTTCAGTATGTGATGTGGTTAACCGAGGAAGATGATCGTGTTTGTGATATTTGTGAACCACTTGATAGACAAACATTTGCCTATGGACAAGCACCGATTCCAGTCACGGATACTCATCCAAGGTGTCGTTGCCAGCTGGTAGCCTGTGATGAAGATGGGAATCTGCTGTCTGGTGAACTTGATAGGGTATTTAAGGAACAAAAAAAGCCCACTTAGTTTAAAACTAAGTGGGTCAGGAATATTATTAATTGGCTTCGCTCACAACAAAGTCGAGGGGTGCTAACTAAGTTAGCATCTATAATTTAGTATAAGAACCTTAAATGAAGCTTAAAAACTAATTCTTTGATTTACCGACAAAGAAAGAAACTACAGCAACAACAATTACTGCTCCAATAATTGAAGGAATAATTGCCATTCCGGCTAATTGAGGGCCCCAAGATCCGAGTATAGCTTCTCCAATAGAGGAACCAACTAATCCGGCAACAATATTAGCAATCCACCCCATTGATTTTCCTTTGCTAGTAATTGCTCCAGCAATAGCACCAATGATGGCACCAATAATTAAAACCCATAACCAATGCATAAAGCATCATCCTCTCTTATTTTTCGAAGGATGTTTTTTAGATTTGTTATAGTTTTGAATTTCTTTGAAAATGGCTAATAAAAGTTGAGATATAGAAATGATAATTGATAATTTTGACCAAAGTCCAAATCTTTTCATATGAAATCCTCCATTATCTAAATTGCATTCTTCTAAACCTAATTATAGGCAATTGAATATTTGCATACAAGTTATTCGATTGTGCCATTCTTTTTAAAATAGGAATTTTTGATTTGCCTTTTTCTCAATTACAGACGTTAAAGAATAATTGATTTAGTTATTGCACTTACAAACAATTTAGTCTACGGACTTAAAAAGGAGTTTTGATGATGAAAACAAATTTGCAATTTTTTGCTGATCCTAACCCAGAACCTAAGCCAAACGATTCTAACCCAAATCCTGATGTGACCTTTTGGGCGTGGTGTGATAGACGGTTCTTGCATCAA
>NZ_JQBF01000003.1 GCF_001437285.1 Pediococcus pentosaceus | reverse complement strand
TGTTAGCGCTTTTGACAACTATTTAACTATACCATCGAGAACAATCACTGTCAACAACTTTTTTTAAATCATTTAACAAGTTTTTTAATTATCGATGTGCGCCTTATCAATGCCGCTCAAATATAATACCAAGTTTTCACACCTAACGTCAAGTAATTTTATGAAATTAATTTAATTTCTCTTTTTTCCATTGTTCCATGGCGATTTCTAAGGGTTTAAAACCACTAATATAATGTGCTTTGGTCCAATATTTCTTATGTCCAACATATAAGTTACTTGGCTTAGGATATTGGTGTAAATCTCCTTTAGTTTCCTTTAAAGAACGAATTGATAACGAAAACTTTTTATCACCATCATCCTCCATTACGATTGCTTTTATTTTTTCACCAATTGAAAAAGTGTTTCTCAGATTCTTTATATACCCGTCATCACATTCTGAAACATGAATTAAGCCTTTTCGTCCATTACGATCCAACACGAACACGCCATACGGCTTAATTCCAACTATAGTAGTTGAAACAATTTCTCCTAATCTATACATAATTAAAACCTCCAATACTTAATTTTACGGTAATATTCTTTTAAATACAAAATACTCTTTAGAATATGTAATAATATATAAGATACGTTCATAATTTGAAAGGAATGATATTTTGCAAGTTCTCATTGATTTTGTTTTACACATTGATTCTCACTTAGTAACCATTGTAAATAGTTTCGGAGATTTAACCTATTTACTCCTTTTTGCAATTATTTTTATTGAAACTGGGGCTGTAATTCTCCCCTTCTTGCCTGGCGACTCACTTTTATTCGCAGCTACCGCCCTTTCCGCAAAACCTGAATACGGACTACACGTTTGGATTTTTGTCGGGCTTTTCTGCCTAGCCGCTTTATTAGGAGATTCCTTAAACTTTTATCTAGGTAGACACGTTGGTATGGCATTAAGAAAACACCGTTTCTTTGGTAAATTCATTAGTGATGAAAAAATGGCTGAGGCTGAGCATTTTTTCGAAAAACACGGTAACATCTCAATTACTTTAGCACGTTTCATGCCAATCATTCGAACTTTTGCTCCATTTGTTGCTGCTGGTTCTAATATGCCTTATAAAGATTTCATTCGTTACAATATTATTGGAAATGTAGCTTGGGTTGCAATTTGCTGTAGTGCTGGATATTTCTTTGGTAACATTGCATTTGTAAAAGAGCATTTCTCGCTCGTAGTAATCGGAATCATCGTGGTTTCCCTAATTCCGGCTATTGTTTCCTTCGCCAAATCAAAAATAAAAAAGCAGGTCTAGTTGACCTGCTTTTTTACTACCCAAAATGAAATTGCTAAATATAACTCCAATAAACCGAACAAGAAAACAAAACAAATTGTAAAAAAGTTATCTGTTAAAACATTAATAATTGGGTCTGTAACGGGATTAAAAATCCAATAATTGTTATTAAAAAATGCCTGATGAAAGAGAACAAACCAATGGTCAAAATCTAAGCTTATAAAAATGACTACTAAAGGGATCAATATCATCGAGTTTTGTAATCCGCTAATTAATTCCCACCACTTCTTATTTTTAGCAATATAACGATATAGAATTTTTACCATACAAATAGAAAATACCATTACAATCGTATTTAGCATAAATAAATTTTTCACTTCCGCCATATGAACTAAACCATGTTCAGAAAAGGGAAAATCATCGAGTTTTAATCTATGGACCCATGGAAGCTCTAGATATGCAATCAATTGGTAATAATTAACCATAATTTTGTTTGTAGACATCCCTACCAGTTTAGTTAGATGCGCATTGATAGTGAACCTAAACAAAAAAATAGAATTAATTGTCAGAAAAATAGCACTACTTAACCCTGCTATATCCAATAGCAAGCTATATAATAATCTTTTCCAACATCCTATTGCCATTCATCAAAACTATCAACTTCATGAGTAGGTTTAATGTCTTGTTTTGCAACGAGCTCTTTAGTTGAAACTCCCGTATAGACAAGCAAAGTATCAATCCCAAAATTAATACCAGCGGAAATGTCGGTCATGTAATTATCTCCTACCATAACTACTTGATCCTTAGATAATCCAGTCACTGCTAAAGCTTTTTCCATAATAATGGTTTCAGGTTTACCTATATATAGGGCTTGTTGTTGCGTAGAACGTTCCAATAAAGCAATCACAGAACCCGCACCAGGTACTAATCCTCGTTCATTTGGTAAATTGGTATCAGCATTCGTACCAATAAACTTAGCGCCCTTTTTAATCGCTAACGTGGCAATTTCAAACTTGTGATATGTAACGTCATAGTCTAACCCAGCAACAACATAATCGGGATTATCTTCGTCCATCTCAAAACCTTTTGATAAAATAGCTCGCTTAAGTCCTAATTCACCAATAATATAAACTTTTCGATGTTTTTGATCAGCGATACCATCCAAATAGTCTGCCGTAGCCAAAGCGGCCGTGTATACATTGGATGCTTCTGCTTTGATATCATGATTGTCCCTTAAGTTCTTAGCCACATCTTCTGGTGTTTTGGTTGTATTATTAGTTAAAAAAAGGAATGGAATATTATGTTCTTGCAATCGTTCAATAAAGCGTTTAGCTGCAGGAATTTTTTCTTTTCCCCGATAAATGGTTCCATCTAAATCAATTAAATATCCGCCGTAACTATTAATCTTCATCTATTTCTTCTCCCTGATTGTAAATGTTTTTTGTCTTTTCTTCTTACCGGTCCCCACAACCTCGTTATTTCTCTTTGATACTGGTTTACGACTCTTTTTAGTCTTTTTAGGTTGACGCCCCTTACTGTTTTTCTTTCTAGGGGTAAGTTTCTTTTGCTCTCTCAACCACTTATTTTTAGCTCGTTCATTAATTTGCATGTTCCGTAAGATAAAATATGGGCAACCAAAGCCACAATACTCATTTAGGTAATCTTGAACTCTGCTAATCTTCATTTCACTAGGTGCTAACATATCATCAGCATAAAACCCCTTCAATCTTAGCTGTCCTGAACCTATATCTCCTACCAAAAAATCATACCTACTAAATAATCCTACAAACCGTTCTGCAAGTAACTCTTCATTAAAAGCTTCTCGATAGTTCACTTCTAGCCGATATTCATGGTCATTGATTAGAATTTCATCATCACTAACACGGTTAACCTTATTAATGACCGGTCTTCTCATTTCAGATAATTCTTCATTTGTTTTCTTACTCATCTAAATTCTCCACTCATCAATATAAAACTTATCCTAAATAAAAAAAGAAGAAAGGTCAACGCCTACTTCCTTTTTTGAAAATCAATTTTCTTACCATTGATGATTTGTTCTATGTCAGATTCTGAAAATGGCGCTCCAAATGGAATCGCATAATCTAAATAATCTTTTTCAGGAGTATCCACACCCACATTAATATTTTCCTTAATATTTACGCTGTAATGGTGGATATGACCATGTAAATTAATTACCTGTTTTACAATTCCTAACATTATCGGATAATGACTCATTATTAATTGGCGATGATTCATCTTAATGATAGTACCCACATCATGAAATTGAAATTTAGATTGTCCATTTAACAAATAATTATTAGCTTGAAGATATTTGAATAAACTTCGTGCGTCATGGTTCCCTTTAATTAAAACAATGTGACCATTTAAAGAATTCAATAATCTGAATATTTGTTCGTTAGCCCTTTTTTCAGGTCTCACAAAATTCAAAGCCACATCCCCTAAGTGATACACTGTATCCCGATCGGTCACTCGATCATTCCAATTTTTAATGATTGCTGCATGCATATCTTCGATATTGTCAAAATTGCGTGGAGCAAAGTCTTTATCTTTTAACAATTCTTTATGAAAAAAGTGTGTATCCGAGGTGAAAAATTTCAATCCATTAGCTCCCCTTTTTCCTTAATTTTCGCTACCGTAAACATTACACCGAACCAAATTAATGATCCAATTAAAGCAATCGCTGTTTCCTTTTGCAATAATAATACAACGCCCACGAAACTTAGGAAAGTTAATACAATATAATTACTAATTGGGAAAAATGGCATACTGAATTCTTTTTTAGCCTGCTTTTGACCTTTTTTATATTTCAAATGAGCTAAGACAATCGTTCCCCAGATAAACAAGAAACAGGTTGTCGCAATACTAGAAATTAGTGTAAATACTCCTTCTGGCATCAAGATATTTAAAATGACTGCTACTGCAATCACTAGCGATGATAACAAAATCGCATTTTTGGGCACTTGACTTTTAGACAAGGTACCTAGTCGTTTACCTAGTTTGTTTGAACTTCCATAGGTTAATGAGAATAGCATTCGTCCAGTTGTGAACAGTGAACTATTACATGCTGAAGCCGCTGCCGTTAGGACCACAAAGTTAATGATTCCACCTGCTCCTGGGATACCGATATTCTTAAAGACTTGTACAAAAGGGCTTCCATTGGGATTAATTTCATTCCAAGGATAGATTGCCATTAAGAAAAATAGCGCGCCAACATAAAAGATACCAATTCGCACTGGTATTTCATTAATAGCCTTAGGAATTACACTTTTAGGATCTCTAGTCTCAGCGGCTGTCATCCCTACCATCTCAATACCAACAAATGCGAATAAAACCATTTGAAAAGAAAGGATAAAGCCTTTCAATCCTTGCGGAAAAATACCGCCAAAATGTATTAAATTAGTAAGGTCGGCATGTCCTACGTTTGTTTTAGAGTGTAAAAGTACCATAATAAAACCAATGGCAATCAAAGCCACTATTGCAATAATTTTAATAATTGAAAACCAAAATTCAGTCTCTCCAAAAGCCTCAACCGTGATCAAGTTTAGCCCGATTAATAAAATAAGGATAATAAATCCTGGAATCCATTGTGGCACACTTGGAAACCAATACCTAACGTACATTCCGGTTGCCGTAATCTCAGCCATTGCAATCGTTATCCAGCAAACCCAATACGTCCATCCCGTGACAAATCCTACTTTTTTTCCTAAATATTTAGTTACAAAAGTTACAAATGAAGTTGATTCTAAATCTGATAACAGTAGTTCACCTAACGCTCGCATGAGCCAAAAACAAACCAATCCAGTTACAATATATGCTAATAGAATTGACGGTCCTGCTAAATGAATAGAACTTCCTGCCCCAAGGAAAAGCCCCGTTCCAATCGTTCCTCCAATCGCAATTAACTGAACGTGCCTGCTCTTTAAATTCCGAGCCAGCTCATTATTACCATTTTCTTCCATAATCAATTCCCCCCAGAAATGTTTCAAAAATTAAAAAATCATTAGACTTTTAATAGTCTAATGATACATAAAACTTTTTAATTAGTAAAACCTAAAATAAGTTCTTTTGAGCCCATTTCTTAAAATCTTGTAAGAAATCAAGCATTTTTTCTTGATTATTGAATTCTGGGAATTCTCCTAATAAAACTTGTTCTGCCTGTTTAGCACTAGCTCCAACCTTTTGTAAAATGAGAATTGACTTCTGCGCCTGTTCATCTTTAAACATTTTGGTAGGCAGATTCAAAATTGCTTGCAAATAAACTTTTTCGTGGAAAAATGATAATAATTTTTTAGCCTCTTGAGTTTGAAATAAATTACTTGGAACTAGGAAAACCCCATACCCTCCCGGTCGGATAGTCTTCATTGATTGCTCAATTAATAAATGGTGTACAAAAGAATGTCCCTCCTTGCTTCTCGTTTCAAAGCCTTTAGTCCGTTCGTCAATAGGATAATAGCCAACCGGCAAATCAGATACCGCAATATCAACATTCTTTACAAATAAATCATCAATACTGTCTTGATGGAAGAGCTCCACCTCTAGTCTTTCAAAAGTAAATGACATGCTAGCAATCGAAAGCATCGTATCATCATTATCTACACCAATTCCTTTAAAATTAATTCGTTTAGTTTGAAAATAATTTAAAATTGTTGATAGTAGATTACCTGTACCTACAGCGGGATCAAAAATTGTTAATTGATTTGAATCAACTTTTAAATTTTCAATAATGTAGTTAAAAAGCATTCCAACTGCTTCCGGTGTAAATTGATGATTTGCTTGAATTCGTTCTTCTTTGTTAGCACGAATCATAACCAATTGGATAGCTTTTCGTAATTCTTCCGGGCTATAATCATTGTACTTAAAACCTTCATATATTTTTTTTAATTCGCCAATAATTGCTTCGCTAGGCTTCCCGTCTTCAACATGAATTTGACCAGAAATTAGATTGTCACCTGTTTCAATAAATGCATCTAGAAAATCAACGTCCAATTCCTCTTTTAAAATTTCAATTGATTTCTCGAATGTTTTATAAATCTTTTCAATAGTTTCTGTATTCATTTATAAACTCCTCTTCACTAATAGCCACTTTCATTAAATTCAACCTTTACAGTATTACCTTTTAGGACTTTTATAGTCAAGTTATTATCATCATTTATTTTAACAGTTCCATATTTCGGATCATCTAAAAACCTTATTTTTTGTTTTCTATTCTCTAACACAAACTTATTTGCTAGAATCTTAGTCTTGGTTATTTGTTGTTCATCTTTTAACCTCAGTATTACTTGCCGCGCTTGCTCACCAATCAAGAGACTAATTCCAGATAAAAAAGATAAAACAAATAACGCCGTAATCATTGCACTACCGCTTTTTTTGAGGCGGGATATATACATATGAGATACTCTTCTTTCCATTTGAAACTAATTTAATTTGGATTAAATTTCTTTCTTTTTTAAAAAATACGTGTTGCACACCCAAAACTAGTGGCATATGTCCAGGTGTATATCTCAACATATCATGATTGACATAACTTCCTAGATAATAACGTTTCTCTTCAGTTTTGGAATATAGAGTTAATTGGTCACTTCTAACTTCAACCAATTCAAAAGCATGCTTTGGTGACTCCAAGTCTTGGACCACCTCTGTAATCTTCATATTAAAATTTTGTTGAGCCTTATTTTGAGCACTTTTAATTAAAAGTACTGCTAAATTAACAATTAAAAACATTATCATCATTGCTAATACAGCTTCCATTAATGTAAAACCACTCTTTTTATAACTTTTGTCTAATTTCATTTAATATTGTCCGCTCATAACTTAGTTCAATCTGTTCTCTATTTATTTTATCGTTCCACATATGCCATGAATTCAATATAACTGTGCCAAAGCCTCCTAATAAAAATAAACTAACGATTCCTTCGTATAACAGTGTTCCTTGTTTATTTTTCGGTAATTTCATAAACTCCCCAACCCATTTGTGCTGATAACTTATATTTAATTTTTCCATTGGATTCTAGCATCACATTGATTGGTGTGACCGTTCCATTTTTGCCAATATTAATGGTTCGATCATAAACCGGCTCCAATCCTTCAGGTAACTCCAGATGTTTTGAAATTTTATGACCATTCCGATAACACAAAAAAATTACCTCATGCAAATTCTTCTGAAAAGTTACCGTAGCTTTGTATCCATCATAAGCTGTTAGACGTTGTGTATCCTTCCAACTCATTTCAAATCTTCTAAAAAATATTTTTTCATTATTGGCGCTCTGAGCTCCTTTAAAACCACCATAACCCATTAAGATCGTTCCACTTGTTATTAAGAGAACGATCATCGTCTCTAATAGTGAAAATGCTTTTTTCAAATAACAGCTAACTTTAGCTTCCGACTGCATGTCCATCATTAATCTTAATGCCATTTCGATTAGCCTGTTGAACTTGTTTATCAGATAAGTAACCTTTGTCCTGTAATTCATCTAAGGACTTAGGCAACTCGTTGTATTCATTTTCGTACAAATCTACTTGAGTTTGAACCACTTGCGTCATCGCATCCCCTTGGATATGTCTAGCATTTTTCTTTTGACTAGTGACATTGGGTAGAATAATTAAAATTAATAATGAGATAATAAATAAGACGATGGTCATTTCAATCAAAGTAAAACCTTTTTTTATTTTCGCTTTCATTTTGACACTTCCTTCATTGAGTTATACATTGGCATTAAAAGATTCATGTACATCAAAACAATGACAATTCCGATTATGCCAAACAAGATTGGCTGGACAATTAAAATCATTCGTTCAATTTTTTAAATCAAAGTTTTGTATTTAATCATTGATAATGCATGCACTTCTTTTGATAATGTTTCTTTTTTACTCCCTTTACGCAGCAATAAGTCTAGCTCAATTGGTAAATAAACCGATTTCTTTATTACCGAACTAATATCTTGACCACTAGCCATGCTTTTTTCGACCCGTCGGCCAATTTGATGAAGTAAAGACTGGGAATCTAAAAGGTTTAAATACTTACAAACACTTCCCATCGACATACCGCTACTAATAAAAAATGATAAATTTGCTGTTATGTAGTAATGACAATATGTTTGATACAACTGGCCAAAGATTGGTATTCTACATAGTAAAGCGACTTGATTAGCCATACTTTTCTTTTTAAATTTTAGCCATAAATATAATATTCCTACTATAATTCCAAATAACATACCAATTATTACCAATTTAATCACTTGACTTTGAACACTTGCTGTCCCCGTATTCCAATTAGCCAGTTCATGCATAATATAAATTCGCATCCCTAGCATCGTTATTCCCAAGAATGCCATTAAAAAAACGGGATATTGAATTAATGACTTTAACTTCTTACATTGCTGACTTTGACTAGTAAAAATTTTAGCGATGGTTTCCAAGGTTTGCTCTAATCCGCCGTGTTGATCGGCAATTTCTAATTGATAATAGATATTAGTACTTACATACGGACCAAAAGCTGTTGAAAATGATTTACCACGCTGCAACTGATTAATCACCTTTTCCATGGGTTTAGCAATCGCTGGACGCATAATTCGAACAAATTCCACACTCTTGCGAATCGAAACGCCCATTTTCATTAAATCAACCATAGTTGAAAAAATAAACGCTTGATCATTTAATTGGATTCTATCCGTATTGGAAATCTTCAAATACTTCTTTAGTAATTTGGCCACTTTCCTTCCACTCCTCTAGTCGTTCTGTCCACTTCTTCTTTGTTCCTTTCAGGGCCGGATGGAATGATTTAATTTCTGCCATAATTTTTAAATCACCAACCTTAGCAGGAATCATTCTTTGATAGATAACTGCCGTTAAGGCTTCTTTTAAGTGCTCTTCTCGTACACCTAATTCAACAATTCGATTCCATACCCCTTGGGTACTTTTAGAGTGAACGGTGGTTAAAACTAAATGACCACTTAACGCAGCTTGAATCGCAATTTCTGCAGTTTTACCATCTCGGATTTCGCCAATAATAAAAACATCTGGTCGATTCCTTAAACCATTTTTCAGTAATTCTTGATAAGACATCCCCGATTTTTCATTAACTTGCAGTTGCAAAAAATTATGTTCGCGAATTTCTACCGGATCTTCAATTGACATTACCATCTTGGTTTCACTTAATTTACGGGCTACTTCGTAAATCAACGTTGTTTTTCCGGAGCCCATTGGACCTGAAAAAACCATTAATCCTCGAAGCTTAGTTGCTAGTTGGATTTTTTCCATACTTTCGCTATCCAAAATATGTTCATCTTGCTTTAGTACATATATAAAACGAATTACCATCGAAGGTCGATCCAAAAAATCGCCCACCGTAGATATTCGTAAATTAACTAATTCTCCCTGGCGGTTTAACCAAGTCATCGCCCCACTTTGTGGCCTTCGTCGCTCACTGATCCCCATATCAGCCCGATATTTGATATACATCATAATTTGTTCTGCTTCATCTCTATCAATCTGGGCAGACTTTCGGTACCCTCCCGCATCTCGATATAATAATTGATATTTATCAAATCGCGGCATAATGAATAAATCACTATCCCGATTGACAAGACACTCTTGGATGATTTGATTTAGCTTACTGGTTATATTCATCTCACGTCCTCCTCACCGTATATATACTCAAAAACAGAACATTTATTTTTTAATTAGCTAAATTTAGACAACAAAAAAACATGAACCATTCAGGTTCATGTTTTTTTGTTATGACTATTTATTTTAGAACTTCTTTGCGTGTTGGAATTGATGGTTGGGCACCCATCTTTTGAACAGCCAGCGAGGAAGCTTTATTGCCATACATAATGGCTTCTTTTAAGTTACTTAAATCTGGCTTCAATTCCGAACTAAAAGATCCTAGGAACGTATCTCCAGCTGCTGTTGTATCAATCGCATGCACTTTAAACGCCGGAACAATGCCGCTCACGTCGCCATCATCATAATAAACCCCTTTACTACCTAGGGTAATAATGACCGTCTGGACTCCCATTTTATGTAATCTTTGAGCTGCTTCTTTCATTGAAGCATCGTCCACAACCGTAACGCCTGTTAAAATTTCAGCTTCAGTTTCATTGGGCGTGATAACATCCGTCAATTGAATTAATTCCTTAGGTAAATTTTTAACTGCAGGAGCAGGATTTAAAATTGTTTTGATTCCAGCTTGTTTAGCAATTTCGAAGGCATATTTAGTTGTTTCAAGTGGAGTTTCCAATTGAGCAACGATAAAATCAGCTTGTTGAATTTTTTCAGCTGCCTTATTGACATCATCCTCATTTAACTCAGCATTAGAGCCTCCATAGATTAAAATTCGATTTTCACCGGTATTTTCGAGCATTACAAAAGCTTGACCTGTATCCGCTACTTTGGAGGTTGCCACATATTCCGTTGAAACCCCGCTATCAAGTAATTGTTTAAGCATAAATTGCCCATTCGCATCGGTTCCGACTTTACCAATAAAACTAGTTTCTGCACCTGAACGAGCCGCTGCAATTGCTTGATTGGCTCCTTTTCCACCACCGGCCATTTGCTTATCTTTTAAAGCCAATGTTTCCCCTGGTTCTGGAAACCGTCCAACTTGTAAAATTGTATCCACATTTAGACTGCCAAGAACGACCACTTTATTACTCATTACGCCACCTCAGTTATATGTTATATAAGTAAATTTTATCATACTAAATTTTCAAATTCTTGATTAAATAAAAAAAGCAAGAACTTAATTGTCCTTGCCTTTAATAATTATTATTCAGCGTCTTCAGGTAATGTAGCTGCTTCATAAACTTCTGAAACATCATCGTTATCTTCAAGCTCATCAATTAAACCTGTATATTGTTTAACTTTATCTTCTGGAACCATTGTTTCGTTTTCAGGAATCATGGTTAATTCAGCATTAGCCAATGTATATCCCTTTGCTTCAAGAGCATCACGAACAGCAGCAAATTCCTTAGGATCAGTATAGATTTCAAATACCTCTTCTGATGTTTGTACATCGTCTGCACCTGCATCAATTGCATCTTCCATCATATCATCTTCATTTTTATCAAGGTCTTCACGACTAATAACAATGTAACCCTTACGATCAAACATGTAAGAAACTGAACCTGAAGCCCCTAGTGAACCACCATGGTGAGTGAATGCTGAACGAACAGCAGCTGCAGTACGATTCTTGTTATCTGTAAGAGCTGACACGATAATAGCTGTACCAGCTGGTCCATATCCTTCATAAGTAATTTCTTCGTAGTTAGCGCCACCTGCGCCACTACCCTTATCAACGGCACGTTTGATGTTGTCTTTTGGCATATTTGCTGCGCGTGCCTTATCCATCATTAAACGTAATTGAGGGTTAGAAGAAGGGTCCGGACCCCCAGCTTTAACTGCAACATAAATCTCACGAGAGATTCGTTGGAAAATTTTACCACGCTTTGCATCTTGGGCGTTTTTACGACCTTGAATATTATGCCACTTTGAATGTCCTGACATACCCGAACTCCTTCTTTCATTTCAATTTTTTATCTGTTCATAGACGTTTAATATATTACGTATTATAGTGGGGTTTGTCAATGCTTACATTCAATCCTCACCTTACCCTTTTCCATTGTTCGCTAACCTAATCGAACGCATCATCGAAATGCTAACAAACTTTCCATCACCTAAATATACAGAATCTTCATTAAATCCTTTAATACGCGATTTTATTGCATTTTCAAAGAGTAAATCACGGTTACATTCATTTAATTGAATTTCAACTAATAGTTGCTCTTCATATGCCCGAGCAACTTTTAATCTGATTTCACCTTGTTTCATTCTGGGTGGAATTTTTTGCTCATAAAATATTTTGTTATCATTTCTCTTACGTTTAATTGCTACAGTATGATCTGAAAGAAAAAAGCCTTGCCACTTTATCATTCCTCGATCAATATACACATTATCAAAAAAGTTTTGAACTACTTGAGGATCATATTGATTATTTTTATTATTCATCTCTACGCCTCTTTTTTTGAATAACTTTTTGACTAGTAGGCCAAAGTTGATTTTCAAATTGAATAAATTTTATAGTAAACTTCCAGCGTTGCTGAAGCCCGCGTACAATCTCTTCTAGATCTATTAATGTATATTTTTCAAGCGTATGAATTGGAATAGAACGTTCCCTTTGCCCTCGTCGTTGTTCACTAAAAAAAATATTATAAGAATGATCATAGATATCATTAACAATTACAATCCAAAATTGAGTGTTAAATTTTGAAACATTAAACAGTGTTTCAATTCGCTGATTAATTAAAGTTAATTCTTGTTGCTTATTCATAAGCATTCCCCCCATTATGTCCACCTACTAGGCTGGCCCGCTGGATTGCAGTACCACCTTTAGTTAAGCTACGTGCGTAAACTAAAGCGGTAAAGCCATATTCCGCTCTAATCTGGTCAACCAGTTGATCAGTTTGATGTTTGTAAATCCTCGGAAACGGTTCGAATAGATTCAATTGTTCACCAATCTGATAGCTCAATTTAGCAGTAAAGATAGCTATATTACGAACAGGTTGCCCTTTCCAGTACTTTTGGAAAATCTCCTTAGCATATTTAAAAATTTCTACATTACTATTAGTCGGAATAACCTTCAATGACTGGCTAAACCCACTATTTATCGTAGACTGGTAACTAAATCCAATACTTAACGTTAGCTCACCACATTGTTGACACCGATGTCGTAACCGTGCAGCTACCTGCTCACTAATCTCTTTAATTACAGTTTCAATTTCACATTGCTGCTGATAATTTCTAGGTAACACTTGAGAATTACCCACACTATTTTCTTTAGGTTTTACCCTTTCACTTAGAATTGTTCGATCAATGCCCCACGCTGTTGCAAACAATTGAGTTCCAATTATTCCAAACTCTTGTTTTAAAAAATATGGATTACTATGTGCTAACTCATTCATATTGTTAATACCCAGTTTTTGCAAACGCTCGGTCGTCCGTCTTCCAATTCCCCACACATCTGTCAACTTAGGAATCATCCATACTTTTTGGGCTACTGTATTGTATGTAATTGTGCCAATCAAATCATTGGATTTTTTAGCGAAATTATCCAATGCTAGTTTAGCTTGCAATGGATTTTCACCGACACCGATTGTTGTGTACAAGCCTAACTGCCTACGTACTTTATGTTGAATTTTTTTAGCAACTTCTTCAGGAGTTTCTCCAAAAAGTTTCCAGGTTTTAGTAATATCTAAAATTGATTCATCAATGGAATATGGATATAAATCTTCTTCTGCCACATACTGTTTAAATATTTCGTTAATTTGAAGATTACGCTTAATATATAGATTCATTCGTGGTGGGACCATTATAATTCTTGGATCACACGGTAAATCCCTTTGTCGCGAGACGTTAGCTTTCAATCCAAAAAGTTTTTTGGCCATCGGTGATGTGGCTAAAATTAGTCCACCATTGGTATTTTCCTGCTCAGAAATTACTACCATAACAACTTTTAATGGATTTAGCCCGCGCATAACTGCTTCAACGCTGGCATAAAAAGATTTATTATCAATCATTAAAAAAACACCCTTGGGTTCTTTATCATAATTCATTAAATCTGCCTCCGCTCTCAATTATACGAACGTATGTTCTTTTTGACAAGAAAAAAATAAAAAACGCTTCTTAAAAATAGAAACGTTTCTTATTAACGAGGGGGCGACTATCCCGATTAAAAGATAGTAGAATATATTAAGTTTTGGGACAATGTAATATTATTGAGCTATTGCTAGCTTTTGAGTTAGACTCATTGATTTGGGGGGTCAATAAGTATTTTATATTCTAGCTTCGCCACTTAGTGCTCGTTTTCTTGATTGTAAAATCATTTTATAACTGCCCTTAAACGTAGTTTTTGCTAACTACAAATTTATCCTAACATACCCGCTGTTGATATGCGATGCTTATTTCTAAATCGGGTAAAATATCTATTATTCCTTTTTACAGTTGGGCTCCAAGAGAATCATTCATCTATCAAAAAAGCCGACAAAAAAAGGATTAATAGTATTCCTACTATCAATCCTTTTAGACAATTATGCGCGTTTTGTGTAAGTTCCTTTTTCAGTATTAATTACTAGAACTTCGCCTTCTTGGATAAAGTCTGGAACATTAACTACTAATCCAGTTTCCATTGTAGCTGGTTTACCTGAACCAGTAACTGTAGCTCCTTTAATTGATGGTGCGGTTTCAACAACTTTTAATTCAACCGTTGTTGGTAAATCAACCCCAATTACTTCATTACCATAAAAACTAATTTTAACCATTGTATTTTCCAAAAGATATTTTAATTCACTTTCAATACTTGATACTGGTAATTCATATTGTTCGTATGTTTCAGTATCCATGAAAACAGCCATATCATCTTGACGATAAAGATATTGAGCTTCTTTAGTATCAAGAATAGCTTGTTCAACTTTTTCAGTTGGACGCATAGTTGTTTGAACAGTTGAACCTGCTCGTACATCATATAACTTCATTTGCATCACTGTGTTACCTTTACCAGGTTTATGATGGTTAGTTTCTACAACCTTAATCAATTTACCATCCTTAATGAACGTCATGCCTGCTTTTAAATTAATTGCTTCTACCATATTTAAAATCCCCTTTTATTTAATAATTTCTATAATTTTTGATTTTTCAATTCCCAGACTAGTTAGGTGGGATTGAAAAAATACTACTAATTATTTTTAACGTAAAGTTCATTATTAACTCCGCTTTAATTCGACTTAATACTTCATTCTATCATAAATTAGGCTGATTTTTGACTACCACATAAAAAGGAACCCCTGAAAAAATAATTTTCTCAGCGGTTCCCATTTATATTAATCCTATTCGACCTGAGCACCTAGTGCATTCTTAAAATGTTCTAGTGCCCATTCTTGACCATGTTCTGTAAAGGTTGCCACACCTTTTTCATTAATAATAATTCGATAGCCTAAATTATATGCATCAACGGCAGTATGAAGGATACAAATATCCGTACATACCCCCACTAGCCGTACTGTATCAATTTTACGAGCTCTTAGTTGCATATCTAGGTCCGTTCCGGCAAAAGCACTATAACGAGTTTTATCAAGGATTTTCACTCGTTGATTAGCTTTATTTAAATCGTACCAATCCTGCAACTGCCCGTAAAAATCACGTCCCCATGTTCCTTTGAGATTGTGTGCAGGAAATAACTTAGTTTCTGGATGATATGGATCGCCTTCTACATGTACATCAGTTGGCAAAAACACCCAACCGTCTTCACGTAGCTCTTGGTTCGCCAACTTGATAATCTCTGATTCAATCTTTTGTCCAACTACTCCTGTAGTTAACGCACCATTCGATGCCACAAAATCATTCGTATAATCAATTACAAGTAACGCTTCATTTGATTTTTTCATCAAAATTCCTCATCCCTTTTAATCTAAATTATGCTTCGATACCACACCGTTGGTAGATTGCATCAACGTTTTTAAGATGGTATTGATAGTTAAAAATAGCTCGAATTTCTTCATCATCAAGAATTGACTTAATTTTATCATTTTCAAGTAGTAAATCCATAAAATGTTGCCCAGTATTCCATACCATCATAGCGATTGGCTGAACTGTATCGTAGGCTTCCTCGCGGGTCCAACCTTTATCAATCAATTTCAACATAACTTGTTGAGAAAAAATCAATCCATGAGTCATTTCAAGGTCTTTTTGAACTTCATCTTCATTAACTACCAAGTTATTTAAAATCCGATTCATTCGTGTAAGAATGTAGTCAACTAAAGCTGTTGAATCTGGTAAAATTACACGTTCAGCAGACGAATGAGAAATGTCTCGTTCATGCCATAAATTCATATTTTCAAACGCTGTCATCATTTCTCCACGAACAACTCGACTTAGTCCTGAAACATTTTCAGAACCAATAGGATTACGTTTATGAGGCATCGCTGATGAACCTTTTTGTCCTTTAGCAAATCCTTCTCGCATTTCATTGACTTCTGTACGCTGTAAATGTCTAATTTCAGTTGCAATTTCTTCAATTTGGGAGGCGATTAAGGCCAAAACACTCAAATATTCTGCGTGTAAATCACGTGGGAGGATTTGAGTCGAAATTTCTTGATGCCCAATTCCAAGCATTTGGCAAACCCATTCTTCAATTTGAGGAGTAATGTTAGCAAAAGTCCCCACTGCCCCACTAATCTTGCCAACTTCGATGTTTTTACGGGCATGATTAAAACGTTCAATATTACGATTAATTTCTGAATACCAGCGTAAAAATTTTAATCCAATTGTAGTTGGTTCGGCATGAATTCCATGAGTCCGTCCAACGGCAATTAAATCTTTATATTTGATTGATAGTTCTTTCAAGGTTGTTTTTAGTGTTTCTAAATCTGCCGAAATGATTTCGTTAGCAGCTTTGAGTCGAAGCGACTGCGCTGTATCGACAACGTCTGTACTGGTTAATCCGTAATGAATCCATTTTCGCTCTTCGCCTAAAGATTCGGAAACGGACCTAGTAAAGGCAATTACATCGTGATGCGTTTGACTTTCAAGCTCATCAATTCGATCTAAATCAAACTTAGCTTTCTTTTCGATTAGTTCGAGATCTTGGTCAGGAACCTTTCCATCTTTATTCCAAGCTTTAACAACGGCTATTTCAACGTCAAGCCAACTTTGAAATTGGGACTGGCGGTTCCAAATTTTTTGCATTTCGGGTCTTGCATAACGATCAATCATTTGATTACTCCTTTGAATTAAAAATATTTACCTCTCCATTTTACCAAAATCTTCAGTATTAATAAACACGAACCATTAAAAGAATTACCTTTTGTATAATTCGGTTTATCCCTTTTATTTTTTTGGTAAACTGTGTTATCATCTTTAGAGTTGTGTATTGATAAAAATGGAGGAATAAATATGACAGCTACAGTAGTAATAGGAAGCCAATGGGGCGATGAAGGAAAAGGAAAGATTATTGATTTTCTTGGACAAAGTGCTGATGTTACAGTGCGTTATTCAGGTGGAGATAATGCTGGTCACTCACTTGTGGTTAACGACCAAAAATTAGCTCTTCGTTTAATCCCTTCCGGAATTCTTGCTCCTAATTCAATTTGTATCATTGGTAATGGAACAGTGATTAATCCTGCTACCCTACTTGATGAAATTAAAGAATTAAATGGAGTAGGTGTTAACACTGATCATTTAAAAATTTCTGATCGTGCTCATATCGTTTTCCCATATCACATCTTACAAGATCAACAACAAGAACGTGATCGTTCTAAAAATGGCGAAAAAATTGGAACAACTAATAAAGGTATCGGCCCAGCATACATGGACAAGATGCAACGTATTGGTATCCGAGCTATTGATCTATTAGACAACGAAACTCTTGAAGAAAAAATTGCTTTTAACCTTGAACAAAAGAAACGCATTCTGGACGAAGATCTTTGGAATCAACTTCCAAGCTTAAAGGAATTGACCGCTCAGTACATTGAATATGGAGAAATCCTTAAGGACTATATTACTGATACAAGCTACCTAATTCACACTAACTTAAATGATAATAAACGCGTCTTATTTGAAGGAGCTCAAGGTACTATGCTTGATATTGACCATGGTACTTATCCTTTTGTTACTTCCTCTAATCCAACTGCCGGTGGAGCTGCTACGGGTGCAGGAATTGGTGTAACTAAGATTAAACACGTCATTGGCGTATGTAAATCTTACGTTTCTCGCGTTGGTGAAGGCCCATTCCCAACTGAACAAATCAACGAAGTCGGTGATCGAATCCGTGAAATTGCTCATGAATATGGTACCGTTACTAAACGACCTCGTCGAATTGGATGGTTTGATGGCGTATTAATGAAATACGTTTCAGAAGTTAATGGGCTAACTGATTTAGTTGTTAACTGTTTGGATGTCCTTTCAGGATTTAAAGAACTTAAAATCTGTACTGGTTATCAAACTGATCACGGCGTAATTAAGTATTATCCTGCTTCAGAAAAAGAACTTAAAAATTCAACTCCAATTTATGAAACTCTTCCAGGTTGGGATGAAGATCTTACTCAAATGACTACTTACGAAGAATTACCAGCTAATGCTAAAAATTATCTTAAAAAGATTGAAGAAATTACTGGAGTTCCAGTTAGCGCCTTTTCAATCGGCCCTGATCGTGAACAAACCATCGTCTTAAATGATATGTGGTCAGACTAAAATAAAGAAAGAAGTAAAAATCATTAACGATTTTTACTTCTTTCTTTATTGACCTGATTAGCCCCAAAAGACAACACCAATAAAATGATTCCTAATATTAAAATACCAAGTGCCATAGTTAACTCACGTAATAAAATATCTTGTCCTGCTTGCTCAACAATCCCTTTAATTACAGCATATTGGATTGGCAAATCATTAAGAACATTTGATACATAGGCGATGGCACTAATCACAGTAGCAAATGCCCCAACCGTCACCATCATGGAACCTAATAAATTGAGACCGCGTCGTTTAATGAAAGCAAAGAATGTTAGTATCAGCAGTCCTACTGCACTAATCGCCATCATGATTTGATTCAACTTTTGTAATTTAGCTACCTGTCCCGCATAATGCGTTAGTTTTTGCGTATCCAACTGGCTATTAAAAATATTAGCAACTTGATTAACAATAATCGAAACTATCCCTTGTTGTATCATTCCGGACGTGCCAATATTTGCATTAACTTCTTCCGTAATGATTGATTGATCTAACTTGACTTCCTCACCAGCATAAAATTCACCAATCATTGACTTCAATTCATCATTAATTACATTATCAGGGATCAAATTAGTCTGTTGAATCCCTGCTTGTTGCAATTGTGTATTAACTTGCTGATTAATTGTACTAGCCGCATTCGATTTAACCACCTGACTTTGAACATAGTTTACATTAAAGACGGTTTGTTTAGCTGAGAAAGTTAAAAATAGTAATAACCCACAAATAATCATCAAGACTCTTATCCAAAACAGCCTTGGTTTTCTGTCAATTGTCGGATTTTTTTCCTGAAGCGTTTCTCTTGTCATCCTTGTTTCTTCGATTGGGACCACTCCTCCATTAAGCTCATAATATATCTTCATTTTACCACTATTCCGTAATCTCTCATTACTCTTCAAGATATCTTAAGACTTGCTATACTTGTTTTCATCCAATTTTCTTATTTTTTGAGAAATGTTAAGAAAGCTTTACATATCGCCCTTGCATATTGCCTTTCAAATAAGATATACTCATAAACAGTGTGTTTTACGTAAATTTTATTTTTAAGGAGTTTTACATAATATGGAATATAGTTTTTTTGCCAAGTTAGCAGCTGAATTTCTTGGTACAGCAATTTTAGTTCTTTTAGGTAATGGTTCGGTTGCTAACGTTGAGCTTAAAGGTACAAAAGGTAACGGTAGTGATTGGTTAGTCATCGCAGTTGGGTACGGATGTGGTGTAATGGTCCCTGCATTAATGTTTGGAACTATTTCTGGAGCTCAAATTAATCCTGCTTTCACCATTGGTTTAGCAGTTTCAGGAATGTTCTCATGGTCTCAGGTCCTTCCTTTCATTATTGCCCAAATGTTAGGTGCTATTTTTGGACAATTAGTAGTTTATTTTGCTTACAAGCCTCATTATGATTTAACTACTAATACTGAATCAATTTTAGGTACGTTTAGTACAATTGATGCTAGTCATAGCTCTTGGAATGGTTTTGCTAACGAATTTATTGGTTCATTCGTCCTCTTCTTTGGAGCTACAGCCTTTACTCATGCTCCTTATTTCGAGGCTAATAAAGGATCAGTATTTATTGCACTTGGTTTTCTAGTTGGTACTTTGGTTGCTTCACTTGGTGGTGCTACTGGTCCAGCTTTGAATCCTGCTCGTGACTTAGGTCCCCGTTTAGTTCACGCAATGCTCCCAATCAAACATAAAGGATCATCTCAATGGGGTTACGCATCAGTTCCCGTTGTTGCCCCAATCTTAGCTGGTATTTGTGCCGTTGCTTTGTATAAAGGACTTTTCCTATAACATATAATTAAACAAAAAATCCGCTTCTACCTAATGTAGAAGTGGATTTTTTCTTTTATTTAGTAGATTGTCTGAAGACCATATCAAATGGAAGAGTAATATTACGTTCTTCGACTTCTTCTTTATTCATTAATTTAGTTAAAAGACGCATTGCAACCGCCCCAGTATCGTACATTGGGTGACCAATTGAACTAATTTGTGGACGAACCATCTTAGTCAAGCTAGTATTATTACTTGAAATAATTTCGAAATCTTCCGGAACTTTAACGCCGAGATCTTGAAGGCCGTTAAGTAAGCCCACCGCTAAACTATCATTAGCAACAAAAGCGGCCGTAACGCCCGTTGTAGAAGCAATTTCGGATGCTAACTTAACTCCATCTTCGTAAGTATTACTTGTTTCAAAAACTAGATTTTCGTCATAATCAACTTTAGCTTCACTTAAAGCAAGACGATAACCTTCTAATCTAAATTTACCATTAACGGGTTCAGAAAGCGGACCTGAGATAAAAGCAATCTTCTTATTTTTATTATCAATTAGTTTATTGACTGCTTCGTATACTGCAGCCTTATTATCGATACTTACAGAAGGCAAAGTGTTCTTATCATCTACGGAACCAGCAAAAACGACTGGTGTACGAGCTGCTTTAAACGCTTCTCGTAAACGATCGTCAACGGCATTCCCCATATAAATGATACCGTCTACTTGCTTAGCTTGTAAGTTTTCAAGCACTTCAACCTTTTTATCAACATCTTCGTCAGAATTTTCTAAAATGATATTGTATTTGTACATTGAAGCAATATCATCAATTCCTCGTGCTAACGATGCAAAAAACATTTGAGTAATATCTGGTAGAATTACTCCAATAGTAGTTGATCTCTTGCTAGCAAGACCACGAGCTACTGCATTGGGATGGTAATCCAAACGTTCGATTACTTCGTTAACCTTTTTTCTTGTAACAGGTTTAACATTAGGATTTCCATTAACAACGCGTGATACTGTGGCCATTGAAACGCCCGCTTCTCGAGCAACATCGTAAATTGTGATGGTTTGTTTTGCCATATTATATTACCTCTTCCATTGATATTATTTGTTTTCATTCTGTTTTCATTGCCATGAATACGTTATCAAATTTTCAGCATACTTGCAACCTTTTTTTATTTTATTACCTATTTCCCTATGTGCTATAATCTAACTATCCGAATATAAGAAAGAAGAGATTAAATGTCACAATTAGATAAAGTCCAAGCATGGGTTTCAGATCATAAGTTAGACGTTGCATATATTAGTAATTTTGAAAGTATTAAATACTTAACTGGTTTTGGTAGCGACCCTATCGAACGCGTTTTAGCTTTATTTGTTTTTCCTGATCATGAACCATTCTTATTTGCTCCTGCACTAGAAGTTGAAGCAATTAAAGATACTGGATGGAATCACCCCGTTTATGGTTATTTAGATCACGAGAAGCCCTTTCAATTAATTGCTAAATATATTCGTGAACGCAATGCTAACCCTATTCACTGGGGAATTGAAAATAATAATCTTACATTTGATCGTTATGAAGTACTTCGTTCTGAATTTCCAAATGCTAAATTTGAACAAAACTTAACTCCAGTTTTTGAAAAACTTCGTATGATTAAAACTGCCGACGAAATCGAAAAATTAAATGCTGCTGGTGCAGAGGCTGATTACGCCTTTGAAGTTGGTTTCAATGCAGTTGCCGCTGGTAAAACTGAAGCTGATGTTGCTGCTGAACTTGAATATGCTTTAAAAAAGCGTGGTGTAATGGAAATGAGTTTTGATACTCTTATTCAAGCGGGCGCTCATGCTGCTGAACCCCATGGTGCAACTGGCATGAACCAAATTCAAAATAATGAATTAGTACTTTTCGACTTAGGTACCATCCATGATGGTTATATTAGTGATGCTTCTAGAACGGTCGCTTTAGGAACTTTAAATGACAAACAAAAAGATATTTACAAAGTTTGTCTAGAAGCTCAATTAACTGCCCAAGCTTACGCCAAACCTGGAATTACTGCTGCTAGTTTAGATAAAGTCGCACGTGACATCATCGATAAGGCCGGTTATGGTGAATACTTCATTCATCGCCTAGGACATGGAATGGGTATGGGAGAACACGAATTCCCATCCATCATGGAAGGAAACGATTTAATCCTCCAAGAAGGTATGTGTTTCTCAATCGAACCTGGTATCTATATCCCCGGCGTTGCTGGTGTTCGCATTGAAGACTGTGTTCACATCACTAAGGATGGTTGCCTACCATTTACCCATACTTCAAAAGAACTTAGATATCTATAATATTTCTATCAAAAAGCACTTCGGTTCTAAGCCGAAGCGCTTTTTATATAGCCTAATTATTCGGCAGAATATTGAGCTAAATATTCATCAAATGGCTTCAATTCTTCTGCATCCCATTCTTTAAGAAATTCAGGTGTATACAATGTATCGTCCTGTTCCAAATCAAGTTCAACTGGAATTCCTCGTTTATCCGTGATATTGGCATCAATTAACACCGGATGTCCAGCTTTTACTTCTGCAATAGCATCATCAAAGGCTTTTTCGAGCTGACTAATTTCATCGACTCGAATTCCTTTAACACCCATTCCTTCAGCAATTTTAGCATAGTCAGCATCAGTTAAATCTACCCCGAATTCATCTTGAGGAACGTCATCTTGTTCAGACTTAATAAAACTTAGATGGCGGTTAGATGTAACGATATTAATGATTGGTAAGTTATAACGTTTTTCGGTAATCATATCCTGCATTACCATTGAGAACGCCCCATCTCCAGCAATATTGAATACTTGACGATCTGGATAGCTTAACTTGCTAGCCATTGCTCCAGGAATTCCACAACCCATAGTTGCAAACAAAGCTGAAGTTAAGATTTTTTGTTTAGGATTCATATCAAGAAAACGGAAACTATTAATAATATTATCCCCAACATCCATTGAAAATACGGCGTCGTCATCTGCAATTCGGTTAATTTGTTGATAAACTTGTTCGTATTCTAGAGGTCCATCTGTCCGACTCATCAAGCCCTTTAGGTATTTACGCCAGTCTTTTTGGGCAGCCACAGCTGCTTTGTAGAATGGACGCGGTTGAACGGTTTCGCTAATTTCATCCAATTTTTCAACGAATAATTTAGCATCTGCCCAAATTCCTAAATCAAGTGAATGATGGCGCCCAAAAATAGCTTGATCATTATCAACTTGAATATACTTAAATGGTCGATCTCCATATACAATTGCTGCAAATGGGAAGTTAGCACCAATTGAAATTAAAAGGTCCGTTTTCTTAATTAATTCATTAGAAACCTTAGAAGCCGCTCGGTTAAATGGCCCCATATTCCCCTCATATTCATCAGGGATTACGCCCTTAGCTAACCCAGTAATTACGATTGGAATTTGAAGTTTTTCAGATAATGCCTCAACTTCTTTGGTGGCTCCGCGAGCACCTTGTCCTAAATGAATAACTGGATATTTAGCATTTTTAATCATATCCCAAGCATCTTGCACTAATTCAGAATCAGGTTGAGGTTTAATCTCAGGTTGATTACGTGTTTTTTCAGTAGAATAATTGCCAGTTGGGATTTCTACGTAGCCAAAGTCATTCGGAATAATAACTACCGCTACTCCCTTTTCTTTATATGCCATACGAATCGCTTTATCAATTACATATGGCAAACTTTCTGGGGTCATCACAATTCGATTGTAAACCGCAACGTCATCGAACATAGGAGATTCATTGAATTCTTGGAAGTAATCATAATTCATTCGGGTATGTGGGACTTGTCCTACAATTGCCAAAACAGGAACATGGTCTTCCTTTGCATCATACAATCCATTAAGTAGGTTGACTGCGCCGGGTCCTGCTGACCCAAAAGCTACCCCAATTTTACCAGTCAATTTGGCGTCAGCTGCTGCTGCAAGTGCCCCGACTTGTTCATGTCGAACCTGGATGTATTTAATATTGTCTTGTTCTTTTTGCAAAGAATCCATAGTTGAATTAATTGATCCCCCAGGGTAACCGTAAATATGGTCTACACCCCATGATTCAATTACTTTTAACATTGCTATTCCTGCTTGAATTTTTTCTGCCATGAATAATTTCCTCCTCAGCTTTTTGAAAACGTTTTCGTTTTTCATATCTGATTATTTATCTTTTATAAGTAAAAATCAATAAATATGCTTACCGAGTAAAATCATCACCATTTCAAAATAAAAAAGATGAAAACTAGCAATAGCTACTAGTTTCCATCTTTTTTTATTTATTCTTGGATTTTGTGAGGCATAAATACCTCAGTGGGTTTTTCATATGGAGTCGCTTCTGCCATGTTATCAATAACTAAATCTTCATCCATCTCTTCTAAATCAGGATTAAATTTATTGTTAGCACGATTAGCTAATTCCATTCCTCGTTGTTTTAAATCATCTACAGATGAAACTGCTCGATCTTTAAGCGTAGCTGTATCAAAATCATTGGATTCCATGAAATCATCAAATTTCTCAATAGCAGCTTCCTTAAGTTGTTGAGGTGTTGTATCTGTTAACTTAATTGCTGCTGCAGTAGCAGCTGCTCCACCCAAGATTACACCTAGTAAAAAACTACTCTTTGACATACTGATAGCCCCCTATTTATTCTTAACTTTATGGTTCTTATACATATTCATAGCACCTTTACCAACATTCATGGCTGTGGCTACTTTACCGATATTCTTGCTTTTTCCAGTATGGTTTACCCGACCAGCTAAACGACGAGTTGCTTGGTTTAAATCCGATGTACTTTCACTCAAGTCAGCAACCGCTTGGAACAATGGATCGATGGTAGCGACTTTTCCGTTAACATCTTCTAAAAGTTCGTTCGCATTTGCCATAATACCTTCAGCTTCATGTGATATAAGATCAACATCCCGTGTGATCACTGCCATACTACGATTAATCTCTGATAATGTTTTAGAAGCATTCACTAATACTAATCCAATGAATAGAACTAAAATAAGCAATGCTACTGCAGCAATAATTGCAGCAATTCCGCCTCCTGTCAAATGATCCCCTCCTGTTCGTTTATGACTACAGAATAGCATTACAAATAATTAAGTGCAATTAAAACCCCTACATATTCGCTACAAAATTCTGTTAGAATAGTATTATTACTGAAAGGACGATTTTTATTTATGAAAAACATGCTTACTATTGCAGCAGGCTTCCCATCATTAAAATCCAGCTTTACTCATATTGATTGGGAAAAAATTGGTGTAGCTTTTATGGAACATTTTTTCCAACTCGTTCTAATCACCATTATTTTCTGGATTATTAATCGGATTGGTAAACATATCATCCGTAATAGTTTTCAACATCACGATCCAATTGAAAAACAATCCGCTCGTTCACAAACCGTTTACGCAGTGGTTAAAAATATTTTCAAGTATTCCGTCCTATTCTTTTACGTCTATACTATTTTATCAAATTTAGGAGTACCAGTGGGCACTTTATTGGCCGGTGCTGGAATCTTAAGTGTTGCAATTGGACTCGGAACTCAAGGGATTGTGTCCGATGTTATTAACGGCCTAACCATTTTAATTGAAGGCCAACTACGTGTTGATGATAGTGTTACGATTCAATCCATCGATGGAACCGTCGTTTCAATCGGTTTACGAACCATTGAACTTCAAGCACTTGATGGTACTTTACATTACCTGCCGAATCGCTCCATTTCAACAATTTCAAATCATTCTCGCGGAAGTCAAACTATTTCGATCTTTCTACGAATCAGTGATCCGTTTGAAATTGACCGTGCTAAAGACTTGTTGCGTGACCAACTAGCTTCGATTAAACAAGACACCGATAAAATTAAAGCTACTCCCATTGTTCTCGCTCCTGTAGTCGAAAAGACTTACGGATATCTGGGAGTTCAAATCTCTGCCAAGGTTAAGGCCGGCTATCAAACTCCGATGAAAACTATGATTTTGGATCGTTGTCTACGAACTTTAGCCCAAGAACAAATTAAAATTCAAAATTAGTAAAAAAGTATGCCATCTTATAATCACCCAAAGTTAGATCCAATTCACTCTACTACGGGTTCAATGTTGATGGCATACTTTTTTATTTATTCCCAGAATTTATCAAAGTTTACTAATAAATCTTCAATTGCTAATGCACGATGGCTAATTTTATTTTTCTCTTCACGCGTCATTTCAGCTAAAGTTTTATTCTTTGCTTCCACAAAAAATAAAGGATCATAACCAAAGCCGTTGTCACCGCGCGGAACAGCAAGAATTCGTCCTCGTAGATTTCCATTTGCCACTAACTCACTTCCGTCTGGTTTGCGCACAACTACGGTTGAATGAAACGTTGCTGTACGTTTTTCATCTGGAATGCCACCCAATTCGCTAAGAACTTTGGCATTGTTAGCTGCATCATTGTGATCACCGGCGTAACGCGCCGAAAAAATTCCTGGGCGTCCATTCAAAGCATCGATTTCCAAACCTGAATCATCGGCAAGGACTGGAATACCAATTGATTTAGCGTATCCGTCTGCTTTTAAACGGGCATTTTCTTCAAACGACAAGCCATTTTCAACTATTTCAACGTCATCATTAATATCTTTCAGCGATTTTACAACAATGCCCTTTTGTTCAAAAATTTGTTTAAATTCTTTTAATTTTCCATCATTTTTCGTGGCAATCAAAATTTCATTATTCATTCTAATTTCTCCTAGTCAATTTTAACTTCTTCAACTCTTAGATCTTGATTTAAGAATGTCCGCGCTATTTCTTCAAAATTCTTAATATTACCCGTTGAATAATATTGATCCTGCGCTTTAGGACCTTCTGCATGTTGAAGCGCTTGTTTTGTTAAAATTTCAATTAATTGGTGAACGGTCTCCACTCCTGGATCTACTAAAGTAACATCAGGCCCAACGGCTGCTTGGATACCTTCTTCTAAAAGCGGAAAATGAGTGCAGCCTAAAATCAAAGTATCAATTTGATCTTGCCTAAACTCAGCTAGTTTTTCATTCATAACTTTTTGAGCTGCCGTTGTATGAAGTTCATTTTTTTCAGCAATTTCTACAAATTCTTGGCATGCTACCGGATAAGCGCGTAATTTGGTATTAATTTCAGCTAAAGCCTTTGGGTAAGCCTCAGATTTAATTGTGCCTAGTGTAGCAATAACTCCAATTTTTTGATTTTTAGTTTGCCTATTAGCTGCAATTGCGCCAGGTAAAATCACCCCAATTACTGGGATGGGTAATTCAGCTTGTAAAACCGCTAACGCCGCGTTGGTCGCAGTATTACATGCAATCACTAGCGCCTTAATATTTTTAGTTATTAAAAATGACGCCATCTGTCGTGAAAATTCAACGACTTCTGCTGTGGGACGAGGACCATACGGCATTCTTGCTTCATCTCCAATAAAGATAATTTCTTCATTAGGTAACAGTTTTTGAGCTGTTTTGACAACTGTCAGACCACCGACGCCTGAATCCATAAAACCAATTGGACTATTATCCATTTTAATTCCCCCACTAAATAAAATTATACATACATCCATAATACTAAATTTCAGTAAAAAAAGGGAGCATGTTACCCACCTAACTCTATAAAAAAAGAAACCAATTATTGATAAATTGGTTTCTACTTAACCTCAATTTAATTAAATGTATTGGTCTAAAATCTTAGCTAATTGTTCTTTAGAATGGTATCCCACGATTGAATCAACCACTGCTCCGTCTTTTTTTACCAAGAGTGTTGGGATACTCATAATTCCAAAGTTTCTTGCTGTTTCAGGGTTTTGATCAACATCCATCTTAGAAAATGAAACTTTATCGCCCATTTCATCAGCAAGTTGTTCAACTACAGGTGATTGCATCCGACAAGGTCCACACCATGTAGCCCAAAAATCAGTTAGTGTTACGCCAGTATTTGTTTTTTCTTCAAAATTTGCATCTGTAATAGCTTCAACCATTCTAATTACCCTCTTTCACAATTTGTTACGTTAACTATACCAGTCTTTGCGTAGCAAATGAAATAATTAGCTTACATTTTATAAGGATTATTTAAAATGAACAATCGTGGCACCATTTCCACCAGCATTCGCAGGTGCGTATTCAAAAGCTTTAATTCGACGATTATTCTTAAGATACTTGGTAATCCCACTTCTAAGTGCCCCAGTTCCTTTTCCATGAACAATCGTTACCTCGTCATAACCTGCTAACAAAGCAGCATCAATGTAGCGATCGGTTTCAGTCAGTGCTTCTTCATAACGTTTTCCACGTAAATCTAAGGTTGTTTTAACTCCCGCAGAAGCCGTTCTTTGAACTGAGTTATGAACTCGTCGCTTGACCGTCTTATCCGGTTTAACTTTTTCCAGTTCATCAACGGCAACCTTCATTTTCATAATTCCCATTTGGACTTCCCAATGTTTTTTATCAACTTGCCGAAGAAGTTCCCCACGTTGTCCATAAGTTAAGACCACTACTTCATCATTTTCATGGAATTTTTGAGCTTCTTTAGCGCGTCGTAAAACTTTATTACGTTTAAGGTTAGTATCCTGATGAAGGGCGTTAATTTTACTTTTAGCGTCGATTAAATCATTTTCCTTAAAACTTCCTGTGGAATGTTCTAACTTACGTAGACGTTTAATAATGCGGTCTGCTTCGGCCTGACTATCATTCACAATTCGGTTTGCATCTTCTTTAGCACTCTCTATTAAATTGCTCCGTTGCGAATTTAGGCTATCGACTCCCTTGACCAAGGTTTGGTGGTACTCCTCGGCTTGTTTAAGTAATTCCACAGCTTGTTGATTAATTTTTTGAGCTCGTTTTTGACGAGTCGTTAAATCTTTAATCATATTGTTCAAATCTTGGCTATCTTGGTCAACTAGCCCCCGAGCTTGACTGATGATATCACTATCTAAACCTAAACGTTTTGAAATTTCAAAAGCGTTACTCTGACCAGGAATTCCTAATAATAACTTATAGGTAGGCTGCAAGGTATCAACATCGAATTCCATACTAGCATTAATGGTACCCATTCTTTCATATCCATAAGTCTTTAATTCTGGATAATGGGTGGTAGTCATTGAAACAGCCCCCGTGCTGCGAACTTTATCTAAAATAGCAATCGCAAGTGCAGCCCCTTCTTTAGGATCTGTTCCGGCACCCAATTCATCAAATAATGCCAAGGAACGTTCATTTAAATTGCCTAAAATTCGAATTGTATTATCCATATGGGAAGAGAACGTACTCAAATTTTGTTCGATGGATTGCTCATCCCCAATATCAGCAAATATTTCCTCAAAAATCCGAACCGTACTATTCTCATTAGCTGGAATAAACATTCCCGACTGTGCCATTAATTGAAGGAGTCCCACCGTTTTTAAGGTGATGGTCTTACCACCGGTATTAGGTCCAGTAATCACGAGTGTCTCATACTCTCCACCTAGTCTAATATCGTTGGAAACTACCTTTTTTTGGTCAATCAAAGGATGCCTTGCTTCTCGTAGGTTAATTTCATTGGACGCTGAAATTTGCGGTTCAGTTGCTTTTAGTTGATGAGCATACTGGGCCTTAGCATTTAGTAAATCTAAATGGCCCAAAATGCGACTATTATCTTTTAATGTATCTGTGTAAGGAGCTACTAATGCACTAAGTTCTTGTAAGATGCGTTGCTCTTCATGGACTTCTGCTACTTGGTTTTGTCGTAATTCATTATTCAAATCCACTACTGATTCAGGTTCAACGTATAATGTTTGTCCTGATGAACTTTGATCATGGACTACTCCACCAAATTTAGAACGATATTCAACACGAACTGGAATAACATAGCGTTCGTTTCGGATAGTCACGATTGGTTCACTTAAATACTTAACATTATTTCCACGTGTGAATTTTTCCATTCGTGAACGCACATCACTCTCGATACGGGTAATGGAAGCACGAATCCGTCTTAGTTCGCTTGAAGCGGAATTCAACAAATGACCGTTTCCTTCAATTGAATTACTTAAACGTTCTTCAACTTCAGGAATAGTTACTAGTTGCTCAATCACTTGATCTAGTGCAATGATTTCAATTTCTTCATTTTCTAAATCATCGAAAAAGTTAATTACCGTTCGTGTAGCTCTTAGAATTCTACCAATTTGAGCTAATTCTTGACCGTTTAAAGCAGCATCAATCTTCAAACGTTGAAGTGCCTCTGTCACATCTTCAAGCCGCGGAACTGGAATACCATTCTTTAAACGATAAATATTAACCGCATCTAGTGTTTGTTTTAAGGCGTTTCGTACTTCAGTTTCATCGCTACTTGGTACTAGCTCACGTAACTCTTTTGTTCCATTTTCAGTAGCTATAAACTGCCGAATAGATTGTTTAATCTTGTCATACTCTAAAACATCTAAAATTTTCTTATTCATATCAATCTCATTTCATTTCAAATCAAAAACGGCCCGCTCGCCGATAGATAATATCTCATCGTCAAACAAGGACCGTTTCTAGGAAATTAATCTTGGTCTTGATCACCAAGGAATGTATTCAAGACTTCTTCGATCATATCCCATTCTTCATCAGATTCAATTGGAATCAATTCCCCTTCACCTAAGTCGTGATTTTCATCAGGCATAAAGGCATAAGCTTGAATATCAACCTCTTCATCTGCTTCTGCTTCTGATGGGTAAAGTAAGACGTATGAACGACCATAGTCCTCTGAATCAAACGTAAATAGTACGTTATACAATTCTTCATTTCCGTGTTCGTCAACAAGTGTAATTTTTTGTTCTTCGTTATCCATATGCTTGTCCTCACTTTAATCTATCGATTAATTTTCCATGTCCGTTTAAGTAGTTTTCTAAAATCAGGCTAGCTGCTAATTTATCAATCACTTTTTTTCGCTTTGAACGAGAAGTATCTGCTTTCTCAATCAACATGCGCTCAGCTTCCACAGTCGTTAGCCGTTCATCTTGAAAATCGATGGGTAATCCAAAAGTTTCTTCCAATAACTTACCATAGTTACGTGCTGCTTCAACTCTTGGTCCCTCAGTGTTATTCATATTTTTAGGCAAGCCTAATACGAAACCTACAACATCATATTCTTTTACTAATTCTTTAACGCGTTCAATCCCGAAGATTTCTTCATCTTCATTGATTGGAACAATCTCGACACCTTGAGCAGTCCATCCTAACTGATCACTAACTGAAATTCCGACTGTTCTTGAACCGACATCCATTCCCATTAATCTCATTAATTTTCTTCCTTTTTGCTATCAGCGATTTGTTCAGATAGATAGTATCGAACGAGTTCTTCGATAATCTCATCGCGCTGATGTTTCCGAATCAAATTACGAGCATCATTCAACCGTGGAATGTATGCCGGATCACCTGAAATTAAATAACCAACGATCTGATCAATAGGGTTATATCCCTTCTCTTCAAGAGCATCGTAGACTGTTTTTAAAGTTTCTCTGACATCGTTTTGCTTATTATCGCCAAAGTCAAAGAACATTGTTTCATCAAGTTTTCCCACTGTTAGCACCCCTCTTCACATACTAGTCCTAATTTTACTTTATTAGCACCTAAATCACAATGAATGGAGCTTCTCGTAACTAACTCGTAATATTATCCATTTTGACTTTCTAGCCATTCTCGAGCGGCTTGCAAAGCAGCCTTGATATTATCCGGATTAGAACCACCGGCCTGAGCCATGTTCGGACGTCCACCACCGCCACCGTTTACTTTAGGCGCGATTGCTTTGATTAAATCTCCTGCTTTAAGACCTTTTTTAACAAAATCATCTTTGACAGCAGCAATTAAATTAGCCTTTTCACCAATCTTAGCAGCTAAGACTAGGACATCGGATTGATCTTTATTTTTCCAATCATCAGCCATTTGACGTAATTGATCCATTCCTGAAACTTGAACATCAGCAGCAATTAAACGCACTCCGTTAATTTCCACCATTTCATCGCCGATATTAGCAGCTTGGGATTTAGCAATCTTAGCTTCTAATTGGCTAATTTTTTGTGTCAATGCTTTAACATTTGATTGAAGTTGTTCAGTCTTAGTAGGAACATCTTTTAATTGAGCACTCTTCAAAAGACCAGCTGTTTGCTTCAAAAGGTTTTCTTCAGTATTTAAGAATTCAAGTGCGGCCTGTGAAGTTACAGCTTCAATTCGGCGAACGCCAGCTCCCACACCGGATTCTGAAACGATCTTAAAGAGTCCAATTTCATTAGTATTCTTGACATGGGTCCCCCCACAAAATTCTTTTGAATAATCGCCAATACCAACAACGCGTACCTTTTTACCATATTTATCATTAAACAAGGCGATGGCGCCCATCTTCTTACCAGTTTCAAGGTCCGTTTCAACCGTTGTTACTGGAATTTCATCATAAATTTTTTCGTTAATAATTTTTTCGACCCGATCCAAGTCTTCGTTAGTTACTTGTCCAAAATGCGTAAAATCAAAACGTAAATAACCTGGTTCAACTAACGAACCTGCTTGTTGTGTATGATCGCCCAAAATATCACGTAGCGCTTGGTCTAATAAATGAGTGGCTGTATGGTTCTTTTCAACTTTCAAATGGAAAGCTCGGTTAACTTCTAATGTATAAGCTGCTCCGCTGTGCATCTTCTTTAAAGCTTTAATAGTATGCAAGTTTTGACCATTAGGTGCATGTTGAACATCAATCACTTCCGCCACAATTTCGCCATTGGCATCCCTAATTTCACCTTGATCCGCAACTTGTCCACCCATTTCAGCATAGAAAGGTGTGATATTAAATAAGACGCGGGCTTCACCCGGTTCTACAATATCTGTTAATTTCCCATCCTGAATTACATTTTCAAGGATTGCATTATCAACTCGAAGAGTATCATAACCAACATATTTACTTTCAGTCTTTAAATCCGTTAATAAATCAGATTGAACTCCCATTGATTTTTCTGTTGATCGAGCCGAACGGGCACGTTCTTTTTGCTTCTGCATTTCATCTTCAAAGCCTGCTTCGTCAACTTTGAGCCCCTTATCACTAGCATATTCTTTAGCTAGTTCTAGTGGGAAACCATAAGTATCGAACAAACGAAAGGCATCAAATCCAGAAATTGTGTCGGAGCCCTTAGTCTTAGTTTCATCAATAATTGTATTTAAAAGTTCTAGTCCGTCTGTAAGTGTTTCGCTAAAACGATCTTCTTCAGATTTAATAACTTTGGCAATATAATCCTGATCAGCCAACACTTCTGGATAGTAATCCTTCATAATTTCGCCTACAACTGGAACCATCTTGTAAAGGAAGGTTTCATTTACCCCCAGTTGTTTACCATGCATAACCGCACGACGTAATAAGCGACGAATAACGTATCCACGTCCCTCATTAGAAGGAATAGCTCCATCACCAATAGCAAACGTAATAGCCCGTGCATGGTCAGCAATTACCTTAAATGAGATATCACTTTCTTTATTTTCTCCATACTTTTTACCACTAAGTTTTTCAACTTCATGGATAATTGGTAAGAATAAATCTGTTTCAAAGTTAGTGGGAGCATCTTGGAAAACAGAAACAACTCGTTCTAATCCCATCCCCGTATCAATATTTTTATGTGGAAGTGGTTCATAAGTTCCATCTGGCTTATGGTTAAATTGTGAAAATACAATATTCCAAATTTCAAGCCAGCGTTCATTTTCTCCACCAGGATAATTCTCTGGATCGTCATCTTCAAGATTATTAAATGCTTCACCGCGATCATAGAAAATTTCTGAATCAGGACCACTAGGACCCTCACCGATATCCCAGAAATTGTCTTCCACTTCCACAATATGGCTAGGATCAATTGGTGTTTCTAACCATATTTTTTTAGCTTCTTCATCCTTAGGATAGACGGTAACATACAATTTTTCTGGGTCCATGCCATACCATTCTTTGGACGTTAGCAATTCCCAAGCCCAATGAATAGCTTCTTCTTTAAAATAATCTCCTACTGAAAAGTTACCCAACATTTCAAACAAAGTATGGTGACGAGCCGTATGACCCACATTTTCAATATCATTTGTTCGAATACTTTTTTGTGAACTTGTTAGACGAGGTACTTCAGGAACCACACTTCCATCAAAGTACTTTTTCATGGTAGCAACCCCAGAATTAATCCATAACAAAGTTGGATCATCTTGCGGTACTAATGAGGCACTGGGTTCAATGATGTGACCTTTACTCTTGAAAAAATCTAAATACATTCGACGAATTTCACTACTTGACTTTCTTTCCATTATTTCCTCCTAAAATAAAAAACACCATTGCATGTAAAATAATAAAGACGCGACTGCGCGGTACCACTTTACTTGCAACGATGTTTAATCGTATACCTCTTAAGTCTCATTAACGCTGAGAAAACGATTCATTAACTTGAGTAGCATAGAAGCTTCCCTTCACCCTTCACACCAGCCAGAATGTCTCTTGCACTAAGGGGTTAGCTCCTACATATCTCAAATGATTTTAAAAATATTACAGCTAATTATAGAAAATCAACTTTAAAATGTCAATTTATCTTCGCTTATTTCGTGATTGTTTTATCTTAGCCTTTTTGGCTTCACGAGCTGCTTGATGTTGTTCCATACGACGATCACGAATTTCTTTTTCTGAAATTGCTTTGCGAATTCGACGCTTGTAACCTGGTTTAACCTTTTTCTTCTTTTTCTTAACCATCCCAATCATGGTTGGGTCAAGCTTCTTTTGACTCAGACGACGCGTCTGACGACGATCACGATCGTACGTATCAACTAATTCGTTGTTTCGAATCTGTTGAGGTAAGAATGTAATTCCCATCTTTTCGACATCAGCTACTTTGTCTTCTTCGTTTGGCATATATAAGGTGATTGCGGTTCCTGACATACCATTTCGACCAGTACGACCCACTCGATGGATAAAGAATTCAAGGTCTGTCGGAATATCATCATTAATTACTAGTGAAACTCCATCAATATCGATTCCACGAGCAGCCAAATCAGTTGCTACAACGTATTGATAACGAAGACGATGAATATCCTTCATAATTCGTTTACGTTCACGTGGTTGGATACCACCATGAATTTTAGCAACATCGAGTCCCTGAGCTTTAAGATAATCGGTCAACTCATCAGCACGTTCCTTAGTGTTGGTGAAAACTAAAGCTAGATAGGGCTCTCCCATAGTCAATAATTTATAAATTAAATTATTTTTGCCAGAACTCTTAGTTGAAATCAAGATATTCTTGATGGTAGGGCTAATAGTTGTTTCGGTAGGAATCTCTTCAATTACCGGATGATCCATATACTTCTTCAAAAATACATTTAGCCGTTGTGGAATGGTAGCTGAGAAAACCAAAATTTGCAGCTTAGATGGCATTGCAGCAGCAATTTGATCTACCGCGTTTAAAAATCCCATATCTAAGGTCATATCAGCTTCGTCAATAACCATATACTTCACTTGACGGAAGTTCAAGGCCCGTTCCTTTAACAAGTCCAAAACTCGTCCTGGTGTACCAATGATGATAGCTGGTTGATGATGTCCTAATTTTTCAACTTGACGTTTCTTATCAGTTCCACCAACGTAATTGCCAATTTCAATCTTAACTTCTGAAGCTGAGGCTAATTGCTTAGCATCTTCATAAATTTGATAAGCCAATTCACGACTAGGTGTCGTAATTACTGCTTGAATTGCATTTAATTCTGGATCGATATTGTTAAAAATTGGTAAAAGAAAAGCATGGGTTTTACCACTCCCCGTTTGAGATTGTCCGACAACACTCTTTCCATCAGCAATAAGTGGAATCACTTTATCCTGTACAGGGGTAGGTGTCTTAAAATTAATCTCATCTAAAGCCGTCATTAAAAATGGTTTTAGATTAAACTTCTGAAATTCGTTCATTAAATACTCCTTGTCTAAACCAATTGATCTAATTCACTTACAATTTGGTTAACTTCTTCAATGTTAGCTGCCTTCGCACCACTAGCTAATGGATGACCACCGCCGTCGTGTTTCTTTGCAAGTTCGTTGATCACTGGACCCTTTGAACGAAGTCGAACACGGTAAGAGTGATCATCTTGTTCAACAAAAATTGCCCAGCATTTAACCGTTGTAATATGACCTGGTAGTGAAACAATTCCAGCTGTTCCAGCGTCCTTCAAATCAAACTTATCCAAAGCTTCTTTACTTAAAACAATATGGGCAGCCCCATTAGCCTTAATTTGAAGGTTGTCATATACGTATGATGATAAATGAGCTACTGATTCTGGTATTTCGTCTAACGTCTGATTAACAGCTACCATGTCAAAGCCAGTTTCCATTAAACCAGCTACTACACTATGCGTATGTGCACTAGTAGCTGCATACATAAAGCGTCCAGTATCTCCCACGATTCCCGCATAGAGATCTCTAGCCGCGTCTGCTGTCAGCGTTAATTGGTCCTTGAAGCGATTATAGAAATCAAAAACTAATTCTGAACTACTTGATGCTTCTTCTTTTACCCACATCAAATCGCCAAATGGGTCATCATTCGGATGATGATCGATTTTAATTAGGAACGCCCCGTTCTCAAAGCGACGATCGTCAATTCTTGGTGAATTGGCCGTATCAATCACAATTACCAATGCATCATCGAAGAAATCACCTTCAATTTCATCCATGTTACCCAACCAACTCAAACCATCGATTTGTTTTCCAACCACTTTGATTTGTTTATGGGGAAAAGATGCTTGTAAAATTTTGGCGAGTCCAACTTGTGATCCAATGGCATCGGGATCGGGACGTTGATGACGATGAATAATAATTCGGTTATATTTTTTGATTTGTTCTAAAATTTTTTCAAGTGTGTCCATTACAGCCTCATTTATCCTACTCATTAAATTTTTATCAATATAAGTTTAATACTTTATTATTAGCGCTCTTAAGCATATCACAAAATCACTCTGAGTGCTTAAACAGTGGTAAAGAAACTTCTTGAAAATTTTGATCCGTTAAGTTGGTTAGTGTAATCCCTAATAAGCGAATCCCCCGCGAAATATCAGCAATTTCATCCAAAATCTGTTTAGCATAAAAATAATAGGTTTCAACATCATTTTGGAAAAATTCGTCCAATGTGATTCGTTTAGTTAACGTTTCAAAATCACCATATCTTAGTTTCAATACAATGGTTTTGCCGTGTTTCTGTCTTTTCAAAACTGCGCGAAGTAGATTCTTAGCAATTACCCGAAGTCGCTCTTCAACCTCCATCTCAGTGGTGAGCAATTTTCCATACGTTTCTTCTTTGCCAATTGATTTTCTCTCACGCAAGTATTCGACTGGGCGATCATCTTGCCCGCGAACCCAACGAAACAAGGTGTACCCAAATTTTCCAAAGTAATGAATTAAATCATTTTCAGACATCTTGATTAAATCCGCACCTTGAAAAACACCTAGCTCGTGCATTTTAGGCACTGTTTTTTTGCCAACCCCTCTAAACCGTTCGATTGGAATATTCTTTAGAAACTCAGCAACGTCATCCTTTTCGATGATTGCCACACCTACTGGCTTGGAATATTCGGAAGCCATTTTAGCCAGAAATTTATTGTATGAAATTCCCGTAGAGCAGGTTAATTGGGTTTCATTAAAGATAACTTTCTGAATTTCATGAGCAATCAACACAGCGTCACCAAGCCCCTTTTTATCTTCTGAAACATCTAAATAGGCCTCATCAAAGGCAACGGGTTCAATCTTATCGGTATACTCGTGAAAAATTTGATGAATTTGTTCCGAAACTGCACGATATTTAGTGAAGTCCGGATCTTTAAAAATCGCCTCTGGACAAAGTTCTAAAGCTTTCATAGCCGGCATCGCAGAATGGACACCAAATTGCCGTGCAATATAGTTTGCCGTTGTGACAACCCCATGTCCTCCAGTAAGGCGCGGATCATGAGCTACCACCAAAGGCTGGGTTTTAAACTTGGGGTTATCTCGCATCTCAATTGAAGCATAAAAGGCGTCCATATCAACATGAATTATCTTACGAGAATCATCAATGTTGATCGGAGTTAAAACTTCTGTTTCCATTATTAGCTGCGTGGATTAAAAACCCATTTACGTCCATCATCAGCTAGAAGTTGCATAGCTGCTTCAGGTCCCATACTACCACTTACATAGTTTGGAAATGCGGGTTCTTCTTCATCCCAAGCCTCGCGGACTACATCCATAATCTTCCATGCTTGGCTAACTTCATGCCAATGTGCAAAATTAGTCTTATTTCCCATTAAAGCATCGCGAATCAAGCCTTCGTAAGCATCTGGAATTTGAGCCTTTTCAGTGGCTGTCTTACGATAACGTAAATGAACTGGGGAAAGATTGTAACCTTGGTTTCCAGTCTTTGTATTAAATTCTAGCGTAAACCCTTGATCAGGTTCAATATGCATAGTCAAAACATTGGTCTTTAATTTTTCTGACGCGTCTTTAGCAAAAATGTTTTGATCATCATTTTTAAATACAATGTTAATCTGAGTTGATTTTTTAGTTAATCGTTTCCCAGTACGAATATAAACTGGTACACCATCTAATGACGGATTATGTGTAATTAATTTACCGGCAACGAAAGTTTCAACAGTTGATTGATTATCCGTACCTTCTTCATCTCGGTATCCAAGTTGTGTATTAGCCTCATCTGCACCATATTGGCCACGAATGAAATATTTTTTAGCTTCTTCTTTGGTATACATTTGGATATTTTCCAAAGCTTCAATTTTCTTGTCACGTAAATGTTCTGAATCAAAAACATCTGGCCGTTCCATTGTAAGTAACGAAACAATTTGCATAATATGATTTTGGACCATATCCCGCATTGCCCCAGCTGTTTCATAGTATCCAGCCCGTTCTTCGACACCAAGTGATTCAGATAGGGTAATCTGAATGTTATCAATATGTTCTTTATTCCAAAGCGAGTTGAACAATGCATTCCCAAACCGTAATCCAGCAATTGACTGGATCGGTTCCTTACCTAAATAATGATCAATTCTAAAAATCTGTTCTTCTTTAAAGGAACCCGAAATTGAATCGTTCAATTCTTTAGCGCTGGGATAATCACGTCCGAAGGGTTTTTCGATAATTAATCGGTTAAAACCATTTCCCTTTGTAAGTAAAGCTTGATCTTTCAGATGGCCAGCAATTGTTCCAAAGAATCTTGGTGCCATTGCTAAATAAAAAATACGATTTCCTTGAAGATCATACTTTTCATCCAATTCATCTGCTAATTTACGTAAAGCTACATAATGATCGACATCATCAACATTATGTGATTGATAGTAGAAATGACTTGCAAATTTGCGAGGTAGGTCATCGTTAGTCCGACCAGAATCACGGCCTGCGTCTTCAATTGCACTCATAACTACTTCATGGTAGTGATCGTTAGACCACGGACGGCGTGCTGTACCAATTACAGCAAAACCCTCTTTTAAATATCCTTTTTCGTATAAATTAAATAACGCCGGATATAATTTTCGATAAGCTAAGTCGCCTGTTCCGCCAAAAATAATAAATAAAGCCTTTTGATTCATTTTTATAACCCCGCTTTCGCTTTTCAATAGATTAATTATCTACCATTTTAAAACTTCAAACAAGAAAAAAAAGACCCACGAATTAAAATTCGCGGTCTAAGTTTGAAAAATTATTCTTCTTTTTCAGTTGTTTCTTCAGGTTCGGCTTCCTTTACGGGAGCTTCTTCTTTAGTTTCAGTTGTTTCAGTTGTCGTAAGAGCCTCCTTTTCGACCCGCATGATTGCCATACGATCAAAAACTAGGTAAATACCATCACAATCTAAAGTAACAGTTTTTTCCTCTTCATTAATTGAATCAACCACCCCATGAAGACGACCAATTGTTACAACATTGTCTCCAACGTTCAATTGATTCATCATTTCTTGGCGCTTTTGTTGTTGTTTACGTTGTGGTCTGATCATCATGAAGTACATCAATCCAATGATTAAAACAAAGAAAATGATTGAACTCATTCCGAAACCACCATTTGCAGCTGCTAATAACATTTTTTCACCTCACTAAAGTCGTCTAAGTATACTGTACCAAAAATACGTTTTCTAAACCAGTACTCTTAGAAATTCTTACTATTTTCCTTATTATATCCGTATTCTTCAAAGAAGGTTTGTCTAAACTCAAGTAAATTATCATCCATAATAGCTTGACGCACATCTTTCATCAAATGAACTAAGAAATAGACATTATGAATACTGGTTAGTCGAAGACCAAAAGTTTCGTCGGTCTTAATTAGATGGCGAATATAAGCCCGAGTGTAGTTGCGACAAGTATAGCATTGACAATTATCATCAATTGGTGTGAAATCACGCGCGTATTTAGCATTTTTAACTACTAAACGACCATGACTCGTCATACAGGTACCATTTCGGGCAATGCGGGTTGGTAATACACAATCAAACATATCTACCCCACGAAGAACACCATCAATCAAAGCATCTGGCGAACCTACTCCCATTAAATAACGGGGCTTATTTTCGGGAATCAATTGCGTTGTGAAATCCAACACCCGATTCATTTCTTCTTTAGACTCTCCTACTGAAAGTCCTCCGATTGAATATCCAGGGAAATCCATACTAACTAAATCTTTAGCACTTTGTCTTCTTAAATCTTCGAAACCGGCACCTTGAATAATCCCAAAAAGGCCTTGGGTTTCTGGGTTACGATGAGCTTTCAAACCACGTTCGGCCCAACGGCTAGTTCTTTCGACCGAATGTTTAACATAGTCATAACTCTCAAAATAAGGCGGGCATTCATCGAAACTCATCATGATATCTGGACCCAGATCATTTTCAATTTGAATAGCCTTTTCCGGTGAAAGGAACATGTTTGCTCCGTTAAGCTCGTTTTTAAAGTGCACCCCTTCTTCAGTGATATCCCGTAATTTCGCTAAAGAAAATACCTGAAATCCACCTGAATCAGTTAAGATTCCCTTTTTCCAGTTCATAAATTGGTGAAGACCACCACCTTCTTTAACAATATCTTCACCTGGTCGCACCCATAAATGATAGGTATTCGACAAAATAATGTCTGCTCCTAAGTCTTCTAGTTCTTCAGGTGACATGGCTTTGACGGTTGCTTGAGTTCCAACGGGCATAAAAATCGGTGTTGGAAAAGTACCATGCGGGGTGATTATTTCACCTAGACGTGCTCCTGTATGCTTATCGGTTTTAATTAATCGGTATTTAATTGCAGGTTCCAATGTATTTCTCCATTCATAGTTCTTTATTTAATAAACATTGCGTCACCAAAGCTAAAGAAACGATATTTTTCTTCAATCGCATGTTGGTAAGCATTTAAAATATTTTCTCTTCCCGTAAAGGCCGCTACTAGCATTACCAAAGTTGATTTTGGTAAATGGAAATTAGTTATAAAAGCGTCAACCACTTTCCATTCATAACCTGGTTTAATAAAAATATCCGTCCAACCACTATCAGCTTTAATTTCTCCATTAAACTTAGAGCCAATTGTTTCAAGCGTCCGAATTGAAGTTGTTCCCGTAGCCACAATTCTTCCACCCTGCTTCTTCACTTCATTCAAGGCTGCCGCTGATTCTTCAGAAAGTTGATAAAACTCACTGTGCATCTTGTGATCTTCAATATTATCTTCATCCACAGGTCGGAAAGTTCCTAGTCCAACATGCAATGTCAAATAAACTAATTTAATGCCCTTTTGTTCAACCTTTTCTAGTAGTTCTTTAGTCCAGTGTAATCCAGCCGTTGGAGCTGCTGCTGAACCTGGTTCTTTAGAATAAACGGTCTGATAACGTTCTGGATCATCTAATTTTTCTTTGATGTATGGAGGTAACGGCATTTCTCCTAGCTTTTCCAAAACTTCCATGAAAATTCCATCATAATCAAAGACAATCTCACGTCCACCATGTTCTAATTCTTTGGTGACTGTCGCTGTCAAAGCACCATCCCCAAATATAATTTTGGTTCCAGTTTTTGCTCGTTTAGCAGGTTTAACGAGCGTTTCCCAGCGGTCGCCTTCAATATCGTGTAATAGTAGAACTTCAAAGTGACCACCCGTTTTATCCTTAATTCCGTAAATACGAGCCGGCATTACTCGTGAATTATTCATAACGACTGCATCACCAGGATTTAATTGGTCGATAATATCGTAAAAATGTTTATCTTCCATTGCTCCTGTTTCGTGGTCTAACACAAGTAAACGAGATTCATCGCGTTCTTTAATTGGAGTTTGGGCAATTAATTCATGTGGTAAGTCATAATTAAAATCTTCAGTAGTTAGTGTCATTTTCAATTCCTCATTTATTCATATATTGATCAATTAAGCCTAGATGTTCGTAGGCACGTTCTGTAACCATCCGGCCTCGAGGCGTCCTTTTCAGGAATCCAATTTGAAGCAAGTATGGTTCATACATTTCTGAAATAGTATCTGGTTCTTCACCGATATTAGCTGCAATGGTGGAAATTCCTACCGGACCACCTCCATAGAGCTCGATCATAGTAGTTAGAACTTTTTTATCAGTCCGATCTAGTCCACGATTATCTACTTGAAGTAATTTCAAGGACTGACTAACCAATTGGCGATCAATTTGTCCATCATTTTCTACTTCAGCAAAATCTCGGATTCGTTTTAACAGACGATTCGAAATTCGCGGTGTTCCTCGTGAGCGACTAGCAATTTCGTACGCCCCTTGATCGTCAATATGCGAGTTAAAAATACCCGCAGAGCGTCGAACAATGTTAGCTAAATCCGCTTCATTATAGTAATTCATATGTTCAACAATTCCAAAGCGGTCTCGTAATGGAGCTGAGAGTAAGCCCGCTCTAGTAGTCGCTCCAATCAAAGTGAAAGGTGGTAAAGGAAAATGAATTGGATGTGCAGTTGGTCCTTGTCCGACAACAATATCAACAAAGAAATCTTCCATGGCTGAATAGAGCATTTCCTCCACCACTTTAGGTAATCGATGAATTTCATCAATAAATAAAACGTCACCAGGTTGTAGCTCATTCAAAAGAGCTACTAAATCACCCGGTTTTTCAATGGCTGGTCCACTAGTCGTTCGAATCTGAACGTTCATTTCATTAGCAATAACTATCGCTAAAGTCGTTTTCCCTAGTCCAGGGGGGCCATATAAAAGAACATGATCTAGTGCTTCTTCGCGATTTTTGGCTGCGGCAATATATACTTCAAGCTCATGTTTAATCTGATCCTGACCAATATATTGATGCAATGTTTGAGGCCTTAACGACAACTCTTCATTTTCTTCGTCTGGACTTTGAACTTCCGCAGAAGTAATCCGTTCATCTTCCATCAACTTGTCTTATCCTTTCATCAATAATTTTAATCCCGAACTAATATACTGATCAGTTGTCCGATCAGTTTGTTCACTCAATTTCTTAGTTAATTTCTTAACCTCTTTTTCAGAATAACCTAATGCAATCAAAGCTTCTAGAGCTTCATCTAGAGCTTGGTTTGAAGTAGTTGATAAATCAAAAAGGGTTCCTACTTCATTTTCAACCGCCACTTTGCCCTTCAAATCTAGAATGATTTGTTGAGCAGCCTTAGGACCAATCTTAGGGAACTTTTTGAGATAACTTACATCATCATTATTAATCGCATTAATCAACCCTGTATGATCATCGTTCGCTAAAATAGCCAACGCACTTTTCGGGCCAATCCCCTTAACTTTTAATAAATTAAGAAAAAGTTCTTTATCTTCAGCTTTTTTAAATCCATATAAAGTTTGATCATTTTCTGAAACAGCTTGATGAACAAAAACTTTCTGTTTAGCATCTAGTTCAAAACTATATGGATTAGCCACGTTAACTAAAAATCCAACTCCGTTGACATCAACAACAATATAAGCTGGATTAACGTTAACGACGACTCCATCTAAATATTCATACATTTATAAATCCTCATTTCAAAACGTTTGTTCGCATTCAGTTAATTGTATCACATCTCATCTTCCACCAAGTCAGAATGGTGTGGATCTTGAATTCTTTTAAACATTTTCTCCATGTCTGTCGTTGAAAAATGTACTAGTACTGGACGACCATGAGGACAATTAAATGGATTTTCAGCCTTAGCGATGTCTTTTAATAATTGTTTAGCTTGTGGTTCATCTAAATGATGATTGGCTTTAATAGCTCGTTTACAACTCATCATGATGGCGGTTGCTTCCCTAAATTTAGCTACCGTCATTGAGCTATCATTTAAAACATAATCAACCATTTCTTTAACGGTGTCTTCCTCTTGCCCTTTTTTGAACCACGTTGGATGATGTATAACGATAAACGTATTTTTCCCGAATTCTTCTAAAAACAATCCACACGACTCTAAGACTGTTTGCTTTTCTTTAATTCGGATAGCATCCGTAGTTGAATAATCTAAGTAAATTGGCACTAGTAAGTCCTGCTGATCATCACTGACCTCTCCAATTTGAACTCGATAATATTCATAATTAATACGTTCCTGCGCTGCATGTTGATCAATAATGTAGAGACCATCCTCAGCTTCGGCAAACAAATATGTTCCGTGCATTTGTCCAATGTAAGTCAAAGTTGGAAAACGTTGTACGGCATCTTTCTCTTTTAATTCAGGCTGATCCCCGTCTTCAACCGCATTGTTAACTACTGCATCGTTAGCGTATTTGGTTTTAAATTCGGCAATGGTATCAGATTTTAAATCTTGGCGACTATTAATAACAATTGGTTCAGGTTCCACATATCGATCCGAGATATTTACTTCTTTTTCAACTTCGTCGTTATCTGTATCTGGAATCGTTACATGATCCTGTTCCATCCCAAAAGAACCCGATATGGCCATCCGAGCTAAGTCAAGTTGTTCACTTGAACTTACTTTTACACGTGACTTTTTTAAATTGTCTACTGCATCCGGAATCAAATTTTTATCTGCAAGTTCATTAAAAACGGCTTTGGAAATTAAATCTAACAGTGTCTGTTCTTCACTGATGCGCACTTCTTGTTTAGTTGGATGCACATTTACATCTACTAAAATTGGATCAGTTTTAATATTCAAAACTGCTACTGGATAACGACCAACCATTAATTTTGAACCATAACCATCAATAATAGCCTTACTGATTTGGAAATTTTTGATATACCGTCCATTAACTAGAACCGTGATATAGCTGCGATTTGCCCTAGTGAATTCTGGTAAACTAATATAACCATCAATCGTAAAGTCAATATTTTGTTCTTTAACATGTACCATTTTTTGAGCATTTTTGGCACCATAAATGTTAGCTAAAACTTGTTGAATATTTCCGTTTCCTGAGGTTCGCATTAGCTCACGCTCATTATTTTGTAGTGAGATAGCTACTTCTGGGTAACTTAGTGCAATTCGATTGACAATATCCGTAATTTTAGATAATTCCGTTTGGAGCGATTTTAAGTACTTTAAACGTGCTGGAGTATTGAAAAATAGATCCCGTACAGTAATATCCGTACCTTGGCGACTTTGAGCATCACCGCTATCTTCTAATTTGCCACCCCGGTAATGAATCTTTTTACCCGGTCCATCAGTTGTAGCTGTCAACATTTCAACATCTGCAATTGAAGCAATACTAGGTAGGGCTTCCCCTCGAAAACCCAAAGTCCCCACCTTAAATAAGTCTGAACGCGACGAAATCTTACTCGTAGCATGTCGTTTAAAAGCAATCTCAACTTGATCTGCATCAATTCCACTACCATTATCAATAATTCGAATCATCTTTAACCCAGACTCTTCAAGCAAAATATCAATTCGAGAACTACCAGCATCGATAGCATTTTCAACTAATTCTTTAACCACTGAAGCTGGACGTTCAACAACTTCACCCGCTGCAATCTGATCCGCTAAAATTTCACTTAACTCATGTATTTCTGCCAAAAATAATCGCCTCACTTACGAAGTTTCTTTTGCCATTTATATAACTGATTCATAACTTCCATGGGAGTCATATCCATTAAATTTAACTGTTCCAGTTGGTTAGCAACTTCTTCTTTAGGACTTGATTTAACCGGCTTAGTAGGTGTTTCAAACAAAGCCATTTGTTCTTCAATCATGGTTGGCGTTTGCTCTGATTCAACCGGAGTTGCTTTGGAGACTGGTGTCTCAACCCCATCAGAATGAGCTTGATCTTTAGCCTCAAGTTTTTCTAAAATGACGGATGCACGTTTTAAAAGTTTATCAGGCATCCCTGCTAGCTTAGCAACATGGATTCCGTATGATTTATCAGCAGGGCCGTCTTCCATTTTATGAAGAAAGACAAGATTACCATTTTGTTCCACTGCTCCAACATGGACATTCTTGAGATGTTCTAGTGATTGATCGAGCTCAGTTAACTCGTGATAGTGAGTCGAAAAAAGCGTTTTAGCATGGACATTTTGATGAATAAATTCAATGATAGATTGAGCTAAAGCCATTCCATCATAAGTGGCTGTACCACGACCAATTTCATCAAAAAGAACTAAACTATTACTGGTTCCATCCTTCAAAGCTCGGTTTGCTTCTTGCATTTCAACCATAAAAGTACTCTGTCCGGAAATTAGGTCATCTGCAGCACCAATTCGAGTAAATATTTGATCAAAAATTGGCAAAGTTGCTTCGCTAGCAGCTACAAAACATCCCATCTGAGCCATAATTACAGTTAAGGCAAGTTGCCGCATATAGGTACTTTTACCCGACATATTGGGTCCCGTAATTAAGAGAATGTCTGTATTATCATCCATATCAATATCATTTGGAACGTAACTCTGATGTCCCATCACTTTTTCGACAACGGGATGCCGGCCATCTTTAATTTCGATTGCATGATTTTTGGTCATAGTTGGTTTAACAAACTGATATTTTTCACTAACCACCGCAAAGCTCTGTAGGACATCTAATTCGGCCACTTGTTTAGCTAAATCTTGTAATCTTTCAATTTGCTTTTTGATTAATTCCCGAATTTCTTTAAATAATTGGTATTCCAAATCCGTAGATTTTTGTTCAGCTTCCAGAATAATCCGTTCTTTTTCCTTTAATTCTGGCGTAATGAATCGCTCTGCATTTGTTAAAGTCTGTTTTCTTTCATAACGTCCTTCAGGAATATTAGCTAAATTGGCTCTGGTTACCTCGATATAGTAACCAAAAACTTTGTTATAACCAATCTTCAATGTCTTAATTCCCGTTGTCGCTCTTTCTTGTGCCTGTAAATCCGCAATCCATTTTTTACCATTACGCATTGCATCTCGGTACTCATCTAACTTAGCATGGTAACCATCTTTAATAATATCTCCATCTGTAACAGAAATTGGTGCATCTTCATCAATAGCATTTTGGATTAGCTCGGCAATATCACTAACCGGATCCAAATGTTCTAAAGCATCATCAAAGACCGGCTCACTAAGTTCCTCTAAAATATGACGTACCTTAGGAATTTGAAGTAATGATGTTTTGAGTTGGATTAAATCTCGTCCATTCACGCTACCGAATGCAACGCGACCAGCTAGCCGTTCCAAATCATAAACTTTTGTTAACTCTTCTTGTAAATTACTACGCTCAAAAAAATGATCTACTAAAACCTGAACTCGATCTTGGCGACTAATAATTTCTTTTTTGCGGATTAAGGGACGATCTAACCATTGTTTCAGTAAACGTCCCCCCATCGCCGTTTTAGTCTCGTCCAACAACCATAGTAATGTTCCTTGTTTTTTTCCTGTACGAATTAAACGAGTTAGTTCCAAATTATACTTGGAAGCATGGTCCATTCTCAAAAAGAAAGATGGTTCGTATGCCACTGCTTTTTGAATATGAGCTAAATTACGTTTCTGCGTAGTTTGCACATACGTAAGTAGTTGCTTAACAACTTCTATTTCCGTTGAACTTGTTAGATCTTGAATTAAATAGCTTAATTCGGCGGAGATTTCCACTTCACTTTGCTTAGATACTAAAATATTTAACTCTTTAAAACGTTCTTCAAAACTTTCTGCAAGGCTTTCGTCAGTTACTATTTCTTTGGTCTGTAATCCTACTGCTTCATTAATCACGCTATCAAAATCATCTAAAATCGCAACTTTTAATTCACCAGTTGAAAGATCTGTATACGCAAAGCCATATTTTTTAGTTTTAGAATCAAAATTAACAGCGGTCAAATAGTTATTTTCTTTGGCATCCTCAGCACTCTTATCAGTTGTTGTACCTGGAGTAACCAATTGGATAACTTCACGTTTAACCATTCCTTTAGCAGTCCGTGGATCTTCCATCTGTTCACAAATTGCCACTTTGTATCCTTGGTCGACAAGGATATCAATATAATTTTGTGCTGCATGATGAGGAACTCCACACATTGGAATCGGATCATCTGCGTTTTTAGAACGCGCTGTTAGCGTTAATTCCAATAGCTGGGAGCCTTTGACCGCATCATCATAAAATAATTCATAAAAATCACCAATTCGATAGAATAGGAAAGCATCGGGGTATTGATTTTTAATTTCCATATACTGACGCATCATTGGCGTATCACTTGTTTTTTGTGGCATTCTTTTTTCCTTCCAGCTTTTTCTCTCATATTTTTAAATACGTAAAAAATACATTAACAATGGATATTCTAACATATAACAAAAAAAGAGCGGACCGCTAGTCCAACTCTCCTTTACTTAGCATAATCAACTGCTCGAACTTCACGTACAACCGTTACTTTAACTTTTCCAGCATATTCGAGCTCTTTTTCAATCGCCTTACGAATATTGTGAGTCAACATAACTGCCTTCAAATCGTTAATCTTATTAGGTTTAACGATAACGCGAACTTCACGTCCAGCTTGAATTGCGTAACTTTTCTTTACTCCATCAAAATTATTAGAAATCTGTTCTAGTTTTTCTAAACGATGAATATAACTTTGTAGTGTATCACTCCGTGCTCCTGGTCGTGCTGCTGAAATCGAGTTAGCTGCAGCAACCAATACGGAGATAACATGCTGTGCTTCAACACCATCGTGATGAGCGGCAATTGCATTAATTACCGTTGCACTTTCTTTATACTTCTTAGCCAACTCAACTCCAAGTTGAGCGTGCGAAGTATCAGTTTCATGTTGTACTGCTTTACCAATATCGTGTAATAATCCTGCGCGTTTTGCTACAGTAACATCTTCACCTAATTCAGCAGCTAAAACACCTGCTAAATTAGCAACTTCAATTGAATGGTTTAAAACATTTTGACCATAACTCGTCCGATATTTTAATTGTCCAATTAACTTAATTAGTTCCGGGTTCATAGAATGAATTCCCAAATCAAAGACCGCTTGTTCACCAGTCTTACGAATATTGTCATCCATTTCTTTTTTAGCTTTTTCAACCATTTCCTCAATTCGAGCAGGATGAATCCGACCATCTTGAATCAGTTTGTCTAAGGCAATTCGAGCAATTTCGCGACGAATTGGGTCAAAGCTACTCAATACCACGGCTTCAGGAGTGTCATCAATGATCAAGTCTACTCCCGTGACATTTTGGAAGTTTCGAATATTACGGCCTTCACGTCCGATAATTCTACCCTTCATATCGTCATTAGGCAACGAAACCACCGTAATTGTGGTTTCAGATGCCATATCAGCCGCACTGCGTTGAATAGCTTCAGCGATAAGTTTTCTGGCAGTCTGATCTGCTTCTGCTTCAGCGTCTTCAAGACCTTCCTTGATTATTAACGCTCTTTCCTTTTCCAACTTAGCTTCTGTTTCGGAAATAATTAAGTTCTTTGCATCTTCTTGAGTTAGATTAGAAACTCGCTCAAGTTCTTGTTGTCGTTCTTCAACGAGTGATGATGCTTTTTGTTGTTGCTCATCGATATGCTTTTGGTCTAGAGCAAGTTTCTGTTCTTTTCGTTCTAGGCTATTCTCTCTCTTTTCGAAGGAATTATCCTTACGATCAAGAGAATCTTCTCTCTGAAGTAAACGATCTTCTTGCTTTTGAAGCTCAGCCCGTCGCTCTTTTAATTCTTTTTCCACCTTCGCCCGATAGCGATGACTCTCGTCCTTGGCTTCTAGAAGCTTTTCACGACGTTCCGTTTCTGCTTGCTTTCTTGCATTTTCAACAATTACATCTGCCGAATTACTGGCATTTGCAGTTTGCTTTTCAATGAGCCGTTTGTGCATAAAGAATCCTGCACAATAGCCAACAACTATAGCGATGATTGCGAGGATAATATATAAAATTATCATCTTTGCCTCCAAATCATCAAGACCATAGTTATATCTCTTGAATGATGTTATTTGATTTTCACACTTATTATCATTTTAATATTTAGGTATAAGAGTGTCAATGAATCATTTAGTTTGAAACCTATCAAAAAAGATTCAAGAAAAGTTTCTTGAATCTTTTAGTAGTATTTAAGCTAAATCTGAATCATCAGTTGAAGATTTTTTGGAACTTTCTTTTTTAACTTCACTCGTAGGATCAGCTACCATACCATACGCTTCACGAACTTTACCAAGAATTTCTGCACGAACGTCTGGATGTTCATCAATGTACTTCTTAGCATTCTCACGACCCTGTCCAATGCGTTCGTCTCCGTATGAATACCATGAACCACTCTTACCAACCAAATCTTTTTCAACAGCCATATCAATCATCTCACCAGTTTGCGAAATTCCATGACCATACATAATATCGACTTCAGCCTTTTTGAATGGAGGAGCAACCTTATTTTTTACCACTTTAATACGAACACGGTTACCAATAACGTCGGCACCATCTTTAATTTGTTCTGCACGGCGTACTTCTAAACGGATTGTTGCATAGAATTTTAAAGCCCGTCCACCAGGGGTTGTTTCTGGATTACCAAACATAATTCCGACTTTTTCACGTATTTGGTTAATGAATAACGCAATCGTCTTAGTTTTGTTAATCGAACCAGATAATTTACGAAGTGCTTGTGACATCATCCGAGCTTGGAGGCCAACATGAGCATCCCCCATCTCTCCATCAATTTCAGCACGTGGAACTAAGGCTGCAACGGAATCAATAACGACCAAGTCAATAGCACCACTTGATACCAAAGCATCGGCAATAGCTAATCCTTCTTCACCAGTGTCTGGTTGTGAAAGTAAGAGTGAATCGATATCAACGCCCAAATTAGTTGCATATGCAGGATCCATCGCGTTTTCAGCATCAATATATGCAGCAGTTCCCCCACGTTTTTGCACTTCAGCAACTGCATGTAAAGCTACAGTTGTCTTACCAGAACTTTCAGGCCCATAAATTTCGACGATTCTTCCCTTAGGAAAACCGCCAACTCCTAGTGCATCGTCTAATGCTAAAGAACCACTGGGAATCGTTGAAATTTGCGTATCAACCGCATCCCCCATTCGCATAATAGATCCTTTACCAAAGTTTTTTTCAATTTTTTTAAGTGCTTTATTTAAAGCTTCTTGTCTTTCGTCTGCCAATTAATAACCTCCTAGGGTTTCTCTATACTAGTATGATACATAGTTATTTTATAAAAATCAACAAAAAAGCGAACAAAAGTTCGAATGTTTTATTTAATAACATTTTCCCATATCATTCTAAATCCGTTCATCACGGCTAGGTGCCGAATCTTTTCACGGTTACCAACAAAATTAAATTCTTTAGTGACTATTGACCCATCACGTTTAGCTAAACCAATCCATACGTTTCCGGGTTGGTGATGTTCTAAGGCCCCTGGTCCAGCTACTCCAGTAAAACTAACCGCTATATCCGTATCTAACGTCTTTTGAGCCCCTCTAGCCATCTCTTCCGCTACTTGCCGACTTACAACCGTGTTTTCTTCAATCGTCGCTGGTTGAACCCCTATCAACTTACTTTTGACCTCATCAGCATATGTTACAAATCCTCCCGGAAAAATGGTTGCTGCTCCAGAAGTTTCTACAACCGTACTTTCAAAAGCTCCCCCCGTCAAACTTTCTGCCGCTGTTAATGAAATATTGCGTTTAATCAATTGATTAACGACAAAATCGGTGAAAGAAACTCTGTCACCTTCTGCATAAAAGAATTCTCCAACTCGATCTAGTAGTTGCTTTTTAGTATGATTTAAAATTTCCTCAGCAGCTAGCTTAGAATTAGCTTTGGCAGTCAATCGAATTGTCACATCGGTTGGTTTAAAGTAAAGGGCGATAGTAGGATTGCTTTGATTACGAACAATCTCATCTACTCGAGCAGCTAAATCTGCCTCACCGATTCCAACAAAATGCAGAGTTTTAGATTGAATTGTTTTCTCCAAACCATATTGCTGGCTTAGTAGCGGAAGTACCTTTTCATCCACCATAGGTTCGAATTCCGAAGGCGGTCCAGGCAAAACAATATAATCGGTTTGCTCTGTGTGATAAAAAATACCCAGGGCTAATCCATTAGGATTATGAATTGGTTTAGCCCCATCCAGTAATAAAGCCTGACGTTCATTATTTTTAGTTAATGGCCGATTTTGTTTTTTAAAATAGTCTGTAATTTGTTGTAGCACCTCGGGATCGTGTTTTAAGTTTTTTCCGACAAATTTAGCCAAGGATTGCTTAGTGATATCGTCCTCTGTTGGACCTAATCCGCCGATCGTAACCACTAAATCACTTCTCTTCGAAGCGACTTCTAAGGCATCCATGATGTTTTTTTCGTTATCTCCAACAGTTATTTTGTTGAAAACATCAATCCCTAATTTAGCAAAAAGCTGGCTCAGATAAACGGCGTTAGTATCGACGATTTCTCCTAACAAAATTTCTGTACCAACTGAAATAATTTCAGCGTTCATTTTTTTCCTCCTCAATGCTTATATATGTAATTTTACTCGTTTTTATTTTTTTGTATTAAAAAAAGGTCCATAACAAAATCATAAATTTCGCTATAGTCCTTTATATTACTAGAATGAATCAGAAAAAATGGCCCGATTCTTATAAAAATAATCGATTCCTGAATAAACAGTAAAGAATAAGCAGACATATAATAATACTGTACCTAGACCGAAATGTAAGAAACTTGAGAAAATGTTATTCAAAAGCAAGAAAATAATCGCGAACATTTGCGAGAATGTTTTGATTTTTCCAGGCATTTCAGCTGCTAGCACCTCACCATCATTTTCCACAATGATTAAGCGCAATCCACTAATAGCTAACTCACGACAAACGATGATAGCGGCAATCCAAGCTGGAACCATCTTCATTTCTACTAAGACAATAAAAGCAGTCATTACTAACATTTTATCTGCAATTGGATCAGCAAATTTACCAAAATTGGTAACTAAATGTTGACGTCTAGCAATCTGTCCATCTAAAAAATCGGTAATAGATGCAATTGCAAAAACAAGTGCCCCCCAAATCTTGGTAACTGCAATACTTGTTCCCAACCAAACTACACTTCCACCAACTTCTGGCATGACTGTAAGTATGATAAAAATTGGAATTAAAATTATTCTAAAAATAGTTAATTTATTAGGTAAATTCATTGATACTCCCTCTTATTTTACTTCAATTGTTATATTTCGAACCACCGAATTGGTAGTTGATTTAGGTATTTCTTTTCCGGCAATCGTTCCCGTAAACCCAGTTGAGGCGCCAATTTTAAGCGCATAAGTGTAACCTTTTTTCAATTCAATTGTTTTGCTAGCGTTTGCTTCTAGCAGTCCTTGCCAAGTAGTTTCTGCTTTAGGCTGAGTTACCGTCAATGCATTCCAAGATCTTTGACCCATCTGCATCTTTAAGTTAGCATGCTGGCTTCCTGCAGCCAACGTTACCTCTAAATTATCGGAGCTATTGTTAATTTTTTTAAGTGTAGCCTTCGAGTTCTTTGAACTAGCACTTTCCTTCTTGGAAGAGCTTGCCTTCGACTGACCATGTTTCTTGGTAGATGTCCCTTTAGTTGTATCAACCACCTTGACCTGATTTGGTACCTTGAACGTAGATTTAGTATGTCCAGCCATGTCATTGAAAGCTCCCCAAACTAAAAGCCAAATAACAACCACCAATACAATTCCCATCAACCATGGATGTTGCCGGATTAATCCTTGCAAAACTGATTTTCGTTGTTGTGCTTCTTTTTGACTACGACTTGATATCTCAGCATGCGCACGACGCCATTCTTTGATACTATTCGGTTCACTTTTTAGGTTGCGACTGCCAAGGTCAATTTCAAGTAGATTGGCGTATTGCTTGATCAGTGATTGTGTATAATAATCACCTGGTAAATCATCATTTTCACCAGCTTCTAACGCCATTAAATATCGTTTTGAAATTTGCAGTTTAAATTGAACTTCTTCAATCGTCCACCCTTTTTTTATACGAGCATCTTGCAGACGCTCACCAATTTCCTTGTATTTTCTAGTGCTCATAAGTATACCGCCCAACTTATTTCTAAATCAAAGATAAGTATATCATTATTTTTTCCATCCACCATCAACATAAATCGTTTGACCAGTTAGGTAAGAGGCCCGTTCATCCATAATTGATTGAACTATATGACTGATCTCTGATGGATCACCGAAACGTCCCACCGGTATTTCTTCATTAACTGCTTCAATTTCTGTTTGATTAAATTCATCGTTCATCTTAGTGGCAACTGCCCCTGGTGCAACAGCATTAACAGTAACTCCTAGTGAAGCAACTTCTTTAGAGTAGGCATTTACAAAACTACTAATCCCCCCCTTAATAGCACTATAAGGTACCTCCATTGAACTGCCTACTGCTCCATAGATTGAACCAATAAAAACAATTCTTCCATTTTCAGCGTTGCTTATTTTTTTAATTACCTTTTGAATAACTAACATGGGTGTTTTTAACTGTTCTTGCCACAAATTTTCCAACTGTTGGGCACTAAAACAATCAAACAATTGATAGATTGTCGTTCCTTGAGCAAAAACCACGGCATTCAACCCAAAAATATTTTTGCTAATTTTTTGAGCAGCGTCTTCGCTTCTGAAATTCGCTTGAATGGTTAAAAAATCTTGCTGAGGATATTCTGCCCGTAACTCATTGGCTAATTGATTAGTTGTTGCCTCATTTTGATAATAATGTAAGTAAAGTGACCATCCCTTTTGAGCCAAATCTTTACTAATCGCTGTTCCGATATTGCCACTTGCTCCACAAATTAATGCAAATTTCATTTCTTCGCCTGCTCACTATCCATTTTAAACGTACTAATAACAACATTTTTCATAAAGGTATCGAAAGTATTAATTACTTCGTCTAAAGAGATATCTTGATAAAGCATTGCTTCATCAAAAATTGTCGTATTTCCATAGTTTTCACCTTCAAATGAATTAGCAATAGCTTCCAAAGAATTCATCCTAGTAATACTTCTTCCATACATTTCTTTTTTAGCTAGCTCGAAATCTTTGAGGAGCGCATCCGACTTCATTAAACCAGTTGTCAAAATATCTTTTAAGGCTTGTATCAATTCAGTAGGATGGTTGGTGTCACCGCCCAAAGTTAGGAACAAGGCTTCTCTTTCACTATTTAAATCGTATCCAAAAGTGTCGTCCAAAAGCCCTTCATCATACAATTCTAAATATAATCTAGAAGATGAACTTAAGATTAAATATAACGCCAAATCAAGCGTAATAATGAATCTTAGACGTTCAATACCAGGTTGAGGCAATGCTTTAGCATTTTTAACTCCTAACATAACTTTAGGACGTTCAACCTTAGTCAATAATGCACGATTTTCGATAATCTCATCATCATCGGATTCTGGAGTAGGAATTTCAAAGTTAACTTTTGCAAACTCTTTTCGTTGCTGATTATCCTTAATCCATTGAAGGATCTGATCCGGATCTAGGTTCCCAGTAACAAATAAATTCATATTTTCGGGACGGTAAAATACTTTATGTACTTTGTACAACAACTCCGGAGTAATTTTAGCAATTGATTCCACGGTTCCGGCAATGTCGTCACTAATGGATTGATTGGGGAAGAGATTCTTTAAAATCCCCATGTATAATTGCCAATCAAAATCGTCATTATACATCTGAATTTCTTGTCCAATAATTCCTTGTTCTTTAGCAACTGATTTCTCCGAAAAATATGGCTGTTGAACAAAATCTAATAAAATATCTAAATTCTCTTGTAATCCAGTCGTTGAAGAAAATAGATAACTAGTCTTGGTATAGCTTGTAAATGCATTGGAATCTGCTCCGTTATTAGTGAACAATTCAAATGCATCGTATTCCGCCTTTTCAAAAAGTTTATGTTCTAAAAAATGTGCCGTGCCGGCGGGAATCTGAATTTTTTCACCATCTAAAGTGAATGCTCGATCCATTGATCCAAAATCAGTAGTTAAAACGGCGTATGTTTTTTTAAATCCAGTTTTGGGTAAAATATTAACTTTTAAACCGTTGGAAAGAACGGTTGAAAATAAGCATTCATTGAACGCTTGATATACTTTTTTATTCATTCAAATTATTCTCCACTCAAGAAATATTCAGCTCGAATTTTAATTTGCTGAGCTAATTGTTCAATATCCTTTTTAGACACTGCATTAATCTGGGTTAGCCATTCTTCCGTCGACCAATGCCGATTTAACAGATAATTATTTAATCCACGCCGATGTGCGGTTCTTTGCAAGTCCATCCCCGAAAGATAATCTGATTGTAGTCCTTTTTTAATGTTAGCAAGTTCGCTTTCAGTAAAGAGCCCATTTTGCATGTCTTGGAGTTGTTGTTGAATAATTTGCATTGCAGCATCATGGTTCCCGCCATTAATACCTGTCTGGATATTTAAGATTCCGTCATATAAATCTAAACTCGAACTAGCATAGTAGGCCAAGCTGGCTTTTTCGCGCACGTTAACAAACAACTTAGATTGTGGTGATCCGCCGAATAAAGTATTAAATACGACTGCCGTAAAAAAGTTCTTTCCAGTCATATCAGCCGGAATATTGAAAGATAAGTTTAAGCGTGCTTGGCGTACATCTTGATGTTCAGCCTTAACAATAGCTTTCTCCCGTGCATCGAAATGTGTAATTAAAGGTTTTAAATCAAATTGGCGTTCATCTAATTCAAAAATCTTTAAATCTTCCTCAATCTCTTCTTGATTGACGTCCCCTGAAACACTAATATGCACTAAATCATTTTTAAGCATATCCAAATAAGCTCGGTAGGTTTCTGCATTTTTTAGGTTCTCTAAATCTTCTACTAATCCATAGCTTGGAATACCTTGTACCACGGTCTGACCGAAAGTTAGTTTACGTAATTGTTGTGCGGACCAATACTGCTTATCTTCTGTTGCCGATTTAACATAATTTAACATATTTTGCTTTTGACGTTGGAATGTTTCTTCATCAAATTGCTTACCATCTGCTAGTGGATGAACAATCACTTCATTCAAAAAGCGAATCGCATCTTGAATTAAGTTTTGGTGCTTTATATATTTATCATTAGCAACTACCATTGAGAAAGCCACATCATGCATATTACCTTTTTTAGCAGCACCTCCACCAAAGCTAGCGCCAAACATTTCCGATAGAGCATGCGTAAACCGAACTTGATCTGGATACTTTTTAGTACTTGTATCTAAAATATTAGCAATTAAAGAGCGTTGGGCTAAATCTTTAATCGTTGCGTATTTCAAAAAATGTACGTCAATGCGCACAGTTTTAAATTTTTTACTTGGTAAAACTAAAGTCTGAATCCCAGACTGATTTTGAACATCCAATATGATGCCTCCTACTTTTTCACATGCGATTAATGTTAGCGAAATTTCGCACACTTTTCAATGTTAATTAAAGAATTGGTGAAATCAAACGACTAGCCAATTGACGGAATTTTTTCCACGAAGATTGTTGCTTGAAATATTCTTCATCCAATTCACGCGCATCCTTTAAATCATTTTTAATTGTAACGATTATTTGTTCAGCCACTTTAGGATCATACATAAATGCATTTGCTTCAAAATTTAATTTAAAAGAACGAATATCCCAATTTGCTGAACCTACACTTGTAATCATATTATCGACCACAATCGTCTTAGCATGCATGAACCCATTTTGATATGAATAGATACGCGCGCCAGCTTTTAACAATTGTTGTACATAATACTCTGTAGCCCGGTAGACGAAGGGATGATCAGGCATTTGTGGAATTACAATCCGCACTTCGATGCCTGAACGAATAGCGATTAACAAAGCTTCCATTAGGGCATCATCAGGGATAAAGTATGGCGTTTCAATCCAAATGGAATGTTTAGCCCCCATAATCATTTTAATATAACCCTGTTTGATTTTTTGAACATCATTCTCAGGTCCACTACTAACAATCTGCATTGGAATATTATTTTGAACGTTACTTTGTGGAAAATAATCTAAGCTAAATTGAACTTTTTGACGCTTAGCGGATGCATTCCAATCCATGAAAAAACGACTTTGCAATTGCAATACCACGGAACCCTCTAACCTTAAGTGCGTATCACGCCAGTTTCCAAAGCGCTTATTACGTCCTAAATATTGGTCACCAATGTTAAAACCACCAATGTATCCAACCGATCCATCAATCACCACAATTTTTCGATGATTTCGAAAATTAATTCTAAAACTATAATAGCCTAGTTTAGATTTCATAAATGGCGTGACTTCGCCACCAGCCTGAATTAATTCTTTAAAAAATTTTTGCTTGGATCCTTTTGATCCAAATAAATCGTACAACACCCTTACTTGGACACCTTCACGCGCTTTTTGAACCAAAATTTTACGTAATTTTTTGCCTAACTGATCATCATAGATTGTAAAATATTCGATATTGATATGGTGTTTAGCCTTTTTTAAATCTTCAAACAAGTTGTTAAATTTTTCATGACCATCTGTAAAAATCTTTAAATCATTTTTAGTCGTTAAAATTGCATTATCCGTGTTTAAAAACATCTGAACCAAGTCATTTTCAAGATTGGTATCCAAGGTCGGTTTGTTTTTAGGATTACGCTTTTGATATTCAGCCATATCGCTAATTCCGAGTCTTTTTTGAGCTTTCAAATCAAATATTTGCCTTTGATTTAACTTCCAGCCAAAAAATAGATAAATTATAAACCCAATTCCAGGAAGCAATAGCATTACAAATAACCAAGCCCATGCTGCAGAAATATCTCGCTTTTCCATTAATGCGATCGTTAACGCGATGATAATATTGATTAGGTAAAAAACAATCTCAATAAGAACCAAAATGATCTTCCTCCGCCATTCTTTTCTCCAGTGTATCAAAAAGACCGAAAATAACTAAATTTTCGGTCTTAAGGTTCAGATTATTTTCCAAACCACTTTTGATTGATACGTTTTAATTCTCCATTGGCCCTTAATTGATTAATTCCCTGATCAATTTTTTGTTTAACTTCAGTGTTGCCTTTTTTAATTCCAACTGCAAATTGTTCACTGGGCATATTACTCTTTATAATCCGATAATCACTTGAATTCGACATATGCTTAATATAGTAATTAGCATACACACTATCAATTAGTAACCCTTGGATACGGTTAGCATTCAAATCAATAAACGCGTTATTGAAACTATCATACAAAATAGGGTCGTGGTTTTTAATCCGATTCTTTAAAATTTGGGGATGGTCATCAATATCTTGTGCCCCCGATGACCCACTTTGTGCACCAACACTTTTATTTTTCAGATCTGCTAACTTGGTAATCCCGCTACTTTTCTTTACTACTATAATTTGTTGATTAGTTAGATAAGGCTCACTTAGCGTCAACGCTTTTTGACGTTCATCAGTGATTGTTAATCCATTCCAAATCAAATCAATCGTTTGATTGCGCAATTCAGTTACGTTCATTGACCAATCAATTGTTTGAAAATCAACTTTAATTCCATATTGTCTAAAAACTGCTCTAGCTAAATCAATATCGTATCCAGCAAGCTGCCCATTTTTTTCTCGAAATCCCATTGGTACAAAACTATCATCTAAGCCAATTACGACTTTTTTATTTTTTTGAATAGTTTCCCAACTACTAGGTTCGGCCCTCGTGGTTTTCTTTGAATTGCCACAACCTCCTAGAACTGGAATAATTAATAGTCCCAAAGCCATCACAAGAAATAATTTCAATTCTTTTTTCATTTAATCCACCGGCTTCACTGTTAAAGTATCATCAGCAACTTTATCTGCAAATTCAATATCATGCGTAATAATTACTTGTGTAATACCATTTTCCTTCAAGTCTAAGATTAATTTACTAACTTCATTTCGAAGTTCAGGATCTAACGCTGAAGTTGGTTCATCGTAGCAAAGAATACTAGGGTTCATCGCTAACGCTCTTGCAATCGCTACTCGTTGTTTTTGCCCACCGGATAGTTGATATGGATATTGTTCTACAAATTTAGTTAAATCAAGGCGTTCAATAATGTTTTGCACGCGTTCTTTAGCTTCCGTTTCTTTTTGATGTAAAACATTGATTGGAGCCAGCGTGATGTTATCGATTACTGATAAGTTAGGAAATAATTGAAAATCTTGAAAAACAACTCCGATTACACTTTCATTGTCTCGACTTTCATATGGATCAAACGGTTGCCCATCTAAAAGAAATTCACCTGAATCAATTTTTTCTAACCCGCTAATACAACGTAAAAGGGTTGTTTTACCCGCTCCTGAAGGACCAACAATAGTTAATATTTTCCCATCTTGAATTTTTAAGTTCAAATTATTGATAATAGTTTTACCGTTGAAACTTTTAACAACATTTTTAAGCTCTAACATAACCTAATCCCTCCCTATTTAAAATATGAATAGTGTTTTTCGACTTTACGTAACAGGAATGTACATATCCCTGTCAATATTAGGTACATAATACCGACTAAGATAAATGGAACCAAAGTCACATCACGAGCCGCTGCTACATTTCCTGCACGTAGTAAGTCACCAATTCCAATCACATAAACTAATGACGAATCTTTAACAAGGTTGATAACTTCATTTCCGATTGATGGGAGAACAATTTTAGCGACCTGAGGCAAAATTACTTTCTTAGTTGTTTGCCAATAGGTCATCTGAAGTACCCGTCCCGCCTCATATTGACCTTTATCAACGGATTGTAATCCTCCCCGAAAAATTTCTGCAAAATAGGCTGCATAGTTTAGGATAAAAGCTAGTAAAGCAGCTTCGTAGCGTGGAAATACAATTCCCACAGTTGGTAATCCGTAAAAAATAAAAATTAATTGCAAAAGTAATGGAGTACCACGCATTAACCACACATACGCACTTATAATTGCTTGGAATGGTTTAAATTTTGATACTAACCCCAACGCTAGAAAAACACCAAGAATTAATGACCCCACAATTGTCCAACAGAAAACCTGTAATGTCATTGATGCCCCACTTAACAAAGATGGTATAATTTCTGAAATATAATTAATGTTAAACATCGCTATTCCCCTTTTCAATAAATAAAAAATCCTCTTAGGCGTTAAAAAGCCTAAGAGGACGAGTTCAATCGTGGTTCCACCCCTGATTCGTTATTTACTCACATAAATAACCTCAGAAAGTTAGTTAACCTTCTTTAGTAGCACACCACCCAACCCATAAAAAAATCCTCTTAGGCCAAAAGCCTAAGAGGACGAGTTCAATCGCGGTTCCACCTCAAGTTTGTTGATTGCTCACGCAACCAACCTCAGAAAGTTAATTAACTTAAATGATAACGGAATTACCGGATAACTCTAATTAATTGTTCAAGTTATCAACTTACAGATGTGTTTCATTTATGGTCTTGACCATGCTTCCACTGTCCACGGCTCGCTTAACGAAGATTACATAAACTACTTTTCTGATCATTGCTAAAGTATACAAATAATATCAATTATATTTAAAACTTTCAAGTCCTTATTACATAAAACTTCTTGAATTGGTTCCCCGTGTTCTTCTAAATACGGTTTTAATTGGGTAATATAGAATTACAAAAATTGATAAATTGAGAATAATGGTTGGTAAAAACGAATATCCGATGAAAAATGTGGTAGTCACATTCGCCATCTTAATCATTTGAAAAACGATGAAAAATAAGATGTTATACATCGCCATCGCAAACATATCCATCCCCAACACTATCAAGAATGTTGTTTTAACAAAAGGTCGAATTCCACGAATAAACATTACTACGATTGGAATAATAAAAGTATCCACGCCAAAAACTCCAGTATAATACCAATCAAATATAATCCCAATAACAAATGACCACAATGTGAAATTAATTTGAGATTCTCCTTCAAAAAAGATCGCCATTACAAACCACATCAACGTTAGATTACAAATCATCGAATATGGATATTGAAATAAAGTTGACGAAAAAATTTGATTTAATGAACCATCTAGAAAAAAAGCAATCAATAAAACGATAGGAAAAATATATTTTAATTTTGCAGATTGTAACATGCTTTCACCCTAATCTAACTTAGCAATATAAACGTTGTTAACATTGCTTAATTTAGCTGCTGGTTCGATTCGAATTTCGCTAGCTAACCCATAATCATCTTTTGAAATTTTAGCAACTTTTCCGACATACAGTCCTTTTGGAGTAACTCCTCCAAGACCTGATGTTGTTACCGGAGTTCCAACTTTAACCGTCTTTTTATCCGTAATTTGTCCCATAATAATCTGGTTAGTCTTCTTATCGTAGCCAGTAATAATACCGTTAATATATTCTCCGTCAGTTGCTTGAACCTGAATAGCAAAACGATTAGCGGATTCATTATTATCACTAATCAATTCAACTTTACTTACCGTATAATCAGCTTCTACTACCCGACCAACTAATCCGTTACCGGCTAAGACGGGTTGATTTTTCTTTATCCCATTAGCCGTTCCTTTGTTTACCGTAATTAAATCTTGCCATGAGCTCGGTGAACGGGTTAAAACGGTTGCTGCTGTTAGTGAATAGTCCGACATGGTTTCTTTTAGGCCAACTAATTTCTTTAATTCTTTGTTCTCAGCCTTTAAGCTTTTATTTTCGGCGTTGATTGAATCATTTTTTTCAATCCCTTTTCTCAAACGTGCGTTTTCTTCGTAGGTCGAAACAAAGTTGTTAATATCAGTGGTCATTGTTTGTACACCATGAATCGGCAATGCAATCACACGACTAACTGTACCAAAAACGTCGTTACCGACTTTTTGAATAACAGGCGTCTTATCTTTCTTTTTCAATGTAAGTGAACCTGCAATTAAACCTACCGCAATAATTGCACAAATCACTGTTATAACTAATTTTCGATTAGAAAAAAACTTATGCATGAGCCCTGAACCCCTTAACTTATCTCATTAAAATGACTTCATAAATTATAACATATAAAGATTATAAACTAGGCAATAACCTAAATGTTTATCAATCATTAAATAAATCTTTTTTCTGCTGCACTCCAGTAACTTTGATCTCCTACAATTAAGTGATCAATTAGGCGAATGCCCATTAAATCGCCGACTTTTTTCATTTTCTTGGTGAAGGCTAAATCATTGGTTGAAGGCTCTATATTACCGCTTGGATGATTGTGGATTAAAACAAAACTATTTGCACTAACCCGCAATACTTCCACCATAATTTCTCGAGGATGAACTTCTGCCGAGTTAAGGCCACCCTTAAAAACAACAATTTCGCGTTTAATTTGATTTTTAGTATCCAAACATAATACCAACAGGTGTTCTTGCGGTTCCTTTTGAAATCTTGAAACCATCATTTGTCCCAACTGAGCACTTCCTAGTACTTTTCCCAGTAAATGGATTGGTTGTTTTTGAATTCGACGTCCCAATTCAATACCCGCCTCCAGAGCTACAGTAGCATCTGGAAGATTTTTAAAAATTTTTCTTTTTTCATTTTGACTTAGTAAGCCGTAACCAGCTATGTCTCCAATTGTATCCCAAAAATGATTAGTTAGCTGGTTAATTTTTTGACTTTGTCCAAAACTATCCAAAAAAGCTCGAACAAGTTCTTCGTTACTTAAATTTTCAGCACCGACTTTTTTTAATTTTGCTTTCGCTTCATCTTGAATTTCCATATACATCACCTCTAATAAATACATACGGAAATTCAGCCGGCTTTATTTAATTAGCTGCGGGCGTACCTCAGAAATAAAATACAAGGATCCGGTAATAATAATTACGTCGCTAGGTTTAGCCTGACGCAGAATTTCTTTTAAAGCCAACTGCCAATTCGCTTGATAATTAATATCTTTTCGAATCGGATCGTGCAGTTCTGACCAGTCTACAGCAGCACGCTTGATTGGCCCATTAAATCTAGTTAACGTTAACTCTACTTGTTTTAAATCAACTAACTCGGTCAACATTGCCTCAAATCTTTTGTCATCTAAAATAGCTGCTAAAATAAAAACTTTTTGTTCTGGCCAATACGCTTGAATCGATTTTTTTAATGCTTGGATTCCTGGTAAATTATGGGCCCCATCTAAAATAATTTTAGGCCGTTTTTGAATAATTTCCATTCGGCCAGCCCATTGAGTATGTTGGACTGCTTGTCGTAATTGATCATAGTTAATCTTCCAATTTAATTGACGACTAACTACTAACATAGTTTCTAGAGCAACTGCCAAATTATTTACTTGATATAAACCCAGTAAGCCACTGTGAATATGATCGATTCGAGCGAACGTATTGCTGAAAAAATTTTCCTTGGAATCAATTTTAAAATCACGTTTCAAAATTTTTAGCGGTGCGTGTAACTTTTTAGCTTCCTCTTCAATCACTCGTAGCGCAGCCTGATCTTCAGTTCCAGTGATTACTGGAACATTAGTTTTAATAATGCCTGCTTTTTGAAAAGCAATTTTAGGTAATGTATCACCCAGAATTTGCATATGATCCCAACCAATATTCGTTATTACACTAGCAATCGGGGTGAAGACATTTGTAGAATCATACCTTCCTCCAATACCTACTTCAATCAAAACTATATCCACGGGGTGTTTTTTAAAATACAAAAACATCATGGCTGTGACAATTTCGAATTCTAATGGTCCACCTAAGGGAGTTTGATCTAACTCGTCTACGATTGGTTTGATTTCTTCCACTAACGTTAGAATCTCATCGTCACGGATAGGGATTCCATTTACTGCAATCCGCTCATTGAAGCGTTCTAAATAAGGCGAAGTAAATGTCCCTACTCGTTGTCCAGTAGCCTCCATCATTTTGGCCAAAAAAGCAATGGTCGAACCTTTACCATTGGTCCCTGCAACATGAATTCCTTGAATTGCATCTTGTGGATTCCCTAACTGATCTAGAAAGGCAGTCATTCTTTTTACGGTCGGCTCTTTTCGTAACCGCGGCCGCCCGTGTATAAATTCCAAAGCCGTTTTATAATCCATCACTGAGCCCCCTTCTAGCAAAAAAGAACCGCATCAAAAATCACTTTTTGTTTGCAGTTCTTTAATGTTAATTTAAACGTTAGCTACTTGCTTTCAGATTTAATATCTGCAAGACGACGTTTAGTTGCTTCTAATTTACCTTCGTAATCCGTTTGTTTTGCACGTTCAGCTGCAACAACTTCTTCAGGAGCATTGCTTACAAAACGTTCATTTTGTAATTTTTTAACCACCCGGTTTACTTCTTGCTCGTACTTAGCTTCTTCTTTTTCCAGACGCGCAATTTCATCTTCCAAGTTTACTAATTCAGCTAGTGGAATGTAAATTTCTCCGTCCGTAATTACCGCTGACATTGAAAGTTTTGGTGCCTCTACATCTGCCCCTAATTCAAAATTAGCTGGATGACAGAAACGATCAATATAATCGCGATTTTCATTAAAGAGTTGCATTAGTTTTGTACTATCAGTCTTAATCAAAAGATCAACCGGACTAGACATTGGGGCCCCAGCTTCTGAACGAATGTTACGAACCGCCTTAATCAATCCAATTAAGTGATCCATTCCCGCTTCAGCATCTTGATTTTCTAGTTCAGCATGTACAACCGGATATTCTGCATTCACTAATGATTGACCATCATGTGGCATGGAGAGCCAAATTTTTTCAGTAACAAATGGCATCACGGGGTGCAACAAACGAAGTGTTTGATCAAGAACGTATGCCAATACATTTTGAGTATTAACCTTAGCTTGTTCATCTTCACCGTTCAAAATTTCTTTACTCATTTCGATATACCAGTCACAGAAATCATCCCAAATAAAGGTGTACATTGCCCGACCGGCTTCACCAAAGTCATAAACGTCAAAGAAGTGCGTAACTTGTTCAACCGTTTTATTCAAACGACTCAAAATCCATTTATCAGCTAATGTTAATTGGTTTAATTCTGGAAGTTTTGGCTGTTCAACTTGATCCAAATTCATAATTACATAACGACTAGCATTCCAAATCTTATTGATAAAGTTCCATGCCGAATCCATCTTATCGTAACTAAAGCGTAAATCTTGTCCAGCAGTTGAACCATTGGATAAGAACCAACGAAGCGCATCGGCACCATACTTATCAATTACGTCCATTGGATCAATCCCATTACCCAAGGATTTACTCATCTTGCGTCCTTGCTCGTCACGAATTAAACCGTGAAGTAACACATCTTTAAACGGACGTTTGCCAGTGAATTCTAGACTTTGGAAAATCATTCTAGCAACCCAGAAGAAGATAATGTCATATCCAGTAACTAATGTACTAGTTGGGAAATAACGTTTAAAATCTGCTGAATTCTCATCAGGCCAACCCATTGTTGTAAATGGCCATAAAGCACTTGAGAACCAAGTATCCAAAACATCGGGGTCTTGTTCCCAATTTTCAATATCTTGAGGTGCTTCTTCGCCCACGTAAACTTCTCCAGTTTGCTTGTTATACCAAGCAGGGATTTGATGTCCCCACCACAATTGACGTGAAATAACCCAATCATGAGCATTCTCCATCCATTGGTTAAAGGTATGTTCAAAACGTTCAGGAATAAAGTTAACCTTATCGTCTGTTTTTTGGTTATCCAGCGCCATTTGGGCTAACTTATCCATCTTAACAAACCACTGGGTAGATAATCGAGATTCGACTTGCACACCCGTCCGTTCAGAATGGCCCACACTATGAACAATTGGATCAATCTTAATCATGTAATCTTGTTCTTCAAGATCTTTAACCATGACTTTCCGAGCTTCAAAGCGATCCATACCTTCGTACTTACCAGCATTTTCATTCATTGAAGCATCTTCATTCATCGTATTGATGCGCTTCAAATCATGACGATTACCGACTTGGAAATCATTAGGGTCATGAGCTGGTGTAATTTTTACCATCCCTGTCCCAAATTCTGGGTCAACATATTGGTCAGCGATGATTGGTAAATGACGTCCTTGGAGCGGAAGAATGACTTCCTTACCAACGATATCTTTATAACGTTCATCACTAGGGTGTACAGCAATAGCAACATCCCCAAACATAGTTTCCGGACGAGTAGTTGCAATTTCAATATAGTTTTTACCGTTAAATTCAAACTCTTCATCTGCAAAGAAGTACTTAACATGATAAAAAGCACCTTGGTCATCTTGATGTTCCACTTCAATATCGGATAAGGCAGTACGAGCTTGTGGATCCCAGTTGATAATGTATTCACCACGATAAATTAAGCCTTTTTCATAAAGGGTCACAAAGACTTTCTTGACAGCTTTAGAAAGACCTTCATCTAAGGTAAAACGTTCACGGTCATAATCAAGAGAAAGACCCATCTTAGCCCACTGTTGATGAATTGTATCGGCATATTCATCTTTCCATTCCCAAACTTGGTCAATGAACTTTTCACGGCCTAAGTCATAACGGGAAACACCTTGTTCTCGTAGCTTGGCTTCTACTTTAGCTTGAGTAGCAATTCCAGCATGATCCATTCCTGGAATCCAAACAGTATCATATCCTAGCATTCGTTTTTGGCGGATCAACATATCTTGTAGTGTCGTATCCCAGGCATGTCCCAAATGTAATTTTCCAGTTACATTGGGAGGCGGAATAACGATTGAATAAGGCTTAGCCTTTTGATCTCCATTAGGTTTAAATTGTCCTTGTTCGACCCATTTTTGGTAGCGTCCATGTTCAACGCTTTGGGGGTCGTACTTTGTCGACATATCTACGTCTTTAGTCATTAAAATCCCACTTTCCTTTCCAAATAAAAAGCACCCCGTCCTAACTCATAGGACGAAGATGCTTCGCGGTACCACCTAAATTGGGCGTATTATGCCCCTCTTTAACATTGATAACGAACAATTTGTTCGATTTTCTAGAATTAAATCTAGAAAATTGGCTCATAAGCAACCCGAACTCCAACTTTTTAAGACTCTCAGCAAAAATGTCTATTCTCTGAAAAAAGTTTTGCAGCTCTCCTCTTAGTCATAACCTTCAGAATAAATAATAAAGAATAATTGTCCGTTCGTCAATTATGTTTTTACATTTTATTGATAAAATCAAGTGCAGCTTGATAGTCAGGTTCGTCATGAATTTCTGGTACAATTTCACGATAAATAATTTTGCCATCAGCATCAACAATGAAGATACTACGAGCTAGATAACCAGCATTCGGAATATATAGATTCATCTCATAACCAAATGATAGCTCATGATCTGACAATACTTCCATGTTCTTAACACCTTCATTTGCGCACCAAGCTACTTGGTCTTTAGGCATGTTGTTAGAAATGGTTACAAATCGAATATCTGAGTATTGGTCAGTTTCTTGGTTAAATTTTTTAGTTTGCATGCTGCAAACCGGCGTATTTAAATCTGGAACAACACTAATTAAAAGTGGTTTACCCAGTAAATCGCGTGTCTTAACTTTTTCACCATCGCCAGTAAAAACTTTAAATTTGGGTAATTGTTCTCCAATCATTGGAGGATTTCCAACGAGTTCAACTTTTTCTCCACCGCGTAATACTTCCATAATTGTACGCTCCTTTATTTAAATTACGTTAACCTTATCTCAAACACTCACTGATTTCAATCAATATACAAATCCTTTACAATAATTCAGCAAAAACTTCTTCATTTTGATTCATAAAGTTTTCTTCAGCACGAATGTTAGTAATTTTTACGCCTGCTAAAGAACGTTCCAATAATCCTTCAACGTCAATTCTCTTCTCAAAGTAACGCGTCTTTTCGAGATCTGGATGTGTTTTAGGTGATGGTGGAGCAAAAATCGTACAACAATCTTCGAATGGCATAATTGATAAGTCATAAGTGTCGATATCCTTAGCTATGTCAATAATTTCATTTTTATCCATTGAAACTACCGGACGAATAATCGGCATAGTAGTTACGTCATTAATAGCTAACATGCTTTCCATTGTTTGCGAAGCTACTTGTCCTAGAGATTCTCCATTAAAGATTGCTAGTCCACCACGTTGTTTAGCTAGGGCAACTACTAGGCGCAACATCATTCGACGTTGAATCGTCATCAAATAACCCTCTGGACATTTTTCTTTAATAGTTTCTTGAATTTCTGTAAATGGAACTTGGATAAATTGAACACTTCCAGAATATGCAGCTAATTTTCCACTTAATTCCTTAGCCTTAGCTAGAGCTTGTTCGCTAGTATATGGCGGACTGAAAAAATGCACCATTTCCATCTCTACGCCACGTTTCATCCCCAAATAACCTGCTACAGGAGAATCAATTCCACCAGAAAGCATCATCATTCCCTTGCCAGCAGTTCCAACCGGTAAGCCACCTGCCCCATTAATTACTTCACTAGTTAAGAAAATTCCATTAGATCGAATTTCAACACGTAAGGTAATGTCTGGATTTTTCATTTTTACATCATTATCTGGGAAGTTATCTAGTATAAATCCACCAAGTTCCCGATTCATGGTATCTGTATTAATAGCAAATTCTTTATCAGAACGACGTGTATTAATTTTAAAGGTCATTCCCGGCTTTAATTGCTCCTTCATCATTTCTAGAGCACCAGCTTGGACAGCTTCCATTGTTTTCTCAACTTTTAACATTGGCGAAAAATTTTGAATCCCAAAAACTTTTTTAAGTCTGTTAATGACTGCATCACTGTCTGTACCATTTAAGGTTACATGTGTACGGTCACGATTAGGATGAATTTCAACGTCTTCAAAGTCCTTAAGACTTTTACGTATATTTCCTCCCAAACGAGCAATAAAATCTTTGCGGTTTTTACCTTTAGTTGATAGTTCACCGTAGCGAACCATTATTTCCGTATATTTCATATAAACTCCTAGCTATTTTTATTTATTTTTGAAAAGTCTTGATATAATTGGTCAAAAATTCGATTAAATTCATCAGCTTCTTCCAAAGAATTAGCACTATCTAAGCTAACTCGGACGGCACTCGTTGAAATGGTTGAGTCAATCTTCATTGCCGTTAAAGTACTTGAAGCTTGCTGTTTTTTAGAAGAACAAGCACTAGTGGTCGAAATGTAAATTCCATGTGATTCAAACGCATGAACAATCGTTTCTCCACGCACCCCTTTAATTGCAAAACACAAAATATGCGGAGCAAAGTTAGCTTGAATTTTAGAAAAAGCAACCACTTTTTCAAACTTAGTTACGTGATTATAAATTTTCTCTTTAATTGATTCTTGTAAAGCTACCTTTTGATCTTCGCCATCAAGTAGTAAACGCAGTGCCTTAGCCATCCCGGCGATCGCAGGTAAGTTCTCCGTTCCACTCCGTAAATTCTTTTCCTGTCCACCACCAGTTAACAATGGTGCAATTCGCCTACCTTCGCGCGCATAAATAAAACCCACCCCTCGAGGAGCATGAAATTTATGGCCAGAGAAGGTTACAAAATCAACACGATCATTCATGATTGCAGCTTGAATCCCTTTACCAATTCCTTGAACAGCATCGATATGAAAATGTACTTTTGGATAGTCCTTTAAAACTTCTGCTGCTTTTAAAAGTGGTTGAATTGTTCCAATTTCATTATTAATTGCCATAATCGAAACCAGAATCGTATCCGGGCGAATGGCATCTTTTAAATCTTGAATGTTAATTCGACCCTCATCATCAACGGGAAGATAGGTAATATCAAATCCTAATTGTGCTAACTGTTCCATAGAATTTTTTACGGCAGGATGTTCGACAGCCGTCGTAATTAGATGCTTTCCATACATCCGTTTTTCCATCGCTGTCCCTTTAATTACCCAGTTGTCGCCTTCCGTTCCACCACTTGTAAAAAATATTTCGTGAGGTTTAACATTTAACAAACTAGCAATTTGTTTTCTAGACTGCTCCAATAAATTGAACGACATTTCGCCCATATCATGCAAACTAGAAGGGTTACCCCAAATCTTATTACTGACCTTTTGGTAGGTCTCTAAAACGTTCTTATCAACTTTAGTTGTTGCACTATTATCAAAATAAATCATTTACTCATTTCTCCATTATATATTTCCGTAAACCCTAATAATTATAACAGAAAAATATACTTACAAAATTAAAGTAATCTAAATATTTAGATCTTCAAAGTAAAATGCCATCGCACTAAGTACGATAGCATTTTATTTTCTAATATTCAGTTCGTTTTTGTTGGTAGTAATTGTCTGTGATATTATCCACTGCACCTGGTTCAACTTCTTCTAGTGCTTTTGTAATTACAGTTAAACTTTCATTGTAACGATGGTCCGTATCAAAAAGCTTTTGAGCTCGTAAAATAGCATCTTCGATATCTTGATCGGTATGACGATAACGATTAGCGTATTGAATTGCTAACTCACTGATAGCGGCATCGTCTGTCAGATCAGTGGTCTTCTTAGTAAGAGTTTGAATATCCGTACTTACCATATCAAGTTCTCGGTTAATTTTGTCTATATTAACTCGAACTTGATTCATATCGCTCCCAACTTTTTCAATCTCATCACTAACCACAAAGAAGTAATCCATGTATCCTTCTGGAATACCTGGAAGGTTAAGACTTTCAACGTGACGTTTGATGTTATGGAGTTCACCGTCATATTGTTGCATTCTTGCACGGGCATCTTTTTCACTATCTACAAGGCTTTGAAGTTCATCATTTAATTTAGCTTGTTGATCTTCAATCTCAGAAAGTTGGTCATTTTCAGCTTTTAAACGTTCCACAATTTCTGAGTAAACAACCGGTTGGTTAGTAATTTGTTCTGTATCACGATCATGTTCATTACGAATTTCATTTAATTCAGCATCTAAGTTTTGACCTAATACCAACTGATCATCACTCAAAACATAACTTTGATCCATGCGTTCCACTTCTGCTAACAAAACTTTATTCTGTTTTTCAGCGTGATCTAAGAAGCGAGTAATTACATCAAAATTATGCTCAACTGACTTACGTGCATCAATCTCAGTTTGTAAGATACTGTATAAATCGTCAATTCTAATTTCAATTGACTTATTGTTATCACGTACAGCATCTAAACGTAAGTTACCAAGGGTTTCAAGATTATCTGAAATCTTAGCTTTAATAGCACCCAGCTCGTCATCAACGATATCATCTTCAAAGGCATAGTTATGATTAATCAATTGATCGTAGCCATCTTTGATTTCAGCAATTTGCTCTGGAAATACATTAGTTAGTTCTTCATATAAAGGTGGAACGTTTTGAATTTGTGCTTCTAATTGTTCTGTACTTGTTCGAAGTTTTTGGAGTTGGCCTTCAGCCTTTTCATGATCTCCAGCTTCTACGGTTCCACTGAACATTTCAAATTCATCATCTAAACGAGCTAATTTTTCTTCTAATAAATCAATGCTTGGACCAAGCGTTAGGTTCTTAGCTAGAAGTGTTTTTCTAATTTCTTCATACTTCATGCGTAAGACCTTAACCGCATCTCGTTGTTCTTGATCCGTACGTTTAATATTATCCAACTGATCGTTAAGACGTCGCGTTTCTTCGTCAATTGCATCTAAAGATTCACTAACCGTCGTAACATCCTTACGCGCTTCGAAAATCTTCATATCATTGACATCTTGTTTCGAATGGTTAGCAATGTCTTCAATTTCTGGTAATCGATGATCAATAATTTCCTGGTAGTCATTTCGAATGTTATCTAACCCAATAGCCGATGATCCAGTTAGATTCATGGAGGAAACTTCCATTAGTTTTTGACGCACCGGTGATTCACTGATGTCTGCTTTTCGATCTAATAATTCATCGATTTGTTTAAGTAAATAACGTTGATATGAAACAATTCCTAAATAAACTAGAATTGCTACCACTATGATTGCAATCAATACCATGATCATAACTAAAATCCCATCCTTCTTAACTTCACTCAATTCAATTGATAAAAAACTTGCCTTTTAACTTTCTTCAATTTAGAATTTACCTAATTAATTATATCATACCCATTAGTTTGTTAAACTAGGGATTTTTTATTAATTAAACATTATATAGGAAGTGACTACAATGTCAGAACCGATTAACTCAATTATTGTCGAACAGATTGATGCACTTTTGTTTAATGAAACCAACTTAATTGCCAATCTTTCAAATGCTTCAGCTTTGTTGTATAGCGAAACCAAAGATGTAAACTGGTGTGGTTTTTATCTTTTTGATTCAAAAAAAGATGAATTGGTCCTGGGACCCTTCCAAGGAAATGTGGCTTGTATGCACATCAAAAACGGTTCGGGAGTTTGTGGAACTGCCTTTAAAGAAAATAAAGTCCTCCGTGTGGAAAATGTGCATGAATTTCCTGGACACATTGCTTGTGATAGTGCATCAAACTCAGAAATTGTCTTACCTTTAATGGTGGGTAACCAATTATTAGGTGTTTTAGACATTGACTCACCGATTCTCAATCGTTTTAGTGAAGATGATGAAGCCACTCTGATTAAATTCAGAGACGCATTAGTTAAACACATTGACAGTTCTGTTTTGAGTGCGTTAAACTAGTAGGAGTGTAAAATAATGCAGCGGTGGGCGGTAAGCTCGTCAACAGATTGTTGCCTGTTTTTCAGGTCAACTAGTAACCTCAGCGGCTGCAAAGGTGAACCTTGCAAAGCAATCTGCACGAATACTAAACCCACATTTGTTTATTTTACTCCAACAAAAACAATTTATTGGAGGATATTTTTATGTCTAGATATACAGGCCCAAGCTGGAAAGTTTCACGTCGTCTTGGTATTTCATTAACAGGTACAGGTAAGGAATTGGCTCGCCGTCCTTACGCTCCTGGTGATCATGGTCAAAATAACCGTCGTAAGATTTCTGAATACGGTATGCAACTTCGCGAAAAGCAAAAGTTACGTATGATGTACGGTTTAACAGAACGTCAATTCTCAAACCTATTTGTTCGCGCTGGTAAGATCCGCGAAGGTCTTCCTGGTACAAACTTTATGGTTTTACTTGAACGTCGTTTGGACAACATGGTTTACCGTTTAGGTTTGGCAACTACTCGTCGTCAAGCTCGTCAATTGGTAAATCATGGTCACATCACTGTTGATGGTAAGCGTGTTGATATTCCTTCATACGAAGTAGAAATCGGCCAAGTTATTGGCGTTCGTGAAAAATCAAAAGATCTTAAGATTATCAGCGAAGCTGTTGAAGCTGTTGTTGGTCGTCCACAATTTGTTCAGTTTGATGCTGACAAGTTGGAAGGTTCTCTTGTTCGTCTTCCACAACGTGATGAACTTGAAGCAGATATTGACGATTCACTTATCGTTGAATACTACAACAAGCTATAATCATATTAAAAACGGCCTTGGCCGTTTTTTTATTTACTTTAAATTTTTATTTTAGGAGAAAAAATGCAACCATTAGCGTTTCGTATGCGCCCACGAACTATCGAAGAAATTGTTGGTCAACAGCATTTGGTCGGTCCTGGAAAAATTATCGACCGCATGGTTAAAGCCAAACTTTTATCATCCATGATTTTATACGGCCCTCCTGGAACTGGTAAAACTAGTATTGCCAGTGCTATTTCAGGCTCAACTAAATATGCTTTTCGAATTTTGAACGCTGCCACCGATTCTAAAAAAGATCTTCAAATTGTGGCTGAAGAAGCCAAAATGAGTGGAACTGTAATTCTGCTACTAGATGAAATCCATCGTTTAGATAAAACTAAGCAGGATTTCCTCCTCCCCCATTTAGAAAATGGCAATATCATTTTAATCGGTGCAACAACTGAAAATCCTTATATCAATATCAATCCGGCAATCCGTAGTAGAACTCAAATTTTTGAAGTTAAACCACTTCAACCGGATGAAATTAAAAAAGCCGTCCTTGCTGCGATTAAGGATTCCTCCCGTGGCTTAGGTGAATTACCCATCGTAATTGATGAAGATGCTTTAAAATTTGTATCTGAGTCCACTAATGGTGATTTGCGTAGCGCCTTAAATGCAGTTGAACTGGCTGCGCGTTCAACTGGTCCTGACGAAAATCAAAAAATTCACTTAACACTAGCTATTCTAGAAGAATGTCTGCAAAAAAGAGCTCTCACCCAAGATAAGGATGGGGATGCTCATTACGATGTAATTTCTGCCTTTCAAAAATCGATTCGCGGTAGTGATACAGATGCGGCTCTCCATTATATGGCACGACTTTTGGAAAGTGGCGACTTGCAAAGTGTTATCCGTCGGCTGTTAATCATTGCTTATGAAGATATCGGTTTGGCTAACCCCCCAGCTTGTCAACGGACAGTTTCTGCCGTCACGGCCGCTGAACACGTCGGACTGCCTGAAGCTCGAATTCCTTTGGCTGACGCCGTGATTGAACTTTGTGTCTCTCCTAAATCCAATTCAGGCATTACCGCAATCGATAATGCCTTAACCGATGTACGTACTGGAAAGATTGGTGAAGTCCCAGACCATCTACGCGATTCTCATTACAAAGGTGCAGCTGCTTTAGGTCGTGGGGTAGATTACAAATACCCTCACAATTATCCTAACGACTGGATAGCTCAGCAATATCTACCAGACAAATTGGTTGATGCTGCATATTTTGATGCCAAGGGTAATAGTACCTATGAAGAGAAAATTAAAAATCGGTACGAAAGTCTAAAGAAATCACAACGTTCTAATCATTAACATTGTATTTTCTACAAAAAGTATAGTAAGATAATTATGAAGTTCTTAGGTATTCGGAATTATCGGTTTCATATTCTTCCAACAAACATCTAATCGGGAGCACGGATCTCAAGTGAATTGTATGCCTTGTACAAGGAAACATGCTGTTTGGGTATGTGCACCCACCTAGTTACTAGGGTTAGATACTGGCCGATATGAACGCTACTAAAAGTTCTTTGCCCCACTCCGGTGGGGTTTTTTTATATATTAAGAAAGTAGGATTTATTTATGCTAATTCAGCTCTTTATGTTCATTTTTGCAATTATTATCTTTTATATCGGTTATTACCTCTATACCCACCGTTCCACGGATTTTATGCTATTTAAACCTTCTACTAATAAATTACTCAGCCAAAGTTTAAATGTAGTTGGAAAAATATTAATAGGCATTAGTATTATTACTCTACTGTTAGGAATAACTGGAAATACTGTTCTAATTTTAATTGCTTTAGTTTTAGGAATTTTTTCTACCACTGGAACTTTGCTATTTTTATTAAAATTTTTATAGCAAATTCCTTTTTATTTTCTCATTTTTAACGTACAATGAGGGTAAATAGATAGGAGTGGTTATGTTATGACACAACAGTATAAACATATTCTTGTTCCAGTTGATGGTTCCAAAGAAGCAGAGCTAGCCTTTAGAAAAGCAGTTGCCGTCGCTAAGCGTAACGATGGTGCAGAATTGCATTTACTCCACGTTATAGATACTCGTGCTTTCCAAAATATTTCGAGTTTCGATACCGCCATGGTCGACCAAGTCACAGATACAGCTAAAAAATCTTTAGACCGCTATATCCAAGAGGCACACAATGATGGATTAGAAAATGTTGCTTATTCCATTGAGTACGGTTCACCAAAGGTAGTAATCTCTCAAGATGTCCCTAAAGAACTTCATACAGATTTAATCATGATTGGTGCTACTGGATTAAACGCTGTTGAACGTTTATTAATCGGTTCCGTTACCGAATACGTAACCCGTACCGCCATTTGTGATGTTTTGGTTGTTCGCACAGACTTAGAAAATAAATAATAAAATAAAGTACAGCAATTTAGTTTAAAAAATTAAATCGCCGTACTTTTTATTTACACCATTTTAACGATAACTACAATTTACCCAGTGTGTATTAATTATTCCACTTGCTTGTAAAAAGAAGCTAATGTTAGTTGGTCCCACAAACTGAAATCCTAGCTCTTGCATGTCCTTACACACCCTTCTAGCAATTGGTAAATCAAACATCATTTTAGCATTATTTTTGGGTTCTAAATCCATAGGGACAAAATCTACTTTTGACCAGATAAAATCATTAAAAGACATCCCCGTTTGAGACATTTTTAAGATCACATCTGCGTTATGGATAACTGCTTTAATTTTTCGTTGGTTTCTAATGATTAATGGACATGCCATCAACGCTTCTAATTTAGACTGATCATAGTCAGCAACAGTTTGAACTTTAAACTCGTCAAACATTTCATTTAATGCTTCCAATTTCGTCAAAACCGTTCGTAAATCTAACCCCGATTGGAAAATTTGAATTGCCAGACATTTAAAGAGTTCTTGGTCACTAAAACATGGCTTTCCCCATATCTTATCATGATAGTTTTCTAAAATTGCATTCTTAGTTGACCACGTACATTTTAATTTCATAAAAAACCCCTCCTTAGGGTTTAATTACTCTAAAGAGGGGTTTTAAATTTATTTTTTTAATTCATCGTAAAGCTTTTGCTTGCCTAATACGATACTTTCACAAAGGTCCTCATAACTAATACCAGCTGCTTCTGCTTCTTGTGGTAATAACGATAGAGGTGTCATTCCTGGAAGGTTATTGGCTTCGATTACATATACGCCCGTGTCGTTAGTTAGAAAATCAACGCGTCCATAGTTAGTCATGCCCAAGGCATCCATTGTTTGGACAGCTACCCTTTTCATTTCATCATGAACATCATCTTCGATTTCTGGAGGAGTAACGAATTTAGTCGTTGAACCCGTTTGAAATTTATGTTCATAATCGTACCAACCATCATTTACCACAATTTCAATTGCTGGCATTGCTTGACCATTTACCACTCCTAGTGAAAATTCACGTCCAGTGATAAATTCTTCGACAATAATTTCATCATCAAAACGATAGGCATCCTTTAATGATTCAGCTAGTTCGGCTTCATCATGTACAATTCTAGTACCAATACTTGAACCACCACTATTAGGCTTAACAACCATTGGATAGTCAAAGGCTAATTGAGGATGAATACCATCTTTTGCATGCAATACAGCAAATTGGGCTGTTTTAATGTTGTTATACAACATAATCTCTTTTGAAATTGCTTTATCCATGGCAATTCCTGAAGCTAGTGAACCACTACCTGTATATTTAATATGATTAAGATCCAAAACAGCTTGAACTTTACCGTTCTCACCATCACCACCATGTAACGCTAGAAAAACAAAGTCAGCAGCTTGGAGGATTGGTAAAACATTTTTCCCGAACAATCCAACCGTACCGTCTGTACGAAGTTCTTCAATATCTTCTTCTGTTAAAACTGCGTCACTGATTTCATAATCAGTACTGGTATTACTAGACTTAAATACGTCTTCATAACTTTGACCATCCTCAAGTTCATATCCCAAGAATAAATCAATCATCGTTGCATCGTAACCTTTTGATCGCAAAGCATTGGTGATCTTTGAACCAGATGAAAGCGACACGTTTCTTTCCGTGCTTTTCCCACCGGCAAGTACAGCAATTTTCATTTTTTCCACCTCGTATGTAAGATAATTACAAACCTTGAGTTTGCTCCGCCAATTATCAAACGTTTATTGAACCTTCAGTATATCATAAAATCAGTTCAATGATGAAATAGAAGTTAAAAATTATACTGTAAAATCATTGGAATCTTCCAAATATTCCACAATTGAATTGGCCATATCCGGATTTAAAACGAGGGCTTGCAAAAAACGCTGACGATTAAATAAAGCATTCCACATAGCACTGGACTCTCTCATTTGAATTGTTTCCAAAGAGCGACGCCATTCGCGAAGTTCAATCAATAAAAATTGCTGATATACGTCGTCTTCATATAGTTGGTCGGCAATGTATACCGCTAAACGAATAGATTCTCCATAAATTAACGGTGTTTTTAATCTTTTTATCTTTTCAATCACTGTACACATTAATAAAATTTTATCCGCTCGGACTAACTTTTCATCACTTGCTAGCTCATCTAAAACGTTACCCAAATGTGTATAGGCATGAATCCATCCTCGCCCGTCTTCATATCCACGTGTATCGTTTTCTAGCATAGTATAGAGTACAATTTGGTTTACCAATCTTGATCGACGTTTAGGATCAATAAAAGTGGTCCCAGCTCGATCAATGTAGATAAGAGTTGCTAACAAAATTAGTGTGTATGCTCTTAAATATGCCGCATCATTCTGTGTTTCATTAATATGCGACAAGAGCATCTGGTCACTAATCAAACGATCAAATATCATTATTTTTTGATTTTTAGTTAAAATATCATATTGGAGTAAATCACCAAAAAGAGTGAAAACTCCACCATCACGGATTTGAGCTTTAAAAGAGCCTAGGTGATCCATTAGTAGATTAATGTTATCATCACTAATTTCGTCCATGTCTCCCTTCCCCAACTGTTCATTAATAATTTTAAGTAATTCAACTACATCATCTTCATCTTGGGGGACTTTTACCTCAGTAACTGGTAAATCTTGTGAAGCCGAATCAATGATTAGTCCAACTGATTTTCCTAAAGAAGAAAATATTTTTCCAACTCGGAGATCCATCCTTAGAGCTGCTATTTTTGTTTGTGTTTCATTAATTGAATCCAAAGGCATGTCCTCCTAATAATATATTGATTCTAACACGTTCATCAACTTAGCAAAAATATTTCCCATTCTTCACTTAAAAATACAATTAAATTTGATTAGCTAAACATTAAAAATAAATGATAGAATATGATATGATAGTCTATACTACTATTTAAGGAGGTTAAATTATTGCATAATTTCATCAAAAATTTTATTAAAAAAGAAAATCCTGCTATTTATGAAGACAAAGATTCTCATTTGACTCGTACCCTAGTAGTCAAAGACTTTTTAGCTCTTGGGGTTGGGACGATCGTTTCCACCTCCATCTTCACACTTCCTGGTGTGGTTGCAGCTCAACATGCTGGTCCAGCCGTCGTACTTTCATTCTTAGCAGCAGCTGTAGTTGCCGGCTTAGTAGCCTTTGCTTATGCCGAAATGGCTTCCGCTATGCCATTTGCTGGATCTGCATACTCTTGGATTAACGTAATCTTAGGTAAAGGGTTTGGTTGGGTAGCCGGCTGGGCTTTGTTAGCGGAATATTTCATCGCCGTAGCCTTCGTGGCCTCCGGACTTTCAGCTAACTTTAGGGGACTGCTTTCCTCAATTGGAATCCAAATTCCCAAACAGCTTGCAAATCCTCTAGGTACTAATGGTGGAATCATTGATATTACTGCGTTGATCGTCGTTATTGCGGTAGCGTTACTTTTAGCTCATGGAACTACAGGAGCCGCTCGCATCGAAAATGCACTCGTTGTTTTAAAGGTTGTTGCTATTTTAGTATTTATTATTGTGGGACTTTCAGCTATCCATATTCAAAACTACCTACCATTTATCCCTAAATATCATACCAACCCGGACGGAACTTCCTTTGGTGGATGGAAAGGTATCTATTCGGGAATTTCAATGATTTTTCTTTCCTATATTGGTTTTGATTCAATTGCTGCTAATGCCGGAGAAGCTAAAAACCCTGAAAAAACTATGCCTCGCGGTATTTTAGGATCGTTAATAATTGCTGTTATCCTTTTTATTGCAGTTTCGCTAGTGCTAGTTGGAATGTTTCATTACACAAATTACGCTAATAATGCTGAACCTGTCGGTTGGGCTTTACGACACGCTGGTCACGGAGTAATTGCTGGTGTGATTCAAGCAATTGCCGTAATTGGGATGTTTACAGCATTAATTGGCATGATGATGGCTGGTTCTCGTCTGCTATACTCATTTGGACGTGATGGTATGCTACCTAAATGGTTAGGTCAAGTAAATCCAAAAGGTCTTCCTAACCATGCATTAAGCCTTTTAACAATTATCGGCATTATTATTGGTTCCATGTTTCCTTTTGCTTTCTTAGCGCAATTAATCTCAGCTGGGACCTTAATCGCCTTTATGTTTGTATCGTTAGGGATCTATGTCCTGCGACCTCGTGAAGGTAAAGATATTGCTATTCCAAGCTTCAAAATGCCGCTCTACCCTGTTCTTCCTGCCTTGGCTTTCTTAGGCTCTCTGGCAGTTTTCTGGGGACTAGACGCCCAAGCTAAATTATACTCACTAGTTTGGTTTATCATTGGAATTATTGTTTACACTTTCTACGGAGCAAGACATACTACAGATTAAAAAACGCATCTAAACTTAGTTAAAAGCTAAGTTTAGATGCGTTTTTGTCATCCAAATATTTCTGGAAGAACTTGTTGACCACGCTGTTCAACTAAATTTTTATAAAATGCGGCATAAAGCCCGTTACGATAGGGAACGTACCAAATAAATCCTATTCCAAACGTAATGATGCTTAAAATGTACCATCCAATTAATGAAATTTGTAATCCCAGTAATCTTGCCTTATTGCCATCCATGAGTCGTCGACTAAAAGTAATGAAATTAACAAATTCAAAACGATCACTTATCTTCCGATCAGTGGCTTCTTTATAAAGAAAATAGGCTTGTGAATACGAATAATATTTGATCCAACCCGGAATAATGAGCAAGAAGGACCATAAGAAGCGGAAAATAAATTGAAAAATAAAAATAGCTAGAGTTGATGTAAAATACTTTCTGCTAAAGGTTTGGAAGGCTGTCCCCCATGAAAGACGCTGATTTCGGTGTCGTAACCAATCTAAAATTCCGTATTGAATTCCCACTGTAAAAAATACTACGATTGCTTGAAAGAAAAATTGTTGAGCAGTCGTCCTACCTGAATAAGGGGTCCCTGAATTTTGACTGTAATTTCCCATTGTACCTAGTGCGCTGCTATCAATCTGACTAAAAAAATATAAAATTATTCCAATCAAACTAGCAATTATAAATCCACTAAAAATGGAGCAAACAATTGGTATAATGTTAATTTTAATTGCTGTTATCCAGTTTCCCCGATAGAGTTCTAGGACTTCTTTCTTTAATGTTCTATTGCTTGTCTGATCCATATAAAAGTCATTCTCCTCGTTTAGTACGTAATAATGTATTTAACCATCTTGAGATTATCAAAGATAATACAATCAATATTACCATACCTGTCGCTGGAATGATTGGGTTAAAGTAACCTAAAGTTTTAGAATAACCCATAGCAAATTTTAAGAATGCTACCAACGGGTCTAATATATGCGATTGTCGTATAACTATTCTTTCCAATATCGCTAATAACAGGATTCCTAAAATAGGGATTGATATTGCCACAATTTTTTGATTTTTCCGTGTTAATAGCGCAAAGACGGCTCCCGCAATGATACCAAAGACGGCTAGCATAACCAACATAATATAGTTAACAATAAACATTGAAACTAAATCTAATGGCAATGATTTAAAGAAATGACCATATAATTCTAAATAAGGTACTGACTTATACCCACTTCCCCCGTTTAATGCAAACAATCCGGTAATAAAACTATAAATATTACCGATTAACGCTACAATTAATATCGATATAACCTTTGCATACCAACCCGTTCTTCGCGAAATTCCATTTTGAATTAAGAAAGAAAAACGCTCGTACGTTAAAAAGCCAAAATAAAATAGTAAGGCTACGTTAACAAACAAGGCTGCCGTTGTTAGTAGAGATAAATCATTTAAGATGGCAATGACCATCCCTTCGGTACCACTAGCTACTAAATGTAATAGCACTGGAATTCCTACCAGCAAACCAATTAGCCACAGGTAAACAATTAAAATCAAGCGGACAAAATAACTTAAATCGTACTTGATTACGCTAGCTACTTTATTCATTCTCATTACCTCCATTTGTTAAATTGACAAATAAGGTTTGTAAATCCATTTGATCAATGTTAATTAAGTCCGAAATTGGTTTATTATCTAATGAACCAAAAACATAACTAGCTTTGATTCGAGCCAATTTATCGCTCCCAATAACGTTCAATCCTTGGGTATATTCATCCACCTTGTCCTCAGGTCCGCTAACTACGTAAGCTTCACCTAGCACTTTTTCGGTTTCATCATCCACAATTAAACGACCATGATCGATTACTAAGACATGCTCAATTAAATTAGCAATCTCTTCAATTAGATGGGTTGAAATAACAAAAGTACGAGGATTTTCCGCATATGTCTCAACTAAGGCATTATAGAAAATTTCTCGATGACCGGCATCTAAACCTAGAATAGGTTCATCTAAGAAAACATATTCCACCGGAACCGCCAATGCAACGATTAACTTCATAATAGTACGGTAACCGGTTGATAACTTATTAAAAATAATATTAGTTTGTAATCCAAACTTCTCACATAAATCTTGTGCGAGTTCTTCATCAAAGCCCCCGTAAAAGCTCTTGGTCCACTTGAAAACATCCTTAACTTTAAGGTTTTTAGGATAAAGATCCACTTCACTCATCAAAAACATCTTAGAGAGTTGTTCATCATTATCACGAATAACTTTATTATCTAACCGAATTTCTCCCGTATCCGGAGCAATTCGGTTTACTAATAAGCTTAGTAAAGTACTTTTTCCAGCCCCATTTCGACCTAACAAACCATAAATTTTATTAGGCTCAATTGTCATCCCAATTCCATTTAAAATCATTTTTTTATCGAATGACTTGGTTACCTGCTTTACTTCGATCCCCTTCATATAGATTTATACCCCTGTTCAATTAATTTTTTTAAATCTTCCTCATTAATATTAAGGCGAACTGCTTCCTTAACTACCCCTATTACATACTTATTATAGAAATTTTGCTGGCGATTCAAAGTAATTTGATTACTTGCCCCCTCAGCCACGAACATCCCTACTCCACGATGTTTTTCTAAAAGCTTTCGTGAAACCAGTTGATTCATTCCTTTTAAAACTGTTGCAGGATTTATGTGAAATTCTTTTGATATTTCAGTAGTGGAAGGGATCTGTTCTCCCTCTTTAAAACCGCCGGTAAAGATTGCATCTTCAATCTGTTGGGCGACTTGGAGATAGATTGGTTCGCTGCTATTAAAATTAAATTGCATAACATCCACCTTCAAATTTTATTAATTCCTTCATTATAAACTTAATTAGTCATGTAACTAACTATATGGGTTATCGTGCAAAAAGTCAATTAAATTGACATGTTTAACCCCGTCAGACCAACAAAAAATCTGTAATAACATTCAGTGTTATTACAGATTTTAGAAGTTATTCAACCGGCTCTACAGAACCTTTAAAGTGTTTTTTAATCCAACTTTGAGTTGATTTTGACTTAAGTGCCTTAATCACTTTCTTAAGGGCTTTATTGTTCTTTTCATCTGGTCTAATTGCTACAATGTTGCTATATGGAGACGATGATTTTTCAACTGCAATCGCATCTTTGGCGGGACTTAATTTAGCCTGAACTGCATAATTAGAATTAATTACTTCCGCGTCACCTTGTTTATTATTGTAGAGTTGAGGCATCAATTTAGGTTCGTACCCCGTCTTAAATTTAATATTCTTCTTATTAGTGGCAATATCCTTAAAGTTAGCATTCGTGGTATCCGTACCCTTCTTGAGAGTAATTAACCCAGCATCTTTAAAGATTTCAAGCACCCGTCCATAATCTGCTACATTATTGCTTACTAGTACCGTCGCATTTTTAGGTAGATCTTTTAGTGTTTTATACTTCTTTGAATAAACTGCAATCGGTTCTAGGTGAATTGAACCTGCGCTAATCAAATTTCCTTTGTTCTTGGCGTTCCATTCCTTTAAGAAAGGAGTGTGTTGGAAGTAGTTAGCATCGATATCTTTAGAAGCTAATGCCTTGTTAGGTAAAACATAATCTTGGAATTGTTTAATTTTAAGATTTACCCCTTCCTTTTTTAGTTCAGGTTGAATATGCTTTAAGATTTCTGCATGAGGGGTAGGTGAAGCCCCAATGGTAACCGTCGTTGTTTTTTTAGCGGTACTTCCACAAGCTGCCAAAACTACTGCAGTTGCTGCAATTGTTAATGCGGTTAAAACTCTACTCTTTTTCATAAAAATTTCCTCCTTGATTAAACAACCCTTTTATCAATAATTTTAACTAATAAATCACCAATCCATTGAAGAACAAAAACAAATAATACAATTAGAATCGTTGCCACCAGAATGATTGTTCCATTATATTGCAAGAAACCATTGTTATACGCTAAGGCACCTAAGCCTCCCGCACCGATGGCTCCAGCCATTGCTGTATATCCTACTAACGAAATTGCTGTAACAGTCAAGCCTGATACCAGCGCGGGTAAACTTTCAGGTAACAAAACTTTAAAGATAATTGTCCAATGGCTTGCACCCATCGCTTCTGCTGCTTCTAGAACGCCTTGATCAATTTCTCTAAACGACATTTCTACAATTCGTCCAAAAAAAGGAGCCGCAGAAAGAATTAGAGAAGGTAAAGCTGCTACTGGACCTACAATGGTGTGGACTAACGTATTAGTAAAAGGAATCAAAACAACGATTAAAATAATATAAGGAATTGATCGGAATACATTAACAAATAATGAAACTAACCAATTAATTACCTGAATCCCGTTACTCTTGCTATCTTTGGTTTCAAAGAGTAAGAGACCTATCAAACAGCCAATAATTGCTGTAAATAAAACTGACACAAGTGTTACCCAAATTGTCTCCCAAGTTGCACTCCCCATTTCGGCCCAATCAACTGAACTAAAATCAAAATAAGAACTACTTCCCATCTGCGATAACCTCCGTTTCTACCCGTAATTTCTTTAAGAAATTAACCGACCCAGCTACTTGTGGTTCAGGTCCTGTTAATTGTAAATATAATGTCCCAATAGAACCCTCTTGAGTTTGCTTAATATTACCTGCAACGATATTTAAATCAACTTTGGGAAATTCATGTACCATTTCCGAAACGATCGGTAATTTAGCCTGATCCCCATGGAAAGTTAGCCGAACGATTCTACTATTGGGATATTTATTTAATAACTCATCTAAAACAATTTCTGTTTCTTGATGACTTGGATCAGATTCTGCGGAAACAAAACGTTGTGTTAACGGTTGTTGAGGATTTTTGAAGACATTCAGTACTTCTCCCTCTTCAATAATCTTACCGCCGTCTAAAACGGCTACATTATCACAAATTTTACGAATGACATGCATTTCGTGGGTAATCAATACAATGGTGATATTCAGACGTTTCTTAATATCAAGTAATAAATCTAGTACCTCATCGGTTGTTTCTGGATCTAAAGCACTAGTGGCTTCATCAGAGAGAAGAATTTCTGGATCATTTGCCAATGCTCGAGCAACACCCACTCGTTGCTTTTGCCCTCCGGATAGGGAAGCTGGATACATATCTTCCTTTCCTTCTAAACCAACCAAATCGATTAACTCTAAAGCCTTCTTTTCACGTTCAGCTTTAGCAACTCCAGCAATTTCTAATGGAAACATAACATTTTCTTTTACGGTTCTTGACCATAATAAATTAAAATGTTGGAATATCATTCCAATTTTATGGCGTTGGACGCGTAAATCTTTAGCTGATAATTGATTGATTGCTACTCCATTGATATTAACACTCCCAGTTGTCGGCTTCTCAAGACCATTTAACATTCGAATTAAAGTCGTTTTACCAGCACCAGAATATCCGATAATGCCGTATATTTTTCCACTATCAATTTTTAAATTAACATCCTTAATTGCGTGGACTGTTCCTTCTTTGGTTTCAAAAGTTTTTGAAACGTCCTTAAATTCAATCAATTCTAATCCCCCTTTTAAACAAAAAAACTTTCGCCCGAATATAGCTAAAGCTATATTCAAGGACGAAAGTTTGTCGTGTTACCACCTTGTTTTTTCGTTGCCTTACGGTCAACGAACTCTGCGGGTCAATCAACCCGTGCGCTGTAATGGGCGCTCCCATGATTTGCTAACTAAATGCTCATAAATCCGCTGAATAAATTGAAAGACCATCTTCAACGATTACCTCGATTTCCTTCCACCAACCGGAAACTCTCTAAGCGTAGATAAATCTGTTTACTCATCTTTCTCTAATACTTTGTTAATAGGCTAAAGTATACATGCCATCAGTTTAGCTGTCAACACTAAAAATAAAAAAACTAGGACACCTAATTTGTATCACTAGTTTTTAGAAATCAGCTTTTTGTTCTAATCCTGTTTTACTATAAGAATAATAATGGTACCTCATCGACATGATTAACCCCACGCCAATCATATTTCCGATCAATGCCGAACCCCCTGCACTAACAAACGGTAGCGGAATTCCAGTTAGTGGTAAAAGCCCGATGTTCATTCCAATATTTTCAAATACATGGAATAGAATCATCATGATAACTCCCACTGCTATATACGCATAAAATTCATTTTTAGTATCAAAAATGACTTGGATAATTTTATAAATTAATAAAAAGTATAACCCAATTAATACTACACTACCGACAAATCCAAAATTTTCTCCAATAACCGAAAAAATCATATCAGATTCTCGAACCGGAACGTTAACGTTCGAAACGTTGAAACCTTTTCCAAATAATTGCCCAGAACCGATAGCTTTCATACTTTGCCATAATTGATAACCTGAATTAGTAGTATCCGAAGCAGGATGCAACCAATTATCGATTCGAGCAAATTGATAAGATTCAAAACCTAACTTACTCAAAAACGATTGTCCCCAACTTGTAGCAACCAGCATCAAGGTTGAACTTCCTAATACCACCATTCCGACAAAAGACGGTACCAAAATTCGCCAAGTAACTCCCGAAACCACGACTAATCCAGCAAAAATAGCAATAAACACTAACATCGTACCAAAGTCATGTTGCAACAATAACAAGATAGGCACTGGTAAAGTCCATAAAATCATTGTTCCGATAAGCTTCCAATCACTGCGGACTGTGCGCTCTTTTACTTTTGAGTTGTAAACCGTAATAACTTTTGCCATCATCAAAATATAAGCTGGTTTCATTACTTCAGAGGGCTGGAAGGTAAAGGGTCCTAGAGCAAACCAGCTCTTTGCTCCCGTATTAGCCGCGTAGGCTCGACTGTATAGAAATAAGACTAGAACTAACAAAAGTAGTCCAATTCCATACACAATTGGTGCTAGTTTCCACAATTGTTTCGAATCAAATTGCATTATGACAGTGACAATTACGATACCCAATACGTACCAAACTAACTGAGAAACAACCTGTCGTAAGATGCTTGTAGCACTAGTATCATGTGTCGCAGCTACGTAGATGGACGCCAGCCCGATAATTGCTAGCATTAGCACTGGAAAAATAATTCCATAGTCAATCCGGGAACTATCATCCTTTCGAGCAACCCTAGAATTCATTCTTTCCATCGAGGTAGCTCCTTTCTATAGAGAATGTAGGTTAAATTCAGCTACAATCCATTGAATTCCTTCATCCATAGATTTTACACGCATTTCTCCACTTTGGTTAGAAGCTGTAAAATTCTTATCATTTACTTGAGAAATTTGACCAACTAACTGTCTGTTGATATAAACCTCATTGATAACTGAATCATTTTCTTTAACTTCTTTAATTTCGATTTCGAACTTTTTCTCTCTTCTAGACATTTTAACTCCTAATTTCTTGGTTTACTATTTTTTTGATTGCGTTTTAAAGAAAAATTATCTGGCACTGGATCGTATCCGCCTCGCACAAATGGATGACACCTTAAAATTCTTGCAACCCCCATCAAGCCACCTTTTATGGCACCAAATCGTTTGATGGCTTGGAGGCTATAATTAGAACAAGTTGGATAATATCGACAAGATGGCGGAAACATTGGCGAGATAAATTTTTGATACCCACGAATAATCAGTAACAAAATTTGCTTCATTTAGGTTTAATCCCCTATTTGACTAAAAATGTTAAATTTTCAATCGTTGTAATTAAATTTAAGAAAAAACTACTTACCGTATATCCAATAACCACAGACAGCAATACGATTAAAACCCGTGCTTGATTCTCATATCTTCCCATAAATTTATGAAATGGAATAGCCTGAATACTCCAAAAGGAAATCAGGATGAAAAATAGATAACAAATTAAAGTTATTACAGATTGAATTCCTAACATAATTTTCCTCCAAAATTTCATACATGTATTATTGTACCAGAAACTAAGCTAAATTTATCATTTTTAAACACAAAAAAAACGCTCAAAATTGAGCGTTTTTTATGACCAATAACTAAATTAATGTTTTGATACATTAATTCGGTTAATAGCCCGACGAAGTGAAATTTGAGCGCGCCGTAATTCACTATTGTCGTGTGCTTGTTGCGCTTTACGAATCGTTGCTTCAGCACGTTTCTTAGCACTTTCAGCACGAGCTACGTCGATATCAGATTGATTTTCAGCGGTATCTGCAACAATAGTTGCAGTATTCTCAGAAAATTCAACAAATCCACCATTTACTGCAATAACGTCTTCCTCTTGACTGTGTTTTACCCGCACTTCATCAATCGCAAGAGCAGCAATTACAGGAACGTGATTAGGCAAGATACCTAATTCACCTTCTTTGGTATTAACTACCAACATGGTAACTTGGTCATCATCATAGACTTGACCATCAGGAGTAACAATACTAACTGTTAATACTGAATTTTCAGCCAATTAGATCCCTCCTAATCTTCTGTAGCACTTATTTTTTTAGCCTTTTCAACTACATCATCAATTGATCCAACCAAACGGAATGCTTCTTCAGGAAGATCATCATACTTACCATCAAGGATACCCTTGAATCCAGAAATTGTGTCTTCAATCTTTACATAGTGACCTGGAAGGCCAGTAAATTGAGCAGCAACACTGAAGTCTTGAGATAAGAAGAGTTGGATACGACGTGCACGAGCAACGACGGTCTTTTCTTCATCAGATAATTCATCCATACCAAGGATAGAGATGATATCTTGCAATTCCTTATAACGTTGGAGAACATGTTGTACCTCTGTAGCTACTTCATAATGTTCTTCACCAACAATTTGTGGGTCAAGCGCAGTTGAAGTAGATGCAAGAGGATCCACAGCAGGGTAAATACCTTGTTGAGTCAATGCACGTTCCAAGTTAGTAGTTGCATCCAAATGAGCAAATGTTGTAGCAGGAGCAGGATCAGTATAATCATCAGCAGGAACATAAACTGCTTGGATTGATGTTACTGAACCCTTCTTTGTTGATGTAATACGTTCTTGAAGTTGTCCCATTTCTGTAGCAAGTGTTGGTTGGTAACCAACGGCTGAAGGAATACGACCAAGTAAGGCCGAAACTTCTGAACCAGCTTGCGTGAAACGGAAAATGTTATCAATAAATAACAACACATCTTGCCCTTCAACATCACGGAAATGTTCCGCAATTGTCAAACCAGTAAGAGCAACTCGCATACGAGCCCCAGGCGGCTCGTTCATTTGACCATATACCATGGCCGTACGTTCAAGAACTCCGGATCCCTTCATTTCGAAGTATAAGTCATTACCTTCACGTGTTCTTTCACCAACACCAGTAAAAACTGAGATACCATTATGTTCTTGTGCAATATTATGGATTAATTCTTGAATCAAAACGGTTTTACCAACCCCGGCACCTCCGAAAAGACCAATCTTACCACCACGAATATATGGGGCAAGTAAGTCAATAACCTTGATACCTGTTTCAAGAACTTCTGTACTTGGATTCAATTCATCATAATCTGGTGGATCACGATGGATTGGATCGCGTTTTATATCGGGGCCAAGTTCTTTGCCGCCATCGATAGTGTCACCCAAGACGTTGAAAACACGACCAAGTGTTTCTTTACCAACGGGTACTTTAATAGAATCTCCAGTATCTTCAACATCAAGACCACGTTGTAGTCCATCTGTTCCATCCATAGCGATGGTTCTTACAACACCATCACCTAATTCAAGCGTTACTTCAGAAACTAGGACAGTACCATCCGCCTTTTTAATCTTCAAAGCGTTATTGATAGTTGGTAATTCTTCGTCAAGGGGAAATTCAACGTCGATAACTGGTCCGATAACTTGAACAACTTTACCAGTACTCATATCGTTTAATTCCTCTCGTTAATATTATTCAAGTGCAGCTTGACCACCAGTAATTTCGGTGATTTCAGTCGTAATAGCACTTTGTCTAGCACGATTATACTGTAGCTCTAAATCTGCAATCAAATCACTAGCATTATCAGATGCTGAGCGCATCGCTGATGAACTAGCAGCATGTTCTGCAGTCTTTGCATCTAAGATAGCACCATAAACCAAACTTTCAGCATATTGAGGAAGAATTTCCTGCAATAATGCTTCTGGTGATGGTTCAGTGTCATACTCAGCAGTAACTTGTTCATGAGCTTCGTTATTAGCCAAATCATCTCCACCAATTGGAAGTAATTTAGTTACTCGGAAACTATTTGAAAGTCTATTTACAAAGTGGTTGTAGCATACGTATAATTCATCAAATTTTTCTTCTGTGTACATTTTAGTAACAGTTTTAACAATTTCACGAATTTCATTGAAAGTTGGAACGTCGCTAACACCGCGGTATTCGTAAGCAACTTCATGATTACGATTTCGATAGAAATCAGAACCAGTGCCACCTACCGCGAGAATAACGGCATCGCCTTCAGTATGCCCATGCTTTTGCATAAAATCGTTTGTTTGCTTAATCACACTGCTGTTGTATGAACCAACTAAGCCACGATCAGAAGTGATAATTAAATATCCAGTCTTCTTGACAGGACGTTGTGCTAGTAAATCAGCAGCCGAGATAGCTTGGTCAGACTTAGCCTTACCAGCTACACTAGCGCTCATTAAATGTGATTTAGCAAGGTGAGCAACAATACTCTCAACTTTTTGTGCATACACTTGATATCCAACTGTATGTCTCTGAATTTGGCTTAACTTAGCAGTTGAAACCATTTGCATAGCAGTCGTAATTTGACTAGTTTTCTTAGTCGAATCAATTCGACGCTTTACATCTTGTTCAGATATTGCCATTAATTCTCACCACTTTTCCTCTCGTTAGCTGATATCCTTATTTAGCTTCCTTTGTAGGTTGAAAATGTTCAGCAAATGATTTAATTGCTGCATCCATCTTATCCGTATCAGGAAGTTGCTTAGTTTCACGGATTTCGTCTGTGAGCTCCTTATTGTTACTTGCAATATAGTCAAAGAGTTCATCTTGGAAACGTTGAATATCATCGACAGGAACATTGTCCAAGAAACCATGAGTTAATGCATAAAGAATCATAACTTGGTTTTCAACGGAAAGTGGTTGATGAAGTGGTTGTTTTAGAACTTCAACAGTCCGACGACCACGAGCCAACTTAGCTTGAGTAGCTTTATCCAAATCTGAACCAAATTGAGCAAATGATTCCAATTCACGATATGAAGCTAAATCCAAACGAAGAGTTCCGGCAACCTTCTTCATCGCCTTAATCTGGGCATCCCCACCAACACGAGAAACAGAAGTACCAGCATCAATAGCTGGACGAGTTCCTGAGTTAAAGTAATCACCATCAAGGAACACTTGTCCATCAGTGATTGAAATAACGTTAGTTGGGATATAAGCTGAAACATCGCCAGCTTTAGTTTCAACGAAAGGCAAAGCAGTCATTGAACCTCCACCCAAATCATCACTCAACTTAGCTGCACGTTCAAGCAAACGTGAGTGAGTATAGAAGATATCACCAGGGTAAGCTTCACGCCCAGGCGGACGGCGAAGAATTAATGAGAGTTCACGGTAAGCATCAGCTTGTTTTGATAGATCATCGTATACGATCAAAACATGTTTGCCGTTGTACATGAATTCTTCACCCATTGCTGCTCCGGCATAAGGAGCAAGATATAACATTGGAGCTGGTTCAGAAGGACCAGCACTAACAACGATTGTATAGTCCATCGCACCGTAACGTCTCAATGTTTCTACTTGTGTACGAACAGTTGATTCCTTTTGTCCGATTGCAACATAGATACAAATCATATCTTGATCTTTTTGATTCAAGATTGTATCGATAGCGATTGTAGTCTTACCTGTCTTACGGTCACCGATAATCAATTCACGTTGTCCACGACCAATTGGAACTAAAGCATCGATGGCTTTAATACCTGTTTGAAGTGGTTGCTCAACTGATTTACGTTGCATAACACCAGGTGCCTTATTTTCTACCGGACGGGTTTTGGTGGTTTGGATTGCTCCCTTGCCATCAAGTGGTTCACCCAATGGGTTAACAACTCGACCAATTAAGGCATCTCCAACTGGAACTTCCATGATACGACCAGTTCTCTTAACTACGTCTCCTTCGTGGATACCATCATAGTTACCCATGATAACAATACCAACATCGTTTGATTCAAGGTTTTGAACCATACCGAAAACACCGTTAGAGAATTCTAGAAGTTCACCAGAAAGAGCATTATTTAAGCCATGAGCACGAGCAATACCATCACCAACATATGTAACGGTACCAGTTTCTTCGACATTAAGCTCAGCTTGGTAGTTTTCTAATTGCTGTTTGATTAGAGCACTGATTTCCTCAGCCTTAATGCTCATAAAAGTTTCACCTCTTTACAAATATCGAGCTAACCTATTAGGCGCTGTCTAATTTGATTAATTTGAGTCTGAATACTACCATCGTAGATCAAACTATCTGTTTTGATGATAGCTCCACCGATGATTGAATCATCAACTTCACTATCTAAGACAACTTCACTAACTTTTAAACGTTTAGCGAATTGTTCTGCCATTTTATCAAGTTGTTGATCACTTAATGGGATAGCAGAAACAACTTTTGCTCGAACGATTTTTTCATCAGCGTCACACAAGTTGTTAAACTCATCAATAATCGCTATCAAATAGTCCATACGACCATAATCAAAAGTCATTTTGATGAGATTTCCAACGTAATTTGAAGCATCTTTAGTCAAAATATTGAGAATTTCAAGCTTTTGATTTTGCTCCAAACCTTTGTCAGTTAAAATTTTGCCTAATCCTTCATTATCATTAAAAACTTGTTGAATCTGATTTAGTTCAGCACGTGTTTCATCGCGTTGTCCTTTTTCAGAAACAATTTCAAAGAGGGCTTTTGAATAACGCTTAGCAATTGTTGTTTTATCTAAACTCATTTGCTATCACCCAAACCTTCGATGTATGAATCAATCAAATCCTTTTGACTGTTTTCATCAAGTTCTTTTTTGATAACTTTGGAAGCAATCTCAATAGATAATGACGCAATATCGTCTTGTGCACTTTTAAGTGCGTCAGCACGTTCTTGTTCAATATCTTGTTTAGCCTTGTCCTTTAGAGACTTAGCTTCATTTTGAGCATTTCCAATAATCAATTCTCGTTCTTTTGCACCACTATCTTTAGCGTTGTTAATGATAGAAGTAGCTTCAGCATGAGAATTATCTAATGCTTCTTTACGTTGTTTAGCAAGCTTTTCAGCCTCGATTCGAGACTGTTCAGCTGAGTCAATGTCGTTAGAGATACGATCAGCACGTTCCTTCAACATTGCATTAACTGGACCCCACGCAAATTTTGCAATTAAAGCCATTAATACAATAAACAAGATGGCATAAAACAACATATCACCAACGTACAAAGTACTTCCATGTGCCGCCCCTACTGTAATGTGCGAAAACATCTATTGACACCTCCTTCTCCGATAAATTGTTTAATTTATCATGCCTACTTATTCATTACAAGAAGTGAAATAACGAAGGCAAGGATAGGCATAGCTTCAACCAAACCAACACCGATAAACATTGTTGTTCTTAATTGTCCTGATAATTCAGGTTGACGAGCCATTCCTTCAAGCATTTTTGCGACAACGATACCGTCACCGATACCACCACCAATAGCGGCTCCAAACATAGCAATTCCAGCTGCAATAGCACCCATAATAGTTGTTCCTCCTACCTAAAAATATATTATTATTCGTCTTCGACCTTATGAGAAATGTAAACGGATGTTAGTGTTACAAACACGAACGCCTGAATACTTCCCAAAAATACGGAAAATCCTTGCCAAATCAAGGCAAGTGGGATGGCGACAATCATATTGACGATGCCACCCGAGAATGCAATTCCTCCGATCATCTTAAGAAGCATTTCGCCGGCAAAAATAACACCGTAGATACGTAGCCCAAGGGTCAAGAAATCAATGAATTCTGTAAAAACACCAATCGGTAACCAAACTTTAAATGGCGATAAATATGTTTTTTCAAAATATTTTTTAAAGCCAAATTTTGCAACACCTGAATAGTGCGCTAACATCATTGTGATCAACGACAATGTTAAAGTGACAATCGGATCAGCTGTTGGGCTTCTTAGATACGAAACATCATTCCATGCGATTTGCAGGAATAGACCGATTTGGTTAGAAACAAAAATAAATAGGAATAATGTGAAAGCATATAGACCAAAATTCTTTTCTTCCTCTTCATCCACTGAATCGCGGAGGATACCATTGGTAAAATCAACGATCCACTCCAAAATATTTTGCTTACCAGTCGGCTTTAACTTCAAATTACGAGATAAAGCAAACACTACACAAAAAACAATTAGTGCACTTACTAAACCTGAAATTAAGTTAGTCGTATTAAATGTCAAACCAAGAAACTGAAAAGTTGAAATTGATTCACCACTCACAGAATATCACCTCTTTTCTACCTAAGTGTACCTAAACCAAAGCCAAAAATTGACAATAATCTAAGTCATAAACTTGAACAAAAGACAGTATTTTCCGTCTGAAAATACATTTGAAATGATACCACCATTTTGGACAAAAGACAAAAGAATAATCGCTTTATTTCTATGATATTCTTCCTGTTCGTTCTTCAAAAATTGAAATTTGTTCAATTTATCTACTTAAAATCAAAAAGAATTTCAGAAATAAAATTTATTTATCTCTGAAATTCTTAACTATTCGTTTGATTTCAATGCTTCAACCATATCAACTTGCCTTAGTCGACGATGCGTAATATAAACAACTATTAAATTAAAAATGACCATTAATACAGTTGCTACCACGTATCCCATTGGTTTAATTGTTAGTGGAAAGACGACGATGCTAGTCTCAGCTTGTTTGATAACATAACTTGTCAAAATATTTCCTAATCCAAAACCAGCTAGTATTCCAATCAAAGCTAAAATAATACTTTCCCTAGCAATATACATTGTAACTTCTGAATCAAAGAACCCGAGTACTTTAATTGTTGACAATTCTCGCAAACGTTCTGAAATATTAATATTGTTCAAGTTATATAAAACAATGAAAGATAACACTCCAGATAGGAGAATAAAAATCAAAACAACCGGTCCTAATTGCTTAGACATGCTTGTAACTGCTGCAGCTTGATCCCTCACAAAACTCACACCTAAAATATCAGCATTAGCTTTAATCCATTGCTTGCTTAATTTTTGTTGATTCTTTTTAGAAGTTTGATGTAATTGAACCATTAAAGTTTGCATCGTAGGTTCTTTTTTCATAGTTTTCCTATAAAAAGAAGTAGATCCATACATAAAGTTTCCAACATAATTCTGGGTTACACCAATCACCTTAACTTCTTTTTTAGTTTGCTTTTCATTTTCTATAGAAATTGTACTTCCTTTTCTAACTTTTAAGGCAGTGGCAAGTTTTTCTGAAATAATTACCCCCTGCTTTTGCAAATGCAATGGGTGTTGGTTCTGATAGTCCCTTAAAGTTACAAATTTTTCAAATTGGTGCTTATTTTGAGGAATGTCCATATTGATATCATCCACGGTTTTACCGTGCTTAGTTGCTTTAAAAGTTTCCGTATGGGTCGCAAGGCTTTGCTGATAATTCTTTCCCCTAGCAATTGTCTGCCGAACCGATTCTAATTGGTTGGCTTTTTTAGCTTGAACTACAGCATCATATTTAATAATTTGATTAAATTGAAGATCTCCAGTTGCTGAAATGGAGTTGGCAATGCCGAACCCTGTCAAAATAAGAGCTGTTCCACCCGCGATCCCCAAAATCGTCATTAAGCCTCTCAGCTTAAATCTAAATAGGTTACGATAACTAATTTTCTGATTAAAATTTAGACGTTTCCAAATAAAACTAATATTTTCTAGCAAAATTTTCTTAGCTTTCTTTGGAGATTTAGGCCGTAGTAACTCGGCTGGAACTGCTTTTGTTTCCTTGATTACTACCAATAAGGCCGCTCCAACTGTGGCAATCATTGCCAAAACCACAGCAATTGCAATTGAAGCCCAATCATATTCAATGACCGGTTGACCAATTACATACTTTGTATACATTGATACGACAAAACGTGGCAATAATTGGTTACCTAAAAATGAACCCACGATTACTCCTAAAATTCCAGCCAAAAAAGCATACATGGTATATTCGTAGGCAATCGCACTCCTAGAAAATCCTAAAGCTTTCAATGTTCCAATTTGTCCACGGGCCTCTTCTACCATCCGAGTAATAGTAGTGAAGGTAATTAACGCAGCTAACAGAAAAAAGAACACTGGAAAGACATTCGCAATTGCGGCGATCCGGTCAGAACTATCTCCATAGCCAGTGAATCCAGGTAAATCTTCACGAGTTTGCCATGTGTAACTTGGAACTTTTATCTTTTCAACCTTTTTTCGCTGCCGTTTCAAATTAACTTGCGTTTCCGCTAATTGTTGCTCTTGTTTATCAAGCTCTGAAGTAGTGGTTACCTTTCCTCCAGATTGCTTTTTCAATTGTGCTTTAGCTTGAACTATTTTTTGCTTAGCTTGATTTAATTTCTCCTGAGCTCTATTAAGCTGATTTAAAGGTTTTGCAACAATTTCATTCCTTCGCTCGTTTTTTCGTTTATCCAATTGTTTCTGCAAAAGTTTTACTTTAGCTTTGATAGTTCCTTGATACTTTCCTGAGAAAACATCTTGATGTTGAAGCTTAGCAAAACTAATATTTATCGCTGTTGCGACAGGCAAATTGATTGCTTGGTCTTTAATATAAGCGAAATACTGAACTTGACCACTACCAACATTGGCTGATCCTCTAGTAGAATCGTCGATGTACAGGGGTGAATCAGCAAAACCCACAATTTTATATCTATTGACTTTAAGATTAGCTGATTTTGCAAAAGTAAACTGGTCACCAATTCGATACCCATCCTTAATTTGCGCTTGTTTATCTAATAAAATTTCATTATTTTTTTGGGGCAGACGTCCACTTTTTAAAATAACTTGATTTTGTCTAGCTGGATCTTTCAAACCGTATAGTGCAATCGCATCACGTGTTTTTCCACCAATCACATATTTAAATTTAATACTCTCCGCTTTAGCTCCTTGAACGCGCTCTACAGCTTTGATATCCTTTCGGGTAAATCCCTTATCCGAAAATACCTGCACATCGCTCAAATGATGTTTAACGACCTCTGATTGCATGGAATGGTTCAAAGCAGGCCCAGTTGCTTTCACTCCAACGAATAATAGTACACCTAACATAATAATTAGGACAATTGCGGTAAATCGTCCTAACGATCCCCTAATATCTCGCATTAATAGTTTATTCATTAGCTCACCCTACCAAACAATGTCTTTAACTGGAACTGGATTAGCATTATCTTTTACCGCTCGCACTCGGGCGTCGTTAATCTGAATTACCCGATCAGCCATTTGAGCAATTTCAGAGTTGTGAGTAATAATGATTACCGTTTTATGAAATTTACGACTAGCATCACTTAATAATTGCAAAACTTGTTTTCCTGTTTGATAATCCAAAGCTCCCGTCGGTTCATCACATAAAAGTAACTTAGGATTCTTAGCCAACGCACGAGCAATAGCTAGACGCTGCTGTTCACCACCAGAAAGCTGGGAAGGAAAATTATCCATTCTTTCTTGTAATCCAACTGCTTTTAAAACTTCCTCGGGCGCTTGTCCATCCTTAACTAAGGAAGTAGCTAATTCAACATTTTCCAATGTGGATAGATTTGGAATTAAATTATAAAACTGAAATACGAATCCTACATCATGGCGTCGATAATTAGTTAATTGGCGATCGTTAAATGTCGCAATATCCATATTATCAATCATAATTTGACCACTAGTAGGGCTATCCATACCACCTAACATATTTAATACGGTTGATTTTCCTGCGCCACTAGGCCCTAAAATCACCGTTACTTTACCTTCTTCAACTTCAAAATTAACATCTCGATTAGCAAAAATTTTTGTTTCACCCATTTGGTACACTTTTGACTCGTTTTTTACTTCGATATAAGCCATGCTGATTCCCCCGAATTTTTACTATATTACTAATAATAAAGCTTAGTTCGTTTTAATACTAATAACATACAAAAAAAGAAGGCCAATGGCCTTCTTTTTAAAGATTTATTTTGTACCGAATAAGCGATCACCAGCATCCCCTAATCCTGGGACGATGTAACCATCTTCATTAAGCTTTTCATCTAGAGCAGCTGTGTAAATATCGATGTCTGGATGAGCTTCTTGTAATGCTTTAACCCCTTCAGGAGCAGCTACTAAGCTACAGAAACGGATGTCTTTAGCACCACGTTTTTTCAATGCATCCACAGCCATAATGGCTGATCCACCAGTAGCAAGCATTGGATCAACAACGAATACTTGACGTTCACTGATATCACTTGGTAATTTTACAAAGTATTCAGTTGGCTTTAATGTTTCTTCGTCACGATACATTCCGATGTGACCAATACGAGCAACTGGTAATAACTCGGCCATTCCATCAACCATACCTAAACCAGCACGTAGAATTGGAACAATCGCCACTTTTTTACCTGAAATCTGTTTTTGAATTGATTTACCAATTGGTGTTTCAATTTCAACATCCATCAGTGGCATATCTCGTGATACTTCATATGCCATTAATGTTGAGATTTCATTGACGATTTCTCTAAATTCTTTTGTACTACAGTGTTTATCTCTAATCAAAGTTAACTTATGTTGAATTAACGGATGATCGAGAACCTCAAACTTACCCATGACTAAACTCGCTCCTTTCAAATTCCTTATCAATTGTAGCTAAAAAAACATAAAAAAACTAGGACTAATTTAATCAATAGGGTACTTTTCAGTTAGTTTGAACACATCTCGCTTAATTTCTTCTAAAACTGTTTCATTATCCGCATTTTTGATTGCTCGAATTATCAAATTAGCAACTTCACGACAGTCGTCTTCTTTAAATCCTCGTGTCGTAATAGCTGGCGTTCCAATTCGAATTCCTGAGGTTTTAAATGGGCTTAATTTTTCTTCTGGAATAGCTTCTTTATTAGTAGTAATGAAGACGCCATCTAACAGATTCTGTACTTCCTTACCATTTAATTGGGTCCCAGTTAAATCTACTGTCATCAGATGATTATCGGTCCCCCCCGTTACTACGTGCAAAATCGTATCATTTTCAAAGATTTCAGCCATTGCTTTCGCATTTTTTAAAACTTGTTCTTGATAAGTCTTAAATTCTGGTTGCAATGCTTCACCAAAGGCAACGGCCTTCGCAGCAATAACATGTTCTAATGGACCACCTTGATTTTGAGGAAATACCGCAAAATTAAGTTGCTTGGCATATTTTTCCTGCGAAAGAATCATGCCACCACGGGGACCTCGGAGGGTCTTATGTGTCGTAGTTGTAACCACATCAGCAATGCCAACTGGTGAAGGATGCAGACCAGCTGCTACCAGACCAGCAATATGGGCCATATCTACCATCAGATAAGCCCCGACTTCATCAGCAATTTCGCGGAATTTATTCCAATCAATAAATCGACTATAGGCCGAAGCTCCCGCAACAATAATTTGTGGCTGTTCCTTTAAAGCAATACGACGAATTTCATCGTAATCTAATTTTTCAGTTTGAGGATCAACCCCATAACTCACTGATTGATAAAAAGTTCCACTAAAGCTTACTTTAGCACCGTGTGTTAAATGTCCACCAGCATTAAGGTCCATCCCTAAAATTTTATCCCCAGGTTTAATAAACGCGGCATAAGCCGCAGCATTCGCTTGGGAACCAGAATGGGGTTGAACATTTACATATTCCGCATTAAAGATGGCTTTTGCCCGATCAATTGCTAATTGTTCAACTTGGTCAATAAATTCACACCCACCATAGTAACGTTTGCCAGGATAACCTTCGGCATACTTATTAGTAAGTACACTACCTTGGGCCTTGCGTACGCTATCAGATACAATATTTTCCGAAGCAATTAATTCAATATTATGTTGCTGACGCTTTTCTTCACGTTCAATTGCTGACCATAATTCTGGATCTTGTTTTGTATAATTCATTGACCAATTCCCCCTAATCGATGTCACTAAAGTATGTGTTACCTGCAGATTTTTGGAGACGATTCATGTATGCCTCGCCAATCCCTATTCTATCAAATCCTTGAGCAAAAATGGTTTTTATTGCTGAATCAGCATCAAAGGTTCGTAATCCATCGAATAGTTCTCGACTAGCCGTCTTAGAATCTACCCCTAAGGAAATGTATCGAACTTGGTCGAATTCTCCTAATTTTTTGGTCTCGAAAATTTCATTTGTGGCCATAATTCCAATAGTTTGATCAGTATGCTTTTGGAGCCAAGCTACGACACCGTCCCAATCCTGATCAGACACTATGTATACTTGGGCATTCGGAGCATAGTGTTTGTATTTCATTCCAGGCGCCTTAGGAACTTCATCTTTTCCGACTTTATGATGGTCGGTCTGGACCTCACCTATTAAGGGTGCCAATGCTTGTTCTGTAATGGCCCCTGGCCGCAAGATACTTGGCGTTGTACTTGACATATCTAAAACCGTTGATTCAACACCGATGGTAGTTTCCCCATCATCTAGAACTCCAGCAATTTTTCCGTCCAAATCATGCAACACATGCTCCGGTTTAGTGGGGCTAGGTTTCCCTGATGTATTAGCGGATGGGCCCACCAATGGAACTCCAGCTGCACGAATTAAATCAATTGTTACTTGAGTAGCCGGATTACGAAAAGCAGCTGTATCTAATCCACCTGTAACAATCGAATTTAAAGCTCCCTTTTTAATTGGTAAGATAATGGTTAGTGGTCCTGGCCAAAATTGATCCATTAATTTTTTGCTTTTGTCGTCAATATTAGCAAACTTTGCAACTTCTGTTTGGTCCGCAACATGGACAATTAGCGGATTATCCGAAGGACGGCCTTTAGCAGCATAAACTTTTTTTACTGCCTCTGGATTAGTTGCATCCGCACCCAGTCCATAAACTGTTTCGGTTGGGAAAGATACTAATTCACCAGCTTTGATGGCTTGAGCCGCTACTTGTATTTCATCAGAACTAAATAATTTACTCATTTTTATCACCTATTTCTTTTTAACCCAAAGAATTCGATCGTGTTGACTAATATCTTTTATAACTTCCGCTTGGTCAATATACTTCTTTTCTAAGAAATACTTTTTTAGGTCCGTACCTTGACGATAACCAATTTCGCAACCCAATTCTCCGTGTTCGACTAAATATTGATCCAATTGATCTGCAATTCTTTTATACCAAAATAATCCGTGATCGTCAGCAAATAAGGCTTGATGAGGCTCAAAGTCAATCACTGATTGATCCATTTCATGCTTTTCATTATCCGCAATATAGGGCGGATTGCTGATAATTAAATCAAAACGTTCCCCTTGGACAGGTTCAAACAATGACCCTAGCCTGAAATCAACGATAGCTTCATGACTTTCAGCATTCCGTTGAGCCACTGTTAAAGCATCTTTAGAGATATCAACCGCCGTGACTAACCATTCTGGACGCTCCAATTTAAGCGTAATCGCTATATCACCACTCCCCGTCCCAATATCTAAAACTCGAAGTCTCTGTCGACTGCGCTTAGTTTTACTTAGAATCGTTTCGACTAACTCTTCCGTTTCAACCCGTGGAATTAACACCCGTTTGTCAACGTAAAATTCACGTCCAAAAAAAGTAGCCTTATTCGTTACGTATTGTACAGGCTCTCCCTTGGCAACTCTTTTCACAGCGGTTTGAAATTTCTCCCACTGTTCGGGAAAAAGTTTTTCACGGTAATGCATGATTAATTCGGTTCTTGACCACTCCATTGTATCCATCAAGATCAATTCTGGAGCATTCTCGTCTCCTTGGTTTTTTCGGATAAACAAAGAAGCCCATCTCAGGGCTTCAAAATAAGTTGGAATATTATTCATTACGAAGTTGTTCCACTTTCTTGGCTTGATCATCGAGAATAAGAGCATCGATGATATCATCTAATTCACCATTCATAACTCGATCTAACTTGTTCAAAGTAAGACCAATCCGATGATCGGTAACCCGATTTTGAGGGAAGTTGTAAGTTCTTATACGTTCGGAACGATCTCCGGTACCAACAGCGCTTTTACGTTCTGCATTATATGCATCTTCTTCTTGCGTTTGGTAATAGTCATAAACCCGAGCCTTTAAAATGCGCATTGCCTTTTCACGATTTTGTTGTTGCGAACGTTCATCTTGCATCGCAACTACGATACCGGTTGGTAAGTGGGTCATTCGAACCGCTGAAGAAGTCTTATTAATATGCTGTCCACCAGCACCAGATGAGCGATAAACATCCGTACGAATATCTTTTTGATCGATTTCAATATCAACATCTTCCGCTTCAGGCATTACTCCTACGGTTGATGTAGATGTATGTACTCGTCCTGCCGATTCAGTAACTGGAACTCGTTGAACTCGATGTGCGCCATTTTCATACTTCAATTTAGAATAAACTTTATTACCAGAAATCATTAATACGATTTCCTTGAAACCACCAACGTCAGTAGCATTTTCATCCACAACTTCTACTTTCCATCCTTGGGTTTCAGCATAACGCGTATACATGTTGTATAGGTCAGCAGCAAATAAACTAGCTTCATCCCCACCAGCTGCTCCATGAATTTCCATGATGATATTTTTATCATCATTGGGGTCAGTTGGTAACATTAAAATTTTAATTTCTTCTTCTAAAGTAGCTTTAGTTTCACGAAGTTCAGCTAATTCAGCTTTAACTAAACTATCCATTTCTGGATCTAATTTTTCACGTTGTAATTCTTCGTTTTCAGCAATAGCATCAACTGTTTTTCGGTATTCACGATACTTTTCCACAGTTTCACGGATTTCGCCTTCTTCTTTAGAAAGCTCTTGATAACGTTGTGAATCTCCTAAAACTTCAGGATCAGCTAATAGTTCGCTTAATTCTTCATAGCGGTCGGCAACAGCCTGAACTTTTTCAATAATATCCATTTAATTAATTCCTCATTTCTTCTTCAGTCAGTGGGTGAAAATAATGGCGACGACAAACCGGGTAATAAGACTCATTACCACCAATTTGAACTTGCTCACCATCATAGACCGGTTTACCATCATGAACGCGTAAATTCATTAGCGCTTTGTGCTTACAGAACCAACAAATTGTCTTCATTTCCACAATTTTATCGGCATATAAAAGTAAGTATTTAGTTCCTTCAAACAATTCATTTCTGAAATCATTTTTTAAACCAAACGTCATGACTGGAATTCCTAAGTCATCGACTACTTTAGCTAGTTCTATAATGTGATGTTTTTTCAAAAATTGAGCTTCATCAATCAAGATACAAGCAGTATCTTCTTGGGCACTAGCTTGCGTAATCAATTCCAAAATATTCGTATCATCAAAAATTGGAAGAGCATCTCGGCGCAACCCAATCCGGCTGGAAATTTCACCAACAGCCGTTCTAGTATCAATACCACTCGTCATTAAAATAACTTTTTTATCTTGTTCTTCATAGTTATGAGCCACTTTTAAAATTTCAATTGACTTACCACTATTCATTGCTCCGTAATGAAAAAATAACTGTGCCATTCTAGCCCCACTCCTAATTTTATTCTCCGAAATTTAAGTATAGCTGATATAAAATAAAAATTCATCTCTTATTAATATAAGAAACTTTCTTTTTTATCAATTTCAGCTTAAAATACTATTTTAGATGTTTTAAAGATATTCGGAGGGCTTAACATGTCATTTAAAAGTTCAATTGCCAAAATGGCCGGTAAATCGTCATATTGGTTTTTACACACATTTCGTTCTGGAGGAAGTTCACTACCAGGCAAAATAACTACTAAGATTGATCCAACCATTCTAAAAGATCTTGGTAAGGACTACGATGTGATCGTAATCACTGGTACCAATGGTAAGACCCTTACCACTGCTTTAACCGTTAAAGTTCTTCGTCAAAAGTTTGATCATGTTCTTACTAATCCAACTGGTTCGAACATGGAACAAGGGATTGTCACCACTTTCTTAACTGACCATAAATCTAAAAAAGGCAAAAATATTGCTATTTTAGAAGTAGACGAAGCTAACGTCATTAAGGTAACACAATATATCAAACCCTTAGCCTTCGTTTTTACTAATATATTTAGAGATCAAATGGATCGCTATGGCGAAATTTACACAACCTATCGAAAAATATTAGATGGGGTTAAATTAGCTCCGGAAGCTACCATTATCGCTAATGGCGACATGCCGATTTTCAATTCGGTTGACCTTCCTAATCCTGTTGTCTACTATGGTTTTAACAATCAACCCGACGGTGAGATGAAGGCAGATCCGAATACTGATGGCGTGGTTTGTCCTCGCTGCGAACATATTATTCACTATAAATTTATTAGTTATAGCAATCAAGGTAAGTATTATTGCCCTAATTGCGGCTGGGAACGTCCCGAATTAACTTATCAACTTACCCAGATTACCAAGCTTACTCCCAATTTATCTAAATTTTTCATTGATGCTTCCAACTTCACCCTTCACATCGGGGGACTTTACAATGTCTATAATGCACTGGCCGCCTATTCGGTCGGTAAATTTATGGGAGTACCTACTTCTAGTATTCAAAAGGCTTTAAATGACCCCGATGAGCGGGTTTTTGGACGACAAGAACAAATCAATGTAGATGGTAAAGAAATTACCATCGTGCTAGTTAAAAATCCTGTTGGTTTAAACCAAGTAATTGATATGGTTGGAACTGAAAGCGAACCTTTTTCTTTTGTTGGTTTACTAAATGCTAACTATGCTGATGGGATTGATACAAGTTGGATTTGGGATGGAAATTTTGAAAAATTAACGCAAATGCCAATTCAACAATACATGACGGGTGGCGAACGTTACAAAGACATCACTTTCCGTCTTAAGGTAGCTGGAGTTGAGGATAATCAACTTTGGACCTATGATAATTTAAAAGATGCTGTTTCAAATATTAAAAATTTACCTACCAAGCGTGTTTACGTATTTGCAACTTACACTGCCATGCTTCAATTACGTAAACAATTAGCTACAGAAGGTTACATCAAAGAGGGGATTTAATATGAAATATAATCTAAACGTGGCTCATCTTTATGGTGACCTATTGAATACCTATGGTGACAACGGTAATTTACTAGCTTTAAAATATTATGCTAAAAAAATGGATACAGATTTAGATATTGACATTGTTAGTCTCGATGATCAATTTAATCCTAAAGACTGGGATATCGTCTTTTTCGGCGGTGGTCAAGACTATGAACAAACCATCGTTTCCAAGGATATTCAACACAAAAAAGAAGATCTAACTGATTATATTGAAGATGGCGGTCCACTACTTGCCATCTGCGGTGGTTATCAACTTCTAGGTCATTACTACGTTGGTGCGAATGGTGAGAAAATTAAAGGGATTGATGCTTTAGATCACTACACATTAAGTCAAGACGATAATCGCTTCATTGGCGATATTGTTATCAAAAATGCTGAAACTGGAGAAATTTACCATGGTTTTGAAAATCACAACGGGAAAACTTTCCTTGGTAAGGGAGAACGTCCTTTAGGGGAAGTTCAGTCTGGCCATGGTAACAACGGTGAAGATCAATCAGAAGGAGTCATTTATAAAAACGTTTATGGCTCTTATTTCCATGGTCCAATCCTAACTCGTAATGGTGAATTAGCTAAGCGTATAATTTTAACTGCTCTTAGTCGTAAATATCCTGATGCTGATTTAACTCCTCAAAAAGAACTTACTATTGAACCAACTTTCTAAGACTAAAAAGAGTATCTAAGAAAAAATTTTTTCTTAGATACTCTTTTTTATGCTTCACCAGGTTCACTAACAATTAATTCAAGTTTTCCACTATAGCTCCATTCTTTGACTGGGTTAGGAAGAACAAAGTGTTGACCTTTAACAAGAGTATATGTTTTTCCATCAACAGTAATGTTCCCTTCTCCATCTAATACTGAAACTAAGGTGTACAAACCTTCACGCTTAAAGCTAACTTCGCCATCTTTCAAAGAAACTTTTCTCACTGAGAAATACTTTGAAATTGGAGCTTTAACAAATGTAGTTACCTCAGCGTCGCCTACTTTGTCAGTAGTAATGTTAAGTTTAGGATCTTCATGAGGTACGTTAGTTACATCAATTGATTGTTGAAGATGAAGTTCACGTTTTTCACCAGTGGTTTTATCTACCCGATCAAAATCATACAAGCGGTATGTTGTATCACTGCTTTGTTGAGTTTCAAGAACCATAATTCCCTTACCTAAAGCATGAATTGTACCACTAGGCACATAATAAAATTCACCGGCTTTAACTGGCACTTTGCGGAATAATTTGTCCCATTGACCATTATTAATCCAATCTGCCAATTCTTCATGTGTTTTAGCGTTATGACCGTAGTATAATTCAGCTCCTGGTTCGGCCGAGATGATATACCAACATTCAGTTTTACCCAATTCATGTTCATGCTCAGCTGCATAGGCATCATCTGGATGAACTTGAACAGATAAATCGTCATTCGCATCTAAGATCTTAGTTAAGAGTGGAAAGACTTCCCCCTTGGCATTTCCAAATTGTTCTCGGTGACTTTCCCATAGTTTGTCTAACGTAATACCTTTAAATTCTCCGTTAGCAATGGTGGCTGGGCCATGTGGATGAGCTGAAATTGCCCAACATTCTCCCGTGTGGTCACTTGGAATATCATAACCAAATTCAGTTCTTAAATGGTCCCCTCCCCAAATTTTTTCATGGAATACTGGATTTAAAAATAATGGTTCACTCATACTCTATAAAACCCCTTTCATCTACTCATTACCTAAGAATACCACATCATCAATTGTTCTTTAAGTTACATTTTTAAAAATCTTCTTTGGCAAAAGTTTGATAAATTTTTTGTCGATATTCTAAAAATTCCAAATTAGGTTGCGGGTGAACCCGATTAGATAAGAATACCAATCCATTTTGTGTTAAACGATCCAATAAAATAAATGTTCCAGTGAAACCGCTATGTCTGAGTAGAACTTGATGTGGTTTTCTAGTAACAAACGCCCAGCCCCATGAACGGAGTAATTTAGAATTAGTCGTTTGATTATCTTCGAATTGACGCATGGTTGTTTCATCCAAAAGTTCATTTTCATTTGCTAACATTTTCAGGGTAAATTTAACCACATCATGTTTGGTAGAAAATAGTCCTGCTGAACCAGCATGCAAGCCTAACGAAGCGGCCTTAGGATCATGTACCTGTCCCTTAGTTAAGATGCCATTGCGGACTTGCGTTGGAATAGCTTGATGAGGATCAGGGGTGAAGCTACTGGCTTCTAATCCCCAAGGCTGCAACACATATTTCTGAATTGCTACTTGAACCGGCATATGTAATACCCGTTCAATTATAAAGCCCAGCAATAGGAAATTATAATCGTTATAAACAACTTTTTGATTAAAATCAGCTCCAAAAGTTAAATTATTGTAGATAGCTTCCCGTAATTCACTCGCATTTAATTCATCCCGCTGATCAATCCAAGCCGTAGCCCCCGAAGTATGCGTCAACAAATGACGTAACGTAACTCTTGCATCTTTAATTTGGGGAAGGTATTGGCTCACTGGGGCTTCTAAATTAATCCTTCCCTGTTGTTCTAACCAGAGCGTCAAAGGAACCGTCCCCATAACTTTGGTTAAAGAAGCTACATCAAAATACTCACCTTGCGCTAAGCGCCGTTTAACCGGTACTACGCTGCTATAGCCTGTGGTTACCTCATGAACTAACCTTCCATGATGAATAAAAGTATAGTCTGCTCCAGGAATTATCTGTTGCTCCAACATCGCTTGAATTAAATTTTCTGTATCAGTAAATACCATTTTTATTCCTACCGTCCGTTTCCTAAATTCCAATAGCATTATATAACAAAAAATGGGTTATTCTCCGTTTTGTTTCAAACGAAGAATAACCCATTAAAAATTAAATTACTTCACCACTTGCAAATTGTGAATTATACAAGTCAGCGTAGAAACCATTTTGGCTCATTAAATTATCGTGATTTCCAGTTTCAACGATTTGACCGTTATTAACTACCACAATATTTTGAGCATTGCGAATAGTAGAAAGTCGATGTGCAACCACGAAACTTGTACGGTTGCTCAATAAATTATTCATAGCTTTTTGAATCAACACTTCTGTACGCGTATCAACCGAACTCGTAGCTTCATCTAAAATTAAAATTTCAGGATCAGCTAAGAAAGCTCGTGCAATTGTTAGCAATTGACGTTGACCTTGTGAAATATTAGAAGCTGCTTCGTTTAAAATGGTGTCATACCCATCTGGTAACTGCCGAATAAATGAATCAGCATGGGCTGCCTTAGCCGCGTTATATAATTCTTCATCCGTTGCCCCTTCACGACCATACTTGATGTTTTCTCGAATAGTTCCGGTAAAAAGCCAAGTATCCTGAAGAACCATCGCAATTTTAGAACGTAATTCCGTCCGTTCCATATTACGAGTATCCTTCCCGTCAAGGTAAACCGTCCCTGAATTAACATCGTAGAAACGTTCAATTAAATTAATAATCGTCGTTTTACCAGCTCCAGTTGGACCAACGATCGCAACCATTTCTCCGGGCTCAACCCGCAAATTAAAGTTTCGAATCAATGGTTTATCAGGAACATAACGGAAGTCCACATCGTCAAAAATCATCTTAGCATCTGTCTTAACATCCGCTACATCTGTGTGAAGATCTTCCATCTCTGGTTCATCTAGCACTTCAAAAACTCGTTCTGCGGAAGCCATGGTCATTTGAAGTGTATTAGCAATATTTGCAATTTGAGTAATCGGTTGTGAGAACTGTTGGGTGTATTGGAGGAACGCTTGGACGTTACCTAAGGAAAGATTTCCGTGGGCAACTTGTACACCACCAATTACAGCAACCATTAAGTAACCAATATTTTTGACGAAGTTCATCAATGGCATAATCAATCCACTGATAAATTGCGCTTTCCAAGCTGACTTATAATACTTAACGTTTTCTTTTTCAAAATCTTCAATTGCATCTTGTTCATGATTAAAAGTCTTGATTACTGTATGTCCCGCATACGTTTCTTCAACCTGATTATTCATTAAACCAAGGTGTTTTTGTTGAGATTTAAAAAATCTTTGTGATTTAGGTGCGACAACCGCAACGACAATCAAACTCAGTGGCACCGTTGCAACAGCAAGTAGGGTTAGTTTCCAACTAATTGTTAGCATCATGTACAATACCCCGACAAATTGGAAGAAACTAGTTACTAATTGAGTCAAACTTTGTTGTAAAGTTGAACTAATATTATCCATATCATTGGTCATCCGACTCATGATATCCCCATTTGAATGGGTATCATAGTAAGAAATCGGTAATTTTTGCATCTTATTTTTGAAATCTGCTCGAAGTTGTGCAACGGCTTTTTGAGAAACGCGCGTCATTACCACTTGTTGAACAAAACTAAACGCAGCTGAAAGGACATACAATAGTCCCACTGACGTTAAGATTTCGACAATCTTGGTAAAATCAATAGGAAATTTATGCACTGGTACTCCCATCTTCATCTGAGCTGCACCCTTCATTACCCCTTTAAAAATTTCAGTCGTAGCTTCACCCAAAATTTTAGGTGCTCGAATTTGAAGAATGGTAGAAATTGCCGCAAAAATAAGGACAACGATGAAACCAAACATCCAAGGCGAAAGATATTTTACCAATCGACCAGCTGATTTCCAAAAATTCTTGGGCTTTTCGATTACACCACGGGGACCGCCATGTCCGCCAGGCCGAGGCCCATTTTGTGGTCGTGCTGCATTATTTGCTTTAGCCATTTGTTTGATCTCCTTCCTTAATTTGTGATTCGATAATTTCTCGATAAGTTTTATTTGTTTGTTTTAATTCTGCATGCGTTCCTTGCCCAACCACTTTTCCATTTTCTAATACTAGAATTAAATCTGCATCAGCAACCGTGGCAATTCGTTGAGCAACGATAATAACAATACTCTTTTGAATTTCAGGATCTTCCCGAAGAGCTTTTCTTAAATTAGCATCTGTCTTAAAATCAAGGGCTGAAAACGAATCATCAAAAACATATACCTTAGCTTTTTTAACTAACGTTCTAGCAATTGACAAACGTTGCTTTTGTCCACCTGAGAAATTATCCCCATTCTGTTCAACAAAAGTATCTAGTCCATCGCCATCACGTTTAATAAATTCTGTCGACTGTGCTACTTCTAAAGCATGCCAAATTTCTTCATCAGTAGCATTTTCATTCCCATAACGCATATTTTCACGAATCGTACCCTTAAAAAGAACTGCTTTTTGTTGCGCAAAGGCTACTTGTTCATGTAGATTGAATTGGCTTAACTTTTTAATATCAACGCCATTCAATTCAATTGAACCAGATTCGGGATCAAATAAACGTGGTAACAAACTAATCAAAGTAGTTTTACCAGACCCAGTTCCACCAATTACAGCAACGGTGTCTCCCGCCTTAGCTTCAAAATTAGCGTTATCAATTGAAAGACGTTCAGCACCAGGATATCTGAATTTAACATTGTTATAAGCCAATGTAGCAGTCGAATCTTCAACCATGTTTTCCACGTTTACTTGGTCTTTAACACTATTTTCAGAATTCAATACTTCATTAATACGAGCTGCCGAAGCTGAAGCTCTCGGGATACTTACGAAGACCATCGAAAGCATCATAAAACTCATTAAAATTTGAGTAGCATACGTCATAAAGGCTACCAAATTACCAACTTGCATCGTTTGGTTGGCAATTAAATGAGCTCCATACCAGACGATTCCAATATTAGTTCCACTCATCAAAAGAGTCATTACCGGGATCATGAAGGAAACGATTGTAAATACCTTAATACCAGTTTTCATATAATCATGGTTTGCATCAGCAAAACGATCTTGTTCAAATTGATCTTGATTGAATGCTCGGACGACACGTACCCCAGTTAATCCCTCACGGAAAACCAAGTTGATCCGGTCAATCTTTTTCTGAAGGCCCTTAAACAAAGGGACCGCAAAAAACATAATAATTCCCACAAAAACTGCCAGTAATGGTAATGCAACTAAGAAAACTACGGTTAACTCGGATTGTTTTTGATAAGCCATAAATCCTGCTCCGACTAACATAATCGGCGACATTAACATCATGCGTAAAATCATAACAATCACGTTTTGAATTTGAATAACATCATTAGTTGTACGAGTAATTAACGAAGCTTCTCCAAATTTTTCAAATTCATAATTGGACATGAACGATATTTTTCTGAAGAGATCACTGCGTAGTTTATTACCAATTTTTTGGGCTTGAGTTGCAGCAAAAAACACGTTAACTCCCGCACCAATTAATCCTACTAGTGAAACTAATAACATTTTTAAACCCGAGTTCCAAATGTATCCAATGTTATTTTTGGCGATACCATTATTAATGATATCTGAAGTAATATTAGGTAAAAGCAAATCACCCGCAATTTGAACCATCAAGAAAACTGTCCCAACTAATACCGCCCACCACGTAAATCGAGACTTTAGTAGTTTCCACATAACTATTTATCCTCCGTTCTTCTTGCACCAAATTCCAACCAGTTGAGGTTCCGTTCAATTTCTTTTTGAACTTCTGCCGGATCTGAATCAGTGTTGTTTGAATGTACAAAATAATTTGCAAAAGAATGAAAGAAAATCATCATTATCAATTGCTGAATCATATTTTGATCCTTTTCGTTAGTCACTTTTAGGAGTTTCCAATTGACTTCTTTTTTAAGATTGGCACGTAGTTCTTTCATACGATCTGAATGATATACATCAAACCCGGGATGTTTACCATCTTTAGAACGCTTTGAAATATTGGCTCCTAAAAAGAAGTTTCTATAAAAATCACGATGATTGCCTGAAATAATTTCTTTCATATATTCCCCAGCATATTTTTTAACTGCTGAAAAAATGTCACCATCCGCCTCTTGAACACTATCAATCAAATTCTCTTGAATATCTTCTAAAATCAAACTAAAATAATACCCGTATAAATCTGATAAATCATCAAAGTATTGGTAGAAACTTCCCCGTGGAATTTTCGCATCCTTAATGATATTATTTATCGAAGATTCATATAGAGGACATTGACTAAATTCACGTTCAGCTGCATCTATAATACGTTGCCGTTTTTCGTCCTTTAAATTAAAAAATGTTTGCTTTGGCATTTCGACCTCCTAAAAATGACAACTTGTCATAAACCACAATTATACACTTTGGTTTTCGATTTGCAACAACATTTACTTAGGAATTTTTGCTACAATATCAACATGTAGAAAGGAACTTATTTATGGCAACTAACTCAGATTCTTTATATAACATTTTGTACCGAATTGATAATAAACCCGAGATGGTTAAGATTCATCACATTGGCTACAGAAACGTAATTAATATGACTTTCCCGGACACCGTTCCCGTTTCTGAACCACATGTTTATTTTCCAGACAATTCTTTATTAGTCGATCGATTTGCTAACGAATTTGTGGCTAAAAATAGTGACATTCTTGATCGTTTCCAGCAAAAAACATTAGATAAAAATCATGGGCTAGATTCTGTCTGGGTAACCACCTCACATATCCTTGAAAAGCATGAGTATATGATTGAACTTACTTTCGAATCATCATCCATGTAGAAAGGATTGATTTTATGCAACCAAAGTTTGTACCTATGACTCCTAGTGGCTACGCTAAAATTAATCAAGAAATTGATGATTTAAAGCAGACACGTTCGGCCTTAATCAAGGCCCTTGCCGATGCCCGAGCCTTGGGTGATCTTTCTGAAAATGCCGAATATAGTGCCGCCAAACGTGACCTTCGTCGGATGGAAGGCCGACTACGCTACTTGCAGCGTCAAATTAGTTATTCCAAAATCATTCAAAACACTAATCATTCCAAAATCGATTTGGGTAGCATAGTCAAGATGCGTTTTGTCGATGACCATGACGAAATCACCTACGAGATTGTGGGAAAACATGAGGCGGACGTGGTTAACAACAAAATCTCTTTCCAATCTCCCTTAGGTTCAGCACTTATGCACCATAAAACCCATGATATTGTCCTAGTTACTGCTCCTAATGAACAATATCAGGTTGAAATTCTTGAAATTAATTAAGGTCTTTATTGACGAAACGTATTTTTTAGTGTAAATTAATAGAGTAATTTGCCCGCTGGTCAAATTGGTTAAGACGTCGGCCTCTCAAGCCGGAGTTACGGGTTCGATCCCCGTGCGGGTGATTTTTTAATGGCCATTCGCCAAATTGGTAAGGCAGCGGACTCTGAATCCGTAATTTACTGGTTCGAGCCCAGTATGGCCAATCAACCTAAAAAGAGTCATGTAGTTTTCACACTACATGACTCTTTTGCTTTCCATTTAACATTTTGTTAATTTTATCCCCCACTACTAAATAACTTCGCCCTTCCAAGCTAGCATCCCTCCAGTTACATTAGTAACGTTCAATCCCTTATCTTGCAAGAAAGCACATGCATTTGCTGAGCGTGCCCCTGAACGACAAATCAGATAGTAAGATGTGCTAGTATCTAATTTGCTATATTTTTCGGCTAATTCACTCAAGGGCCAATTTTGTGCCATCGGTACATGACCATCGATAAATTCTACTTTCTCACGTACATCTAAAACCGTTAATTTTTCATTTTGCATCTTTTGGTAAAAATCATCATTTTCAATCGAATTAATCATTAGTTTACTCTCCTATATCTATAAAAATACCTATCGGAGCATTTTATCATATTTTACGGCTCATTTTTTATAGGTTTCAGTAATCACGAATATTAACCTTCGGTCGAAATTACTCTTGATCAAACCATCCAATCGTCTACCAAAATTTTAAGCTTTATCCATCCCTTTTTCTAACATTTTTCCTACCACTGGAAGATTGCCTATTTCCGTCATTCCATCCGATGGAACTACTACCAGATTAGCAGCTGATTTAGCAAGTGTGGAGAAGGCTTCAATCGATTGATTTTTGAAGTACTTTCCATCCGCATTAGCTAACCCAGTTTGGACTGTATCAATCCGATAACGTTCAGCGTCTGCGCGTGTTTTAGTTGCGTCCGCTTCAGCTTTAGCAGTGGCCATGATAGCATCATTTTTAGCTTTGGTAGTTAATTCAATCGAACGGGCTTCTCCCTCTGCCCTAGCAATTGTCGCAACTCTTTCACGATCAGCAGTTAATTGTTTATCCATTGCTTCTTGAATCGCCCTCGATGGTGTTAATTCATCAATGTTAATGCGGTCGACATTAATTCCATATGTATTAGTTAAGTCGCCAATTGCCAAGGCTAATTCTTGATTAATTTTAGCCGTTGAACCAAGTGCTTCGTTCAAGTCCATCCGCCCAATAATATCGCGTAAGTGACCTCGAACTAATTGAGCCATTGATTCAACTGAGTCTGTATTTTCATATTGATACTTAGCTGCATCCGTTACATGGTAATTCAAAGTTAAACTAGCAGAAACATCAGCATTATCCTTAGTAATGATTGAATAATTAGGAAGCGCTAAAGGTCGCATCGCCAAACTAATCTTTCGAATTTTTTGGAAAATTGGAATATAAAAATTTAGCCCTGATTCTACACTATGACTATACTTTCCTAACGTCTCAACTAAACCCTGGTTATTTTGCGGAACGATTTTAATACCTAACATCAAATATTCCCCCTATATTCTTCTTAAAGTTAAGATATTTCCATTTGCTTCAATGATGGCATATTGGGCGTCTTCGACCACATTACCATTATCATCAAGTAAATATCTGTAATAAATTCCTGAAACTAATACTAGTCCACTCTGACTTAAATCTTTACCTGCAATGACTTTTCCAATAATTTGGCGTTTCTCAAAGGTCGCTGGCGTGTTAGTTCTATTTAAGATATTAACGATATGTGCATTAACACTTCGTCCTTGTTCATCCGCTTCCGATTGAAGTCTTTCATAAAGTTTTTGATCTAAACGAAGCAAAAAACGTTTTTCATGATCTTTGTTGCCCATCTTAACTCCTTTCGTGATATCAAAACAATATCATTAATATATTATGGTTAAAGTGTAGTCTTAGATATTACTTCTGTCAATAAAAAAAATGATCCCTTATTATCAAGGAATCATTTTATATAATCATTTAAACTTCTGAAGCCCCCGAAGTAGCATCTACTTCTGGATTGCTCTCGGGTGTTTCTGAAGCTCCGCTTGTGACATCATGACCTGCAGGCTCCTCTTCCGAAGCTCCTGAAGTTACATCAGGCTCTGGATTAGCTGAAGCACCAGCCATTACGTCAATCCCTGTAATTGGTGAAATTGGTTTGGCTGCTGGATCCTTTATTAGTTTTTGGCCAGTGGATGCTAAATAATATTTAATGATGGGCATGATATCAGTTACCCATTCATTAACCCCTCGATAGCGACCATTTTCATCACGCATTGCTTTGTAGTAATGCATAACATGTCGATCCGGACCATTACCTGGAACTGGCATCGAAACTAGATCAGTTTCTCCAGTACGAAGCGCATGAATCACCTGTTTAACTCGGTCAACTGCTCGCCCTGGATGAACGTCTGCTAACGGATCACCAGCTTGCCCAGGATTTCTTGGTGCTAGCATCTTGTCAGCCGGTTGATTTTTGTTGTAGTAAATAAACTGATTGTTATCATCTGCATACGTAAGTTCCACTGGCATGGTCTTCAAGAAATAATTAAGCTGGTCAACCGTTAGAATTCCACGATCCAATTTAACATAAGTACTTCCATCCACCGCGTGAACTTTTTGGGCTGCTTTTTCAACCCAATGCTCGTCGTGCATATCGACCCCTTCGATAGTTGTATTTACTTTACCTTTAGATTCAAGATCTTCGTCTTGGTAAGACTTTGGATCAGGAGCATCTAACATATCAATTACCTTCACAAATTTAATAAATTTCTGGATGACCATTTCTAAAAACTGAACAGTACCAGCATCCTTTAATTGACCTTCTGCATCGAACGCTTCCTTAGCGTTCCGAAGTAGAAATTCATTACCAGGCATTACAATTGCATTAACTCCTGGAGCTTCGAGGATCTGTTTTAGATGGAGTTGCGCTCTTGAGGAACCCTGGTTGAAATAAGAAGCTCCAACAATCCAAACCGGCTTGCCATCAAAGGGATGTAATTTAAAGGATAACCATTCGATGACATTTTTAATTGCAGCTGTTACTGTGTGATTATGTTCTGGGGTAGCTAAGATAACCCCGTCGGCTCCATAAACTTTTTGATATATTTTTTGAATTTCAATATTATCACTTAAATCTTCATCTTCATTGAAAACTGGAACATCATCAATATTTAAAAGTTCAATATCAACTAAGTTTTCAAAATGCTTGGCAATGTATTGTAATAACATTCGATTATAAGATTGCTCACCTATAGATCCCGCAATTGCTACTAGTTTCATTTTTCTTCATCCCTTCTACCAGAACCTTCGTCCCATGAAAAGTTTTGCATTTCCTTTGCGTTATTAGAATTAGCGTGGTTTAACTGTTTGGAAATATCTGAGAATAAAATAAAGTCTTCAAATAAACCGTCTAATCTTTCAACTTGTTCTTGATCGATTAAATTTCCCGCTGAATCAAAAGCTTTAAGCGAATTAGCCAGTAAAAATTCAGAGCTAGGCATAATCCGCGCTTTAATTTCTGGTGAATCTAGTATTTGTCTAAGTTGAGCCTGAGCTCGTGATGCACCTAAAGCACCATATGAAGCTCCCGTAATCATCACCGGCTTATCTAGCAGAGGATGGATTCCATAGGACAGCCATGCTAATGTACTAAGCAAGATGGCCGGAACGGAATGATCATACTCCGGAGTACCAATAATCACTCCGTCAGCATTCTCAAGCTCGTGAGCAATTCCTTGAGCTTGTTTTGGAATCGCCATTTCCTCGGTCTTTTTAAAAATTGGCAGTCCCGCCACCTCAACGAGCTTAATTTCTGCGTCATTTTTATATCTTTTTTGCATGTACTGTAGTAATTTACGGTTGGTTGATTTTTTACTATTCGTTCCAACGATTGCAACAAATTTTTTCATAAATATTCCCCATTCTATATGTAAAAATATGGATTAACTATTATTCGCGATTTCATTGAAACAATTCTGTAGTCCATCGGTTACATAAACTTTCAAATCCCGTGTAATAAACACTGCTCCAATTCCGGGTTGATTGGCCAGTAGCGCTTTGCCCTTTTCAATTCCTTGATAAAAACAAATGGTTGACCAAATTTCTCCATCAATCGAACGATCGCTTACTATGGACACGCTAGCTAAATTATTAGCAATTGGATATCCCGTCGCTGAATCAAACATGTGATGATATGTCTGCCCTTCAACTATTAATTTCCGTTCATAAATGCCTGATGTGCCAACAGACTTTTCTGGAATATGTAGAACTCCCAACGGGACGTGCCTTGATTTAATCGGATTTTGAATCCCAACTTTCCATTTTGCATCGGGATGCTGACTCCGCCCCACTAACAACACATTACCGCCCAAATCAATAATTCCTGACGCTACGTGTTCGCTTTGCCAATATGCCTTAATTTCGTCAGCAATAAATCCTTTCGCAATTCCCCCTAAATCTAATTCCATTCCCTCTTTTTTAAGGAAAACACTTCGATTTTGAGCGTTCAAAATAATTGCTTGTGGGTCAATTAATTTTATCCGTTCTAAAATTTGAGCATGACTAGGTTTATTCGCCCCATCAAATCCAATTTTCCACAATTTGACTAGCGGGCCAATGGCCACGTTAAAACCTAATTGCCATCTACTAACTTCTACCGCTTTTTCAATTAAACTATACGTTGTTTCCGAAACTTGAACAGCTTGTTTTCCAGCTTGATGGTTAATCTCCATCACTTCCGAAGATGGTCGATTAACTGTTAAACGCTCTTCGAAATCATCAATCATTTTTATAGTTTTTTCTAAGATATCGACTTGATAGATGGAGGCTATTGAAAGATTAATTATTGTTCCCAAAGCATGATGCTGTTTATTAACTAACTCCATTTGTCCGCCCCCTTTTCCCAATATATTTATATCTAATATTATACCTTACCTAGAAAACGATTTCTTTTGTAGTTTGGAAATTATTTTCAATAAAAAAAGCTATCACAATTGTGATAGCTTCTAAGTAGTACTTCAGTTTTTATAGACGAGCGTTTAATTCAGCTGTCTTATCTTCATAACCTGGTTTACCAAGTAATGCAAACATATTTGACTTGTATGCTTCAACACCTGGTTGGTTGAATGGATTAATTCCGTTCAAGTAACCAGATACAGCAACAGCTGCTTCGAAGAAGTAAATCATGTAGCCTAATGTGTAAGCTGTTTGATCAGGAATGTTAACCGTCATAACTGGAACACCACCGTCGTTATGAGCAAGGGTTACACCTTGGTAAGCTTTCTTGTTAACTTCGTCCATTGTGCGACCTTCAAGATAACGTAATCCATCAAGGTCTTGGTCAGCCTTAGGAATGTCGATGTCATGGTTAGGCTTTTCAACATTGATAACTGTTTCCATCAAATTGCGACGACCTTCTTGGATGTATTGTCCTAGTGAATGTAAATCAGTTGAGAAGTTAGCAGAAGATGGGTAGATACCCTTTTGATCTTTACCTTCTGATTCACCCATCAATTGCTTCCACCATTCGCCGAAGTATTGAAGTGTTGGTTCGTAGTTTTCAAGAAGTTCTGTTGTGTAGCCCTTACGGTAAAGGATGTTACGTAAAGCAGCGTACTTGTATGCTTCGTTCTTTGTAACATCAGCATCCTTGTATTCGTTGCTTGCATCTTCAGCACCCTTCATCAATTGGTCAATATCACCACCAGCAACTGCGATTGGTAATAAACCAACAGCTGAAAGAACAGAGAAACGACCACCAATGTCATCAGGAACTACGAATTCTTCATAGTTTTCTGCATCAGCTTCTGTCTTTAGGGCACCTTTAGCACGGTCAGTTGTTGCATAAATACGTTTCTTAGCTTCTTCTTCACCGTACTTCTTGATTAGTTTTTCTTTAAGAACACGGAATGCAATAGCTGGTTCTGTAGTTGTACCTGACTTAGAAATTACGTTAATTGAGAAGTCACGGTCACCGATCAAGTTCAATACGTCTGCAAGATATGTTGAACTAATTGAGTTACCAGCGAAGATTACTTGAGGAGCACCATTACGTTGTTCTTTAGTAAGAAGATTGTAGAAAGTGTTGTTCAAGAAATCAATGGCTGCACGAGCACCCAAATACGAACCACCAATACCGATAGCAACGAATACTTCTGAGTCGTTGCGGATCTTATCAGCGGCTTTCTTGATACGGGCAAATTCGTCCTTATCATAATTTGATGGTAAATCGATCCATCCACGGAAATCACTACCGGCGCCAGAGCCATCACGTAAAATCTGATCAGCAGCTGTAACAAGTGGTTGGATTTCTGCAAGTTCGTTTTCATGTACAAAATCTGCAACATTAGAACTGTCAAATGAAATATGTGCCATTAATAACTACCCCTTTTGTATAAAATTCTTTATCTGTACCATTATACAATAAAATTACTTAATTTGGTTAAGCCTATCCGATTTAACCTAATATTTACTAAAATTTAACTACTAAGGGTATCGCAGATTAACAATTTACGCTTTTTAGTTAAGATGTTTTTTAAGTATCTTCATTTAGTTAGATTGCCATTCCCACTTTCGACTCCATCGGTTCTAATAAATACGAAAAAAATCGCTCCCCAGGTCACCTAACAACCTCGAAAACGATTTTTCCTACTATAGTATTGCTTTTATTTAAAATTATTTTAGCGTTGCTAGTAAAGTTTCACCAACAATGATTAAAATTGAACCGATGATGATAAATTGCATTTCACGACGCGTCTTGTGTTCACCAAGTAACCAAATTGAACCAAAGGTTGAAATAACAATCCCAGCTTGAGCAAGTGAATAACTAATTGCCAATCCAACTGATGGAATTGCAAGGAACATAAAGATGTTACCTGTTCCCCAAATCAGACCAGTAATAATATTCATAAAAGTTGGTTTCTTAGTAATTTCCTTTTGTTCTTTAGCGATTAGAACAAAAATTAAAGCACCAATTAACATCCCAATTGCTTGAGGGAAGATAATGGCTTTGGCGTCAACATTAGCAAAACGAACAATTACTGTATATCCGATATAACCAATAGTTGAAACAACCAAAGCACGAATTCCAGCTGGCATATTTTCGTCATTTCGATCTGCAGTTGTGTCACTTTTATCTTTAAGTGAAGTTAGTGCTGCACCAATAATCAAAGCAATGACAGCAATTGTACCAACCATAATCATATTACCAGAAGTCCACTCATGCCAGATTAATACCCCGGCTAAGGCGTTACCAGCCAATTGTAATCCAGTTGAAATTGGCACCGTCTTTGAAACACCAATATGTTTCATCGAACTAAATTGATTAAATTGACCCACAGCCCAAAATAAACCTGAAATCAAACCAGCAATCCAAATTTTACCATTCAAAGTAGGATGGTAAAGAACTAAAGTGATTAAAGAAAAGACAACCGCACCCATTGTCATTCCAAGCGTTTGTTGAGAAGCGCTTCCACCTAATCGACCGCTAACTAATCCAATACTTCCCCACATGATTGCGGGAACTAACGCGATTAAAATACTCATATTCAATTCTCTCCTATATATATATCTAAAAATATATGTCTCTCTCTCTAAGACAAAATATCATTTTACCAGTTATGAAAGCGAATTCCAACTTTTATTTTGTAAATGTAAAATGGTATATACTTTATTCCATGTAAAATAAATTCTAAAAATGCCGTATTATGTGGCTTTTCATTACTTTTCAATAAAAAATTGGACCACACTAATTTTTTAATTAAAAACGTCCATATGTTAACTTGTTTCTGAAAAACTCGTATAATATTTTTTAATTTTGTGATAAAATAGATGTGTTGCGAAGAGAAAAGCTCTTTGTTTGTATAAACAATATTGGGAGGAACCAGTTTTATGTCATTTATTAATGGTACATCAACATTTGCAGCAGCTCGTAAGGGTGGATACGCTGTAGGTGCTTTTAACACAAACAACCTTGAATGGACTCGTGCTATCTTAGCTGCAGGCCAAGAAACACACACACCTATCTTGATCCAATCATCAATGGGTGCTGCTAAGTACATGGGTGGTTACAAAGCTGTTAAGAACCTCGTTGAAAAACAAGTAGAATCAATGGGTATCACAGTTCCTGTTATCATGCATTTAGACCATGGTAACTACGAAGCTGCTAAAGAAGCTATCGCTGCTGGATACAGTTCAGTTATGTTTGATGGTCATGATCTTGACTTTGAAGATAACCTTCTAAAGACAAAAGAAATCGTTGCTTTGGCACATGCTCAAGGCGTATCAGTTGAAGCTGAAGTTGGCTCAATTGGTGGTGAAGAAGACGGTATCGTTGGTGCTGGTGAATTAGCTGATGTTGAAGAAGCTAAACAACTTGCTGCTACAGGCGTTGACTTCCTTGCTGTTGGTATTGGTAACATCCATGGTGTATACCCTGCTAACTGGACTGGTTTAAACTTTGACCGTCTACAAGAACTTGCTGATGTTATTAAGACACCACTTGTACTTCATGGTGGTTCAGGAATTCCTAAGGAACAAATCGTTAAGGCTATTTCAATGGGTATTTCTAAGGTTAACGTTAACACAGAACAACAAATTGCTTGGTCAAACGCTGTTCGTAAATACTACGAAGCAGACAATGACAAGAAAGCTAAAGGATTCGATCCTCGTAAAGTTCTTGCTTCAGGTACAGAAGCTATCAAGAACACTGTTAAGGAACGTATCGAATGGTTCAATACACCATCAATGTGGTAAGATGATCCATGAAAAAAGCTTGGCTTAATGGCCAAGCTTTTTTTGTTGCTCTGGAAAATGTAATTTAAAAGTTGTTCCTTTTTCTGGAGTACTCTCGACAGTAATTTGTCCTCCATGAACTTGCATTAATTCATGGACAATTGCCATCCCCAATCCAGATTCACCTTTGGTTTGAATTCTTGATGCATCAGCCTTATAGTATCTTTCCCAGATATTTTTGATCTGCTCTTCTGTCATACCAATTCCATTATCGCTAATTTGGATATCAGTACCATCTTTAGCATTTTGGGCCCGAATAGTAATTTTTCCATTTTGAGTGAATTGAATTCCATTTTGAATAATGTTAAATAAGATTTGAATTAAGCGATCTGTATCAGCGTATACCATCACATCATCAGCCATATCAATAATAATCACATCATTTTCAAGTTTGGCCTTTTTAGCTAGTTGTTTACTAATCCTTTGAGTTGCTTGCTTTAGATTAATCTGATGACGATTTAAACTAATTTTATTCGTGCGCAACCGTTCATAATCCAAATTATCATTAACTAACCGAATAAGCCGCTTCGTCTCTCGTTGCATTAAATGAACGCTTTCCTCTTTACTATCTTCAGGAATTGCATCATACTCAAGCCCCTCTAAAATACCGTTGATGGTTGTCAATGGTGTTCTCATTTCATGAGCTGCATCAGCCATAAAGGCTCGTCGCCGTTCTTCTTGGCGTTTTATTTCATCATTAGACTCTTTCAAGGAAGCAGTCATAATATTAAAATCGTTGGTCAATTCTCCAATTTCATCCTTACGCCCAGAAACTAACTGAACATTAAAGTTTCCTTCCGTAACCTTGTGCGCAGCTTCTCGAATTGCTTGGATTCGCCTTACTAAGTAACGTGATAAGAAATATGAAGCAATCACTGCTACAATAATCGCAAAGGCAAACGTCATGAAAAGATTCTTTTTAACCTTCTCGATGTCAGCCTGTACGTTAGCTAATGGTGATCCAATCGAAATCACGCAAACCAGATTACCATTACGATTAAAATAAGGCTTATCCATCTCTGTCATGGTAACTTGTCGACTTGACTTATCAAAAGTCATGCGTGATTTGGTTTTGACCGTGTCACCATTTTTCAATTCTCTTCGCTGAGCTTTAGTAATTCGAGAAGCTATATTACGGTTTGGATAACTAATCGTATTTCCATCATTAGTGTAGATTGTAAAGTGAATGTGTTGATTATCTAACAGTTTTTCCACACCTTGAAGCTGATCAACTTGTACACTCTTTACATCAGCAGTTTCTGTATCTAACACAATTGCTTGCTGAAAAATACTATCAGCATATTCTTGCAAGGAATGCCATTTGTTGCGGTAAACTGAGTCTTTAGTAAACTGAATAAAAACCAATCCAACGATCAATAAAGATGACAGAGTTACTAATAAAAAGGCCATCATCTGTTGAAAAAACAATTTCATATTAACTAATCCTCATCGATTTTACTATCATCAAACTTATAGCCAACTCCCCATACCGTTTGGACCACTTGTGGACCAACTGCTTCTAATTTTTGGCGAAGCTTTTTAATATGGGCATCTACCGTACGTTCATCACCATAATATTCATAATCCCACACTATTTGTAGAAGTTGTTCTCGTGAGAAGACCTGCATGGGCTTCTGCGCCAATGTTTTAAGTAAATCGAATTCTTTAGGGGTTAAATCTGAAATAAGCTTTTCGTCTAAATATACCTCTCGAGTAGATGTACTTATCTTAAGATGGGCCGTTCTAACATCGAATTTCGCATTCTGAGCACCTTGCGTCATCGTTTCCCTACTCATTGACACTCGTCGGTACAAGGCCTTAATACGAGCGATTAACGTAATAGGACTAAATGGTTTAGTAATATATTCATCGGCTCCCATTTCTAAGCCTAAAACTTGATCACTTTCTGAATCACGTGCTGTCAACATAATTAAGGGGATGGACTGCGACGTGCGTCGAAGTTCAGCTGCTACCTCCATACCATCTTTTCCAGGTAAATTTAAATCAAGTAAAACGATGTCCCATTGTTCAGGATCGGTTTTAAAAGTTTCAATGGCTTTTAATCCATCATACACAAATGTAACGTTCCATCTTTCTTTTTTAAAAAACATTCCCATCATATCGGAAACAGATTTATTATCTTCAATCATCAATATACGCATTTCAAAACTCCTCCAGTTCCTTTTACCTTATCAAGTATAGCCTTTTTTATCGAAAAAAATGTGAATATAATATCAAAAAAGAGAGACAAACTTAATTAGTTTGTCCCTCTTTTATAAATTTTAGAATTTAATTACCTAATTTTAGTACCAACCTTGTGATAACCAAGCTGACTTAGCAGCTGACCAGCTACCGTAACGACTCTTAACGTAGTTATCAGCAACACGTTCTTGGTTAGCAGCTGAGTAATCACCATTTAGGTATGAAGATGACAATTGGTATTTACCAACATATTGTCCATTTGTAGCTGAGTATGAACCACCAGATTCCTTGTTAGCAATCCATGCTTTAGCTGAAGCTTCACCACCAGAAACAGTTGATGTTGTAGTCGTTGTAGCTGGTGTTGATGTTGCAACTGTATTTGTCTTAGCAACAGTTGTTGTGTTTGTCTTATTTGTTGTTGTGCTTGCAGTTGTATTTGCTGTTGTTGTATTTGCAGCATTTGTGTTCTTAGCTACTTCTGGAAGAGTGTTAACTTCTGATTTTGTAGCTTTCTTGATATCACCAGAATTTGTGATAACCAGCTTTTGACCAACTTCAATAATATTTGCATCTTTAATATTATTTGCTTTTGCAAGAGAGTTGTAGTCACCATTTAAGCCAAATGCATAACTAATTTCTGAAAGAGTATCACCAGATTTTACTGTGTAAATTTCATCAGCATTTGCACTACTACTTGTAGTTGTAATCATGGCTGCTCCAAGAGCTGCTCCAGAAAGTAATGCGATAGAAAGTTTTGAAAGTTTAGCTTTAATTGACATGTAGAAATATCTCCTTGTGTTTTAAATCATTTTTTTAATTTTTATGTTTTCTTCTTAACAGGTAATTACTTTACAGGACGTTTGTTACAAATATATTTTGGATATCTGTAAATATCCCGTTTTTTTGTAAAAAGAAGTAATATTCTGTAATATTATGCTGCATAAACGTTGATATAAAGGCATTCATGTTTTTATGAAATAATTCAAAATGAAATATTTCTTCTAAAAAACCTTATATTTTAGGACGTTTTTAATAAAAAAACAGGGGAAAGAAAACTTTCCTCTGTCACAAAAGTGTCTATAAAGACGTTACTTTTGCTTATTCACCCCAAGCAGACATACCTTGAGCTTTATATACACTAGCAGCCATGTTAACTTGTTCTGAAGTTGACATGCCAGCATGTTCACCATGACCTAATAGTTGGAAATAACCGTATGCCCCTGATGAAGCATTTACAGCATTAGCATTACCACCAGATTCACGGTTGATAATCCGTTGCCATGTAGCAGCTGAAACACCGGTCTTAGCAGCCATTTGTTGAGCTACTGATCCGCCATTTGAACTGCTTGTTGTTGTGCTACTTTGAGCTGGAGCAACATAGCTTGATTTAGCTGTTGTTTGAGTTGAAGCAGCATTGTTAGTTGTAGTTGTATTATTTGTTGTGCTTGTAGTAGCTGCATTGGCAGCGTTAGTATTCTTAGCTACTTCTGGAAGTGATTTAACTTCTGATTTAGTAGCTTTCTTGATGTCCCCACCATTAGTAATAACTAACTTTTGTCCTACATTGATAACATCAACGTTTTTAATGTTATTTGCTTTAGCAATTGAATTGTAGTCACCATTCAAGTTGAATGCGTAACTAATTTCTGAGAGAGTATCACCAGATTTTACTGTGTAAATTTCGTCGGCATTTGCGCTACCGCCTGTTGTAATCATTGCGGCACCAATTGCGGCACCTGATAGTAATGCGATAGAAAGTTTTGAAAATTTACTCTTAAATGACATATAGATAAATATCTCCTTTATTTTAAAAAAACATATCCTTGCTTCTTTTCGACAAGAAATAACTTTACAGGAAGTATATTACAGGTATATTTGTAATTTCAGGGATAATGGGATATTTTGTAAGACTTTGTAACATTCTGTAATATAAGCCTCGTTATTCACTAGTTTAAAAGGATTCTATCAATTCCCAAAGTTTCTTTAAATGAAATATTTATTTATGAAATCAGTCATTTTATGCCAAATTTGTGCAAAAAAGTTCTTTTTGACTTAAATTCAAACGGTGAAAACTAGGACTTTTTTAAATTTTATTATTTTAAATGCTTCCCCATAATTGTTAAATCGTCCAATTGGCCATCCATTTCAGCAATCTGAGGTAGAGTTCCCCATTTTTCATAATTTTCAGATTTAAATAAACCAATACTAGGTAGATTATGTGCAAATATGAAGGCCATAATTCGATTGATTTCCAATTTAGGTGCCTGCTCCTCCGCAAACTTAATTGCTTTTCGTCCTAAGTGCATTCCCCTAAAACTCTGATCAATATAAATACTAATTTCCACGGTATGCAGATAAGCTGGTCTTCCATAAAAGCTACTGAAACTTATCCATCCAGCGATTACTCCCCTAACTTTTATTACCCAAAGCGGGCGAGTAGGTTCTTGATGCGCTTGAAACCATTCCTGACGTTCTTCAACTGTGACATATTTTGTATCAGCAGTCGCCATCCTTGAATCAATTGTTTCATTATATATCTTTACAATTTCTGGTAAGTCTTCTTTTAAAGCTATTTCAAATTCCACCGTCAAATCCAACACTTCTTTCTATAATTGAGTTATGAAGAATAATTTATATATCCAAGTATCGCATAAAAAAGCGACCTGTACTGACTTATCAATTTTAATAAATAGGCATATTTTTTGAATCCGTTTTCAACGGTTGTTAGACTGAAGGTATAATATGAAGGAGGTAATAACATGCAAGATACTCAAAAGTATACTTCTCTAACAGAATTCTTACGCTCCACCCAAAAGGGACCTTTTATTTCTGTTTATATGGATATTGAACCGAATCAGCCCGTTGAAAAGACATCTATTACACTAAAGAATCTCGTTAAACATGCTTTAGAAGTTTTACAAGCCACTTGGGATGTTGATAATGGGGATGATTATCGACAATTAATTGATTCAACCGTTGATAGTTCTTCACTTTGGAATATGGGTAATAATATAAATTCATTTGGGTTAATCACCAACGGAAAAACCATTTTTGTTCAAGAATTAACGGTTGAAACCCATGATATTGCAATGGCTACTGATTTACCATTTATCTTGCCAATGTTACTTGATTACCAAAATCGCTTTGAATTTTATCTATTAGGGATTAGCTACGATAAAATTCGCCTTTACGATTTTACAGATCGTTACTTAAAAGAATTACCGTTACCAGATGATGCACCCAAGACTTTAAAAAAGGCTTTAGGTGACGACATTCGGGGTGGAGAAACTAATTCGGTCTCTGTTGGTAATGGAAAAATCAGTGTTCATGGCCACAATGACACTTCTGCTGAAAAAGAAATCGACCATCGCCGTTACTATCAAATTGTTGATAAGTATATCATTGATAATTTTGGTAATGATCCAGCGAAACCAGTAATTTTAATGGGCCTACCTCAAAATATGACTTTATTCAAAGAAGTTAATAAAACGCCTAATCACTTCAGTGAATTTGAATTAGATCTCAATCCCACTGAACTGGACTACGATCAAAAAATTGAAGATCGGATTGAACGATTCAAACAAGAACGTAATAAAGCCTTGCTTGAACAAGATTTAGATGAGATTGATAAGGCCCGGGGTGCAGCATTAATCTCTGCCGACTTAAATCAAATTATTACGTCAGCAATTCATGGTCAAGTCGATACTATCTATTTGGCCCAGGGGGTTCGGATTGACGGACGTATTTTAGATAATGAAATAGTTGATACAACCAGTTCGCGAGCTATTCACAATAATTTGCTGAGTGACCTAGCCGATCTCACTATTAAAAATAGTGGTAACGTTCGAATTCTTCCCGAAGATAAACTTAATGATAAGGTTATTGCTAAATTACGTTACACAATCTAAATCAAAAAAAGAATTTTCCTTTAGATGGAAAATTCTTTTTTATTGTCTTAATTTAATTTTTCTAACGCTTTTGATGGAACTTCATTCTTATTCACATAATTAGGTCCCTTGTTGATTCTCGTTTTGCTAATCTCAGCCTTGGCATAAGCCCCTGGCTTAAAGGGTTTGACGTTCTCCCCATTTAATTCATACTTCATAGTTTGTTCTTTACCAGATTTGGTCACAAACTTAAATTTATAATTATATGAATAGCTACCAACGATTACTTTGCCTGAATCATCTTTAGTTTGTACCTTAGGCGGAACTTTTTCTGGAATCATAGTGTAAGCTTCAGTACTTTGGTAAGTATCTTGGTAATACCTAAAACCCAAAAAGATTGCTATAAAAACAAATACTATTGCAATAATTGAAAGAGCTCTTTTCATTTAATCCACCTCCCACTTACAGTTTACGGGAAACGTGGTGAGATAGCTATTTTAATGCCTTTAAGTTAAACAATCAAACTTAATAATAACACGCCAATTAATCCAACAATTGAAATGATTGTTTCTAGTACTGTCCATGTTAGTAAGGTTTCTTTAACGGATAAATCAAAGTATTCTTTGAACATCCAGAAGCCTGCATCATTAACGTGACTCGCAGCTAAACTTCCTGCTCCAACTGATAACACCATTAATGAAGGATCAATTCCCGCCCCTTGCATTAAGGGTAATACTAAACCGGCAGCAGTTAGGGAAGCCACCGTTGTGGATCCTAAAGCCACTCGAAGGACTACCGCTATCAACCATCCTAAAATTAGAGGAGAGATACTAGATGATGCAAAGATATTTTTGACCGCATCTCCAACACCACCATCAATTAAAACTTGTTTAAACGCACCTCCACCACCAATTACCAGAAGGAGCATTGCAATTGATTTCACCGCATCTTCTAAAGTAGCCATAATATCTTTACTAGCAATCTTACGGTGATAACCCATCGACCACATTGCAAACAATAATGAAATTAACATAGCTATACTAGGAGAACCGATAAATCCAAAAAAATTGTCAACCGCATTAGGATTTTTAGGTGTAACACCGTCGTGGACAATCAATTCATATATCGTTGTGATAGCCATTAAGATGACTGGGAAAAGAGCAGTTAAAACCGAAATACCGAATCCCGGAGTTTCCTCTAATTTAAATTGTTTTTGAGGCCCTAAAGCTTTTAAATTACCATTTCTTTTAAACGCTTCTGGAAGATATTTTTTAGCAATTTTTGAAAATAATACACCTGCAATATAAACAGTTGGAATTGCAATAATCACTCCGTAAAGTAAAACCTTTCCAGCATTAGCATTCAGGACTGCAGCAATTGCAGTAGGAGCTGGATGTGGTGGTAAAAATCCGTGAGTAACTGATAAGGCTGCTGCCATTGGAATTCCTAAGGAAAGAACTGGAACCCCTGCTTCGATCGCAATTGCGAATACAATTGGTACTAATAACACGATTCCTACTTCAAAGAAAAGTGCAATCCCAATAATAAACGAAGCAACTACAACAGCAATTTGTAAGAAGCGGCGTCCGAATTTATCGATTAAGGTATTAGCAATCCGATAGGCTCCCCCTGCGTCGGCAACCAAGCGACCCAACATAGCTCCAAAGCCAAATACCAACGCTAGTTCACCCAATTGACTCCCAATTCCATTTTGAATCGTGGTGGCAATCTGGCTAGCCGGCATCCCTAAACCTAATCCAACAACCACCGCAGTAATAATCAATGAAACATAAGTATTCATCTTAAATTTTATAATTAAAGTTAACAATAAAATTATTCCAATAACTAAGACCATAATTTCCATAAATAACACGCCCCCATCTAAGTAACCGCTTTCTTTTTGCTATTAAATTAAAAAGACCGTTGATCGTCTCTTTAATCTTCTTCAGCTATTTTTGCATGTTCATTAGGATGATTTCTTTGAAATTTTGCAATACTATCGTATTCTCCAGATAATTCATCTGTTAATCTAATCCAAATTGGTAGCAATTCTCGATAGGAAGCAAAATTCTCTTGATTGGGTTTATGTGTATTTGTTACCCCAACCATATCCTTAACAACGCTCAAATCGTCGACAATTCCCAAACTCTTCATCCCTATCACCACGGCCCCCAGCGCTGAGCTTTCAAAACTTTCTGGAATATTAACATCTTGTTCAAAAATATCAGCTAACATTTGACGCCAAAGTGCGCTCCTAGCAAATCCACCGGTGGCTTGAATTGATTTCGGTTTACCGGCTACTCCTTCAATCATTAGCATTACCATGTAAAGGTTATATACAATGCCTTCCAAAGCTGCTCTAACCATGTGTGCACGAGTATGTTGACGCGTTAATCCGAAGAAACTTCCACGTGCGTTTGCATCCCAAATCGGCGCTCTTTCTCCGCCTAAATATGGGTGAAACAATAGTCCATCTGCGCCAGCTGGAATCTTAGAAGCAATGTCGGTTAAAATTTCATAAGAATTGACTTGCATTTGTTCAGCCGTAATTTTTTCAGGAGAGAATAATTGATCGCGAACCCAGCGAAATACAATTCCACCATTATTGACCGGTCCGCCTACTACCCACTTACCATCATCTAAGTAATATGTGAATAATCGACCCCGTGGATCAACAACTGGCTTATCCACAACCACGCGTACTGCTCCAGAAGTTCCAATTGTTACCGCCAAAACTCCTGGTTCAATTGCATTAACCCCTAGATTACTAAGGGTACCATCACTAGCTCCCATGATGAACGGAGTATCTTCCGGAATCCCAGTCACCTCCGCATACGATTTAGCTAACCCCGTTAATTGATATTCAGGGGAAACTAATTCTGGAAGCTGGTCTCGCGTTACACCCGTAATTTCAAGGGCTTGTTCATCCCAATCCATCGTGAAAATGTTAAATAGTCCAGTCGCGTTAGCAAGAGAGTAGTCCTGAACATACTTTCCATATAATCGAAATAAAACATAATCCTTAATACCAATAAAATGAGTCGCCTTTTTAAAAATTTCTGGTTGTTCATTCTTTAACCAAATCAATTTAACTAATGGTGACATTGGATGAGTGGGTACACCAGTATAGGCGTATAATTATTGGCCAAGTCCATTGTCCTTTAATTCTTCAGCATACTTGCTCGAACGGTTATCTGCCCAAGTTATAACTCTAGTTAATGGATGATTATCTTTATCCATCAAAATCAAACTATGCATCGCACTTGAGAATGATACTCCCTTTAATTCACCATTCTTAACATTTCCCTTACGCATCACTTCAGTTAATCCATTAATAACTGCTTCAAAAATTTCGGCTGGATCTTCCTCGGCCATATCTGGACTATCCTGATATAAAGGATAAGGATTGTTTGCATAGGCAATTGAATTTCCCTTCATATCAAATAAAACTACCTTTGTACTAGTAGTGCCAAGATCAACACCAATCATATAATCCATATTCTGTACCTCAACTATTCTTTATGATCAACTTTATGTCCGCCAAAACCATTTCTTAAGGCAGATACTACTTTTCCTGTCATCGTATCACCTTCTTCAGAACGATAACGCATCATCAACGAACTACTGATTACAGGGGTTGGGACATGTAACCTTATCGCCTCTTCGACCGTCCAAGCACCCTCTCCAGAACTATGCATAACCCCTTTTATTTCATCCAAGTTAGGATCGTTACTAAAGGCTGATTGTGCGAGTTCCATCAACCAACTTCGGACAACCGATCCATGGTTCCATACTTTGGCAACGGCTTCATTATCATAATCAAATTCACTTTTAGAAAGTACTTCAAATCCTTCACCAATCGCTTGCATCATTCCATATTCGATTCCATTGTGGACCATTTTTAAATAATGTCCTGAACCAGCTTGGCCTGTATAAAGATATCCATCTTTTTCAGCAATAGCTTTAAATAATGGTTCAATCTCCTCAAACTTGTCTTTGTCTCCGCCAATCATAAAATTACCTCCATGGCGGGCTCCGGACATCCCTCCAGATGTTCCTACATCGAAGAAATAAATTCCAGCCTTACTAAGTACCTGATTATGATGAAGTGAATCTTGATAATATGTATTTCCTCCATCAATCACAATATCATTTTTACTTAATAAATTACTTAATTGGCCGATAGTGTCGTTAGTGGGAGCTCCGGCTGGTACCATTATCCAAATTATTCGCGGTTGATCAAGTTGTTTAACTAGCTGTTCAATACTATCTACCGTATTTATGTTATGCTTTTCAGCATTCTCTCTAGCTTTGTCAAAGACATCAAAAGCCAATACTTCGATATTATTATCTAACATATTTTCCGCTAAATTGAGTCCCATTTTTCCTAAACCAATCAATCCAATTTTCATGACGTTCCCTCATTTCTTCATATATCTCTTAATTTATATTTATATTGTATGAAAATATGTTACATATTGAAAGCGTTTACAAGAAAATTATTTTCTTGTACAATTTTGATGTTATAATTAAATAAATCACAAACTCGAGGTAATCACGATGGCAAATTTTAATTTAAGACTTCAAGCTTATCAAGCCAATTTTAGCGATAAGGAAAAAGAATTAGCACAATTTTTATTAAAAAATCAGGCCCAAACTACCCAACTTACGATATCTGAACTTAGCCATAGAACTAATATCTCTACTGCAACTATTTCACGCTTTGCCAAAAATCTAGGTTTTGATAATTTTCAAGCTTTAAAACTCTGCATAGCTCAAAATATAGAAACTAATAATCCCTATGTAGAAATCAGCCCTGCCGATTCTCCTAAAACCATGGCTAAGAAGATATTTAAACTGAATGTGGATACTTTAAATGCTACTGAAAATGCTCTAAATGGAAAAGATTTGGATCAGTGTGTAAATCTAATTTTAAACACTAAAAAATTAGGTTTATTTGGCTTAGGTGCTAGCAATATTGTTGCATTAAATGGATTTCATAAGTTTTTACGCACCACTATCGAACCCATCTATGCAAGTGATTTTCATATGCAATTAATGGAAGCAGCCCGCCTCTCAAAAAATGACGTGATGCTGTTAGTATCTCATTCGGGGGAAAATCGGGATGCCCTCGCCCTAGCTGAAGTCGCTAAAGAACGTAATATTCCATTAATATTAATTACTAGTTCTGCTAACTCAACTCTTTCAAAAAAAGCTGATGTTACTCTTGTTTCAGTCGCTGAAGAATCACTTTACCGTCCGGATGCCTTACACGCACTCATTGCTCAAATTAGTATAATGGATACCTTATTTATGATGATTGCTATTAAGACCAAACGAAATATTGCTACCAATATTCGACACGAAATTGATAAAACTAGAAATAGACAATAAAAATTTCAAAATACTGTTATAATGCTTTTATCAAACAAACTGGAGTGATCACTATGCCTCAAAAGCCATTAACAGAATACACAATTGATATCCCAAAGGTTGCTGAACTATTAGAAGATACCGATAGTTTACATACTTTTTTTATTAAACTTACTCCGGGATATCAGCGCGAATGGGCTCGTTTTATTTTTGGAGTTAAATCTGAAGCGACTAAAATCCGTCACATTGAACAGATGAAAGCCGTTTTTGAAGCCGGATTTAAATCAAAACGAGCTTATGATCAGCGCAAAAAATAAGTTTAGAACAAAAATTTTGTACTAAATATAAAAAACTCCAAGAGAACCAGATTGCATCTAGTTTCTTGGAGCTTTTTACTACTTTGTCAATGGTAGCTGTAGTATGGCTTAACACTATTCTCAATAGCGACCGCGACCATCGCGGAGACCTGCTAGTGTAGGCCATGGTTTTACCCATTAATGGCAATATCGACATTGATTTCTTAACTTAAACCTCGAAATGGAATGTGACTATCCATTTTTTGTAGAAAGAATTTTTAAAGAAAAATGTAAATAATTGAATTGTACTCAGTAATTTTTAGCTGTGTGTTTATTTTTCAGGGAAAACTTTGAATAGGTTTAGTTCTGAATCTGTTTTACTAGATTAGAAAACCCAAATTTGTTAGTAGACATTATTCTTCAGCGTGAATTCACATATAGAGTTGTTTAAATTTTACTAATCGACACAAGCATACCTTTTTATTGACCAGAAGCAAGTCTGGAAAGAATTGCATTCTGCTCATACTCACTACAATGTGAGATAACCCCAAATATTAGCTGGCATCTAAAAAATCTAGTTGTTAATATGTTATAGTTTCGGATTTGTCGTCAGGACCAGATAAGATAGGTATTTTTCTTTTTTAAAGAGCCTATAATATTGATTATTTAACGATACACTCACAAAAAATCAGCGTCATCTTTTAAATTTATAGAAAACGCTGGATTGCATTAAAAACTATCTTTACTAAAATTTCTCGATATACCTTACAAGGCTGAATTGTACAAATAACCATTGTTAATCCTTATCCAAATAAAATTCTTTAAGTCGGTATGTAGTTACAGGCTCAACGTAATAATTATATTTAGCAACTAGATCACAAATTTGATCGCCATTAATTAATGTAATAATTCTTGTACCTTGACGAGCAGTTTCAACGGCTTCTCGAGTAAAATCTGAATTAGTAATAAAGATCCCAAATTCGGCATTGAATTTGTCCATAGCACCACGAAATTTATCAATCTCAGGAGCGGACACCTTACTTTGCCAACGTTTAACTTGAAGAGCTACACGAGTAGTTCGATAATCATCCGAACGGACATATCCAAAACCATCTAGGCCTCCATCAGCGACAAACTTTACACCAATTACATCGTCAACATCAATGTCCATTTTCTTTAATAATCCTCGGCAGAAAAGTTCAAATTTCTTAGGATTCATCTTTATTAATGCATTTAGTAATTGCTCTCGCCAAGATTCTTCTCTAGCATCAGGCTCAACCTGTTCACTTTCAACTTCTTCGATAACCGAAATTTTATTCTCTTTTTCCTCAACTAACTGTTTTTCAACAATAGGCCTCACGTACCTTGCTGCATCAAATTCTAGAAAATTAATATTACGACCTTTTTTTGATAACTCTAATTCTCGATTATCTTCTGTTTCGATATAATCTGTCATGATAAGATACTTAATGGCAAAATTCAATGTCCAATTAAAGGGTCTGTACTTGTTGCCCGTTTTTTTTGATACTCTAACTTTATCTACTTCATTATCGGAAATTACATCTGAATTATCTCGTATATCTTGCCGAATATCCTTTCTTGTAACTTGACCTCCTAATCGATGCATTGCCTTTAATACCTCATTCATAGTAATATTCTCGATTTTTATTTGTTGACTAGCCATCACATTGCCCTCCATACTTTCGTTCTGTAATCAATTATAATATTTAATCCGTTTCTTATCATAATTTTAATAAAAAAGCGTACTACTTATTCGAAAATAAGTAGTACGCTTTTTAATCAATGAAATTTAAAATTTATTTTTATCTAAACTCGTTCTAACACCGTAACGCTTTCTACGTGTGGTGTTTGTGGAAATTGGTCCACGGGAACGATTGGTTGATTTACTACATAGCCTTGTTCTCCAAAACGATCAATATCACGCACAAGGGTTGCAGGGTTACAGCTTACATAAACAACCCGTTTTGGCTTCATACCAACAGTTGCATCAATAACACTTTGGTCAAGTCCTTTTCGTGGAGGATCAACAACAACAACGTCCGGTTTCAAGCCATCTTCTTGCCATTTTTGCATTTGTTCTTCGGCTTTACCAACAACAAATTCAGTATTACTTGCGTTATTTTGGAAGGCGTTGATTTTAGCGTCTTGAACAGCTTCCTTAACAATTTCTACGCCGTAAACTTTTTTAGCAGCTTTTGCCATCGCAAGCGAAATTGTACCGATTCCGCTATAAACATCAATCACAGTTTCTTCTCCAGTTAATCCAGCTTTATCGATAGCAAGTTGATAAAGTTTTTCAGTTTGGATAGGGTTAACTTGATAGAAAGAATGAGCTGAAATAATGAAATCCAATCCTAAAAGTTCATCATGAATAACTGATTCACCTGCAAGAACTCGGTCTTCATCTCCCATAATGACGTTAGTTTGTTTGTAATTAATATTTTGAATTACACTAACAACTCCATCAATAGCAGCAATTGCTTCTGTAATTTCTGCTAGATGAGGAACATCTTTAGTACGCGTAATCAAAACTACCATGATCTGTCCTGAACGACGTCCACGACGGACCATAATATTTCGAATAATCCCCTTATTTTCGGCTTCACGATATGGATCAATATAAAATTCGCGTAAAATATCGCGTACTTCAACGATTACCTTATCAATTACTGGATCTTGAATATAAAAATCTTCGATAGGAACTAAATCATGGCTGTTTCGCTTGAAAAAGCCAGTTTGAAGTTTTCCTTTAATTTTACGTACTGGAATTTGAGCCTTGTTACGATAACCGGTTGGATTTTCCATTCCAACTGTATCAGCCACTTCTAAATCTTCTAAATGTGACTTTTTCAATAAGTTTTTAATTTGATTTTGTTTGAATTTTAGTTGTGCATCATACGTGATGTGTTGTAATGGCGCAATTCCAGTTTGGGTATAAGCGGCATCATTACTTTCTACACGATCTGGACTTTCTTCTAGGACCTTTTCTACACGTCCAAAAGCAAAATTCTTTTGAACCTTAATAATCTTAGTTTCAATCTTTTCACCAGGAATACTATCAGCGATAAAAATTGGAAAATGTTCAATCTTAGCAACTCCCATGCCTTGATATGTTAAATCTTCAATTTCTACCGTATATACTAAATTTTTTTCAACAGGTGCTGTACTCTTCATTTATTTCCCCTATCTATTTACTGATAAAAACAGGCTGGCACATTAATACCAGCCTGCTTTATTCTCGTGTGCTACTCAAGAACTGTAACGCATTTCAGCGTATTTCTCAAGCTTTTCTTTAATCTATTTTGTTATCATCTGGAAGATTTTGAACTTCTTCGACAAATTGTTGTTCCACTTGTCGATATTCGTCATCTTCTTTAATCAAATTAACTGGTACATCATCTAAGTTAGTGAACATTTCAATATGGCGTTTTAAATTTTTAAATACCATAGGAGCATCTCCACCATACTCCCCATCCAAATTAACCATAACACGATCGTTTACTGGACGGACCGTAACTTTTCGTGCTTTCCGATAGATGATCCGCGAATCATTGACATGTTTTCCATTTAAGGCTTTAACCATTAAATGGAGTAAGTTAGGCAAATTACCTGATTTTACAATAATCATTGTAAATTTCCCATCATCCAGAGAGGCATCCGGTACAATTTGTTCAAACCCACCAATTGAATTCGTTAACGCGAGGAAAAACATGGAAGCTTTACCATGATATCGTTCTCCATCATATTCGATGTCCATTTCAACCGGTTTTACCCGTGGTAGTAATTCTGCCCCCTTAACAATATATGCAAGATAGCCAAAAATACTTTTGAGGTTTGAAGGCACATCATAAGTTAATTCCGTTAATAAACCACCGGCCGCAATATTAATGAAATAATTTTCGCCAGCTTTACCAATATCCATCTTTAGTCGTTGATTTTGCAAAATAACTTTGGCAGCACCCACTGGATCTTCGCGAGGAATTCGTAAAGCCCGCGCATAATCATTGGTCGTTCCAGTTGGGATAATCGCCATTTTAGGACGTCTAAGTAACGGTGCAATTCCATTTACTACTTCATTAATCGTTCCGTCTCCGCCAGCTGCAACCACTAAATCAAATCCATCTTTTGCAGCTCGGCGAGCCTCGTTTTTGGCAGAATCGGGTTCAGGTGTAGTAGCAAAAGCACTTGTCTCATATCCTGCTTTCTCAATTACCGCAAGAATTTCAACTAAGTGTTGTTTAATCATTTCACGTCCTGAAGTTGGGTTATATATAATTCGCGCACGTTTCCGCATCGTACGTCATCCTCCGATTCTATTCCTCTAACGAGAATTAAGTTCTTGCATTAGGATTTTGTTAACTACTTTAGGGTTAGCTTGTCCTTTAGTTTGTTTCATAATTTGTCCCACTAAGAAGCCCACTGCTCGATCTTTACCATTCTTAAAGTCAGCAACAGATTGTTCATTATTATCAACGATTTCTACAATCATTGGCTTCAAAACAGCTGGGTCTGATAGTTGAACCAGTCCCTTAGCTTTAACCCAACTTGTAGGTTCTTCACCTTGGGTGATAGCTTTAAAGACCTTCTTAGCCATCTTAGAAGAAATCGTTTCATCAGTAATCATTTTAACCATGCTGGCCAAGTGTCCAGGAGTTAATTTGGTTTCTTGAAGATCGACTTTTTGGTCATTTAAGTAGGCATTAACATCCCCCATCAAATAGTTGGCCGTTAATTTAGGATCAGCTCCTTGAGCAACAGTAGCTTCAAAGAAATCTGACATTTCCTTAGTTTGAGTTAAGACCATCGCATCGTAATCTGTCAAACCAAGTTCTTCAACGTAACGAGCGCGTCGCTTACCAGGCATTTCTGGCATCTTATCTTCAACGTCTTTGATCCATTCATCATCAATGGTAATGCTTGGAAGATCCGGTTCTGGGAAATAACGATAATCTTCTGCCCCTTCTTTGACACGCATCAAAATAGTTTGCCCCGTAGTTTCATCATAACGACGCGTTTCAGGACGAACTTGTCCACCAGCTAACAGAATTTTTTGTTGACGTTTTTCTTCAAAAGCAAGTCCCTTACGGACAAAGTTAAAGGAATTAATATTCTTCAATTCAGCTTTTGTACCAAATTTTTCAGAACCCAGTGGTCTAATAGAAATATTAACGTCGACTCGCATGGATCCTTCTTCCATCTTAACATCTGAAATACCAGTAAATTGAATTCGTTGACGCAACGCTTCAAGATATGCATAAGCTTCATCTGGTGATTCGATATCTGGTTTAGAAACAATTTCAATTAACGGAGTACCCTGACGATTCAAATCAACATAAGAGTATCCATTGGGATTATGACTATTTTTACCGGCATCTTCTTCAATATGCATCTCGGCAATACCGACTTTTTTCTTTTTACCTTCTACTTCGATTTCAATCCAACCATCCGTACCAATTGGAGTATCCGCTTGGGTAACTTGATAAGCCTTAGGATTATCAGGATAAAAATAATTTTTACGATCGAAATGTTGGGTTCTAGTAATATTAGCATGTAAAGCTTTGGCAGCCATCATCCCTGCCTCAACCACACCCTTGTTAGTTTGAGGTAATACTCCCGGGTATCCCCAGTCAATTACGTTCGTATTAGCATTAGGTTGGTCACCAAATTCAACGGGTGAAGGACTAAAAATTTTCGAGTTTGTTTTTAATTCAATGTGGACTTCAAGTCCAATAGTTGTTTTAAAATTCATTATTTGTCCTCCATTTCAGGGTGCTTTGAATGTACCTCGGTCGCAGCTTCAAAAGCTGCCCCAGCTTGATACATCGTTTCTTCATCAAACGGTTTAGCAATAATTTGTAATCCGACTGGCATATTATCACTAAATCCAGCAGGAACTGACATTGCTGGTAAACCTGCTAAGTTAACTGGGATTGTTAGAACATCATTCATATACATTGTAGTTGGATCATCAACTTCAGCGCCTATAGCGTAGGCTGGTGTTGGAGCTGTTGGTCCAATAATCAAATCATAATCTTCAAAGATTTTATTGAAATCATTAATAATTAAAGTACGAACTTGGGCTGCCTTCTTAAAGTATGCATCATATGTACCAGCCGATAACGAATAAGTCCCTAACATGATACGACGCTTTACTTCATCTCCGAAACCTTCGGAACGTGATTTAACATATACATCTTCAAGATTTTTGACATTTTGAGCTCGATGACCATATCTAATACCATCGAAGCGTTGTAAGTTAGATGAAGCTTCTGAAGAACCGATAATATAATAAGCTGCTACACCGTACTTACTCCGTGGGAGCGAAATTTCTTCAATCGTTGCTCCCAAATTAGTTAATGTTTCAACTGCCTGACGTACGACTTTTTTAACGTCTTCATTGATTCCATCGCCTAGATATTCCTTAGGCAAACCAATCTTCATCCCCTTAATATCTTTACCAATCTTAGATGTGAAGTCTGGTACCTTTTTGTCAGAACTAGTTAAATCGCGCTCATCCATTCCAGCAATAATATTCAATAAAGCTGCATTATCCTTAACCGTACGCGTCATGGGTCCAATTTGATCTAAACTTGATCCAAAAGCAATCAAACCATAACGTGAGATACGTCCATAAGTTGGTTTTATCCCAACAATTCCAGTGTATGAGGCTGGTTGACGAATTGAGCCACCCGTGTCTGAACCAAGAGCAGCAATTGAATTTCCAGCTGAAACTGTTGTAGCAGAACCACCTGATGACCCACCAGGAACCTTAGTATGATCCCATGGATTACGCGTATCACCAAAGTATGAAGTTTCAGTTGATCCACCCATGGCAAATTCATCCATATTTGTCTTACCAATAATAATTACATCATTAGCTTGTAAACGTTCAATAACAGTTGCATTGTAGATGGGTATAAAGTTACTGAGCATCTTAGATGCAGCAGTAGTTTTGATTCCTTTGGTTACAATATTGTCTTTGACAGCAATCGGGATTCCGGCCCAAATATTATCAGGGTTAATTCCCTTTTCATCGATAGCACGGGCTTGAGCTAAAGCTCCCTCGCGATTAATGGTCACAAAATCATTTAAAACTTTTTGGTCGGCTTCAATTTGATCCAATGTTTCTGAAACTAATTCAGTTACTGTTAATTCTTTATCAACTAACTTTTGGTGAAGCTCTGTTACTGTTATATCAAAAAACTTCATTATGCTTCCCCACTTTCATCAAGAATTGCTGGTACACGGATAAATCCGTTTTCTGTTTCAGGGGCATTAGCTAATAATGCTTCCTTATCATTCGAACGAACAGCTACATCTTCACGCATTCGATTTAATTGATCAGTAACATTAAAAGTAGGTTCGACATTGGTTGTGTCAACCTCATTTAAAGTATCCACTAAATCGATAATATCTTCGATTTGATCCGTAAATTTTTCAAGTTGTTCGTCATTAAATTTTAGTTTAGCTAACGTAGCAACATGTTCTACATCTTTTTTAGTAATGTTATTTTCAGTTGTCATTGATTTCTCCTTCTAAGATTTAATAACTTGAAAAGACATGAGAACTAAACGTCTTTTCTTTAGCTGAGCGCGATAGGAAACTCTGGACTTCATCAGTAGATTTAATTGTTATATCAATATTAACTCCACTAGGAAGATACTTTTCAGCCTGAGTTGAAACAAATTGAGTAAAACTGTTAATCTCAGTCTCACTATAGAATTGAGTCGTGATTGATACACTCATACCTTCCATCGATTTACCGTCGTATCTTGCTTTTGCAGTAATCCCACTTAAATTAGGGAAGAAGCTTTCTACTTGCGTCTTAAAGTTATCAAACGCACTAGAATCATTGCTATTAGGTGAGGTTTCCGTATCACTAATTGGATAAACAACATTCTTGTAGTCTAAGTCTTTCCATTTTGCAAGCTTTTCACCGGAATTGTTAGAATAACGCATAAACGTTCCACCAACTAGGCTATCATTGGAAGCTTGTTTATAGACTGCAATCACAATTGGAACATTTTTAAATTCAGATTTCTTGCGAAGTCGTTCTAGCATTTTTTGAGCAATTTCTTGACTCTTAGCCTTAATCTCGGCATCTGAGATTTTAGTCTCATATTGAGCGCCGTATTGTTCTTTTTGATAATAATCAACCGAATTCATCGCTAATCCAATTGTAACCCCTTTGAGTTTCAAAGAAGTTCCTGATTTTTCCATATAATCCTGTTCTTCAAGAGCCTGGAGATAAATTGGGTTTCGTTTGTCTGGGTCTTTTGAACCATTATCCTTAGGGTTCAGCCCTTCCGGATTGCTCTTAGATTCCCGATCAAGCCAATTTTGAACAGTATCTGAACTCAGATATTGACCTTCTTGGAAAACATATTGAGAGGTTGGAAAAATCTTTTTGGAAATGTCTTGTAATCCACTCTCGAAACTCTTGGTGTTATTAACATTACCATTTTGATCGGCAGTTAATCCCCGTGACTTGCTTGTCACGTATTTTCCATTTTTAATCACCCCAGCATACGAGCCTGAAGCTGATCCTGTTGTTTGGTAATTATTTTTTTTGTTCTTTTTTCCGGTCACATTATTGGTAGAAGATTGCATTGATGAATTATCTAAACTTCCACAGGCAGTCAGTCCCACGCCCATAACTAATGTGGCAACTAATAAACTCAATTTTTTAGTTACATTCATAGAAAAGTTTCCTCAATCTTTCATTTATCCCTAATTATACCGCTAACCTAAACCCTGTATAAAATTCTTTATTCAACAACCCGTTTAATTGGTGCAAAAGCGGCCAATAACCGCTTAATTCCTTGATCTTTAAAGGCGATATCCAATTCGGCATCTTCTCCAGCGCCAGACACCTTCACTACGGTACCAATACCCCAAGCTTTATGTTCGACTTTATCCCCAGCATTCCAGCTAACTTTACCAGCTCCGCTACCATTAGATTTAACCGCCGTAGCATGGGTATTACCATAAACACTAGCTGTTGCGCGTGCATTTCGGTTATTGTCAAACGGATATGATTTTTCTTTAGTATTTCTTGAAAAACTCTTTTCTTCATTTTCACTCTTCAAATATTGTGATCCAATTTCTGAAATGAACCGTGAAGCTGGATTAGTTTGTGTCCTACCATAAAGCATTCTAGAATAAGCATTCGTAATATACAACTTTTGACGTGCTCGGGTGATTCCAACATAGGCTAATCGTCGTTCTTCTTCTAATTGTTCTTGATCCATCATTGCTCTAGAAAGTGGGAAAATTCCATCTTCCATCCCAACTAAAAATACGATTGGAAATTCAAGACCCTTAGCCGCATGCAGGGTCATGAGGGTTACTCCTGATGGCTCTTCTTCCACATTATCTTGATCAGAAACCAAGGCCAGATCCGCTAAGAAATCTACTAATTGAATGTTATCACCATTTTCGTCAGCAATTTCATTTCCCTCAGCTTCATTCTTATCGTCAAATTGCTTAGTAACTGTTAAAAATTCGTCAATATTTTCAAGGCGTGCTTCTGATTCCATCGTTCTAGATTTTTCTAAAGCAGCTCGATAACCAGTTTGTTCCAAGACTGCTTCTGTTAATTCTGTGATATTTAAAAATTCACCTGATTTACGTAGAGCGTCAATCATCTTAGCGAAATCTTCAATTGCATTGCGAGCTCGACTAGAAATTCCATTTGCAATCTGAACACTACGAGCCGCTTTCAATAAGGACCAATTATTTTCATCCGCGAAAGCTTGTAATTTAGCAATAGAAGTCGAACCAATCCCACGTTTAGGTTCATTGATCACTCGTTCAAAACTCATCGAATCGTCTTCGTTAGCAATCAAAGTAAGGTAACTCAGTACATCTCTAATTTCCTTACGATCGTAGAATTTATGTCCCCCGACCATTAAATAAGGGATGTTGGATTTAACAAACGTATCTTCAATTACTCGTGACTGTGCATTCGTCCGGTAAAGAATGGCAAAATCTCCGTAATTTAAATTATGCTCTTTAATTTGCTCACGAATTTTTTGAACGATGAAATGGGCTTCATCAATCCCCGTCTGGCCACGATAATATGAAATTTTTTCACCTTCATCATTATCAGTCCAAAGTTGTTTAGGTTTACGTTCTACATTATTTTCAATCACATCATTAGCAGCATTTAAAATATTTTGGGTTGAACGATAGTTTTGTTCCAACATTACAGTCTTTGAATCTGGATAATCTGATTCAAAGTTCATGATGTTTTGCATATCGGCGCCCCGCCAACCATAAATACTTTGATCAGAATCACCAACTACACAGATATTTCTAAAATGTTTAGCTAGCATCGTTACTAATTGATATTGAGCCTGATTAGTATCCTGATATTCATCCACATGAATATAATGAAATTTATTTTGATAAAATGATAAGGTTTCAGGATTCTTTTGGAAAAGTTCGATGGTTTTCATAATCAAATCATCAAAATCTAAAGCCTGATTGTTCTCTAAGCGACGCTGATATTCTTCATAGATATCTGCGACTACCTGTTCATATGGAGTACTTGCATTCTCACGATAAGTGAGTGGCGTTTTTAAATCATTTTTAGCATTGGAAATCGTTCCTAAAACTGAACGTGGATCAAACTTTTTAGGATCATAATTTAAATCGGCTAAAATATGTTTGACTAGGGTTCTTTGTTCGCTAGGATCGGCAATCGAAAATGCTCGATTATATCCAAGTTGATCAATATTTCTTCTTAAAATTCTTACGCAAAGAGCATGGAACGTTGATACCCAAATTTCAGCAGCTTCATCACCCAGCAAACTAGTAACTCGCTCACGCATCTCTCTAGCAGCCTTATTAGTGAAGGTAATTGCCAAAACATTCCACGGATTAACACCTTTTTCTTCTATTAGATATGCAACGCGGTGCGTCAAAACTCGGGTCTTACCACTACCGGCGCCGGCCATAATCAATAACGGTCCTTCAGTTGTCTGAACCGCTTCTTTTTGCATATCATTAAGGCCTTTTATTAAATTAATTTCTGGCAATTTGTTCAATCCTCTCTATCTACGTAACTAAAAAATAACCACAAACCATTATATCAAAAAAAGCCGGTTTATTTACCGACTTTAACAGAGTTTTACCAAATATCAGTGTTATCAATTTGTTCTTGAATTTGTTTGACATCATCACCATCTGCCAAGATATATCCGATATGCTGTTTAGCATCTGCGTCATCTACTTGCGGATAGAAGTGGAAATGCCAATTTGATTTAATTAACCACTGTGTTTTGATTTTCTTCATTTGTTCATCCGTAATGTTTAACATGATGGTTGGTACTTGGAGCCGGATGTCACTAATCATCATTCCACTCAAGGCCCGGAGCATTTCTTCATAGACCGTGGTGTTTGACGCTAGATTAAATACGTTTTGTTCATCACGAATTCCAGGTATTAATTGTTCAAAATAGATGTCCTCACCATCAACATAGAAGACGATTGAAAATACACCTACGTACTCTACTAAACCAGCAATTTTAGTTGCTGCTTCTAATACTGAATTTTGAACTTTTGAATCTAAATCAACTGGAACTTTAGTTTCTTTTAGAAAATGGTTTTCGTAAACATTCTCGACCATTGGGAACATTTTTTGCCGATTATTTTGATCTTTAACAATACTTACTGCGATCTCTTTTCCACCGGTCATAACTGGTTGAAGCATATAAGTTCCACGTTCTAATAGTACGCTGGCCTTTGGAATATCTATCTCACTCTTAAGAATTAACTCTTTTTCAGTCATAGCATCCTTTAAGATTGGACGAAGAATAGCCGGATATCCAATTTCATTAATTGACTCATATAAATCGTCTAAATCTACAACTGTAACATAGGGCGTTCCCTTAATCCCTGTTTGTTCTAGAGTTGCTCGTTCTAGGATTCGATCTTGATTTAATTCAAGTAATTTAACTCCTTGTGGAATTGAAACAAATTGTTGTAAATATTGAATTGTTTTAATATCAATTAGTTCTGATTCGTATAGAACAATTTTACAACGTTCTGCAAAGCGTTGTAATTTTTCCCCATCATGAATACTACCGACAAAACTAATGTCCGCATATTGATTCACGCCATTTTTCTCAGAAGTAACGTATGTAGCAACCTTAAAACCCATTGACTTTGCAGTAGCAACGAGTTGTACACTTGAACGTCCTTCTCCAATAATACCAATTATGTCCCCTGGATAAATAATTTTTCTAGAGGTAATTACTTCACTCTCCACTTAAATCATCCCGCCTGTTCATCAATCTTCTTACTTATTTATTCAAATTCAACTTGACCATCATCCGTTAGCGCCTTAATTCTTGCTAAAGATTCTAACTGAATGTCGCGGTCTTTAATAATTTGGCTTCCCTTTTGGAAAGTCTTTTCAATCACAATTCCGACTCCCACTACATCGATATTAGCTGCATCCGCAATATCAAGCAATCCAGAAATCGCTTGGCCATTAGCCAAAAAATCATCAATAATCAAAACTCGATCTTCTTCATCAATAAACCGTTTTGAAATAGAAATTTGATTACTAGTTTGCTTTGTATATGAGTAAACTGACGCTGTGTATAAATCATCAGTAAGGGTCAAGCTCTTATGCTTTCTAGCGAAAACAACTGGCACATCCATTGCTAAGCCAGTCATTACAGCAGGGGCAATTCCTGAAGATTCAACCGTTAAAATCTTTGTTACGTTCTGTTTTTTAAATAAACGTCCAAATTCTTTGCCAATTTCAAACATCAATTGAGCATCCACCTGGTGATTTAAAAAACCATCTACCTTTAAAACGTTGTTTGGTAATACGATTCCTTCGGACTTAATCTTATCTTCAAGTAACTTCATAATATCCCCCTATTTATCATAGTTATTTAAACCATATTTTTGAATTAAATTAATTAATTTACTAGGATAATCCGGATCAGTTGCATATTGGGCATCATACAGTGCTTGCGCAGCTTGTTTATAATCTGCCGCATTGATGACCGCTTGGTACTGTTGCGAATTCCAATTTGTTCCGTTAACCAAAAGAAGTGAATGATCTCGCATTGACTCTTGCCATGAAGAATAAACCCTAAATCGAGCTGAAACAGTTACCCATCTACCATTTACGAATTCCTGCGTCTTAAAATACCTACTATTAGAATCGGAATCACCTTTAATTCCATAGTAGTTATTAAACTTTTTAGATAGGGTACTCTGTCCCCAATCCGACTCTAAAATTGCTTGAGCCATTGTAATGCTAGGTAATATGCCATATTGCCGCTGCATTTGTTGGGCATACGGTCCAATTGTTTTAATAAATTGCTGATGTTGAGCATCATTAGATGCTTCCGTAGCCACACTATCGTCCACGACATTATGCTGAGTGACATATAACTTCATGCTAACTGCTACAATCAGGCATAATGCTAACAAAACACCGATCAAGTTAGAAACGTGTAACTGACCTCGATTATAAAAAGAACTAGATTTTCGTCTTCTTTTTCTCTTCGCCACTCGCAATCCAGACCCTTCATTTTGGTGTACGTATTCAGTTTAACTGAACCATCAAAAAAATCATAGTCCTGTGACAACTAATCAAGTTAAAAATTAATTTTTTCTTTCATATTGTCTGAATCTTTCTTGTCCCACTTTAGTATATTTTAACAGCGGAATTGAAATTAGCGGTGCAATCACACCTGCTGCAATGGCCTCAGGTATTCCATGAACCCCCGCCACAGACAATAAATATGGCATCAAATCTTGAATATTGAGAGCTGCATAAATTCCAGAACCATCGTGAAAAAAGATGTAAATCATACTTAAAACTAAACTAGTATTAACCAAAGAGCCAATGATCGACCCGACAATCAAAGTAATCTGTTGTTTAATATTAATTCTTATCATCCAGTTGACTACCAAACCTGTTACTAAACCGATTAAAATGCGAGGTACAATTGATACCATGGGGTTAGCCATCACGATGTTACTAAAAGGACTCGCTGTTAAAGTAAGTGCCTTTATCCAATCAACGATCCCCCAAATTCCACCAACTATCGCACCATCTACCGGTCCTAGAACAATCGCCGCAATAACAACCGTGATGTGAATTGTAGTTACTACAAATATTCCTACGGGGATATATCCTAATAGTGGGACATAATTTTGAATAATAATAATCGCTGCAAATAACGCAAGTATACTAATCTTCCCAGCGTTGGTTTTTCTTGTCATTGTTAAAGCTCCTTACTGTAAAAAGTATTCTATATATTATATCATTGAGGCGATTAATCAAAGGAGGATTAAGATGAAAATTTATATATCCGACCAAATTCCTAAACAAATTAGGACTAATTTACCCAAAGACAATGTGACATACCTTAATAGTTCGTCTATTACTAAGGCAGACTTAAAAGAAATCCAAGTTGCTTGGGGCTATGACCATCATGTGCAATCTCTATTAGATACTCCTCACCATCAGTTAAAATGGATTCAATCTTTTAGTGCTGGAATTGATTATTTTCCTAAACAACAACTTACAGATCAAAAAATTACTTTAACCAATACTAGCGGTGTCCACAGCGAAGCCATTGCCAATACGGTTCTTTTATATGCCTTATACTTCATGCGCGATATGAATTTAGCTCTTAACATGCGTCGCCAAAAGCAATGGGATGGTAGTCGCCATTATGAGGAACTAACCCTACTCTCAAATAAAAAATGGTTAATTTTCGATACTGGTCACATTGGACAAGAAATTGCTCGAGAAGCTAAAGCTTTAGGTGGTTATACTACCGGTGTTAACCATTCTGGTCATGCAGCTACTAATTTTGATGATACCGTAGCAGATAACGCTTATTCAAATATCATTCAAGATGCTGATATTATTGTCAACATTCTCCCCTTAACTCCAGAAACTACTCATATGTTTGACCATCAATTCTTTAATCAATTAGAGCATTTATATCTATTTATTAATGTCGGTCGAGGACCATCAGTCGATACTTCTGCCTTAATGCAAGCTCTTGATGATGGTCGCGTTAAACATGCCGCATTAGATGTTTTCGAAGAAGAACCACTTGCTTCAGATAGCCCACTATGGGATTATCCACAAGTTTTAATTACACCACATAATTCAGCGGTAAGCTCTGAGATGCTGCCAGGTGTTCAGGATGTGTTTGTCCACAACTTACAAACCTTTCTAAAAGATGGGCATCCTGATACAAATATTGTTGATTTAACTCGTGGTTACTAAAAAAACTTGGTACATAGTAATTTTAATAGACTCCCTAGAGTTGTTATTATTGCTACGTACCAAGTTTTTTTAATTTTTAATTTGATTAACTTTTTGTAAACCTTTTGGGGTAACTTTATATAAGCCTACCTTATAATCTTCGTGATATGTTTTTCTCAACATTGTTGTGAAAGTTCGGTGCCATTCCGGTAATGCCACATATTGGTATCTTTGAACAACTTTTTTAAAGTCTGAATTGGACAACATAAAGTTTTCGCGTCCATCTACTTTATCAGAGAAGAAATAGTATTTACCAACATATCCAGCATAGTAGTCATTAACGTCAGCTGTGTGCGGATCAACTACCAATACTTTAGTATGATTGTATTTCATATCTTGTTTGGCAATATGATTAAGTTCTACCGGTAACTCTTCTTTTCCAATTGTGCTCCGATACTTAATCCCGTTAATTTCTGAGAACATCAGAATGGTTGAAAATAAAGCTAAAACTAAGGCAGATAATTGGTAAGTATTTTTTGTAATAATATTTTTGAAACTTCGTATTCCACGTTTACTTACATCAGGCTCATACATCGCTCGGTCCATCGCTACGACGAGTGCCATCGTGGCTAACAACATGTTTAAAATTACCATACTAGATAAATAACGTTCAGAACCCTCTAAATTAATTGCTTCTGAATAAGGCATTGATACAATATACATCGCAAAGACACTGAGATAGTATGCAACAAAACTAGCATCTAAAGCTAGTAGGACTTTGAGTAAATTATTAGGTTTCTTGAGATACAAGCGAATAACAACCCACGCGATTATCAGCGTTAAATTAACCAGTAAAAAACCCCTAGTTGATAGTGAATCCAAACTGAAAATTTGATGTAAAAACTTATTACCAATCTTCATTATTACTTTTGAACTTTCACTAGCTAATTGATTTTTATATGCAGATGTACTAATTTGATGCTTAGAAACGGTGCTAAAAGTGGCATGGACATGCTGATTCCACCAGAAAAATGATAGGTAACTCCCCACCATCGTAAGGGCTGTTAGACCCAAACTTTTTCCAAAGCGCTTAAACCACTTAATTTCTTTAGAGTTCTTCATTAACAAATATAATAAGTAAAAACCAATCATAACCACATACATGGTTCCAGAATTTTTAATTAAAAATAACTCTGAACCGAACAAAAAGGCTGTAACACATTGCAACCGTGGTTGATGTCGATACACATAGACACCGGCAATGCCAGCTGCTGCAACTACCGGAAGGATAAAATCAACTAATAGATTGTTCATCCGAATGGCAATGTTGAACACATTAATGAGTGAAATGGTGAGACATAAAATAAAAGCATTGGTTGACCTTGTATAATCTCTTAATACCGCAAAAACAGCATAAAGTCCCGCCCAAATTAGTAAAAATTGTCCTACTAACATCGCACCACTACTGAATCCAACCCAAGTTACAAATTGAGTGATAAATAAAGCCGTTGCCGGAGGATATGAAGTAAACGAAATAATTGCATCTGAAGCAATTGGTAAGTGTCCTTGTAACAATAAATATTTAACAATTAAAGCCCAGTGGGAATAATTATCATAGTGAAGCAAAGGACTGCTATATAAAGTCGTTCCTAGTGAAAGTCCAATCACAATCATCCACAAATCAAAATAATGAAAACCTTCAAATGGTATTTTTTGAATCTTGAAGATCGCCATTACCATACGTACCAAGAATAAAATACAGCCCAAAATAACAACCGCGCGAAGCCCAAACCTTAACCAGTTTAACATCGCCATTATGTATAGAAGAAGGGTTTGGATTATCATTGAAGTAATCCATGCCATGTATTTATTAACCCCTACCATTCTAATTGACCCAGCATAACCTAGCTGAGCAATTATAAAAATGATCAATCCGATTAACGCCAAAAAGATCCACCCACCATTTCCATTCTATTTAACTTATCTCTTATAAAGACACTTAGATTATTCTACATCTTTAACTACAACGTGTCCTAAATTCTTTATTTTTGTTATGTAACTGTAAAGACTATAAAGACGGATTAAAAGTTTTAACCGGCTAATTTTTATTGGGTTAAAGGATTAAGTATCTTTTTTTAACAGTTTCCCTACTTTGATATGCTTTTAAAGAATTATTGTTATAATTGTAAAAAACAGAACAAATGTTCCAATTAGGAGTTTATCTATGAATTTAAATACCAATTTTTCAAATTCAATTTTGTCAGCATTATTAGATAAAAATATCGCTACTAAAACTGAATTCACGCCACAACTAATTGCTAATGCTCCGCACGAAAAATTAAAGCATCACCTGGAGCAAGAATTGCGAACCTGTACGAGTTTTACTTTTGCTGTAGCATTTATTTCTAATGCAGTATTAACCGATTTAAAGGTAACCTTTGCTGATTTAGCCCGTCATCACGTTTCTGGAAGAATTATAACTTCAACTTATTTAAATTTTAATCAACCTAAAATTTTTGCGGAACTCCTAAAAATTCCCAATGTCGAAGTACGGATCGCCGACGCTGATAGTGACTTTCATGCCAAAGGATACATTTTTAATAAGTCTGACTATCAAACATTTTTAATCGGTAGCTCAAATTTGACCAGTAATGCCCTAATTCAAAACTATGAATGGAATCTCAAATTATCTTCAAAAACTGAAGGACGTTTAGCTGAACAAATCAATCAAGAAGTTGAGAAACAATGGCAAAAAGCCCAACCATTAAATCAAAAATGGATTGATCAGTATGCCAAATTTTATTCAGAAAATGTGTCTCTATCCAGCCCCACTACTCCATTCCAATTGGAAAATAAATCACCTTTAACGCCTAACCAAATGCAACAAGCAGCACTTAAAGCTTTGATTAATTTACGTTCAGAAGGTCAGAAGCGCGGATTAATTATCTCTGCTACCGGTACTGGTAAAACATACTTAGCAGCCTTTGATGTGCGTAATTATCGGCCTCGTAAATTTTTATTCGTGGTTCATCGGGAACAAATTCTCCGCAAAGCCTTGCTTAGTTTTAAAAATGTCCTAGGCGGACCAGCGGATAACTACGGTATCCTCGCTGGTGGAACTAAAGAAATTGACCGAAAATACGTTTTTGCTACGATTCAAACCCTTTCTAGACCAGACATTTTAAATGAACTTAAGGCTAATACTTTTGACTATATTTTAATTGATGAAGCTCACAAAGCTGGTGCAGCTTCCTACCAGAAAATAATCAATCACTTCAAGCCTGAATTTCTGTTAGGGATGACTGCCACACCTGAGCGAACAGATGATTTTAATATATACGAACTTTTTGATTATCACATTGCTTATGAAATCCGGCTTCAGGACGCCATTGAAGAAAAAATGTTGAGTGAATTTCATTACATTGGAATTACTGACTATGAGTATGAGGGACAAGTCATCACAGATAATACGCCTCTGAAACACTTAGTTTCTAGGGAGCGCATGGATTATGTAGAACAACAAATTGATTACTACGGACATGATGGCGATCAGGTTTATGGTCTAATTTTTTGTAGTAGAACTGAAGAAGCCCACGAAGTAGCCCAAATTATGACGCAAAAAGGGCATCCAACCGTTGCACTAACTGGTGAGGACTCTGTGGATAATCGTGAAGCAACTATCAAAAAGTTTGAGAACGGCGAAATAGAATACCTTGTTACTGTTGATATTTTTAATGAAGGTATTGATATACCTAAAATTAATCAAGTTATTATGCTTAGGAATACAGAATCTAGCATTATCTTTATTCAGCAACTAGGTCGTGGCTTGCGTAAAAGTGAAGGTAAGGACTTTGTCACCATTATTGACTTCATTGGAAATTACCAGAATAATTATATGATTCCTATTGCCCTTACTGGTGATCAAACGTTAAACAAAAATAGCCTTCGTAACAAAATATCTATTAATCAAACGGTCGGACTTTCTTCTATTAATTTTAGTGAAATTGCGCGAGAACAAATCTATAATTCCATCAATAATAGTAATTTGACCCTCCTCACGAAGTTACGTGCTTCATACATCGACTTGAAAAACAAACTTGGTCGAGTTCCTTTACTGGTTGATTTTCAAAAGCACGGCTCTACCAATGCTCAAATTTTTGTGGATAAATATGAGAATTATCATCAATTTTTGTTTAAAATGCATGACCAGCAGGCGTTAACTACGCTCGAGGATAGCTTTCTGCGCTTAATTTCGCGAGAATTTTTAAACGGCATGCGTGTTCATGAATTAATTTTATTACAGGATTTATTTACTAATAATGGTAAATATTCCAAAAATGATTTAATCACCGAACTAAGTCAAATGGGCACTTATACTGATGTGGCAACTATTACCTCATTGGAAAAGCATCTAGACTTAACTTATTATCAGCCTAATGACAGCAAAAAATATGGCAATACTGCCATGATAACTTTGGTTGAAAATACTTACCATTTGAATGAATCGATTTGGAATTCATATCAAAATAACTCCTACTTTAAAAAACTAGTCGACGACGTAATTACAACTGGATTAATTAATAGTAAGAACTATGATTTGAATACCAAATTTACACTCTATCAAAAATACACACGTCGCCAAGTCAACAGCTTGTTAGGCTGGCCTACAGACCAATCTTCCGCAATTTACGGTTATAAAGAAAAAATGGGATTTTGTCCTATGTTTGTTACTTACCAGAAACGAGCGGACATCCCTGATGAGTTAAACCATAACAACATTTTCTATAATTCTTCTTTACTAAGTTGGTATACTAAAAGCCCTCGTCGTCTTGACTCTAATGAAGTAGTTCGGCTACTAGAAGGTAACCAAAATAACACGATTGATTTACTACTTTTTGTTAAAAAAAGTGACGATGAAGGCTCTGATTTTTATTATTTAGGACAAGTTGATTTCGATTCAGATTCAGTAGAACAACAATATCGCACCGTTAAAGGTAAAGAAAAACCCATTGTTAAAGCTAATTTGAAGCTTCGAACTGCAGTCAAATATGATTTATACTTAGATTTAATCAATTAACGTTTTGGAGTACAATGTTAGTAGCATTAATTAAATCTTTTTGGAGGAAATCAGTTTGAAAAATGCACATAATAAAATTACTTTAACGTTACTTTTAGGGCTTTGTACCTTACTTCTGGGCGCTTGTGGGCAAAATACTACCAATACCACTAGTAGTAATACTAAAATAACAGACAACTCTTCGAACGCAAAAAAGCACTCTACTGCTAAAAGTTTTTATTCAAAAAATTCTAGCAATCAAAGTTCGAGTGTCTGGAATGATACCAAGGATGATAAATTAGCTTCCTTCATGGTTACTTGGGGACAAACTATGAAACAAAGCTATACTCAATGTACTCCAGATAGAAATACAACATATACTGGTTTACATTATCCCAACGATTTTTCCGACAATAAAACTGCTTTTAGCAACCATAAGCTGTCTGCTGGCTGGTCGCCAGACGGTTCAAATAAATATAAAGTAAATGTTGTAGCAATTTATGAAGATACTAATGGTGGTTCAACCATTGGCGGGCGAATTTATCTATTTACCATTCAGGATCATACTCCTATTGTCTATTACACTGAACAAAATCAAGGAACTCCCGATGGATTAGTTCATTTTGAACCTACTCAAAATACAGATTTAAGTAACGAATTTAAAAATATTGTTAATAGCAAAAAAACGGCTACTCCAAAATCTGCAACCACTAAGTCATCTAATAAATCAGGTTCATCAGATACAAATGATCAAAAATTTGTATTTCCTTCACGAATGCAAGGAACTTGGTATACGTACACTGATGAGGATAAAATTCAAACCGTTTCTTTCGATGGCAACCTTTGGAAAAGTATGGGGAAAACTGACAAAGCTTTCGAGGCTTCAAAACATCCCTCAGAAATTACTTACGATGCTAATGATACTAGTAAGGATAACTGGGTTGTTGCGACGTTTATGGAAAGTAATGATGGTATCTTTAAAGGAGACGAAAATCCCTCTAGGATAGTAAACATCCGAGGCTGGTACCAAGGCAGTGGAGATGGAACTTATTACTATAACACTACTCAAACTGTGGACGGTAAAAAAATTGAAGTACTGACGGAAGCCGGTGGTGCAATGATAGCCACTACTGCTCATTATTATAAATCTCCAGCGCTTGCTAAAGAATATGCATCAAATGATTACTACGCTGATCATCATGGAGATGATTAAAATATCAATTCAATCTAAAAGGCTTAGCTGTTTTTCAACGGCTAAGCCTTTTCAATTATTTATAAAAAATTCTATTTATCTAAAGGACCTTGGTTAAGATATGCACTAACCATCCAAATCCATTTATCAACTTCTGCCCTAAATCCGTTTAACATATCTTGAGTGGAGAAGTCACGTTCTTCATCCGATACTTCCATACCAATCCGATACTGACTGGCAAGATACTTAAATTGATCATTAAGGCGTTGCATTAGCTCTGGTAATGAATATTGATTCCAAGTTATCTTTTCGTCGGGTAATCCGGTATGATCAATAAATTCATGCGTTGTAGCATATGGTGAACCACCCAGAGCAATTAAACGTTCAGCAATTTCATCAAGTTGTTCACCTAATTCTTCGTTATATTCATCCATTTGAGGATGTAATCTAAAGAATTCTGATCCACGCATATACCAATGAGTTTGCTGAATATTAGTTTCTAATTGACTAATATCTGCAATTAATTGATTGAGTTGTTCCATTGTTTTAGGAAATTGTGCTTTATGTTCTGACATTTTACATACCCCTTTCAAACTTATAACTTATCATCTACGCCTACAGTGTAAATGAAACTGTTTTCTATTTCAAAGAATATGAATTTTATTCTAAAAGCTTTTAAACATTAGCAATCTTCTTTGTATTTCTTTCAGTTAGACTTAGTAAAATTATTCCATTAGTCGCCATTATTCTCAAAAAGAGTTTTTTAGTTATATAAAAGTCAGTTAATCGATAGCATGTATTTAAAACCTATGCTATAGTGCTCTTGTAGCACTATGCTGATAATTTATTTTTTATTACTATTTTTTATCTTTATGATTTTTTCAACTTCTTTCCGAGCAAGTTCATTTAAATCAATATCTAAATAAACCGATAGTGCAAACATTGCTTTTATTGACATTCGTCTTGGCAATGGAGTCAACTCATCCTCATAACGAGATAACATACTAGTTGATATATCAATTCCATATTCGTCATGGATTTTGCGAATTAATTCAATTTGGCTCATTTTACGTTCTTCACGAGCCTTTCTTAAAACCGAGCTAAAAATCAAGGACGGAATCCTCCTTTATATTCGAATGTTTCAATTTCAGTACATACATTTTAATTAAAGCATAACAAATATTGAAAAGGATACCCTCAAGTATTATAATCCCATGTTAGGAATCTCTATAAGGAGTATTTAAAAGTATAATAGGATGGTGAAATATATGAATGACGATGCTCAAGCTTCGCAAGGAGTATTAAAACACCTAAAAGCTAAGCAAATAAAACAAGAAGACGCGGCAAATTACCTCGGTATCAGTCGCACGACCTTAAATCGAAAATTAAATGGTTCAAGTGAGTTTAAAATTTCTGAAATCAAATTAATTCATAAACAATACAATGTTCCTTTGAGTTTATTTTTCGAAGAATAGTAGATCTTTAAAAAAGTTTGTCATAGATTAATCTCTAGTATAATCCTATATCAATACCCCTTAAAAAATATAAAAATACAATTGCAGTGATACTGTCCGAAGTTATTGAAAAGTAAGTACCCCAGCTTACTTCCCCATCTCGAATTAACGTATATACTTCTTTTATCACTGCAATTAATAACCCCCACGGATCGATGTGCAGCGGTTCGTGGGGGTTTTATTGTACTAAAAATTAAACAAATTTGCATTATAATTACAAAACCCATAATGTCAGTCATATCTTGTGAACTCTAATTGTAATTTTACTAGATAACAGCAGGCTAAACTTAGCTATGTTTCACTTAAAATTGCACTTAATGAGCAAGTAACTGTTTCAGAATGGCAATGGAATTTGTACTATTTTCATACGACATATCTTAAGATTGACCTCTATATCACAACAGAGATCAATCCTTTTTACTACAATCTAAAATCAGTAACCACTAGATTTTAGAATTAACTAATAACAAATGATTTGATATTTTTTAGAATCACGTCTTAAACAAAAAACACTCTCCCAAAGGAAAGTGTTTTAAACGAAAATATAAATATTAACGTTTTGAGAATCACCTGACGCTATTCAAGCAATCTGTGTCTGTTAAAAATACCTTTGCTTCGGTATTTAGATAATTAGAAAGGGGATGAAGAGCTATTTGTATCTAATAAAGTAGATTAAATTGGAGTCAAGCGTCGCCACTTGACAGATACAAAGCTACTCAAATTTTTTTCATATTAAATAAGCTAATTCATCCTACTTTTTAATAGCTTTAATTTCATCTTTTGCAATCTTGTTCAAATCGAGATCCAAATACACTGCTAAGGCAAATATCGCCTTGATTGAAATTCTACGTGGCATCTCTGCTGTTTCGTCTTCATACCGTGACAACATACTCGTAGATATATCAACACCTAACTCGTCGTGAATTTTACGAATTAAATCGATTTGAGTAAGCTTTTTCTCTTGGCGTGCATTTTTTAACATCAGACTAAATAACAAAATAAGTTCTCCATTTCTTTTTTGATACAAACGTACTTTAAAAGATACATTTGTATCCATTAAACCACTAATGTATTTTAAAAGGAAAATGTTCTATTGATAAGTAATCGAATCAGGGTTACAATTCCTTACAGGGAATCTCTACACGGGATAAGGTTGAAAAAGAAGGTGATTTTTTGGATATTGATAAACAATCTTCTCTCGAAGTATTAGGTTATTTAAAAACTAAACAAATTAAGCAAGAACAGGTCGCTAAATTCCTTGGCATTGGCCGGACTACATTAAATCGAAAATTGAATGGTCAAAGCGATTTTAGAATTTCTGAAGTAAAAGCGATGCATAAACAATTTAATATTCCCATCGAGTTATTTTTTAAAGAAAATTAGGAGGAAATTTTAGTGGAAAGCAGAACAAATAAAGTTCATTTTAAAACGTTTAAAGCCGGTAAATTTTGGCTCGTATCTGGAATTACATTAGCCGCACTAGGAGGAAGTTTTACAATTTCAGGTGTTGGCGTTCATGCCGATGAAATTAATGGTCAACCAGTATCCGCTGCTAAAGACACAACGCCAACTACTGACGTCTCAACTAATAAAGTTGCTGAAGCGACACCCGCTCAACAACAAGCCATCGACGACGCTCAAAAAGACGTTGATCAAGACAATAGAGATATCGCTAAAAATCAAGATGATACTGCTAAAGAACAAGCCAACAACGATGATTTAAACAACCAGACGGCTAACAAACGAGATGATGTTAACAAAGCTCAAGATGCATCTGATAAAGCTAATAATCAAGTTAATAAAGATCAAGATGCTGTAGACGATGCTACGCCAGATGGCTACGATGACGTCCAAAATGCTAAAGATCAAGCAGAAACTGATAAGAACAAAGCCCAATCAGACGCTGATAAAGCTCAAGCTCAACAAGCTGCTGCTGATAAAGCTGCTAAAGAAGCGGCCGACAAAGCAGCTAAAGCTCAAGCTGATAAAGATGCGGCTGCTAAGGCCAAAGCGGATGCACAAGCTAAAGCTGATGCCGCTAAGAACAAGGCTGATAATACGCCAAAGACATCTAACGTGCATCATGACCCTACCCCAGCTAAACCGGGCAGTCAGCTTGATCCAACTAACATTGATAGTGAAGCCGATTTACCTACTGAACTGGTAGAACCTAGTGGCTTAACTGATGAAGAAAAGAACCAAGAATACTATGCCTCTACAGATCCTTGGTATAAATATACCGGTGCCAACGATACTTCAGCCGTGATTAAAGCCGGTACGCAATTGACTGCTCAACAACAAAAAGAGTTAGCTCAATACGCCCTCACTTTAATCAACAGCCTACGTAAACAACATGGATTAAAGCCAATTCTGATGTCTGATACAGTCCAAGAACTTGGTAATGCTGTGGTAAACTTACGTGTTAAAAATGGCACTGAAGCTGGTGTGCATACAGACACTGGTTCAGCTGAATTAGATGATGCCATTAGTAAAGTGGCCGGTGGTAATCAATACGATGTAATCAACGGTGGTGAAAACCTATATGGTAGCATCCTAGAAAATAGTGATACGACCTTACTCCAATTAAAAGTTCAACTTCTTCAATTCCTCACTGGTATGTCCTTTGCGGACGGTCATTGGGGATGGGGACATCGTGATAACTTCTTAAGTCACACTTATGGAAGTCAAGATGAAGCTGATCAAGTCTACATGAGTTTTAATCTTCAACACTACCTAGACGGTGGCGACACTGGTTTAAACACCATAACTTACCTATTCGACTTCTGGGTTGCTAAGACTGGTACTGACGGTACAGCCGAAAAAGCTTTAAGCAATGGTGCTTATAGTGAATACGTCAACCATGGTTACGATTCTGTGGAAACTAACCCAGCTTATACCCAAGCGGTTAACTTAACGATTATAACCAAGCTTTAGCTCAAGTTGCTAGTGCTAATAAGGCTTACACACAAGCTAATTACAATGCTAATAGCACTGCTAGTGCTTCCAAGCTTGCCCAACAAACTTTAGCTAATGCTAAGGCTCAACTTAAAACGGCCCAAGCTAACTTAGCTAATGCTAAGACCAAATTAGCTAATGCCGAAAAAGCCCTCGCTGATGCTACTGCCCAATACGGCGACCAATTAAATGCTTATAACGCTGCTAAAGCAACGCTTGAAGCTGATCAGGCTAAAGCAGCCCAATTAGCTAAAGACCTTGCTAACGCTAAGCAAGCACTTGCTGATAATCAATCTGCGATCGCTACTTCTGATGCTAAGATCAAGAGTTTGAAAGACCAATTAGCTCAATTGCAAGCTAAGCTAGCTAAGGACGAAAAGACTTTAGCCGACGCTAAGGCTGCTGCCGAAAATAATGGTTCAGACACTGACAATAATGGTGATGACTCAAATACTGACCCAGACAACAATAACTCTGGCTCAGATGACAACCATAATAACGGTTCTGATACTGACAACAACTCTGGTTCTGACAATAATGGATCAGACAATAACAATTCTGGCTCTGATAACAACGGTGGCAATTCAAACACCGATCCAGATAACAATAATTCCGGATCAAACGATAACCATAATAACGGTTCTGATACTGATAATAATGAATCGGATAATAATAATTCTGGTTCTAATACTGATAACAATAGTGATAATTCGAACACCAATCAAGATACCAACCACTCTCGCTCCGATAATGGTGGATCAAATGTCAACAATAGCGGTTCAGATACTAATAGCAACGATTCAGATCATAGTTTTAGTACCAATTCTGAGTTAACTACAAATGGTATTGATGATTCCGATATTCGAGATAATGATGCTACTACAAATAACTTATCTTTCGTAAATTCACGAAATAGTAGCACAATAACACCTGCTCAAGTAGCGGCAAAGACGATTAATCAAAAACAACTGCCACAAACGGGTGATCAAACTTCAAATCAAGAAATATCATTACTTGGTATGATCGGTTTAGCATTATCTAGCTTAGGCCTTATTTCAATTTCAAAGCGTAAGCATAACTAATTTAAACCTATGATTATCTAATCATGTAATATCCCTCTAGACCGGTAGTTTAGAGGGATTTAATTTGACAACAGATAGTAAATATAACAAATGCAACTAAATCATAAATTGATAAATTTCATCATTATAGGTACCAATTCACCCTATTTCAAGGAGAAGAAAAACATGGAAAAATTAAACTCAGAATTTATTAAAAAATACAAGAAAATAATAATTGGAGCCATTATTGTTTTACTCGGGATAATTTTTTACACATATCATCAACATAATCAAGTTAGTCAGGTTATTAAAAATCATACATATAAAGTAATGGTTACTGGGCCCGATAAATCTGGAGATACAGTCAAACAGTGTGGCGTCTTAATTTTTGCTGATAACACCTATAAAGAAGGGAGTGACCTAGATGAAGATTTCTCTGATCTCTCCGATTTAATTGATAGTGCTCGTGAAAATGATTCTTCATCATACACTGCTGCTAAAAATAGCATCACATTGAGTTCCGGATATTCTGATGATACTCCAAGTCATGGCGATATAGCTCATCTTAAAAACCTTAAAAGCTCAAAAGGCGGAAAAATTATTACTGGAGATATTACTTATAAATACGAGGACGATAGCGCAGTAGACGAAAACGCATATGAGTACAACAACATCACTACGAAAACTGCTCATGCAACAATTCAACTTGAACAGATAAAATAACTAAGGAGCTTAATCTCATGTTTAAAAAAATTTCACTTTTACTAGTAACTGGGCTGAGTATTCTTCTTCTAGCATCTTGTAAATCAACTGTTAATGGGAACACTGCGAACGATTTATCTAGCAGTGCTAAAACTTCAAAGTCACATACTTCTGAAAGTACCTCACCTTCTAGTTCATCATCTTCAAGTAGTAGCGAGGAAGAGTCCTCTCAAGATCAAAGTACAACCACTAGTCCCCTTACTTTTGATGAGGGTATGCAAATTTTGCAGCAGAGCGTATATAAGGATTATATAAATGATAGTCCGCAACTTGTTAGCAATGATAATCATAAACTAGTTATCTCAGCTTATGCTGATGCGAAAGGTATCAATTACTTTACTCTAACTCTATTCGGATCAAATCAAGTTAAAATTCATGCTGAATTCGGTACTTTAGATGGCGGTAAATTTACTAATCTTCATGATGTCGATGCACCTGAATATCAGACTGTTACTCGTCCAAATGCTACAGCATCAACATCGTCTAATGATAATGATTCTTCTAGTACGATCCAAAGCGTCCCTGCTAAATTCATTGGGAAATGGAAGAAAACTGATTCTTTTAAAACTGAATCCGATGGTAAAAAATACGAATACGCAAAATTATTTCATGCTACGTCTAACTCCATCCTACTTGGAGAAACTTACACGGATTGCTACAAATACACTGTTTCTTCTTGTAAATCACTTGGACCTAATGATTACGCAGTAGAAACTAAAGTTCCTATCACCAACGAGTCTCAAACCATTTATCTCCATTATTATTCAAAAGATAAAATTGGAGAAAAATTTAACTCATCAGATGATTTTACGATTTTCGATAGTAGAGCACCAGTTCTCAACTACGACGCGTCTGAATGGTAAAAAACAAAACGGAGGAACACATGGAACAACTTACAGCATTTCTAAAAAAATATAAAAAATGGGTCATTACAATTGCAATTCTAATTGTTGCTGGTTTTGGTGCCAAAACTACGTACGAGTATCATCAAAACAATATCATTTCACAAATGGACGTTAAATTTTCTGGTTACAATGGTGAAGGTACAGCCGAAATCAAGAAAAAAGATAAATTTTTAAATGATACTGCTTTACGTATCTTCAAATTGAACGGTGTCAGGACCGATATCGCAAAAAAAATTATTAGCAGTCCATCTAATTTTAATTATGGTAGTCTTTCAACTTCTGACCAACAAAAGATTACGCAATCCTTTTCTGAATTAAATTCATTAAAAGTTAAACTTAGTAAATCTGAACATCTAAAAAATGGAGATAAAATTGACGTTTATGTTAAAAATAATGACCCAGAACATTTACCATTTAGAGATGGTAAAAAGATTGTAACCGTTAAAGGACTTAAGAAAGCTAAGACAGTTTCTACTCAAAAAATATTTGATAAGTTAAAAATCAAAGCTGTCGGTACTGATGGTAAAGGTTCACTTTCAATTACAGGTAAAAACATAACTACGAGTTCTGTATTCGACGGTATAGAGATTGCAGTTAAAAATAATGGCTCTTTAAGCAACGGAGATAGCGTAAAAATCAAATTACCATCTTCTGTATTTAAAGATCCTAATGGTAAAAAAGTTTACGCTGGTTCACATACTCTTAACTACAAAGTCACTGGTTTAGTAGATAAGTCTATCTCTAATGTGAGCGACGTTGAATCAGCCGTTTCTGATATGATCGATGATTACAATGACGGCAACGACGATTACACTCCTAATTTTGTCAGTTTGTATCTAACACATGACGAAGATTACTACATCGGAGGTGAGGACGACACTTCTAGCGAGCATGTTACTATTGATGATGAAGATGACGTTAAAGACGATAACACATTCACGATCACCGCTATTTACAATATGAAGAGTAATGATGCAGATCTTGATGATGAAACAGTCGAAGCAATCATTCATGATATTAAGTTAAAAAACAACAAGTTAAACATCGACAGTATCGACCTTTCTAAATCTGGTGAAGTTACAAGTGTTGATAACACTAGGACTATTGAACATAACTTAGCTTCCGATGGCTTAAAATTAAAATAAATTCTAATGTTGCAGTAATACTGTTCGAGGTGAGAAAGTAAGCCCCCCAACTTACTTTTCAAAATTAATTTAATTACTTCTATTATTACTGCAATCAATAACCCTTAATTGCTGTTGTGCAGTGGCAATTAAGGGCTTTTTTGTGTCAAAAATCAAACATATTTACATTTATATTGCATATCAAACTTTTTACAGTGTAATAATTTCTTGCGTGATATAATCTTATATAAGGAATCTTTAAAAGGAATTATTACATATTTACTTTATTACTTAAACTTTTTGGAGGATATAAAAATTGCGTAAAGACTATCACGATCAAAAGAACCATTACAAAATGTATAAGGCTGGTAAAAATTGGCTATTCGCAGGAATCGGAGTAATTACACTTGCTTCTACCGTAGCTATGACTACTCCTAATGCCCATGCTGCCGAGTTGAACAATGATACTAATCTATCATCTACTCAAAAAGATGAACAAAAAGTAACCAGCGCTACTCCTGCTCAACAAGCTGCTATTGATGATGCTCAGAAGGATGTCGATCAAGACAACGCCGACATCACACAAAATCAAAAGAATACAACTGATGAACAAGCTAATCACGATATATTAACCGATCAAACAGCTGGAAAACAATCCGATGTAGACCAAGCTCAAGCTGATGCTGATAAAGCTAATGATCAAGTTGATAAAGATAAGAGTGCCGTCGATGACGCTGTCCCTACTGACTATCAAGATAAAGAAGATGCTGAACAACAGGCTCAAAATAACACTGATAAAGCCCAAGATGCTGTCAATCAAACTACTACTGATAAGAATCAAGCTCAAAAGGATGTCGATAATGCATCTAACAAAGCTGACCAAGCGAAAACTGCTAAAGATGACGCTGCTAAAAATAAGACCGATGCTCAAGATCAAGCTGATGCAGCTAAGAATAAAGTTGATAATACGAACAAGACAACTAAAGTTCATCATGACGCTACACCAGTTAAACCAGGTACATATGATAAGGGTAATGTTATAGACAGCGAAGCAAGTCTACCTGATACTTTATTAGATCCTAAAGATGGTCATACTGACGATGTTGCTTACTACGGTTCTTCATGGTATGTATATGATTCAAAAAATGATAAATCTAAGAAAATCGATATAAATAATTTGACTCAGAATCAAATCAATGAATTAGGTCAATATGCCTTAGGATTAATTAATAGTCTTCGTAAACAATATGGCCTTTCACCAATGATTATGAGTGATAATACTCAAAAGATGGCAGCCGGTGATATTGCAATCCGTAATAAAAACGGTATTACTGATGATCATAGTCTGATTGGAAATAATATTTCTCAAGCCGATTGGAATAAGTACACATTTGATTCAATTGCTGGAAACCATGATGGAACTAAATTTGCGGCTCAAAACCTGGGATTCTTTTTCGGAGCTGAAGATACTATGTTAGCGGCTAAAGTATCTGTTTTACAAATGTTAACGGCTATGGCTTTTGATGATGGACCAGGTAACTATCATCGCCAAGCCATTTTAATGAACCCGAATAGTGTTGATGGTCATAATATATATAGTGACGAAGAAGATGTAACTTATTACTTCGGATATGGACATCAATCTTCCGGCAATGAAAGTATCTTTGATTTTTGGAAAGAAAACAACTCTAATGTATGGAATGGTGGTATTGCTGTTTCCACGGGCTCAGATGGTCATAGTTCATTTGCTTCTGAATTAATGAAGCATCAAAAAACCGGTTATACGAACAATGGTACTGATACTATTGAAACCAACCCTGCTTACACAAACGCTGTCAATGATTACAACCAAGCTTTAGCCCAATTAACTAGTGCTAATAAAGCTTATAACCAAGCTAATGATGCTTACAACAATGCAACAAACAATTTGAACGATGCTAAGACTAACTTAGCTAACGCAACTACAAAACTTGAAACAGCTAAATCTAATCTAAATGATGCCAAGACTAAATTAGCAGACGCAAAACAGGCTTTAGCTGATGTTACAACCCAATATGCTGATCAATTAGCTGCTTATAACCAAGCCAAAGCTACTTTGAAGAATGACCAAGCTAAGGCTAAACAATTAAACCAAGATTTAGCTAACGCTAAGAAGGCTCTTGCTGATAACCAATCATCAATCGCTACATCTGAAGCCAAAATTGCACAATTGCAAGATCAATTAAAAGACTTACAAGCTAAATTAGCTAAAGATGAAAAGAACTTAGCAGATGCTAAAGCGGCTGCAGAAAACAATGATAATTCTGATGATACTAATACTGGTGATGCTGATATCGACAACAATGATTCTGACGATACTAATACTAGTGACGATGATACAAATACTAACAACAGTGAAGATACATCAGACACCAACAATAATTCTGATAGCAACAATCACTCTGATGATGTTGTTCCTAGTCAATCTGATACAAAGGATTTAAATAACACAGTCGATATCACAGAAAATACTCAAAATAATAATGTTGAAAATACAGCAGTAGCCAATAATACTAAGAGTTCCCCTGTTACTCAAAACGTAGTCTACAAGACTAATAATCAGACTGTAACTCCGGCACAAGTTGCTGCAAGTACGTTCAATCAAAGCCAACTACCTCAAACAGGTGAAAACCAACAAAACGGTAAAATGTCTATTATCGGACTTATTGGCTTAGCCCTTTCCAGTCTAGGATTAGCCAAACTATTTGGACGTAAACACGTCTAATACTTTCTATAATAAAAGGATCCCTTAAATTAAATTTAAGGGGTCTTTTTTTGTACTACCATTTTAAGACCACAAAAAAACACTCTCCCAAAGGAAAGTGTTTTGAACGAAAATATAAATATTAACGTTTTGAGAATTGAGCTGCCTTACGAGCTTTCTTAAGACCGTATTTCTTACGTTCCTTCATACGAGGGTCACGTGTAAGAAGACCAGCTTTCTTCAAAGGTGCACGGAAATCAGGATCAACATCCAAAAGTGCACGAGCGATACCATGACGGATAGCTCCAGATTGTCCTGAGAATCCACCACCATTAACGTTAGCAATAACGTCATAGTTACCGTTTGTTTCAGTTACACCAAATGGTTGTACAACTACTTGACGTAAGTTTGCAAATGGAATGTATTCTTCGATTGGACGATCATTTACTGTGATTTTACCGGTTCCCGGTACAAGACGTACACGAGCAACGGAGTTTTTACGACGGCCAGTGCCGCGATATTGTGCTTCAGCCAAAATTCAATTCCTCCTTAAATTAAGTTCGTGATGTCAAGCTTTTCTGGATTTTGAGCTTGTTGGTTATGTTCTGAACCTGCATAAACATGCAACTTCAAAGCTTGCTTACGACCAAGAGTGTTGTGTGGAAGCATACCCTTAATTGATGTTTCAATCAAACGTTCAGGTGTCTTTTCACGCATTTCACCAGCAGTCTTAGACTTAATACCACCTGGATGTAATGTATGGTGATAGTAAATCTTACCAGTAGCCTTACGACCAGTTAATTTAATTTTTTCAGCATTGATAACGATAACGAAGTCACCTGTATCCACATTAGGAGTGAATGTTGGTTTGTTCTTACCACGCAAAATAGATGCAACTACTGTTGAAAGACGTCCCAAAGGAATGTCTGTAGCATCAACGATGTACCATTTACGTTCTACTTCACCTGGTTTAGCCAAATATGTTGTACGCACTTGAATTTCCTCCAATTTCTGTTTTGTTTAACTCAACTTTAATAAGTTTCCGGGGCTTATTTTGTGGAGGTAAACAATACCAACTTCCATTATATTAACAGTCCCTATTAAAGTCAATCAAAAATCTAATAATCTACTTCTTTTAAATATAGCCCGCTAGCAGGTGCTGTTCCCCGGGCCTGATTTCGGTCCTTAACTTCAAAGAGACGTGGTATATCATCTGCTGGACGACGTTTACTACCTATTTCAACTAAAACTGCCACCATAATTCGAACCATGTTGTACAAGAAGCCATTGCCGTAAAATTCAAACACGATTTCATTTTGTTTTTTATCTTCCCGTACTTTAGCTTTATAAATGGTTCGAACATGATCTTTTACAGTACTCCCTGATGCAACAAAACTTGAAAAATCATGAGTACCTTCTAAATCTTTAATCGCTTTTTGGATTAACCCAATATTAATGGGGAACTTCCAGTGACCTGTATAATTTCTTTTAAACGGGTCTACGAATTGTCCCAAAGCCATTCGATACTGATACTTTTTACCATGTGTGGTAAAACGCGCATGAAATGTTTCATCGACTATTTCAACCTTTTTTACTTGCATATCTAATGGTAATTGACTATTTAATGCATGTAGCATGCTTCGTTCTGTCATTTCAATGGATAAATCAAAATGAACCACTTGTCCCAAAGCATGTACTCCAGCATCTGTACGTCCTGATCCATAAACTGAAATTTCCGGGGTTGGGTTTTTAGCTATTTTATTAACTATTCTTTTTAAGACCCCTTCCACAGTTCGCTGATTAGGTTGCATTTGAAAACCTGCAAAATTAGTCCCGTCATAGGCTAATATTATTTTATATCGCATTACTAACTCCAATTTCTGAGTACCATAATCAATGCTACAGAAGCCATCATGAATATCGTACCTATTATGTCATTTTTTGTATAATTTAAAACTCGATACTTACTGCGGCCTTCGCCACCCTGGTAGCCACGAGATTCCATCGCTGTAGCTAATTCTTCAGCCCGATTAAACGCACTTTCAAAAAGAGGAATCAATATTGAAACTAACTTTTTTAATCTGGCCATAATTGATCCCGAACTAAAGTTAGCTCCTCTTGAGCGTTGAGCATTCAAGATTTTTTCTGTCTCGTCTATTAATGTTGGAACAAATCTTAATGCAATTGATAGCATTAACGCCATTTCATAAACAGGAAAATGAATCTTTTTAAGTGGCATAAAAAGTGACTCGATTGCTCCTGATATCTCTAGTGGTGATGTTGATAAAGTTAATACCGTTGATACCAGAATAATCAGGACAAATCGGATTGCAATGTAAACAGCATTTAACAGACCATCACTCGTGATAGATAATATTCCCCAATGCCAATAGACGTGCCCTCCGACGCCGAAGAAGACCTGAATCACAACGGTTAATAGAATTACTCCAATTAATGGTTTAACGCCGTCCCAGAAGAATTTAGGGGCTATTCCTGATGAAGCAATGATAGTCAAAGCAATTATAAAACTAACCACATATGCTGACCATGAATTAGCCATAAAAACAGCCACAATATAGATCAAACTCAAAATCAATTTAGCGCGCGGATCCATTCGATGTACAAATGAGGTGCCGGGGACATAACGACCAAATAGAATTTTATTCATGACTTGGCCTCCTATCTTTGACATTAACAATCTGATGTACTAGACCACTAATATCAAGTGGCATTTTATCAAATTTAACTCCCCTATCAGCTAACTTAATGGCAAAATTTGCTGCTTTAGGTAATCCTAGTTGATGTTTTATTAGCCACTTAGTGTCTCGAAAAACTTCAACCGGAGCACCATTCTTAACAATCTGTCCTCCATCCATCACAATGACATTATCTGCATAATTTGCCACATCATCCATTTGATGGGTTACTAATAGAATGGTAAGTTGCTCTTTATGATGTAATTCATTAAAAAGTTCCATCATTTCAAATCTTCCTTGAGGGTCTAATCCAGCGGTCGGTTCATCTAAAATAAGGATTTTAGGATTAGTTGCCAACACACCTGCAATTGCTACTCTTCGCATTTGTCCACCAGAAAGTTCAAACGGTGACTTCTGCCAAAATTCTTCTGGTAGCTTAACTTTTTGTAATGCATCTTTGGCTCGATTCGTAGCTTCTGTATCTGATACTCCAAAGTTCAATGGCCCAAACTTAACATCATCAACTACCGTTTCAGCAAAAAGTTGGCTTTCAGGAAATTGAAAAACAATCCCTACATGTTGGCGTAAGGAAACTAATTGTTTATTTTTAGTATTAGCATTAATTATTTGTCCATCGACATTGACCAAGCCCTTGGTTGGTCGTAAGAGTCCATTAACATGTTGAATCAGCGTCGACTTGCCACTTCCCGTATGACCAATAATAGCAGTATATGATCCATCAGGAATCGTTAAATTAATGTTTCTTAAAGATAGATTTTCAAACGGAGTATGCGCTTGGTAAACAAAATCTACGCTTTCAAAAGCAATTGACATAGCCATTCCTCCAAATCATTTTCGTCCATTCGTAATTCTACTGGAGGATGAATTCCTTGTTCGACTAAGGCATCAAATAAATGTGCATTAAATGGTTTTTCTAAACCGGTTAACTTTAACATTTCATCATCATTAAATACTTTTTTAGGAGCACCAGATTCGACGATTTTACCATCATTTAAGACAATGACATGATCTGATAGCATAGCCTCACTTACATCGTGCGTTATAGAAATGACCGTAATATCATTTTCCTGGTGAATTTCATTAATTAAATTAATTATTTCATAGCGTCCTTGAGGATCAAGCATGCTTGTAGCTTCATCTAAGATAATGATTTCAGGTTTTGAAGCTAACACCCCAGCGATAGCTACTCGTTGCTTTTGTCCACCAGATAATTGGTCAGGTTGTCTCTCTTTAAAATCTTCCATTCGAACTTTTTTTAAGACATTATTGACAATCTTATGCATCTTGTCAGTTTCAATGCCTAAATTTTCTAAGCCAAATGCGACATCATCTTCGACCGTTGCTCCAACAAATTGATTGTCAGGATTTTGGAAAATCATACCAATTTTCTTACGAATGTCCCAAACTGTATCATCGGATAAAATAATTCCATCTACATTAATTACACCCTCGTTATATGACATCAATCCATCAATTGAACGTGCTAAGGTACTCTTCCCACTCCCATTATGCCCAACAATTGAAGTCCAACTGCCCTTTTCAATAGAGAGCGAAACATTATCAAGTGCTTTTTTGTCACCACTATTTGCATATTTGTATGTAAGATTTTTTACGTCAATAATGTTATTCAAAGTCTCTTATCTCCCTAAACAATATGGACTTAATTCTATCATTCTATACAAAAAAAATCACTGAAGATAATGATAGCAAGTTAAAAACTCGCCGTGGGCTAGACTAGGATTTCTCCAACATCGTAACACCCTACCATTATCTTAAGTGATAGATTTTGTTATTATTAAAATCGTTTTAAATTAATTAATCAACTAATTCTAAAACAACCATTGGGGCACCGTCTCCACGGCGTGGCATCGTCTTGTAGATACGAGTATATCCACCTTTACGATCAGCATAACGTGGAGCTAAATCAGCAAACAATTTTTGAAGTGCTGAAGAAACTTTTACGTCCTCACCATCTTCAGTAACATCAGCAACAACATTACGAACGAATGCTGCAGCTTGACGACGTGCATGCAAGTCGCCACGTTTACCCAATGTGATCATTTTTTCAGTAGTAGAACGAACTTCCTTAGCGCGTGCTTCAGTAGTAACGATCTTTTCGTTAACAATTAATTCTGTTGTGAGATCGCGAAGCAACGCTTTACGTTGGGAGCTTGTACGACCTAATTTACGATAACTCATCTATGGGAACCCTCCTTATGATTAGTCTTCTGAACGGAAACCTAAGCCCAATAAACTAAGTTTCTCTTGGATTTCAACCAATGACTTACGTCCAAGATTACGAACTTTCATCATTTGAGCATCAGTGCGGTCAGTTAATTCTTGAACACTGTTAATACCTGCTCGTTTTAAGCAATTGTATGAACGGACCGAAAGATCTAATTCTTCAATTGTCATTTCAAGCATTTTTTCCTTGTGAGTTTCTTCTTTTTCAACCATAATTTCAGTCTCTTTAGCCTGATCATTAAGGTTAACAAAGATTGCAAGGTGTTCTGTTAAAATTTTAGCAGATAAACTTGTTGCCTCACTAGGAGTGATAGAACCATCAGTCCAAATATCGAGCGTAAGTTTATCATAGTCGTCTCGTTGACCAACACGAGTATTTTCAACTTGATAATTAACACGTTCAATTGGGGTATAAATAGAATCGATTGGTAATACACCGATTGGCATATCAACCTTTCGAGCCTTGTTTTCGTCCGCAGATGTATATCCACGGCCAGTGTCAGCAGTGAGTACTGCATGGAATGTAGTACCTTCAGCTACAGTACAGATTGGTAACTCAGGATTAAGAATCACTACGTCACCGTCTCCCATAATATCGCCAGCAGTTACATTAGCAGGTCCCGCAACATTGATTTCTAATGTTTTATCTTCATCAGATTCAATCTTCAACGAAACCTTCTTAAGATTCAAAATAATTTGTGTTACGTCTTCTACAACACCTTCAATGGTTGAGAATTCATGTAAGACACTATCAATTTGAACGCTAGTAATAGCTGCTCCTGGCAATGATGATAATAGGATACGACGAAGTGAATTACCAAGCGTTGTACCATATCCCCGTTCTAAGGGTTCAATAACAAATCGGCCATAATTGTCATTTTCGTCAATTTTATGAATTTTTGGCTTCTCAAATTCGATCATTCTAATTTTTACCCCTTTCAAAACGCAGTCTGCATTTCGATTTTGAATGCATTATAAAGTTTGCCCTCAAACAGAACCGAACTCTATACACGACGGCGCTTTGGAGGACGAGATCCATTATGAGGAACTGGTGTAACATCACGAATTGCACTTACTTCAAGCCCAGTAGCTTGTAGTGCACGAATAGCAGCTTCACGACCTGAACCAGGTCCCTTAACAGCAACTTCAACATTCTTCATACCATGTTCCATAGCTGCTTTAGCAGCAGCTTCTGATGCCATTTGTGCGGCAAAAGGTGTAGACTTACGACTACCCTTAAATCCAAGAGCACCAGCAGATGACCAAGCAACTGCGTTACCTTGGGGATCTGTAATCATAACAAGAGTATTGTTGAATGTTGAATGGATATGTGCTACTCCAGATTCAATATTCTTTTTTACTCGACGTTTGCGAGTATTCTTTTTCGTTGCCATAAAAAGTTAGCCTCCTTTAATTATTTTTTTCTACCTGCGATAGAAACTTTCTTACCTTTACGTGTCCGAGCGTTATTCTTCGTATGTTGTCCACGAACTGGCAACCCACGACGATGACGCATACCACGGTATGAACCGATTTCTTGGAGACGCTTGATATTGAGACTAACTGTACGACGAAGATCACCTTCAACTAGATAGTTATCTACTTCTGCACGGATCTTGTCTTCTTGATCGGCTGTTAAATCACGAACGCGGATATCTTCTGATACTTCTGCGTCCTTTAAGATTTTTTGAGCGGTAGTGTTACCAATACCGAAAATATATGTCAAACCAATGACAATTCGCTTGTCACGTGGTAAATCAACACCTGCAATACGGGCCATTAAATTTCACCTCCAAGTATAATATTATTTTCCTTGACGCTGTTTGTGCTTAGGATTTGCTGAGCAAATTACCATAACGCGCCCTTTACGTCTAATGATTTTGCAATGTTCACACATTGTCTTAACTGATGGACGTACCTTCATGAATAAATCCTCCTAAACGAATAAAACTTATTTGAAACGATAGGTAATGCGACCTTTGGACAAGTCGTACGGTGACATTTCAACCGTAACCTTATCGCCAGGTAGAATTTTGATATAGTGCATGCGAATCTTTCCCGAAACATGAGCAAGAATTTCATGACCATTTTCAAGCTCTACTTTGAACATCGCATTAGGCATAGTTTCTTTAACTGTGCCCTCAATTTCAATGACATTATCTTTAGCCACTAAATTTGTGCCTCCCATTAACTTTTCTAATAGTAATAACCAACAAAAAGCCTCAAAATATGTATTTCGAAGCTAAACCTGAATTAGCTTACCATACGAAAAAACTATTTGCAAACAATGAACGTTATCTATAGTACCAACAAGCACGAAATTAGAGAGCCTCTAATACTTTTTTGACTTCAGAATAAACATCGTTGATATCCTGATCGCCATTAATGTTGTAAAGGAGATGCTTTTCTTCATAGTAAGAAATCAACGGAGTGTTAAGTTTAGTATTAACAGCAATGCGATTTTTTACAGTTTCTGGCTTGTCGTCCTCACGTTGGAAGAATTCGTGATGTCCGCAAACATCACAAGTTCCTTCAACCTTTGGTGGATTGTAAAGCTTATGATAAGTAGCTCCACAATTTTTACAAATAAATCTGCCAGATAGTCTTTCAACCAAAACTTCAGGATCAACATGAATGTTAATCACTGCTGTAAGTGGTTTGTTTAAACGAGATGTCATTTCATCTAGCGCCTTAGCTTGATCGATATTTCTAGGAAAACCATCAAGCATAAAACCATCGTTGACATCGTCCATTGCAAGACGATCTTCGACGATCCCGTTAGTTACACTATCGGGAACAAGTTCACCCTTATCAATGAACTTCTTTGCTTCCACACCCATTTCGGTTTCATTTTTCATAGCTTCACGGAAAATGTCACCAGTTGAAATATGTGGAATTTTGAAATCCTCAATAATTCTCTGAGCCTGTGTACCTTTACCAGCACCTGGAAGACCCATCAAAACGAGGTTTAATTTACTCATTTGAAATTCTCCTTCATTGTTAAACTAACGAATTATTTTCGAATGAATCCAACGTATTCTCGTTTCATCATTAACCCTTCAAGTTGATTTGCCAACTCGATTGCTACACCAACAACAATCAAAAGACTTGTTCCACCTAAACCAATTGATTCGTCCAAACCAAAAATGTTTGAAACAAGCAATGGAATTAAGGCAACCAAGCCAAGGAATAATGCCCCAACTACACTAAGTCTAATTAAAAGACCTGACATATAATCTTGGGTTTTCTTTCCCGGCCAAACCCCTGGAATATAACTGCCTTGTTTTTGTAAATTTTCAGCTAGTTTTTCAGGGTTAACCTGAACAAAAGCATAGAAGAACGTAAACAATACAATTAACACAGTATATAAGATGGCACCTTTAGTGGTTTGCATATTGAATACATCGTTTAAAACAGTGTACCAAGTATCATCAGAATGTGATGATGCAAAAGCCATTAAAATGGTTTGCGGTGTAGAAATAAAAGAACTAGCAAAGATAACTGGAATAACACCAGCTACGTTAACCTTAAGAGGTAAATAACTACTATCAGAAGCGCCAGAAGCTCTTCTTGTATATTGAATTGGAATTTTACGACTTGCTTGTTGTACCCATGTAACAAAAATTACAATGGCTAAAACTGCAAGGATAATTGCTCCAACAATAATAAAACTTTGCGTCCATTCGCTTTTCGCAGTATTAACAAACTGCTCAGTGTAAATTTGCTGAATCCCAACTGGTGTACGAGCAATGATACCTGCAAAGATAATCATTGATACTCCTTGTCCAATCCCACGTTCCGTAATCATGTCACCTAACCAGGTAGTCAACATAGTTCCGGCCGTAAGAATTAAACCAATCGTTAGAAAGGTTTGGACACTTGGTGATTCAACCAAATTCATCTGACTTAAATAATTAAAACCAGCTGTAATTCCGATTGATTGAGCAAAAGCAAGGACGATTGTTAACCATCTCGTAGCTTGATTAAGCTTTCGACGACCAACCTCACCTTGCTTACTCCATTCCACAAATTTAGGAACGATATCCATTTGTAGCAATTGTACAATAATTTGTGCTGTGATATATGGCGAAACCCCCATTGCGAAAATGGAGTAATTCGTTAATCCACCACCACTGAACGTATTCAAAATTCCAACTAATCCTGATGAAGACATGCTTTCCAATGCTTTCGCATTAACACCAGGAACAGTGATATATGATCCTAAACGAAATACAATCAAAATACCGAGTGTGAACAGAATCTTATTTCTAATATCCTTCACTTTTAAAGCATTTTTGACAGTCGTCAGCATTAAATCACCTCGGTTTTACCACCAGCAGCTTCGATTGCTTTTACAGCACTTTCAGAGAATTTGTTAGCTTTAACAGTAAGCTTCTTAGTAATTTCTCCATTACCAAGAACCTTAACACCGCTAAGTTGTTTACTAATGATACCAGCTTTAAGCAATGATTCTGGTGTTACTTCAGCACCTTCATCAAAAACGTTAAGAGCATCAAGGTTTACAATAGCAAATTCTTTACGGTTGATGTTTGTGAATCCACGTTTTGGAATTCGACGGTAAAGAGGCATTTGTCCACCTTCAAAACCTAAACGAACTTTACCACGTGCCTTTTGACCCTTTTGACCACGACCAGCAGTCTTACCTGTACCACTAGAAGTACCACGACCAATACGTTTACGGTTAGTGCGTGAACCTTCGCTAGGCATTAATTCATTCAACTTCATGCAAGGAAACCTCCAATCTTACAAAAATTATTTTACTTCTTCAACTTCAATTAAATGTGCAATGTGGAAAATAGCTCCACGAGTTGCCTCATTGTTAGGTAGGACTACAGAGCTATTTACTCGGCCAAGACCTAATTCCTTAACAATTGTTCTTTGTTTTGGGAGGCGATGTGCAGCACTTTTAATTAATGTAACTTTTAATTGTGACATCAGAATATCCTCCTTATTCAGCTAAATGATCGACTGAAACCCCACGAAGGGCAGCAACTTCTTCTGCATTACGCATGCTCTTAAGACCTTCGAAAGTAGCACGAACAACGTTAACAGCAGTGTTTGAACCCAAACGCTTACTTGTAACATCATCGATACCTGCTAATTCCATAACGGCACGAACAGCACCACCAGCAGCTACTCCAGAACCTTCAAGAGCTGGCTTCATCAGAATTCGTCCACCACCGTAAACACCGACGGCTTCGTGAGGGAGAGTTGTTCCAACAATAGGAACTTCAATCAAACTCTTACGTGCAGTTTCAACCGCTTTACGGATAGCTTCTGGAACTTCTTGAGCTTTACCAGTACCAAAACCTACATGACCGTTCTTGTCACCAACAACGACTAAAGCAGCAAAACGAAGACGACGTCCACCTTTAACAACCTTTGTAACACGGTTGATGGCAACTACGCGATCTTCAATTTCCAATTTTTCTGGATCGATAAATTTAGACATGTACGTATTTCCCTCCTATCCTTAAAATTTAAGTCCGTTTTCGCGAGCAGCTTCAGCTAAAGCTTGAACGCGACCATGATAGATGTATCCACCACGATCAAAAACGACATTTTCAATTTTCTTTTCAACAGCTCTCTTAGCAACTAAAGCACCAACTTGTGATGCTAATTCAGTCTTTGAGCCACCTGAAATTTCGCTATCTAATGTTGAGGCACTAACTAGCGTTACACCCGCTACGTCATCAATTACTTGAGCGTAGATGTTTTTGTTAGAACGGTATACATTTAAGCGTGGGCACTCTGCAGTACCAGAGATTTTTGAACGAACGCGTGCATGACGACGTTGACGTTTTTTGTTCTTATCTGGTTTAGAAATCAAAATTTTCACCTCATATTTTTTGAATCTCAGCTAATTATATCAAGCTGCGTGATTATTTACCTGTTTTACCTTCTTTACGGCGAACATATTCACCAACGTAACGAACACCTTTACCTTTATATGGTTCTGGTGAACGTACGGCACGGATTTCAGCAGCTAAATCACCAACACGTTGTTTGCTGATACCACTGATATTAATGTGTGTGTTGTCAGGAACTTCAACCTTAAGGTCTTCAGGAGTTTCCATTTCAACTGGGTTTGAATAACCTAAGTTTAAGATTAATGTCTTACCTTTAAGTTGTGCACGGTAACCAACACCAATTAGTTCAAGTTTCTTTTCAAAACCATTTACAACACCTTCAACCATGTTGTTGAAGTTAGCGCGTGTAGTACCATGTAATGCACGCATTTTATTATTGTCGTTTGGACGATCAAATGATACAACGTTTCCGTCAACGGACATTGTAATATCTGAGCTCATTGTACGTGTTAATTCACCCTTAGGTCCTTTAACAGTTACGACGTTTCCGTCTTGTTTAATTTCAACACCAGCTGGAATTTCAACTGGTTTTCTACCGATACGGCTCATTGAACGGCACCTCCTTATCTAAAAATTACCAGATGTAAGCTAATACTTCTCCACCGATTTTCTTAGCACGTGCTTCTTTATCTGTGATGACACCTTCAGAAGTTGAAATGATTGCGATACCTAAACCATTCAACACCTTAGGAACTTCGTCAGATTTAACATATGAACGCAATCCAGGTTTTGAAATACGTTTCAAACCAGAGATAACTCGTTCGTTGTTCTTTCCATATTTTAGGAATACACGAATGATGCCTTGCTTGTCATCTTCAATATATTCAACATCCTTGATAAAACCTTCGTTCTTAAGAATTTCGGCCATATCTTTTTTGATTTTTGATGCAGGTACTTCTAAAGATTCGTGGCGAACCATGTTCGCGTTACGAATACGAGTAAGAAAGTCTGCAATAGGATCTGTCATAGACATTCAGTATTACCCTCCTTTGACTCTGATTTCTTTTTTTACCAACTAGCTTTCTTCATACCAGGAATTTGTCCTTCATGAGCTAATTCACGAAGGCAAATACGGCATAAATGGAATTTACGGTATACAGAGTGTGGACGGCCACAACGTTCGCAACGTGTGTATGCTTGTGTCGAGAACTTAGCAGGACGTTCACTCTTTACAACTAATGATTTTTTAGCCAATTTGTTTGCTCCCTTCGCTTACTTTTCAAATGGCATTCCGAATTGTGCCAATAGTTCACGTGATTCTTCATCTGTGTTTGCAGTTGTAACGATAACAATATCTAAACCACGAACACGGTTAACATTATCAAAATCGATTTCTGGGAAAATCAATTGTTCGCGTACACCTAATGTGTAGTTACCACGACCATCAAAGGCCTTGCTACTTACACCACGGAAGTCACGAACACGAGGTAATGAAACGTTAACTAACTTATCTAAGAAGTCATACATTCTTTCACCACGTAATGTAACCTTAGCACCAATTGACATACCTTCACGAAGACGGAATCCAGCGATTGACTTTTTAGCCTTTGTAACAAGTGGCTTTTGACCTGAAATAAGTTCCAATTCAGCAACTGCTTCATCTAAGTTCTTAGAGTTAGTAACTGCATCACCGACACCCATATTCAAAACGATCTTTTCAATCTTTGGTACTTGCATAACTGATGTATAGTCAAACTTTTTAACCAAATCAGGTGTGATTTCGTTAACGAATTTTTCTTTTAAACGATTTGCCATGAATATTATTTCCTCCCTTCGCTTAGATTATTTGTCGATACTCTCGCCAGATTTTTTTGATACTCGTACTTTCTTACCATCAACAGTTTTGAAGCCAACACGTGTTGGTTCATTTGTAGATGGATCGATAAGCATTACATTTGAAACATCCATAGGTGCTTCAACATCAAGAATTCCACCTTGAGGATTTGCATTGTTAGGCTTTTGATGTTTTTTAATCATGTTAAGGCCTTCAACAACAACACGGTTCTTTTTAGCAAGGGTTTGTTTAATAGTACCTTCCTTGCCTTTGTCTTTTCCGCTAATTACGCGAACTTTGTCGCCAACTTTTACGAACATTAATGGCGCACCTCCTTCGTTATGATGGTTGATTACAATACTTCAGGAGCCAAAGAAACGATCTTCATGTAGTCCTTGTCACGTAATTCACGTGCAACTGGGCCAAAGATACGAGTTCCTTGAGGGCTCTTATCATCTTTAATTAATACTGCAGCATTTTCGTCAAATTTGATGTATGAACCATCAGCACGGTGTGCACCTTGTTTTGTACGAACAACAACAGCTTTTACAACGTCACCTTTTTTGACAACGCCACCTGGTGTTGCTTGTTTAACAGTAGCAACGATAATGTCACCAATGTAACCAAATTTAACACGGGAACCACCCAATACTTTAATAACCAACAGTTCACGTGCTCCAGAATTGTCAGCAACTTTCAAACGACTCTCTTGTTGGATCACAGTTAGTGTCCTCCCTTCAATTTTGTATCAGAATACGAAACATGAGCTAGATAATAACCGCTTTTTCAACGATATCAAGCAAACGGAATCTCTTTGTAGCAGACAAAGGTCTTGTTTCCATAATTGTTACGATATCGCCCATCTTAGCAGCGTTGTTTTCATCATGTGCCTTATATTTCTTTGAGTACTTTACACGCTTACCGTAAACAGGATGTGTCTTGTAAGTATCGATTTGGACTGTGATAGTCTTATCCATCTTGTCAGAAACTACGCGTCCTTGGTAAACCTTTCGTGCGTTACGTTCTTCACTCATTGATTAAGTCCTCCCTTCGTATTCTTTTACTTGTTTAATTCTTGTTGACGTAGAGCAGTTTTGATTCGAGCAATGTTCTTACGAACAGCTTTAAGGCGAGCAGTGTTTTCAAGTTGACCTGTAGCCAATTGGAAACGTAGGTTGAATAACTCGTCCTTATACTCTTTTTCCTTATTGATCATTTCGTCAGTGGTTAATTCATTAATTTCTTTAGCCTTCATCTGATTCGCCACCTACTTCCTCGCGTTCGATAATCTTTGTCTTAACAGGAAGTTTCATTGCTGCCAAACGTAGAGCTTCGCGAGCAACTTCTTCAGGAACACCTGCAACTTCAAACATAACCTTTTCGCGTTTTACTGGTGCAACCCAGCCTTCTGGAGTACCTTTACCATTACCCATACGAACACCCACACCTTTAGATGTGTATGACTTATGAGGGAAAATCTTAATCCAAACTTTACCGCCACGTTTCATATAACGTGTCATAGCCACACGAGCAGCTTCGATTTGGCGGTTAGTAATCCATGATGAAGTTAATGCTTGTAAACCATATTCACCAAAAGCAACTGTTTTGCCACCTTTAGCAGCACCACGCATACGACCACGATGTTCGCGACGATGCTTTACTCTCTTAGGTACTAACATGCTTATTTCCCTCCTTGTTCTTTAGAGTTTTTCTTAGCGTCCTTTACTTCAGGTAAAATTTCGCCACGGTAGATCCATGTCTTAACACCAAGTTGTCCGTATGTAGTACGAGCTTCAACCCAAGCGTAGTCCACGTCAGCACGAAGTGTGTGAAGAGGAACCTTTCCTTCTGAGTAGCGTTCTACACGAGACATGTCAGCACCGTTTAAACGACCTGCAACTTGTGTTTTAATACCTTTAGCACCTGAGCGCATTGAGCGTTGCATTGCTTGCTTCATAGCACGACGGAATGCAACACGTCCTTCTAGTTGAGCAGCGATGTTTTCACCAACAAGTTTTGCTTCGAGATCAGGTTTCTTGATTTCGACAATGTTGATGTGAACACGTTTGCCAGTTAATTGATTTAGTTGATTACGCAACTTTTCAACTTCTGATCCACCTTTACCGATAACCATACCTGGTTTAGCAGTGTGAATTGAAATGTTAACACGATTTGCTGCACGTTCAATTTCAACAGTAGATACAGAAGCATCAGTAAGTTGCTTTGCGATAAATTCACGAATCTTGATATCTTCGGCTAAGAACTTTGAAAAGTCTTTATCAGCATACCATTTAGCTTGCCAATCACGAATGACACCAACACGGAATCCATTAGGATTTACTTTTTGACCCACGCGTTATCCCTCCTGTTTTTCTGATACTACAACTGTAATATGACTTGTACGTTTGTTAATTGGTGATGCAGAACCCTTAGCACGTGGACGGAAACGTTTTAACGTTGGTCCTTCGTTAACAAAGACTTTGCTAATTACCAAATCTTCACGATCCAAATCAAAGTTGTTTTCAGCATTCGCCACTGCAGACTTCAAAACCTTTTCAACAACAGGTGAAGCACTACGTGGTGTAAATTTTAAAATTGCAAAAGCTTCAGCGACACTTTTACCTCTGATAAGATCGACTACGAGACGAATCTTACGAGCGGCAATACGAACAGTCTTTGCAGTTGCCTGTGCAGATGTTACTTGTTCAGCCATGATTCATCCTCCTTACTTTCCAGATGTCTTTTTGTCGTCGCCACCGTGACCACGGAATGTGCGAGTTGGAACAAATTCGCCAAGCTTATGACCAACCATATCATCTTGGATATAAACTGGAACATGTTTTCTACCATCGTATACAGCGATTGTGCATCCGATGAAACTTGGAAAAATTGTTGAACGACGTGACCATGTCTTGATTACTGGCTTCTTGTCTTGATCTTTTTGTGCATCGACCTTCTTTAGAAGATGTTCATCAGCGAATGGTCCCTTTTTTAAACTACGACCCATTAATTTGACCTCCTTCGAAAACTGTTCTAGATGTTACCTAAGCGACCGCGCTTACGACCACGAACGATAAATTTGTTTGACTTGTTATGTTTGTTACGAGTCTTCTTACCGATTGTTTTCTTACCCCATGGAGAAAGAGGAGATGGACGACCGATAGGAGCCTTACCTTCACCACCACCATGTGGATGATCGTTAGGGTTCATTACAGAACCACGAACATGTGGACGTTGACCAGCGTAACGTGTACGACCAGCTTTACCAACGTTAACTAGTTCATGTTCCTCATTACCAACAGCACCGATTGTTGCACGGTTTGTTGCAAGAACCATACGAACTTCAGAAGAAGCAAGACGGATAAGTACATACTTACCTTCTTTACCAAGTAATTGTGCTGAAGCACCAGCTGAACGAACAAGTTGTCCACCTTTACCTGGTTTTAATTCGATATTGTGGATAACAGTACCAACAGGAATATCCTTAAGTGGTAATGCGTTACCTACTTTGATATCAGCTTCTGATCCAGATTGAACCTTGTCGCCAACCTTCAAACCTTTAGGAGCAATGATATATGACTTAACACCATCAGCATAAACAAGCAAAGCAATGTTAGCTGTACGGTTTGGATCATATTCAATAGCTTTTACTGTAGCTGGTACATCATCTTTAATACGCTTAAAGTCGATGATACGGTATTGACGTTTGTTACCACCACCACGATGGCGAACAGTCATACGACCGTAGTTATTACGACCAGCAGTATGGCTTTGAGATTCCAACAATGACTTTTCTGGACTCTTCTTTGTGATTTCAGAGTAGTCCAATTGTGTCATGCCACGACGGGCATTTGTAGTTGGTTTAAATTTCTTAATCCCCACGTTGTTTTCCTCCTATATTTATTTATTCTTCACCAAATAATTGGATTTCTTTTGAATCTGCAGAAAGTTGCACGATTGCCTTACGACGCTTCTTTGTGTAACCAGCGTAACGGCCTTGGCGCTTCAACTTACCTTTAACATTCATAATGTTGATCTTAATAACTGTAACTTCAAAGATCTCTTCGATAGCTTTTTTAACTTGAGTCTTTGTAGCACGTGGATCTACATCAAATGTGTAACGTTTGTCATCGATTAACGCCATTGATGCTTCTGTAACAACAGGGCGTAGAATAATATCACGTGATTCCATTATGCTAGAGCCTCCTCTACTTGAGAAAGAGCCTTTTGTGTAATGACAAGTTTGTCGCTATTCATAATATCTAAAACATTGATACCTTCAGGTTCAACGATTTTTACATTAGATAAATTACGAGCAGCCAATACAGCACTTTCGTTATCTTCTTCAAGAACTAATAGAGCTTTTTTATCAACATTAAGGTTACCTAATGATTGAGCAAAGTCCTTAGTCTTTGGAGTTTCGAACTTGAATTCATCAACGACTACAAGGCTTTCATCCAATACCTTTTGTGAAAGTACTGACTTCAATGCCAAGCGACGCATTTTCTTAGGAATGCTGTATGCATATGAACGAGGAGTTGGTCCAAAGACAATTCCTCCACCACGCCATTGTGGTGAGCGAATTGAACCTTGACGAGCACGTCCAGTACCTTTTTGACGCCATGGTTTTCTACCACCACCACGTACAGCACTACGATTCTTTACTGCGTGTGTACCTTGACGCATAGATGCACGTTGCATAACTACTGCTTCAAAGACTACATCGTTGTTAGGTTCGATACCGAAAATATCGGCATTTAATTCAACGTCACCATTTTTAGTTCCGTCTTGTTTGAATAATGATACGTTAGCCATTTATATGGTCCTCCTCTCTTATTTAGTATTCTTTACAGTACTTTTAACAACTAAGTATGACTTCTTAGCGCCAGGTACATTACCCTTAACTAGTAATACGTTGTTTTCTGTATCTGCTTTAACGATTTCAAGATGTTGAATTGTTACTGTTTTGTTACCCATGCGACCTGGTAATTTCTTTCCTGGGAATACGCGGTTAATAACTGCCCCAAGTGAACCAGGACGACGGTGATAACGAGAACCGTGCGCCATCGGACCACGACGTTGACCGTCTTTTTTGATAACACCTTGGAAACCATGTCCCTTAGTAGTACCAGTTACGTCGACGATTTCGCCTGCTTCAAAAATGTCAGCTGCGATTGTGTCTCCAACTTTGACGTCCCCAAGCTCAACATTTCTGATTTCGTGAATGAAGCGCTTAGGATTTGTATTTGCTTTTGCTACGTGGCCTTGTTCAGGTTTGTTGCTCAAAACTTGACGTTTGTCGTCAAAACCTAATTGAACTGATGAATAACCATCATTTTCAACTGTCTTGAGTTGTAATACAACGTTAGGAGTTGTATCGATTACTGTAACAGGAATTAATTCTCCAGCTTCAGTAAAAACCTGTGTCATTCCGACCTTTTTACCTAAGATTCCTTTTGTGGTCATTAGTACACCTCCGTTTATACTTTAAATTATAGTTTGATTTCGATATCTACACCACTTGGCAAGTCAAGCTTCATCAATGAATCCACTGTCTTTGGTGTTGGGTTAACGATATCGATCAATCGTTTGTGCGTACGCATTTCGAACTGTTCACGAGCCTTCTTAAACTTATGTGGAGAACTCAAAACAGTATATACTGTGCGTTCTGTTGGCAATGGGATTGGACCCGAAATTGTTGCACCAGTACGTTTTGCTGTTTCAACAATCTTGTCAGCAGATTGATCTAAGATACGGTGTTCGTATGCCTTTAGGCGGATACGAATTTTTTGTTTTGCCATTGTGTTACCTCCTTCGTCTATTTTAAAAATAAGACTTGCTCCGTGAAAATTACCGCCACACCCTGTGGCAAAGCGGCCGGGTGTGTCGCAACCTTTCACATCAACGCTATGCTTATACACCACCGTTTAGAGAGCATAATGCTCCCTCGTTTGAAAACGGTACTTGATAATAATACATGATAATCAGCGTTATGACAAGGGTTTTGAGAAATAAATTTAAAATAAAAAGAAGTTTTCTCCTTCAATTAAATAATTGAAAAAAGAAAACTTCTTTAATTTTAAAGATTATTCAGCATGTCCGCCATTTTTCTTGATAATTTCTTCTTGAATTGATTTTGGAACAGCTTCGTAATGATCAAATGTCATAGTAAATGTACCACGACCTTGTGATGCTGAACGAAGTGTTGTAGCATAACCGAACATTTCTGATAGAGGAACAAATGCATGGATTTCTTCAGCACCAGCAATTGCTTCCATACCATCAACGCGTCCACGACGTGCAGTAACTTGTCCCATGATATCACCCATGTATTCTTCAGGAACACGGATTTCTACCTTCATAATTGGTTCTAGGATAACAGGAGCAGCAGTCTTAGCAGCAGCACGTAAAGCAAGTGATGCAGCCACCTTAAATGCAGCTTCACTAGAATCGACATCATGATAACTACCATCATATAGTTTAGCCTTAACATCAACCAATGGATATCCGGCAAGAACACCGTTGTTCATAGCTTCTCTCAAACCTTCTTCAACTGATGGAATGTATTCACGAGGAACTACACCACCAACGATGGCATCTTCGAATTCAAAGCCTTTACCTTCTTCGTTTGGTTCGAATTCAACCCAAACGTCACCATATTGACCTTTACCACCAGACTGACGTACAAATTTACCTTGTGCGGAAGTCTTCTTAGTAAATGCTTCACGGTATGATACTTGAGGAGCACCAATTGTAGCTTCAACGTTAAATTCACGTTTCATACGGTCAACAATGATATCAAGGTGAAGTTCACCCATTCCGGCAATAACAGTTTCACCTGTTTCAGGGTTTGTTTCTGCACGGAATGAAGGATCTTCTTCAGCAAGTTTTTGAAGAGCGATATCCATCTTATCTTGGTCAGCTTTTGACTTAGGTTCAACAGCAACTTCGATAACTGGATCTGGGAATACCATTGATTCCAATTGTAATGGATGTGCTGGATCAGTCAATGAATCACCAGTTGTAGTGTTCTTAAGACCGATAGCAGCAGCGATATCTCCAGAGAATACTTCTGGGATTTCTTGACGTTGGTTAGAATGCATTTGTAGCAAACGACCAACACGTTCACGCTTGCCCTTTGTGGCGTTAAGAACATATGATCCTGATTCCAATGTACCTTGGTATACACGGATAAATGTTAAACGACCAACGAATGGGTCAGTAGCAACTTTAAATGCTAAAGCAGCGAATGACTTGTCATCACCAGCAATCAATTCAACTTGGTCGCCTGTTTCAGGATCTGTAGCACTATAAGGCTTAACATCCAATGGTGATGGTAAGTAATCAACAACGGCATCAAGCATCATTTGAACACCCTTGTTCTTAAATGCTGAACCAGCAAGAACTGGGAATAATTCAAGAGCTAAAGTACCTTTACGAATAGCAGCTTTGATTTCAGCAACTGAGATATCTTCTCCACCAAGGTATTTTTCCATGATGTTTTCATCAATATCAGCCAATTGTTCAATCATTTCGTTACGACGCTTTTCAGCTTCTTCTTTGTATTCATCAGGAACATCAACAGTTTCCCATTCTGTACCTAATTCATCAACGTCATACAAATCAGCCTTCATTTCAACCAAGTCAATAATTCCTTGGAAATCATCTTCAGCACCGATTGGCATTTGAATTGGCAAAGCGTTAGCTTGCAAACGGTCGTGGATTGATTGAACTGAGAAATCAAAATCAGCACCAAGCTTATCCATCTTGTTAGCAAAAACGATCCGTGGAACATCATAATCTGAAGCTTGACGCCAAACAGTTTCTGTTTGAGGTTCAACACCAGCTTGAGCATCAAGAACCGCTACGGCACCATCAAGCACACGGAGTGAACGTTCAACTTCGATTGTGAAATCAACGTGTCCTGGTGTATCGATGATATTGATACGGTGGTTCTTCCATGCTGCTGTTGTTGCAGCAGATGTAATTGTAATACCACGTTCCTGTTCTTGGGCCATCCAGTCCATTTGTGAAGCACCTTCATGTGTTTCACCAATCTTGTGGATCTTACCTGTATAGTACAAGATACGTTCTGTAGTTGTTGTTTTACCAGCATCAATATGAGCCATGATACCGATATTACGAGTTCTTTCTAGAGGAAACTCACGTTTGTTAGCCATTATATAAAAGGTTCTCCTTCCAAATGAAATCAAAGTAATAGCTGTTTTTAGAAAAAATGACTACTATATGCATCCATATAATAGTCATCATGGTTGCAATGATTAATTGCAACGACTGAATCTTACCAACGGTAATGTGCGAATGCACGGTTGGCTTCAGCCATCTTATGTGTGTCTTCACGTTTCTTAACAGATGCACCAGTATTGTTAGCTGCATCCATAATTTCACGAGCAAGACGTTCTGGCATTGTGTGTTCACCACGGAGACGAGCGTAGTTAACTAACCAACGTAAACCAAGTGTTGTACGACGATCTGGACGTACTTCAATTGGAACTTGGTAGTTAGAACCACCAACACGACGAGCCTTAACTTCAAGGACAGGCATGATGTTGTTCATAGCTTCTTCGAAAACTCCTGTTGGTTCTGAACCAGTTTCTTTTTCGATAATATCAAAAGCATTGTATAAAATCTTTGAAGCTTTACCACGCTTACCATCTAACATTAAACGGTTGATTAAACGTGTAACAAGCTTTGAGTTATAAATTGGATCTGGTAATACTTCGCGTTTTGGTGCTGGACCTTTTCTTGGCATTTATACACAACCTCCTTACTTCTTAGGTTTCTTTGTACCGTATTTAGAACGGCTTTGTTTACGATCAGTAACACCTGCTGTATCAAGCGCACCACGAATGACATGGTAACGAACACCAGGTAAATCCTTTACACGACCACCACGGATCAAGACAACACTATGTTCTTGAAGGTTGTGACCAATACCAGGAATATAAGCTGTAACTTCAATCAAGTTTGACAAACGTACACGAGCGTACTTACGTAAAGCTGAGTTAGGCTTCTTAGGTGTCATTGTACCAACACGTGTAGCAACTCCACGTTTTTGAGGAGCTGGGTTGTTAACTTGAGACTTCTTCATGCTGTTATAGCCGTAGTTCAAAGCTGGAGCTTTTGACTTCGAGCTTTGTGAACGACGACCCTTACGAACCAATTGGTTAATTGTAGGCATCGATGTTTCTCCTTCCAATATATGAAAATAAATAAGTATTCTTTAAGTACACATATCCAGGCGGTTCTTTTTTTGATATAAAAAAAGACGGCCGAGACTTGTACCAGGGCTAACGTTTCCAGTCAGCATGTCTGCATTTGCAGAAAACCTGTCCACAAAAAGCACCTTAAATAGAATATCACGCAATTTTTATGAATGCAAGTAAATTAAGCAAAAAAACGGAGCGTTATTTCGTATATTATCTAATACCAATCATTAAGTTAAGGAGAAATAACATGCTCTTATTTTATTATTTACTTATAGGAATTCTAGGTGCCAGTTGGGGATCATTTCTTCTAGTGCTTTATGAACGCCGTTTAGTCGGTCAATCCATCATTTTTCCACCCTCCCACTGTTCAAACTGTTCTACTCCACTGCCGTATTATTGCTTATTTCCAATTGTTAGTTATTGGAGTTGCCGAGGGCGATGCATTTTTTGCGACGTATCGATTCCTACCTACTCCGTGATGCTTGAAATATTGTCAGCCTTATTCTTTTTAACGATCGTGCCTACCACTTCGCCAACACCATTTAGTTTTATTTGCTTTTTTATCCTCAGTTACCTAGCCGTGGAGGATGTAGCCGTTCAATCAGTTAGCACGCATATTTTAATTTTTCCAGCCTACTTATTGGTCAAATTTAATTTTTCTTGGTTAAACTTCGCTATTTTACTCATATTAACCTTTTTATTATTCAATAATTTAGAACACCTAGCTTGCTTTCAAAAAATAGGACAAGGCGATATAGAAATCTTATTATTTTTCACTTTATTAGTTGGTGCCCATTTGACTACCCTCATTATTTTGATTGCTGCTACCCTTGGAGCAACCGTACTATTTTTTACTAAAAAAAGCATAATTCCTTTTATTCCATACCTTTTCACTGCATATTATTTATTAATGTTTGTATTTCAGTAAAAATCATTAATATACTTCGCGAAAATCATTTTATAAACACAACATACGAACTTTATGCTATCATTACTTTAATAAATTTGGGAGGTCCTACTTTGCAAAATATTTATTTTAATCATGATGGTAATGTCGACGATCTTGTATCTTTACTTCTACTATTGGAATTTCCAGATACAAAGTTAATTGGAGTGGGGGCAGTTGGAGCAGATTCCTATGTAGAACCTGCCGTTTCAGCATCTAGAAAAATCATTGATCTTTTTGGTCAAGATACTACCCTAGAAGTTGCTAAATCTAATTCACGCCCAGTAAATCAATTCCCAAAAGAATGGCGCCTCAGCGCTTTTTCATTTGATGATTTTCCCATTTTAAACGAACACTTGGATAACAATAATCAACCTAAAACTAAATTGGCATCTCAGCCGGCTCATTTAGATATGTTAGAGAAGATTAAAGCTTCTCAGCAGAAGGTGACTTTGATTATGACTGGTCCATTAACTGATCTGGCTCGTGCCATCGAAATCGATCCTACAATTGTGGACAATATCGATGAACTATTCTGGATGGGTGGATCAATGAACGGGGTTGGTAATGTTGCTGAACCCGAACATGATGGTACAGCTGAATGGAATGCATACTGGGATCCTCAAGCTGTCAAAACCGTCTTTGATACGGACCTAAAGATTACCATTGTTAGTTTAGATAGTACTAACCAAGTTCCTTTGACTAAAGCTTTACGTATTCGTTGGGCTAAGCAGCGCCAATTCCCTGCTTTAGATTTAATTGGTCAAGGTTATTCTCTAGTTCACTCTTTTGAAGCTAACTCAACTTATTATTTATGGGATGTTCTAACTACTCTTGTAAGTAAATATCCTGAATTAGTTGATAGTAAACCAATTAAAGCTGCTGTTATCACCGATGGTCCCTCGGCTGGAAAAACTTTTGTTACTGATAACGGACGTCCTTTAACCTTCGTTACTCAAGTAAATTCCGCTCTCTTCTTTGATAAATTCGATGAGCTAGCGCAAGCAGCTAAAACCAACTATTAATTCATCGCGTTTCTTAAAATTACCATAATAAAAAAGCTCACCAAACTGTGTTATCCACAATTTGGTGAGCTTTTTATCTAAAAACTATTATTCAACAGTTTCATTCATTTCTTTTTCAACGTCACTTAATGATTGGGGTTGTTCAACGTTTCCGCCCACAACTTCAGGCTTGATTTGACGATAATCCGTCATACCAGTACCTGCAGGAATAATCTTACCAATGATAACATTTTCCTTCAAACCAACAAGTGGATCATTCTTACCACGAATAGCAGCATCAGTAAGAACTCGAGTTGTTTCCTGGAATGAAGCAGCTGACAAGAAACTATTTGTTTCAAGAGCAGCCTTAGTAATACCAAGAATTACAGGACGTGATGTGGCAGGAATACCACCAGCAATCAAGGTCTTGTAGTTATCATTCTTAAAGTCATTAATATCCATTAATGTACCTGGAAGAATGTCAGTATCACCAGGATCCATTACCCGAACCTTACGAAGCATTTGACGAATCATGATTTCAACGTGCTTATCACTGATTTCAATACCTTGCATACGGTAAACTTTTTGAATTTCACTTAGCAAGTAATTTTCAGTAGAAAGAACGTCGCGAACTTTGATTAATTCCTTAGGATCGATTGAACCTTCGTTCAATGCTGAACCACGGTGGATGTAGTCACCTTCTGCAACCTTCATACGAGCCGTGATTGGTAATGTGTAAGTACGAGTATCGGTTTCACCCTTAATCGTAATATCCTTTGTACCTTCAGCAGGATCTTCTTCAATAGCTTCGACTGTACCAGTAACTTCTGAAATCTCGGCTGGTCCTTTAGGATTACGAGATTCAACAATTTCTTGGATACGTGGAAGACCTTGAGTGATATCGGCATTACCAGCCACACCACCAGTATGGAAGTTACGCATAGTAAGCTGAGTACCAGGTTCACCAATTGATTGAGCAGCAACAGTACCAACTGCTTCACCAACTTCAACACGGTCACCAGTAGCCATATTACGTCCATAACACTTCTCACAAACACCATGCGCAGTGTTACATGTAAATGCTGAACGAATAGTTACTTCTTGAACGCCGGCTTCAATGATTTGTTGTGCTATAGCTTCGTTAATCATCTCATTTGGTCCAATGATGGTTTCACCATTTTCAGGATTGAAAACAGATTTCATTGTGTAACGACCTAAGATTCGATCATAAAGTGGTTCAATCATTTCATTACCTTCAGCAATTGCTGAAATCAATAATCCACGATCAGTTCCACAATCTTTTTCACGAACGATAACATCTTGAGCAACATCAACAAGACGACGAGTCAAGTAACCAGAGTTAGCGGTCTTCAAGGCGGTATCGGTCATACCTTTACGAGCACCATGAGTAGAAATAAACATTTCCAAAACACTAAGTCCTTCACGGAAGTTAGAAAGAATTGGAAGTTCCATGATTTTACCATTAGGAGCGGCCATCAAACCACGCATACCAGCAAGCTGAGTAAAGTTAGAAATATTACCACGCGCACCGGAATCAGACATCATGAAGATTGGGTTTTGTGGATCAAATGTTTCCATCAGTCTTTGTTGGATGTCATCTTTAGCATCGTTCCAAATTCCAATTACCCGTTCATAACGTTCGTCATCAGTAATAAGTCCACGACGGAATTGCTTTGTAACAGTAGCAACTTGTTTATGAGCTGCAGCAATAATTTCTGGCTTTTCAGGCAAGTTAGTAATATCTGCAATACCCACAGTTAAACCTGAAAGGGTTGAGCGATAGAATCCTAAGTCTTTCATTCGATCAAGTAATAATGAAGTTTCAGTAACTTTATATTGCTTGTAAACTTCAGCGATAACGTCACTCAAGAATCCAGATTTGAATGGTGCAATTAATGGTCGTTGATTTAGTTGTTCACGGATGTCTTCGCCACTTTCGAGGAAGTATTCATCCGGTGTACCACTAACCAAGTTTTCATTAGTTGGAGCATTCAAGTAAACAAAGCCCTTAGGAAGAATGTCATTGAATAACATTTTACCAACAGTAGTAATCAAGATTTGTTTACGTTGTGCATCAGTAAATGGCTTTTCAGGCATTGAATTAGCACGAACACCAATTCTTGTATGAATTGAAACATAACCATTTTGAAGAGCTAAACGAACTTCATCAAGGTCGTTGAAGATCATGCCTTCACCGACACTTTCAGCTCGTTCCATTGTTAACCAATAGTTACCAATAACCATATCTTGAGATGGAGTAACAACTGGCTTACCATCCTTAGGAGCAAGGATATGGTGAGCAGCTAACATCAAAAGGCGGGCTTCAGCTTGAGCTTCATTTGATAAAGGTAAATGAATAGCCATTTGGTCCCCATCAAAATCGGCATTGTAAGCTTCACAAGCTAATGGATGTAAACGCATGGCCTTACCACTTACTAGAACGGGTTCAAAAGCTTGAATACCAAGTCTATGAAGTGTAGGGGCACGGTTCAAAAGAACTGGATGTTCTTTGATAACATCTTCAAGAACATCATAAACATCATCATCTTTACGATCAATTTTACGTTTAGCATTCTTGATGTTAGAAGCTAAGCCACGACCAACGAGTTCCTTCATAATAAATGGCTTGAATAATTCCATTGCCATTGGAACTGGAAGACCCATTTGGTTCATCTTCAATGAAGGACCAACATCAATAACTGAACGTCCAGAATAATCAACACGTTTACCCAGCAAGTTTTGACGGAAACGTCCTTGCTTACCTTTAAGCATGTGTGACAATGACTTCAAAGGACGGTTACCAGGTCCAGCAACAGGACGACCACGACGACCATTATCAATCAAAGCGTCAACCGCTTCTTGAAGCATCCGCTTTTCGTTTTGAACAATAATTCCAGGTGCATTTAAATCTAACAATCGTTTCAAACGGTTGTTACGGTTAATTACACGACGATATAAATCATTCAAATCTGATGTAGCAAAACGACCACCATCCAATTGAACCATCGGACGTAAATCAGGTGGAATGACTGGAATAGCATCGAGTACCATCCATTCTGGGTGGTTACCAGATTTAAGGAAGGCTTCAATAATGTCTAGACGACGAACCGCACGGGTACGCTTTTGACCAGAAGCTTCCTTCAATTCTTCTTTCAATTGGTTAGCTTCTTTTTCAAGATCTACTGTTTCAAGTAAAGCTTGGATAGCTTCCCCACCAATTTTAGCTACAAATTTATCACCATATTCACTTAACTTATTACGATATTCGCGTTCAGTTAATAGTTGTTTCTTTTCTAGTGGAGTTTCACCAGCATCGATAACAACGTATGAAGCAAAGTAGATGATTTCTTCCAATGAGCGAGGACTCATATCAAGAACTAGTCCCATACGACTAGGGATTCCCTTGAAGTACCAGATGTGTGTTACTGGTGCAGCAAGTTCGATATGACCCATACGTTCACGACGAACCTTAGATTTTGTAACTTCAACACCACAACGATCACAGACGATTCCCTTATAACGGATACGTTTGTACTTTCCACAAGCACATTCGTAATCTTTGGTTGGTCCAAAGATTCGTTCGTCGAATAATCCATCTTTTTCTGGTTTTAAAGTTCGATAGTTAATGGTTTCAGGTTTTTTAACTTCACCATATGACCACATACGGATCTTATCAGGAGAAGCTAAACCGATTTGCATACTTTCGAATTTATTAACATCGATCAACGGACTGACCTCCTCTTTCTTTTAAGTAATTAGTTTTGATTGTTTTTAGTTTCAACAGGAGCTGATTCCGTTGATGGAGCCTTTGCTTCTTCAGCGCTAGCATTTGTTTTTTCGTTTTGCTTTTCAGCATACTTGCTAAGAGCATCGACATTCACAACATCGTCATCTTCTTCGTCCATATCACGAAGTTCAACTTCTTGGTCATCCCCACCTAGAACCTTCATATCAAGTCCTAAAGCTTGTAATTCTTTAACAAGAACTCGGAATGATTCTGGAACACCTGGGCGTGGAATTGGTTCACCCTTAACGATCGCTTCGTATGTCTTAACTCGACCAACGACGTCATCAGACTTGTAAGTAAGGATTTCTTGAAGAGTATATGCAGCACCGTAAGCTTCAAGAGCCCAAACTTCCATTTCACCAAAACGCTGTCCACCAAATTGTGCTTTACCACCAAGTGGTTGTTGTGTAACAAGTGAGTAAGGTCCAATTGAACGAGCATGAATCTTATCATCAACCATGTGAGCAAGTTTCATATAGTGCATGACACCAACAGCAACACGTTGTTCGAATGGTTCACCAGTACGTCCATCATAAAGCACAGACTTAGCATCAGAATCCATACCAGCTTCAGCAACTGCTTCCCAAATATCTTTATCTTGGGCTCCATCAAAAACAGGAGTTGTCATGTGGATACCTAAGTTACGTGCAGCCATTCCCAAATGAAGTTCAAGAACTTGTCCGATATTCATACGAGAAGGCACACCCATTGGGCTAAGCATAATGTCAATTGGAGTTCCATCAGGCATGTAAGGCATATCTTCTTGTGGGATAACCACTGAAACAGTACCTTTGTTACCATGACGTCCGGCCATCTTATCACCAACTTGGAGTTTACGCTTTTGAGCGATATAAACACGAACCATCATGTTTACACCAGGTGATAATTCGTCACCATTTTCACGGGTGAAAATCTTAACGTCTTGAACGATTCCGCCGCCACCATGTGGAACACGGAGTGATGTATCACGAACTTCACGAGCTTTTTCACCGAAAATAGCATGAAGCAAGCGCTCTTCAGCAGATAATTCTGTAACCCCCTTAGGAGTAACCTTACCAACCAAGATGTCACCATCTTCAACTTCAGCACCAACTCGAACAATACCATCTTGATCAAGATTGCGAAGGGCATCTTCACCAATATTAGGAATTTCACGAGTCATTTCTTCAGGTCCAAGTTTTGTATCACGTGCTTCTGATTCATATTCTTCGATATGAATTGATGTATATACGTCATCACGAACTAAACGTTCATTAATCGCAATCGCATCTTCGAAGTTATAACCTTGCCATGTCATGAAGGCAATCAATGGGTTTTGTCCAAGGGCTAATTCACCTTGTTCCATTGATGGACCATCAGCTAGTACTTCATCCGCGTCAACTTTATCATTAACTCGAACAATTGGGCGTTGGTTGTAGTTCTTACCACCATTTGAACGGCGGAACTTCATGAGCTTGTAAGTATCAAGTGCGCCATCATCACGACGGACACGTACTTCACGTGCATCAACATATTCAACTACACCAGCGTGTTGACATAAAAGAGCAACCCCAGAATCATGCGCAGCTTTATATTCAATACCAGTACCAATTAATGGAGAATGTGGATCAACCAATGGAACAGCCTGACGTTGCATATTAGCACCCATCAAGGCACGGTTAGAATCATCATTTTCCAAGAAAGGAATACATGCTGTAGCAACAGCAACTACTTGCTTAGGAGAAACGTCCATGTAATCGACATTTTCAATGCTAGTTTCGATGTTATCACTTTCATGACGAGCCATAACTACGTCGTCAGCAAATGAACCATCATCATTAAGTGGAGAGTTAGCCTGAGCAATAACAAATTGATCTTCTTCGTCAGCAGTTAAGTAATCAATACGATCTGTAACTTTATGATCTTCCCATGAAACACGACGATATGGTGTTTCGATAAAACCATAACGGTTGATCTTACCATATGAAGCCAAGTTATTAATCAAACCGATATTAGGACCTTCGGGAGTTTCAATCGGACACATACGACCATAATGCGTATAGTGAACGTCTCGAACTTCATATCCGGCACGATCACGAGTCAAACCACCAGGTCCAAGTGCTGATAGACGACGCTTATGTGATAATTCACCAAGCGGGTTAGTCTGATCCATGAATTGTGACAATTGTGAAGAACCAAAGAATTCTTTAGTTGCAGCAACTACTGGACGAATGTTAATCAATTGTTGTGGTGTAACTGTTTCAGCATCTTGGATTGACATACGTTCACGTACTACACGTTCCATACGTGATAAACCAATGCGGAATTGGTTTTGAAGTAGTTCACCAACTGAACGGATTCGACGGTTACCCAAATGATCAATATCATCTGTACTACCAATTCCATCTTGAAGAAGGAAGAAGTAATTCATTGAAGCGATAATATCAGCAGGTGTGATGTGCTTCAATTTAGCATCGATATTACCATTACCAATCATATTCAATGTACGTTCTGGGTCGTTAGGGTCTTGAACTTTGATAACTTGGATAGTCATTGGTTCAGTAACGACTGCTTCTTCAGATGGTTGGTATGTAACCATCTTGAAGTCAGGACGATCAAGGAAAACTGCTAATTTCTTCATTACGTCTTTGTTGACCATTTCACCCTTTTGAGCAATAACTTCCCCTGTATCAGGATCAGCTAATGTTTCAGCTAGGGTTTGACCTAAAAGACGAGTCTTAAGGCTAAGTTTTTTATTTACTTTGTAACGACCTACTGGAGCCATGTCGTAACGTTTTGGATCAAAGAAGCGCGCAGTTAGCAAACTTCTTGAACTATCTGCAGTCTTAGGTTCACCAGGACGCAAACGTTCGTAAATATCCTTCAATGATTCAGCAACCCGTGAATCTTCGGGATTCTTATGAACATCTTTATCAAGAGTGAAATCTAAACTATCAGAACCACCAAAAATATCGATGATTTCTTCATCAGAGCCAAATCCAAGGGCACGAACTAATTCGGTCATTGGAATCTTACGAGTACGATCAATCCGTACATAAGAAATTTCTTTAGCATCTGTTTCATATTCTAACCAAGCCCCACGGTTAGGAATAACGGTTGTTCCCCAAATTTTACGATTATTTTTATCTGTATCTAAGTTGTAATAGACACCAGGTGAACGAACTAATTGTGAAACAATAACACGTTCTGCTCCATTAATAATGAAAGTACCTTGTTCTGTCATTAATGGGAAATCACCAAAGAATACGTCTTGTGATTTAATTTCGCCAGTTTCGTGGTTTGTTAAACGTAAAGTTACGTGCAATGGTGCAGAATAGTTTGCTTCATGTTCACGAGCTTCGTCAACCGTGTACTTTGGTTCTAGTAGTTGATAATCGACGAATTCAAGTGATAATTTACCTGCAAAATCTTCAATCGGCATAATGTCATTGAACATTTCACGGAGACCTTCGTCTAAGAACCATTGGTACGAATCAGATTGAATCTCGATCAAATTAGGTAGATCAAGCACTTCTTTAATTCGTGCATAGCTCCGGCGCGTACGATGTTTACCATACTTAACTAAATGTCCTGCCAAGTTATTCACCTCTCCAATTTCTAAACGAGTTAAATGTTACAGTTTGATTACAATTTGCACTGAAACCTGTTTTTTAGCAAAAAAAAACCAAAAATAGTCCTCTATAAGAAACTATTTTTGCTTTTTTATCTAGAACACTGCGGACAATAGATCGCACTGTCTCATTTAACCCTGCTTTAACATACATATTACATTTTATTCCTTGCCATATGCTTTGTCAAACAACTTGCAATGTTAAATTATTTATTTTTTATTAATGTTTTATTTTTAACTTTTAAATTAATTTTTCCGTTGCGCGCTCCGATCGTAATATCGTCACCAACCTTAGCTTCACCGGACAACATTAATTCACTTAATTGGTCTTCAACCTTAGTTTGTAAGGCTCGACGCAATGGACGTGCCCCATATTCAGGATCAAATCCAGCTTCAGCCACCACATCAATTGCACTAGGAGTAAACTTGGCATTAATTCCCTGCTCACTCATCCGCTGAATGACATCTTTAGCCATCAATTTAACGATTTGATGGAGTTCAGGTTTCGTTAATGAATGGAAAATAATGGTTTCGTCAATCCGATTGAGGAATTCGGGACGGAAACTCTGCTTCAAAACTTCACGTACTTTATCTGCCATAGCATGGTAATCTTCAGCTGCATTTTGAGCACCAAAGCCGACTGATTTTTCATCCCTCAATGCTGTAGCTCCCAAGTTAGACGTCATAATGATAATAGTATTTCTAAAATCAACTCGTCGGCCCTTAGAATCAGTTAGAAAACCATCATCAAAAACTTGAAGTAACAAATTAAAGACATCTGGATGAGCTTTTTCTACTTCATCAAATAAAACAACTGAGTATGGTTTCCGACGAACCTGTTCAGTCAATTGTCCACCCTCGTCGTAACCCACATAACCTGGTGCTGATCCAACTAGACGACTAGTGCTGTAACGTTCCATATACTCAGACATATCAATTCTGATCATATTATCTTCCGAACCAAACATAATATCTGCTAAAGACTTAGCCAGTTCTGTTTTACCAACCCCTGTAGGACCAAGGAACATAAAAGAACCAATTGGTCGCTTAGGGCTCTTCAAACCTGAACGTGCACGGCGAATAGCTCGAGCTACTGACGAAACAGCTTCTTCTTGACCAATTACTCGTTCGTGCAAAGTTTTCTCTAAATTAATCAAGCGATCTGACTCAGATTGTTTCATCTGCGTTAAAGGTACACCAGTCCAATCTGAAACGATTTGCGCAATATCTTCGCCATTTTCAATTAATTTATAATCTTTTTTAGCTTCATTGGTTTCTGGGTTATTTTCAGCACGCTCAATCTTACGGTGTAACTTCATTTCTTTCTTACGGATGTCGGCAGCCTTTTCGAAATCTTGATTATCAATCGCTTCTTCTTTAGCTGTTCGTAATTTTTCTAATCGATCTTCATCCGTAACTTTTTTCACTTGCTTCTCAGAGGCATCGATTCGAATTTTAGCAGCCGCTTCATCGATTAAATCGATGGCCTTATCGGGAAGAAAACGGTCTGCAATATAACGTGATGATAAAGTAACTGCTTGTTGAATGGCATCATCTGAAATTTTAACTTGGTGATGTTCTTCATACTTAGGACGAATTCCTCTTAAAATTTGAACTGCTTCAGCTTCCGTAGGTTCATCAACTTCCACTTTAGCAAAACGTCGTTCCAAAGCAGCATCAGCTTCGATATACTTTTGGTATTCTGTTAAAGTAGTTGCACCAATCGTTTGTAGCTCACCACGAGCTAAAGCTGGTTTTAGGATATTAGAAGCGTCAATGGCTCCCTCAGCCCCGCCAGCTCCAATTAACGTGTGTAACTCATCAATAAAGACAATCACTTGACCATCATTACGAATTTCTTCAATCACCTTTTTTAAACGATCTTCAAATTCACCACGGTACTTAGTTCCCGCCACTAAAGAACCCATCTCTAGCATCATTAATCGTTTATTTTGCATATCAGTTGGAACATCTTGATCGATAATCTTTTGAGCTAATCCTTCGGCAATCGCCGTCTTACCAACTCCTGGTTCACCAATCAATACTGGATTGTTCTTAGTCCGTCGGCTTAAAATTTGGATTACGCGACGAACTTCTTTTGTCCGCCCCACCACTGGATCAATTTTTCCTTCAGCAGCCATCGCCGTCAAGTCTCGTGCAACTGAATCTAAAGTTGGGGTTCCTTCAGCACTTGTAGCCCGTTGCTTACTACGTCGATTTTGAGTAGCTGGATTTACACCTAATTTACGTAAAGTAACTTTGCGAACCTCGGCAATATCTGTATCCAACGCCAATAAAATTCTTGAAGACAAAATATTATCATTTTGCACTAAAGCAAGTAATAAATGTTCGGTTCCAATTTTAATAGCGTTTAATTGCTTAGCCTGCTCTTGAGCGTTGACTAAAATTTCACTAGCTTTTGGTGAATATGGTAAATAATCATCTTTTACTGTTCGTAAGTTACCATAGCCGGTAAATTGCTCAATTTCCTCAGCAACGTCCACTTCTGTAACATTGAATTGTCCTAAGATGCTTCGCGCTACACCATTAGTCTCAATTGCCAATGCTAACAACAGGTGTTCAGTACCCACCGCGGGGTGTTTAAATCTTTTTGCTTGTTCTTGAGCAATAACCAAGGCATTCCTTGCACTAGGGGTAAATAAATTTTCCATTTTCCACCTGTCTTTCTCTAATCTCTACTATTCATATCTGAGATGATTCAAAATTCCAATCATCACTTTTGCTCTAATTTGTTCTTCTAAATTACGATCGCCAATATTTAAAGTACTTTTGGAAAGGGTCGAGGCTAATAAGCTCGCTTCTCGTTTACTTAGTACGGAGTCTTCATATAAACTGCCTAGAATTGAAATCGCATCACGTTCATTCAATGAATCTCCAATTACCCGTATTAAAGAATCCAAAACATCAATATCGTCAAGAAGTTTAACTTTTTCAATTCTAATGTATCCACCGCCACCACGCTTACTTTCAACCACGTAACCATTTTGAATGGTGAATCTAGTCTTAATTACATAATTAATCTGAGATGGTACGACATCGAATTGATCGGCAATTTCAGAACGGCGAATTTCAATCTCCTCTGAATTAGCCAAGATTTCCTTTAAATACCGCTCAATTATATCTGAAATATTCTGTCCTTGCATAACGACCACCTTTCTATACTCTGACTAATGTTGACTATTATTATACGAGACTGACAGAAAATTGCAAAAAATATTAATTATTCCGCCTTAAAGCTATCAAAACCTTAAGAAAATAAAAAAACTTACCATCAATTAAACATCAATAATAAGTTTATTCTTGACCTATCTCAATCGGGAAAACAAGATTTGAACTTGCGACCCCCACGCCCCGAACGTGGTGCTCTACCAAGCTGAGCTACTTCCCGCCAACCATTATATTCTAGCACAAATTTAAACCGGTGATTTAGAAAACAAAAAAAGCATTAATCATATCCGATTAATACTTTTTTAAGCGATGCACCCAGCAGGAGTCGAACCTGCAACCTTCTGATTCGTAGTCAGACACTCTATCCAGTTGCGCTATGGGTGCAAAATATTAAATTTGGTACAAAGCGGAAGACGGGATTCGAACCCGCGACCCCCACCATGGCAAGGTGATGTTCTACCACTGAACTACTTCCGCAAAATGCCGACTAGAGGATTCGAACCTCCGACCCCCTGTTTACAAGACAGATGCTCTGCCAGCTGAGCTAAGTCGGCTTAAAATCGATATGCGGGCGAAGGGATTCGAACCCCCACACCTTGCGATACAAGAACCTAAATCTTGCGCGTCTGCCAGTTCCGCCACGCCCGCAAATAATTCTATTTTATTAGACCATTGAGAATCGCTTCTCAATGGAGGATACAGGGCTCGAACCTGTGACCTCCTGCTTGTAAGGCAGATGCTCTCCCAACTGAGCTAATCCTCCATAAATCTCTCGTGAACACATTTATATATAATACGGATAAAACTCCGTTATGTCAATCACTTTTGCAAAAAAAATTAAATTTTTCTTTATTAATTTTTTTAATAGCTTTAAATCACCCTTTTTCTACCATATTTACTGAAAAATATTTCTAATCAGAGATTTATCCTTTATGGATTCCATAAAAAAATAAGAGGCCTCAGTGGGGTCTCTTATTTTTAGATAACTATTTACTTTTTACCAATTACAGTTGTCCCTTGCATATAAGGTACTAAAGCTTCCGGAACGTTGACTGTTCCATCTTCATTTTGATAGTTTTCTAAAATTGCAGCTACTGTACGTCCGACCGCCAAACCAGATCCATTTAGGGTGTGTACGTATTGCAACTTACCATTTTCATCGCGGAAACGAATATGTGCACGACGAGCTTGGAAATCAGTACAGTTTGAACAACTTGAAATTTCGCGGTATTTATCTTGAGCTGGAATCCACACTTCAAGATCGTAAGTCTTGGCTGCCGTAAAACTCATATCCCCAGTGGTTAGGGTAATCACTCGATAAGGCAATCCCAATTTTTGAAGAAGGGTTTCAGCATGGGTAGTTAATTTTTCTAATTCATTCCATGATTGTTCTGGCTTAGCAATCTTGACCATTTCTACCTTATTAAATTGATGCATACGAATCAAACCACGTGTATCTCGTCCGGCACTTCCTGCTTCTGAACGGAATGCTGGTGATAATGCTGTTACGCTAATTGGTAACTTTTCTTCATCAATGATTTCATCACGATAGTAATTTACCAAAGGTACTTCAGCTGTAGGAATTAAAGTTAGTCCTTCATCTTTTACTTCATAACCGGCATGGGTTTCTTTAAACTTTGGAAATTGACCAGTTCCAAACATTGATGCATCGTTAACCATGTAAGGTGTGATTTCTTCTGTAAAGCCAGCTGCATTATTTTGATCTAAAAAGAAATTGTAAACTGCTCGTTCAAGACGAGCTCCATCCCCAACGTAGTATACAAAACGACTACCAGCAACTTTAGCAGCTCGTTCGAAGTCTAAGATTCCTAATTCTTCTCCAATTTCCCAGTGAGCCTTAGGCGTAAAGTCAAAAGTCCGTGGTGTTCCATTACGACGTTGTTCAACACTACCCTCTTCAGTTAAACTAACCGGTACATCTTCATGTGGTAGATTAGGCAGATGAGCAGCTTTGCTTTCAACTTCTTCGGCAATATTTTCCAGTTGTTCGTCTAAGCCTTTAATATCTTGGCTCACTTTACGCATTTCTTGAATTTTATCGTTAGCGTCTTCTTTATTACGTTTTAATTGTGAAATTTGATCAGACACTTCATTACGAAGCTTTTTCAAATTTTCACTCTTTACAATCAATTCACGGCGTTCATTATCCTTAGCCAATAAATCGTCGATTGCTTCAGGTTCTACACCCCGAGTTGCTAATTTAGCTTTGACGTCTTCTACATGATTACGAATCATTTTCAAATCTAACATAATTACATCCTCCTTAAATATAGAAAAAGAGCCTCTATCCACATTGGGACGAAGAGACTCTTTTCGCGGTACCACCCAAGTTCACCTGCTTATATAAGCGGTGCACTCAATCCGACGATAACGGAATCACCGTGTGGCATTACCCACCTTTTAACTAGCGCCGGAGTTTCGGCTAATCCTTTCCACCATGCGGATCTCTCTGAAAACCTACTTTAAACGCCTTTAATTTCTCTATTAATTTATAAACTAATTCTACAAAAAAGCCGGGTAGATATCAATTAAATTGTGGCAATCTTTTCATCAATTAGTTGAATAACTTTTTGACGAGCTTCTGGATTTTCCACAAAATCATATTTATCACCGTCAATTTTAATTTTAGCACTTTGATCATAATTATCGAACCAAGCAACATAGCGCTTATTGAGTTCGTGATAGTATTCGTATAATGATGGATCATTTTCGATTTGTTCGAATGAACGACCGCGCTTTTTGATCCGTTTTAACATTGTATCAAACGAAATATCAATATGAACTAGTAAATCGGGATTCTTCTTATATGAAAGACGTGGCAACTCTTGCATCATATTTTTAAGTAACGAATCGTAAATATCCACTTCTGTATTAGTTGCTCGTCCTAAATCAGCGTTCAAATGGAACAAAAGTGAATCTTCATAAATCGAACGGTCCATAACACTACGAGCATCGCTATTAGCTTGCTTGATACTATCCATACGTTTATTCAAAAAGTAAATTTGAAGTAAGAACGCATAGCGTTTAGGATCTTTGTAGAAAAGTGGCAAAATTTTATTATCATCTACTGATTCGTAATAAGCATCACTTTCCCAGTGACTTGTTAATAATTCTGTAAGTGTTGTCTTTCCTGCGCCAATTGGGCCTGATAAAGCAATCATTATAAGAAATACCTCTTTTTTCGTTTTTTAGCACTACATATTGTACCACCAAACGACCCCAAAACAATATCTTGAAAAAATTATTCTTTCGTGATATCTGGACGCGATAAATCGATTTCTTCCAGCGGTATTAACTTCGTTTTATATCTAATTTTATAATAGGTATACAACACAATGAATAGCGGAATTGCCATGTACGTAATCCCAATTGCTTGCCAATCGAAATTAGCAATGGAATGAATATCTTGTCCCGCAATCACAATAATACTGAGAACAAAGGCAAAGAGTGGTCCAAATGGGAACCATTTTGCACGATATCTAAGTTCTGACACGTCATGTCCTTGTTTAATAAAAGCCCGACGGAACCGCCAATGAGCAATCGCAATACCGACCCAAGCCACAAAGCCAGTCAGTCCACTGGCAGCAACTAACCATATATAAATTTTAGGTCCCATAATACTGGAAATAAAGGTTAGCAATCCTACGATAGTTGTACCAAGTAAGGCCAGGTATGGGATTCCTCGCTTCGAAGTTTTACCAAAAATTTTGGCAGCAAATCCTTGTTTCGAAAGCGAATATAACATCCTAGTCGAGGCATACATTCCCGAATTAGCTGAGGATAGTACTGAGGTCAAAATAACCGCATTCATTACCCCAGCTGCTCCTGCTAGTCCGGCCCGACGGAACACAAGGGTAAATGGACTAATGGAAACATCACGGGCTGATGATCCTAATAAATTAGGGCTTGTATAAGGGATGATACAAGCAATTACAAAAATTGCTAAGATGTAAAATAGTAAAATTCGCCAAAATACTTGGCTAATGGCCTTCGGAACACTAGTTTCAGGTGTTTCAGATTCGCCAGCTGTAATTCCAATCAATTCTGTACCTTGAAACGAGAAACCAGCCACAACGAAAACACTAAGAATAGCAGGGATCCCACCCACAAATGGGGCTTTATGATACACAAAGTTTTCTAAATATGTGGCTTTACCTCCCATAATTCCGACAATGGTTAAAACTCCTACGACCAAAAATATAATAACCGTGACTAACTTAATTAAAGCAATCCAATATTCAGTCTCACCAAAAGCTTTAACCGTCAAAGCATTTACCAAGAAAACTAGCACTAGTGCCAACAGGCTCCAGATCCACCCCGGAGCGTGCGGAAACCAGAATTTCATAATCAAGGCAATGGTACTAATATCAACTGCAACCGTAATAGCCCAGTTAAACCAGTAATTCCATCCCATTGCAAAGCCAAAGGCTGGATCAACGTATTTAGTTGCGTACGTTGAAAACGAACCCGAAACCGGCATATAAGTCGCCATTTCTCCTAAACTAGTCATGAGGAAATAGACCATGACCCCCATCCCAACGTAAGCTAATAATGCACCACCGGGACCTGCAGTAGAGATTGCCGATCCACTGGCTACGAATAATCCTGTACCAATACTTCCACCCAGTGAAATCATTGAAATATGTCGCGTCTTTAAGGCACGCTTAACCTGACTACCACCTTGTTCTGCCATAAGAAAACCTCCTATAAAATAAAAGAGGCGCTGTTGATTTTCAAAAAACAAAATAAAAAGCCTTTTTGTGAGCATTCCTACGCACAAAAAGACTGTTTAAAATCATTAGTCAAATCGTAGATAGCGCTCCGCAATTTTCATTGCGACAGTCTCTGGCTTATTCAACCAGAGCCCAAATCGTACATGAATAAGCATGTAGTCATTTCGGCCTCTTTTCCTTTCAATTCGGGTCATTGATGCTTAGTCATCTAGCCGGATCTACTAATAATTGAGGCAACCTCTTCTTTCGATGTGATTCAAATTATAACAAATCTGTTCAATTATTCAAGTAATTTTACATTTAATTCGTAGCGATACTCTTTTTGTGAGGATTGATCATAACCAGAGATTCCCGTGGTAATCTTTTCTAAACGCTTAAAGCCATTGCGCTTTAGTACTTGCTGAGAGGCATAGTTGTCAATACAAACATTAGCAAAAACTTTAAAATCTCGTTTATTTCGATTTTTCAAGTTTTTAATTGCAAAATGTACTGCTTTTGACATAATACCTTGGTTCCAATACTCTTCACCCAATAAGTATCCTATTTCATATATATCTTCTGCAGCTGGCTGAAAAATAAAAATTCCGCCCACAACTTGGTCTGTTTCGTTGACGATTGCTAAAAAGCCTTGACGTCCAACCATCCCTTTAAATGCCATCCATTGTTCAAACGCGTTTGTCAGAATCTTCATCCCCGCTGATTTAGCAATCTTTCGATTATTAGCTAACGCCTGATAATTACTAAAATCATCTTCTAAAAAATATCTTAATTTAAACTTCATTTCGTAGTTCCTTACCTTTTCTTTGGTGAATAACAGTAAAAAGATTAAAATGTAACCAAATATATAATTCTCAAAAAGGAGTCAACATTATGGAAATTGTTAAAACTAAACTTAATCATACTAATTCTAAATCAAAAGCCGAATTAATTTCATATATATCGCCCAATTTAACTGATCAAAAAAGTCCATCTTTAATCTTTGTGCCCGGTGGATCCTACACCCACATCGATTTAGCTCAAGCTGAAAAAGTTGCCTTACGTCTAGAATCATTTGGTTATCAAGTCTCTGTTCTAAGGTACTCCTTGGTTGACGAAGTCCAGCCGCTTTATCCAGCTCCCTTAATTGAATTAGCCGAAGCAATGAATATTACGCATCAAAACGCTGAAAAATGGCAGATTGACGCCAATCAGATTATTTTAATGGGCTTCTCGGTTGGCGGTCATATCGTCAGCAATTTTAATAATAACTGGAACGCGGACTGGCTTAGTTCACAAACCCATTTGGCGTCAACTACATTGCAGCCTTTTGCAACCATCTTAGGTTTTCCTGTAATTACTCCTAACGATGGTTTTCCTGACACTAAAACTTTAGCTAAATGGACCACTCAACCTCAACAATTAGCAGCTGATCAAAATGCCACTAAAGACAATGCCCCAACCTTTATTTGGGCAACGGCCGATGATCAGTTAGTTCCATCCCAAAATGCGGTTGATTACTTCTTAGCCCTTCAAACTCTGCAGGTTCCAACAGAACTGCATCTTTACCAGCATGGCCCTCATGGTATGGCTCTAGCCGATGAAACTACCGCCTATGATAACCATCACGTCGATCATCGGATTGCTACTTGGTTAACCACGGCGCTAGCCTGGTTGCATGAATTGAAATAAGTTCGTTATTAATGTCGATATACCAATTTTTTGTGTACTATTTGTTAAACTTTCTTAAACAAAGTTATAGATAATCCATTAATTTGGTATCATATTAATGATTGAATTTTTTAGTATAACTCGGAGGATAAGTTGCATGAATTCTGAATCACCCAGATCCAATTCAAGCCGATTCAGCAGAAACCGGTTCAATTACACACCTGATGACAATAATAACAATGGTGACCACGGTCAAAATAAACAAAACCAGCGCCGAAAACCACGAAAGAAACGACCTCGTAGAAAAAAAACCATCATTGTCGTTTCCATTATTGCTGTTATATTGGCTATCTTTGGGGTTAAGAAATGGTACGATGCCAAAAATGCTGTAGATTCGATTTTTGATAGTGCTAAAATCCAGAAATCACGTGATGTTTCAGCTACCTTAAAGCAAAGTAAACCAATTTCAATTTTGCTTTTAGGTACTGATACTGGGGCCCTCGGGCGTAATTATCGTGGCCGAACAGATACCATTATCGTGGCAACCTTGAATCCTAAAAAGAAAAAAATGACTTTAACTAGCATCCCTCGGGATACGGTTATGTCGATTCCTGGTTACTCAAATTATTCTCCTTCCAAGATTAACGCTGCTTATGATTTAGGTGGAGCCGGTACAGCAATCAAAGCTGTCGAAAAACTACTAAATATTCCCATTGATTATTACGGCTTAATTAACATGGGTGGCTTAGAAAAGATTGTTGACGGGGTTGGTGGGATCGATATCACTCCTAAATTAACCTTCAAATATGGACATGCCGACGTTACTAAAGGTAAAAAAATTCATCTAAATGGTAAGGCAGCACTGGATTATTCACGGATGCGTTATACCGATCCAAACGGTGACTATGGTCGTCAAACTCGTCAACGCCAAGTTTTAATGGCCATTTTACGTAAGAGTGATTCAATTACGGCTTTATTAAACCAAAATTTCTTAAATTCTCTTCAAAAACAAACTAAAACTGATTTAACATTTAACGAACTTTTAGCACTTTCGACTAATTATCGAGTTGCTACCCATCATTTAAAGTCTACTCACCTCCAAGGTAATGGTACTACCATCGATGGTGGTTCTTATGAATTAGTTTCTAAGAGCGAACGTCAGCGTGTTACTAATTTCATCCGTAAAGCCCTTGATTTATCTGCTAAAGAAACTGGGACAACTGGATTAAGCAGTATCTATACTGGCGAAGAAGATGATACCGATACTACCAATTCAGATACTAACAGTTCAGACACTACTAGCTCCTCCACTGAAGATTACGGAACCACGAGCGCATCTTCGGTGGAGACACCGGCTAGTGACACAACAGGCGGTGCAGATAACAACGGAGCTACAACTGATAACACTCCTACAACTCCATCACAAGCTGATCCGCAAGGAAATGCTACTGGTAACTACAACTACTACGGACAATAAAGCTTTAATTAAAGAACAAAGGGCAATCCTGATTTTAAATCGGGATTGCCCTTTTTATAATTATTCCGTTAATAGCTTCTCTGCCAATGCAAAATTACCGACATTCGCTGACCCATTATTTTTAACTTGAGGCATCGTGATATATTGATCCAAATCTGGCACAGTCACATAGCCATTAAGTAATTTATCAAATTCTTTTCGCACTTTCTCTAAGAGGGTTGCATTAGTAACTCCACCACCAAACACAATCTTGTTTGGTCGTAATATTAATGTACTTTGTACAGCTGCTTGAGCAATATAATAAGCTAAAATATCCCATGTCTTATCCGTCAAAGGCACATCCTTACCCTTTTTACCTAATCGCGCTTCAAAAGTTGGTCCAGCAACCAATCCCTCTAAGCAATCACCATGATAAGGACAAACACCCTTAAAATCAAGATCTTCGGGATGACGTTTCAAAGGGACATGTCCCATTTCTGGGTGGCCAATCCCACCAATCAAATGTCCATCGATAACCGCACCTGCACCAACTCCTGTTCCAATCGTATAATAAACTAATGAATTAATTTTTTCGTTAAATAGCGTTGACATTGTATACTCCCCATAGGCCGACCCATTAACGTCGGTTGTCCAAGCCATAGGAACATTAATTTCTTTTTTCATGTAACCCAAAAAATCAGTATCTTTCCATCCCGGTTTAGGAGTTGTAGTAATAAATCCATACTTAGGCGACGTTTTTCGAATTTCAATCGGACCAAATGAAGCAATACTTAAAGCTGCTATATCAAATTGTTTAAAATATTTTACAACGGCCGACAATGTCGCTTCCGGGGTCGTTGTTGGAATTTGAATTTGATCTTTCACCTGATAATCTTCGTTCCCAACTGCGCACACAAACTTGGTTCCACCAGCTTCAATACTACCTAATAACATTTACTTTCACTCCTATAACTCAAATTTTTCAAGTCACCATGGCTAAAATTTCGTTAACTTAGATGTCTCTTTCTACTAGTAAATCGCTCTATAAAATGAAAGTCAAGCAACTTTTGTATTCGCTTTCAAAAAGAAATAAAAAAAATGCCAAAATTAATTTGGGCATTTTTTAATCCTACTCTTTTTCAGTATTATTAGCACTTTTACTTTTGCTACGTTGTTTGTGTTCCTTCAAAGTAATTATAATTTTACGTTGCAATCGATCGATAAATTCTGCCATTAAAAAACCGATTCCAATTGACCCTGCAATTTCTCCTACTTCTAACATAAAATGCGTTGCCATATCACTGTTAGAAAGCGCAAAGTTTCGAATCATCTGGTATGCTTGTCCTCCTGGAACGAGCGGTACAATTCCAGGAATATTAAAAATAATCATCGGAAGTTTCATTCGCCTAGCAGCGTATAAGCTTAATAAAGCAATGACAGTGGTCGCTGTTAAAGCACTTAACGCTAAGCCTAAGCGCACTTGGAGCATCGCCCAGTAAATCGTCCATGACACGCCACCAATGGCACCTGCAGCAATTAAAGCCCGTTTAGGTATATTAATAATAATTCCAAAGCCGATGGTGGCAATGCCGGCCATAAAAAATTCTAGTAGTAATTGCATCTCTTACTCCTTTGTTTACAAAAAACGAAATACGAAGGCAATCCCAAAACCAATTGCACATGCTGATAATAAAGCTTCAATTCCACGAGCCGGACCACTAACCAAGTGACCATTTAAAATATCGCGAACAGCATTAGTTAGTGGCACCCCCGGTACTAACGGCATCACTGATCCAATAATAATATCATCGATAGAATGTCCCCAACCCCAACGCACTGCGAATACAGCTATAATTCCGATTATAATTGATGCAAAAAATTCGCTAATATATTTAATATTTAAAATCCGATTTACAAAATAAAATAGCGTGTAGCCTAACGCCCCAGTCAAAGTAGTAATTCCTAAATCAACCATATTTCCAGAAAAGGCTGTCATTAAAGGTCCACTAACTAGGGCTGCTCCAATCACTTGAAGCCAAAATGGGAAGGATGGCGTCGCCTCATCCAAAGTATTTAGTTTTTCGTAAAACTCTTCTAACGTAATATCTTTGGCCGCATAGCGTCTTGAAAAAGTATTAACCGCAGAAACTTTCTCTAGGTCAATCGCTCGCCGATTAATCCCTTCCACCTGAGAGTCCATTGAATTTGGAATTGAAACAATAATTCCAGTAATCGTCCCGAAAATTTTTAAATTATTAACACCTGAATTCATCGCAATTCTTTTCATTGTATCTTCTGCTCGTGACATCTCAGAGCCATTTTCAATCATAATTCGACCTGCAAGTAAGCAAGTATTAATAACGATTTGGTTAGTTTCAATCATCCTTCAAGGCCTCCTCTTCAATTAATTCATTATACCTAATTAATTAATAGTATTTAACTAAATCTTTATATTTTGCATAAAAAAAGAGTAGGTTGCCGAAGCTCCCTACTCTCATAACTATTTTAATTTAAATTAGTTTTTGTTTACGTTAACTGCTTGTGGTCCACGGTCGCTTTCTTCAACGTCGAAAGAAACTGCTTGGCCTTCTTCAAGAGTCTTGAATCCGTCACCTTGGATAGCTGAGAAGTGAACGAATACGTCACTACCATCTTCGCGAGTAATAAAACCAAAACCTTTATCAGCGTTAAACCATTTAACTGTACCTTGTTCCATTATGAACATCCTCCTGTAAACCTAATCTATATAGTAATAGACGGCATTGTTTAATTTGTAGCTTGAGCCGGTAGTAATGGGGATAGTTCAAAATGAAACGATCTGACCAAAAGCACCTAACCAAAAGCACAAGCTCATTATAGCATGCTCAAAAAAAAAAAGATACCTTCTTTAATATTTTGTTTTAGGTCGCTAAAACATTGATAGATTAATAATTAAAAGGTTTTTCTTCCAAAAAACAAATTATTTTTTAGAAACCGCTTTACCAAAAAAGTCGTTTTGGACCGGTTCAATCAGGAAATAATCAAAAAAAAGAACCTAAAAGATTAGGCCCTTAAGTAAAATATTTTAATGTTGTCGTTGATGTCGTCCCCCTGAAGGAGCAACAAAGCTGGCAATCCAATCATATAGCATCTGGTAAAGCCATAAAGCAACCCATAGCCACACTATGCCTAAAGCTACCGCCGTAACCGTATCAGTAAGGTAATGAGCCCCCATATAAATTCGTGACCACATTACTAAGACTTGCCATAGAATCAATCCTCGAAAAGCCCAACGCCGCTTACTATCAGACTGAATTGGACGGACAAAATAAAGGTAAATAAAAGCTAACACTAAAAATGCTTCAAAGGTGTGCCCACTAGGCATACTAAAACCTGTTTCTGGAATAATTTGATCAATAGTTGGGCGCGGACGCTTAACCAATTCTTTTAGAATAAACGCTACTACAGCGCCACCAAACATTGTACAAATGACCCAGATAGCATCTACTCGTTGCTGTTCTTTAAACCACAAATATACTGCAATAATGATTGCATAAATTAAACCAAGCTTGGTATCTGCAATCATCGTAATTAAGCGCATGATTGGTTCAAGAAAAGAAAAAGCCGTTCCTTGAACGATACTACTAAATAACTGGTCAAAAAATTGCATAAATGTGTTTTGTAGCTTAACACCTAGTGCAAGTAAAACAACAACGACTGCGGATACAATCACATACCCTCTGGGTATATTATCAGTATCTTTTAACATTCCTAAATCCCCCTAAATTCACTGTTACCATTCTTTTTTAAACTCATTTACGAAGCTTTTCATATACTCCGTCCGTTCTACCGCAATTTTTTGTGCTAAAGGTGTGTTCATGTCATCTTTAAGCTTAAAAAGTTTTTCGTAAAAATGATTGATTACCGTTTTATTGTCACGATATTCATCATGCGTCATTTTTTCACGAGGTTGGATTTCGGGATCATATAAAATATGTCCATGTGCACCCCCGTAATAAAATGTACGGGCAATGCCAATTGCTCCGATGGCATCCAAACGATCCGCATCTTGGACAATCTGTCCCTCCAAGGATAATTTATATTTCTGTCCTAAATTATCAGAAAATGACATATGCGTGATAATATCGAAAATATGAGCAATATCAAAATCGCTAACTCCAAGGCTTCTTAGAAACCGAGCTACTTCATTTTTAGCAACGGCCTGATTCTCAACTAATTTTTCATCAATCACGTCATGCAAATACCCTGCAGCGAAAACTACAAACTGATTTACATTTTCAGTGCGATCATCAATTAAGCGTTTAGCCATCTTAACCACTCGTTGAATATGAGCATAATCATGCCCGGTTAAGTCATCTTGAAGCTTCTCTTTAACAAAACTATCGATTTTTTCTAACTGTGCGGTGTTGTCTTCACTCATGCTTGTTTTTTCTCCACGTATTCTACAATCTCTAACTTTCTAACAACCGTTACCTTCACCTGACCAGGATAAGTAACATCCTCTTCAATTTGATTCTTTACGTTAGTAGCTAAACTATGAATCGTCTTATCATCTGTCTCTTTAGGTTGAACAATTACTCGAAGCTCACGACCAGCTTGGATAGCATAACTTTCCTTGACTTCTGGATGTTTGTTAGCAATCTCTTCTAAGCTCTTAATTCTTTGGATATAGTCAGCCACTGATTCACTTCTAGCACCTTGACGAGCTCCAGAAATGGCATCCGCTGCCTCAACCAAATTAGCAATTACATATCGAGCTTCAACATCCCCATGGTGAGAAGCAATAGTATTCACTATCACTGGACTCTCTCGATATTGGGTGGTCAATTCCACACCCAATTCCACATGAGTCGCTTCAATATCGCGATCAATAGATTTACCGATATCATGTAGTAAACCTGCACGTCGTGCTAAAGTAGCGTCTTCACCTAACTCAACAGCAAAAATACCTGCTAGCTTAGCAGTTTCAATAGAATGTTCTAAAATATTTTGTCCATAACTCGTCCGGTAATGCATTCGACCAATAAATTTGATTAAATCCGGCGCAACATATTTTAATTTCAATTCTCGAACCGCGTCTTCACCATACTGGCGAATACGTTGGTCAATTACTTTATTAGCCTTATTAACCAACCGTTCGATTGTATCTGGAACAACTCGTTTCTCAGTTTTAATCATTTCCATGGTTTCCATGGCCACTGCTCGACGAACTGGGTCATAACCGTTAAGAATGACCTCTTTTTCTTGGTCGTCAATCACAATATCTACACCAGTTAATGCTTCAATTGCTCGTACATTCTGTCCTGAATTTCCAATCAGTTTACCAAGATATTCAGCATTTTCTGCAATAAAACTGCGGTGATTTTCGGCTTGACCTCTTGGAACATCACTATGTTCCATGGCTAAAGCTATCAAATCCTCAGCTTCACGCTCGCAGGAGCTTTCTAATTCGGTTTGAGCGTTATTAACAAACTCATCTTTAGAACGAATTGCATCTTGTTTAGTTTCTTTCAAAACCAACTTTGAAGCTGCTTGCTCTTCCAAATCAGCAACTTCCTGAAGTTTATTCCATCGATCAGTAATTAGTTGTTTAGCTTCGCCTAAAGTTGTCCGTACGTTGTCACGTTCTTGTAATAGACTTTGTCTTTTTTTAGCTAATGCATCTGCTCGATTAGTTAACACAATCTTTTTTTGGTTCAATAAGTTCATTCTTTGTTCAATCCACGCCTCTTTACGTTGATTATCATGTAGATCATCTGCGAGTTCTTGGTCAATGGTCTCTTGATATTGTTGAGTTTCTTGAACACTATTTTTTTCATATTCAGCCACTTCGGCTTTAGTTTTTTGCCGTTCATGTTCAATAATTTTTTCTGCCGCTTTGCGGGCTTGCGCTAATGTTTCACTATGCTTTTTGGCTCGCAATCCATACCCTACTCCAATGGAAGCCAATAGCAAAACGACGATCAAAATCGTTGCCATCGCGTCGCCCCTTTCTTTTTAGTCGAAGTTAATTATATCATAAAAATATATTCAAAAAGTTGGTACAAAAAAAGAGCTTCTTAGAAGAAACTTACGTTAATTCGCTCCCCATAGTCCACTCTTTTTAAATGTAAAATTTTATTGTTCCACCATGCGCCACATACCTTCGCCAGCTTTTTCCATATCATTAACAAAACTCAATACCATTTTGGCACGATCGGGATCTTGTTCGAATAATTTGTTTAAGCCTTCACCCGTTGTCATTGGAGTTCCTAGATTAAACTGCCCTTCACCTAAATCTGCTTCGGAAAAGGCTAGGACCCAATCGCCGGTATCAATTTCTGTATATAGAAAGAATAGCGCATATTCGTCACTTAGATAAGCCGGAACTGCCCATACATTTTCCCCAACTTCTTGGGTTGTATTACCCATAAAGTTATATTCTGACGCATTGCTAGCGTTTACCTCATGCGTCATTTGCATCAACATCGCATTAAATTCTGGTTCGCCTAACGTCATTTCTACGTCTTCAAATTCATTTTCTTGTGTCATTTTGTTCTCCTATCTGAAACTGCAATTATGCTACTCTTCCATCCCGATTTGCTTTAAATCATCTGGTAATTCTGCTGTAAAACTAACCTTTTCATCAATAAATGGATCAAAAAATCGGATCGATGAAGCGTGCAAAGCTTGCCGTTTAATTCCTCTATCCATTGGTCCATCGTATAACTGATCACCAACTAGAGGGTGACCTGCATTCGCAAAATGAACTCGGATTTGATGGGTTCTTCCTGTTTTTAAGTGAACTTGAACCAGCGTTTGATTTTCAAAACGTTTGAGCACTTTAAAACTAGTAGTGGCTTGCTGTCCATCGTCCCGTACTTCTCGATGAATTCCATCGGCTGCTAACCCTAACGGTTGATTAAATGTTCCTTTTTCAGCTTGAACTACTCCATCAACCATCGCTAAATAAATCTTTTTAATTTTATGATGCGCAACTTGTTCACTTAATAAACTGTTAGAAACTTGGTGACGGGCGACTAAAGTTATTCCACTCGTAAATCGATCTAAACGGGTAACTAAATGAGGCATCATATTTTTAGATTCAATGGCCTGCCAATGACCTTTAATCCGGTTGACCAATGTATCTTCTCGATCACTTGGACCAGGGACCGCGGTTAGTCCAGCAGGCTTATTAACTAATAACCAATTTTTATCTTCAAAAATAATGTCTAATGGACCATCACTAATTGCAACATTTTGATCTTGTTCTTCATCAGGCAATTCAATCCAAATTGGTTCAAAAGGCATTAATTTATCACTAAATTCTACATCGTTTTCGTTTTCATCAATCAGGCGACCCTCATTTTGGATTCTTTGCAATAATCTCTGGCTCATCCCTGATCTTTGTAATACTTTTTTGGCACTAATAATTTCTTCTAAGTTATTTTTAAATTGGTATCGCATACGTACTCCCATTCATCTGGCATAATTATTACATCATTAAAGCCATTATATACGATTTTTCATATTAATTAACGAATTCATTCTCTTTATTTTTATTTTAAGTTGGTTATAATGAACTTAGCTCTATCAATGGAGTAGGAATCGATGCGTTAAGTGCCAACAAGACGGAGAGTTGCTTGTTGGACGAATGCTTGTCAGCGATATCGATTCCGCATCTCGCCGTTGAATTGGGAAGTTTTTCATGCTATTTCCTTTTCGTTAAAACGGCCAACTAAAGACTGGAGGGATTTGCATGAAGAATTTTTTTAGTATCAAAAATGTTTTTTCTGTGCGAAACCTAACCATTATGGCTTTGTTGGCAGCATTGGATGTTGTGTTAGCGCGTTATACCACCATCCATTTGACGCCTCAATTCACTTTGGTTAGTTTCGAATATATACCAGCAGCCGTTGTGTCTGCGCTATTTGGACCTTGGGCAGGAATTGTCTTTGGATTAGTTAGTGATACCGTGGGGTATTTTTCTAATCCGGTGGGACCTTACTTACCCATTTGGGCCATCAGTGCTATGGTTGCTAATTTAATCCAATCGATATTCCTATACCCAGGTAAATTCGACTGGTGGCGGATTATCGTGGCACGCCTCTTAGTGATGCTAATTGTCACGATGGGCTTAAATTTCATTTGGCAATCCATTTACTTTGGTGCAGCAGCGGCCGTTTATTACAACTCAGCTCGCATCATTAGTAATATTATTCAATTGCCAATCCAAGTAATTTTAATTCGTATTTTTGGTAAAATTGCAATGCGAACGGTCCAGCGACTCAATGCGAACCGCCAATCCATTTAATAAATTTATTTGCTTTTATCTACCATTCATCATAGAATAGTAATTGATTATTTTTTTCTGAGGAGGATCACCATGAAGTCACCATACAATTCATTTGCACGTGCACGTAAAGTTTCTGGTAAGCGCGAACGTCGTCGCCGTCAAGAACGCGTTGTTGCTATCCAACAATTTGCTAAAGGCAAGACTGAAACAATCGCTGAAACACCAAAAGTTAAATAATAAACTATAAAAAGAGCTGCAAACGAATACTTCGTTTACAGCTCTTTTTTAGTTCACCCGTGTCCATGCGTCAATCGTTTGCCCTTTAGCATCTTTCAGGACTAACCAGCTATTAGTTCCCGCAAAATACAGAAACAACCCCACTTCGTTGACACTTTTTAATATTATATCTTCTGTGGTTTTAAAATCCTTAAAAGATTGTTGATGATCTTCTCGGATTTTCTGCCCCATTTTAGCAGCAAATCTAATTGAACCATTTTTATTCAACGGCACCTCGCGTTTCATTACCGCTCCGGCCCTAATTACCATTTCATTTCGCTTTACCCACTGAATTTCTGCCCGACATTCTTTGGTATCCACATAAAATGGAATCTGACTAACCATTTTATTCCAACGGTGGCTAGGCTTCCTTCCTAGTTTTGACTTTTCTGGAATTAAAACATGATCCGAGCCAAATCGATTAATGATAAAAAGCTGTTGTTGAACAAACCGATCTACTAGCTCTTGAACTGCTGGGGGAAGTTTTTCTTTCTTTAAATGCTTTGGCAAAGTCACTTTATTTTTTATTGCCTCATGAATGAACCCTTGTAACGCATGATGGAGTTTCAAGTTAGCAGGAATAGAAATTAAAATTAATCGGTCCCAACGATTCCCCTTCACTTCTAACTCTTTTTCTACTTGAAAAATATTTTTAACTTTTCCCTTAAATAGTAAAATTCCAATACCAGAATGGTTAACAACTGGAGATTTAGTTCCATCGTAAATCTTAATTTCGATTGCATCTTCTTTTGAAATAATGTTAGTCCAATGTTCCTTCAACTCGACATTTAACTTCATGAGACCCGCTCCATCGTTTTTCTTCCATTATACTCAGAAAATAAAACAAGAGACCATACCAAATAGTATCATCTCTTGTTTTTAATTATATATTTTAAATTAAACTATTCTCTATCAACGGCTTGGTTACCGTTCAATAGAATATTCATAATAATTGCTGTGATACAGCCTACTACCATCCCATTATCTAAAATTGTTTGAACTGAGGTTGGTAAAATGTGGAAGAGCGTTGGTTGAGTAGTTACACCTAAACCAATTCCAATCGATACAGCAATTACCAATAAATTATTAACGGTCATTTTAACGTTAGCTAGCATTTTAATTCCTTGGGCACCCACCATCCCAAACATTACTAACATTGCTCCACCTAATACAGATGTCGGGATTAATGTAGCAATCGCGCTAAACTTAGGAATCAATCCTAAAATCAAAAGCATTCCAGCAGAGAAATAAATTGGTTTTAATTTCTTAATTCCAGATAATTGCACAATTCCCACATTCTGTGAAAAAGTTGAATATGGGAAGGTATTGAATATCCCGCCTAAAATGGCTGCAATTCCTTCTGAACGATATCCTCGTTTTAAATCATCGGCTGTCAGATTCCGTTTGGTAATATCTGCTAAAGCAAAGTAAACTCCCGTTGATTCAATCATACAAGTTACTGCTGCCAAGAGCATGGTTAAAATTGAGGACCATTCAAATTTGGGAGTTGCAAAATAAAAAGGCATTGGAATTTGAATCCAGTGAGCTTGGCTGATTGGTGTAGGATCGATTAGTCCCATTACCACTGCTATCACTGAGCCAACGATAATTCCGATCAAAACTGAAATGCGTTTGATGAATCCGTGCGCAAAAACTTGAATTAAAATAATAACTAAAGCTGTTAAAAATCCTAAAATTAAGTTAGAAGAACTTCCAAAGTTTTTATCAGCAACGTTTCCACCACCAATGTTCTGGAAAGCAACGGGGATTAAGGTAAACCCAATTAAAGTAATCAAAGAGCCCGTCACAACGATTGGAAAAAATTTTCTTAAACTAGCAAATAATCCGCTAATTAAAAACACAAAAATTCCGGCTGCAATTACTCCACCATACATATACCCCCAGCCCATTGTATTACCAATGTGCTCCATCGGTGCCAAGTATTCAACTGCTGATCCTAAAACAACTGGTAAAGCAATCCCAGTTAGTGGAGTGCGTTTAACCTGTAAAAAAGTGGCAACTCCACACATGAAAATATCTACTGAGATTAAATAGGTCATCTGTTGCGCATTAAACTTAAGCGCCGCCCCAATTAATAATGGAACCAATATATCTCCGGCATACATTGCCAGTAAATGCTGAAAAGCTAATAAAATCGTCTTTGGTGTTGATAGTTCAACATTTTTGGCACCTTGTTTTTGTATATCTTCCATATTTCCTCCAACTCCACGTAATTATTAAGATAGCTACAACGAACATTTTAGCACATTAACCTTTTCATTAAAACAAAAATACGAACGTTATTATTTTTAAAACGTTTTATCGTTCGTTACCAAAAACAATTTAAAAGCGCTATAATAGAAAATAACAAATTTTTAGGAGGTTTTTAATCTATGAATAAGAAAATTAAAGGTTCTTGCACGACCATTTTGGTCGGTAAAGATGCTTCTATTGATGGTTCAACGATTATTTCCCGTAATGATGATGGTCATGAAGCTCTTGATCCTCAACGTTTCGTGGTCGTTAACCCCGAGGAACAACCACGTGATTACCAAGCCGTTATCAGTGGTGTTAAAATCAAGCTTCCTGATCAGCCTTTGAGTTACACATCAATGCCAAATTCCATTTTAACTAACGGAATCTGGCCTGCAGCGGGGATTAATAGTGAAAATATTGCCATGTCTGCAACCGAGACAATCACTACTAATTCACGTGTCTTAGGTATGGACCCCTTCGTAGAGAATGGAATTGGTGAAGAAGACATTGTTACGCTCGTCCTTCCATATATTCACAGCGCACGTGAAGGTGTTAAACGCTTAGGCGCTCTTTTAGAAAAGTTTGGAACATATGAACCTAATGGTATCGCTTTTTCTGATAACGAAGAAGTTTGGTGGTTGGAGACGATTGGTGGCCATCATTGGGCTGCCGTTCGTATACCAGATGACGCCTACGTTGTGGCACCTAACCGTATGAATATCGATCAATTTGATTTTGAATCTGATGACACGCTATGCTCAGCTGATTTAAAAGATTTAATTGATGAATATCACTTAAATCCTGATTTTGACGGTTATAATTTCCGTCATATCTTTGGTAGTGCTTCTATTAAAGATACTGTTTACAATAATCCCCGTACTTGGTATGGCCAGAAATACTTCAACCCTGAGATTGAAAATGATCCCATGGAGCAAGATTTACCTTTTATCTGTCATGCTAACAAAAAGATCTCTATTGAAGACGTTAAGTTTGTTTTGAGCTCCCACTTTGAAAATACGGAATTTGATCCATATGGTAACGGTACTGAAGACCAAAAGACCCTCTTTCGTCCAATCGGTATCAATCGGAATCATAATGTCCACATCCTTCAAATCCGAAACCATGTTCCAGCAGAAATTGCCGGCATTCACTGGCTTGCATACGGAGCCAACACGTTCAACACGGTAGTTCCTTTTTACGCTCATGTCACCGACACACCAGCTGTCTATAAGAATGCAACTGGTACATTTGATATGAACAACATGTATTGGCTGAGCTGTACTACCGCTCTTTTAGGTGATACAGATTACGACTTATACGTTGATCTTCGGAACACCTTCGAACTTGAAACCACTGGTATTTATCGTCGAATTCAAAATGAAACTGATCGGGCAATCAAGCACCAAACTAACCCAACTCAATTTCTTGAACAAGCTAATGAACAACTAGCTACAGAATCCTTTACCCGTCAAACTAAATTACTTGGTGACATGGTAACATTAGGATCAGCTCACATGAAATTACGCTATAACTTAAATGATTAAAATAAAAAAACGATTTTAAGTAACTATGATATCTTCCGAATTGAGACAAAAATTCTAAGATAACAGTTAATGTCCTCATCGACACTTAAAATCGTTTTTTTTATTTTTTATATTTTTCAATAATTTTTAAAAAGTCTTCATGATGATGTTTATTTCCCAGATGGCGAGTAGCTACTTTTAGAACATGTTTTTTATTTTTAGTATCCACAATTATGAGCTTATTCGATAGAATGCTCTTTTTTAAGGCAATACTTTTAATTTTTTGATTATCGAAGGGGATAATTTCCCCGGTTAGATTTCCTTGCTGAGCAACAGGCAACAGGGTAACCCCCCGATCACTCAACGCAATCCAATATCCCCTTTCACCTTTGGTACCATAGACAATCCATTCGTTAGTGCTATCTAAGTTATTACCCTTTAATAATTTTTTGATTTCATCATGTTGAACAACCATTTTTATAACTTCTCCCAAAACATTAAATTTATTTCTTCTTTTTTTAAAAGCTGAATATTACTGGGTACTCTAAGTTCATACATTATTTTGGATATCTTACATTAAAAATATTTAGATAACATACTACTCACAAAACGGACAAGTTAATTAACTCATCCGTCGTAATTTCACTATCAAAATTTCCATTAAACCAATAAATGATGTATCGATTAAATTTCATAAAAGAAGTATACAAACCACATTTCTTAAGTTAGTGCTCATTAAAATCATGACTAAACCGATTACTTAAAATGTTCATCAAATAATCTTGCTTTACTCTGTCATCGTCCTAATCTTCCAAACCATCTGAATCCAATCTTCTGATATACCGATCGTTCTTAATTTATCAAGTACAACTAGCATAATATCCATATTTACGACTTCAAACCCTGTTCAGTTTGTTTGGGAAATCACTCAATGACAAGTAAAAATTATCTCGTTACTTCTTTACTATATCTATACCACACTTACGATTAATTATAGCACTTACTTAAAACGTTTTACACTTTATATAGTATTAAATGTTACTAATTTTTTAGTTAAAAAAACCATGGAATCGAATTATTTTAAGTCGCCGTCATCGTTCTTCCATGGTTATTTTTTATTTTGCTTTATCTCCAATATCACTTCGATAACGTAAGCCCAGAATTGGATGCTGATTTAACCATCCGTACAATATTGCTTGAGCTTTCGTAATATTGCTCGCTCCAGTGGTCAAACATAGGATTCGTCCCCCATTACTAATTAATTGACCGTCTCGATTGCAACTAACGCCCGCATAATTAACTGTAATATTGGATGGAAGGTAATTAAAATCTGCTAGTTCAACTCCCCTTGCCGAAGCTTGCGGATAAGTTTGCGAACTAATTACTACTCCTAAGTAAACCTGGTCTTTTTGCCATTTAACCACTGGCACTTGGTGGTGGAGCAATCCCTGCAACATTTCGTATAAATCACTTTGTAGCTGCGGTAATACTACCACCGTTTCAGGATCACCCAACCGTACATTAAATTCAATCACTTTAGGACCGGAGTCTGTCATTATTAGACCAGCGTATAGAATCCCACAAAAAGCAATATTCTTCTTTTTAAGTGTTCGAATAATAGGACGAATAATTTTTTCCACACCTTCATTAACCAAATCACTTGGAAAATGCTGCAAGGGACTATACGCTCCCATCCCCCCTGTATTGGGACCTTCGTCACCATCATAAGCTGCCTTGTGGTCTTGCGATAGAGGCATGGGAATAATTTGCTCATCTTGAATAAAAGCCATCAAGGAAAATTCCTGTCCCGTTAAAAATTCTTCGATAATAATGGACTTACTATCAAATTGATGTTCACCCAACATTTTATGAATCGTTGTCGTAGCTTCTTCCTGATTTTTAGCAATAACGACCCCTTTTCCAGCCGCTAAGCCATCCGATTTAATTACCAGTGGATAACTATTTTTCGCTAGCCCTTTGATTGCGGCAACTTCATTTTGATAACTAACATAACTAGCCGTGGGGACCCCCGCTTCTTGCATAATCTTTTTAGCAAATTCTTTGGAACTTTCTAGTTTAGCGGCTGCTTGAGTCGGTCCAAAAATCGTTAACCCCGCAGTACTAAAATAATCTACAATTCCTTGCTGTAAAGGTTGTTCTGGTCCGACAACCGTCAAATCAATACCCTGTTTCTGGACGAACTCAACTAATTTCCCAAAATCTGTGACGCCAATAGGAATAATTTCAATGCCACTTTCCAACATCCCTGGATTTCCGGGTGCACAGTAAACTTTTTCTACTTGATTACTTTTCAATAGCTGACGTCCAAGAACGTGCTCCCTTGCACCATTTCCAACCACAAGTACTTTTGCCATCTGGTACCTCCGCTTAATGTCTAAAGTGACGACGTCCACTAAATATTAATGAAATTCCTAACTCATCCGCCTTATCAATTGAAGCTTGATCTTTGATACTTCCACCAGGTTCAACGATAGCTTTAATTCCATGTTTAGCAGCATATTCAACACAATCTTCCATAGGGAAAAATGCATCCGAAGCCATCACCGCATTTTTAAAATTGGCTGAACCTTCAGCCTGTTTAACCGCAATTTCAACCGAACCAATTCGATTCATTTGGCCTGCACCAATCCCTAAGGTTTGTTGATCAGTTGTAATCACAATTGCATTACTTTTAACGTGTTTAACAACGGTTTGACCAAATACCATTGCCTTAAGTTCACTTTCCGTTGGCTGACGTTTAGAAACCACTTTGAAGTCAGTCGCCGTTTCAACTACCGCATCCTGTTCTTGAACCAAGAGCCCGCCCATTACTGAAACTGTTTCAAGTTCTTTAGCATCCTGATGTTGATTAAAATCGACCGTCATAATCCGTAAATTCTTTTTTTGAGCTAAAACTGTAAAAGCTTCTTTTTCAAAACTAGGTGCAATAATAATTTCAAGAAAAAGTTTATGCATTTTTTCTGCTGTCGCTAAATCTACTGGTCGATTTAAGACGATAATCCCACCAAAAATTGACATCGAGTCTGCTTCATAAGCGCGGTCCCAAGCTTCTTCAATATTTTGACCTAATCCAATTCCACATGGATTCATATGCTTAACCGCAACCACGGCTGGTTGATTAAATTCGGCGCTCATTTTTAAAGCGGCATCAGCATCCTTGATGTTATTGTATGATAATGCTTTGCCGTGCAATTGTTGAGCTTGAGCAATCGAAAATGGTACAGGTAGCGCATCTTCATAAAAGGCTGCTTTTTGATGACTATTTTCGCCATAACGCATTACTTGTTTTTTAGTATAAGTCTTGGTAAGTTCATCTGGGAAAATTTCACCGTTTTGTCCAAGATATTGAGCAATCAAAGTGTCATAAGCAGCAGTATGCTGAAAGACCTTCAAAGCTAACACTCGCCGAAATTTAACATCGTCCGTCTGATGGGCTAGTGCAGCTAAAACTGGTTGATAATCTTTAGGATCAACTACGAGTAAAACTGATGCAAAATTTTTAGCCGCTGAGCGTAACATACTAGGACCGCCAATATCAATTTGTTCAATTGCTTCTGCTTCCGTCACTCCATTTTGCATAATAGTCGATTTAAACGGATAAAGATTAACACAAACTAGATCAATCAAATCAATATTATGTTCTTTGAGGGCTGCCAAATGTTCCGGTAAGTCACGGCGCGCTAACAATCCTCCGTGAATGGCAGGATGTAGCGTCTTAACTCGTCCGTCCAACATTTCTGGAAAGTTAGTAATAGCTTCAACACTAACAATAGATAATCCAGCCTCTTCCAAAACTTTTTTAGTTCCACCCGTTGATACGATTCTAAAATCTGCCTTAACTAAACCTCTAGCAAATTCAACGATTCCAGTTTTATCTGACACACTTAGTAATGCAGTTTTCATGGGTTAATCTCTCCTTAGTTAATCAACTTTCTCTGTTTTAATACTTGGCAGATGCTTTTAAAATATAAATCATGTTCAACTTGATGAATACGTTGAGCTAAATGCTCCGCATCATCCCCTTGTAAAATCGGTACAGGTTGCTGAGCAATAATCGGGCCAGTATCAATCCCTCCGTCAATCCAGTGAATCGTTACTCCCGTAATTTTTACTCCATATTCAAACGCATCCTCAATTCCATGGCGCCCTGGAAACGATGGTAACAGCGCTGGATGGATATTAAGAATGGCATGTGGATAAGCCTCTAACAAAACTTTGGTAACAATCTTCATGTACCCAGCTAAAATGATTAATGCTAAATTATATTTTTTTAGCTCACGTAAAATCGCCTTTTCATAGCTCACTTTATCTTCAAATTCTCTCAAATGATGGGTCCAGACTGGAATTCCTAACTCATCAGCTTTAGTAACAACCGGCGCATTGGGTTGGTCACAAATTAAGCATGCAATTTTAATGGGAACTTTTGTTTCTCGAATATGTTGGTGTAATGCCATAAAATTAGTCCCTGTTCCTGATGCAAAAACCGCAATATTAATCATCTGCTCCCTCCCGAAAGATAAACCACTGGTGCATCTTTCTCCCGTTTTTTCACTTTACCAATCTTAAAATATGTTTCTTTCTGTTGTTCAAGTTCTGCTACCACTCTGGCATAATTGTTGGGACTAACAGCTAGTACCATTCCAATCCCCATGTTAAAAGTTTCATAACAATCTGTCTGGGATAGCTTTCCAAGTTCCGCTAGGATTTTAAAAATTGCCGGCTTTTCCCAACTATCCAACTTAAATTCAGCCTGTTGCTGATCTTGTAACATTCGCGGAACGTTATCTAATAATCCTCCACCGGTAATATGGGCGATTCCGCTGACCAATTTTTGTTTTAAAAGTGGCCGAATCACGTTGACGTAAAGACGGGTGGGTTGCATCAATTCTTCAATCAAACTATCATTTAATCCTGCCAACTGATCATCGAACTGGAAATCATGATCTTCAAATAAAATTTTACGAACTAACGAATAACCATTACTATGTAATCCACTGGAGGGAAGACCAATTAAATAATCTCCATTGTGGACATTTTTTGCTTGGAGTAAATCACGTTTAGCAGTTAGTCCCACAGCAAAACCGGCTAAATCAAAATGGTGTTTCTGATAAATTCCAGGCATTTCAGCCGTCTCTCCACCTAACAGGGTGATTGACTGAGCCTGGCAGGCTTTTAAAATTCCGTTTAAAATCTTTTGAACCTGATTTTTCTCTAAATGTGATAGTGCTAAATAATCTAAAAAGAATAATGGCAACGCCCCTTGCGCCAATAAGTCATTTACACACATGGCAACCAAATCTTGCCCAATCGTTTCAACTTGACCTGACTGGGCCGCTAAAAGCACTTTGGTTCCCACTCCATCACTTCCCGCTACTAAAACCGGCTGATCCAATTGATCTTTTGATAACTGGTAACATCCAGCAAAACTGCCAAGTCCGCCTAGAACATGAGGGTCTGGAGCACCTAATTTTTGCTTTAGATCAGCTACAAGTTCTTCACCAGCTGTAATATTCACACCTGCTTTTTCATAAGCACTTTCTACCATTATTTTTCCTCCACTTGGGCCATTGCTGATAATGTAAAGTCGTTAGCTGTTTTAGGGATCTCAAAATCTTTTTCATAATCATAAAGGGGGGTGGGATATTTACCATCAAAATACGCTACACATAAGCCATCATTAGGGGCATCTTGATGTAAACCAATCGCCTCAATTAAACCTGGCAGGCTCAAAAAATGCAGTGAATCTGCTCCAATTTTCTGACACATCTCACTTACCGTATAATTAGCAGCCATCAATTCACGTGTATGTTCAATATCAATTCCATAAAAACATGGATATTTAAGTGGTGGAGAACTTATCATCAAATGCACCGACTTAGCTCCTGCATTTTTTAACATTTTCACAATATACTGACTGGTGGTACCCCGCACGATTGAATCGTCAACTAATGCCACATCTTTCCCCGCAATTACTGCTTTTAATGCAGATAATTTCATCTTCACTCCCTGTTCACGTAGTGCTTGGGTCGGTTGAATAAAAGTCCTACTACTATATTGATTTTTAATTAATCCCATTTCATTGGGAACGCCTAGTTGTTCGGCCACTCCAGATGCTGCTGATAACGAAGAGTTCGGCACCCCCACCACCATATCGACCTTAATGGGGTTTTCTTTTGCCAATCGTTGACCCATCCGTTGACGAGCGAGATGAACATTAACGCCATAAAGATTTGAATCGGGTCGCGCAAAATAAATGTATTCCATCGAACAAATTGATAACTGGGTTTTAGTAGTAAAATTACTAATCTGAAGCCCATGGTGATCAATTTGAACTAACTGTCCCGGTTCAACATTTCGAACCAAGGTTGCTCCGACCGCATCTAAAGCACAGGTTTCACTAGCAACAACATACGAACCGTTAGCTAATTTTCCAATTACTAAGGGCCGAAAACCATTCGGATCAAGGGCCGCGTACAGTGCATCTTTGGTAAGGATTAAGTAAGCAAATCCACCTTGAATTTGTTTTAAACTCGCTTTTAATTTTTCAATAAAAGTTGGACCTTTTTGATGCTGAATTAAATGCATTAGTACTTCCGTATCAGAATTAGATTGAAAAGTAGCACCACTTTTTTCTAATTCGCGTCGTAAACTAACTGCATTGGTTAAATTACCATTATGGGCCATCGCCACATCTCCCTGTAAGTAGTGGAAAAGTAACGGTTGGATATTTTCAATTCCTCGGTTTCCAGCTGTTCCATAGCGCACATGACCAATCGCACTCGGCCCAATCAGCTGTGCCAAATCATCGGGACATCTAAATACATCTGCCAAAAGCCCCTTTCCTTTATGAATTTTCAACTGTCCTTCTTGATTACGAACGACAATACCAGCACCTTCTTGGCCTCGATGTTGTAAGCTGTGAAGTCCGAAGTAGGTCCGTTGGGCAGCTTCTGAATCATTCCAAATACCAAAAACACCGCATTCTTCGTTTAGACCCTTTAATTCAGCTGCCATGCTAGGGCTCCCTTCCAACTCTCCTTAGTATTTTTCAAATCAACATCAATTACATCATCCATCGTTGCAATTTTGATCCGCTTACCGCCAACTTGGCCGATTAAAGTTGCTCTGTTTGCCACTTGTGCTTCAAAAATCTTTTGTTTATCTGGAGCAATCGTCACAATAAAGCGGGCCTGATTTTCGGCAAATAGTTCTGTAGCTGTTAAATTAGTCTTGACGTCACATCCTAACTCACTAGCGAACGCGCATTCAGCTAAACCAACGGCTAAGCCACCTTCGGCTAAGTCATGCGCACTATTCAAAAGTTCCGCGTGAATTAACTGAGTCAACAATTCTTGTTGCTCCTGTTCATAGCGTAAATCGAAATTAAATAATGGACCTTCAACATGTCCGAGTTGCATTTTTTGTAATTCACTACCATTAAGTTCTGCTGTTGTTTCTCCCAAAATATAAATTAAATCACCAGATTTTTTAAAATCTATGGTTGTTATCCAAGCTGGATTTTCAATTAAACCAACCATTCCAACCATTGGTGTTGGATAAATGGGTTGTTGGTTGGATTCATTATAAAGTGAGACATTACCTGAAATGACGGGTGTATCAAATAATTTACAAGCCTCCGTCATCCCTTTAGTAGCCTGTTCTAATTCATAGAAACTTTCTGGGTCTTCGGGGCTACCAAAGTTCAAACAGTCGGTAATTGCCAATGGTATTCCACCTGTAGCAACTATGTTTCGAGCGGCCTCACTGACCGCGATTTGTCCACCATAATAGGGATCTAAATACAAATAACGCGGATTAGCATCGGTCGTCATCGCCAAAGTTTTCTGAGTTCCTCGAATACGAACCACTGCCGCATCACTTTGTGTCGTTGAAATTGTATTAGTTTGAACTTGAGAGTCATACCGTTCAAAAATAGCACCTTTATGCGCAATTGTGGGTTGTTGCAACATCGCTTGGAAGGTTTTAGTTAAATTTTCAATTTTAGGTTGATACTGTTGCTTTTTAGTTTCACTGATATGCTGAGGTTTCTGACTTGGTTGATGGTAAACTGGGGCTTCATCCACCAAAGCATGCACTGGTACATCAGCAACTTGAACGCCCTTAAAGGTTAATTGATAGCGGTCACCTGCAGTAACTTCACCAATTTTTACTGCTTCGCTCTCGTATTTAGCAAATAGTGCTTCAACTGCGGGTTCAAATCCTTGTTTGACACAGAGCAGCATCCGTTCCTGAGATTCAGATAGCATTAATTCATAAGGGATCATTTCTTCTTCACGTTGTGGAACTAAATCCAAATTCAAATGCATTCCATATCCAGCTTTAGCAGCCATTTCTGCAGATGATGAAATCAACCCCGCTGCTCCCATATCTTGAATTCCCACTAGATATTCGGAATGGTTATGAATCAGTTCTAGACACGCTTCCATTAGTTGTTTTTCAGCAAAAGGATCTCCAACCTGGACGGCTGAACGTTGCGTTTCTTGTTCGTCACTAAATTCGGTTGAAGCAAAAATGGCTCCTTGAATTCCATCACGTCCCGTTTTAGCCCCCACGTAGTAAATGGCATTACCTACACCAGCAGCCGCTCCTTTTTGTTGGTCGTTGATATCCAATAACCCCACACACATTGCGTTCATGACTGGATTGTTTTGATAAATTGTATCGAAGGTCGTTTCCCCTCCTACTGTAGGTATTCCCATACAATTACCGTAATCGCCGATTCCAGCTATTGTCTGGTCAACAAGATACTTAGTATGGGCATCATTCAATTCACCGAAATGTAAACTGTCCATTAATGCAATCGGACGCGCTCCCATGGAAAAAATATCACGAATAATTCCTCCAACTCCAGTAGCCGCTCCTTGATAAGGCTCCACTGCCGTAGGGTGATTATGACTTTCTGCTTTAAAGACCACCGCTTGATTGTTACCAATATCAACAATTCCAGCTCCTTCCCCGGGCCCTTGTAAAATCTGTGAACCCGTTGTTGGAAATTGTTTTAAGAGGGGTTTAGAATTTTTATATGCACAATGCTCACTCCACATCGCAGCGAACAAACCCGTTTCTGTAAAATTAGGTAGGCGCCCTAAAGCATCATTGATTTTCTGATATTCGTCTTCGCTTATCCCCCATTGCAAATACAATTTTTGATCTCGAATTTCGGTAGGTGTTAATTTCTTCATCATTGCGAAAACTCCTTTAATTAAACATTTTGCGTCATGCTTTCAATTAAACTTTGGAACAGCATTTTGCCATCTTCGCCACCTAGGACGGCTTCACTAGCGCGTTCAGGATGGGGCATCATCCCTAGCACATTGCCTTTCTGATTGATAATTCCCGCAATATCGTCTGTACTTCCGTTGGGATTATTTTGATAACGTAAAACAATTTGATGATGATCCTTTAAGTCTTGTAAAGTAGCCGAATCACAATAATAGTTACCTTCACCATGGGCAATGGGAAACATTACGGTCTGTTTTAAATCAAAACGTTTGGTAAAGATAGTCTGATTATTTTCAACCACTAATTTTTGTGGTTTACAAATAAAATTCAAACTATCATTCGATCGCAAGGCCCCCGGAAGCAGCCCGGCTTCGGTTAAAATTTGAAATCCGTTACAAATTCCAATTACTGGGTTTCCCGCATAGGCAAATTTTTTTACAGCATCCATGATGGGAGAAAAACGTGCGATTGCGCCGCTTCGTAAGTAGTCACCATATGAAAAACCGCCTGGAATTAAGACTGCAACTGTATCTTGCGGTAAGGATTTTTCGCGATAGTCCACAAATTGAGGCACAACGTTCATAACGTCGCGCAAAACATAGTACATATCCCAATCACAATTAGACCCTGGAAAACGAATAATGCTGTAAATCATTGCTAGTCCTCCTCAATCCTGCTAATCTCAAATCGATAAGTTTCCATGTTAATGTTTGCTAGTAGCTCATCACTCATTTTTCTAACTTGCTCTTCAATATTTTGACCATGATCTTCAATTTTTATTTCAAAATATTTTCCGACAGTTACAGCTTTAACATTTTCGTAGTTTAATCGATGTAACGCTGTTTTAATTGCTTCTCCTTGGGGATCTAAGATCGATTCTTTGTAAGTAACGTAAATTTTGGCGTTATACATGAACTTCCTCCTGTGAATTATTCAAGCGATTTAAAACTTCCTGATAGACGGTCACTAAATCTCCAGTTTTTTTACGAAAAACATCTTTATCAAGTGATTCTTTAGTTGTTAAATCAACCAAGCGACATGAGTCTGGTGATATTTCATCTGCTAATACAATTTCGTCATCTGCGGTTTTACCAAATTCAACCTTAAAATCAACCAGTTGCAAATGGGCTTTAGCAAAGCGTTCTTTTAAAATTTGATTAATTTCTAACGCCATCTTTTCCAATCGTTGACTCTCTTCTAAGTCAATGATTTTCAACGCAATTGCTTGATTAGTATTAATAAATGGGTCATCTAATTCATCAGATTTATAAAAAAATTCCACAACAGGCTGGTCAAATGCTTGTAGATACGAAACATCAAACTTACGTTGGAAACTGCCTGATGCCGCGTTACGCACGACTACCTCTAGTGGAATAATTTTTACTTTACGATTCAATTGTTCGTTGTTTGAAAGTTTTTGGACAAAGTCCGTGTGAATCCCTTTTGCAACTAATTGCTCGAATAAAATACAATCGATTTGGTTATTCAATTCACCTTTACCAGCAATGTGATCTTTACGTTTTCCATTTAGGGCAGTTGCTTGATCCATATATTCAACCCACACCAAATCCTTTTCATCTGTATTGTAAAGTCTTTTTGCTTTGCCTTCTTTAATCAACGTGGTCTTCTTCATTATTTTATCTCCCAAATATTTTCTGATTTAATTGAATCTAAGCTTTTTTGAATATCACCTAATATTGTGATGTGTCCCATTTTTCGATTCACTCGACTTTCGGCTTTCCCATAGTCATGAAAATGCCAATCGGGTCTTTGAACTAACTTCTGACGAGCAGCTTCAAGGTGCTGCCCGAGAAGATTTACCATCACCGCTGGTGTAGTTTGTGTGACTTTTGGTAAAGCCAATCCACAAATGCTCCGAATGTGAGCTTCGAACTGTGAAATATTACATGCTTCGATGGAATAATGTCCCGAATTATGTGGCCTTGGTGCCATTTCATTAACCAATAATTGGCCATTTTCTAGCATAAAAAATTCGATTCCTAAAACGCCCCTTAGTTCTAATTTCTGAGCAATTTTTTGAGCAATTTTTCGAGCATTGTCTTGTACGTTTTGAGAAACCCGGGCTGGTACAATGCTTTGATGTAGAATGTGGTGCTGATGTTCATTCTCGGCTACTGGAAAACATTGGACGATTCCTTCGCGGCTGCGCGTTACCATGACAGATAATTCTTTAGTAAAATTTTGACGTTGTTCCAATATACATGGAGCTTGGGCTACTAAACGTTGTCCAGCAAGTAAATCCGCTTCGGAATTAATATCTTGTTGTCCATGTCCGTCGTAACCTCCTTCACTAGTTTTCAAAATGCTTGGATAACCTAATTTAGCAATTGCTACTTCTAAATCAGTAGGCTTTTCAACAACTTGATAGGAGGTAACCGGAATTCCATGACTGCTCAAAAAATTTTTTTCTCGGATTCGGTCTCCAGTAATAGCTAGTAAGTTGGTTCCTTGCGGAATGGTTACCAATTCTTGTGCTACTTTCAAACTAGCTAAATCAACATTCTCAAATTCATAAGTTAAAACATCGCTCCGCCCCGCCATTTGCATTAAGGCGTGATGGTCAGTATATTCGGCTACAATCTGAAAATCACAAACTTGGCTGGTTGGGCAATCTCGCGTAGGATCTAGAACCCCCACCTTATATCCCATAGCTTTAGCCGCTAACGCCATCATTTGACCTAACTGCCCACCACCAATAATCCCAATTGTTGCCGGCGGTAAAATAATCCCTTTTTCAGAATTGCTTTTCACTCTCAATAGCCTCCTGAGTCTGTTTTTGACGGAATTCAATTAATTTTTCAGCAACTTTTTTATCGATTAACGCTAAAATTTCAGCTGCTAATAAAGCGGCATTTTTAGCACCTGCACTCCCAATAGCCGTAGTCGCAACGGGGACTCCACTAGGCATTTGGACAATTGATAGTAATGAATCCATTCCGTGTAATGCATGACTTTCAATAGGAACCCCAATTACAGGTGAAATTGTGTTGGCTGCTAACATTCCCGGTAAATGAGCTGCTCCGCCAGCTCCTGCAATCAGCACGGCATATCCATTTTCTTGTGCTTGTTCACCAAACTTCTGTAATACTTTCGGCATCCGATGTGCTGAAATAATATGACGATCATAATCGACTTCAAATTCATCAAGTATGTCTGTGGCCAGTTTCATGGTTGACCAATCAGAAATTGAACCCATAACTACTGCGACTTTTCTCATGACAATTCCCTTCCATATTTAAATGCTGTATCAAATTTCAAGTTCAGTGTAACAAGTAAAATTAGTTTTATCAAGATATTTTACGAACTTTTTATTTTATTTTTTAATAAAAAGTTCGTTTTTGAAAAATAAACAGTTCGACACGTTAATTAAAAGCTCGGAAATTAATAAAAAAAGCCTTAATGCAGTATTTAGCTACATCAAAGCTTTTTGGAAATTAATATAGTTTTAAAAAACAAATTTATGTTTTACAACTTCAGTTTCTTATGATAATATGATAATCAAATTAAAAATCAATGAAGACAAAAAGAGAGACGAGTAGAATTTATCATTCTGTCAGTGAGTTGGGATAAGTGGGAACCCAATCAGACCCTGATACTTTTGAATAACACTTTCTTAGTTTCTAACTGAAATAGCATAGGCTAAAGTAGGCTTAGACGTGACCGGTACGTTACCAATCGGAGGAGTATGTTTGTACTCTTATTGAGGTGGCTTATTAAATATAGGCAACTTGGGTGGTACCGCGGAAAGTCTTTCGTCCCTTGTCATGGATGAAAGGCTTTTTCTTTTATCCTTAAAATCTAATTTATTAAAGGAGAATCAATTATGGATTTAATTATTCCTGCATCATACGATCCAAAATTATCAGTACGTCAAACCCAAGAGGCCATTCGCTACATCCGCGAAACTTTTCAAGATGAATTTGGAAAAGAACTCAACCTCTCACGTCTCTCTGCACCAATGTTCGTTCCTAGTGCCACTGGGTTAAACGATAATTTAAATGGAGTTGAAACCCCAGTTTCCTTCTCTATGCAAGATATGCCTGAAACCAGCATCGAAATCGTCCACTCTCTAGCTAAATGGAAAAGAGTTGCTTTGAAACGCTTTGGTTTCGAGATGCACAGTGGACTTTATACTAATATGAATGCCATTCGTAAAGACGAAGATCTTGATAATATTCATTCCATCTATGTTGATCAATGGGACTGGGAAAAAGTTATCGATCAAAGTGAGCGTAATCTAACTACCCTTAAAGCAACAGTTCAAACAATTTTTAAAGTAATCAAACACATGGAGCACGAAGTTTGGTATAAATATCCTGAAGCCGTCTATCATCTTCCTGATCAAATTCATTTTGTCACTACCCAAGAATTAGAGGATCGTTTTCCGAAATTAACTCCTAAAGAACGCGAGGACGCCATCTGTAAAGAACTGGGTTGCGTTTTCTTAATGCAAATTGGTGGGACGCTAAAAAGTGGTGAGCGTCATGATGGACGCGCACCAGATTACGATGATTGGCAATTAAACGGCGATATTTTATTTTGGTATGAACCTCTTCAAAAAGCCCTTGAAATTTCAAGCATGGGAATCAGAGTTAGTGAAGAGTCGATGCTAAAACAACTAAAAATAGCTAACGCAGAGGATCGAATCCATCTTCCTTATCATCAACTGTTGTTGAATCATCAACTGCCCTACACCATTGGCGGTGGAATTGGTCAATCACGTCTTTGCATGTTGCTGTTAGGTAAAGCCCATGTTGGTGAAGTTCAAGCTAGTGTCTGGCCTCAATCGATGATTGATCAATGTGAAGAAAATCAAATTCATATTTTATAAACTAAAATAAAAAAGCTATGACTTAATAAGCGACTTGTCCGTCGTTTAGAAATTGAGTCATAGCTTTTTGTATTTTTTAATCTTGATCCATTGAGTAAATCAAGGCTTGTAATTCTAGAGATAAATCAACATCATGGATAGTTACATTATAAGGTACATCAATAATTTCAGTGGTGAAATTCATAATTCCTTTGATGCCTGCTTCTACAAGTAAATCGGTAACCCGTTGTGCTTGTGAATTAGGCACTGTTAAAATGGCTACTTCAATCTTCTCATCTCTAACACGTTGCTTGATTTCATTAATATCATAGACCGGAACTTCGCTTTGAATCGTACCTACTACCTCAGGATTAACGTCAAATGCCATTTTAATCCGAGCATTGCCCGTCTTATGAAACTTGAAGTTAATTAACGCATGCCCCAAATTACCTACACCAACAATGGCAACATTAGCAGCTGTATCTTGTTTTAAAACGTCGTTAAATAATTCCAATAAAATCTTCACATCATATCCATATCCACGTCGCCCCATTTGACCAAAATAAGAAAAATCACGACGTACGGTTGCAGCGTCGATTTTTAATAACCGTTCCAAAACGGCTGAAGAGACTTTATCTTCGCCTTTTTCATTTAGTTCACTCAAGCAACGGTAGTATAATGGTAAACGACGAGTTGTTGCCAATGAGATTTTATTATCATCCATTTTTTCTTCCACCTTTTCTACTGAATTACCTTTAATAATCCTGTTAACATTTTGGCATGAACTTGATTATTTTCCACAAAGTTATGAAGAACAACCATACCTTGTTTTTTCTTAACATTAAATGCGATAACCCCAGTTGGACTACTGCCGTAAAATACGTCAGCATTGGCGCTAAAACGACTCCAACCAAGTGATTGCCCATCAATGTTGAATTTTTCCATCGTATCAAATAGCTGTGGATCAAGGACTTCTTTTCCTTGATAATTACCACGGTTTAACATCATTTCAACAAATACTGTTAAATCATTCAAGGTTGAAAATAATCCAGTGTAACCACTTTCCCCATTCAACAACAAGCCCAATTGATCTTCAACTTGTCCTTGGATTTGTCCTCGCTTAGCATCTTTTCTAGTTGGTACAAAGCGAGCCTTAGGACGGTTTAAATTAAAACCAGTATTAGTCATTGCTAGTGGATATAAAATGCGATCTTGAACAGCACGATCAATGGAACCGTCTACTGTTCGAATAATAATTCCTAGCACCACAAAGTTAAGTGGTGAAACTTGCATTTTTTCACCAGGTTTAAAATCTAGACCGACAGAATATAGTGCGTTAGTAAATTCGATTCCTGTAAAATGTTTCGATTTATTAACCGTTACTGGTAATCCACTAGTATGGGTTAATAAATGTAGGATTGTAATATCTCGATTTGAAAAACCAGGTAAATATTTAGTGACTGGATCTTTTAAGCCAATTTCTCGAATTGCAAGTAATTGAAAAATTCGAGTTGTGGTTGCAACTACCTCTGTCATTGTACTTAGGTCATAAATCATCGAAGGATCTAATAAAACGGCAGATGGTCCTTCTCCTTGGACACCTTCATAACGATTTTCAATTTCTTTTGGCGTAATCAAGCTATAGGAAGCACCATAAATATTATGATTCTCAATTTCCTTTTTAATAACTTGATGAACTTGATGCATTTGCTCAGTCATATTTATTCACCCACTCTTTACTTAATTGCTTCTGGTTCCCAATCAAATTCTAAACTTGGATCAGCATTTAACGTCATATCAGCAAAAACTTGGTGTCGCATTAACATTTCACCAGCAGCACCAATCATTGCTCCATTATCACCACAAAGATCCAAAGGTGCCTTAACGAAATCTAAATGATTAAATTTTTCGCCAAGTTCTTTATCTAAAGTATCCCGTAAACCACGGTTAGCTGCAACTCCTCCAGCTAAAATTAATTGTTTTATTTCTAACTGCTCGCAAGCCCGAACCGTTTTAGCCGTGATAACATCTACCACGCTTTGTTGGAAGCTTGCTGCTAAATCTTTTTTGCTGAGTTCTTCATTAATTTGATCTGCATGATGCACTGTATTAATAAAAGCACTCTTCAAACCACTGAAACTAAAATCAAAATTATCTTCGTGTTCCATTGCTCGTGGGAACTTGAAGATGTCTTCACCTTGGTGAGCAAGTTCGTCGATTGCTTTACCCGCTGGATACTTCAAACCCATTACGCGCCCCACTTTATCATAGGCTTCACCGGCTGCATCATCACGAGTCTCACCGATAATTTTAAATTCATTTTCGGTTGGCATATATACTAGTTCTGTATGCCCCCCCGAAACAAGGAGAGCTAAGGCTGGAAAAACAATGGGTTTTACAAAACGTGCAGCGTAGATATGTCCAATCATGTGATTAACTGGGATTAATGGTAATTCATTTGCAAAAGCAAAAGCTTTAGCAGCTGAAACGCCCACTAAAAGTGCCCCAACTAATCCGGGTCCATACGTAACTGCTACAGCATCGAGGTCCTCTTTACGTACTTCAGCTTGCTTTAAGGCTTGTTCAATGCAGATGGTAATTTGCTCGATATGATGGCGACTGGCAACTTCCGGAACCACCCCGCCAAAGCGCTGATGGCTATTAATTTGTGTTGCAATTATGTTAGATAAAATAATGTCACCATTTTTAATAACTGCAACACTAGTTTCATCACAACTTGATTCGATTGCTAAAATTAAACTAGTTTGATCCACGATATCCTCCTCGCCACTTCGACAAATCTAATGTCATATCAATTGCATCTTCATGATCGCCGAAATAATACCTCTTCTTGATTCCTGTCTTTTCAAAACCAATCTTTAAATATAATGCTTGAGCTGTAATATTACTTTTTCTTACTTCTAAAGTGATTGATTTGTATTCAATAAATTGAGCTTTTTTAATGATCGACTCAATTAGAAATGATCCAATTCCACGATTTTGATATTCCGGTAAGATAGCTACATTAGTAATGTGCGCCATTTTACTACGATCATCAAAAGAAGCTCCGATAAAGCCCAATAGTTGGTCATTATGCCTAATAACTAAATATAATCGGTCTAATTTTCTTCGCAATTCGTTGGCAAAGGCCATTCGATCCCAAGGGGTTTGTCCGTCATACACAGCACGTTCAACCGTTAATATCTCCGGAATATCGGTATTAGTAGCCTGCGCTACAAAATATCTTTCACCTTCGATTACAACATTGTGGTGTTTAATTTCAAAAGCCTCCTCACGCAAACGTCGTGTCCGATTAAAAAAAGTGTATTTAGCCCAATTAATTAATTTGTCTAACATATGATTCTTTGTTTTCATCGTTTGGATGCTTTTCCTTCCAATTTCTTTCTGCTTCTGTCACTCGTAAATAAGCTGGTACAAAAGTATAAACATTTTCAAGTTCTGTTTTTTGTAATCCTAAGATTCCTAATGCATGCGCATTTGGTAAACTGTTTAATTTTCCAGAATGTTCTGCAACAACAACCAACGTATTTTCTACCATTGTTTGAAATTGTTCAAATTGAGAAGATACAAAGTAAACTGGTCGACCTAACTCATTAATCTTAGCCAATAATTTTTCAAAACTAATATGTTGGTCTGCTAGTACGTTTACAACTTGTTCTCCATTTTTCTCATAAATTCCGGCGAATACATTTCCATTTCTAGCGTCAAAGAATGGGACTACTAAACCATTTTGAGGTGCGTTAGGAACCAACATTTCTAAACTAGATACTCCTACTAACTCAGCATTTAACGTTAATGCTAATGTTTTGGCCGTAGTAACGGCGATTCGTAACCCAGTATATGAGCCCGGTCCTTTGGCAACAACAATCCGGTCAATTTCGTTTAGTGCCATCCCTGCTTCTGCAAGAGTTTGCGAAATAATTGGCATCAGTTGTTTACTATGATTTCTTTTAATATTAGTGGTTTGCATAGCTAGTAATTGTTCTGAATCCAAAACCGCTACACTTAAAGTAACGTTGGACGTATCCATAGCTAAAATCTTCATTCAGTTCGCTCCCTTTTAATTCCTCTACATATTATCCTACAGAATAGTGATGACGACAACAAAGAATAAATTCGTCCTTTCAAGGTCATTTCTTTCAAAATTAAAGAGGTTATGACAAATTTTTATGTCATAACCTCAATTAAAATTATTTATACGTTTATTTTAGCGGTCTTCATAACCATTGGGATGTTTCTGAGTCCAATTCCACGCAGTTTTAATGATTTCTTTAACGTCATCATATTGAGGATTCCATTTTAAGATTTTGCGTGCTTTTTGACTTGCAGCAATTAATGAATCTGGATCTCCAGGACGACGAGCCGCAATTTTAGCTGGAATGGCTTCACCAGTTGCTTCACGTGCTGCTTCAACCATTTCTTTAACTGAGAAACCAGTTGATGAACCTAAGTTGAAGACGTCGCTATCATTACCTGCTTTAAGATAATCGATTGCTAAAATATGAGCATCCGCAAGATCTAAAACGTGCACATAGTCACGTACGTTCGTACCATCTGGAGTATGATAGTCATCACCAAAAATTTGTAATTGGTCACGTTTACCTAAAGCCACTTGCAAGATAATTGGTGTTAAATGAGTTTCTGGTCCATGATCTTCGCCAATTGAACCATCTGGATAGGCTCCTGCTACGTTAAAGTAGCGGAGGGCTACAAATTTGATTCCATAAGCTTGATCCGCCCATTTAATGATTTTTTCCATCATTAATTTACTTTCACCGTAAGGATTGATAGGGGCTTGACGGTCGGTTTCTTCGATCGGAGACTTTTCAGGAACTCCATAAGTAGCAGCTGTAGATGAGAAAATAATACGTTTTACATCATGATCCCGCATTTCTTCAAGAAGAGCAACCATTCCTGCCGTATTATTATCAAAATACTTAAGCGGTTTTTCCATGGATTCAGGAACAATTGAAAATGCAGCAAAATGCACAACTGTGTCAATTGCTTCTTGATCAAAGACTTCCTTTAAAAAGGCATGATCTCGGATATCGCCCTCATAAAATTTTACGCCTTTATCCACTGCGCCACGATGACCAGTTGATAAGTTATCCACAACGACTACATCTCGATTTTGTTCGACTAATCGCTTAACCATATGTGAACCAATATATCCGGCTCCTCCAACTACAAGAATACTCATTCATTCATCCTCCAATGTAAAATTTAAACTACGCCCATTGTAACCTTAACGGTGATTCCATTCAACATTTGCTTCACAACACAAGGTGTCATTAGCAAAAATTTTATGATCACTTTTGAGTGTATCATGATCCATCGTAAAAGTGCTATGGGCAACCTGGTTAGGTTGGATTTCCACATGATAACGAATGTTAATCATCGCTGGATAATAGTTATTTAGAGTATCTTGATCAACCGTATTAAAAATCCATTCAAAATATTTAGCATTATTCACATGCCGATTTGGATCAATATCAAAATATTCTACACTGAAATCCTTAGCAACTGATGCTCCTTCAATGGTTTCCAGTTTAGGCAAACGAACAATACGTTTAACCTGGTCAGCTTCATAGGGTTCAATAATTTCAGGTAGGAGCTTGTGCATTCTTCGCGTTGTTCGATCCATCAATACAAAAATTGAAGTGTTTTCCACAATCACTTCACCTTTTTGATCTTTAACCCAAAAATCCCGTTGGCAGAAATAATCATTGTTATTAACTGCTCTAGTTCCTACTACAATTTGTTCTCCAACCCGTGGTAGTCGTTTGATTTTCAGCACGTATTGCGTAATTACCCAGCCTAATCCGGTTTTATCCACAACTGCATTTCCGACACCTAGTTGCTGACTTTGATTATCCGAAGTTAACAACATGGCGTTAATAATCATGGGAACTTTCATTGTTCCGGTCTGGTCACCTTCGTAATGCGTTACTAAATGTTGTTCTTCATGTATCTTTCCAGCCATTATTCTCTCCTATTGCTCTAACTGATGATAGATGTCATAAACTTCTTGTTTACTTAAACCTCGCAATTTAGCGACCTGTTTAATCGCAATTGTTGGTTTAACTTGTTCATCATCGATAATTTTTTGCACATGTTCATTAATCGTCATGCTTTCCCACTCGTTATTGATAGTAACCTGTGGATGATCATTTCCTTCGACCATCACTACAAATTCGCCTCGTACTTCATTTTCAGCAATCCATTGCTGAACTTCTTCAATACTTCCACGAATAAACTCCTCATAGCGTTTGGTAAGTTCGCGTGCCAAAACCATTTTACGGGTCGTACCGAAACTACTACCAATTTGTTTGACGGTCTTAGCTAAACGATGCGGTGCTTCGTAAAAGATAACTGTATTAGGATTATTTTTTAAAACTTCAAGCTCTTCTTTTTGCTCTTTAGTTTTGCGTGATAGAAAGCCATAAAAAGTAAAGGGTTGGGGAACTAATCCTGAAGCAATTAATGCTGTAATTCCGGCATTCGAACCTGGTAAAGGTACAACGTTAAGGTGTTGTGATACTGCTGCCTTTACTAACTCTTGACCAGGGTCACTAATTGACGGCATCCCCGCATCTGATACCTGAGCAATTTGTTGACCATCTTCTAACATTTTCAAAATTGTTGGGATGCGCTGTTGAGTGTTGTGCTCATGGAAGCTCATCTGTTTGGTATCAATTTCAAAGTGGTTAAGTAGTTTTTGAGTATTTCGTGTATCTTCAGCTAGGATTAAATCAACATCTTTCAAAATATTAATTGCTCTGAAAGTCATATCTTCTAAATTTCCAATCGGCGTTGGTACCAGATATAATCGTCCTTCATTCGATTGGCTGAAACTTTTTTGCGTTAACATATTAGCGATCTCCATAGATGACGGTTAAACAAAATGCGCACTCTTCTTCATCTTGACGATGCTTACCGTAAAATTCATTACAAACGTGATATCCGCTCGCATATAATTTTTCTAAGTTTTGAAGTGACTTTGATAAACCATATTTTGTGTTCTTGGTTCCTTCATTTTCAGCAGCGGTTGCTTGCTTTAGACGCTCTCTCAAATGTTGATTTTCAATTTGAAGTTCAGCATTTTCTTCCATGATTTCCACCATGGCACTTTGGGTTTCGTGTAGTTTATTTAACAAATCCTCAGTATTTCGCGTGACTTCTGTTATTTGATCAAATAAATCTTTTTTATCCACACTATCGCCCTCTCATTTTGAATATATTACATATTTTAATCGTTGCTTTTTCCACAACGCTTTGAAAATTTAAATTCTGACTTAACTGATGTTTTAAAGGCAGCAATACATCTGCAACAGCCAATAATTGACGGACGTTGGTCTGATCAGCTAACTCTTGTAACTGACGTCGATTAGCTTCATAAGTAATCGTTTCTTGATCAAATTTTAGTTCTAACAGGTCCATTGCATATAACATCATCAAGTCCAATATTTTTTCTTGATAAAATCGATCCTTAGCCAAAGCCATTACTCGAGTTTGAACATCTACAAATGCAGTTATGTCCCCAGTAGTGGCCGTTATAAACCACTTTTCTAACGCCTTATGGGCATCCAAAATCCAGTTGTTATCTACCAGTGTTTGAATTTCACTCGTATCGTTGGTTAACCGGGTTAAAATTCTAGCATCCGTTTCAGCTATATTTTGCTCTGTCAATTCCTTAATCAATCGATCTTTAGGTAACGGTTTTAGTTCAATAATTTCGGTTCTCGACACAATAGTTGGTAGCATCAAACTTCTATTTTCAGCAAGTAAAAACGCCGTTACCTCTCCTGAAGGCTCTTCGATGAACTTCAGCAAACTATTGGCTGCACTCGTTGTCATTTTATTAGCTTGTTCAATAATAAAAACTTTCCGTGCGCCCTCTACCCCGCTTTTAGAAAATTCAGCTTTTAAAAAACGAACTTGTTCCACCTTGATTGATTGGCCATCTGGTGCAATTTCTACAACATCTGGATGTTGTCCTGATATGATTCGAGTGCACTCTTCACATTCTCCACAAGGCATTGATCCCTGTAAGTCAATACAAAAAAGACGCATCGCTACCCATTGAGCGACGTCTTTTTTTCCAATCCCACCTGCTCCGGTTAGCAGGTAGGCATGCGACAAATGCTGGCTATCAATCATTTCATTAAAGCGTTTAACAATTTCAGGTTGTTTTTCCACAGCCTGATTAGTTAAATTTTTCAGATCTTCCACTAGAAGCGCTCGAATTGATCTACCGGAAGAACAAGGACGGTTGCACCACCGACTTGAACCTTAATTGGATAGGCCGTAGTACCCTCCATATTAACGTCCATGTTAACAGATGGTGTCATAAATTCTTCTCTGGTATGACTAGCTTTCTTGATGATTTCAAGGACTTCTGGGACACGTTCTTCTTCAATCCCAATCATGAAAGTTGTATTACCTGATTGTAGAAAACCACCAGTTGTGGATAACTTAGTTGCTCGAACATTTTGATCAATAAACTGATCACTCAAATAGTTTGCATCTTTATCTTGTACAATTGCGATAACTAACTTAGTTGCCATAATAATATTCCTCCGCTAATTTAAAATTTGGTCTAACACTTCAATTACATCTCTTTTTACATCATCAAGTTCTTGACTCGCATCAATTACGACAATCCGATCTGGAAATTTCTTAGCTAAATCTAGATATGCCGAACGGACTCGCTGATGAAAATCTAATTGTTCTAAATCTAACCGATCAACATCTTCCGTCCGATGAGTCATAATGCGCTTTAGTCCAAGTTCTGATGGTACATCCAAGTAAATTGTTTTTTCTGGTAATGCTCCTTCAGTAGCAAAGAGATTCATTTGATAGACGGCATCGGTACCAATTTTTCTGCCTGCTCCTTGATATGCAATTGAGCTATCAACAAATCGGTCACAAAAAACCACATGATTTTTTTTCAAAGCTGGTAAAATCGTTTCCACCAAATGTTGTCGTCTAGCAGCCGCATAGAGTAAGGCCTCCGTTCGCTCATCCATCTCGGTGTTGTTTTTATCCAAAATAATAGTTCGAATTGCCTCTGAAATGGGATTTCCGCCGGGCTCCCTCGTTACTGTTAATTGGTCCTTCAAACGCTGTTGGTAATGTTCAACCATCGCTTGCAGAACCGTTGTTTTTCCGGCCCCATCTGGACCTTCAAATGATATAAAATGCCCGTTCACCAGTATTCCCCGCCTTACTTGTTTTAAATTATTTATTGTTTTTATTCTACTTTAGATTTTAAGGACTGTCTATTAACCTTAATTAAAATATCACCATATTAATTTAAAAAAATGAGCTAACGCGTTGGTAAAATCGCATTAACTCATCTTTTAATTATTTTGCTTTACATTTCTGTTCGGCCTTCGACCGCCTTATATAAAGTCATTTGATCCGCATATTCAATATCACTTCCGACCGATAACCCGTGAGCTAAACGAGTAACTTTAATGCCGGACGGTTTAACCAATCTTGAAATATACATCGCTGTCGCTTCCCCTTCTGGAGTTGCATTTGTAGCAATAATAACTTCTTTAATGGCCTCGTTCTTCTGTAAACGGGTAAGTAACGCAGCAATATTGATGTCTTCAGGGCCTTTACCATCCATGGGTGATAACACGCCATGTAACACGTGGTACAAACCATGGTATTCTTTCATCTGTTCCATTGACATTACGTCTTTAGAATCTTCGACTACTAAAACCGCTTTTTGATCTCGTGAAGGGTCCTGACAAATATCACATGGATCATCTTCCGTAATATTTCCACAAATACTACAGAAACTTAGGTCCCGTTGTGCTGAAATCAGTGCCTTAGCAAATTCGGTTACATCATCTTTTTCCATATCTAACGTAAAAAATGCTAGTCGGGTTGCCGTTTTATAACCAATACCTGGTAATTTCATGAAACTATCGATTAATTTCGCAATCGGTTCTGGATATTGCATAACGGTCTATCACCTACGATTCTTAATTACATTCCAGGGATGCCCTTAGTGTATTTTCCCATTGTTTTATTAGTTTCGCTATCCACGCGATTCATAGCGTCGTTTACAGCGGCTACAATTAAATCTTGTAACATGTCTGGATCGTCTTCATCGATTGCTTCAGGATTAATCACGATGTCTTTCATTCTATGATCACCGGTGAATACAACTTTGACCATGTCATCTGGTGCCACACCCGTAAATTCAGTTTGATTTAATTTTTCTTGTTCTTCTGTTACCTTTTTTTGCATCTTTTGCATTTGACGCATCATGCTTTGCATGTTTCCCATTCCACCACGCATTTGTATTACCATCCTTTAATCATTTTTTATATTTACATTTTCAGAGCCAAATAATTCGACCGCTTTTTTAACAGCTTGATTATCTTCATCCGCTTTGGGTGTAGATTGCTCTGATGCCTCTGGTTCAGATTTTTCTTGATTCTTATCAAAATGATGAGTATTTAAGAAACCTGACCGCACCTCTGGCCACTCTTCAACTGTAACATAAACTACCTTAAAATCGGAACCAGTTAACTTAGCTAAATTTTGTTGAAGTTCAGTACGAAGCACTTCATTATCGACAGCCTTTTCAAACAGAAAGTCGTAATTGAACGCTACGACCACCCCTTCTTTACTAGCTGCAACTGGCTTAGAAACGTGCATCAAAGCCCGTTCTGTAACAGATAGCATATCCATTAAGTCGCGCCAGAGTTCCTGCATCGTATTTAAACTGGCCTTAGTAGCATTTTCCAAGATCGGATAAATCTTAGTTAAATTAGCCGGAGTTTTAACTTGTTTAGCACCTATCGCTTTTTTCTTAGGTTTAGGCTGAGCTGATTGTGAATTACTTGGCGTATTTTTTACATTTTGTTGTAGCTTTTGAATTGCTTGTTTTAATTGACTGACTTCTGAACGTAACTGCTCCACTTCTTGGTTATCCATGGAACCGGTTGGGGCTTCGGTGGAAACTTTCGCAGTTTTTCGTTGTGATAGCTTAATCGTCAAAACTTCCAAATAGACATCTGGGTGGGTCGTGAAACGCATTTGTTGCTGAATACTATTCAATGTATCAATCATTTGATACAGCTCCACGCCAGTCACCATAGCTGCTTCTTCAGTAAAAGCTTCCGATAGATCATTCAAGCTTTGTTCTTGCACCAACTGGGGATCTTCTTGGTATAAGAGTAAATTTCTTTGGACAGTAATTAAGTCTTCAATTAATCGTTGTCCATCTTTACCCTCATCTAAAATTTGATGCAAAGTTTCTAATGCCGCTGATGTTTCTTGCTTAAAAATTTGCGTTAAATACTGATCTAATAGCGTTTGGTTAACACTTCCTGTAACTAATAAGGCGTTATCTAAAGTTACTTCTTCGTTACCAAATGAGATCACTTGATCCAAAATACTTAATGCATCTCGCATCCCACCTTCAGCAGCCTTGGCGATAATTGCTAAAGCCTTTTGATCGTACTGGATTCCCTTTTGATCCAAAATATAGACCATGCGATCATAACTTTGAGCTGGTGTAATTCGCTTAAAATCAAAACGTTGTGTTCTTGAAATAATGGTTAATGGAATCTTTTGAGGTTCCGTCGTTGCTAAAATAAAAATTACATTAGCTGGTGGTTCTTCTAAAGTTTTCAACAACGCATTAAATGCTCCGGTTGATAGCATATGGACTTCATCAACAATGTAGACTTTGTAGTCTGCTTCAGTTGGAGCATACTTTGCCTTATCACGAATATCGCGAATTTCTTCGACACCATTATTCGAGGCCGCATCAATTTCGATTACATCGTTTAAGGTTCCCTCAGTAATCGCTTTACAAGTCACACATTCATTACAAGGCTCACCATCTTTGAGATAGTGACAATTAACCGCCTTAGCAAAAATCTTAGCTGCCGATGTTTTTCCGGTTCCTCGTGGACCAGTAAATAGATACGCATGGCTGGTCTGCTCAGTTATTAATGCATTTTTTAAAGTCCTCGTGACGACGTCTTGACCGACCATATCATCAAACTTTTGAGGCCGCCAAACACGGTATAATGCTTGATAACTCATTTGATTTCCTTCCATATTTGCTTTTTTAAGAAAAGAACCCTTAGCCCAATGGACTAAGAGTTCGTTAATTTACCCAATAACTTAAGGCACAAGCCAGAGCATACTTAGTGCTGCTTCCTTCCGGACCTGACACAATTCGTAAGTCCAACCTTGCCTCAAGGCCTTACGGCAATAACTATGATACTCGAATTTTAAAAAAATTTCCACTATTTTACTTAGTTTTTTTTCTTCTTTTTCGAATTTCTTTAAAAAACGTCTTCATTAACATCGATGCTCGGTCAGCTCCAATCCCTTCATGAACCGTCACTTGATGGTTTAAACGCGTATCTTCGAGTACGGTATACAGGCTTCGAACCGCTCCTGCTTTAGGATCTCGAGCACCAAAAAATACTTGAGGTAATTGTGAATTGATGATGGTTCCACTACACATTAAGCATGGTTCAATGGTCACAAAAAGCTGACAATCCCACAGCCGCCAGCTTTTTAAATAAGCGCAAGCTTCCGTAATCGCTAAGACTTCCGCATGAGTGGTTGAATCCTGTGAGTGTTCTCTTAAGTTATGACCACGACCAATAATTTTACCATCATGAACAACCACTGCTCCAATGGGGACCTCATCAATCATTTTGGCGAATTGGGCCTCTTTAATTGCTTCATTCATATAAAAATTAATTTCATGCTCTGTTAACTTATTCATGTGCACTTCTTAAAATATAATATCCTTTATTCTTTTTTAGGACTTCGACATTCCCAAAGGTTTCTTGCATTAATTTTTTAGCTGAGGGCGCCCCCTGTTTTTTCTGAAGAACGATTACCAGTTGGCCACCTGCTTTTAAATGAGATTTAGCCTCAACGATAATTGTCTCAACTACCGATTTTCCTGCACGGACTGGTGGATTAGAAATAATCGTGGTGAAATCCGTATCATCGATATTCTCATATGCATCTGATTTATAAATTTGAGTCTGTTTTTCGACGCTATTAGCAACTGCATTTCGTTTGGCGAGTCCCAACGCGCGTTCGTTAACATCTGTCATCTGTACTTGTATCTCTGGAAAACTTTTGGCAAGTGATATGCCAATTGGACCGTATCCACATCCCACGTCTAAAATCTTTTCAGCAGAACCTGCAATTTGTATTGCTTCAAGCAACGTCCTAGTTCCAAAATCAATTGTGTTTTTTGAAAAAACACCGCGATCCGAAATAAAATTTAATTTATGACTCAAAAGCTCGTAGCTCCAATGCTTCTCGTCATGTTCGGCGTTGGGATTTTCAGTAAAATAATAATCTGTCATTGAAAAGTCCTCCATTCTCTATTAATATAATATCGTATTGTAAATTCAGTTACCAATTTAAAAAGAATAAAATTTAATAAACACCGCCAGCACAATATATAGTGGGATTGTAAAAATATATCCTCTACATATTGTGCTTTTTTATTTCAAATTTAGTAATAAATGTTGTATACTTAGTTCCATGATAAATGAGACAAGGGGGATCAGTATTATGAGAAAAATAATTGTGTACACTAAAAATAACTGCATTCAATGCAAAATGACTAAACGCTTCTTATCCGAAAACGGGGTTACTTTTGAAGAACGTAATATCAATGCAAATCCAGAATATATCGACACTTTAAAAGCTAAAGGCTTCCAAGCCGTACCAGTCGTTCAATTTTCTGAAGAAAAAGCTGTGGCTGGTTTTAGACCTGATTTACTAAAAAAATTAGCAATTTAGTTCTCCACCAACGCTAACTCAGATGTTCAAGACGCCCCATTCGTACATTGTAAATGCGGAGCGTTTTTTTATTTCACTTGATTGAAGAGAGGATTCGAATTATGACTTTAAAAGATCTAAAAGATGTTACTTACTATGATTTAAACAATGAAATTAACATCCCTGTTGATAACCAAATTCCCCTAAGCAAGGATCGTGAAGCTCTAGCTGCATTTCTAAAAGAGAATGTTCAAGCTAACACCATGCAATTTGATTCTCTACGTGAACGTTTCGATTACCTCCTCAAAGAAGACTATATCGAGGCTGCCCTCGTTGAAGAATATTCATTCGATTTTATCGAAAAACTGTACGACTTCTTAAAGCAACAAGACTTCCACTTTCAATCGTTTATGGCAGCTTATAAGTTTTACGCTCAATATGCCTTAAAAACGAATAATAACGAATATTATTTAGAAAACTTCATCGACCGCGTGGCTATGAACGCTCTCTACTTTGCTGATGGTAATGAAGAATTGGCCATGAATATTGCCGATGAAATCATTCACCAACGCTATCAACCAGCTACTCCTAGTTTTTTAAATGCCGGTCGTAAGCATCGAGGAGAGTTAGTTTCATGTTTCTTAATTCAAGCTAATGACGATATGAACTCGATTGGTCGTACGATTAATTCTGCTCTTCAACTTTCTAAATTAGGTGGCGGGGTCGGAATCAACCTCACTAACCTTCGTGAGGCGGGAGCACCAATCAAGGGGATTGAAGGCGCTGCTAGCGGTGTGGTTCCGGTTATGAAACTACTAGAAGATAGTTTTTCTTATGCCAATCAATTAGGACAACGTCAGGGAGCTGGTGTTGTATATCTAAACGTTTTCCATCCCGACATTGTATCTTTCCTTTCAGCTAAAAAGGAAAATGCCGACGAAAAGATACGGGTTAAAACCCTCTCACTTGGTGTAGTCGTTCCCGATAAATTTTATGACCTCATCAAACACGACGAAGATATGTATCTATTTAGTCCTTATAGTGTGGAAAAAGTTTACGGTGAACCTTACGCCTACGTCGATATTACTAAAGAATACGACAACATGGTCAAAAACCCTGCTATTAAGAAATTCAAAGTTAAAGCCCGTAACATCGAAAATGAAATTTCTAAACTTCAACAGGAATCTGGCTATCCTTACATTGTTAACGTTGATACGGCTAATCGAGAAAATCCAATTTATGGAAAAATTGTAATGAGTAATCTCTGCTCAGAAATTATGCAAGTACAAACTCCATCCGTAATTGATAACAAGCAAAACTATACGAAACTAGGAACTGATATCAGTTGTAACCTTGGTTCAACAAACATTGTTAATATGATGCAAACGCCCCACTTCGGTAAATCGGTCGAAACTATGGTTAGAGCACTAACTTTTGTTACGGATCATTCTGATATTGACGTTGTTCCTTCTATCCAAAATGGAAATGCTCTTGCTCATACCATTGGTCTTGGAGCAATGGGACTCCATGGTTACTTAGCTAAGAACCACCTTTACTATGGTGAAGCAGATTCGATTGAATTCACTAGTGTTTACTTTATGCTGTTGAACTATTGGACTCTAAAAGCTTCTAACCAGATTGCCAAAGAAAAGAATCAAGTTTTCCACAACTTTGATAAAAGCAAATATGCTGATGGTTCTTACTTTGATAAATATGTAGAAAATGATTTTGGACCTAAATCCAATCGAGTTAAAGAGTTATTTAATGGAATTGAAATTCCAAGCGTTGAAGATTGGAAACAACTTAAAACTGATGTGATGGCTGAAGGACTTTATCACCAAAATCGAATGGCAGTTGCTCCTACTGGTTCAATCTCTTATATCAACGATGCGACAGCTAGTCTTCAACCCATTGTTAACAAAATTGAAGAGCGTCAAGAAAAGAAAATTGGGAAAATTTACTTCCCAGCTCCATATCTTTCCAATGATACGTTAAAATATTACCAATCAGCTTACGACATTGATATGCGTAAAGTTATTGATATTTACGCTGCTGCCCAACAACATGTTGACCAAGGGATGAGTATGACCTTCTTCATGCGTTCAACAATTCCAGCTGGAATTTATGATTGGAAGGAAGGCCGCACTGATAAAATGACCACTCGTGATCTTAATATCCTTCGTAACTATGCCCATCATGAAGGTATCAAGTCCATCTACTACGTTCGTACCTTCACAGATAATGATGGTGAAGTTGGCGTAAATCAATGTGAAAGCTGTTCAATTTAAATAAGTGGAGGATTTTTTAATGGAAAACTATGAAGCAATCAACTGGAATGCCATTTCAGACCAAATTGATAAAGCTACTTGGGAAAAGTTGACTGAACAATTTTGGCTTGATACCCGTATTCCAATTTCAAATGATCTTAGTGACTGGCGTGAATTAGATGAAGACCACAAATGGGTCGTAGGTCACGTATTTGGCGGTCTAACTCTGTTAGATACTCTTCAATCACAAGATGGAATGGCAGCTCTCAGAAAGGATATTCGTACTCCTCACGAGACAGCAGTGTTAAATAACATTCAATTTATGGAATCGGTCCATGCTAAGAGTTATTCATCAATCTTTGAGACTTTAAATACTCCCTCTGAAATTGATGAAATTTTTGCTTGGAGTGATTCAGAAGAATTCCTTCAAAATAAAACTAAACGAATCTATGAGTTATATCATGATGATGAACATCCTTTGAAGAAAAAGATTTCGAGTGTATTTTTAGAAACTTTCTTATTCTACTCTGGTTTCTTCACCCCCCTTTATTACTTAGGTCATAATCAACTAAACAATGTGGCTGAGATTATTAAACTAATTCTTCGTGATGAATCAGTTCATGGAACTTATATTGGTTACAAATTCCAATTAGGCCTTAAAGAGCTTGGTGAAAATGAACAGCAAGAAATAAAGGATTGGATGTATAACTTCTTATACGATTTATATGATAACGAAGAAAAATATGTTCATACTTTGTATGACCAAGTTGGTTGGACTGATGAAGTTCTTACCTTCACGCGTTATAATGCTAACAAAGCCCTCATGAATTTAGGGCAAGACCCATTGTTCCCTGATACTGAAGCTGATGTTAATCCCATCGTAATGAATGGGATTTCAACTGGAACTTCTAACCATGACTTCTTCTCACAAGTTGGTAACGGTTATCGTTTAGGTAATGTGGAAACTATGAGTGATGAAGATTACAACATTTAAATCCAAATAAAAAAATCCAACTTCCATTTTAGAAGTTGGATTTTTTGTAACGCTCTGTCATCCTATTTATCAAAAAGTCTTTATTTGAATATTTTTTAAAACAAAAAAAGAGCTATTTCCATCCAAATGGAAATAGCTCTTTTAATAACTTAAGAAATTAAATTACTTAACTTCTACAGTTGCGCCAGCTTCTTCAAGCTTAGCTTTAAGTTCGTTTGCTTCGTCTTCAGAAACGTCTTCTTTAATTACAGAAGGAGCGTTGTCTACCATGTCCTTAGCGTCTTTCAAGCCAGCACCTGTGATTTCGCGAACTGCTTTGATAACTTTGATCTTAGCTGAACCACCTGAAGTAAGTTCAACGTTGAATGAAGTCTTAGCTTCAGCAGCGCCACCAGCAGCACCTGCTGCAGCAACTGGAGCAGCAGCTGAAACGCCGAATTCGTCTTCGATTGCTTTAACAAGATCGTTTAAATCAGTAATTGAAGCACCTTTTAAGTCTTCAATAAATTGGTCTTTATCTAATGCCATTTTTGTTTCCTCCAAATTAATTATAATTAAATGTTATTTGCTTATGCAGCGTCTTCTTCAGACTTCTTGTCAGCAACAGCTTTAAGTGCATATGCAACGTCACGTACAGGTGACATAAATTCATTAGCAAGCATTGCAAGCAAGTCTTCACGACTAGGCAATGTAGCGAATGTATTAATTGTATCGATATCAGCAACTTCACCTTCAATAATACCACCCTTAATTGAAAGGTTGTCATTACTGTCAGCAAAAGTCTTCAAAATCTTAGCAGGTGCAACAGCGTCTTCTTCTGAGAAAGCAACGGCTGAAGGACCAACGAACACGTCGTCCATACCTTCAAAACCAGCTTTTTCAGCAGCACGTGTCAACACTTTGTTTTTGATAACGCGTAGCTTGATACCAGCGTCACGAAGTTGTTTACGTAAGTCTGTTACTTCAGCAACAGTTAAACCACGTGAATCAACAACAATAGCAGAAACGGATTCCTTTAATTGTTCAGCAACTTCATCAACGATTGCAGCTTTTTGTGCGATAGCTTCTTTACTCAATGTATTTCACCTCCTGAATGATTGTTGAACCATAAAAAAATTCGTACCCCAGAAAGACTCTGAGACACGAATAGTTTCATACGTTCCTCGGCAGGCAATATATTAAGGCCAAACCTGGCCACCTGAGTCTTAGGTAAATTATTCAGTTATAATTCACTCTTAGTAATATATCACAGCGTTTGGAACAAATCAAGAGATTTTAGAATTGAGAAAAGTCAACCTTAACTCCTGGTCCAAATGTTGATGCAACTGATACGTTTTGTACGTAAGCACCCTTAACAGATGCAGGACGTAAACGAACGATTGTATCGTTGATTGTTTGTAAGTTACCAAGTAATTGGTCAACATCAAATGATACTTTACCAATTGGCACATGAACATTACCGTCACGGTCTGTACGGTATGTAACCTTACCAGACTTAGAATCAGCAACAGCCTTTTCAACATCCATAGTAACTGTACCAGTCTTAGGGTTAGGCATTAAGTTCTTAGGTCCCAATACGCGACCTAAACGACCTACTTGTCCCATCATGTCTGGTGTTGCGATTGCAACGTCAAAGTCTAACCATCCGTCTTGGATACGTTGTACTAAGTCGTCGTCACCAACAACATCTGCACCAGCTGCTTTAGCTGCTTCAGCCTTAGCACCCTTAGCAAATACAATAACTGTTTGTTCTTTACCAGTACCGTTTGGTAAAACAACGGCACCACGAAGTTGTTGGTCAGCTTGCTTTGTGTCAACGTTCAACTTGTATACTGTTTCAACAGTAGCGTCGAACTTTGCAAAATCAATTTTCTTAACTAATTCAAGCGCTTCTTTTGGAGCATAAGCCTTAAGAGCTTCTACTTGTTTTGCAGCGTCTTGAAACTTTTTACCTTTTTTAGCCATCTGTGTGTTTTCCTCCTAGCAAATGTGGTTATAGCGGATTTTCCTCCCACTTTGATACATCCACTTTAGTGGAGTATCCGACAGTGCGTGTATTAGCCTTCGACTACGAATCCCATACTACGTGCTGTACCTTCGATCATGCGCATAGCAGCTTCAACGTCTGCAGCGTTTAGATCTTGCATTTTTGTTTCAGCGATTTCCTTAACTTGAGCAGAAGTAACTGTTGCTACTTTGTTCGTGTTAGGTTCACCAGAACCGTGTTCTACACCAGCAGCTTTCTTCAAAAGAACTGAAGCAGGTGGTGTCTTTGTAACGAAGTCGAATGAACGGTCTTCGTAAACTGTGATTACAACAGGAATTAACAAGCCAGCTTGGTCAGCTGTACGTGCGTTAAAGTCCTTTGTAAATCCCATAATATTGATACCTGCTTGTCCAAGTGCTGGTCCAACCGGTGGAGCTGGAGTTGCTTTTCCTGCAGGAATTTGCAATTTAACAATGTTTGCTACTTTCTTTGCCACGAGACATACCTCCTTAAAATAAGTCCGTGTGTGGTCACGATGAAGATTTATATTTCTTCTCCCACATTGAGTATGCAAGGCATACTACGATATAATACCACACCCGAAATGTTTGTTCAAATTAAAATCTAGTCAATTTTATCAATTTGTTCGATATCTAGTTCTGTACTAGTTTCTCGACCGAACATATCGATGTTAACTTTAACCTTCATGTTGTTATTATCGACTTCAGTAATCTTACCAGTCAAACCTTCAAAAGCACCGTCGACGATCTTAACTAATTCGCCTACTTCAACTTCGATATCAGCATGACGAGCAGTCATTCCTAGGCGACGAAGAATACGTTCAACTTCATCTGGTAAAAGTGGAGTTGGTTTACTACCAGAACCATGGGAACCAATAAATCCAGTAACTCCTGGTGTATTACGAACCACGTACCAAGAATCATCAGTCATAATCATTTCAACCAAAACATAGCCAGGAAATTCATTCTTCTTAACAATCTTGTCTTCCCCATTTTTAGTTTCAACTTCTTCTTCTTCGGGAACAACTACTCGGAAAATATATTCCGCCATCCCCATTGATTTAGCACGTGAATCCAAGTTATTTTTAACTTTATTTTCATATCCAGAATATGTATGTAACACATACCAGTTTTTTTCTTCAGTTTCCAAGTTAAGCGCTCCTTTTCCAAAATAAAAAAACTCCGTAAGCACGAAGTTTCTATCAACAAATTAAATTATAACAAAATAATCGACCTTATGCCATTATACAAATAGCTTAAGGAACAATTGAATTAGCCAATCGGCTAAAGCTAAGAAGGCTATAAAAAATACCGATGTTGAAATAACAGTGGAAGAGTCTTTTCTTAACTGTTTAAAATTAGGCCAGTCAACTTCTCGCATCTCTTGACCAATGCTCTTAAAAAATCGAAACATTTAATACGCCTCCTATCTTGTTTCACTGTGTAAAGTGTGTTTGTTACAACGTTTACAGTACTTATTAACCTCTAAACGGTCTGTTCTTTGCGGGTTAGCTGCTACTGTGTAGTTTCTTGAACCACAAACAGTACATGCTAAAGCTACTTTCTTTTGGGACATAAAAAATCCCTCCTTATCGAAATTAAACTTTAGCATGTGCAACCCTGATTGTCAATTAAGGGCGACCATACATTTGTTCACTTAATTTTTGTTTACACCGTACTATCGCATTTTGGATCTTAATCACCTCATAACCAAGTTTTTCCGCAATTTCTTCTGGGCAATTTCCTTTAAACAACAGCACTGAAACTTCTTTTTCAAATTTTGATAACAATGATTCATATTCCGCATAACTCTCCTTAATGACTAAATTACTATGCGGTGTAATCTTAGAAATTTTCTTAGTTGCTGTTTCTAAATCACCATCAACACTTTCTATCGATTGCGCCGTCAGACCCGCTTTTCTTTTATAGGCCATCTCAAATCTTAAGATACTATAAATTCGATTAGTAAAATTAGTTCGAAAAAAAGCCCCCAAAGTAATTTTTAAATTTTCATCAAAATTAACTACCGAGTTGAAGAAAACGATGCGTCCTTCTTGCAACCAATCATCCCATTCTAGATTACGAATCGAATATCTTGTTCTTAATTTTTTAATAATTGGAATATATCGCTTAAATAGAATTTCAAAATTACTTGAATCATTGTTTTTTATTTGTTGAACTATTTCAAGCTCATCCAATTCTTCCAAACTACCTTGTTTCGCCATTACGCTTCCTCCCTGTTTCAATGGAAACGATCTTAGCAAGGTTGTTAAAATTTTCTAACCGCATTTTTCGTAAATAAAAAACGAATAATTGGCATTCCAATCATTCGTTTCTAATTTTTAAAGTTGATGTCTTGAATTATAGCCTTGGTAAATTAAAAGTCCGGCTGCTACACTTGCATTTAAACTTTGAATTTCACCAACCATCGGAATCGTTAACATTTCGTCCACATTATCCTTAGTTAGGCGGGCCATACCTTTTCCTTCGTTACCGATAATCAAACCTACCGCCCCTTTTGCATCCCAGCGGCGATAATCCGTTCCCTTCATATCAGTACCAAAAATCCAAAGTCCACGTTCTTTAAGTTCTTTAATCGCGTTAACTAAGTTGCTAACTTGGACGACAGGAACTCGTTCAATTGCTCCCGCAGAAGTTTTGGCTACGGTACTGGTTAAACCAACTGCCCGTCGTTTTGGAATAATTACTCCGTGAACGCCTGCTGCATCTGCCGTTCTTAAAATTGAACCTAAGTTATGCGGGTCTTCAATTCCATCTAAAATTAAAATGAAGGGTTCCTCTTCGCGTGCTTTAGCTAACTTGAAGATATCATCTAATTCAGCATATTCAAAGGATGCAACCGCTAGTACCACCCCTTGGTGATTTTGTCCGTTCGATAATGTATCCAATTTCGACTTAGTAACTCGTTGAATTACCAGACCTTGTTTTTTTGCTTTAGCAATAATTTGTCCAATTCCATCCGATTTTAGCCCTTCTTGAATAAAAACCTTGTTAATTGAATGATCACTTTGCAAACTAGCCATTGCTGGATGGCGGCCAATGACAAAATCTGGTTGTTGCGTTTCATTTGAATTATTCAATACGTAAATTTCCTTCCTCGACTTTTTCAATACACCATTGAGCAAATTCAGCTAAACGTTCAGTTTGATTCGTCAATGATAGATATCCAACAATTGCCTCAAATCCCGTTGAAATTCGGTAAGTAAGGACTGATGTGTTTTTTGCAGACGTATGACTTTTAGCATTACGCCCCTTTTTGAAAGCTTCGATTTCTTTTTCAGTAAGAAAATTTTCTGCTTCCATTGCGTTAATTAAAGCTGCTTGTGCTTTAGCAGATACATATCTGGTTGCAACGTGATGTAACCGATTAGGCCGGGTGAGCCCCTGTTTAATTAGATGTCTTCTAATAAAAACTTCGTACTCCGCATCACCCAAATAAGCTAATGCAATTCCATTAATTGCTTGGTAATTAAACTCTTCACTCATCTTTTTTTCTCCAACGTGTTCCTTGTGGCGTATCCTCTAAGATAACACCCATTTCTTTTAATTGATTACGTAATCGATCACTAGTCTCAAAATCGCGGTCTGCACGAGCTTGATCGCGTTGTTTAACTAATTCATCAATTTCAGCATCATCATTTTCAATCTGTTTCAATTCAATCCCAAAAACAGCTGCCATTTTAGCATAGCTGGTTAATAATTGATTAATTTGCTCAGCATTCACGGCTGTTTTTTCACTATATACATTGATTAAGCGCGCAAACTCGTAAACAACGGTAATCCCATTTTGCGCATTAAAGTCATCATCCATCGCTGTAATAAAGTCTGTTTCTAATTGAGCAGCCTGTTCAGCAACCGTTGCGTCAGCTGCCCCTTGAGCACCTTGCAAACGATAATTCAAATTGATAAAAGCATTTTGCAGCTTTTCTAGATTGTTTTTAGCGTCTTGTAAACTTGCTTGTGTATATTGAATTGGGCGTCGATATTGAGTAGTCGACATTAAGAAACGTAAGACTTGGGGATTTATTTTTTGAACTAAATCGTGCACCGTAACAAAGTTTCCCAAAGATTTACTCATCTTTTCATTATCATCACCGACTGTGACAAAACCATTATGCATCCAGTATCTAGCAAACTGTTTACCAGTTTTGGCTTCACTTTGAGCAATTTCATTTTCATGATGCGGAAATTGAAGGTCTTCTCCTCCACCATGAATATCAAAAGTATCTCCTAGATATTTGGTTGACATTACTGAACATTCAATATGCCATCCAGGGCGTCCGATCCCCCATGGTGCTTTCCAAGCAATTTCATCACCCTTAGCTGCCTTCCACAACGCAAAATCAATTGGATCTTCTTTACGAGCTGTTTCTTCATCATCTACGTGTTGGCTCGCACCCTGTTCTAATTCATCAATATTTTGGTGCGAAAGGGCACCATACTTTGAAAACTTACGTGCCCGATAGTATACATCGCCATCTACCGCATAGGCAAAGCCCTTGTCCATCAAATCTGCAATAAATGCGATAATATCATCGATATTCTCAGTAGCCCGTGGATTAAGCGTCGCTGGTTCTACATTAACAGCTTGGACATCTTCTTTAAAAGCTCCAATATAACGATCCGCTAATTCTGGAACTGTAATACCTTGTTCACGAGCTGAATTAATCATTTTATCGTCAACATCAGTAAAATTTGAAACAAATTTCACTTCAAATCCGCGATATTCAAAATATCTCCTGATGGTGTCAAAGGCAATAATACTACGCGCGTTGCCAATATGAATATAGTTGTATACCGTCGGTCCACAAACGTACATTGATACCTTATGATCCACTAAAGGCTTGAAAGTTTCTTTAGTTCTAGACATTGTATTATAAATTTTAATCATTTTTTCACTCCCTACGGGGATTTTTAGCTACCTCTAATGATAATTGAAAAGAGTATGCAACGCAAAGTGAATATAAAAAAGAAGAGCTTCAAAAAAGTTTTAGTCGCTGAGCCAAGCATCAACGTTTGGTAGCGGAGTCCATGTCTCCCACCTAACTTTATTGAAGTTCTTCTTTCATATTTAGCTTAATTCTTCAATCATTGCCCGTAAATGTTGCATTGATAATTCATAACCTAATAATTCCAAACTTTCTGGAAGTTCTGGTCCATGCATTTCATGGGTAATAGCAATTCGAATTGGCATCCAAAGTTTGCGACCCTTAATTCCAGTTTCCTTTTGAACCGCCTTAATAGCTGCCAAAATGTTAACTGTATCAAAGACTGGCAAATCACTGAATTGTTTTTCCAATGCTTTTAATACTGGAAGAGCATCATCCGTGGCCAATTCTTCTTTAGCCTCTTCATCGATATTTTCAGGACCATTAAAGAATAATTCTGTAAATTCAACAATTTGCGCTGTATAACTCATTTGACGCTTAAATAAGTTGATTAACTTACGTGCCCATTCTACCTTCATTGGTGCTGGGTTCTTTTCAATCTTACCGGCATTAATCAATTGAAGGAGTGCTGAGTGCATGATACGATCTTCATCAGCAGCTTTAACATATTGGTTGTTAATCCATTCCAATTTCTTAGCATCAAAAGCAGCAGGTGACTTACTCAAACGCTTTTCATCATACATCTTAACGAATTCACGTAGAGTAAAGATTTCACTTTCTCCCACTGGTGACCAGCCGAGCAAGATAATAAAGTTCAACATTGCTTCTGGTAGATATCCTAAACTACGATATTGTTCGATGAATTGAAGAATAGATTCATCACGTTTACTTAACTTCTTACCTGTTTCAGTATTGATAATTAAGCTCATGTGACCAAATTGGGGAGCACCCCATCCTAAAGCTTCATAAATCATCAATTGTTTAGGAGTATTTGCAACGTGGTCATCCCCACGGAAAACATGGCTAATTTCCATCATGTGATCATCAACAACTACCGCAAAGTTGTAAGTTGGCATTCCATCACGCTTTTGAATGACAAAATCGCCACCAATTGTTTCAGATTCAAATGAAATATGACCCTTAACCAAATCATCCCATTCGTAAGTAGTGTTGGTAGGCACCTTAAAACGAATTACAGGTTCAATTCCTGCTGCCTTAGCATCAGCAATTTTTTGTTCTTTTTGTTCAGGTGATAATCCAGCATATTCATCAACATAATGAGGCATTTCACCATTTGCCTTTTGCTCTTCACGTTGAGCAGCTAGTTCTTCTTCAGTCATATATGATTCATATGCTTTACCTTCAGCAACTAACTGATCAATTAGTGGTTGATATATACCTTTACGTTCAGATTGACGATAAGGACCGTATTCTCCCGGTTTATCAGGACCTTCATCCCAATCCATTCCCAACCATTTTAGGTTATCGATCTGACTTTTTTCTCCGTCAGCGATATTCCGACTTTGGTCAGTATCTTCAATTCTAAGAATAAATTTACCTTTGTAATGACGAGCAAACAAATAATTAAATAAGGCTGTTCGTGCATTTCCGATATGCAAATGTCCCGTTGGACTTGGAGCATAACGTACTCGAATCTTTTGCTTTGCCAAAATTAACACCTCTCCAAAAATTATGTCACAATGTTTTCATTCTACATTGATATCAATAATAAATAAAGTCTATTCTGTCTTATCTTTGCTATGGGTAATTTCCTTAGTGGAGTGAACCGGTTTAGCAAAAATCATTCGACCCGCATCAGTTTGAATTGCGCTCGTAACTACGACGTCAATTGTTTCACTGATATAAAACTTACCATCTTCCACAACAACCATCGTCCCGTCGTCCAAATAGGCAACCCCTTGTTGACGTTCTGTACCATTCTTAACGACGTGTACTTTCATCGTTTCACCTGGAATTACTCGTGGTTTCAACGCATTAGCCAACTCGTTGATATTTAATACTTGGACATTCTGAAATTGACTAACTTTATTCAAGTTATAATCGTTCGTCACAATTACGGCGTCCTTGTCCTTAGCAAGTTGGATTAGTTTGCTATCGACTTCTTCAATTTCTTCATAATCGCCATCGTACATTTCAATTGGCATAATCTTTTCATTTTGAAGCTTGTTTAAGAAGTCTAAGCCTCGGCGTCCACGCACCCGCTTGATGCTATCAGCAGAATCGGCAATGTATTGTAGTTCGTATAAGACAAAGTTAGGAACTAATAAAGTTCCCTCTAACAATCCAGTTTTTACTAAATCGTATACTCGCCCATCAATTAAGATATTAGTATCTAAAATCTTGTAATGATGGTAATTTTCACCTGCTCGACGCTCCAACACTTGATCTTGATTATTTAAATCACGTTTGCGAACTTGGAATAATTTTTTCCATTCGTTTAGCCGAGTTGTTCCAATTCGAAAACCTAAATAACCCAAAATCAACATTAAAATTAATGGAATCATCGTATTAATAAAGAAGACATCTGATCGATAAAATAAAGTGGAAATTAAAATAGCAATGACCAATCCAATGACCGTTCCAACACCACTAGTAATTAAATAGATTGGCGAAGATTTAGTTAACATTTTTTCTGCTCGTCTCATTAAACTCAATACATAACCAGCCAAAAAGATAGATAGAACCCAGAAAATAATTGCACCAATAACAAAGCCCGTTACGCGATTGTTTAATAAAATAAACTTATCCAAATTTGATAATGACCAAACAACTGGTAGATACGACATTCCTAAAGTACCACCAGCTAAAGCAAACACCGCTTGGACAATTCGTTTTTTAATATTTTTCATTTTAATTCACCTCCTTTCTAATTAAACGCCTTCCGAATTGCGTCCGTAATCGTTGTTACTCCTACTACTTCAATCCCTTTAGGTGGATTCCAACCCTTCAAATTATTCTTAGGAATTAAAATTCGTTGAAAACCTAGTTTTTGAGCTTCGGCAACCCGTTGTTCAATCCGATTAACCCGTCGGATTTCACCAGTTAAACCAATTTCGCCAACAAAGCTATCAGTCGGTCTCGTCCCTTGATTCTTAAAACTCGATACAATACTCATCGCAATTGCCAAATCAATTGCTGGCTCATCCAATTTCACTCCGCCAGCAGCCTTTAAGTAGGCGTCTTGGTTCTGCAACGTTAAATTAGCCCTTTTTTCTAAAACTGCCATAATTAATGAGACTCGGTTACGATCCAACCCGCTAGCAGTCCGCTGAGCATTCCCAAAAATGGTAGGCGTAATCAAAGCTTGAATTTCGACCAAAATTGGTCGAGTACCTTCCATCGAAACCACAATAGCGGAACCGTTAGCATCTTGCAGGCGTTCCTCTAAAAAGATTTCCGAAGGATTGGCTACTTCTCGAAGCCCTTCCTCTCGCATTTCGAAAATTCCCAATTCATTCGTAGAACCAAATCGATTTTTAACCGCTCGTAAAATTCGATACGTATGATGCAAATCGCCTTCAAAATAAAGTACTGTATCAACCATATGTTCTAAAATTTTAGGACCAGCAATGGCTCCGCCTTTAGTTACATGACCAACAATAAAAATAGTAATGTTATTTGTTTTAGCAATCTGCATTAATTCGGCTGTAATTTCTCGAATTTGCGATACACTACCTACTGCTGAATCAATGTCGGGCTCTTGCATGGTTTGAACAGAATCAATAATTACATACTGAGGATGTAGTTCCTCAATGACCGCACGAATATTGGACATATCAGTTTCAGGGTATAAGTAAAAACGTTCACTGTTAACCTGTAAACGTTCGGCGCGCATCTTGATCTGTGAAGCACTTTCTTCCCCAGACACGTATAAAACATCTCGATCAGTAGCAGCTAATTGCCCAGATAGTTGTAATAATAGGGTCGACTTACCAATTCCTGGATCTCCACCAATTAGAACTAGTGAGCCATCTACTACTCCACCACCGAGTACTCGGTTCAGTTCTTCCATCCCTGTTTTAACTCGCGGTTCTTCGTGCATTTTAACTTCTGAAATTAATTGTGGTTTACTACTTTTACCCTCAAAACTAACGCGACTCTTACGTTCATTTTTAGGTTCACTAATCCGCTCTTCAACCAGAGTGTTCCATCTTCCACAATTAGGACAACGTCCTAAGAATTTAGGTGAAACATACCCACATTCTGAACACAAAAACTGTGTTTTTACTTTAGCCAAGCTTTAAATCCCCCCTCAACTTTAAATTCGTACAATTAGGATAGCATTTATTTCTATAATTTAATCAAAATTAGTTTGACCTTTATTGATTTTTAATGACTACTTAGTCGAACCAAACCCACCAGTTCGCTTTTGTTCTGAGGCCGTTTCGTTGTCAGCTACTAAATATTTCATAAAAATTCCCTGACCAATTCGTTCGCCCTTTTTGATTTTTACATCTGTAATTCCATAATTTACAAGTTGGAGAAAAATAGCCCCTTCATTGCTTTCATTATTGTAGTAGTCCGCATCCACAATTCCTACCCCATTAGGTAAAATCAAACTACGTTTTAGAGGGTTACTAGAACGATTGGCCAACATTAAATACTCATCATCTTCCATATATGCTTTAATACCCGTTGGTACTAAATATGGTTTTAATTCTGCTCGAGCCGCATCTAATACTTCGTCTGTTACATTTTCTTGATGACGTAGGGCCCACAAAACCTTCACAAAATTCAATTTCCAAATACTTGGCAACACAAAATCTTCTGCCGCTTCAAAGTCATATCCAGCGGCTGCTTTTGTTTGTCGTTGGGGTAAATGTAATCCTTGATTTTGATACTTACTAATAATTTCAAATCCTCTACTCATTACGGTTTCCCTCCTAATAATCATTTATTTTATTATCCTTTTATTGACCCACTTTGTAAACGGAAATCTGTTGAAGCAATTGACTTTATGCGCTTTCTTGGCGACAATGATTATTGTAGGAAAAGGAGGCTTATGTATGGAAAGAAATATCGAAGCAAACCGTCTTTTTTGGACTAATTCCGAAGGTGTGCAAGTAGGACATGTGCTCTATTCTAAAATTCCCGATCTTGATACTTTAATCTGTGAAGAAGTCTTTGTTAATCCTGAAGTTCGAGGACAAGGCTGGGGTGGCAAATTGATGAAAGACTTCATTAATTTTGCAATTGAAAATAACCAGAAAATTTATCCTCTTTGTCCCTTTGCAAGAAAATATTTTCTCAACCATCCGGAACTTTCCGAATGGAACATGCACGACCAAATTACAGCAACTAAAATACAAAGCTTAGTAAGTCGAAAGGAAGATTAAGAAATGGATCAAAATGAATTAAAAAAACTAGTTGGCGAAGAAGCCGTTAAATTTATTGAAGATGGGATGACTGTGGGTTTAGGTACCGGTTCTACTGTTAAATTTATGGTGGACGCTCTTGGTGAACGCGTTAAAAATGAAAATTTAAATATCGTTGGGGTCCCAACTTCCGATCGTACAGCTGAACAAGCCCGTTCCTTAGGCATTAATGTTAAATCTGTTGACGAGGTTGATCATATTGATTTAACCATTGATGGAGCTGATGAAATCAGTTCTGACTTCCAAGGTATCAAAGGTGGCGGTGCCGCTCACTTGTTTGAAAAAATTGTTGCCACAAACTCAAAAAAAGTAATGTGGATTGTAGATGAATCTAAAATGGTTGATCACTTAGGGGCCTTCCCACTCCCTCTAGAAGTAATTCCATATGGTAGCAAACAAGTCTTCAAGAAGCTTGAAAAAGAAGGCCTTCATCCTGAATTTAGGAAAAATGATGCTGGCGAATATGTTTTAACCGATTCTAAAAACTACGTAATTGATCTTCATCTTGGTGAAATTAAACACCCGCATCAATTAGCAGATTATCTAATCAAACAAGTTGGTATTGTAGAACAAGGATTGTTCCTTGACATGGTTAATACTGTCATTGTTGGACGCCAAAATGGTCCAGAAGTTTTGACTGCTCGACCATAATTCTAATCATTTACTAATTTTTTTAATTAGCGTATAATCATCACCAATATTAGGATGGAGTTGAAGATATTGAGTAAAGAAATTTCACAAAATTTAATTGACCGTTTTAAACAAGAATATAACGGTCGTAAAGAAGCTAAAGTTATTGAACGCACAGTTACTAAAAATGGAATTCTTAATTCCAGTCGTAACCTTGCAGCTGATGTTCAAAGCACACCCGTTTTTTCAATTGATTTAGATACCGGTGATGTTGCGAATCAGAAACAAAGTGGTCGTTGTTGGATGTTTGCCGCTTTGAATACCATGCGCCATGACATGAAAAACCAATTCAAAGTTCCTGGCAATTTTGAATTATCCCAAAATTATACTTTTTTCTGGGATAAGTTTGAAAAATCAAATTGGTTCTACGAAAATATCATTAATACGGCCGAGCTTGATACTGATGACCGTAAAGTGGCCTTCTTATTAAATGAACCTCAAGGTGATGGTGGCCAATGGGATATGCTTTGCGCATTAATTGAAAAATACGGTGTAGTTCCTCAATCGGCCTACCCTGAAACTTATAATAGTTCAAAATCTCGTGAATTCGACACATTGTTAAATGAAAAGTTACGCAAAGATGCAGTTACATTACGTAATTTAGTTAATTCAGGAGCAAATCGTACAGACATTGATGAACGTAAGCAACAAATGCTTAGTGAAGTCTATCGCATGGCTTCTTACAGTTTCGGAGAACCACCTGTTCAATTCGATTGGGAATATCGTGACGCTGATCAAAATTATCATCGTGAAGCAGGTATTACGCCTAAAGCATTTTATGATAAGTATGTAGGTTGGAACCTTTCCGAATATATTTCCATCATTAATGCGCCAACTGCTGACAAACCTTACAACCAAACATATACAATTGATATGCTTGGCAATGTCGTAAATGGACGCCAAGTTAAACATCTAAACCTTGCTATGGACGACTTCAAGCAGGCGGCCATCAACCAACTTAAAGCTGGACAATCAGTGTGGTTTGGTTGCGATGTTGGTCAACACTCTGAGGCTCGTGAAAAGGGACTTTTGGACCTAGATGTTTTTGCTGAAGATGAGTTGTTTGATATCGATCTTTCAATGTCTAAAGCTGAACGTTTAGACTACAAAGAGAGTTTAATGACTCACGCTATGGTACTTACTGGTGTCGATCTTGTCGATGGTCAACCAACTAAATGGAAAGTTGAAAATAGTTGGGGTAAAAAAGTCGGTGAAAAAGGCTATATGGTAATGTCCGATGCTTGGATGGACGAATACTGTTACCAAGTAGTTGTTCAAAAACAATTCTTGACCGAAGCGCAACGTCAAGCGCAGGCTCAAACACCTACCGTTTTGAAACCTTGGGACCCAATGGGATCTTTGGCTTATCAAGATTAATAAATAATTTTATCAATAAAAAAGCGACTAGCTGTGGACCAAATGAAAATCGGTCCTTAACTAGTCGCTTTTTTACTACTCCATATTTGAAAAGGGATGTGGATCGTTATCAATAATTTCTACACTATTACCTTGTTTTTGCAGACGTTCAACCTTATCCTTACCCCAATTTGACATTGCTAATAAAATATTTCTTAGACTTTTTCCCTCTTCGGTTAAAGAATATTCAACCTTTGGCGGTACCTGGTTGTACACCTTACGTTGAACAATATTGTCGGCTTCTAGTTCGCGCAATTGCCTAGTTAATACTCTTTGTGAAACGTCCGGCATCAACTGACATAACTCTCCCGTTCTTAGAGTACGACCTCCTAGATGACATAGAATGACGGGTTTCCATTTTCCTCCTATTACATCTAAAGTTGCTTCAACTGCTACATGATATATTTTTTCAGGCATCTAACCAAACCTCCTACTGGGTAATTTTAGCACGTCCTTTTGGAACGACAGCATTTTCTAAAACTATTTCTGACGTTTATTTTCAAATTTATTTTCTACCAACATCAATAAAACTGCTAATGCAACCATAGCTGCTGCTAGTAGCATTGTGCTTCTTAAGCCATAAGTATCAAGTGCAACTCCTCCTAAGAAAGACCCACCTACAATGCCAAAACTAAATGCAGAAATATTCAAGGATGAGGCAACATCAACTGCTTTAGATGAATAACTTTTAGCTAAAATTAAAATATACGACTGTAGAACCGGAACGCTCATAAAAGCAACTAAACCTAAGAGCACAATATTTAAAGTACTTAAATATATATTAGTAACTGTAAAATAAAAAGCAAATAAAGCTAACCCTTGAACGATGAAGATCCCGAATAAAGCGTTAATCGGTTTAGCATTTCCTAGTTTACCACCAAGCGTATTTCCAATTGCGATAGCTATACCATAAATCACTAAGAATAAACTAACTTGATTCGCAGGGACATGGGTTATCTTTTGCAAAATTGATGATAAATACGTGAAGGTTGCAAAAGTACCACCATATCCTAAGATGGTAATTAGGAGCGTTAATAAAACATGTGGATGCAAAATCAACTTTACTTGATCTGCTATGCTGGATATTTCTACATTCTTTCTAGCTTGTTTAGGTAAAGCTACTCGATTTAAAATCCATGCTACTATTCCTAAAGTCGCAATCGCCAAAAAAGGTATCCGCCATCCCCAATAAGTACTAACCGCCGTCCCCAATGGAGCACCCAGTGCTGTCGCAATTGTGAAACCCGTAAAAATATAAGCAATTGCACTCGCTTGTCTGGATTCATCAACTAATTCGGCGGCTATTGTCGAACTGAGCGCAAACAATAACCCATGTGAAGCACCAGCTATTAACCTGCCAAAAATGACTTCTCCAAAATTGGTAGCAAATCCAATAATTAAGTGACCGATTATAAAAATAATAATAGCCCCTAAAATAGTTCCTTTCCGCTGAAATTTAGCAGTTAAAATTGTTAAAATTGGAGCACCTAATGCTACTCCTAAAGCATAAATAGTAGTTATTAGTCCGGCTGTCGAAGTCGTAATCATAAAACTTTTTGAAATTGCTGGTAGTACCCCCACGCTAATAAATTCTGTGACACCAACCGCAAAAAATATTACTGCCAAAGCAAATAAAGCAAAATTAGCTTTAGATTTTTGATTAATCATTATCTCACCTCATATTTTCTCTCTCAAACGATATAGATAATATAAGTGAATTATGACATTTATAGAAGTACGCACTATTTTGTCGCATAGAGACAAAATTGTCCCATTTTACTGAAATCAATACTTTATGCATAAAAAAAGAGCCTAAATAATTAGGCTTCTTTCAAGATAATTTTATTTTGGATGGATAAATCCGATTTTAATTCGTAAATGATGGGTTCTCCATTTTCAACTTCGACTCCGTCAATACCCTGGTCAGAAATGTTCTCCAAATATTTAATTAATGCTCGCAAAGAACTTCCATGTGCGACTACCAATTGATTTTGTCCTTCCATTAATCTAGGAGCAATTTGATCAATCCAGTATGGTAGCAAGCGATTATAAGCCATATGTAAACTTTCACCCAGTGGTTCATTCAAAATTCCATTAACCGCATATCGTCGATCATCATCGGGATGCTCTAGCAGGGGTGGTACTGCATCAAAACTCCGACGCCATAAAGCAACCTGCTCCTTACCATAAATTTGGCGGGTCTCATCCTTATTTTGTCCCCTTAAAGCCCCATAATGGCGTTCATTTAATCGCCAAGTCTTATTAATCGGTAGCCAATTTTGATTAAGATCATCTAAAACGATATTAGCAGTCACAATCGCGCGCTTCAGCATTGAAGTGTGAACCATATCAAAATTAATTCCTAATTTAGCAATTAATTTTCCTGCTCGTTGTGCTTGCTTAATACCAAGCGGAGTAAGCGGAACATCCGACCACCCTGTATAAATATTATCACGATTGGCGGTACTTTCCCCATGCCTAATTAAAACTAATTTAGCCAATTCTTTTCTCTCCCTGCTCAATATTAATTCAATCTTATCGTTCAACTCTACTTCATTGTTATTCATTTTCTAACTAGTTGCAAGTCTTAATCCCATTAAAAATTTTTACATGAAGATACTAAAAAACTGTGGTCCACATTACGAACCACAGTTTAGTTTTAATTCCAATGATTAAATTCTAATCAACATACTTCCATAGTCCAGACCCGCACCAAACCCAGTCATTAAAACTGTTTTAGGATTAGGATCTTTTTCTTGGAGTTGAGCCAATGCCATTGGAATTCCAGCTGATGAAGTATTTCCATATTGTTCAACATTCGTAACAAATTTTTCCATTGGAATGTTAATCGTTTCAGAAATCTTTTCAATAATTCTTAAGTTAGCTTGATGACAGATTACGTAATCAACCTTATCATGTAAATCATTTCGATTTAAAATTTCTACCATTTGAGGAGGAACTACTCCGGTAGCAAAACTAAAAACATCTCGTCCACTTTGGAAAAAAGCGTCGATTGTTGGAAAGTTATTAGCTTTCACAGCCGTTAAAGCCGGAATTCGGCCGCTATGAATATACTCATTTTTTTCCGCTAAGGTGGCTAATTCTTCGTCAATAAAGAAATCTTCTGTGTTATGCGCATCAGCAGAAATAATTACACCACCCGCTCCGTCACCAAAAAATACTGCGGAGGTCCGATCTTTAAAATCCATCATTTTAGAATTGGTTTCCGCACTAATCACCATCGCGTTTCGGTAACGTCCAGAACGCATAAATTTTTCAGCCGTACTTAAACCAAAAACAAATCCAGCACAAGCAGCCGATATATCAAAAGCAATAGCATTTTTGGCGCCTAACTTAGCTTGCACAATGGTTGCAGTAGCCGGAGTTAAAGCGTCTGGCGTAATCGTTGAAAGAATAATAACATCGATTTGATCAGCCGTTAAACCACTTTCGTTTAATAATTTTTGTCCCACTTCGACTGCTAAGCTTGATGTATTCTCTTCGCCCATGGCATAATGACGAGTTTGAATTCCTGTGTGGGATTGAATCCACTCATCATTTGTATCCATAATTTTGGATAACTCATCGTTATCAACCACCCGTTCGGGTACATAATGTGCTGTAGATAAAATTTTTAAACTCATTTTAAGCTTCTTCCTCACTTTGTTTATCATTCTATTCTACCAGTAAAATATTATTTGTGAAAATAGTGTGCGTGACAGATCACATCTAACAAACGTTTTCATTGTTGTAACAATCGGATTAATTAAGTTCTTATAATTATATTAAGAAATCTAATGGATCTCATGTAGAAAACTTGCCTTTTAATCGTTAAATAATTATGCTTAATTAATAAGACAATGGAACAATACTGGAGGAATATTAATGTTTAATTTTTCAATTAGCTGGCTTATTTTTTGGATGAAAGGTCGCGTCGAAGTGGACAACCAATCTGTTCGTAGTCGCATCCCTCGTCTATTACTATGGGTTTTCCCTTATGCTCTAATTTCTAAAGACATTGCACTAAGTGATATTAAATCTACCAGCATCAAAGGTAAAAATCAGTTTTTCCCGCTACTACTTGGTTTAATTTTAATTGTTTTAGGAGCTTTAAGTGCCATGAATAAAGGCTTAGCAATCGGAATTTTAGCCATCATTATCGGTTTAATTCTAGGTATTGCCGGATTCAAGGCCCGTTTAACAATCGAAACTGCCACTGGTCGTTTTAACATTGACGTTCCTGCTTCTCAAAAAGAAGTTTTGTTTAAAATAGAACGAGAAATTCAAAATCGTCAAAAACAACCCGAACCAAAGATTAAAGAAAATCAGGTGCTTGAGGAACTTTAACATTTATTTGGACCATAAAAATAACCCGTAACTATTAAAGTTGTGGGTTATTTTTTATTATAAATTATTTTTATCTAACATTTTTATCAAATCTTTACGGCTATCATTAGGAATTTTTTGAGCGTACACTGTTAATCCACGTTCGTGTAGGGTTCGGATTGTAGCAATCTCTTCTTTACCAACCGCAATCGCATCTGTTAGCATCGTCATATCTACGGCGTATGCCAAACTGCCCACATCAATCCCTAAATCAGAGACATCGATACCGCCATCAACCAGCTTCAACATATCTTGTAGGGTTTCCGTTAAAAGTAACACTTTAAAAGAATCAAATTGCGAATCTTGATAAATTCGAATCATTTTTTCAACCGTAATCACGTTTACTAATATTCCAGGAGGCGCAGCTTGAGTAATCAACGTTTTACGTAAATTATCTTCTGCAACGCTATCTGAAACGACTAAAATCCGATTAGGTTTAACCTTTTTAGCCCAAGCAGTCGCTACTTGCCCATGCAAGAGCCGACTATCGACACGAGCCAGTAGAATGTCCATCGTCATATCACCGTGTCCTCCAAAATTAAGATTAGTTTTAATCTACCTCACTTAGGATTGTATCATTTTTTTCTTGCCATGTTTCCAACAATTTATAAACATAAAATTCTTCACTTGGAGTCATTTCAATTTGAATCCTTCTCAAATACTTATCATCCGCTTTTTGTATCAATTTAAACCACACTTCATCCTGAACCGCAGCCAATTCTTCCGGTGCTGTTTCCATCGGATTATTGGTAAGCATTCTTTCCACTGCTCCCGCAATATGCATAATTAAATTGATGCGGAAGGATTCACTAAATTCCACTTTCTTAGTTTCTGCCAAGTAATCCACATAATTCCATAAAATATCCGTGAACTTATCCGCATTCAAGAAAACAAAGTACTGTGATAAATATTGACGACAAACGCTACGCGTCAATTTAGAGTCTTGTTCATCAAGCACCCATGATACTTCGCTACGTTCTGCCAACTGTCGAACGAACTTTTCTCCTCCACCCTGTAAAAGTGTTTGAAGAGGCATAAATGGTACTCCAATTTGTGGATTCATTACTCCAGTCGCTGCGACAATCGTATATTTGGTGTTAATTTGTTGGATATGATCTTGCATGTTTACTATGGAGATCGGAAAAACTTTGATATCCTCAATTAAATTTTGAACTAAGAGTTGATCTAGTAAATCTTTAATTTTTTTGGCGGTTCCTTCACCTGTGGAGCATACCGCAACGATCGCTTTGGGTTTCCCAGAAATCATGGATAGATCTTCTGCTCTTTCTTCAACGTTACTTTCATCCGCAATTGCAACTCTGGAGTATCCGTGAAATTCACGTAGTTCAGCATAAATATCGTTCAAATCACTATCGATAAAAGAAGCTTTTCTGGTCGCTTCTAAGACCATCGCCGTCGTTACCATATCAATAACTTTAACCGGAATTTGAGTTTCTTCCGTGATTTTAGATCCAAAGGTACTTAAGGATCCCATATCAACTAGTAGAAGTACTCCTTCCCCCTGGTTAGCAGCTCGGACGCGTTCCACAATCCCCTTATACGCCGTTTGCGGATTCATGTCGAGCGGCATATCAAAAGCTTGAATCGAGTTGTCAGATAATAATTGAGAGACGACTTGTGTCATAGAACTAGCTGTACTACTTCCATGAGCTGCCACCACAATACCGACTTGACCATTACTAGTTGGGACCGTTCTTAGTGAAATTAAAAGGACTGCTAAATAGTAACTCTCTGATTCAGGAATCGGCATTCCATACCGCTGTTCTAGCATTTCCTTAATCGATTTAGCAACCGCCAACTCTTCTGGATAATCCTTAACCATTGCAACTAAATCATTGCCCATCAACCGCATCGGTTTTCCAGATTGAATTCGTTTAATAAATGAACTAATATGCAAACTCATTGCATATATAAAGTTCTCTTTAAAATGATAATCTAATTGATTTTCAATCTTAGGCTGAACCTGTTTAGCAAAATCAATAATCCCTTTATCCACAATTTCAGCTAGTTTACTTTCTGCTTGACGAGTGTCTGATTCATTCTTATAGAAAGATTTTAAATGTAGGTTAATATCCGTAGTAATAAAATTATTGATATTTTCTTGGTCAAGACCCTCTTCACGTAGCATCATCGCTTTATCGCCAATGATTTCATACAAATTATAGGGCAGTTCATAGCTATCTTTACGGCTAACGGGAGTTGCATAAGATGATCCCGGTTTAATTACCATGTAGGGTTCTAGTATCTTCGAAATTGCCCCAAGTTCAGCCCGGTTAGAGGCTAAATTTAGTAATCCATCCTTAATATTTGACGGCAAATCATCCGCTGTAATCATGATTTCGCCTTCATTTTCGATATTGTTCAAAAATCCCTTAGCGCACACTAATTGAATATTAGATTTTAATTGACCCACATTTCCATACGTAACACTACCTAATAAAGCTTGGACAACATCTTCGGTTAATGTAATTTCTTTGTTAGTTCGGTTGGCTTCAATTGTTACCAATGAACGTAGAAGGTCAATTCGTTCTTCCGGACTACGTTTGTTAAATGCCGGAAGTTGAATGGTAATTGGAATTCGACGAACAAAAGTCTGTAGCAATGAACTTTCTGGATCTTCCGTTGTAGCACAAACTAAGCGAACGTCGGCATGATGGTTCTTGGAAGTTTCCCCCAACCGATTATAAGTACCATGATCCATGAAATAGAAAATCATTTCTTGACCTTCTGGTGGAAGTCGATGAACTTCATCCAAGAAGAGCATCCCACCATCGGCCTCTTGAATCAAGCCATCTTGCTCATCATTTGCCCCTGTAAATGCACCTTGAATGTAACCAAATAGATGGGACATCAATAATTCCGGATTGTGTGCATAATCAGCACAATTAAAGGTTACCAACTGTTGCTGTCGATCAATTAAACCCTTAGTTTGGGCAAATTCAAACATCGCATTGGCGAAGTATGTTTTACCAGAACCAGTCGGGCCAATAATTAATGTGTTCAGTCCTCTTGGTGGATACAACATGGCTGCCTTGGCTTGTTCAATTTGGTTGTGCATGCTTCGACTCTTGCCAATCATTCGATCAAAAATATTAGTATTTTTATTTAAAGTAACCGGTCGAGTTGGTTCTTCAAGGGTACCTGCTAATTTCTTCTTCCCCAGGTCCATTCCACTAATACCATCTTCAATGTGATAGCTAGATGGATCTTGACTGGATTGTTGGGGAAGTTGTCCTTCTTCTGTCAAAGGTCGACAATAACGTACAGGCCGTCCACTAATCTTGGATAACTTATTCTTACGAACTAATTCATTTAGTTCCTTGCTAACATTGCTTCGAGCGATGTTCAGGTTCTCTGCGATTAAACTCGTCGTTAACGCAGCTTGCTCCTTTAATTCCGTATCGGAAACATTTTGCGTATTTTCAATAACATATTCATAAATTCTATCTTGTCTTTTCATTTTCTCACCGCAATCTGTATTAATACACTAATTAATACAATACAGTTTAACACAGTTTCAAAACAAACGCTTTCAAACAAAAAACTATGCTAAAAAACTCATCTTTCCGTCCCTCGTCCAAATATTTTTTAGACTTGCTTTAATTGGGTCGTTTCAAATCGCTTTTTAGCATAGTTTTAAATGGTTAATTAATTATTATTTAGCTTTACGCTTGAAAATGCTCATTACTCCTCGTTTGATTACGTCCCAAACCCCTAATGAACGTACCATGCGGTCAGCATCAACATGTTTTCTAATTTCTCTTAAAACTTCATGGGTTTTTTTAGAAGCGAAACTATAGGTTCCACTTCGTTTAGTTTTAATGGCAAATCTTGGAATCCATCTACCCCCAAAGACCAAGGAAGCAATCACTGTATCAACTTCTTCCCAAGGAATTTGAATGAAGTTTTCAACATTACGATTGTCAAAAAATTCAAAACCGTGATCGCCAATCATAATTTTTCCGTAATCACCCATCCCCAAAAATGAGGTAGCATCGATTACCAAATCTGCTTTTGTATTAATTGATTGAGCCATTCAAATTACTCCATTCTTCTTTTTATCCAATTATAATACTTAAGGTACATTTCACCAAAAATTTTAATAAAAAAAGCCTAGGCCATAGCCCAGACTTAATTTAAGTTTATTACATAACGTGGAGTACGTGAAGTACAACACCAACGATGAATAAACCAAAGATAACAACGATAGGAGAAACACCCTTCTTAAGTAACCACATGCAAAGAAGTGTTAGAAGTAATCCAGCAAGTCCTGGAATTAATTGATCCAAGTTATCTTGCAATGTTGTAACTTTTTCTGGAGTTAATGAAAGACCAGCAGCTTGTTGTTGCAATGCTTCTTGAATTCCTTTAGCACCACTTGGAAGGTTTGCCCAGTCGATGTAAGCACCTTTACTTTGTTTAACAGTTGAAACAACTGGTGTGAACTTAACAGTAACCCAACGGTTAATCAATGAACCAAGGATAAACATACCCAAGATTGAAGCACCTTTAGTAACGTCTTGTAGTAAACCACCAGACATGTCTTCTGTAATCTTTGAACCAGCTTTATAACCAAATTCTTGTGTATACCATGTGAATCCCATACGAATAGCATTCCAAAGTACGAAGTAAAGAATTGGTCCAAGGATGTTACCACCCAAAGCAAGTGAAGCAGCTAAAGCACCAATAATTGGCTTAACTGTAAACCAGAATACCGGATCACCAACACCGGCAAGAGGTCCCATCATACCAACTTTAACCCCTTGAATCGCAACGTCATCAATAGGAGCACCATTAGCACGTTCTTCTTCAAGAGACATTGTTACACCAAGGATAGGTGCAGCTAAGTATGGATGAGTATTAAAGAATTCCATGTGACGTGTCAAAGCTGCGGCACGGTCTTCTTTTGTTTTGTATAACTTTTTAAGAGCTGGGATTAATGTATATGCCCAACCACCATTTTGCATACGTTCGTAGTTCCATGAACCTTGAAGGAATGTTGAACGTAACCAAACATGAATACGATCTTTTTTAGTTAATTGAACTTTTTCTTGCATTTTCTGTTGGCCTCCTTTTAGTATTTATCAATTATATCGCCGAGCGGATCACCGGAACCTGAGTTGCCTCCGTTACTTGAACCACCCATTTTTGAAAGGGTTAAGTAGATAAGAGCCAATGCAATACCGATTGTACCTAAAGCGATAAGTGTCAAATCAGGGATAGTTGCTAAAACGAAACCAAGCGCGAAGAAAGGCCAAACTTCTTTAGTAGCCATCATGTTGATAACCATTGCATAACCAACGGCAACAACCATACCACCACCAACTGATAGACCGTCTGTCAACCAAGCAGGCATAGCAGCAAGTAAACTACGTACGGGACCAGCACCGATTGCAAGAATCAATCCAGCTGGGATAGCGATACGTAAACCTTGCATACAGATAGCAACGTAGTGCCATGCTTCAAGTTTACCGAAGCTACCTTCTTTAGCAGCAGCATCCATAACGTGAACGATAAGAGTTGCAAGTGTACGAGCAATGATTGTTAATAATAGTCCAGCTACAGCTAAAGGAACAGCAAGAGCGATAGCTGATGAAACACCAGCTTTACCTTGGCCACCTAAAACTAAAATAATAGCAGAAGCTACAGAAGCCAAAGCAGCATCAGGAGCTACAGCAGCCCCAACGTTAGCCCAACCAAGAGCGATCATTTGAAGTGAACCACCTAAGATAAGGCAAGGTACTAAGTTACCAGTTACTAAGCCGATTAAAGTACATGCGATTACTGGTTGATGGAAATGGAATTGATCCAAGATACCTTCCACACCAGCTAAAAACGCTACGATAACGACTAAAATCATTTGAATTGCATTCAATGCCATGATTATTAATCCTCCGTTATAATTAAATTATTTTTTTGCGTTAAGCTCATCTTGAGCTTTCTTCATAATTGCATCCATATTGTCTTTTGAATCAGTTGGAACTTTACGAACATCAAGTTCAACGTTCATGTCTTCCAACTTCTTGTAAGTATCAATATCATTTTGGTCAAAAGCCAATACCTTATTAGGTTGAACTTTACCAGGTGAATGTGCCATTGAACCAACGTTTAATGACTTAAGTGGAACGCCACCTTCGATTGCTCTCAAAGCATCTTGTGGTGTTTCAAATAATAGCATGGCACGGGTTCCACCAAAATGTTGATCATCCTTAGCAAGTTTAATCATTTGATCAATAGGAACGATATGAGCCTTAACTCCTGATGGAGCAGCTTGCTTGATCATTGAAGAACGAAGTTCATCTTTAGCAACGTTATCAGAAACAACGATGATTCGATCTGGTTTAGTCGTCTTTGTCCAAGCTGTAGCAACTTGTCCATGAAGTAAACGAGTATCGATACGAGCTAAGACATAATCGAAGTGTCCTGGACGACCAGAAGCAACTTGTGCGCTTTCTGCTGCCTTTGGAGCTTCTTCTGGTTGAAGAGCTTCAGGACGAACCTTAACCCCTTCTTTAGCAGTTTCAATGATATGAGCAGCAATTTCTTGTGCTGATTCCATTGATAAACGTGAAGCATAAGCTTCGATTAGCATTGGCAAGTTCAAACCGGCAACGATTGCCCATTTGTCCTTGTGTTCTTCAAACAAGTTATTAACTTGATTAAATGGAGTGCCTCCCCATAGGTCGACTAAGAATAATACTTCGTCTTGGTTACTAAAAGAAGCAACTGCTTCTTGAAGTTTTGCTCTGATATCGTCAGGGCCTTCACTTGGCATTAATGTAACAGCTTTAACGTCTTCTTGTTCACCGAAGATCATTGAACCTGATTGCAAAATACCTTTAGCAAATTCGCCGTGACTAGCAATGATAATTCCAACCATCTGTCTGTATACCTCCCATATTATATTGTTACAGCTTAATCAAAAAATAAATAAAATAAGTTCTAAAACCTGTAACTTAAATCTAAATTGAACGTTTATTCGTTTGGAAACCAACTTAAATTAAAATTTTCAAAAAACGCTTTCAATTATCTAGGATAAAAGATGGGACTGATTAATCCCATCGTGCTTTTCAAAGTTTAAGTTTTAATTTAAAATGGCTTCTCATCAGATAAACATCCATCCATCAAAGTGGTTAAACCCGCTTCGATGTGCGAAACACATTGATAATTCAACATATTTTGCATTCACCTATATATAAGCAAATACCGTGCCAAAATACACTAATGATTAAATACCGTAGAATCAGCATTCTTATTAATACACATCGATACTAATACACTAATTGTGTATTAAAAAGTGTGTCAATATTGAAACAGTTCCTAGAAACACAAAAAGGACTCCTATTTCTAGGAGTCCTTTTTTATTGATGCGGCCAAGAGGGTTCGAACCTCCACCCGAGTAAATTCGGACAGGATCCTTAATCCTGCGCGTCTGCCAGTTCCGCCATGGCCGCAAAAGCTTACTAGATAATAGTATCAAATCTACCTACTGCTAGCAAGACTTTTTTACGTTTTATTTTAAAAAATCTAATTTATAATAATTTGAGTCGTCCGCGACACTTGCTACACACATACTTGCGTGTATTAATCCGCCTTTGTCGGGGGTATTGTAATCCACAACCTTGGCATTGATATAGTAACTTGGGAGGAGTTCGCCGCCGCTTAGAGGTGGTTGGAGCATACCTTAACCCTCCCACCGCTCGTAACAACTGCTGAAAATGTGGGTTTCGATGATCTGGTTTCTCGTTTAACATATGCACAAAATAATGCACTAGTTCATGTTTAATAACCCCGATCAAGATCGCTTCATCGAATTCTTCCAGCATCAACGGATTAATATCAATATGATGATCATTTAGATGATAGCGACCACCAGTGGTTTTTAAACGTCGATTAAAGACCACCTTATACGGAAAACTTTTACCAAAGGACTCTTGAGCAATGCGTTGAGTTAATTGTTGCAATTCTAAGTCTGTCATTTTAATCCTTAGGAATCATTGTTAATTGAATTCGGTGGCGTTCAACGTCTACACTTTCAACCCAAACTTTAACAATATCCCCGACTGCAACCACATCGCTGGGTTGCTTCACAAAACCTTTCTTTAGTTTTGAGATGTGGACTAAACCGTCCTGTTTAACCCCAATATCTACAAATGCTCCGAAATCAATTACATTTCGTACTGTCCCTTGAAGTTCCATCCCTGGTTTAAGGTCCTCTAGCGTTAGAACATCTGATCGAAGTAATGGCGCCGGCATTTCATCTCGCAAATCACGTCCCGGTTTCTGTAATTCGGCAATAATATCAGCTAAAGTTTCCCAGCCAACGTTAAGCTGTTCAGCGACTGCTTTAACCTGCACTCCTTGTAGTTTTTCGTTAACTTCCGCTTTACCAATGTCTTGCAATTTTAGTCCCAATAACTGCATTAATTGTTTAACAACTGCATAACTTTCAGGATGGATTCCGGTATTATCCAAAATATCATCTCCATCAACAATTCTCAAAAAACCAATTGCTTGTTCATAGGCTTTAGGTCCTAAGCGAGGGACTTTTTTTAATTGTTTGCGAGAATGATAGCTTCCATTTTCCTCTCGAAAATTAACAATATTTTTAGCGGTTGTTTTAGTTAACCCCGAAATATGGGTTAGCAACTCTGGGCTAGCAGTATTTAAATTAACTCCAACTTGGTTAACGGCCGTTTCAACGACGTTATCAAGTTGTTCATGTAAATCTTTTTGCGCAACATCATGTTGATATTGACCGACTCCAACTGCTTGAGGATCGATCTTAATCAATTCTGCTAAAGGATCTTGTAAGCGTCGTCCAATACTAATCGCACTTCTTTCTTCAACTTGAAGATCTGGAAATGCCTCTCGGGCTTCGTTACTAGCAGAATAAACTGACGCTCCTGCTTCATTGACAATTACATAATAGATGGGACGCTTAATTTCTTTAATTAAATTAGCTACAAATTCTTCTGATTCGCGACTTGCTGTTCCGTTTCCAATTGCAATCATTTCAACTTGGTACTTCTCAATGAAATCTTTTAATTGTTTTCCGGCTTTAGCTCGTTTTTCCATTGAAGCTGGTTTATGTGGATAAATCACTAATTTATCTAAAAATTTACCGTTCTCATCAATAACCGCCAACTTACAACCGGTCCGATAAGCTGGGTCAAAACCTAAGACTACTTTTCCCTTTAGAGGGGCTTGCATCAAGAGATGGTATAAGTTTTCACCAAACACCTTAATAGCCTGTTGGTCGCCCATAGCAGTCAGTTCTGCACGTAATTCACGTTCAATTGCTGGGCCAATAAAACGTTTATAAGCATCTTGATATGCATCTTCGACTATACCAACTGCTTCGCCGGTCTTTTTACCAATCAAACGAAAGTGAAGGTATCGTTCGATTCCTTGAGGATCAACCTCAATTTTAGCTCGTAGGACCTTTTCTTTTTCGCCTCGGTTAATCGCTAAAATTTGGTGGGAGGCCACTTGATTCAGTTTTTCACTGAAGTCATAGTAAATCCCATAAACACCGTTCTCATCAATTGCTTGGCCCTTGGGCTTTACTTCTGCCGTTAATCGTCCATTTTTTTTGGTATAACTTCGCACCCATTCACGGATATCAGCTTGGTCCGAGAAGGCTTCGGCTAATATTTCGTGAACTCCTGCTAAAACATCGTCAACACTATTAAGATTCTGTTCTGGATTAATCGCACTTTGAAGTTGCTTAGCTAAAGTTCCTTGTGGAAAACCCAAAATCCAGGTTGCAATCGGTTCTAAACCTGCTTCCTTAGCAATTGTCGCTTTCGTCCGCCGTTTTTGTTTGTATGGTAAATACAAGTCCTCCACCGTTTGTAAGGCATCGGCTGTACGAATCTTTTGCGCCAATTCTGGAGTTAATTTTTGTTGATCTTCAATATTTTTTAAAACATCGGCTTTTCTTTTTTCAAGTGTTTCAGTCTGGTGGTACGTTGCTTGAATTTCCCGAATTTGAACTTCATCTAAACTTTGAGTTCGTTCTTTTCGATACCGAGCGATAAAGGGAACTGTATTTCCATCCTCTAGCATTTCTAGTGTAGCTTTAATTTGATTTGCTCGATAATCTTTTAACTTAGTTCCGACAATTTTTAAAATTTTTTCTTCCAAAATCATTTTCTCCCTTTATCTTAAAATCTAACAAGAAGAGGCTGAGGAACCAACTTCTCCCTCAACCTCTCGTATTGCAATATTAAACATTATGCAAGTAGCATATTCATAATTCTAGTTAACGTCTTGGTAATTTGGCCCATAATTTCTGCTTGAGCCTTTTCAGAAGCATTAAAATCTTCAGCATTAACTTTTTTAGCTTCTGGATTAATCGTATCCACCATTTTTTGACATTCTTCAATATATCGAAGATAATCATGTTTCAAATTTTGGTGTTTCCCGATAAATTTGATAGGAGCTTGCATTTCTGTAAGTTCTTTTTCAATTGAACGGTAGTTATCTGTAGCCAGCTGAAATTGATTCTTAATTTCTGCTAATTTAGCTTGATCTAGATCAGCAACTTGTCCCAACTGCATCCATTTTTTTAGTTCTTGAAAGTATGGATCGACCTGTTCTCCTGTTTGTTCAAGTATTTCAGTTAATTTGGAAATTGTACCAGCATAAGTTTGAATATTAGCTCTCATTTAATCTCTCCACTATTTTTTTAAAGTACGTTGTATTAATTTTACCACTTCGACAATCACAATCATCGATAATGATGCAAAAATTACAATCATCCATTGGTGGAGATTTAGGTTGCTAACATGGAATAAATCATTTAATCCTGGCACCACAATTGTTGCGGCTAATAGCACAAACGAAATTACAATTGACCAATTGAAGAACTTATTTTTTAGCGTTGTTGCACTAAAAATAGAACCATGAACTGATTTTGAGTTAAACGCATGAAATAGTTGGATTAAGCCTAATGTTGCAAAGGCCATTGTTAACGCATCTGCGTGAATTTGAGTAGCCGTAGCATGATCTGGAAAACGGAGTGCCATCGCATAAACAAATAAAGTAATAGCCCCTTCTAAAATTCCTTGGTAAATTACATTACTAGCCACGCCTCCTGATAGGAAGCTTGCATTTTTACCACGCGGTTTTTGTTTCATTGCGTCTTTTTCAGCTGGTTCAAGTCCTAACGCAATAGCAGGGAACGTATCAGTGACTAGATTAATCCACAAAATATGAACCGGCGCTAAAATTTGCCATCCCATCATGGTCATTACGAATAAAGTTAATACTTCACCTAAATTAGCCGACAAAAGATACTGAATTGCCTTTTGGATATTAGCAAAAACTTTTCGTCCTTCCTCTACAGCAACTACGATGGTGGCAAAGTTATCATCTGCAAGGACCATATCACTGGCCCCTTTGGAAACTTCAGTACCAGTGATTCCCATTGCCACTCCAATATCTGCCTGTTTCAGGGAAGGGGCATCATTAACTCCATCACCAGTCATGGCGACAATCTTTCCCTTTTTTTGCCAAGCATTTACAATTCTAACTTTATGTTCTGGTGCCACCCGTGCGTATACAGCATATTTATCTACATTTCGAGCCAATTCTTCATCCGTTTGTTGATCAAGTTCGGCTCCCGTGATTACGGCTGTATCAACTTCATCTTCATCAATCATTCCTAAACGTTTGGCAATCGCTCCCGCTGTATCACGATGATCACCAGTAATCATTAAGGTCCGGATTCCTGCTTGTTGGGCTTCTTTGACAGCTTGTGCAACTTCGGTCCGTTCTGGATCAATCATTCCAATTAAACCAGCAAAAATTAAATCTTTTTCCACAGTTTCACTATCTAAGGCTGTAGGAATTTCGTCTAAAATCTGGTAAGCAAATCCTAATACTCGAATAGCTTGTGTAGCTAGTTCATGATTTGTCGCCCGAATTAGTTTGATTTCAGCATCATTCATTGGGAGAATTTGGTTCTTTTCCACATATTGAGTAGTTCGTTTCAACAACTCATCTGGAGCACCCTTCACTGTTAAAAGATATCTTCCATCTTCCAAAGCATTAATAGTAGACATCAATTTTCTTTCGGAGTCAAATGGAACCTCAGCCACCCGTGGATAACTTTTAATAACTTCGTCCGCTTGATAATTTTTGGAATCATTGAATGCAATCAAGGCGGTTTCCGTAGGATCACCGATCAATTCTCCCTCAATTTTTTTAGTATCATTATTTAAAATCATTAAATCGTATAGCTTTTGTTTAGTATCTGGAATAACCTCTTCGGCATTCAGGAGTTGGTTATCCACAAATACTTTTTCCACAGTCATTTTATTTTGGGTCAATGTCCCTGTCTTATCTGAAGCAATAATTTCAGTACTTCCCAAAGTTTCGACTGCTGGTAATTTTCGAATAATAGCATGTCTTTTAGCCATCCGCTGCGTTCCCAGTGCTAGAGTAATCGTAACAATAGCTGGTAATCCTTCTGGAATAGCCGCTACAGCTAAAGAAATTGCTGTTAATAACATGTCAATTAAGGTTTCTTGTCCACGTAACATCCCTACTATGAATACTACCACCGCAATACCTAAAATTAGCCAAGTTAAAGTTTTACTCAACTTAATCAGGTTCCGTTGCAACGGGGTAATAGTTTCTTCGGCATTATTAATTAAGTCGGCAATTCGCCCAACTTCAGTTTGCATTCCCGTTCCAGTAACCACACCTAGTCCACGGCCAAACGTTACATTACTATTCATAAATGCCATGTTTTTACGATCACCTAGTGCCGGATTTTCTCCCTCAATGGGAGCAACTGCTTTATTTACTGGTACAGATTCACCCGTTAGTGCAGCTTCCTCCATCTTAATTGAAGCAGATTCAATTAATCTTAAATCTGCTGGAACGATATCACCAGCTTCGAGCAGAACGATATCGCCCGGGACTAAATCCTCACTTTTTATCGTTTGTACTCTTCCATCTCGGCGAACATGCGCTTGAGGAGCAGCTAAACTTTTTAGCGCGTCAATCGCCTCCTCAGCCTTGGCTTCTTGGAATACTCCAAAAACCGCATTCAAAATAACTACTAGCATGATGATCATTGCATCCACTCCTTCGCCAACAAAGACGGAGATCAGGGCTGCAATCATCAATACGATAATCATCAAATCTTTAAACTGTTCAATAAACTTCTGTAAAAGAGTGGTTTTCTTTTTGGTTGCTAAAACATTTTTTCCGTATTGTTCAGTTCTTTTTTGAACCTCACTAGCAGATAAACCACGCTCTTTATTACTTTGTTCCTGCTTCAAAATCTCTTCTACCGTTAACTGCCATTGCTCTTTGTGCATAATTCCTTTTCCTCCTAGCTATTTTTTAATGCTGGGTATGAAAAAAGACCCATGTGCGCAAGGAATCTTTTCCCACACACATGAGTCTCACTAAATTAAGATAATACCAGATTTATTCTTGTTGGTGATATTATCGCAGATAGTCTGCAAGTTACTCCCTCATGTCTACAATTTGATTATAACCGACCATTCAAACTAATTACAAGCTAAACCCCTTCTCTTAATAATTAGTTATCGAAAACCGTATAAGGTAAAACTCGTTTATGAGCCGTCCGTTTATACCAACCTTCAATTTTGTCAGCCGCTTCAGAACTAATTTCGCGACCTTCCAGATAGTTGTCAATATCGTCGTAAGTAACCCCTAAGGCCACTTCGTCAGGCAACGCTGGACGCTCCTCTTCTAAATCAGCCGTTGGGGTCTTTTCATAAAGTTCAACCGGTGCGTTGAGCTCTTTTAGCATTGCCTTTCCTTGTCGCTTATCCAAGCGCCAAAGAGGGATAATATCAGCTCCGCCATCACCAAATTTAGTATAAAATCCCGTAACAGATTCTGCAGCATGATCGGTTCCAATTACAATTCCAGCATTACTTCCCGCAATACCATATTGAGCAATCATCCGTTCACGAGCTTTGATATTCCCTTTGTTAAAATCAGAAATTTTTAAATCATTAGCTTCCAACGCAGCAACCATGGCATCTGCCGCTGGTTTGATATCAATTCGAACTACTTCATCGGCTTGCATAAATTCGATTGCTTTCATTGCATCGGATTCATCCGCTTGCACACCATAGGGCAAGCGAACTGCAATGAACCGGTAGTCTTGAATACCCGTTTCTTCCCGTAATTCACGAACCGCAATTTCAGCTAACGCACCGGCAAGGGTTGAATCCTGTCCACCTGAGATTCCGAGCACTAAGGAACGTAAACTAGGAACTTTTTTTAGATAATTTTTCATAAAATCTACACTACGACGAATTTCCTGTTTTGGGTCAATCGTCGGTTGAACCTTTAAAGTTTCAATAATCTCTTTTTGTAATTCTCGCAATTTTATCACCTAGTTTGTTAAAATTTTAGTTTCCCAACATATTCACGGACTCGCTTGATAATAGCAACTTTATTGTCGTAGCAATCTTGTGAAAGATCCACCGGATAATCTTGTGGATTTAAATCCCGTTTGTACTCATCCCACAGAGAATCCAAACTACGACGAGCAAATTCTTTAATCTCAGCCAAACTTGGTCGATCATAAACTAATTTACCATCTTCAAAAATGGTTTGTAAAACTGGACGAGCTTTAAAATCAGTGACCGTTTTATTAATATACGTGTAGTTCGGATGGAACATGTATAGAGACTCTTCTACTCGAGGATCTTCATCCCAAAGAGTGATGTAGTCACCTTCCGATTTTCCATCTGAGTTTCTTGAAATACGCCAAACTTGTTTTTTACCTGGAGTAGAAACTTTCTCAGCATTATTTGATAATTTGATGGTATCCACCATTTTACCGTCACGTTCAATTGACACCATCTTATAAACTGCACCTAGCGCTGGTTGATCATATGCCGTAATCAACTTAGTACCAACGCCCCAAACTTCAATCTTAGCTCCCTGCATCTTCAAGTTTTGGATTGTTTTTTCATCTAAATCATTCGATGCAAAAATTTTAGCATTAGGGAAACCTGCTTCATCTAATTGTTCACGAACACGTTTCGATAAATAGGCCATGTCACCACTGTCAATTCGAACTCCTAAGAAATTAATCTTATCGCCCATTTCTTTTGCTACGCGAATAGCATTAGGTACCCCACTTTTTAATGTATCAAATGTATCTACTAGAAAAACACAATCACGGTGAGTTGTCGCATACGCTTTGAAAGCATCATAATCATTCATGTAATATTGAACCAATGCATGCGCGTGTGTCCCACTTACTGGAATTCCAAATTTCTTACCGGCCCGTACATTACTGGTAGCATCGAAGCCACCAATGTAAGCAGCGCGAGTTCCCCAAAGGGCAGCATCCATTTCTTGCGCACGCCGAGTACCAAATTCAAGTAACTTGTCTGAACCAACTACCGACTTAATGCGAGCCGCTTTTGTAGCAATTAAGGTTTGGTAATTGACAATATTCAATAACGCTGTTTCAATTAATTGACAGTCGGCAAGTGGCCCTTCGACTTGTAAAATAGGTTCGTTGTTGAAAACTAGGTCGCCTTCAACTGCAGAACGAATTGTACCTCTAAAATGAAAATCTTTAAGGTAAGCTAAAAAATCGTCTGGATAACCAGCCACATCCTTTAAATATTCAATATCGCTCTCTGAAAAATGTAAGTTACTGATATAATCAATAATGCGGTCTAATCCAGCAAAAACAGCATACCCATTATCAAATGGCATATTTCTGAAAAACACTTCAAAGATCGCCGTCTTGTTGTGAATTCCTTTATTCCAATAGGTTTGGATCATATTGATTTGATACGCATCTGTATGCAAAGTTAATGTGTCATCTGGAAACTCTTTTACCATGATGATTATGCTCCTACTCTTTTATGTTTTTATTTAATCTAACAATACAGTTGTTTTAATTTTATCATTTATACATTAAATCGCAATTTTTAATCTAGGAGACCCTTATGAAATATAATTTTGTTAATATTCTCGGATTTAATTTTCTGAATGTCACTAAATCACAGTTTTTAAAACAAGTTGAAGAAGATCTTCTTCAACATCAAAATCGTTTTATCATCACTGCTAATCCGGAAATCATCATGTTTGCTCGCAAAAATCCTAATTACGCAAAAATTGTGCGTTCTGCTGATTATTTAGTTCCTGATGGGATTGGAATCGTTAAAGCATCCAAATTCACGAAAACGCCGTTGACAGAGCGAGTAACTGGATATGATGTCTTTACTGAACTCATGCAGTGGGCCAATGAACATCATTCCAAAGCCTACTTCTTAGGTGGGAAACCTGCCGTAATTAAAAAAGTTGTTCATAAAGTTCATCATGAACATCCTGGTATTAATTTGGTTGGTTATCACGACGGCTATTTCAAAGATTCCCTTCCGATTATTGACGAAATTAAAGAACTTCAACCTGAAATAGTTTTTGTAGCTACAGGTTTTCCAAAACAAGAGGAATTTATTGCTAAATATCGTCATTTTACCCCAGCAATCTGGATGGGAATCGGTGGTAGCTTTGACGTCTACGCCGGAACTGTTAAACGGGCTCCTGAATTTTGGCAAAAACATAACGTTGAGTGGTTATATCGTTTATTAAGTGACCCTAAACGAATCAAACGCCAAATAGTATTACCGATTTTTATGATGGAAGCCTTTAAAGCAAATAAAAAGAAGGAAAAATAGGATTAGCCTATTCTTCCTTCTTTTTTATTAACGATTTAAATAAAATTCAAAACGTTCGCCTACATACTGAGTACGTACATATTCAAACGGTGTACCATCTTGAGCATACGATAATTGATGTAAACGTAGAATTGCATCGCCACGTTTAATATCTAAATACTCTGACACTTTTTCAGAAGCCAACATCGCCGAGACGGTTTGTTCCGCACGTCCAATCATCAACCCTGCTTTTTCTTCCAGAGTTTTATAAAGTGATTTAGTCACTTCAGATTTACTAAAATCACTAACTAGCTTTTCTGGAATAGTTGCCGTTTCATAACAAATTGGAACAGCGTCAGCAAATCGAATACGCTCCATCCGCAATACTAGATCGCCATCATTTAACTGTAATTTTTCAATTTCACTTAAAGAAGGTTCACTAGTATGGTACGAAATTGTCCGACTAGACGGCTTTTTACCTTGAGCCTCCGTTAATTCCGTAAAACTAGTAACTCCTGAAACCTTTTCTTGAACTTTCTGACTAGCAACATAGGTTCCCGAACCCACCTTACGTTCCAAAATTCCCTCATCAACCAAAGTTGAAATAGCTTGGCGAAGAGTCATTCGACTTACACTAAATTCTGTAGAAAGTTCACGTTCAGCTGGAATTCGCTCTCCCACTTTCCATTTCCCGGCTTCAATCGCCTTTTTGATTTCATTATGAATTTGAATATATACCGGTGAATTCATTCTTGTACCCCTATAATGTTTGACTATTAGTCTTCTTTAGAAAACTTTTTCCCGTAACTATATGTTTCCAATTTGTTAAGGTTGCTATCAAAGACGTTGATATCTGCATCCTTACCAACTTCAAGTGTTCCCTTTGAATCCAAACCAAATTCGCGAGCTTGGTTAACTGAGCTCATTTGTACAGCTTCAGCAATTCCGCAATTAAAGAAACGCATTGCATTTCTAAATGCATCATCAAATGCAAGTACAGAACCAGCTAATGTACCATCTTCCAAACGTGCTTGTTTGTCTTTAACGTAAACTTTTTGTCCACCAAGTTCACTTTCACCTTCAGCGAATCCTTTAGCCCGCATTGAATCTGTAACTAGGTCAATTCGTTCTGGTCCCTTAACTTCGTATGCTAATTTAAGCATATCAGGAACGATATGGAAGCCGTCACAAATTAATTCAGCGTAAATGTTGTCTTCTAACATAACGTGTCCAGTTACACCTGGTTCGCGATGCTTAAACTCACGTTGAGCATTGTAAAGATGAGTTGCATGAGTAACAGTACTATTTAGTAGTTCCGCACGAGTTGCGTCTGAATGACCCACTGAAGGCACAATTCCATGGTCTAAACAGTAAGCTTCAAAAGCATCAGATCCCTTATGTTCAGGTGCAATTGTAATCAACTTAACACGACCACCAGATAATTCATTCCATTTACCCAAAAGTTCTGCATCTGGATCCTTGATGTACTCTTCAGGTTGAGCACCCTTATACTTAGTAGAAATAAATGGTCCTTCCAAATGAACCCCTTGGATAACTGGGTTATCTTCAGCAGCTTTCGCAACCCCACGCATTGCTTTTTCAATGTTGGCATTTGATTGGGTCATTGTTGTACAAAAGAAGCTGGTAACCCCTTCGTTAACAACGGCTTTATTTACCATTTCATTGATTTGATCTGGATCACCATCCATGGCATCAAATCCGTATCCACCGTGTGTATGTACATCAATGAATCCTGGAACAATAATCTTTTCTCCAGCATAGAAAACTTGATCATCACCTTGGGCTTTGTATTCGCTCATTGGACCAACGGCTTCAATTTTTTTACCAAATCGAATGTAACCATCTTCAATTTTTTCTAAACCAGTATAAATAGTAGCATGACGCAAAACTGTACTCATGAATTTTCCTCCTAAATTTTTAATCTAAATCCATTATATATCGGTATAGACCAAAAAACAAGATTCTAATGATTGATTTCTTTTGCTACCGTAGCATCGATTCCCTTAACAACCGCTGGTGAAAAGCCTGCTTCTTCCATTGCTAGGAGTCCCGCCACTGTTGTACCACCTGGAGAAGATACTTTATCAATTAAGGCATACGGTATCTCATCGGATTTCAGAACCATTTCTGCGCTACCTTTGACCATTTGAGCAGCGATCTTTGTAGCAGAAGCCTTAGTTAATCCATGTTTAACTCCCGCCCGTGAAAGAGCATCAATAAACAAGTAAGCATAGGCAGGTGCACTACCAGCAATTGCTGAAAAAATTGGAAAGTCTTTTTCAGCAAGTTCCATTGTACTTCCAACAGTTTCAAAGATTTTAACGCCGGACTGAAATGGTTCCATTTTAAGATCACCATTAGCAACGACCGCTGTCATTCCTTCGCCAATTTCAACGTTAACATTCGGCATAATGCGTAAGATAGGTTGTTGCTCATCTAAGCTGGTCTGTAGATCTTCTATACTAATTCCTGATGCCAGTGAGACAACTAACTGATGATGATTTAAATCATCTCTGACTTCGTCTATAACCGTTTTTACTACGTATGGTTTAACCGCTATGACAATGATATCCGAATTTCTAACAAGTTCTTGGTTAGATTTTGTCGCTATTAGTTGATTCTTTTCTGCGAAAGGTCCATAACTTGATTGATGCGCACTGTGTACCAGTATATCTGTGCTTTCAAAATTATTTTTTAATAATCCCTTGATAATCGCTTTGGCCATATTACCTACACCAATAAATCCAATTTTCATAAAAAAAGCCCCCCATTGGTTATTTCATTTTGTTCTCCTTATCCTATCATTAACTAGGCCAATATTGAAAGCCTCCAATTAAAAATTTAAGCTATCAACCTCCAACTAATTACTAATACCATTCTAAAAACGAAACATATTAAAACTATCTGTGATTTATTGATTTAGATACAAAAAAACATCATATCAATGATATGATGTTTCTGAAAACTAGATTGGGCTAGCTGGGATCGAACCAGCGCATGACAGGATCAAAACCTGTTGCCTTACCGCTTGGCTATAGCCCAATATGGTGGAAGGGAGTGGATTCGAACCACCGAACCCGAAGGAGCGGATTTACAGTCCGCCGCGTTTAGCCAGACTTCGCTACCCTTCCATATAAGTTGTCGTCTTATCTATCCGACTTAATAATAATACCCAATCTCGAATAATTTTGCAAGCTTTTTTTTAAACTTTTTTCAAAATTATTTGAGATCGGTTATAAGCAATCGCTGAGTCCATTCAGTGAAGAAATCATCTGAATTCCACTCGTTGATTCGGTTGTTATGATAACCGACTGAATTATTATAATATATTCCATTAGACTTTGCAAGTGGTTTAAAATGATGATGTAAATGTCCTGATATCACCAATTCAGGCTGGTATGTTTCCAACAACTTTTCCATTCTTCTGCTCCCCGCCATTCCATTAATCATGTTCCAAAAGCGGGCATCTTCGGAATAATGAATATACTCATGTCTTACTGCAAAGTGAGTCATAAATAACACTTTTCTCCGACTGGCCTGCTGCATTTGTTGTTCAGTTTGCTTCAACACAATATTCATTCGTTCAATATCTGACATAGGCTGTTCAATTCCAGTATCAATCCAGAAAGACTTTTTCCAACGCCAAAACTGTTCGGTGGTTTTATCAACATTATCTGCAAACGTATAGTCGTACCACCCATTATTTCCAATAATACGCCATTTAGTCCCAGGAACGTCATAGAACTGGTTATGCAAGTATAATGGGCTTAAATTTGATTCTAATTGATTATAGTCGATATCGTTCAACATATCATGATTTCCGGCTATGAAAAAAACTTTAGTGTGTTCTCCCACTAATTCCTGTAGCTTTTCCACGTACTGCATGCTTCGATTAAATTTATTAAATAGGTCTCCTGCTATTAAATATACTCCCACATGTTGTTTTAAAAGATACTCGGCTTGTTTTTGAGCCATTTGATTTTCATCTATTTTGTTCACATCGAAATGATTGTCGCTAGTTGCTGCAATTTTCAAACTATTAACCTCTCTGATAAATCGAATATACTAATTCGTTTTTTTGATATACATCTATAAGACGGACCGGAACTTGCTCCTCTAATCGATCAAAAAGTCGAATACCTGATCCTAAAAAAATCGGGACCGTTGTTAAAATATATATATCAATTAAATTGGCTTGCACGAGCGGATCAATAAGCTTAGCTCCTCCCACAATCCAAACGTCTTTTCCCTTCTCCTTTTGGATTCTTTTAACTAATTCTACTGGCGACTGTTTCCAGTATTTAATCGTATCTGTATCTTCCCCTAGGTGAGACGTAACAATATACGTCTGCCGATCTGCGTAAACATATTTTTCCGGAGATAATTTTTGTGTTACTTGTTCATAGGTAGTTCTTCCCATAATAACCGTATCTATTTTGGAATACATTTTCTCATAACTGTCATCACTTTCGGTACCATGGACATTTTTCTCCAACCAATCAACGGCACCTTGATCGTCAGCAATGTAATTATCAATACTCATTGCAATAAAAAGTATTACTTTTCTAGCCATAAATCCCTCCAAAATAAAAAGATGAACTAAGCATAACCTAGTTCATCTCTTGAATTCAAATATTTAATTATCTAATCCCTTGCATCTTCTTAGTAATCCATGGTGAACAAATTAATAGTACAAGTGCAAAGACTAGTGTTACAAGACCTAATACAATAAAGTAAGCTACTTCATGTCCTGGGTAGAAGCGAACTAACTGAGCGTTAATTGCTTGTCCAGCAGCATCGGCTAAGAACCACATACTCATCATTTGAGACGCAAATGCAGCAGGTGCCAATTTGGTCGTTACAGATAAACCAATTGGTGAGATTAACATTTCACCAATTTCAACAATTGCCCAGCTACCAACTAACCAAAGAGCATTAACCTTACCATCAGTACCAAACATCAAACCAGGTAAGGCAATAAATAAGTATGATAGACCCGTAAATACAAGTCCATACGTAAATTTCTTAGGTGATGAAGGTTGCTTCTTACCTAACTTAGTCCATAGCCATGCAAAAATTGGTGTATAAAGCATGATGAATAATGGATTAAGGGACTGGAAGTTAGCGGGCGTAATATGCATCCAACCGTAGTTTAATTGAGTACGATCAGCAGCAAATAATGCTAAAACAACTGAACCTTGTTCTTCAATTGCCCAGAATAACGTTGCAGCGATAAATAATGGCACATAAGCCCATAAACGTGAACGTTCTGTTTTAGAAACCTTACTACTTGAAAACATGATGATAAAGTAAACAATTGGAGCAATAACAGCAATAATACTAATTAATAGAACAACATTATCAATTGTTAATGCATTAGCAACAAACATAACCACTAAAATTAATGCTAATACAATCACACCCATTAAAACTCGAAGACTAAATTTCTTAACTTCATCGGGTTGAATTGGATCTGATGGATATAAACTATCTTTATTTAAATATTTTTTACCATCAATATAATATTGGACTAATCCAAAGAACATACCAATTGCAGCTAATGAGAATCCAGCATGGAAACTCATATTAAAACCAACCCACGAAACAATTATGGGAGCTAATAAAGCACCTAGATTAATACCGAAAACAAAAATACTAAATCCGGCATCACGTCTCGTATCCTCCACGGAATATAGTGATCCAACCATTTCAGAAACATTTGGTTTTAGCATACCAGTACCAGCAACAATTAAAGCAATTGATACTAGTAGGGCCGCCCCACCGAAAGGAAGTGAAAGTGCAATATGACCAAACATGATCAATACACCACCGTAAAATACGGTTTTTCGACTACCTAAAATTCGGTCACTGATAAACCCACCCGCAACACTAGCTAGATAAACCAGTGAACCATAAATGGCCATTACTGAAGCAGCAGTGGCTTGACTAAAGCCTAAACCACCCTTGGTTACAGCGTAATACATGTAATAAATTAAAATTGCACGCATACCGTAGTAACTGAAACGTTCCCACATTTCCGTGAAGAACAACGTCATTAATCCACGTGGTTGACCAAGAAATGCTGTATCCTTATCTTGTGTATTCAATTGTATATTTCCTCCATAATTTTCGCCTTAAAAACAAAGACTGTATATGAAAAAATGCGCCTTAACTTAACATTAAGGCGCATCCAAACAAATGCCGGCTAGGTGAGTCGAACACCTGACCTACGGTTTACGATACCGCCGCTCTACCAACTGAGCTAAGCCGGCATATAACAAAAGGATGCTAACTTTCCAGTTAACATCCATACAGCCTAACTCCGGCAGGCGGACTCGAACCGTCGACACCCTGATTAACAGTCAGATGCTCTACCAACTGAGCTATGCCGGAATAAACGCATGGCAACGTCCTACCCTCGCAGGGGGCG
>NZ_JQBF01000028.1 GCF_001437285.1 Pediococcus pentosaceus | reverse complement strand
TCGGCGATTTTGAACTAGATACAGTCGTTGGTCCTCGTGGGCATAGTAAGGCAGTTTTATTAACTTTAATCGATCGCAAATCACGGTTCCTTTGGGCCTACCGGTTAAAAGATCGGACGACAGCGACTGTTAATGAAGCCCTAACTAAGTTCCTAACCACTTTTAATGGTCCGGTGCACAGCTTCACGGTGGACCGTGGCACTGAGTTTAGCGGTCTAGTATCACTTGAATCACAATATGGTATTAAGACCTATTACTGCCATGCTTATACTCCAGCTGAACGTGGTAGTAATGAACGCTTTAATCGGAATTTACGTTGTTTTTATCCTAAAGGGACTCGTTTTGAGCACATTAGTACTCAAG
>NZ_JQBF01000027.1 GCF_001437285.1 Pediococcus pentosaceus | reverse complement strand
CCAACGACTGTATCTAGTTCAAAATCGCCGATGCGATTACGTTGATTAATCATCATGGGACGCTGTTCAATTGATCGCCCCAAAGATTGATTATATTTGGATCGTTGGTCAACGTTACGCCGTTGGCGTACGCCATGTTCAGGTAGATCATTCAAGGAGAAACCAATTCTCCCCTGATTTAGCCAATTATAAATAGATTTAGTCGCTAGTTTAAATTCGTGAGCAATCATTCCTGGTGACCAGCTTAGACGTAAATGGTTGAGAATTTTTTGCTTTAACTCATCGCTCAGCTTAGTTTTCCGACCACATCGTGATCGCTTGTATTCGGCATCTGTTTGTGCTAATTCAGCCTGATAAGGTTGACATCGAGATAATTCATAAGAAATTGTTGACGGTGATCGGTTCAGCCGAACGCCCATTTGGATATTGGACAGCCCTAGTTCACAAAAGGTTTCGATTTTAATTCGTTCGGAATAGGTTATACTAGACAAAAAATCAGCTCCTAAAAGATGGGTTTGTGGTAAACACCATTTTAAAGGAAGCTGATCTTTTT
>NZ_JQBF01000026.1 GCF_001437285.1 Pediococcus pentosaceus | reverse complement strand
TATAGTGACCCCCAAAAGTTAGACCAAAAATCTAACTTATTGGGGGTCACTATTTTTATGAGTAAATATACTTTTGAATTTAAATTTAAAATTGTTCAAGAATACTTATCCGGTGAAGGAGGCTATGCTTTTCTAGCAAAGAAACATAACGTGAAAGATGGTAATCAAATTCATAGATGGGTAAATTCCTATCGGGAATTTGGTGAAGAAGGTCTTTTAAGAAAACGACAAAACAAAAAATATTCTGTTCAATTTAAGTTATCTGCGATAGAGTTGTACCAAACAACAGAGATGTCCTATCGCGAAGTAGCTAACAGTTTGGGAATTAATAATGCCCCTTTGATTGTTAACTGGATGCGTCACTATCGTGACGCAGGAATTGATGGGCTCTCCAAATCGAAAGGTCGACCACCTATCATGAATGAAAAGAAAGCTAATCCAGCCACTTCCAATAAATCTAAAACTTCATCTACGGATCAAGAAAGAATTAAAGAGCTTGAAAAACAAGTTCGAACTCTTAAAATTCAAAATGCCTTTTCAAAAGAATTGAGGAAGCTGCGAAAACGGGAAGCCCAACAAAAACAAACGAATCAATCGCACGCATCATTGTCAGCCTCCGAGGACAATTCAAATTAGTTGAGCTTCTAAATACTTTGAACTTTCCTAAAGCGACTTATATGTACTGGCAGAAAAGATTCAATCGAAAGAATGTTGATCAGACTATTGAAGATGAAATGTTAAAAATTCGTCAACAGCATAAAGATTACGGATATCTTAG
>NZ_JQBF01000025.1 GCF_001437285.1 Pediococcus pentosaceus | reverse complement strand
TGTAGTGACCCCAAAAAGTTAGACTTTTTAGAAGAGTAGATTTTATATCTGCTCTTTTTTTGTGCCGTAATTAATTTTAATAAGCCATAATTTGGGATGCTTTTCGAAATTCGACTGGACTTAGGTAATTTAATTTTCTTTTTATCCGTTCGTTGTTGTAATACTGAATATAATTGTCGATAGCTGATTTTAGTTCTTTAAAACTATGATAATTTTTACCATAGAAAATTTCTTGTTTCAGTTGGCTAAAAAAGCTTTCCATTAGGGCGTTGTCTAAACAATTTCCCTTACGGGACATGCTTTGAAAAATATGATTAGTCTCTAATTTATCTGTATATGCTCTCATTTGATAAATCCATCCTTGGTCTGAGTGAAAGGTTCGTCGATATGGACAATTGTTCGTGATTGTGATGGCTTCTTCTAATCCTTCTAAGACCATGGATGCGTTTGGTTTTCGGGAAATGCGATATGAAAGAACCTCGCTATTGAACATATCGATGAATGGATTTAAATATAACTTTTTGGTCTGAACGATACCTGAGGTATCGGTTTTGAAGTACTTAAATTCTGTAGTATCAGTTGTGATTTTTTGGTGGCTTATAGTGGTTGAAAAACGGCGCCTAATAAGGTTTTTAGCTACAGTTCCAACTTTACCTTTGTAAGAACTATATTTACGTGATTTACGAGTATATGTTTCAACTCTGATATCCAGTTTTCTAATTAAACGTTGTACTTTTTTCTTGTTAACTAAAAATCCTCGGTGACGAAGTTCTTGAGTTATTCTAAGATATCC
>NZ_JQBF01000024.1 GCF_001437285.1 Pediococcus pentosaceus | reverse complement strand
GGGGAGCGAAATTTAAGTAGCGAAGTTCCTGACGTCACACTGCCGAGAAAAGCTTCTAGTTAGAGTTTAGCTACCCGTACCGCAAACCGACACAGGTAGTCGAGGAGAGTATCCTAAGGTGAGCGAGAGAACTCTCGTTAAGGAACTCGGCAAAATGACCCCGTAACTTCGGGAGAAGGGGTGCTGATCGCAAGATCAGCCGCAGTGAAAAGGCCCAGGCGACTGTTTATCAAAAACACAGGTTTCTGCAAAATCGTAAGATGACGTATAGGGGCTGACGCCTGCCCGGTGCTGGAAGGTTAAGGGAATGAGTTAGCGTAAGCGAAGCTCTGAACTGAAGCCCCAGTAAACGGCGGCCGTAACTATAACGGTCCTAAGGTAGCGAAATTCCTTGTCGGGTAAGTTCCGACCCGCACGAAAGGCGTAACGATCTGGGCACTGTCTCAACGAGAGACTCGGTGAAATTATAATACCCGTGAAGATGCGGGTTACCCGCGACAGGACGGAAAGACCCCATGGAGCTTTACTGTAACTTGATATTGAGTGTTTGTACAGCTTGTACAGGATAGGTAGGAGCCGTAGAATCCGGAACGCTAGTTTCGGAGGAGGCAATGGTGGGATACTACCCTCGTTGTATGAACCCTCTAACCCGCGCCACTAATCGTGGCGGGAGACAGTGTCTGGTGGGCAGTTTGACTGGGGCGGTCGCCTCCTAAAGAGTAACGGAGGCGCCCAAAGGTTCCCTCAGAATGGTTGGAAATCATTCGTAGAGTGTAAAGGCAGAAGGGAGCTTGACTGCGAGACAGACAGGTCGAGCAGGGACGAAAGTCGGGCTTAGTGATCCGGTGGTACCGTATGGAAGGGCCATCGCTCAACGGATAAAAGCTACCCTGGGGATAACAGGCTTATCTCCCCCAAGAGTTCACATCGACGGGGAGGTTTGGCACCTCGATGTCGGCTCATCGCATCCTGGGGCTGTAGTCGGTCCCAAGGGTTGGGCTGTTCGCCCATTAAAGCGGTACGCGAGCTGGGTTCAGAACGTCGTGAGACAGTTCGGTCCCTATCCGTCGCGGGCGTAGGAAATTTGAGAGGCGCTGTCCTTAGTACGAGAGGACCGGGATGGACACACCGCTGGTGTACCAGTTGTTCCGCCAGGAGCATCGCTGGGTAGCTATGTGTGGATGAGATAAACGCTGAAAGCATCTAAGTGTGAAACTCACCTCGAGATTAGATTTCCCATTGCCTTCGGGCAAGTAAGACCCCTGAAAGATGATCAGGTAGATAGGCTAGAAGTGGAAGTGTAGTGATACATGGAGCGGACTAGTACTAATCGGTCGAGGACTTAACCAAGTAGAAGTGGTTGAATCTCGAAGGAAAAAATAGATATTGTTCAGTTTTGAGAGAACAAAAGTTTTCTCAAGTGATAACGTAAGTTAGCACAGAGTGTGGTGACGATAGTGAGAAGGATATACCTGTTCCCATGTCGAACACAGAAGTCAAGCTTCTTAACGCCGAGAGTAGTTGGGGGATCGCCCCCTGCGAGGGTAGGACGTTGCCATGC
>NZ_JQBF01000023.1 GCF_001437285.1 Pediococcus pentosaceus | reverse complement strand
TCGGCGATTTTGAACTAGATACAGTCGTTGGCCCCCGTGGGCATAGTAAGGCAGTTTTATTAACCTTAATCGATCGCAAATCACGTTTCCTTTGGGCCTACCGATTAAAAAACCGGACAGCAGTAACTGTTAATGAAGCCCTAAATAAGTTTCTAGCAACTTTTAATGGCCCGGTGCATAGTTTTACGGTGGACCATGGCACTGAGTTTAGCGGTCTAGTATCACTTGAATCACAATATGGTATTAAGACCTATTACTGCCATGCTTATACGTCAGCTGAACGTGGTAGTAATGAACGCTTTAATCGGAATTTACGTTATTTTTGTCCTAAAGGGACTCGTTTTGAGCACATTAGTGCTCAAAATTTAACGACGACGTTACTCCAAATTAACCAGCGACCGCTTAAAATACTCGACTGGCAAACACCGTATCAGGTTATGCTGACAAATTTGTCCAAAAATTCGGATTAAATTTGCAATCTACCTTATTCATTATACGCTCTCTTAAAAGTCGTCTCAGGAATCAGCTTACATCCACCATGAGTGTTATAATTACTATATAAGTTGAAACTCATCAATTATACAAAGCAGGGGATATAATTATGGACTTAGAAACAGACAACCCATTAAATTCCGAAAGGACTGTGCATTATAAACTGTACAAGTCAGGTAAACTGTGGCTTGTTGCCGGAGTGACTTTTTGTTCATTTGTTGGCAGCGCAATCATCAACGATCAAATTGCGCACGCTGATACAGTAACTGTAGCTAAAACAGCAACCACAGTCACACGGACAACCGTCAGTGCTGATTCAAAAACAAGCAATGATTCTACTCAAGCAGATACAGTTTCCACTACGGCTAACAAGGTCGCTAAGACTACTTCAAATATCGCTCACCAACCCAATAGTGCAACAAACAGCTTAAATACTAGTCAAGCAGCAACCGCTACCTCAAGTACAACCACCAAGGCTGCTTCGAGTATCCTCAGTCAAGCGGACAGCGAAACTGCCAACTCAAACACTAGTCAAGCAGTAACTGCTACCTCAAGCGCTACTACCGAGGCTGTTTCGAGTGCCGCCAACCAAACGGGCCAAAAAGTAAGCTCCAGTAATAACAAAAGCCATGAGGCAAAAGCTCACACAACTAGTGCTGCCTCTGGTTCTATTAGCCAAGTAAGTAACACAGCAGTCAAATCAGCAGCAAGTACCGAGAATACCAACAAGGCCACATCAGTTGCTTCAAGTGCAGTAAATCGCCAAGCAACCACGACCAAAAAAGCTGACATTAACTTAACTACGGTAACTGCAGCCACACCTAACACGAAGCCAGCTACACAAGTAAGACTAATGGCCACTAGTTCAGCTGCAATGAAAATCAAGCCTATAACTTACAAAATCCAATCGAAACAAATGACCCGTAATCAGTATCAATGGAAAGGTAGCAAATTATATTACTACGGTAATGACGGACAACCTATTACAGGACTGCGTCATTATGGTAATAACAAGCTCGAATACTATGGAAACGATCATGTCCAATATCGTAACCGTTACTTAACTGCTGCCAACAACCAGTTATATTACTTTGGGGGCAACGGA
>NZ_JQBF01000022.1 GCF_001437285.1 Pediococcus pentosaceus | reverse complement strand
TGACAACGATAGTAGACCTTTGAAAACTGAACAAAATTTTGACAATCAATAGTGTAGGGTCTTACAAATCGCAAGATTATGTAAGAAAACATTATGCGAAGTCAATTCGCAAAACAAACAATTAATGAGCTTGAAAAAGACTCATCATTTAATATGAGAGTTTGATCTTGGCTCAGGATGAACGCTGGCGGCGTGCCTAATACATGCAAGTCGAACGAACTTCCGTTAATTGATTATGACGTACTTGTACTGATTGAGATTTTAACACGAAGTGAGTGGCGAACGGGTGAGTAACACGTGGGTAACCTGCCCAGAAGTAGGGGATAACACCTGGAAACAGATGCTAATACCGTATAACAGAGAAAACCGCATGGTTTTCTTTTAAAAGATGGCTCTGCTATCACTTCTGGATGGACCCGCGGCGTATTAGCTAGTTGGTGAGGTAAAGGCTCACCAAGGCAGTGATACGTAGCCGACCTGAGAGGGTAATCGGCCACATTGGGACTGAGACACGGCCCAGACTCCTACGGGAGGCAGCAGTAGGGAATCTTCCACAATGGACGCAAGTCTGATGGAGCAACGCCGCGTGAGTGAAGAAGGGTTTCGGCTCGTAAAGCTCTGTTGTTAAAGAAGAACGTGGGTAAGAGTAACTGTTTACCCAGTGACGGTATTTAACCAGAAAGCCACGGCTAACTACGTGCCAGCAGCCGCGGTAATACGTAGGTGGCAAGCGTTATCCGGATTTATTGGGCGTAAAGCGAGCGCAGGCGGTCTTTTAAGTCTAATGTGAAAGCCTTCGGCTCAACCGAAGAAGTGCATTGGAAACTGGGAGACTTGAGTGCAGAAGAGGACAGTGGAACTCCATGTGTAGCGGTGAAATGCGTAGATATATGGAAGAACACCAGTGGCGAAGGCGGCTGTCTGGTCTGCAACTGACGCTGAGGCTCGAAAGCATGGGTAGCGAACAGGATTAGATACCCTGGTAGTCCATGCCGTAAACGATGATTACTAAGTGTTGGAGGGTTTCCGCCCTTCAGTGCTGCAGCTAACGCATTAAGTAATCCGCCTGGGGAGTACGACCGCAAGGTTGAAACTCAAAAGAATTGACGGGGGCCCGCACAAGCGGTGGAGCATGTGGTTTAATTCGAAGCTACGCGAAGAACCTTACCAGGTCTTGACATCTTCTGACAGTCTAAGAGATTAGAGGTTCCCTTCGGGGACAGAATGACAGGTGGTGCATGGTTGTCGTCAGCTCGTGTCGTGAGATGTTGGGTTAAGTCCCGCAACGAGCGCAACCCTTATTACTAGTTGCCAGCATTAAGTTGGGCACTCTAGTGAGACTGCCGGTGACAAACCGGAGGAAGGTGGGGACGACGTCAAATCATCATGCCCCTTATGACCTGGGCTACACACGTGCTACAATGGATGGTACAACGAGTCGCGAGACCGCGAGGTTAAGCTAATCTCTTAAAACCATTCTCAGTTCGGACTGTAGGCTGCAACTCGCCTACACGAAGTCGGAATCGCTAGTAATCGCGGATCAGCATGCCGCGGTGAATACGTTCCCGGGCCTTGTACACACCGCCCGTCACACCATGAGAGTTTGTAACACCCAAAGCCGGTGGGGTAACCTTTTAGGAGCTAGCCGTCTAAGGTGGGACAGATGATTAGGGTGAAGTCGTAACAAGGTAGCCGTAGGAGAACCTGCGGCTGGATCACCTCCTTTCTAAGGAATAAACGGAAACCCACACTATGTCAAAGTTTTGTTTAGTTTTGAGAGGTTTACTCTCA
>NZ_JQBF01000021.1 GCF_001437285.1 Pediococcus pentosaceus | reverse complement strand
CCCCATCACAGCTTGTCCTTAAGAAGTAAAGCATTTGACTCTACTTCAGACTTACTGCTTGGACACCCTTTTCCAGCTGGGTGCTTTCCTTAGCCTACTGCGTCCCTCCATTGTTCAAACAAGTTTAACTAGTACAGGAATATCAACCTGTTATCCATCGCCTACGCCTCTCGGCCTCGGCTTAGGTCCCGACTAACCCTGGGAGGACGAGCCTTCCCCAGGAAACCTTAGTCATACGGTGGATAGGATTCTCACCTATCTTTCGCTACTCATACCGGCATTCTCACTTCTAAGCGCTCCAACAGTCCTCACGGTCTGCCTTCATTGCCCTTAGAACGCTCTCCTATCACGCCACCTAATGGTGGCATCCACAGTCTCGGTAATATGTTTAAGCCCCGGTACATTTTCGGCGCAGAATCACTCGACTAGTGAGCTATTACGCACTCTTTAAATGGTGGCTGCTTCTGAGCCAACATCCTAGTTGTCTATGCAACTCCACATCCTTTTCCACTTAACATATATTTAGGGACCTTAACTGGTGGTCTGGGCTGTTCCCCTTTCGACGATGGATCTTATCACTCACCGTCTGACTCCCGGACATAAATCGATGGCATTCGGAGTTTATCTGAATTCGGTAACCCTTGATGGGCCCCTAGTCCAAACAGTGGCTCTACCTCCACGATCCTAATTCCGAGGCTAGCCCTAAAGCTATTTCGGAGAGAACCAGCTATCTCCAAGTTCGTTTGGAATTTCACCGCTACCCACACCTCATCTCAGCACTTTTCAACGTACACGAGTTCGGTCCTCCAGTGCATTTTACTGCACCTTCAACCTGGACATGGGTAGGTCACTTGGTTTCGGGTCTACATCCGCATACTTATATCGCCCTATTCAGACTCGCTTTCGCTTCGGCTCCGTCTCTTCAACTTAACCTGGCATACGAACGTAACTCGCCGGTTCATTCTACAAAAGGCACGCCATCACCCATTAACGGGCTCTGACTTCTTGTAGGCACATGGTTTCAGGAACTATTTCACTCCCCTTCCGGGGTGCTTTTCACCTTTCCCTCACGGTACTGGTTCACTATCGGTCACTAGGTAGTATTTAGCCTTGGGAGATGGTCCTCCCGGATTCCGACGGAATTTCACGTGCTCCGCCGTACTCAGGATCCTGAACTGAGAGAATTTGATTTAACTTACGGGGCTATCACCCTCTCTGGCGAATCTTCCCAGATTCTTCAGCTATCAAGTTCTTTGGTAACTCAAATGTTCAGTCCTACAACCCCAGGAAGCAAGCTTCCTGGTTTGGGCTCTTCCCGTTTCGCTCGCCGCTACTCAGGGAATCGAATTTTCTTTCTGTTCCTGCGGGTACTGAGATGTTTCAGTTCCCCACGTTTACCTTCACACATCCTATGTATTCAGATGCGGATAATAGTCGATTAAAACTATTGGGTTGCCCCATTCGGAAATCCCCGGATCAAAGCTTACTTACAGCTCCCCGAGGCATATCGGTGTTAGTCCCGTCCTTCATCGGCTCCTAGTACCAAGGCATTCACCATGCGCCCTTCCTAACTTAACCTATCTTTACCTACGGTAAAGTGATTAATTGAGTTTAGCGATTAATCTTTGAACTAATCTTGTTTTATAACTCTTTAAATTACGCGGTTTTCTCTCGGTTTAATTATGATTAACAATTAAAATTAGAAAATTATAGATATTATTCAGTTTTCAAAGAACAAAAGAATAAACAACCTTAGTTGTTTAATGGAGAATAGCGGGATCGAACCGCTGACCTCCTGCGTGCAAGGCAGGCGCTCTCCCAGCTGAGCTAATTCCCCATGTATGGGCCTAAATGGACTCGAACCATCGACCTCACGCTTATCAGGCGTGCGCTCTAAACCAGCTGAGCTATAGGCCCGATACGCGTGCTCTGAGAGTAAACCTCTCAAAACTAAACAAAAC
>NZ_JQBF01000020.1 GCF_001437285.1 Pediococcus pentosaceus | reverse complement strand
AATACTTTCCAACACCAAAAATTCTAGACCCTGTCGGAGTCTAAAACATGATAAGATTTAGTCAATTAGGAGAATAAAAATCGTGAAAATCAAATTTCTTACTAAAAAATTTTTTAGAGCGAGACTATCTGAATTTATCTCTGTTCAAACTGATAACTTTTTGAGAAAATTAAAGCCGAGACCGTTTTTTACAGAATATATCGAGCAAGTTTTCAGAAAGAACGTTGAACCTAACGTTAGCCAAAATTGCTTGACTTTATCGGTTTTAACGGACACTCATGAAAAAGCTGTTGCCAGTTCATCGTACTATGGTCTCAACGGTGTAAGGCATATTATTGAAGCCAATAAGGCTTGCGATTCATTGCCAGTGGATTACAATATTCATTTAGGCGATTTGATCGATGGTAGTGATAAGCCAGAGATCAGTCGAGGATTGTTACAATTCACGATGGAAAATTACCAAAATAGCCAGCGTCCTTTTTATGTGCTGGAAGGTAATCACGATGAAAATGATAAGTATGATGAACACAAATTTATTACTTCAGCCTCATTTAGACGTGACGACTACTATAATTTGGTAACGAAACATGATTTCGAACAACCTGAGATCAAACGCTTGAGTCTTGGTTCCAAAGTTGCTTGGATCGATAAAGGGGATATTCGAGTAATTTTCTTGAATACGAGCGATATTCCCTATATCCTAAATGGCGGGGCCAAGAAGTACGACTTCAAAAAAGTCCGTGGTATCCGCGAGCAACAGATCGAAGATTTAATATCTATTTTAGAAAAGACAATTGATAAGCATGTCGTAGTTTTTGGTCATGCTAATTTGATCAGTCAAAGTGGTCGTTCAGCTTTGGACTTCAACGGTGACTTAGTTCAGAAGATTTTTACTAGCTTTAATAATAAGGATTCTGGACAACTTAAAAATGAATTATCCGGTGATTTTGGAGTTAATGTTCGCTATAACTTTACTGATACCGGTATTTCGACCATATCGAATTATATTTGTGGACACATGCATTATGAAAAGTGCTACAAAGTTAATGGGATTAATCATATAATATTAAATTGTTCGGCCTTAATGGGTAAAAAACATGGCCTAACGACTGATTATAATAAAAAATGGGATCGCCGATATAATGAGATTTCCGAATTAGCTGGATATTTCATTAATATCAATCCCGACAAAATGTTGCTCCAAATATTTGGATATGGTGCAGCAACCAGATTCGTAAGTTTTGAAATTTAAGGAGAATTAATATGTGCGGTATCGTCGGTTTCGTAGACAAGAAGATTGCTGACAAAAAGCCAATTATAGAAGCTATGATGGATACGATCAAACATCGTGGTCCAAATAGTTCGGGGGAATTAGTTAATGAGGATACGGCGCTAGGATTTCGTCGATTGAGTATCATTGATATCAACAGTGGTATGCAACCTATTTACAATGAAGATAAATCAAAAGCAGTAATTTTTAACGGAGAAATTTATAACTACCAAGGTATTAGAGAAGAATTGGTCAACAAGGGTCATACTTTTACTACCGAAACAGATACAGAAGTATTGTTACATGGTTTTGAAGAGTGGGGAATGGAAGAATTACTTAAGAAAATTCGGAAGTTTGTCAAATGGTGTTGAAGGATAGTTTCTATCCTTTGGAGATCTCCTCGTGTGGGAGATCTTTTTTGTTGTTTTATTAGTTGCGGCGTTTAATCTGGTGTGTTGTCTGAATATCGTACTTGAAGGCATAACAAATAAGCCTACCATCGTGACGTTATTGTGGTAGATAATCTAGGCAATCAGCTGGTAGACGCGTGTGAACATATTGGCCTGATTGGAGAAGCCATAACAAGCACGTTTGAGCTCCTTGATCTTACGGTTGATGCCCTCTATCGGTCCGTTAGAGTAGGACGATTTGGCGGCGTTAATTACTCCATTAAGATTCTTTCGTAGGGTATGCATGGCCGTATCTAGGGGCGTGCCGTTAGGCTGATAGTTAGTGATGATATTCTTGAGTTCATCAGCGTGACGCCCCATCAAAGCATCGTGGAGATCGATGTAGGTTTCATAAGCTGTTTTGAAGGCCGGAAACGTATCGGTTCCAATATCAATAGTGTTCTGTTCGGTCGAGTACTCATTCAGGCCGAAGAGGTAGCGGCTCTTTTGTGCGTCAGGGTTGGCCTTGTGGAATAGGCGCCATAGTGATTTCAGTACTTTATATTCCCGCGAATGCTTGTCGAGTTGCTTTAAACATTGAGTGCGAATGGTATCCATCGTCCGGCCCATTAATTGAATAATGTGGAACCGATTAATAATGAGTTCGGCGTTAGGGAATAGTTCGTGCACGAATGCCTAATAGGAGGCGTTTATGTCCATGATGACGCGTTGAACCGCGGCCCGTTCTGCGGTGCTGTACTGACTAAGAAAGAACTGTTTGATGGTTCTATTAAGGCGGTCGCTAAGTACTTTAACTGATTTGTGAGTGTCGGCGTCAATGCAAATAAACGACATGGAGCCGTGTGTGGAACGGAATTCATCAAAGCATAGATTAATCGGTAACCGGCGGCTCGCGTGTGGATGAATATTAGCCGTCAAAATACGCTGAACTGAGTTTGTCGAAATACCGGTGAGACTGGCGATAGTCTTAGCCGGGAGTGATTTACTGGCTAGCTTCAGCACATGAGTCGCTAGTCCGTGACCGATGGCGTGGTTAGTTGATACCACTGGAGTGGTGGCCGTACAAGTGCTATGGCAGTTACTATGACGCCAGCGTTGCTTGTTTAGCTCTAGAATTACGAGCCGGTCCATGGGTCCTGCAATGTGGACATGAGTGAGCTTGTGTCCGTTAGGGTGCAACGTATTGTATCCACAGCTGGGACAGCGCCTGAGTGTGTAGGTAAGCTCTGCCTGGATGACCAAATACTTTTT
>NZ_JQBF01000002.1 GCF_001437285.1 Pediococcus pentosaceus | reverse complement strand
ATTTTTGGTCTAACTTTTGGGGGTCACTATATTTCATTACTTTAGTAGTATCCCTTTTTAGTTAAAACAAATTATAAATTCAATTATGGATCTTAACTCCAACGATTTTCCTTAGAAGGCAAGATCATTAAAATAAAGAACCAGATTGTACCGATTAGTGGGATGATTTCAATTAAAATCCACCAGCCACTTCGATCGGTGTCATGTAAACGTCTTACTTTAAGCGTCCACATACCCAGCCAAACGATGAATGCAATGATTTTAGAAGCTAGATTAATATTCAAATCACTTAGATTGTAGATGTCTTCAATAGGATGACCAGTAATAGATTGGATAATTGCGATGATGATTACACCTAAAATATAATTGATAATAACTGGCCACCAGTAGTCGGGACGATTGGCAGTACCTGAAAAATTGGTGATATTATGCCAGAATTTTTTATATGATTCAACCATCAATATGTCACCTCCAATGCAATAAACAGCTTTTAAAGACTTCAGTATTTAGTCATAATGTAGTTTTTATTACATTTTAGTATAGCAAAGGTAGTCAAAATGTCTAATAAAGTGAATGTTTAATAATATAATTGGCAAAGATAATGCTGAATTTAGAAATAATCCTACTTGGGATTTATTGTTTGATTAAGAAGGGTATATTAGGTTAATGCTATGGGAATAAGAAATTAGAAGCGAGGAAACCTCTAGAAATATGTTAGAATGTAGAATGAATGAAAATTGAGAAGCATTGTGCTTCTGCGAAGGACTGTCCGTCGTTTTTGACGGTCAGTTTTTTAATTACTAATTGGAAGATAATTAATTGTAGTGTTGGCCCTTACGGAACCCTGATATATTGATGTCGGTTCTATGGACTAATGTACATACATTATGTAAACTAGAAATTGGAGTGGAATTTAATGGAGAGTTGGCTATTTTTGATTGGAATCTTTATTGTGGCGTTATTAGGCAAAAATCAATCATTAATTATTGCTAGTATTGTAGTACTATTTTTAAAATTAATACCGTACTCAGATAAAATTTTTCCTTTATTAAATAAACAAGGAATAAACTGGGGGGTTACGATTATTTCAATTACCATTTTAGTTCCAATAGCAACTGGGAAGATTGGGTTTATGGATTTAGTTAATTCATTTAAATCACCGGTGGGCTGGATAGCAGTAGCTTGTGGTATCTTGGTCTCACTATTGTCGTATCAGGGAGTAGGCTTCTTATCAGCTAGTCCAGAAGTGACAGTTGCTTTAGTAATGGGAACTATCATTGGGGTAGTGTTTATGAATGGCATTGCAGCTGGACCAATCATTGCGTCAGGAATTGCGTATTTGATTATTCAACTTTTACAAATTCAAATTAAATAAAAATGGGTGAAATAAATATGGATACACTATTAGGAAAAGTCGAAAAAGGTAAAGTTATTGATGAAAATGATGATTATTATTTTGTTCAATTGTCAGATGGAAATGCCTATCGACTTGATAAAAAAGAAATTAAAAAACCACTGAAGAAGGGTAGTTTCTTTACTGGATTTACTTATGAAAATGCAGATCATGACCGCCAAATAACACGTGAGACGCCACGAGCAACTGCTGGCAAATATGGTTGGGGAACGGTTGTTAAAACGCGTAAAGATTTAGGAGTCTTCGTTGACATTGGTTTACCTAACAAAGATATTGTTATTTCGTTAGATGAATTACCAACAGAAACAAGTATTTGGCCTCATACTAATGATCGTATTTTAGTTTGTCTGTCTGTAGACAAAAAGGAAAGAATGTGGGCACATCCAGCTGACTATGATGTTTTTAAGGCAATTTCTGCTCGAGCAGATAAAACAATGATTAATAAAAATGTTAATGCAACGGCTTTCCGGTTAAAGATGGCTGGTTCTTTGGTATTGACTGATAACTTTTTGTTAGGATTTATCCATGCTTCCGAACGAGATCGAGAACCACGTTTGGGCGAACAATTAAATGCACGGGTAATCGGGGTTCATCCAGATGGAACGTTAAATTTATCATTAAAACCTAGGAATTATGAGGCTCTAGGTGATGATGCAGCAATGGTTTTAGCCATGCTACAACATACCCAAGACCAAACGCTACCATTTAATGATCATAGCAAACCAGATGCGATTAAAGAACGTTTTGGTATTAGTAAAGGACGTTTCAAAATGGCATTGGGACATTTGCTTAAGGCTGGTGTAATCCAACAAACTGAAGATGGGATTGTTTTAAAGGAGAAATAGTCATGAATGATTTAATCAATGACTATTTACATTCTCTTAAAGTAGAGCGAGGCTTATCTGATAATACAATTATTAGTTACCGCCAAGAATTACGTCACTTGAATGACTATTTGACTAAAGAAAAAATTACAGATATAAAAAAAATTGATCGGTATACAATCTTAGATTATTTAGATGAGCTCAAGAAAACTGGTAGGGCAAGAAGTTCTTCAATTCATACCATTTCAAGTTTAAGAAAGTTTTTTAAGTACTTATTGATTGTGGATAAGATTGATGTTGATCCCATGGTTAATATTGATCCACCTAAAAGAGCTCACCATTTGCCTTCAGTACTAACGACAGCGGAAGTAGAAAAGCTGTTGCAGGTTCCAAATACAAATGAACCACTTGGAATGCGGGATCGAACTATTCTAGAAGTTATGTATGCAACAGGATTACGAGTTAGCGAGTTAATTACATTGAATTTAAACGAACTCCATCTGGAGATGGGACTAATTGAAACGATTGGGAAAGGGAATAAAAAACGAATCATTCCAATCGGTGACGTGGCGATTAAATGGCTTAATCGATATATTAATGGACCGCGTAGAATTTTATTGGGTGATAAAAAGTACAATGAAATCTTCTTAAACCAACATGGACATCCATTAACAAGACAAGGGATTTGGAAGAATCTTAAAGCTCAGGTTAAAAAAGCTGGAATTGAAAAAAATATTACTCCCCATACCCTTCGTCATTCTTTTGCGACCCATTTGTTAGAGAATGGAGCAGATCTCAGGATTGTCCAGGAGCTATTAGGTCATGCTGATATTTCAACGACTCAAATTTACACGCATATTACGCAGCAAAGGTTGGTTGATGTATATGACAAATATCATCCACGAGCCTAAAGATAAAGGAGCAACATGTTAGTAAAATATTCGGATTCAAAAAGACAAATTGCGATGGGATTATTGTCGACTGTTCAAGCATTTAATTCAATTGATGTAGTACAGTTGGTCTTAGAGCGGTTTACTAAAGGAAATCGACAGATTTATTTAGAGCGAAAAGATGGAACTTATATTGGAATCGTAATGATTATCTTAGAAGAAGAGTGTCTTGTAGTTGATCGCATGGCTTTTATTGCAAACGAGGAAACAGTATTCAACGAAAATGAAATTTTAAGATCATTAACTTCTATCTATCCAGGCCGGCGTTTAATGGGGTCGTTAAAAACTAGCGCAATGATTGAAAGATTCGAAATGGGGCAGGTAAATGAAAGCTGAAAATTATACCCTACCAAACGTTAAGCTAGCTGAATTTGAGGGACCGCTAGATTTATTATTACATTTGATACGAAAATCACAGATGAGTATTTATGATATAAAAATATCAGAAATTACTGCCCAATATTTACAATACTTACATTCACAAGAATCATTAGTGTTAAATATTGCTGGAGAGTATCTAGTGATGGCTGCAAAATTAACTGAAATCAAAGGAAAATTACTACTACCACATGATGAAGAAGTGATTGAGGAAGAAGATCCACGTAATGACTTAGTTGATCAACTTTTAGTTTATCAAATGTTTAAGGAAGCTTCGGAAGGCCTAAAATCACTTGAAAAAGAACGACAGACCTCGTTTACACGCCCAGAAATGGAAATTCCTCCTAATGAAGCTAATCGCTTAGCTCCGGACGTTAAAATAAGTGACTTACAATTCGCACTTCAGAAGGTTTTAGCGCGCCAAGCGCTCCTAGAACCCACTTATAGAACCGTTAAAGCAGAAGAAGTCACTCTTGAAGAACGAATGTCAGAAATCAAAAAACGTATTTTTGATTTAAAGCAATGCTGTTTTGAAGATTTATTTATTGGACATTTTAGCCGAGAAACATTAGTAACAACCTTTATGGCAATTTTAGAACTAGCTAAAAATCATCAAATCTTACTTGAACAGCCAGCAAGAAAACAATCAATTTTAATTAAGTTAGGTGAAGTTTAATGAATAATGAGCAGAAAGTAGAAGCCCTACTTTTTGTAGCAGGGGCTGAAGGAATTTCAGTTGAAGAACTATCTAATTTCACGGGTTATGCTAAGCCTGCTATACTAACGATGCTAGATAATCTTGAAAAAAATTACGAAGTTAATTCTAAAACTGCTTTGAAGCTAATCCAAACTGGTGGTACTTACAAACTAGTTACTAAACCTGAGTTAGCATCGATTTTAGAAAGATATTTTGATCGAAATAGTCGCTCGGGACTATCGCCTGCAGCATTAGAAATATTGTCAATTGTGGCTTATCGTCAACCCATAACACGGATTGAAATTGACCAAATTCGCGGTGTTCAAAGTGGCACGACTTTACAGAACTTAGTACTTAGAAACCTAGTGAAAGTGGTTGGTAGACTTGAAGAGCCTGGAAGACCCAAAACGTATGGTACAACAGATGAGTTTTTAGATTATTTTGGTTTAGAGGATATTAAAGATTTACCTAAACTTGAAAAAGTTGGAGAAGATTCAGAATTAGACGATAGCGATTTATTTTTACAAGAGTTTGAATCAAAAATGAATTTAAATAATAAGGAGAAATAAATGGAAGAAGAAAGATTACAAAAAGTAATGGCTGAAGCAGGAGTTGCTTCAAGACGAAAGTCAGAAAAATTAATTACTGAAGGCCATGTACGTGTTAATGGTAAGGTGATTAAACAGCTAGGTACAAAAGTAACTGCCCACGATAAGATTGAAGTTGATGGTGTTCCTCTTCAACGAGAAAAGATGGTTTATTTCCTATTAAATAAACCTCGAGGGGTTATTACATCCGTTAGTGATGATAAAAAGCGTAAAACGGTCATGGACTTTTTTCCTGACGTAGTTGAACGTATTTATCCAGTGGGTCGTCTAGACTATGATACTTCAGGTGCCGTTTTAATGACCAATGATGGAACTTTAGCAAATGGTTTAACTCACCCCAAATTTAAGTTTGAAAAAACATATACCGCAAAAGTTAAAGGAATTGTTAATAGTTTAGATTTAAAGAAGCTAGAAAATGGATTGGTAATTGATCATAAAAAAACAGCTAAAGCTAAAGCACACTTAATTAGCACGGATGATGAAAAGAAAACTTCGATTGTGAGCCTCACTATCCACGAAGGGCGTAATCATCAAGTTAAAAATATGTTTATGGCAGTTGGTCACCCAGTCCAAAAATTACGCCGTGATAGTTACTCATTTTTAAATATTGATGGAGTGCAATCTGGAAAATGGCGTGCTTTGAAGGTTAATGAAATTAGTCGTCTAAAACGTCAAATTGAAAAATGATTCCAGAAGATGTTTTAGCTTTTTTTGATCTTAAGCAGGGGCGCCGTCCGAAGGCAATTTTGAATGTATTGGTTGGTAAAATGACGGTTTCGGCCTTATTTTGGGGCTTAGAATACGATATTTTGGAGTACCTAAATTTCTGGAAAACAATTGATACAACCTCTTTTCTAGAAAATGTTGACCGAGCTGTTGAAGGTGGTTTTTTAGCCAAAAAGGATGAGTTGATTTATTTGACGGAGGCAGGACAACAAAAGCAATTCAGTTGTACGACTCCTACGCCTTTTATTAAAAAAGTTCGGCTCGATGAGGCAATTAATTTGTTGCTATTAGCTAACCAGGTAATTTCCGAATTTAGTTTTAAAAACAATCGTTATATCCCAGTTAGTGATAATCTTCGAATTAATGTGATCTTAAAGAATTGGTTTAAGCGACTTAAGTCAAAAAACCATCATACGACAGACCTTGTTCAAAAATATACGCAGGGTTTAGATGAGCTTTTAAGTCAATTACAACAGCACGATGCAGACATCTTGCTTAGTTATCTTCCCAATCATATTGATCCGGGGTGGACTATTGATCAACTAGCTCAGGCATTTGGAATCAGCAAATTTCAAATGGAACTTAAAGTTAGGTTGATTTTTAGCAAGATTATTAGTGATGCTGTTTTAACAAAAACAGCACCGTTTGTTGATTTATTAAATTCAACCATTAAAGAAAATGTTATGCCAGATAGCACTTATCAAACGTGGCAATTAATTCGACAAGGTAAAACGGTGGACGAAGTTGCACGTTTGAAACATGTTAAAACTAATACCGTGAAGGAACACATCTTGATGGCAGCAATTTTGGATTCTAATTTTCCATTTGATAAGTTTGTTAGATTTAATTTTGAGATTGGGAAGCATCCTACAGAAGTTGACTTTAGAAGTATCCAAAGCCAAATTGCAGATATTACATTTTTTGATTTTAGGCTAATCCAAATCAGAAAAATTAAGGAACAACAGAATAATAATGGTAACAGATAAAAAAATTTATCAAGTCTTACATGAGAAATTTAATTTTACTGAGTTTAAAACGGGTCAGTTAGAAATTTTACATAAACTTTTTGACCATCACCATACATTGGCGATTTTACCAACAGGAGCTGGAAAAACCTTAATTTATCAAATGTATGGTTTTTTAAATGAGGGCTCCGTTATTGTGGTTTCGCCTTTATTATCCTTGATCAAGGACCAAATCAACCGGTTAAGATTAAGTGGGGAACGTCGTATAGCAGAAATAACTTCTCAAATAGATTTTATGGAGCAAAAGCAAATCCTTAACAATTTAGAAAGATATAAATTTATTTTTATATCACCTGAGGGATTGCAGCGACCTGATGTTCAAGCAGCTATGCAACGAATAGAGATCGACTTATTTGTAGTTGATGAAGCTCATTGTATCGTTCAATGGGGGAAGTCGTTTCGTCCAGACTACTTAAAAATTGGTCGGATACGAACGCAATTAAACAACCCCCTAACATTGATGTTAACGGCCACAGCTGGAAAAACAACCCGTGAAGAAATCGTTAGGTATCTTAATTTGAAAAAAGGTGAGGTTGAAGAATATATTAGTTCTGTCGATCGCTCCAATATCTATCTTGATTTTTTAGAAGTCGAAAGTAGAAGTGACAAAGGTGAAAAACTTTTAGATTTACTTGATGAGTTACCAGGGGCAGGAATAATCTACTTTTCAAGTCGCAAAGTTGCTAGCCAAGTTAGCGAAATGATTAATAATAATCTTACTCTTACTTCGGCTCCATATCATGCAGGGATGACAGACTATGACCGTTTTCAAGTTCAAAAACAGTTTCAACAAGATCAAGTCAATGTGATTTGTGCTACCAGTGCGTTTGGAATGGGTATTGATAAAGCTAATATCAGGTATGTAATTCACTATCATTTGCCCGGAGACATTGAAAGTTATGTCCAAGAGATCGGCCGTGCTGGTCGCGATGGACAACAGAGTGTTGCTATTATGTTGTATGCGGCTGGCGACGAGGTAATTCCTTCAATTTTAAATGATATTGAAATTCCTTCTGAAGCAATCCTTACTGAAAATCTTGAACGCAGTGGTATAGATGAAGAGCAGAAAGAATTAATTAAATATTATCAAGAAAATGGGTTAACTCCTCAAGAATTAACAGAGCTATTTAAAAGACAACAATTGCAAAATGAACAGCAAATCTTAAGAATGTTAAAACTCATTCAAACGGAGGATTGTCACCGTCAATATTTGCTACAATATTTTGATGAGGGCTTCAAAAAACACCATGATTTATGTTGTGGTTCAATCAATACTTTCGAAAAATTAAAGTTAGAAGCTAATTTAACAATTAAAAAAATGCAAGTTGAACCTTGGAAATCGAGATTAAATAAAATTTTTGCAGGAATATAGCGTAATTTTCGTGGTCATTCAAATTGAATTATTGTAAAATACAATTTATTGGTATGTAGTAGGAGGATAAACATGAACGAGAAAAATGATGAGAACTTAAAGGATGAGCAAACACCGGAGAATTCAGATCAAAAACCAAGTAGTGAAGAACCAAGCGCTGATCAACAGGCAGGCGCCGAGGAGTCTGCCACTACTGGAGGACGGGGAGAATTCCATAAAAATAAAAAGAAATCTAAGAATTTTGCTGGATCATTAATTTGGGTGATTGTTATTTTAGCTATCGCGTCGCTAGCTTATTACATGACACAAAAACAAGATTTTCAACAGAAGACGGCGAATACAACAACTACACAGGTAGCTAAATCTAGTAGTGATAAAAAGAAATCAAGTAAATCAAAGGCTTCTAAAGAAGAGGATGACAAATCTTCGTCTATCGCTAAAGCTGAATCAGAGTCCAAGGCTAAAGTTAAGTCTGAATCAGAATCTAAAGCTGCAGCAGCTAGTGAAGATGCAAATTCGACTAGTGAAGCCTCTTCTGAGGTAACCAGTGAGAGTTCAAGCGTAGAACAAAGTGATGCCACAAGTAGCTCTAGTACCGATGGCAACGCATCTTATGCAACTGTTCAATCTGGGCAAGGTATGTATCGGGTTGCTGTTAACAATGGTATCTCGGTTCAAAAATTAATGGAATTAAATGGTTTAACAAGTAGTTCAGATATTGAACCAGGACAACAACTTAGAGTAAGGTAGGTTATTAGTGTATTCATGAATAATAAATATCAAATTGCAATTGATGGTCCGGCATCAGCTGGAAAAAGTACAGTTGCAAAAATTGTTGCAAAGGATTTGCAATATGTTTATTGTGATACGGGAGCAATGTATCGAGTGGTAACCCTTAAGGCCATTCAAAATGGTATTGACCTTAACGATGAAACAAAAATTAGTGAAATGCTTAATGATACGGATATTCGCTTCGAACCAGGTGAGCCAGTTCAAAAGGTCTTTCTGGATGGGAATGAAGTTACGGAAGATATTCGCCAAGCCAACGTTACGAACTCTGTGTCAACCATCGCTGCTCAAAAAGCAGTTCGAGAAGTTTTAACTAACTGGCAGCGTGATCTTGCTAAGAATGGTGGCATTGTAATGGATGGGCGCGATATTGGTTCAGCTGTTTTACCAAATGCAGAAGTTAAAATCTTCTTAATTGCCAGTGTCCAAGAACGTGCCGAACGTCGTTATAAAGAAAACATAGCTAAGGGTATGGAAACTGATTTAGAGCAACTTAAAAAAGAAATTGAAATTAGAGACCATAAAGACTCAACTAGAAAGATTTCACCATTGACAAAAGCCAGTGATGCAATCGAGGTTGATACAACTTCAATGTCAATTCAAGACGTTGTAAATGAAATATTACGTATTGTAGAAAATGCATCCAAGAGAAAGTAGCAACAATTACTAGCAATTGGAGCAGTTTTTCGATATTATATATGTATAAGTGCTGTAAAAGGGGGATTTATTCGGATGGCCGAAAATGATGTTAATCAAAACAGTGATTTACTCAACGCAATTAATAGCGTTGAAGAAGTAAAAGTTGGTGATGTAGTTACCGGTGAAGTATTGGATATTGATGACGATCGTCAAGTGATCGTAGGTATTCAAGGTGCTGGTGTAGAGGGTGTTGTTCCTTTACGTGAGCTATCAACTCAACATATCGATAATATTAGTGATGAAGTAAAAATTGGTGATGAACTAGAACTTGTTGTTATCTCAAGGATCGGTGATGACAAGGAAGGTGGAAGTTACCTTCTTTCACGTAAACGTTTGTTAGCTCGTAAAGTATGGAAAGAAATTGAAGAAAAAGCTGCTAATAATGAAGAACTTGATGTCCCTGTAACACAAGTTGTTAAAGGTGGTTTGGTTGTAGATGCTGGTGTACGTGGATTTATTCCAGCTTCAATGATCGAAAATCGTTTTGTTGATGATTTGAATGCTTACAAGGGTCAAACTCTTAAAGTTAAGATTATTGAAGTTAAGCCAGAAGACAACCGTTTAATCCTTTCACACAAAGCTGTATTAAACGCTGAACGTGAAGCTAAACGCGGTGAAGTACTTGCCTCAATTAAAGAAGGCGATGTTGTAACTGGTAAAGTAGCTCGTTTAACAAACTTTGGTGCATTTGTTGACCTTGGTGGAATTGATGGACTTGTTCATATTTCTGAAATTTCATACCAACGTGTTGACAAACCTTCTGACGTGCTTAAAGCCGGTGAAGAAGTGCAAGTTAAAGTTCTTTCTGTTGATGCAGAAAAAGAACGTGTTTCACTTTCAATCAAACAAACACAACCAGGACCTTGGGACAATATCGAAGAAAATGCTCCAGAAGGTGCTGTATTAGACGGTAAAGTAAAACGTCTAACAGATTTCGGAGCATTCGTTGAAGTATTCCCTGGCGTAGAAGGTTTAGTTCATATTTCACAAATCTCTCACAAGCACATTGCAACTCCTGCTGACGTTCTTAAAGAAGGACAAGACATTAAGGTTAAAGTTCTTGAAGTACATCCAGCAGAACACCGTCTTGCTTTGTCAATTAAAGCTTTAGAAGAAGCTCCAAAGAACGAAAAGAAAACGGAAGCTCCTGCAGCAGACTTTAGTAAAGATATGCCTGAAGAAGCAACTGGATTCACTCTTGGAGACATTATTGGTAAGAGCTTAGACGATTCAGAAAAATAAATTATAAGTGTTAGGATTAATAATTTAACATTTTTCCCATGCTAGATTATACCTATCGACTCAGTTAGAGAGGCCTTGGCGGAGAATGATAGTCTGTCCAAGACCTTTTTAATTTGTAAGGAAAGGGGGCTAATTCAATATGAGTAACCCAACCGTAGCAATAGTTGGCCGACCAAATGTCGGTAAATCAACTATTTTTAATAGAATTGCTGGAGAACGTATTTCAATTGTTGAAGATACTCCAGGTGTAACACGAGATCGTATTTATACTCATAGTGAATGGTTAGGACATAAATTTAATTTGATCGATACTGGTGGTATCCAGATTGGTGATGAACCATTCCTAGAAGAAATTAAGGATCAAGCTGAATTAGCTATTGATGAAGCAGATGTTATTGTATTTCTTGTGAGTGTACGTGAGGGAGTTAGTGATGCTGATGAAGCTGTTGCTAAAATTCTCTATAAAGCTGATAAACCCGTCATTTTGGCCGTCAATAAAGTAGATAATCCCGAATTAAGACAAGATATTTATGACTTTTACAGCTTAGGTTTCGGAGAACCGTTTCCACTTTCAGGAAGTCACGGATTAGGGCTTGGAGATTTACTTGATGAAGTAATTTCTAAATTCCCAGAAGATAAAAATGAAGAAGAGGACGACGCCATTCGCTTTAGTTTGATTGGTCGCCCTAATGTTGGTAAATCATCATTAGTTAACGCCATTTTAGGTGAGCAACGGGTGATTGTCTCGGATATTGCTGGGACAACACGTGATGCAATTGATACGCGTTTCACTAATAATGAAGACGAATATGTGATGGTAGATACCGCTGGGATGCGTAAAAAAGGTAAGGTATATGAAAATACCGAACGCTACAGTGTGATGCGTGCTATGAAAGCCATCGACAATAGTAATGTTGTTTTAGTCGTGCTGAACGCTGAAGAAGGCATCAGAGAGCAAGATAAGCGTATTGCTGGATATGCGCATGAAGCTGGCCGCGGTATCATAATCGTGGTTAATAAATGGGATACCCTTAAGAAAGATAACCATAGCTTATCTAACTTTGAACAGGCTATCCGTTCAGAATTTGCTTACTTAAGTTACGCTCCAATCATTTTTGTATCAGCAGTTACTAAACAACGGCTCTCACAGCTTCCAGAATTAATTAAGCGAGTAGATACCAACCATCGTCGTCGTATCCAGTCTTCTTCCTTGAATGACGTGTTAATGGATGCAATTGCCGTTAATCCAACTCCAAGTGATAATGGAAAACGTTTGAGGGTTTATTACGGCACGCAGGTTAGCACTGAACCACCTACCTTTGTTGTTTTTGTAAATGATCCTGATTTGATGCATTTCTCATACGAACGCTTCTTAGAGAATAAAATCCGTGAAGCGTTTGACTTTGAGGGAACACCCGTTTATTTGATAGAACGTAGACGTAAATAGCTAAGATTGTATTATAAGAACGCTCTAAAATATGAAAAAGCTTGTCACGTCGGTGTTTGTATGATATATTTCAAGTTGAAATAATATCAGAGTATTGTTTCAACATTTTTGATCCTTTCAGAAATGACAAAACATTTCGTTTTGATAAATAATTTTCAGGAGGTGAAATACATGGCAAACAAAGCAGAATTAGTTGATAACGTTGCTAAAGTAACAGGTTTAACTAAAAAGGATGCAACCGCAGCAGTAGACGCTGTATTTAGCTCAATTCAAGATGACTTGAAGAAGGGTGAAAAAGTTCAATTAATCGGTTTTGGTACTTTCGAAGTACGTAATCGTGCAGCTCGTAAGGGCCGTAACCCACAAACTGGTAAAGAAATCGAAATCGCAGCAAGTAAAGTTCCTGCATTCAAGCCTGGTAAGGCTTTGAAGGACGCTGTTAAATAAGCGGTTTTCTGAACTTTAGTCAGCATAGCTCTGTTATGCTGGCTTTTTGTTTGCCTGTAAAAATTTATGGATAATAATGAGTCATATTCACAAAAAACATTAGCAGCACTTGAGTCGGGGCAGATTGAAGAATCGAACCGTCTATACAGCTGGGCTCTTCGAAAAGATGACAATGAAACGCTATATAATTTAGCTGGAGAATTATTTGCATTAGGATTTGATGGAAAAGCACTTCGTATATACGAAAAATTGATCGAAGAATATCCTAATGATGATGAACTGTTAGTCTTGGCGGCTGAAATTTTAATTGATCAAGGTAAAAATGATGCAGCTCTAGAAAATTTAGATCAAATTTCGCCTGACTCTGAGTTTTATGTATCATCATTAATGGTTCAAGCAGATTTATATCAAACCGAAGAGCTGTATGAGGTTTCCGAGAGAAAGTTAGTTGAAGCAATTAAACTAGCCCCAGAGGAGCCTGCTATCCAATTAGCCTTAGGTGAGCTGTATTATACAACGCAAGACTACTCAAAGGCTGTAAACTACTATCTGGGGTTAATTAAAAGTGGGATCAGTGAAATGTCCCAAATTAATATTGTTGAACGGTTAGCGGTCTCTTATGCCGCTTATGGAAAGTTTGAAAAAGCGATTGCCTACTTTGAACAAATTCATGAAGAAGATTTGACACCAGATATTTTGATGCAAGAAGGAATTACTTATCTTCAGTTAGATGAAAATGAGAGAGCACAAGCAACTCTTGAAAAAGTAATTGAATTGGATCCTTCTTATAGCAGTGCTTACCCATATTTAATTAATTCTTATCAAAAAGATGAGCAATGGGACAAAGGATTGATTGCTGCCCAAGAGGGCTTGGCGGTCGATCAATACAACCCTGAGTTGTATCTTCAAGCAGCAGAAATGGCTGAGCATGCTTTAGATAATGAATTGGTGGAAAAATACCTGCGGAAGGCAATTGAATTAGCACCTGAAAATACAGAAGGTATGATTCGCATTACCGATTTTTATAATCGAATTGGAAAATATGATGAAACTTTACGTTTCGCTAGTGACGATATAACTGATGCTCAATTAAATTGGAATTTAGCTTTAGCATATTGGAAGACAGATGATTTTAAAAAGGCTGCTAGTCACTTTGATGCAGCATTGAGTGATTTAAAAGATACAACTGCCTTTTTATTGGATCTTTACCATTTTCTTAGGGAGAGTGGACAGTTGGAACACGCTGTCGATATCGCACGTAAATACGTAAAATTAGCACCAACCGATGTCGATATGCAGGATGAATTAGAACAGCTGGAGGAACAAGGTTATTAATAATTTAAATGATAAATTCAAAGTGAAAAGTTGGGCGCCTAAGTTCAATAAAAAAATGGTTGAAGTGATGCGTAAAAATCAATTTAAATCTGATAATTCAGAGGATTTTAATGACTTCAAACAAATTGATTTTAACCAACAACAAGATTTAATGAAGAATGAAATCTCTAAAAAATATGAAATTAAAGTGGTTACTAGTTTTAATGAGCGTACAATTTTTAGCGTAATTGGACGTAACGAACATAATGAATTTTTTTATGCAATTGATAAAAATGTTCAAAATGAAGTTTCCCTTGAAAAGCTAAGAGCATTATTCGATAAATAATAAAAACAGATTCCGTCAAGCGCGGAATCTGTTTTTTAATATAGATTTTTGTTCAAGTAGTTCTTGATTATCTTAATAAACGAACATTAATAATAAATTCAGTTGCTAATTAACCAGTTTTTAACTAAAAAGTGAAAAAATATGGTATAGTTATATACACATAATTGAAGGAGTGAGTAAAAAGCATGGGAAACTCAGTATATTTAGCAGGGCCTTTCTTTAGTGATTTACAAATTGAAAGAGTACGTAAGGTTGAAGAGCTTTTAAAGAAAAATTCTACAATTGATTCAAAAAGAATTTTTGTACCAATGGATAATCAATATGATACTAAGGAATTTGGTTCATTTGAATGGCAAGTGGGAGTCTTTGAAACCGATGTGCGTCAACTTCGCAAAGCCGATATTGTTGTAGCAATCTTGGATTATACTAAAAACGGTGAAGAAATCATTTCAGATCCTGGAACAGTATTTGAGATCGGTACTGCCTTTGAACATGGTAATCCCGTAGCACTTGTTCAATTTGATGATTCTGACAAAATTAATTTGATGCTTGCTAGAAGTCACACTGCTTTCTTTAATGGTGAAAGTATTAAGGACTTGGCAACTTATGATTTTAATTTGTTAAAGCCGGTATATTCTGATTTAACAGTATTCTAAAGCTAATTAAAAAACATCAGTCATGTATTTAAGTTTATACATAACTGATGTTTTTTAATTAGGGATATTTCGATTTTTAGCACTGGGCGAATCGTAGGTAAAACCTTCACCAATGGCTTCATGGACATCAATAATAGAAGTAAACGCCTGAGGATCAATTCGTCCAATGATACGTTTAGCAACGTTTAATTCGTTAGGTCCAATTACGCAATAAACCATTTCACGCTCTGTTTTAGAATAGGCACCAGACATATGAATATAGCTTGCCCCGCGCTCTAACTCGTCCATTAAGGCATCAGCAATCTCTTGGTTTTTGCTACTGACAATTAGTAAACCATGAGCAGCATAGGCTCCCACCTGTGTAAGAGAAACTAGACGAGAAAATACATAAGCTGCTAGTAGAGTATACATCATATGAAGGACATCGATGTAGCAAAGAGAAATGGTTAATACGACGGCATCTAAAGCGAAAAGAGTATGCCCCATGGCAATTCCACGCCGTTTCTCGAGAATGCGAGCTACAACGTCGGTTCCACCGGTTGTACCACCGAAACGGTAAACGATCCCGCTACCAAAACCACCAGCGATTCCGGCCAGGATTCCGGCGATAAACATATCATGATGAATATCGAGACTGATGGGTACTCGTTGCCAAACGTATAACCAAAATGAGAGCGCAAACGTCCCAAAAATTGTGTAAATTAAAGATCTTTTTCCCAGAAAACGGTAACCTATGAAAATTAATGGGATATTAATTAAAATTGTTGAGAGTGCAGGATCAATTCCTAATAAAGCTCGTAAAATTAAGGTGACCCCTGTAATTCCACCTTCAGCTAGATTATTAGGGATATTGACTACAGCCAACCCTAAACCATACAGACAACAACCTAAGGCAATCATCACAAAATCTAAAAATCGGATTGATTCATCTTTTTGCATAATAGACCTCCTACGTAGAAACTGAAGTACTTGCAAATATCATACCATAGAGCGGAGCAGGCTTTTCAAAAAAATCATACGCTGGTAGAATTATTAAGACGATGTTAGAGTGTGTGCAAAATTTTTATACTTAATTCGGTAATTAGTTAAAAGATAGTACCTTTACTTAAATCGGATTGATGCGCATACTAAGTTAAAGAATTTATTATTTAAGGTGTTACGAGAAAGTAATTCCTTTGAAACGGATGTGGAAATGGTGCAGATAGAAAAAATGCCCCAAGAATTTGAGGACGCCCGTGCAGTCCTACAAAAAATCGAAGATGCAGGTTTTGATGCTTTTTTTGTTGGGGGAAGTGTTCGTGATACATTATTAAATAAGCCAATTCATGATGTTGATATTGCATCAAGCGCATACCCCGCCGAAATTAAACATATTTTTAAGAAAACTGTTGATACAGGAATCGAACATGGTACGGTAATGGTGATTCATGATGGCGAAGGTTACGAGGTCACGACTTTTAGAACCGAAAGTGGCTACCAGGATTTTCGCCGTCCAGATCAGGTTACTTTTGTACGCTCTTTAAAAGAAGATTTAATGCGCCGTGATTTTACAATTAACGCATTTGCTTTAAAAGAAGATCGAACGGTAATTGACATTTTTGATGGTTTAAGCGATCTAGAACATAAAATTATTCGTGCGGTAGGAGATCCACACGAACGTTTTCATGAAGATGCCTTAAGAATGATGCGAGCAGTGCGTTTTGCAAGCCAACTAGATTTCAAAATTGAAGCAAAGACGCTGAAGGCAATCGAAGAAAATAATATGCTTTTAGGTAAAATCTCAGTCGAAAGAATCTTAGTTGAGTTTGAAAAAATGATGTTGGGTAGCAAACCCAATCGTGGACTAGAAGACATGCTAACAACTAAATTGAATGAATATTGCCCGGGATTTAAGGACCGTTCTAAAGAACTATACCAGCTTACAAAATATCCCTTGGAACTTCTAGAAAATCCTGAACAAGTTTGGACTATGATTGCTTGGAGTTTAAAATTAACTCCTCAAGAAGTAATGCCTTTCTTGAAACAATGGAAGACATCTAACGATTTGATCAAAAATGTCAGTGCGACTTTACAAGTATTAAGCATGGATAAAAATGATCAAAACGAACGTTTAGCGCTGTTCAACGCAGGTGAAGCTAATGTAGTTAACGCCGTTCGGGTAGCCCAAATTCTAGGGATGAATCGTGAGGCTTGGCTAGATACTTACCAAAACCTTCAAATTAAGGATACACATGAAATGGCAATTACTGGTAAAGAGCTAATTCAAAAAGGAATAATTAAGCCTGGACCTCAGATGGGACAAGTTTTAAACCGGTTAAAATTAATGGTTATTAATGATGAACTGAAAAACGAGTCCTTAGCGCTTTTGAATGCAGTAAATAAGTTACAGAAAGATGATTAAATATGAAAATACTAAAAGGTAAGAATCTAACCAAAACTTACGGTGAAAAGAAGCTGTTTAACTCGATTAATTTTGTAATCAATGAACACGATCGAGTTGGACTAATTGGAACTAATGGATCAGGAAAAACGAATTTACTTAATGCCGTTTCGAATCTTGATCCCGCTGATTCAGGAACAATTGAAACACCAAACGATTACCGTATTGCATATCTTAAACAAAGTGAAGAAATTAGTCAGTTTGAAACGGTACGTGAATTTATTTACAGCGGGGATCAACATGTATTTCAAGTAATTAAACACTACGAAGAAATCTTAGAACAATATACTAATAATCCAACTTCATCAACGCTATTTGAAAAATTTACTAAACTTGAAAATGAAATGAATCAACTGGATGCTTGGAATACGGAAAGTAATATTAAAACCATTTTGACGCAATTACACGTTGATATGCTAGATGAATCTATCCATCATCTTTCGGGTGGACAAGTTAAGCGAATCGCTTTAGCACAGGCATTGTTAGAGCCGGCAGATTTATTGATTTTAGATGAACCTACTAACCATTTAGATTTTGATTCAATTGAGTGGCTGGAAAAATACCTTGCTGATTATAAAGGCGCATTACTATTGGTTACCCATGATCGATATTTCTTAGATCGAGTTACCAATCGAATTTGGGAATTAAGTTACGGAGACCTTTTTGAGTACGTCGGTAACTATGAAAAATATGTTGAACAAAAAGCGGTTCGTGATGAGCAAAACGAAGCTAGTAAACAAAAAGAGTACAAACTATATAAGCAAGAACTTGAATGGATGAAACGCGGACCCAAAGCACGTGGAACTAAACAACAAGCGCGAATTAACCATTTTGAAAAGTTAGACCAAGCTGTACATGCGCCTAAAGAGGTTGATCAAGACCTTGAAATTGGTCTAACACAACAAAGATTAGGTAAAAAAGTAATTGAAATCAATGACTTAGATTTAAAAGTTGGCGACCATCAAATTATGAAGGATTTTTCTAAGTTAGTTCAGGCGGGTGACCGAATCGGAATAACGGGAGCCAACGGTGCAGGTAAATCTTCATTTTTGAATGCGATTGCGGGAGTATTACCTATTCAGGGTGGGAAAATTGAAATTGGCGAAACTGTTAAAATTGGGTATTATACTCAAAAAATTGAACCCATACCAGAAGATAAACGGGTAATTAATTACCTAAAAGAAGTTGGACAAGAAGTAATCAATAAAGATGGTGAAAAAATTAGTGTCACTAGTCTTTTAGAACAATTCTTATTTCCAAGTTTTCTACATGGTAGTTTAATTAAAAAGCTATCTGGTGGTGAAAAACGGCGTCTATTTTTAATTAAGATTTTAATGGAACAACCTAATGTACTATTGTTAGATGAACCCACTAATGACTTGGATATTGCTACTTTAACTGTTTTAGAGAGTTATTTAAAAACCTTCAAAGGTACAGTCCTTACCGTGTCCCATGATCGGTATTTCTTAGATAAAGTTAGTGACCAATTATTAATATTTGATGGAAATGCTAAAGTTGAAAAATATACGGGCTCGATCAGTGACTATTTAAAACAAAACGTAGTACAATCAAGTAAAATTAAAAGTACTCCTAAGTCAGTTGAACAAGTTGAAGCTCCTAAAAAGAAAAAAAGGACGTATTCAGAAGAAAAAGAATGGCAGACAATTGAAACTGAAATCGAAAAGTTAGAACAAAAGTCCACATCTGTGGAGGAACAAATGAGCGAATGTGCTGCTGATTACGGAAAATTAGCAGAATTGCAAAAAGAATTAAATGAAATTTCGGACCAATTAGAAGAAAAAATGGCAAGATGGGAATACTTAGAAAGTTTCGAAGAATAGGGGAAATTTAATATGCTTGAAGAACAATACCTTAATTTGGAAAGATATGTTTTGGAAAATGGGCATCTCAAAGGAGACCGTACCCAAACTGGTACCCTAAGTACTTTTGGATATCAAATGCGTTTTGATTTAAGTGAAGGTTTTCCATTACTAACGACCAAGAGAGTCCCTTTTGGTTTGATTAAGAGTGAGTTACTCTGGTTTTTAAAAGGCGATACCAATATTAGATATTTACTTCAACATAATAATCATATTTGGGATGAATGGGCTTTTAAAAAGTGGGTTGAAAGTGATGAATATCAGGGATCAGACATGACCGATTTTGGTCACCGCTCACTGACTGATCCTGAATTCAATGAACTCTATAAAATTGAAAAACAACGTTTTACAGAACAAATTTTGGAAGATGATACATTTTCTGCTAAATATGGTGATCTTGGAAATGTTTATGGTAGCCAATGGCGAGCATGGAAGACTAGTACTGGTGAGACTATCGATCAAATTTCAAATGTTATTGATATGATTAAGAATAATCCTAACTCAAGAAGAATGATTGTTTCGGCTTGGAATCCTGAAGATGTACCAACCTCAGCATTACCTCCGTGTCATTCACTATTTCAATTTTATGTGGCTGATGGGAAACTTAGCTGTCAACTGTATCAACGCAGTGGCGATATTTTCTTAGGAATTCCTTTCAATATTGCTAGCTATGCCTTGCTTACAGAATTAATTGCGAAAGCGACCGGTTTAGAAGTGGGAGAATTTATCCATACCATCGGTGATGCTCACATTTATTCTAATCATCTAGATCAGGTTAAAGAACAATTGGAACGTACTCCACGTCCGGCTCCTAAATTGAAATTTAAACAAGTGCATGACAGTATCTTTGACTATGAACCAGGAGATATTGTGGTTGAAGGATATGATCCTCATCCAACCATTAAAGCGCCGGTAGCAGTTTAATTTTAAGTCAATTTAGGAGGAATTAAATTTGATTTCAATGATTTGGGCCGAAGATTTGCGTCATGGAATTGGTAAGCAGCAATCTATTCCGTGGCATATTCCAGGTGATATGGCTTTTTTTAAGAAAACCACTAGTGGGAACACCGTAGTTATGGGTCGTAAAACTTTTGATTCAATTGGAAAAGCGTTGCCTAACCGAAAAAATATTGTTTTAAGTCATCATCCAACCTCATTGCCAAATTCTGTAGTTGGCGTGGGTTCATTAAGTGAACTTCAGGTGATTTTTGAAACCCATCCTAATGAAAAATTTTATATTATTGGAGGAAGTCATTTATACAATGCCTTGTTATCACAAGCTGATGAACTTCTGATAACTAGAATCCAAAAAGATTATCAATGTGAGGTTTTCGCACCTGATATTACCCAAAATGAATTTAAATTGGCTAGTTCAGTTGAACATGAATCAACCGAAAGAAATCCTGCATATACTTTTGAAACATGGATTAGAATTTAATAAACGTTAAAACCTCATTTATTGAGGTTTTTTATTTATCCTCCTTTTCAAAATTAAAATTATATGATATATTTAATCTAATTTTTAATGTTAGGTTATCTAACATAAGTAGGAGGGCATCATGGCAAAGATTAAAAAAACTTTATTGAGCATAGTTTTTAGCATTGTAATTTTATTTGGGTGGTCAGTTTTTAATTCGAATAACGTCAATGCGGATGAGAAAGTGTACGAGATTGGAACTGATGTTACATTTCCACCGTTTGAATTTGCTAATGATCAAAATCAGTACGTAGGGATTGATATGGATATCATTAGGACGATTGCTAAAAACGAAGGTTTTAAAGTAAAGATTAAGCCGGTTGGTTTCAATGCAGCGGTTCAAGCGCTTGATGCCGGGCAATTGGATGGAGTTATTGCTGGAACAACGATTACTGATGAACGTAAACAGAAGATGGATTTTTCGGCCCCATACTTTAAAACTGGGGTGGTGATGGCTGTAGGACAAAACTCATCCATCAAAAATTTCCAAGATTTAAAGGGCAAGCGAGTTGCTATCAAAACTGGTACAGCTGCTGGAGACTATGCTAAAAGTATTCAGAAAAAGTATGGATTCAAAACGGTTACTTTTGATGATTCTAATAACGTCTATAACGACGTGACGACTGGAAATTCAGTGGCATGTTTTGAGGATCAGCCGGTTATGCAATACGCTATTAAAACTGGGGCAAAACTTAAGATCGTTACTAAACCAGCCAATGGCGGAGCTTATGGATTTTCTGTTAAAAAAGGACATAACCAAGAACTATTAAAGAAATTTGATGCTGGTTTAAAGAAAATTAAAAGCAATGGACAGTATAAAAAGATTGTAGCTAAATATTTAGGAGCTTCTGCTGTTGCTTCACAAAAAGCTCATAAAACACAAAATACATTTATTAGTTTATGGAAACAAAATCAAGGCGCATTACTTGGTGGATTAGAACAAACGGTTATTTTAACAGTATTATCAATTTTCTTTGCTACCATTTTTGGGATATTCTTCGGAATGTTAGGGGTTGTCCCAAATAAATTTGCTAATGGAGTTTCGACTACTGTAATTTATATTTTCCGTGGACTTCCTTTGTTAGTTTTAGCCTTATTTATCTATACGGGGGTGCCTAATTTGTTAGGTGAAAAAATTCCAGCATTTGTTGCTGGAATTATTACCTTAACCTTAAATGAAGGAGCTTATACTGCCGCTTTTGTAAAAGGCGGTATTGAAGCAGTAGATGGTGGACAAATGGAAGCAGCACGTTCACTGGGATTACCATATGGAAAGGCGATGCGGAGAGTTATTTTACCGCAAGGATTGAAAATTATGGTTCCATCCTTTATTAATCAATTTATTATTACTTTGAAAGATACTTCGATTCTTTCAATTATTGGAATACTTGAATTAACACAGACAGGTAAGATAATTATTGCACGTAATCTAGAAGGATTTAAAATTTGGACCATGGTAGCACTAATTTACTTGGTCATCATCACATTACTAACGTGGCTTTCAAAATGGGTTGAACGGAGGATGAAGGGATGAGTACAAAAATAGAAGTACAGAACTTAAAAAAATCTTACGGTAGTAACGAGGTTCTGAAAGGATTAGATTTGATCGTCAAAGATAATGAGGTGGTTGTTATGATTGGTCCGTCGGGTTCGGGTAAAAGTACTTTTCTACGTACGTTAAATAAGTTAGAAGAACCGACCGCTGGAAAAATCATTATCGATGGGCATGATTTGAACGATCCACGGGTTAATATGAATCAGGTTCGTGAAAAAATTGGAATGGTATTTCAACACTTTAATCTATTTAATAATTTGACCGTAGGCGAAAATGTGATGTTGTCGCCGGTTGAATTAGGGAAGATGAGTAAAGCGGATGCCGAGCTTGAGGCACGTGAATTGCTAAAAGAAGTGGGTTTAGAAGATAAATTTAATGCTAAACCCCAATCTCTTTCGGGGGGTCAAAAACAGCGAGTGGCCATTGCAAGAACTCTAGCGATGAAACCAGATATGATTTTATTTGATGAACCGACTTCGGCCCTAGATCCTGAAATGGTTGGAGATGTGTTAGCAGTAATGAAAAAACTAGCTAAGGCAGGGATGACCATGATTGTTGTAACGCATGAAATGGGCTTTGCTAAAGAAGTTGCTGATCGTGTGATTTTTATGGCGGATGGTCATATCATGGAAGAAGGAAAGCCGGAAGAAATTTTTGGTAACCCTCAAAACGAACGGACACAAGAATTTTTAAACAAAATTTTAAACGTTTAATCAATAAAAGGGCTTGAAGTAAAAATAATATTTAATGAGGTTAAATATTATTTTTATCAAGGCTCTTTTTAAATACAAAAATTTTTTGCGGAAAAGTTTGTTTATAGAACAAAAATTTAGAATAGATTGTTATAATTAAAATTGTAAATATGTACGGGGATTCTATAAATGTATATGAAACACGCTTCATGTGAATAGAACTCGGAATAACTATGTAACAAGGAAAGAGTGAAAATATGAGTCAAATTAAAATTGTCACAGATTCATCATGTGGCGTTACTGATGAAGAAATTAAAAAATATGATATTTCAATTGTCCCATTAAGTGTAATGATTGATGATACAGTTTATGTCGAAGGTGAAACCATTACTAATGAAGAATTTATTCATAAAATGGCATCATCTAAGTCACTACCAAAGACTAGCCAACCACCATTAGGTAAATTTGTTGAAATGTTTGATAAATTAGGTGAAGATGGTAGCCAAATCATCAGCTTTAATATGTTAGAGGCAATCAGTGGAACGGTACATACTGCCGAACAAGCTGCTCAACTTAGTAAAGCAGATGTGACTGTGATTGATAGCCAATTCACGGATCGCGCCTTAGCTTTTCAAGTTTTAGAAGCAGCTAAGATGGCTCAAGAAGGTGCCAGCAAAGACGAAATTATCCAGCGAGCAGAATATATCCGAGATCATACCAAACTTTACTTAAGCGTTGTTAACTTGGAAAATTTAGTTAAAGGCGGTCGTCTAAGTAAGATTGGCGGAATGCTGGGAGGTTTACTAAATATTAAGTTATTACTTGAGGTAAAAAATGGTAAACTTGATGTAGCCGGCAAGGTTCGCGGGATGAAAGCCATGAAGAAACTTTGGTCAGATATTTATACTGAAATGCAAGGTAGTGGCAAAATCAAAGGGGTAGGAATTTCACATGTAGAAGCCTTTGATATGGTAGAAGATATGAAGAAACATGTTGGTGAATTTTTCCCAGTTAATGATATTGTTGTACGAGAGACTGTTCCAATTATTGCAACTCATACAGGTATGGGTGCGTTTTGTATCTTATATTACAGTGAAGATTAAAAAGTAGGGCTTAGATCGGGACTAACCGATTTTGGCCCTAATTTATTTTACAGAGAGAGGCATTATGAAAGTAGTCAGAGAAATTTTATTTAGTATCATTGGTATTTCGGTTATCACGCTTTTAATTTTATGGGGGTTGGGCTTTTTTAAAGGAGCTAAGACACCGTCTCAAGTTGCTAACAAAGTCGTACCGACGACCCAGAAAAAAGTTAAAAATCTTAAGATTTTAGCATTAGGTGACTCTCTCACTCAAGGAGTTGGCGATACAAAGAATCAAAGTGGATATCAGCAACGTTTAGCTAAGAAAATTACTAAAACCAAACAGATAAAAAAGGCTACGATTTACGATGAGGGCGTTAGTGGCGAGCGTAGTGATCAAATCCTTAAACGCTTCAAAACTACTACTAAAATTCAAAAAGAGGCTGCTAAAAGTGATGTACTTATTGTTACGGCCGGGGGAAATGATCTTTTCCAGAATCTCCAGAAAGATGTTACTGAATCACCTAGTCAAGTTGCCGTAAATGTTAATCGTATTAGTCTTACTTATCAAGACAACTTAGAAAATATTTTTAAATATGCAAGAAAGCTGAATCCCAAAATTAAAATTGTTATGGTAGGAATTTATAACCCATTTTACGTATATTTCCCAAATGTAGTGGCTATCACAGATGCGATAAATACATTTAATACCACGGCAAAAGCCACTGGTGATTATTTCAAGCATGCTACTTTTGTTGATATCAATGCATTATCAGTGGGTCAATATAAGACGCTTAGTCAGCAGCAGCGTTTAAAGAAACAAAGTACCGAGGATGATATTGCGGTTGTTGAAAAGAGTCAACTTGAGAAAAGTAAATTTGATACTAAAGAAAAAAATAATTATTTATCGGATGCAGATCATTTTCATCCCAACGACAAGGGATATGATATGATGGCAGATAAGATCTTTAAGGCCATGGATCGGGCAAGAATTTTCAAGTAGGTGAAGAAATGAATAAGTATATGTATCATTTTTGGAAATGGGGATTTTTAGTCCTGCTCTCCATTTTTTTAGCGGGCGGTATTTATGTAACTTTTAAAGCTTCTCGTCCAATTCAGCAAGTTGATGACCAAGTAGTTCGAAGTAGTAACCAATATGATCGAATTCCAATTAAATTAAAGAAAAATCAAATTAATGATTTAAGTGCAGCTTATCTTTCTCAATTTCAAAAAGATGAAGACTTTAATTATGAGTTTAAAATTGGTCAACGCTACGCTATTTTAAGCGGAGAAACTGAAATTTTAGGTAAAAAGATTCAATTTGCGTTAACGATGATTCCAAAGGTGACCAAAAGTGGTAATATCAAACTTAAAGCGCATGGGCTAACGGTGGGAACGTTAAATTTGTCAGCTAAAATTGTTTTGAAATATATTTCACGTAATTATCAACTTCCTAAATGGGTAAGTATTGATGGCGATGAAGCACTTTTACGTTTGAATCAGATCAAAACAACTAATAAAGTCAGCTTCCAAGCTAAAACAATCGATATTGATAAAAACGATTTTCAATTCATAATTAACGTTCCTAAAGCCAATAATTAAGGAGAATGCTAATGAAAAAATCATTTTTTGAATATTTAATGACACAACGCAATCCGCAACCTAATAATGAAGTTGAAGAATTTGCTAACCAAGCTTTTTTTGATCAAGTTTTTCCTAAACAATCACGCGATTTTGATGAGATCAGTAAATATTTAGAGCTCAATGCGGGCTATCTACAAAGTATGTCAATTTTTGATTCAGCGTGGCAAAGATATTTAGAAAGTGAACAGTTTTAATGAAAAAAATAATAGAAAAACATCCGTATTTAACTATCGTATTTTCCATGATTTTAGGAGTTTTAATTACTATTGTCAGTGGTTTAGTATTTTTTGTAGGGATTTTAGGTCATACTGATGGTGAGAAAAATGATTTTAATCGTGTGGCGAGTGTTTATAATCAAATTAATAGTGATTATTATAAAAAAGTCGACACTTCTAAATTAGCTACAGGAGCAATTGATGGAATGTTGAGCACTTTAAACGACCCATTTTCGGACTATTTAACTGATAGTGATGCTACTAGTTTGAATGATAGTGTTTCAGGAGCCTTCGGTGGTGTTGGTATTCAAGTTGTAAAGAAGAATCACCAAATTGAAGTTATGACTACCATTGATGGTACACCGGCCAAAAAAGCGGGTCTGAAAGCCGGAGATGTGATTTTAGAAGTAGATGGTAAGAAATTAACTAATCAATCCCTTTCTAAAGCCACCACCTTAATGCGAGGAAAAGTTGGGACTAAAGTAAAGGTTAAATTGCAGCGAGGAAATGATACCTTTGATAAGGTGCTAACTCGTTCTAAAATTCCAGTTGAGACCGTCACGGCTAAGATGTTGAAGAATAAAGTAGGTTATATAACTATCTCAACAGTGGCTGAAAAAACTTCTAGTGAACTTAAACGGGCACTTAAACGTTTGGATAAACAGGGAGCTAAATCTTATATTATTGATGTCCGAAATAATCCGGGTGGTCTGATGCAGGAAGCTTTAAAGATGTCTTCGATGTTTTTAAAGAATGGCAAAACTATTATGCAAGTTAAAGCTCGGACTGGTAAAGCAGAAGTATACAAGGCGTCTAAAAAGTATGATGGTGGCTATAAAGTTACTAAACCTACTACAGTTGTTATTAATGGCGAAAGCGCTAGTGCGGCTGAAATTTTTGCTGCAGCTTTACACCAATCGGCTAATGTTCCACTTGTAGGTTCCAAAAGTTATGGAAAAGGCACCGTTCAAAATATTACCCAATATACAGATAGTGATGAATTAAAGCTAACGATTGCAAAATGGCTAACGCCAAACGGTACTTGGATTCATGGAAAAGGGTTAAAACCAGACTATCAGGCTGATTATCCTGCCATGGCATACATTACAGAATTTGATCAGAAAAAAACGTACTCCGTGGGAGAGAGCAATTCAGATATTAAAAATATTCAAATTGCCTTAAAGGGATTAGGTTACTATGATGATAAAATTTCTAAAGAGTATACTGAGAAAGTCAAGCAGGCAGTGGAAGCTTATCAAGAAAAGAATCAGCTAGCTGTTACTGGAAAAGTTGATGCGAAGACAATGCGTTCAATCGAACAGAATGTCATTAAAACTTTAGCTAAAAATGATCCTGCTCTAGAAAAAGCGCAAAAAGTTGTGAATGACGAAAAATAAATTGATTTATGGCCCTACAGTTGTAGGGCCTTTTTGATTGGAATTTTTGAACTAATTTAAATATGGTAACGTTTTATTCAAACTTTCTAACAAAAAGTCAGCATTTTTAACAGTTTTTGGTTTTAATTTACGGAAGATAGTAGTAAGTTAAATATATCTGTTTTAATCATAGTATGATAGGAGTTTTGAGTAATGGAAAAAGAAACGCGGAAAAATTACGGGGCAGCAGGGTTGCTTCCGCTACTAATTTTTTTGCTACTATATGTTGGATGTTTAGCCGTTTTTACAATTAAAGGCGCTAAAGATCCTTCTTCATACATGCCACGCCAAGTGGCCATTTTAATTGCATTAGTATTTGCACTAATATTTTTTGAACCTCGCAGTAAATTCAGTAAAAAAATGGACTTATACCTAAATAATGCTGGAAATGCAGGGGTGATGAATTTAGCTTTAATCGTTATGATGGCCGGTGGTTTCTCATCCGCCGTAACCCTTTCAGGGGGACAATCCTCAATTGTTAATTTAGGTGTTTCCTTGATTCCTAGTCAATTCTTAGTTCCAGGTATCTTTTTAATTTCAGCAATTATTTCGCTTTGTATTGGTACCTCAACGGGAACCATCGTTACGATGGCACCCGTTACATTTTCTCTGGTAGCCGCTGCCCATTTGAATGCAGGGATGGCAGGAGCAGCTGTAATTACAGGATCATATTTTGGTGATGGGTTATCTATGATTGGTGGAACTACTATCTCGGCAGCTGCTGGAGTTGGTTCACCTATGAAGGATAAATTCTTGTGGCAAATTAAAATTGCGGCACCAGCTGCAATTTTAACTATTATCGCCTATACTTTGATGAGTTTAAATAATGGTGGTGCCCATCATGTTGCCGCCGGAAGCTATAATATTATTACAATTTTGCCTTACCTAGCTGTTTTAGTGTTAGCTGCCGTCGGGATGGATGTGGTCATTGTACTAGCGTTAGGAACGGTTATGGCAAGCGCAATTGGAATTTTTTTTGGAAAAGCGAATATTTTTGATTGTGCGAAGGCAATTGGAAACGGAATGGAAAGCATGTTCTGGTTAGCTATTTTTGCAATGATGGTCAATGGGATGGTTGCGTTAATGCGTTATTATGGTGGAATTGACTGGTTGGTGCATGTCTTTACTAAACGTATTCATAGTAAAGCTAGTTGTGAAGCTTTAATTGGAATCTTGAGTTTCTGTGTAACCGGAGCAATTGTAAATAATAACATTTCAGTTCTAATTACTTCACCCATTGCTAGAGAACTCGGTGATGAATATAAAGTTGATCGTAAAGTGTTAGCAGGGATTATTTCCATCTTCGCGGTAACTGCCTCAATGGTAATTCCACAAGACTCTGCAATGATGATGACTCTTCAATTAGCCGGTAAGAGTACTAATTATCTGGATTTGATTCGTTATATGTTCTACCCGGTAATCTTGATGGCACTAACATTTGGGATTAATTATTTTTCAGCCAAAAAGAGCACTTTAAGTAAAGCTGAATAGTTAAAAAGACGATTAGTATCGTCTTTTTATTTTTAAATAAAATAAATCCAGAAAGAGTTTTATTTCTCTTACTATTACTATAAAAATTATAGTATTATGAATGCAAATTGAAGTTTCTCAAATTTTATTTTAGGAGGACACATGACAACTTTTTATTGTTATTCTAAGTGTAGTACATGCAAGAAAGCCGAAAAATGGTTACAAGAACATGACGTATCCTATGGAAAAATCGATCTAGTTGAACAACCACCGACTAAAGAACAAATGCTAAATATTTTTTCCAAGAGTAATCAGAAATTACGCTACTTTTTTAATACTAGTGGAATCGATTATCGCAAAATGGGACTTAAAGATAAAGTAGAAATGATGACGAAAGAACAGGCTGCAACATTAATGTCTAAGAACGGTAGGTTAATTAAACGTCCGTTAATGGTCGACGATACTAAAGTCACTTGTGGATTTAATGTAGGAGTGTATGAAGAAAATTGGATTTAATATAATGAAAGACACACGGTTGTACTAAAAATAAGAGTTGGATTTCTGTAGTTTATTCAGAAATTCAACTCTTATTTTATATGGAATACGATTAATTAAGACATCAAAATTCTATACACCAACTAGTTCGACTATAAAATTTTTGATATGGTAGCAACACAATTGAAGACAAAGATTCATCATTACTTGGTGGAAATTGGGTCTCTAAAGCAACTCCACCATATTGGCCAATATTCTGTGCAAATCCACTATTATTAAAATGGTTACCAGTATAAACAACAATTGATGGGGCAGTTGTTTCCACACTCAATCTACGCTGATGATCTAAGCTTTCTAATACTGCTGCAATATTATTATTTCGGTTGAGCAAGAAAGGATGATTAAGTCCTAATTGTTCTCTTATTTGTGAATCTAAAGAAGTAATTGCTTTACCAAGTAATTTGGGTTTTCGAAAATCAAATGGAGTATTAGTGACTGATTTTTGTTCGCCGGTTGGAATACTATTTTTGTCCAGTGGTAAATAATAGTCAGCATCTAAAGTTAGATATTGGTCTAGTATATCTTTACCGCTATTTAGATTAAAATAGCTATGATTTGCTGGATTACATAAAGTTTTTTATCTGAAATAGCTTCTATTTCATAAATTAATGTATTTTCGTTTGTTAACGTGTAAGTTACATAAATGCTTAAATTCCCAGGATAGTTATTATAATTATCCGGATCTAATAGATGTAATTTAAGGATACTACAGTTTTCATTTTCTTTAATAGTAAAGCCGAATACTTGCGTATCGAATCCTTTTGATCCACCATGCGCATGATTAGGGCCATCATTTAGTTCAAATTGTATTGTGTTATCTTCATCTTGCCAGTGACCATGTGCAATTCTGCCAATAACTCTACCAACAGTACCACCGAGATAATTCCGTTCTTTATCATAATATTCTGGGCGTTCTAAACTTAAAATAATGTTGTCCTTTTCAGATGTTCGACCAGGTACAAAAAAATGTTCAAGAGTTGCACCATAATTTAAAATATCAACTTGAACACCATTTTTATTAAACATAGAAATACGATAGTAATTTTTATCATCTAGTGTTTGGTATTTATTAACTAAAGTATGTTTCATTTCGAAATTCCTCCAATTAATAAAAGCACTCACATGAGTGCTTTTATATTATAAACTAAATTTTTTGAACGAATAGTGTCTGAGCATCCCTTGATGATTATTAGTCAATTCAGTTATTTTATCCATCATTGTATGAGCTTTATCCACTTGATTCAATCCGAGGTATCCTAATGCGATTAGATAATAACAGTCGATGACATTAAGTGACTTATGATCATCTTTGAATAGCAAGGCATCAGGTAATGATACAGCGAAGTAATCCATTTCGAAATTGTCGAAAATATGTTTTTCACCATAACTAATTAATGCGTGAAATTTACCATTTGCTTCTTTTGTCTGACCTAATTGTTCAAAGGCTAATCCTTGATAAAAAATCGTATCTGATGGTTGATCGTTGTAATACATAGCACTAGATGGTTTTTCCAATCCTTGAGTAGCTAATCTAAGATGCTCATTAGCTTGTTGAGTATCGTTAATTTGTTTGTAAGCATAACCTAGGTAGAAATCGATAACATTATTGTTTGCCGTAGGAAGTTTTCCTTCACCCAGTGAGCGTGGATAAACTAAAGCACGATTAAGTTTTTCAATTGCAGTCGTATAATTTTCGTTAGCAATATCTTGTTTTGCAAGTTCAACTAATGCATATTCGTATTGTGAGCTGACTTTACCTTCGCCACCTTCCCAAGGGTGGAAGATACGATCCATTAACTTTTGATAAGCTTCTTTGTATCTACCAGTTTCGTTCAATAAAGTAACTAGTTGAATGTAGCTATCGTCGCGTTGCTCGACCAGATCCAAATGTTTTTCAAGAAAGGCTAGGCGATCCGTTAAAGAATGGTTCATTTTTTGATACAAAGAGTCCAGTTCAAAAACAAGCCGTGCATTTTTAGGATCTAATTTAAATGCTTTTTCTAAATATTCTAAGGCTTTCTTAGGTTGGTTAGTCTTGTTGTAGTAGACGATTGAAAGATTCCGGTAAGACATTGCGTAATCAGGATCAAGTTTGACTGATTTTTCCCATAAAGCCTGAGCTTTTTGATATATACGACGATCATAGTATAAATTACCAAGATAGTAGGGTGCTAAGCCATCTTTTGGATTGATATTTTGAATATATTCCAAAATGATAACGTCGAACAGACGATTTGGGAAGATATAGTCAGGAGATAGACTAGCTCCAAGTTTTGCTGAAGTAAGAGCTTGTTCTTGCGAATCCAATTTAGAGTATATATAAGATTCATAATAAGATTTTAATGGATTATCATCTTTGTAAATGTTCAAGGCCGATAATGCATCAGCGTATTGTCCAATTTCAAGGTAAAGTTGAACTAAATCTAAAACATCATTTAAACGAGTATCAATGAAATGTTTTAACGTATCTAAGCAATCTGGATTAATTTTTGAATATTCGAACAATACCGCTGAAGCACTGTTATCAATTTCCAAACTATCTTTTAAAAGTTTTTCAGCTTGATCGGATTTCATCAAAATTAAAATATGAGCCTTGATTGCTCGAGCTGTTAAATCATTATAGTTAAATAATAGTGCTTGATTAATAAATTTAAGAGCATTGTCTAAATCATTTTCGCGAATCTTTATTTTAGCCATTGCCACAAAACTAACTGATCTTGTATCTGCAGACCAAGTTGCTTTGTAAAAAGCATCGTATGCTTCAGCGTATTTTCCTTGTTTTTCAAGACTTAGTCCAAGATGATAACTTGGGAAACCAGATACTGGGTTGGTATTATGATTGTTTTGACGTTCTAAAGCACGTCTAAAGTATTTTTCACTTTCTACAAATAACCCTTGACGGTAGAGTAGGAGACCGTACGCATCATTGATTCGTTTATCAAATTTATCCCGTTTAAGTCCTTCTAGATAGTAGTTTTCAGGTCTGAAACTAGCGTGACGATATTGTTCAAGATGTTGTCCTGCATTGAATAGTTCATCGTTAGTTTTGATATCTTTAGGATTAGGAATTGCTTTGGCAGCATCTGGAATTGCTTCGATTTTTTCAGGTTCAGGTGTATATTGCACCAAAATATTTTCGTCTTGATCAAGTACTTTTAATGTTAATTCATGCAATTCAAACTGATCATTTTGAATGGTTGTTGTAAAAGTTTCTGTGGGGCTTAATGTAGTTTTTTCGTTAAGTAGAACTTCGTCTTCTTTTTCCAAAATAACTTGTGCATTTGAAAATACTGATGTTGCATATGCTGCAATTGAAATTGTATCCCCATCTTTTTCCAAATTAACTGCGGCATTGATCGTAGCATTTTTAACTGCTCCCACAGCTTTATAAGGCATAAAGTATTCAGTACTATGTTTCTCTTCATGAGGATTGAGCCAAGAAAAGTCGGGCTGATTATCTGTGAAAGTACCAACCATCAATTCGATGTATGGTCCATCATTATCGGTTAACTGATGATCCCAAGATTGTCCAAAATCACCATGTCCCCAAGTCCATTGCTTTTTACCAGGTGAAGTATGATGGTCAGCCACATGAAGAAGACCAGCTTCTTTCTGGTGATCGTAATTACCTAAAAAGTCGTATTTTGATTTGGCTGCCATATAAGAAGTAGGTACAGGTACATTTTTGTAACGAGAAATGTCAACGCCTTCTGAGTAATCAACTTTATAATATTCACCAGTTGCGATTGGAAAATCAGATACTGCACGTTTTCCGTGATCAAAAACAGCATTAACATCTGGTGGAAAGATTGATTGAGTGTTTTCGTTTACAGGTACTGCGGGATTAGCCCACCACAAGAAAGTCTGTGGTAAATCAGTTGGATTTGAAAAAGTTTCGTCAACTTTCAAATATGCTTTATCAGGATACATAGTGAAACCAACTAAAATTTTTGTGCCATTCATTTGATCTATATCACTCATCCAGATTGTTTTAGAACCGTCTGAATTAATCTTAGTGTAATAATTCACTGGAGAAAAAGTATCTGGCCGGTGATGTTGTGGCCAATTGAATTCGATTCCTCCAGAAATCCATGGCCCAGCCAGACCAACAAGTGCTGGCTTAATAACGTGATTATAATAGACAAAGTCGTAATTATTAGTTTTATCTAACATTCGATAAATTCGTCCACCTAATTCGGGCAGGAAAGTAATCTGGATATACTTATTTTCTAAGATAACGGCTTTGTATGTCTTGTCATGTTTTTCATCAAAGACACGTTCGGTTACCGGAAATGGATAAGTCTTACCACTACTTCCTTGATATACTCGATCCTCCAAAAACATTGGATTTTTTTCTGGCTTAGCGATTCCATAGGTTGGAATCGTTAAGTCTGTTTTTTTTAAAGTTACTGGTTCATCTGCAGAAATATCAATATTCATAGCAAAGTTCTCCCTTCGATTTTACATCTTAATAATATAGTAGAAAGCGTTTTCTTGAAATGTACGAAATGTGCTAAACGATGGATTTTAGACAACTAACATTTGCTTGGTATTTTGCTATGTGATAATATCGAAACTAGAAAATGAAAACGCTTTTTTAAAAAGGAGCAATTTATGAAAAAATTGCATGGATTTGAAAATGAATATTTATTTGTGTTACCATCAACTATTTTGAATAATTTCAATTTTTCTGAAGTAATAAAACTGCTGTATATAACTGATCTTGGATTTTACCCCAAGGCAAGATATCATTTTGCTCATCGTAATCATGGCGCCAAAGAATGGATACTAATTTTTTGTACCCATGGTAAAGGTACTGTAAAATCTGCAACTGAGGAATGGCAAATTGAGAATGGTTCAATTGTTTTATTACCTCCAAATGAGGAACATACTTATTATGCTAATGATGATGATCCTTGGGATATATTTTGGGTGCATTTTACTGGGAATTCTATAGATGAATATATCCCGCAAGAGGCTTTACAGAAAAATGGTTTTCTAATAATTGATAAAACAAGCACCGAAGATATGCAGATGTTAATGTCGCAATTTTGGCAAATGATCCAAGCTTTATCAGCTGGTTTTTCATATCAATCCGTTTTTTATTCTTCTCAAGTTTTAGGTGCTACTTTGGCATATGTATCTTTGCAATCCTTTCTACCGCATGATGCTTATACAATGGGGAATGAATATATAACTAAAGCAGTTAAATATATATATGACCACTTTGAAGAAAAAGTTAGCTTATCTACGTTAACTGAGGTGTTAGATGTATCGAAAAGTTATCTTAGTCGAATTTTTAGACAAACGGTTGGCACAAGTGTAAATCGTTTTATTCTCGACATTAAAATGAAGCAAGCATGCTACTATTTGAAAGATACTAATTTAGCGGTTCATCAAATTGCAACGCGCCTAGGTTATGATGAACCGTATTATTTTTCAAGAATTTTTAAGAAGGTAATGGGGAGCTCGCCACGTATTTTTCGGAATCAAGAAAAAAATATATTGTAGCCCATTATCCATGTTTATGATTTAGAAAATCCCTTCTTTGAAAATCATAGTGTAATTTCAATTTTAGTTTCAAATGATAACGTTTTGAACTCACATCGGACTTATCTCTACAACTTGGCTAAATTAATGGGTAATTAAAGAGAATTGGCGGTGATACCTGAGTGAAAAGTTATTTGCCGTTGGTGAGGAAAAATATGCGTATTAACCATTTTGAAACATACATCTAATGAAAGCCCAGTAGTAATTAAGAAATGAACTATTACTCCTAGGCATGCAACTTTATGTTTATTATTCATATCAATTCAGTAGAATACTTCTCACCGCTGAAGAAACTAATTTATCAGTGATATTGGAGGTCCAACTAATTTAACTATGAAATGAATGGTTTTATTATACATAAATAAGTATTGATTAGTTGATCGCCGCAATTTCATGTGTACAATTTTATAGTGTATAACGAACGTCATAATACTTGGATTACTTCAGAAATTGAACATCATGAATGGGCGTGAAGAAATATTTAAAATTTCAAAAGAAGCTGAATTATTAGTTAATAGTGAACTATTTGAAAATAAAGCTTCATATTGCAGGGGGAATCATAGGTTACAATTTCATTTTAAATCAGTGGCAGATGATATTCGTTAATAGTTGTAAATGATGAAGAATACAGTTTAATCCATAATGCTTTACATGATGATTCTGGTAATGTGCTTAGCTTTTCCCGGTCCAAACCAAAATCAAAAAGTAACGTTTAAGTTGTTAGATTATATGATAAGTAATACAGATGCTAAATAAATGATTATTCTAAGTACAATAAAAAAGGAGACCAAATTCGTAAGTGAATTGGTTTCCTTTTTTATTTGGAAAATTATTTTTTAACATGCTTATTAACTTCTTGGGCGTTACCAAATGAAACAGTTATGATGCGACTGCGCATTCCCCAAATGTAGAAAATAAATGCCACAATGATGATAACTATAAAGTCAAGAGGATAATGGATTAAATTTCTACCATTAAAATTATCACTACCAATATACGACATAACTGAAAGGAAAATTAAGTATACAATCAACCAAAGGCTACTACGTAGTTGTTTCATAGTTTCTTTCCAATGTAATCGCCATTCGTAATAAATAAAAATTGGTAAACCTAGTAAAATGACTAAGATAACTTCAACTGTTGTTGGCCACATGGCCCAATAAATAGCTAAAGAAGCTAAAACGAAAGCTAATGGTGCCATAAATTTAATTGCTTTTAAACGAACAGGTCGATTGAAACGGGAAGCCATTTTTCTCAATGATACGACCGTGATTGGCCCAGTCAGGTAAGCAATTAACGTCGAAGTCGAAATAACACTGGCTAAAGTTCCCCATGATCTAAAAATCGAAACCATTACCATACTTAGAACAGCGTTGAAAGCCATAGCTACTCGAGGAATCCCATATTTAGCATTAATTCTTCCTAAAATTTTAGGAAAATGATTATTACTTGACATAGCGGCCAAGGCCCGTCCAGTTGAAGCAGCAAATGAAACACCAGTTCCAAAGGGTGAAATGAAAGCATCTAAATAAAGTAAAACTGATAACCAATGAATCCCAAGTAAGATAGCTAAATCCGCAAAGGGTGATTCAAAGTTAATTCCATGCCAACCAGATTGAGTAATTAGTGCAGTTGGTACGGAAGTGATGAAAGTACTTTGTAGAACTAGGTAGAGTACAGCACTGATCGAGAGTGAAAGTCCTACACCTAGCCCAATGTTTTTCTTAGGGTTTTCGACTTCATTTCCCATATTAATTACGGTTTGAAAGGCGTTAAAGGAAAAAATAATCCCAGAAGCAGAAGTAGCAGCGAAAATCGAAGCTGATCCGTAAGGCATAAATTCCGATAGTGATTTTCCGTAATTTTCAGGATGAAAGCCACTTAAAGTTAAAAATATAATAGTAATTAAAGGTACAGCAATTTTGAAAATGGAGATTAAACTCGTAAATCTTGTTAATAGAGTTACTGACCAATAATTTAATAAGGTGAAGATTAAAATGAAACAAAAAACTACTAATAGACCACTAGTAGTGATGTTCCCATTTTTGAAAAAACTATGGGTCCAATTCGCCCATGCCCATGGCCAAGAACTCATGTATTGGACCGCAGCTACAGCTTCGATGGGGATGAGAGTGATTAGAGAAATCCAATTTGCCCAAGAGGCAATAAAACCAACCAATGATCCGTGACTGTATTGAGCAAATTTACTCATTCCGCCAGATTCTGGAAACATTGTCCCTAACTCAATATAGTTATAGGCAATTACACCAATCACAACAAATCCAATTATCCAAGAAAAAATTGCCGCTGGACCAGCTACTGAAGCGGCCTCCATTGATCCAAAAAGCCACCCCGAACCAATTAGAGAACCAAGCCCAAGCATTACCAGTTGAAAAAGATTTAGTTTTTTAATAAAAAATATCCTCCTTAATTTTTGATTAATAATGGTAAATACTAACGTATTTGTGTAAATAAATCAAATTGGTATAGGACGTTCCATATTTTTATTTAAAATTTAATCGCTTATATGGATCTAATTAAATGGGTGATAGGGTAAGGTTTACCAAAACCATCGACTGGATCTTCTGAATCAATTTTAAAGTTATTTTTTAGATAGAAACGTTTTGCTTGCACATTTTGCGAGTTTACATCGATTCTTTTAATATCATATTTGCGTACTAAAGTAGACAATATTTCTCTACCGTAACCTTGGCCAATAAATTGGGGGTCTAAAAATAACATGACAAGCTCGTCTTTATCGATACCACTAAAACCAACCACTTTATGATTTTGATTTTTCCAGACGATTAAATTTACTGAATCCAAAGCCTGTGGAATGATTTCCTTGTAAAAAAGTAAATCTGATTCTTTCAAAAAGTGGTGAGTTTTTCTAACGGATGCTTCCCAAATTTTGAGAATTAAAGGGTAATCGGATTTAGTAGCAGTATTTGCGTTTAAAATAATAACATCTCCTTTCATTGTTAGAGCTCCATTTCTAGTATGTTTAAATGGTATCATACGGATTCATTTAAATTAAATCTAAGTAAAAATGATTTTGGATCATATTACAGTGTTTATCGTATATATATTTAGTACAATAACACTAAGCCTATACATGAAATGGAGGAGTTTTTGATGGAACAAGAACGAATTTTAATTTTAATTAAACCAGATGGTGTTAGTTTAGGGCATATTGGGGAAGTAATTACACGTTTAGAACTGAAAGGATATTCAATTGATGCGCTTAAAGTTACCCAAGCGACGGAAGCACAGTTGCAGCAACATTATGAAAAATTAGTTAATAAACCATTCTTTAAGGAAATCGAAACATATATGTTAGAAGGCAAAATCGTGGCGATGATTGCCAGTGGAACTCATGTTATTGATGTTTTTCATCGGATGGCAGGTGCTACAGATCCGTCGGAAGCTGCTTTCGGAACCATTCGTGGAGACCTGGGACGGGAGTGGCCAGACGGTTTACTACGTAATGTGGTGCACAGTTCTGATAGCATTGAAAATGCTGAAAAAGAAATCAAAATTTGGTTTCCAGAATTAAACTAAGATGTGTTTATAAAAAAGTAAATTACAGAAACTAGTTAATCGATGACTGATTGGCTAGTTTTTTTATATAAGAGCTCATTATTTTTCAGTAGCGAGAGTAATAAATAAAATTAGATAATTAAACTTCCTTTACTAAGTCTGTTCATCAGTTTATATTTATTAGTCATTAGAAAAGGGGGTCTAATTGAACATGGTTTTGAGTAAGACAATTGCAAAAATTAGAAAAGAAAAAAATTTAACAGTCAATGATCTCATCCGGGATAATATGTCTAAATCCAGCTATAATCGTTTTGCTGCTGGAAAAGCCGACATTCACAGCCATTACTTCATCGAGCTACTGAAACGTTTACACGTAACTTTAACTGAGCTTGAATATATTGATAGGGGATACGTACCTAAAGATATAAATATTTATCTATCCAGAATTAAAAAATTTTTTAACAAGCGTGATGCTAATGCTTTAAAAGGAATTATTAAAATTTTGGAAAGTGAATATTCAAAAATTCATAACACTGAATATCAGCATTTAATCGGACTTTGTGAGATTTTGATTGCTCGTTTAAATCACTATAAACTGGATATGAACCAGAATATTTTATATCGATACTTGATTAACACGTCTTCTTGGACTAGATATGAAATCATTTTGTTCAATAATTCTCTATTTTATATTGAACCAGAAACTTTGAGCATCCTATTGAGTAATGCATTAAAGCATGTCCATGAATTGGATGATCTTAACCCACAAGTAGTTGAAGGGTTTAGACTTTTAAGCAACGCCATTATCTCTCTTTTATACCAGCAGGAACCAACTTTGGCGCTATACTATATTTCAAAACTAGAAGAGTTTCAAGTGAAAGAAGAGCACGTGTATGAAAGGATTTTGTTACTTTTTTTTAAGGGTATCAGAAAAAAATTAGAAGGTTATTCTGAAATAGAGTATAACAAAGAATTTAACAAATTATATTTTATTTTAGATGTACTACAAATGGAGGAGCAAAAAAGGATTTTTAAAAATGCCATTGCAAAATTATAATGTTAAAAATCAAAAATAATCATTTAAAACGACCGTGTAGACTAATTTTTAATGCCTGCACGGTCGTTTTTTAGAAAAATAAAAAGAAAAGAACATATTCCATACTAATCCCCCCAGTTAAATTATGCAGATAATCTTTAGATATAAAAAATATGTCCCGTTTAAGGGCCATAATATCCTAAAAAGAAATATAGTTACAATCAGTTAATACCCTAAATTAAAATCAGAAGCACATTATGAAATTTTAAACCTTTAATGAGGGGAGGATAGCCATAGACGCATTTGTTTAGAATAATGCGATTAGTAATGAATAATGTTTTTAAATTTAAAATTAAATTGGAGTGACTTAGATTGACTGCAAAGTTTGGTAAAACGTTCAATAAAAAGAAATATTGTCCACGTCTCGAACCTAAGAGGATCTTAACATTGATCAATTTAGCTATGTTAGGGCTTGGTATGAGTTATCTACAGCATGCAGATGCAGCTCAGGCTTCCGAGATTGGAAAAGTGAATACTTATAAAAATGCTGATTCTTTAAAAACAAATCAGTTATTAGAGCTAACTAAGAATGGTAAAACCACTAAGGAAGTGGGTGTTGATGTAAAAACAGAGACTCATAGTCAAGCATCAAAATCCAATGATACTAATAAAAGAGCAGATAGTAACCAAGCTTCAAGGCTACTTAAAAAAAATCAAAATCGGATTGTCGATCCAAAAACTATTAAGGACGGTTGGTCACTAAAAAATACAAAAGTGAAGAACAGAGCTCTAATAACTCCTAAGAAAAGTCATGAAAATCAAGGTACTATTAAAAATACAAATTTTATAAACAGTGAAATTAAAGTGAAACCAAATGATAAAACAGATTTACAGGATAATGTGTATGTAAACAAAGATAATTTTAAAGATTACTTTAATCAGAATGGGAGTGCCAAAGGTAACTACAATCCAATAACCGGTGAGCAAAAGCTTACTACAGGTTCATGGCAAAGTGGCAATATCACTTTTAAAGGAGGAATAGACCTTAGGCACAATTTTAGAATTGATGGTGCAATTAATTTAGGAAAAGAAACGAAAGTAAGGAATGTTTTTAGAGTTTTAAAGGGAATCGCAGACGGAATTGGGATCGTTTTTTACAAAGGAACCCGTAACCAAATTGGTGGAAGCGGTGGGAATTTGGGTATCTATGGAGTGACTAATGCTTTTGGATGGAAAGCTGACACATGGCATAACGTGGGTAGATCGTTTAAGTTTGGTAACACTACCAGGCGCTTACAGGGTGAAGCTGATGATGCTTTTCCCGATCCATATGGTGCGATGGTAACTACTAATAAAAATGGTCAAGGGACCATTGATAAAGACAGTGTACGGCCTTTACCAAAAATTATCGAAGATAATAAATACCACGCTATAAAAATGATATATACAGCTCGTACGAAAGAATTTAAGGTGATTCTTTCGACCCCAACGGGGGATGTTATTTTTAAGAAAAAATTTGATTATGATGCTAAAGATCCCGTCTATTACTTTACTATCGCTTCATCCACAGGCGTATTACCTACTAAACAATTTTTTAAAATTGACTCCATGGAATATACGTCAATTCAAAAAGCATTTATTAAGTATATTGATGATAATACTGGAACTAACATGAGAGTCCGTGTACTAACTGGCCAGGGTGGTAAAACGATGAAGTACTCTACAAGAGCAGACATCCAAGATTATTTAAAACAAGGTTATCAATTAGTTAGTGATAATTTTGTAACGGGAACTACTTTTGATACTGACGATAGAACCGATCAAATATACGAAGTTCATTTTAAGCATGGAATAGAGTCTGATTTTGAAAAACGGAATGTGAAAGAAACCGTTCATTATCGCTATGATAATGGTCAATTAGCCAGACCGATATACCAAAATGTACTTAATTTTGAACGGAAGGTAGAAACTGATCAAGTTACAAAACAAAGAAATTATAAGAATTGGCAGGCGGTTGATGGAACTAGTTTTAAAAGAGTAGTTTCTCCGTATATAAAAGGCTATACCGCTATACCAAAATTGATCGATGAAATTACTAATATTAACGAAAATCATAAAAATATCGAAAAAATAGTAGTTTACAAAGCTAACGACGAAAAAGCTCAAGTGAAATATTTCGATGATACGACAGGGCGAAAACTAAGTGAGCAATTTCTACATGGTGCTTATGGTAGTCGAGATGTTTATCGAACGGCTAATACAATTCAGCATTATAAACAAATGGGTTATGAGTTGGTGAGTGATGACTACCCTAAGAATGGAGCAAACTATAGTCAAGATAAATTAGTTCGAGTATATGAAATTCATTTAAAACATAAAATCATTAAGCAACTAGAAAAAAGTACTGTAAAGGAAGTGATTCATTATCTATATGATAACGGTCAACCTGCTGGACCAATATATGAAAACGAACTTGATTTCAAACGAATTATCAAGTTTGATCAAGTAACAAAGCAGAAACGCTATGGAAATTGGCAAGCAATTGATGGAACGTACTTTAAAAAAATAGATTCTCCGAAAATTATTGGTTATACGCCAACTCTTGAGGCAATTGAAACTATCAATAACATTGATGGCAGCCATAAAGATATAGAAGAAACGGTAGTATACAAAATTAACGACGAAAAAGCTCAAGTAACATACTATGATGATACAACTCGAAAAAAATTAAGCGAAAAAGAACTAAATGGAGCTTATCGCACTCGAGATAGTTATCGAACAGTCGATGCGATTAATCAATACAAGTGGGCAGGCTACGAGTTGGTTAGTGATGATTATCCCCAAAATGGGGTGTTTTACGACCAAGATAAGCTAATAAAAATGTATGAAGTACATCTAAAACATGGAGAAAAAATGGATTTTGAACAACGTGCGGTAAAAGAAGTAATTTATTATCAATATGATGACGGCCAATTAGCTGAGCCAACATATAAAAATAAACTTAGTTTTAGACGAATTGTAAAAATTGATCAGGTCACGGGTCAAAAATATTATGGAGTATGGCAAGCGGTTGACGGTACTAATTTTAGGAGTGTGGTTTCACCAATCATAGAGGGATATACACCAATCCCTGAGATTGTTAGGGCGATTAATAATATTAATAGTTACCATCAAGACGTTGAAAAAACGGTGGTATATCAAGCCAACAAACAAAATGAGGTGGTTGGTGGCAATTCTCCAAAGAAGTTTAAACAAATTAAAATAATTCTAGTAAGGGTGATTCACCCAAATCGAGGGGTAAGGATTAACACTGAAAAGAGTCACACAAAAAAAATAAGCCTTAAACCTCATCATGACAGGCAGAAAGTTGAGTCTACACATAAAACCAAGTTTAAACTAAATACGCTGATAAAATCAGGTGATGAAATAAAAAAGCAAAACCCAGTCTGTCAAAAGCGTGTAATTAAAAAATATCAAAAACTTCCTCAAACTGGAGAGAAGAAATCAAACAAATTTGTATATTTTTTACTAGTACCGCTGTTAATTCTATCTACGATAATCACGATTTTAAAAAGGAAGTAAACCTAAGAAATAGAAACTTATGGTGTAGTGACTATTGAACATTAAATATAGAAATTTTTAGTGACACATAAAAACTCCTATTTATTAATAAATAGGAGTTTTGTTTTCCAATATCAAAACTTAATATTGATCAAAAATAATTTAGTCTTTAATTGGGAAAAGGTAATTTAAATATATTTAGCTACTGAACTAAGCATTTTAGCACGAGCCTTAGGAGAAACGTCTTCGGCATTAAAATTATGCCATTTAAAATTTTTAACACCAGACTTTCTAAAAACGCCACGTTTTAACATGCGACCAACAGGATTCCCATAGAGAACTTTGTATATCCAGGTTGGAGCACCAGATACCGTAAGAACTCTAACTTTGGTGTTCGATGAAAATAGTCGTCGCGTAATACCACGATGTTCTTGGATTTGTCCTTTGGCAAATACCTTATCAATAAAACCCTTGGTCATTGCAGGCATCATTTCCCACCAAATTGGAAATAACATAATGATTTCATCTGAATTTTGGAGCCTTTCGAAGTAGTTTTGACTTTGAGTATCAACGAAAGGGTGAGTTCGCCAATTAAGTAAATCAGTTTTAGTCATTAAAGGATTAAATTGATCTTGGTGTAGGTCAATTAAATCTACTTGAGCGCTTTGTTTTTCTAACGCCTGTATCACAGCAACTAGTAGAGCAGAAGTAAAGGAACGGTTATGTGGTTCATTGTAACCAGCTTCTTTTCCATATGGGTGATCAAAAACAATTGTTATTTTTTTCATAATATGCTCTTTTCTTGTGTTTTTATATTCTTTGGAATATATTTAATATAGCACCAAAATTTATAAAGTCAATATATATGTCGAGGAATATAAATGAATGAAGAACTAGCTAAGGAACTAAAAAATTACCGCGAACATTCTAATGAAAGGTCCATTAAAGAATTAATTGGTAGCCACAATGATATAGAGAACCTGAATAAACTTTCCATTATAGAACTAGATGTGATTGCATGGATTGCCGATTATAATTTAAAAATTAATGATTTATTGCGGTATATAAATATGACTCAAGGGGCTATATCTAAACTGGTCAATCGACTTGTTGAATATGGATTTGTTGAAAAATATCATATGAAAGGAAATCAAAAGGATACGTATTTGCGACTTACCAATCTAGGTCGGAAAGTAGAGGCTATTCATCACCAATTTCATCAAGAACTAGAACAACGCTTAGAACAAGCACTAGATCAATTCACTGAACAAGATATTAGAATCACCGTTAGTGTATTGAAAAAAATCAACGCAGCCCGAAACCAATTGGATTAAAAAAGCTTATTATGTTGTTTAGTCTCAGTTTTTTTAGAGATAATTAACAAACGTAATAAGTTTTTTTGTAAGTAGCGAAATTCTTAATCTTTAGAAAGATTGCTGATCAAAATACTATTATGCCTGAGAGAAACTAAAACAGCTAGATCAGCAAAATCAGTATCACGGAAAGTTAACATTTAATCTGGTATTAAAAAAGAAGAAAATAATATTTTAGGAAAAAATGAATACTTAGAGGTTTCCAATCGAAGGATGGATCATATTTTAAAAATAAAAGTACGTTATGGGAATGAGAAAATTCAGATGTTAAAGTTTTTGCCAGTCAGAAACGAATGGTTTAGGAAGTAAGAGTTTTCATAAATAACTAAACCTTTTAGAGCTAGAGCATGACTTTTTATTGTGAAAATACAAAAATAGATAAGCTAGTTAACTAGCTTATCTATTTTTTTTAGTATCGATTATTTTTTCGAAAATAGATCCAATCAATGCATTATCTACGGAACGTTTCATTGCGATCACAATATTTTGATTACCAAAATTATCGGTTAAATCTTTAATTTTAATACGGTATTGTTTTTCCAATTGGCCGTCATTCATTGCAGAATATAGGAAGGCTAATCCATTTCCCAATGCTGTCATTGAAAGTCCCTGACTTAAATTTTTAACATAATAATTTGCTTTTAAATTGTAGCCATTTTTGATTCCTTGACTTAACACATTGTCGACAATAATTGGTGATTTATCTCGATCTAATAAAATAAAAGTTTCATTTTTTAAATCGGAAAACGAAAGCTGTGGTTTCGCGGCTAAAGGATGATTAATTGGTAATGCAATCTGAAGATGATTTTCTAAAAAATCCGTGCTTTTAAACAATACGTTGTCAGTGGTATAGGGTCTTAAAGAGTAAATCAAGTCATATTTACCAGAAGATAAACCTTTGGATAAATTAGTTGGGGTGTCTGGAAAGAGCGAGAACTGAATATTATTCTCATGACTAATTCGGTCCAGGACTGCATACATTTTTTCTAAACGAAAATTTTCTAAATAGCCCACATTAAGGTAGTGAGTTGGATTGCTAGCTGTTTGGTGTTGATCAAAGAAATGTTTTAATGCATCTACGTCTTGGATTACTTTTGTCGTAGCTTTTAAAAAAGTAATCCCATTTTCGGTGAGTTTTAGAGAATGACTTTGACGAACAAATAGTTGAGTATTTAATTCAGCTTCCAAATTTTTCATGTGACGGCTTAAAGTAGGTTGAGAAATAAAAAGTTTATCAGCAGCCTTAGTTAGGCTTCCTTCTGTTGCTACTTGAACGAAGTATTCTAATGTTGTTAAATTCATTGTGACTCCAATCAAAAAAGGATTTATAGTCATTAATACTACAAATCCTTTAGTTAAGCAACTAAATTCTTTTCTATTTTTTTAAGATAGGTAATTGTAAATAGGAATCATATTCGCCACCAGTATGAAGGATATGGATACCTTGATTGTCAGGGGTAGCACCAGGAGTCCCTGGCATAACAGAACCTAATTCATTCTTGGAACTGATTACAAAACGTAACGATTCGCCAGGAGCAAAAGTCATCCCCATTGGGCTTAAAACAATATCTAATTGGACAACTTCTTTTGGTGCCAACTTTTCAACGCGATCGAATGAATATGCAGGAATCTCATCCGTGCTCATCTTATCATCTAAATGACGCATCGAAGCTCGTAGACGGCCCCAGACTCCTTTATAGCGGAGGGCTGAGGCACCTTCTTGAGTAAAGTCTTGGAGGGCTGCACCGTGATTAGGTACAACGAACTCACTTAACACATTACTGTATTTGTCTAATTTTTGTACCATGATAAAGATATCCATATCATCGTAACCGTCGACTTCCATGAATAGCTTTGCCTTAGGATAACCGACCATCGTGACCGGCGCATCGAAAGTGGTTAAAAATGAGACACGTCCAGGATTGTCGTTAGCTACATACTGCACTGTGGCAGCCTGTGACAAAGGCTTTTCTTGCAAAGTCCGAGTTAAGGGATTGAGATAAAATGGTTGGTTATTCACACCAGCTGGTGGAAAGCTAGTTGCTGGAATATCTGTCTCATTTTTGCCTTGAAAACCAATGGTAGTGTAGCGAACGGGAGCTGTATTTTCCCATCCATTATCTTTGCCAAGTAAATAGTGGTCAAAGAAACGACGAAGTTCTTCCGTATTATTTTTATCGTAATAATAAGGCCATTCTTGACGATCATGAATTCTGAGCCATTTATCTTTAGATCCTAAGGTGCGCCAAGCTCGGAATGTTCCCATGGTATGCAATGTGTTGGAATAACTGCCAATCACAAAAGCGGGAACTTCAATTTTGCTGGTATCTGCAATTTTGTCTTGCCAAACGGGAGCCGTAACTAACGGATCAGCATCCATTTCTTTAGCTAAATCCTCACGTTTGGCATCATTTGCACTGACATGATTTACGGCTAAGCGTTCAATAAAGTTTTTGTCAGGAATTCCTCCGATAAAGGCCAAGTCACGATATGCATCTGATAAACCTTCGGTAGGATTAATTGCAGTTAAATGTGGTGGTCTTTCAGCAGCAATAAACCATTGTGACCAAGCTAAATAGGAAGTACCAGTTAGGGCCGTCTTACCGTTGGACCAATCTTGTTGGGCAATCCATTCAATTAAATCATAACCATCCTGAGCTTCTTGTGAACCAAGCATCGTTGTATTTCCTTCGCTATGAGCGATTCCACGCATATCTGGGTTAGCCACTGCATATCCATGACGAGTCCAGTAGGCTGGATCAGGTGCCTCAAATTTAGTCAATCCAGAATTCCATTGATTACCCATTCCAAGCATGTTAAAAAGATTTTTATACCTTGGTGCAGTTCCAGCGCTTTTACCGTAAGGGCTCCAAGCAATTAAGGTAGGAACTTTGTCATTTGTAATTGGTAAATAAATATCGGTATAGATGGTTACTCCATCTCGTAATTTAACAGGGATATCTTTTAACATTTTGATATCAGTATCAAGTGGTTTAAATCCTTCGGCGATTTTTTCGCCTTTCTTTAGGATTAATTCTTTGGTTTCAAATGGGCTAAGGACACCATGTTCTACACCATCATCAATATATGCAAAAGCATCACTAAATTGCATTTCTTTTGTAACATCAACAGTCATAACTTTACCTCCAAATATTTTTAGTAAGTTTGATTTAACAAACTAAAGTATATGAGGGGGGAGAACTTCTGTACACTATCATATTTACAAGTTTAGAAGGGACTAGGTTGTGATATTTGAAAAATGAATATCAAGTTTGATTAATATGTTAGTACTTTTAATAGCTTTAAGAAATCAAATTTCTTAAAAATAGAATAATAAAATATTTATTTGAAATATTATTTCTTTTATTATAAAATATAACTGTAAATGAAAGCGCATACAAGGAGGAGCAGCATGATTAATTTAAGTGATTTAACAACGGAAACTCGTAATGAGGAAACCATGAATTTAGACGAGCTATCTACAGCAGAAATATTAAAAATAATGAATTCTGAAGATCAAAAGGTAGCTCAAAGAGTTGGTAAGGTGTTACCAGATATTACACAAGCTGTCGAACAGATTATCCTTAGCTTTAACAAAAAAGGGCGTTTATTCTACATTGGTGCTGGGACAAGTGGTCGACTAGGTGTTCTAGATGCTGCAGAGTGTGTACCAACTTTTGGAATAAATCCTAAGATGGTTCAAGGTTTGATTGCAGGTGGAATGAAAGCTATGACAATTGCTGTAGAAGGAGCTGAAGATTCACTAGAGCTAGGTGCTAGGGATTTGCAATCTCAAAACTTAACTAATAAAGATATTGTCGTTGGAATTGCTGCAAGTGGACGAACACCATATGTCATTGGTGGATTAGATTATGCCAAAAAGGTTGGTGCAGCAACGATTAGTCTAGCTTGTAATGATCACGCTAAAATTAGTAAACATGCTGATATTAACATTGAAATAGCAGTAGGCCCTGAGATTTTAACCGGTTCAACGCGTTTAAAATCAGGGACAGCCCAAAAACTTGTGTTAAACATGCTATCTACAGCCTCAATGGTTGGGATTGGAAAAGTTTATAAGAACTTGATGGTAGATGTGAAACCCACCAATGCTAAATTAGTGGAACGTTCAAAACATATTATTATGGAAGCAACGGATGTCAGTTATACAGTAGCGAATGATATGTTTGAAAAGGCGGGTAAAGATGTGAAGTTGGCTATTGTTATGATCTTAACTAATGTTGACTTAAATGAAGCAAAAAAGAGGCTACAGGTAGCAAAAGGTTTTGTTAGAAAGACAATATAAAGTGGGGGTGAGAACTTATGTCAGAAACATCTGAAGAAAAAATTAAAAGAATTGCACGTGAAATTTACGGCGCAGTTGGTGGTATCGAAAATGTTGAAAAATTAATTCATTGTATGACTCGTGTCCGAATGACCATTAGAAATGATGACAAAGTAGATATCAAAAAACTGAAAAATATTAATGGGGTATTAGGAGTCGTTGAAGAAGACACCCTCCAAGTAATTGTCGGGCCAGGAACTGTAAATAAAGTGGCTGATGAAATGGTGAAAGAAGCTGGAGTTAAATTGGGTGAGTCATTTCCTAATATAGAAATAGATACAACCGGTATGACTGATAAAGAAATCGTTGAGGCTAAGGCTGCTAAAGTAAAGGCTGCACAAAAAGCTAAGCAAAAACAAACTCCCATTAAGCGAATTTTAAAATCCATTTCGAATATTTTCATACCGTTAATTCCAGCGTTTGTCGGAGCTGGATTAATTGGTGGTGTAGCTGCGGTAATGTCTAATTTAATTGTTGCTGGAGATATAAGTAAAAGCTATACTGATTTTGTCGCAATTTTGAAATTCATTCAAAATGGTGTATTTTCATATTTAGCAATTTATGTCGGAATTAACGCGGCAACTGAATTTGGTGCAACAGCTGGATTAGGCGGTGTCATAGGTGCGGTAACGTTATTACCTGGAATGGATATTAATGCACCTTTGCATAATATTTTTAATGGTCAACCAATGAGCGCTGGTCAAGGAGGAATTATCGGTGTAATATTTGCCGTTTGGTTACTTTCTTTAATTGAAAAAAAGTTACATAAATGGGTTCCGGATGCAATTGACATTATAGTAACTCCAGCACTTTCTTTACTTATAATTGGAGTATTTACAATTTTTATTATTATGCCTATAGCTGGTGTTATTTCAAGTTCGTTAGTTGGAGCTATTAATTGGATTCTAAATGTCGGCGGAGCATTTTCTGGATTCATTTTAGGAGCACTATTCTTGCCGATGGTTATGTTTGGGCTTCATCAAATCTTAACGCCGATTCATATTGAAATGATTAATAAAACTGGTTCGACCCCATTATTACCAATTTTAGCTATGGCAGGTGCTGGACAAGTTGGAGCTGCGATTGCACTTTGGCTCAGATGTCGTAAAAATAAACAGCTTACAAATATGATTAAAGGTGCTCTTCCAGTTGGTATTTTAGGTATCGGAGAACCATTAATATATGGTGTTACTTTACCATTAGGTCGTCCGTTTATCACAGCTTGTATTGGTGGCGGAATTGGGGGAGCTGTCGTTGGTGGATTAGGCCATGTTGGTGCCATTGCCATAGGCCCATCAGGATTAGCGTTAGTTCCTTTGATTACGAATGGACATATGATGTCTTATGTGCTGGGGTTATTAGCAGGATACGTTGGTGGATTTGTAGCAACATATTTCTTTGGAATTCCAAAGGATGCAATTCTTGGAGAAGCAACAACTGTTGAGACAGACGCTTTACCCCAAAATGGAAATAAGAAGGTAATTGATCCAAATGTTGCAATGACTACGATAACGGCTCCTGTTATTGGTAAGAAAGTTGCAATCGATACAGTAAGTGATCCAATGATGGCCCAGGAAGTAATGGGAAAAACAGTAGCTATAATACCTGATATTAATTCTAAAATCTATGCCCCGGTAGATGGGAAAGTTACTATGATAGCAGACACAAAACATGCAATCGGTTTTATGGATAAAATTGGTGAAGAAGTCCTAGTTCATATGGGGGTCGATACTGTTAAGTTAAATGGCAAGTATTTTAATTTAAATATTCAAGTGGGCGATACTGTTAAACATGGAGATGTATTGGGTACAGTTGATTGGCAAAAAATTATTGGCGCTGATTTTGATCCAGTTACAATGACGATTGTTACTAACACATCCGATTTTAAGATTGACGAAATTGAATCAAATATACAGACTAAAGATAATACCGTATTAATGGATAGTAGGATAAAATAACTATATTAACTAAGTATTCAAATTTAGAAGATCGGATATTTTCCGGTCTTTTTGGATATATTACTATAATTTATAATTAGGAGCTAATGTTAAAACTGACAAATATGTGGGAGTTCAAAGTTTTATGAAAAATATTTTATTTACATTGAGTAACGATTTTGAAAAATTTTCAAGATCTGAGCAGAAAGTAGCCCGATTTATGATCGATTATCCGCGAGAGGTGATTCAGATGAACGCCGAAGAAATTTCTGATCGAACTCAAGTAAGTCCGGCGACTGTAGTTAGGTTAGCAAAAAAAATTTGTAAGAGTGGTTTACCAGGTTTAAAGATCCAAGTTGCGTCAGAAATAAAAGTAGATGATTCTTTGTATACTGAAGTTAATCCATCGGATGACTTGGATGTTATGAAACATAAGCTGGAGTTTCGAATAAGTCATGCAATCGGACAAACTAACCAAATATTACTTAAAGATGATGTAAAAAAAGCAACCGATGTTGTTGAGCAAGCTGATGATATCTACGTATTTGGGATGGGTGCATCTAATTTAGTGGCAGAGGATTTTCAACAAAAGTTTATTCGAATTGGAAAATCTGTTATCCAAACATTAGATACACATCTAATGGCGGTCGGATTAGCCAGACCTAATTCAGTATTAATTGTTGTTTCAGATTCGGGTGAGACTAAGGAAAGTTGCCACATAACCAGAGTAGCTAGTTCGCTAAATATACCAATAATCGCCATTACGCATGCACGTAACAGTACTATCGCAAAAAATAGTACTGTTACGCTAATTTACGATGACGGTGGTGAAAGTGGAGTGTTACGGACTGCTGCAACCACGTCATTGTTAGCTCAATTGTACGTGGTTGATTTACTCTACTATGCATATTTAACCGAAGATTTTAGTAATAATAAGACTCGTTTAGTTCAGTCAAAGACGATTATTGCTGAAAATTTTGGTAAGTAAGGTTTAGAGAACTAATATGTAGCTGAAAGATACTTCTTAAAAAGGCCAATTCGTGAGAATTGGCCTTTTATTATAGATATATTTATTTATTAGAACCCCCCGGATGTTTGATTTATAACCGAACTCCTTTAGACTCTAAATTTTCCAGACATTCAATTAAATACTGTTGATCATGTTCTGGATAGATTGGGGAAGTTAGTGGGTAAGCACATAATGCTAAATAAGGCGGACAATGGAAACCACGGAAAGTTGGTTCAAACCATTTAGGGTTAGGATGATAACCTCGTGACTGCATCTCAGCTAATACTAATCGATGAAATTGATAAAGTTTGTAAGGAGAATGAGTAAAAACATAATCAACGTTTGCGTGTTTTTTACCCCAACCGTTACCTCGTAAGGCTGCAATTTCTCGATGCTGTCCTAAAAGCTGGGCACGTGGTAGTTTAGAAATTAATTTTTCATGCCATAATCGCATACAGACGACCCCCCATTTTTAATTTAAGCATAGCGTAATTTAAAGATAATTAACACTAACTTGACTGATGAATTCTCACTAGCATACCTCTGAGTTAAATATGTATTTTTTAGAACGGATATGATATAAATAGCTACAAAATAGTTTTTTTGGAAATATTTAAAGAAATCTACTTAAAAACTTTTTAGCTGACAAAGTTTAGCTTATTTGTAGTAAATTTAAATCTTATGTGAGGTATAAAATGAAAACGTTTTTAACAGCCACATCTTTAAAAAAAGTGGTTTTATTAGATTATCTACTAGAAAGCGGGGCATGGTGTTCTACTAAAGAATTAGCAAAAGTAATCGGTGTAACGGATAAATCAATTTTAAATTATTTGGAAGAATTTAAGCAGTTATTCAAGTCGACCGATCAGAAAATCAGATTATTCAACGACCATAATAAAAATTTTCGAATTATAAAAGAAGAAGATTTTCCTATCTATACAATTTATTTGAAATTCTATCACGCCTCTTACAATTACAAATTAATTGATTTTATGTACCATAACCCTCACCAACGATTGGCTGACTATGCAGATAGTCAGTTTACGAGTATATCAACAGTTTTTAGATACGCTAAATTACTAAAATCGTATTTCAAACGTTATAAAATTCAATTTTTACCGTATAAGTTGGAATTAAAAGGAGATGAAATCAATATTCGTAGTTTTTATTATTACTTTTATTGGAACTCCACACGGGAAATGCGGAATAATTGGCCATTTAATACTGAATTAGCAAAACTCGATGAGTATATTGCTAATTTTGAAGAGATATACGGCATTAGTTTAGATCCTATTCAGCGTAAAAAATTTGCTTATTGGCTAGCAATTACCTTAGAACGAAGCCAGATTGCACCACTAAATATGAAGATCGCCAAGAAGCAAATCATTGATAACGATCCTAATTTTGATTTAATGTGGCAATGGAACAAAAAAGGAGAACTCACCTTAAATCAAGATGAGTTATATTTTTTGTATCAAGTTATATATGTATTTGGAATTATCGATGGTAATCCAAATTATGAGAATAGATATGCATTAGCACACCAGAAAAATCAAACGCATGCCTATCAGGCCGTAATGAATTTGGCATTGGTCATTAAAAAAACATTTAACTTCCAGTTAGGAACCACGGATTTAGAACTAATGTTTAATTTTATAGCATTTCATGAACGTAGTACTTTTTTTTATGGAAATTCTGACGTGTTTTTCAACCGTTCTTACATAATGGAGTTGAAAGAAGAACATCCTAGAAAATATCAAATTATGCAAAAATTAAAGGAACAGTTAGTTAAACATTCTAACCAATCAGTTACTAACTTATTAGCTAATTGGGAACAATTATTTTTGAATTATTACTTCATCTTAGATTACTATGATCTGTTCGCAAAAAAAGTTACACCAGTTAAAATTCTAGTACAAGACGACTTACACCATACGCATCGACTATGGTTGATGAACAAAATTCGTGCTTACTTTGGTCATTCTTTTGCTTTTGAATTTTACGACTATAAAACACCAGTTTCAAAAGTAGATTTGGTAATTTCTAATTACTATATTGATACTAAAAATTGTCCACTTATTTTAATGAAAAACTTACCTACAGAACGTAATTGGCGGCAGTTAGGCGCAATGCTTTATCGCTTAACCAAATAAAAGATGTAATTAGGTTAATTGCATCTTTTTTTATTGCCTAAAACACTTTAATTTTTTTCAGAATCAAGAAAAAAATTAGACTAGTAAGTTCCTCAGATGACATGCGAAAATAATTTTAAATCAAATGATTGATTAGATTTGAGGGGGAAGTATGCAATGAATAAAATGATGCTAACGACAATTGCAATCGGTGTGTTTGCGATAAACACCAATACAGCAATGGCTTCACAAATATCAGAAGCAACGAATCACACGGATGTAACTTTAACAGCTGGTTCTGGAAAGGATGTTTATCCTGTTGTGCCCGATGATACCCATGACGATGACTCGGGAACAGGAGACATGGGGTCACTAACAATCCCGTATGCTTCAAACATTACATTCGGAGAACATGAAATTAAGCAAGCAGACGCGGATTACTACGCCTTAAACCAAAAACCACATGTTCAAGTTAATGACACTCGTGGTGGTGCAAAAGGTTGGTCTTTAGGGATTGCAATTACACCTTTTGTAGGTGCTAATGGAAAAGAACTCGTAGGTGCTCAGATGTCCTTATCTAATGGGAAGGTGGTAACTAAGAATAATAAATCGGCCATGCCAAAAATCACTCAAGATAGCTTTAAATTAAATCGAGCATATCAAGTGGTAATGACTGCTAAGGAAGGCGAAGGAGCGGGGGCTTTTGCAGCTGTTTTTGAAGGTAAAAATGGTAATAACGAAAATGTTAAACTCCACGTACCACGTGCAGGAGTTGAAGCGCAAAGTTATTCAGCCGAGTTAACTTGGGTATTGACCGATGCGCCATCTTAGTATAAATAATCAGCACATTAAGAGTAGATTACTTAGTATTATTCTAATTTATATAATGACGTTGCTGCTAACACTTATTTTTCCAAATTCAATTAGTGCAAGCGGAAAAGTAAGTAATCAAGTAACGTTTAATGCTGAAGCAATTTTACCGAAAAATCAGCATTCCGAAGTTAGTTACTACGACTTACGGGTACGTCCAGGAGCTACGCAAAAGTTATTTATTCGACTTCGTAACTTAACCAATGCAGAGCAAACCATTATGGTTAAAACTAATAATGCGATAACTAATCAGAATGGAGCTATTGATTATTCTAAATCAAACGCCCCATTACTAGGCGGCCCTACTTTTAAACAGCTTATTTCAGGACCACAAACGGTCTTACTTAAGCCTAAGGAAGTTCGAAGAGTTAGCTTTCAGTTGAAGATTCCACCAAAAGGTTTTAAAGGAACGGTTTTAGGAGGATTTTATTGTTACACAAAACCAGTTAAGACTGCCACTAGTGCATCAGGTTTAAGTTTGACCAATAATTTTGCTTATACCATTGGCGCAAAGTTAGAGTGTGCAAACTCTAAAATACAACCTAAGTTAAGTTTGATAAAGGCTATACCAGGATTAGATAATGGCTATTTATCAGTTTTTGCTACTTTACAAAATGTAGCTCCTGTATTGTTGAGTAAATTAGACATGCGGGCTACCGTAACCAAAAAAAATCACCATGAAATTTTAAAGAGAACGCATAAGAAGATCTCGATTGCACCGCGAACACGTTTTCGACTACCCATTAGTTGGAATGATGAACCCTTAAAAAGTGGAAGATATGTGTTAACCATTGATTTAAGTAGTTCTACGGGCAAGAAATGGCAACTTATTCAGGAATTTAAAATTACAGGAGACGATGCCAAATTAAATCAAAAGGCTGTTGAACTTAAAAAAACAGATAATAAACTGTTTTATCTAATAATAGGACTTTTGGTTGGAATAATTGTAATTTTGAGCGGTTATATTTATTACGTAAAACAGAAAAATAATAAAACGGAGAAGTAAGATGAAATTTTGGGGAGGAATAATATTATTTACATTAATACTTAACATTAATGGAATTGCGTTAGCTAACGAACCTACTAATAGTAAAATCGGGATTACTTTTTATCAAAATGACGCTGCTAGCCAAGTTGTACCAATGCAAAAAGTCGCTCAACCCACTAAGAAAAGTCCAAAACAAACCGCTACTCCAAGTACCAGACCACAATATTTACCACAAACTAGTGAAGATATTGCGATGGGGATGGTTTGGATTGGGTTAGGTTTGATTTGCTATATACTGATCAAAAATGGAATTAAAAAAATTCTTGTGAGTAAGAGGACGACTAATGAAAAAAGTTAAAGGTTTGTTATTAGTGGCTTTTCTCGTAAGTTTCTGCTGGATAGCTACCGACGTAAAGGCTAGCTTGAAGCCATTATCTAATCTTGAAAATTTTCAGTGGGCCAATCAAGCAGTTACGCCAGCTGAAAATACCTTTATAATGCATAGTGGTGCTCGAACAAAGGTGACTCCTTTAAAGGGCGATGCTACCACGAATCGGCTATCAGTTGATCAGAAAATAAATGTGAGTCAGGCCCTCGTAGAAAATGTTGGGTTTTATCAAGGTAAATCTGTAAATTTGCTGGTAACGTTGAAACGAAATAAAAGTAATTTAAAGGGCGGATCACTAAGCTTTGCTAAGGATTATTTTTTGGGAATTGATATTGCTGGTGAAGTAATGGTTACTTATCAATTTATTGACGCCAATCAAAATCCTCTGACGATTAAAACAGCATTTAATTACTTCGGTCTTAATTCCAATAAGTACATTGGATACCAAGATTACAATTCTGTAATTAGTGCGGTTTACGCAAATAACCCGACTAATATCAGGTATGAATCAGAAAATCAATGGATGTATTTAAAAAATACTACAGTTGGGATTCCGTGGCGAGATCCGCGCCAAAGTTTTGAAGTAGTTACTAAACCCATTTCCCAAGTTACTTTTGCGGTACACAATAATGACAGTACACCTTCATCGTTAGTTTATTTAACTGAATTTTTAGCAAGGCCTGAGTCTGCGCCAGCTTATGCGGAAAGTAGCGATTTTAACCAAGCTAATAATGGCGTCTATTTGGCAGCTCAACAGATGGTACCTAGTACTAATAGTTTCACATCTGAGGTTAGTTTTAATTTGGAACATGTTTATAATAGTGAACAATATATTCCAGAACGGATTAAAGTTACTAATTTTGATGGGAAAGATGTAACGCAATACTTTGATTGGCGAATTGAGAATCAGAAAGTCTACATCAAGACTAGGCCAGCTGCTACTAAAGCAATAACCGATACTACGTTGCATTATAAAGTATATTTAAAGTGGCTTGAAGCTAAAAAAACTGTAGATCCAACTCGGGTTGTTAACGGAAAATTAGATTTACCGTTTGACGTATCAACGAACATCAATGGGCAAGCTGTAGGTAAAAGTAGCGCAGTTTCGACTGTAGACTATGTTGGTAGGGTGAATGTTGTTTTTTTAGCGGACAATGGTTTCGAGGTACTTCGCGCTCGAGAAGTTAAAAGTGGCATTTTAACCACGAAATTTGACGTGACTGATATATATCCTGAAATTGCAGGTTACATTCCCATCAAGAATGATGCAGTTCAAGATACTGGTACATTCTTACCAGGAAATAAAACAATCATTCACCGGTACCGTAAAGGCGAAAAACTTAGTTTTAAACTAAAAAATCTAGGAGATACACTCTATATTTCACGATTTTCTAATCAAAGCAAACTTACATTTTCCTTTACGCACGAAGATGGAGCAAAAGTTAGATTGGTAGGAAACTGCGCGGGAGAAAAGCGAATACTAAAAGAGTATTCCAACGCTGCTCATCAGGTTGATGATGAAATTATATGCCAATTTCCAAAGTCATGGATTAATAAAAAGGTAGATTTTTACCTCGAAGATGACCAACATCAAATGTCGAATAAAGAAACTCGGATAATTAAACAAGAACGCGGACCGGAGCTGTCATTACCTAGTAAAATCGACTTTGGTTCGCACGAAATTCCGCTGGAAATTACGGTCTGTTCACTAACTAGAGCAGAGTGGGTACATGTTAAAGATCGTAGTGAGCTTGACCACTACCCGTGGATTTTAAAGGTTCGAGAAGAACATCCACTAACTAACCAAAACGACCAGAAGCTTATATCAAGGCTTTATTTTAAGGGTAACGTAATCAACGGAGAAAATCAGACGATTGGGCAAGATACTGGGAACTTAAATTTAGATTTAAGCCAGTATCTCCAACTGGTGCTAGAACCTACGGATCAAATTGGTAGTTACCATGGTGAATTAAGATGGACATTGGAAGATGCCCCCAACTGATTAATATTTTTTCAAGCAAGCTGAATCAGAAACTTCATGAGACTAGCTAACCAATCCTTTAGTTTTGGTTAGCTAGTTTTTTAGTACCCAGAGATTATATTGCAACGGTAAACATAAATTTCAGTTATAATCGTCCGAAAATAGTTAACGTTGTGATTCGATTAGCACTTTACTTAACAGAGTGCTAAAAAGGAGTTATAATACAGTTGTAAGTGAAAAAGAGTGTTTTTACTTAGTTTTAAGACACAATTTTACTTGATTTAATTAACGGAGGTGTTGTTATATGGCCAATTTTTACGGAAATGATCCTTTTTTCAACAATGATATGGATGATATTTTTAATCAAGTATTTAAACGTATGGGGAATCCTAACTCAGATTCTGCCCGCTACTTGGTTAATGGTCAATCGTTAACTCCAGATGAGTTTGCTCAATATCGAGCGACTGGTAAATTACCAGAACAAGCAAAAACAATTGAAGTATCTAAAGATGGACAACAAGCCCTTAAAAAGGGTGGTATTTTAGAAAAACTAGGCACCAACTTAACAGAACAAGCACGCGATGGATTACTAGATTCAGTTATTGGACGTGAAAATGAAATTCAAGAAACAGCGGAAATTTTAAGCCGTCGAACCAAAAATAATCCAATTTTAGTTGGGGATGCAGGTGTTGGTAAAACAGCCATCGTTGAAGGACTGGCTCAAGCAATTGTAAATGGTAAAGTTCCAGAAGCAATTCGGGACAAAGAAATTTACTCTATTGACTTGTCCTCCTTAGAAGCTGGAACTCAATATCGCGGTTCTTTTGAAGAGAATATCAAAGACTTAGTCAAGGAAGTTAAGGCTGCTGGCAATATTATTCTATTCTTTGATGAAATCCACCAGATAATTGGTACTGGTTCAACAGGTGGTGAAGACGGTGGTAAAGGCTTAGCTGATATTATCAAGCCAGCATTGTCTCGTGGTGAACTAACCGTTATTGGCGCCACTACCCAAGATGAATATCGAAATACAATTTTGAAAAACGCAGCTTTGGCTCGTCGATTCAATGATGTTGTAGTCAATGAACCTAATGCTGAAGACACGCTTGAAATTCTAAAGGGTATCAAAAACTTGTATGAGGAACATCACCATGTAAAATTGCCAGATGATGTTTTGAAGGCAACGGTAGATTACTCCATCCAATATATTCCACAAAGAACGCTACCAGATAAAGCAATTGATTTGATTGATATGACAGCGGCTCATTTGGCAGCACATCAGCCTGAAAATGATGAAACAGCTTTAAAGGAAAAGCTCAATCAATTGCAAAAAGAAAAAGATCAAGCGGTGGAAAAAGAAGACTTTAAGCGGGCTGCGGATTTGAAGCAACAAATCGAGGCTACTAATAAGCAAATTGATAATGTAGGTAAGAAGGAAGAAGTAGTGGCTACCGTCGATGATGTTGCTCAATCAGTAGAACGATTAACGGGAATTCCAGTCTCAGATATGGGTGCTAATGATATTGAACGGTTAAAAGATTTGGATAGTCGCTTAAAGAGTAAAGTTATCGGTCAAGATGAAGCGGTAGCAATGGTTGCTAGAGCTATTCGTCGGAATCGAGCAGGCTTTTCAGAAGGTGAACAGCCTATTGGTAGTTTCCTATTTGTTGGTCCAACCGGGGTTGGTAAAACTGAATTAGCTAAACAATTAGCATTAGACATGTTTGGTGATAAGGATGCAATCATTCGATTGGATATGAGTGAGTATTCAGATCGGACCGCTGTTTCAAAATTAATTGGTACATCAGCTGGTTATGTAGGCTATGATGATAACTCTAATACCTTAACGGAAAGAGTACGTCGAAATCCTTATTCAATCGTATTACTAGATGAAATTGAAAAAGCCGATCCACAAGTATTGACGCTTTTGCTTCAGGTAATGGATGACGGTCGTTTGACGGATGGTCAAGGTAATGTAATTAACTTCAAGAATACCATTATTATTGCTACATCCAATGCTGGATTTGGTAATGAAAAGTTAACTGGTGATGCAGACAAAGACCAAACTTTAATGGATAAGTTGGCTCCATTCTTCCGTCCAGAATTCCTAAACCGGTTCAATGGAATCGTTGAATTCTCACATCTAACTAAGAAAGATTTAAGTCAGATTGTTGATTTAATGATTTCTGATGTTCAAAAAACACTAGCGAAAAAGGATTTGACTTTGAAAGTAACCGATGCAGCTAAGGATTGGTTGATGGAACAAGGATATGACGAAGCAATGGGAGCTCGTCCATTAAGAAGGGTGATTGAACAACAAATTCGTGATAAGGTAACAGATTTCTATTTAGATCATTTGGATATTAAGCATTTAAAAGCTGATTTGAAGGATGATCAAATCGTGATTGAGCAAGCCTAACTTAGCAGACAGCTTACTTTGGGCTTTGTTTACGAAAAGCGAGGATGACAGATTAATTTCTGTGATCTTCGCTTTTTATTTTGGTTTTGGTTCAGAATGAGGATTATTGGTTTTGTTATTTTAATAACTAAAATTTGTCTCAGTTCAGAAAATATTTTTTCAAAAATAAAGTTATGTCGGTTACCAATTTAGCTAAAGGTAAGAATTAGTAATCTTAAAACTTTATCCATTCAATCCAAAAACCAAAACTGAAAAAACCATGCTAAAATAAAGAGTATTAGATTAACAGTAGCTTAGTTTAAATATAAAAAATGGCATAAAAAGCCCAACGAAATAGGAGTTAAACAAACATGGCAATTATCCAATGGTACCCTGGCCATATGGCGAAGGCAATTCGTCAGGTCGAAGAAAAATTAAAACTAGTTGATATCGTATTTGAACTAGTAGACGCACGGATCCCAGTGTCGTCACGAAATCCAATGATTGAAGATGTTATTAAAAGTAAACCTCATCTTTTAATCTTAACGAAGGCTGATTTAGCAGATCCTAAAGAAACTAAAAAATGGCTAGATTACTATAAATCACGGAACGAATATGCTATCGCATTGAATTCTAAAGAGCCCTCAACTGAAAATATCATTTTGAAGAAAACGCAAGAAATTTTAGCCGACAAGCTAGCTAATAAGGCTGATCGTGGAATTAAGAATGCTGAAATTCGGTCCATGTGTATTGGAATCCCCAACGTTGGTAAATCTACGTTGCTTAACCACTTAGTTAATAAGAAAGTGGCAATTACAGGCGACCGCCCTGGGGTAACGAAAAAACAACAATGGTTGCGTTCACGTCGCGGACTATATCTTTTAGATACTCCCGGAATTTTATGGCCTAAATTTGAAGACCAAAACGTAGGAAATAAATTGGCCTTTACTGGAGCGATTAAAGATAATTTATTCGCTAACGACGATGTTGTAATCTATGGTCTAAATATATTCATCAACCATTATCGTGAAGGATTGATGGAACGTTATCATTTAACAGAAGACGATTTAGAAATGGAATTACCTGAATTGTTACTACTAATTACTCAAAAATTAGGGATGCGTGACGACTACGATCGTGCTAGTCAGCGAATCTTGTTAGACGCACGTAAAGGAAAACTGGGCCGTTTCACTTTAGACTTTGTAGAGGAGTTTAAAGACCTTGGCGACGATTAAGGAAATTAAGACGCAGCTTTTAAGTGTTTATACACTAGATGACCCATTATTAGTTGAACTTTCAGAAGATCCGCGAACTGGTGTTCAACGCTTAATTAAACATAAACAAAAGGAAATTAATCAATTAAGATTAAAAGAAGAAGCATTTCAAGCACGATTTACGTTAGAACGAGAATTATGGTCAAATGGAATTGACTTAGTAGCGGGGATTGATGAAGTGGGTCGGGGATGTTTAGCGGGTCCGGTCGTCACTGCCAGTGTAGTCTTGGATGAAACTTTCGATTTAATCGACGTTAATGACTCTAAGCAGCTCAGTAGTGAATTGCGAGAGGAATTATATGCCAAAATCCTTACAGAGGCTGTGAGCGTCGGTATTGGCGTCTGTTCTAACCAAAAAATTGATGAAGTTAATATTTTAAATGCTACAAAACTTGCGATGCGAGAAGCAGTGGGTAACTTAAATGTTACTCCACAACATTTGTTGATTGATGCAGTCAATGCGCCAATAGAAATCCCAAAAACTGTGATGTTTAAGGGTGATTCTAAAAGTATCAGTATTGCAGCCGCTTCAATTGTTGCCAAGGTATATCGTGACCATCTAATGCGTTCTTATGCTGCAATCTATCCAGGCTACGGATTTGATAAAAACGTGGGTTACGGTACTAAGCAACATATTGAGGGGTTAAAAACTTATGGGGTAACTCCCATCCATCGTCAGACTTTTGAACCGGTACCTGAATTTTTAATAAAATAAATTAACCTAAAAACACGTAAAGTACATTTGAGGTGATCAAATGGAAATACGTGATTTTTTGATTAGAGTAAAAGTGGGTACGAATTTAGGCATTAAAAAGCAGTATCAAATTTACCAAGAAATTCGTAAAAGTCCCAATTTATCCATTGCAGAGTGGATTGAAACAACGAAACTAATTAAGGAAAGTCAAAAAGATGAATTAACTGCCACATTACAAAGTGAACAACTAACCCACGAAATCCAAATTAATGAACAAAGTGGGGGAATTCTAACCATTCTAGATGAAATGTACCCTAAGCTACTACGGGAGATATATTGCCCACCGACAGTTTTGTTTTACAATGGAAATCTATCGCTACTAAGCCATCAACGTGCTATTGCAATTGTAGGCGCCAGGATGATGACGAGTTATGGTGAACAAGCCATTAAATGTTTAATTCCGGGCGTAGTAGCTAATCAATTAACCACCGTTAGTGGTTTAGCTAAAGGAGTTGATGCGTTGGTTCACGAAGCAACTTTAGCAAACGCAGGGTCTACCATTGCCGTAATTGGAAATGGGCTCGATATCACCTACCCTAAGCAAAACGCTCAGCTTCAAAATCAAATTCAAAAAGAAGGTTTAATTCTGAGTGAATATCCTCGGGGAGCTCGACCATTAAGACATCATTTTGTAGAACGTAACCGAATTATTGCCGGATTGACCACCGCAACATGCGTAGTGGAAGCAAGAAAGAATTCTGGGAGCTTAATCACGGCTAGTCTGGCACTCACGGAAAATCGAAATGTTTTAGCAATTCCGGGGAGTATTTTCAGTGGTAATAGTCAAGGGACCAACCAGTTAATTGCAGCTGGTGCTCGGCCATTAATCGAATTGGATGACGTTCTAGAAGAAGTTTTGTAAGGAATATTATATCTAGGCATGAAAGGACGCTATGTAGAATTTCATCGTCTAGGAAGTTATACTTGTATATGTAAATATTAAATTTTGAGGTATATGCATGATTACAATCAAAGATGTGGCTAAAGAAGCTGGAGTATCAGTTTCGACAGCTTCTCGAGCACTAAATAATAATCCTAGAATTAGTGCAACAACCATTGAAAAAGTTAAGAAAATTGCTAAAGAATTAGACTATAAGCCCAATGCCAGCGCCAAAACTTTGTCCCTAGGCAAAGCTAATGAAATTGGGGTGATTTACCCAGTAACCGCTGACGAAGATCCTGCTAATCCGTTTCATATTGACTTAATGCGAGGAATTAACACAGCGTTACAACTCAAAAACTTTGTTTTATCTGTCGCAATTTGTCAAACCGAAGAAGCGTTATTAAACAATGTGAAAAGAATGGTGGAACAAAGCCAAATTCACGATTTCTTGTTACTATATTCCAAAGCAGATGATGTAGTAACCAATTATCTTAGGAAGCAAGAGTTAAACTTTGTTATTATTGGTGAACCGACGAATGAAAATGATCGTTTTATTGATAATGACAATATTTTAGCGGGGCGCAAGGTCACTGAATTTATGCTTAACCAATATAATGCTAAACATCCACTTTTTCTCAGATCTACTTATAATTGGGAATATGAAAAAAAGCGTGAGTTAGGATATCAGCAAGTGATGAGCACTAAAAGTGGTTCAAGCCCCTTAATATATAAACTTGAAAAAAACGATAATAAAGTAGCTATCGATAAATATATGAAACACCATTTTGAAATTGATGCCATTATTGGAGCGGATGATATTGAATTGCTAAGCTTTTATCATCTATTAAAAGAAAATCAGCATATTAAAAACATCCCCGCGATTTGTTTTAATAATAGTAGGTTAATTAGTCTAGCCGGCCCCACCGTTAATAAAGTTGATTTAAGACCACGGGAACTAGGTAAAAAAGCGGTTGAACTACTATTCGATTCCGAATTAAGAAAAGCGACAGTCGGGTTTGATATTATTTAAGAAAAGAGGAATACCTCTTTTTTATTTTGTCAAAAAAGCAAACGCTTGCACAATTTAAGTGCAAACGCTTGCGCAATTTAAATCTCTATGTTAAATTAATAACATGAAAGCGCTTCATAAAAATTAAAAGGGGTTGTTATCATTGGCAGATAAGACAAGTGGGAAGGGTCTTCCGACGCTTCCAAAAAATTTGATTTGGATGATTAATTTTGGTTTTCTTGGTGTTCAAACTGCATTTACATTACAGAGTTCCCAAATGTCGCGTATTTTTCAAACGATTGGAGCGGATCCAAACAACTTAGGGTGGTTTTTCATTCTTCCACCTTTGGCAGGTTTGATTGTACAGCCTATCGTAGGTTACTACTCCGATCGAACGTGGAAACCACGTTTAGGTGGTAGAAGGTTACCTTATCTAATTCTAGGAACCTTAATTGCTGTTATTGTGATGCTACTGCTACCGAATTCAGGTAGTTTTGGATTTGGTTATGGTTCATTAATGGCACTTTGGTTTGGGGCGATTACGGTGGCTTTTCTAGACCTATCTTCCAACGTTGCTATGCAACCATTTAAGATGATGATTGGCGACATGGTAAACGATAAACAAAAAAGTTATGCTTACGGGATTCAAAGTTTCTTATCTAATACTGGTGCAGTTTTAGCAGCTATTTTTCCTTTCCTTTTAACTTGGCTGGGAGTTGCCAACACTGCGAATAAGGGCGTCGTTCCTCAATCAGTTGTTATTTCATTCTATGCAGGTGCAATTTTATTAATTATAACTAGTTTATTTACAGTATTTAGAGTAAAAGAATATGATCCAGCGACTTATGCAATGTATCACGGAATTAGCGAAAAAGAGAATAGTGAAGGTGGCAATTGGATTACGCTTTTAAAGAAAGCTCCTAAAGCATTTTGGACCGTCACGTTAGTACAATTCTTCTGTTGGTTCGCTTTTCAATACCTCTGGACATATTCAGCAGGTGCAATTGCTCAAAACGTTTGGCATACTGCTAATGCATCTTCGGCCGCATATCAAGCAGCTGGTAACTGGTACGGCGTTTTAGCAGCGGTTCAATCGATTGCAGCGGTAGCATGTTCATACATTTTGGCTAAATTACCCAATCGATTCCACAAATCAGGTTACGCAGTTAGTTTAATTCTTGGTGCGCTTGGTTTTGTATCCGTTTTCTTTGTTCATAATCAATACATTTTAATTGTTTCTTATATCCTAGTTGGAATTGCTTGGGCTGGAATGAATACTTACCCATTAACCATCGTAACAAATGCTTTATCTGGAAATCATATGGGAACTTACTTAGGATTATTCAACGGTTCAATTTGTTTACCACAGATTGTGGCATCCTTACTTAGCTTTGGCTTATTCCCACTTCTCGGTAGCTCACAAGCTAATATGTTCCTACTTGCTGGTGCAGTAATGCTTTTAGGAGCCTTTGCCGTAGGAACAATCAAAGAAACTTTTGCTGAATAATTAAACATAGATAAGGAGAACAATCATGATTCGAACATTTAATATAGCACCTTGGCACATTGAAACTAACCAGTGGGATCCCGAAAATAAAAGAATTCAAGAATCAATCACCAGCCTAGGCAATGAAAATCTGGGTATGCGAGGATTTTATGAAGAGGGTTATTCCGGAGACACTTTAGAAGGAATTTATCTCGGAGGAGTTTGGTATCCGGATAAAACTCGCGTTGGTTGGTGGAAAAACGGTTATCCGAAGTATTTTGGTAAGGTAATCAACTCGGTCAATTTTATGAAACTTTTAATCACGGTAAACGGTGAACAATTAGATTTGAACCATCAAGTACCGCAAGACTTTAGCCTAGACTTAGATATGCAAAAAGCTATTTTAACTCGGAGTTTTAGGGTTGAAATTGATGGCGTAAAACTGAAATTTATTTTTGAACGTTTCGTGAGTGCCGCACTTAAAGAATTAGTTGGACAACGTCTGACGATTAAAAATTTATCTGATAGCAATGCTGATATTGAAGTTATTAGTGCTATTGATGCTGATGTTTACAACGAAGATTCAAATTACGGTGAACAATTTTGGGACGTACTTGCTAAAAGTAGTCAGCAAAACGAAGTGAAAATGCTTGCCAAAACCAAGGAAAATGATTTTGGCACGGAACGCTTTACGGTAGGTTTTGATACGACCATCAAGACGGATATGGACTATGTCGGTGATGTAGAAAACGATCAATCGATCGGTCAAAAGTATCACATAGCTTTACAACCTGCTACGACTAGCATAATGGAGAAAAGAACCATTTTTGTCTCATCTAGAGATTTTGGTACAGTCGATGAAATAAACGAACAGATGCAGGAATTAACGCATACGATTAAGACGCAAAGTTTCGAGCAACTGTTAGAACAGCATGTTCAAGAATGGAAACAAAGATGGCAAAAATCAGACATTGAAATCAATGGTGATGCAGAAGCCCAACAGGGAATTCGGTTTAATTTATTCCAGCTCTTTTCTACCTATTATGGTAACGATGCGCGCTTAAATATTGGTCCTAAAGGTTTTACTGGTGAAAAATACGGTGGTGCAACCTACTGGGATACTGAAGCATTTGCCGTACCGGTATACCTAGGTGTATCGGAGTCTAAGGTCGTTCGTAACTTGTTAAAGTACCGTTACAATCAGCTGGATGGCGCCTTTGTAAATGCTAGGGAACAGGGGCTTAAAGGAGCTTTATATCCCATGGTGACTTTTAATGGGATAGAATGCCATAACGAATGGGAAATCACTTTCGAAGAAATTCATCGTAATGGCGATATTGCGTTTGCTATTTACAACTACACCCGTTATACAGGTGATCAGTCCTACGTCCTTAACGAAGGGGCTGAAGTTTTAACCGAAATTGCTCGTTTTTGGGCTGATCGCGTCCATTTTTCAGCAGAAAATGGACAATATATGATTGCTGGAGTAACTGGTCCTGATGAATATCAAAATAACGTTGATAACAATTGGTATACCAATTTATTGGCGCGGTGGACACTCCGTTATACCTTGGAAATTTTGGATCAAATCGAAGAGGACGTTGCCAAAAAAGTTAATGTATCGTCAGTAGAACGGCAACACTGGCAAGAAATTATCGATAATATGTATTTACCAGAAGATTCTAAGCGCGGAATCTTTGTCGAAAATGATGGTTTCTTAAATAAGGATTTGAAGCCAGTTAGTTCATTGCCAAAGGAACAATTGCCGCTAAATCAAAATTGGTCTTGGGACAAAATTTTACGTTCACCATATATTAAACAAGGGGATGTTCTTCAAGGAATTTGGGATTTCATTGACGATTTTTCAATGGAAGAAAAACAGCGGAATTTTGATTTTTATGAACCACTAACTGTGCATGAATCTAGTTTATCGGCTGCTATTCACTCGGTTCTTGCGGCTGACTTACACAAAGAGGCTCAAGCCGTTGAGATGTATGAACGAACCGCCCGCCTAGATTTAGATAATTATAATAATGATACTGCGGATGGTCTGCATATTACGTCCATGACGGGTGGGTGGTTAGCGATTGTTCAAGGTTTTGCAGGAATGCGGGTTCGTAATGATCAGCTACATTATGCCCCATTCTTACCGAAAAATTGGACATCTTACCGATTTAGACAACAATTCCGCGGAAGAGTAATTGAAGTTAGTGTCGATAAAAGTGCAACAAATCTTAAATTGATTAGTGGTAGCCCACTAAGCGTTGATTTAAATGGTAAGAAAGTTGAATTAAGCTGAGTGGAGGAATTAGGAATGAAATTTTCAGATATAAAGGGATTCGCTTTTGACCTTGATGGGGTTATTGCAGATACTGCGAAGTTTCACAGTCAGGCTTGGCATAATATTGCAGATCAAATTAAAGTGCCTTGGACACCAACGTTAGCAGCGAGTCTTAAAGGAGTTAGTCGCATGGATTCATTGGAATTAATCCTCGAGTCTGGCAACCGTCAAGCCGACTTTAGCTTAGCTGAAAAACAAGCCTTAGCTGAACAAAAAAATAACGAGTATCAACTTTTAATAGCTAAACTAACACCTAACGATATTTTACCTGGAATTCAAGCTTTTTTAGACGAATTAAGACAGCATGATTATCGTTTGGTACTAGCATCAGCTTCTAAAAATGCTCCTGGAATTCTTGAAAATCTAAAAGTTACAGAGTATTTTGCAGCAATCGTAGACCCTGGCTTGTTGAAAGCGGGAAAACCTGATCCCGAAATTTTTGAAAAGGCTGCTCAAGCATTACATTTACCTACCAATCATGTAGCGGGGATTGAAGATTCAGCGGCTGGCATTCAATCAATTAATGCTGCTGGTGAACTTTCAATTGGAATTGGTGATTTACCCGAAGCTCAGATCCAGTTTGATACTACAAATGAAGTTAGCTTAGCTGGCATTCGAGCACAATTAGATTAATGGTTTAGAATAAGAGATGGCATTTTTTTAGGTTAACTAAAATGTCATCTCTTATTTTGAGTAAAGCCCTGTAGAAGCTACGAAACGGGTAGTCCATCTTTTTAAATTGGGGTATAATTAGCTGGATTCTGACGGTTATTAGAAATTTTATTAATAATTAAGCGGATTTAGTATCATTATTACCATCATTTAGGGATAAATTCGATTGAAATTATAACTGGATTAATGACTGTTATTTGACAATATCGAATATTATGCAATAACATGGTGTCTATAAAATTTTAAATATAACAAGGCAAAGGAGCAACAAATGCCAGCAGCGAAAAAAAACCTTGTGATTGTGGAATCACCATCCAAGGCTAAAACCATTGAAAAATATTTAGGCCGTACCTATAAAGTAGTTGCGAGTCTTGGACATATTCGTGATTTACCAAAGAGTAAGATGGGCGTGGATCTGGAAAATGATTACGAACCCCATTACATCTCTATTCGTGGTAAGGGCGATACTATTAAAAATTTACGTAAAGAAGCTAAAAAAGCTAAAAAAGTTTATCTGGCATCTGATCCCGATCGGGAAGGAGAAGCCATTGCGTGGCACCTTTCATATCTATTAGGGTTGGATCCCAAAGATCAAAATCGAGTGGTTTTTAATGAAATTACTAAAGATGCCGTTAAAAATGCATTCAAAACCCCGCGTAGCATTGATATGACGCTCGTTGATGCTCAACAAGCTCGTCGGATTTTGGATCGTTTAGTCGGGTATTCGATTTCTCCATTACTATGGCAAAAAGTTAAAAAAGGCCTTAGTGCTGGTCGAGTTCAATCAATTGCCTTAAGTTTAATTATTAAACGTGAACAAGAAATCAAGGCGTTTGAACCTGAAGAATATTGGTCAATTGATTCTGAATTTAAAAAAGGACGCTCTAAATTTAAGGCTGCCTTTTATGGCGTGAATAATAAAAAGATGAAGCTGCCTAATAACGATAAGGTTCAGGAAGTATTAAAGAAAATCGACCCTAAGGCTGATTTTGATATTACGGAAGTTAAACGCCGAGAACGCAAACGTTATCCAGCTCCAGCTTTTACAACTAGTTCTATGCAACAAGAAGCAAATAAGACGTTGAATTTTAGAACTCGTAAAACGATGATGGCTGCCCAACAACTTTATGAGGGAATTAACATTGGTAAAGAAGGCACCGTCGGTTTGATTACCTATATGCGAACCGACTCGACTCGTATTTCTGAGGTTGCTAAGCACGAAACTTCTTTATTTATTCATGATGAGTTTGGCGCAGAATATGCTGCTACTAAGCCTCGGAAGGGTAAAATGCCCGAGGGCGCTCAGGATGCCCATGAAGCAATCCGCCCTTCGTCCGTATTGCGGACTCCTGAAAGTATTAAAGAATACCTTAATAAAGATCAATTTAGACTTTATAATTTAATTTGGTCCCGTTTTGTTGCTAGTCAAATGACACCAGAAGTCTCGGATACCATGACGGTTAAGATTGAACAAAATGGAGTTCAATTCCGAGCTAACGGATCAAAGACTAAATTTGAAGGTTTCACAAAAGTTTATAAGACCAATAAAGACAAAGATAACGTTCTTCCAAATCTAGAAGAGGGCGACCAAGTCCAACTGGTTACCAACAACCCGAACCAACATTTCACTCAGCCACCAGCTCGCTATAGTGAAGCTACTTTAATTAAAGCTTTGGAAGAAAATGGGGTAGGTCGTCCTTCTACGTACGCTCCAACCTTAGACACGATTCAAAGGCGCTACTATGTTAAGTTGGAGTCTAAACATTTTGAACCTACTGAACTGGGTGAAATCGTCAATGAAATTATTTATGACTTCTTCCCAGATATCGTTAATATCGATTTTACGGCTGGCTTGGAAAAAGACTTGGATTCGATTGAAGAAGACAAGGAAGACTGGGTGAAAGTCGTTGACCGTTATTACAAACCTTTTGCTAAGGAACTAGCCAAAGCACAGGAACAAATCGAAAAAGTTCAGATTAAAGACGAACTAGCTGGTTTTAATTGTGAAATCTGCGGTTCACCCATGGTAGTCAAAATGGGACGTTACGGTAAGTTCTTCGCTTGCAGCCGTTTCCCAGACTGTCGTAATACCCAAGCAATTGTTAAAGAAATTGGCGTAACCTGTCCTAAGTGTCATCAGGGACAAATTATTGAACGTAAATCTAAACGCGGTCGATTGTTCTATGGTTGCTCTAGGTATCCGGACTGTGACTTTGTGTCATGGGATAAACCAATTGCTCGTGAATGTCCTGTTTGTCATAGCTACTTGATTGAAAAGAAAATTAAAGGCGGCAAACAAATTGTTTGTCCAAATGGTGACTACGAAGAAACACCTCAAAAATAGTTTAAAAAACAAAATATTAATTGACGTTTACCTCTAACATTTGCTACAGTGACAAGTGTTGGAGGTTTTTTTATGGAATTAATTTCACTGTTCAAACAGTATCTTACGGTTGAGCGTCAATATTCAGAGAAAACGGTTACTGCGTATCTAGAAGATATTGACGCATTCCAAAAATTTTTAACTGACACGGGTGATAAAACGGACCTACTTTTAGTAGATCGTTTCGATGTGAATGTTTATATGAGTTATTTATTCGATCGACATTTAGCTCGAACTTCGATTTCGCGAAAAGTATCTGCTTTGCGCTCTTTTTATCGTTTTTTAGTTAAGAATGATTTAGTGGATAAGAATCCGTTTGAATTAGTCCAACTGAAGAAACAATCTGACAAGCTGCCACATTTCTTTTATGAAAAGGAAATGAACATGCTCTTTGAAGCGGTTTACCAAGCGGAAGGTGCCCAAAAGCTACGTAATATTGCGATTTTAGAAGTGCTTTATGGTACGGGGATGCGAGTAAGTGAATGTGCAGCGTTACAATGGTCAGATATTGACTTTTCAATGCAAACTATCCTAGTTCTAGGGAAGGGAAATAAAGAACGTTATGTTCCCTTCGGGCGGTATGCTAAAGAAGCGCTCCAAAATTACCGAAAAAATGAATGGGAGCCTTTTTTGAGTAAATATAAACAAACCCATAATTTTGTTTTTATTAACCATTATGCTAAGCCAATTACCACAACCGGGATTGAATACATTTTGAACCAAGTCATTACCGCCAGCAGCTTAAATGGGAAAATTCATCCCCATATGCTACGCCACAGCTTTGCAACGGCGTTATTAAACAACGGTGCAGATTTGCGGACTGTTCAAGAACTTCTGGGTCATTCCAGTTTATCGACTACTCAAATCTACACGCATGTTACTAAAGAAAAACTACAAGAGAGCTACCGAAAATATTTTCCACGCTCGACTGATGCTTAATTAAAAAGGAGAATACAAATGCCAGTAAAATTTGATGCGACAACCATTATTGCGATTAGTCATAATGGTGAAAATGCCATGGCCGGAGATGGCCAAGTAACAATGGGTGAAAAATTTATTATGAAAGGGACTGCCCGCAAGGTTCGTCGAATTTATGATGGAAAGGTCATTGTTGGTTTTGCCGGAAGTGTTGCTGACGCTTTTAACCTTGAAGAAAAATTTGAAAAGAAGCTTTCTGAATATAGTGGGAATTTACAAAGAGCTTCTGTTGAACTAGCCAAAATTTGGCGTGGTGATCAACAACTTCAAAAATTAGAAGCTATGTTAATTGTTATGGACGAAAAAGAGATGTATCTTGTTTCTGGAAGTGGAGAAGTTATCGCTCCTGATGACGGAATCTTAGCGATTGGTTCAGGCGGTAACTTTGCGCTGGCCGCAGCTAAAGCCCTCAAGAAGCATGCTACGCAAGTCAGTGCAAAAGAAATGGCTAAAACTGCGATTAACGTTGCGGGTGATATTGATATCTTTACGAACCACAACGTTATTGCATTGGATTTCAAGGAGGAAGACTAAATCATGCAGGATAATTTAACACCACAAGAAATCGTTCAAGAATTAGATCAATTTGTAATTGGTCAAAAAAGTGCTAAACGCGCAGTAGCGGTGGCATTACGGAATCGTTACCGTCGCTTACAACTTTCTGGTGATATGCAAGAAGATATTACACCTAAAAATTTATTAATGATTGGACCTACCGGGGTCGGAAAAACTGAAATTGCACGGCGTTTAGCTAAAATCGTTAATGCTCCTTTTGTAAAAGTAGAAGCCACTAAGTTTACTGAAGTAGGTTACGTGGGCCGAGATGTTGAATCAATGGTACGTGATCTAGTCGAAAATGCGGTGCACATCGAAGAAGAAAACTCTTTTAAAGATGTACGAGCAGAAGCTTCTAAGAATGCGGACCGTCGCATTGTAGAACTCCTCGTTCCTGTTCCAACGGATACTCAAAATAAAAACAATGCTGCTGATATTCAAAACATGATGAACATGCTTAATCAATTACAGCAAGGACGTACACCGGATAACTTAAACCAAAGTTCTCAAAAAGTGCCGGATGATATCAAAGAAAAACGGATGAATGTTGCTAGTAAGTTAGCTAAGGGTCTCCTAGAAAATGATATGGTTACCATTGAAATGGACGATCCTAAGCAAAATAACAGTGGCAATATGATGAACCAAATGGGGATCGACTTAGGTGAATCTTTGAATGGCTTAATGCCTAAGAAAAAGATTACAAGAACGGTAGCTGTTCGAGAAGCTCGTGAAATTTTAATCCGCGAAGAATCTGACAAGTTGGTTAACCATGGAGACTTGTATCACGCTGCTATTCAACGAGCCGAAAATACTGGAATTATCTTTATTGATGAAATTGATAAAATTACCGGCTCTGGTCAAAATTCATCTAGTGATGTTTCTCGTCAAGGAGTTCAACGAGATATTCTACCAATCGTTGAAGGTTCCCAAGTAAGTACGAAGTATGGTTTAGTAGACACCAGTCATATTCTATTCATTGGTTCAGGTGCTTTCCATGAAAGTAAACCTAGTGATTTAATCGCAGAACTACAAGGACGTTTTCCGATCCGCGTTGAACTAAACGACTTAACTAAAGAAGACTTTGTTAAGATTCTCACTGAACCTAAGAATGCACTAGTTAAGCAGTATATTGCATTGATTGGAACTGATAATGTGAAGATTACGTTCATGATCGAAGCCATTGAACGCATTGCAGCTATCGCTGAACAAGTAAACCATGAAACCGAAAATATTGGTGCTCGTCGTTTGCATACCATTTTGGAACATCTTCTAGAAGATATCCTTTTTGAAGGTCCTTCAATGGAAATGGGCGAAGTAACGATTACTGAAAAGTATGTCGATGACAAAATCGGTAGCATTGCTCAAAATAAAGATCTGAGTGAGTTTATCTTATAGTAGGAGGATTTCAACCGATGACGGTTACTTTAAAAAATGACTATTTAACAGTCAAAATTAACGAAAAAGGGGCCGAGTTATCCAGTGTTAAGGCTAATGATGGGATTGAATACATTTGGCAAGCCGCCCCTGCAGTATGGGGCCGACATGCCCCAGTGTTATTTCCCTTTGTTGGACGTCTAAAGGATGACCAATTCCAAGTGGAGGATCAAACTTATCCTATGGGTCAACATGGATTTGCGCGGGATATGGATTTTGAAGCAGTTGAACAAGATGATCAACACGTAATTATGGAATTAAATAGCGATGCAGAAACTCTTCAAAAATTTCCATTTGAGTTTAAACTACGTTTGCACTTCACATTAAAGGATCATGAATTGATTGAGCATTACGAAGTAGTTAATCCTGATTCTAAAAAAGATTTATTATTTTCGATTGGCGGGCACCCTGGATTTAATCTAAATCTTGGAGATACCCAAATTCAGATGGAAGATACTCATATTCGAATCGCGCCTAAACAAGTGTATAATCAAATTCCACTTAAGGCACCTTACACGGATCCTAAAAACCCTATCAAGTTTGATGCTACAACTCCGCTTGATTTAACGCATGCGCTCTTTAAAGATGACGCCATCATCTTGGACCTTAAGGGAGAACAAATCACCTTAATGACCGAAAATGAAGTGAATAATCACGGTATTGCGTTTACGGTTGCTAACGCTCCATACCTTGGTATTTGGTCACCATATCCAGCCACTGCTAATTTTGTTTGTTTAGAACCGTGGTGGGGAATTGCTGATACTGTCGATTTCAATGGTGAATTAAAAGATAAGCTTGGTGTAAATCGTTTAGCTGCACAAGAAACATTTAATCAAGAATTTTCAATGTCATTCTTCTAAAAAGAAAACCCCTAAAGGGTCAGGTTCGCGAGTTAGTAAGGCGAAACCTAATCTTTTAGGGGTTTTGTATGTAATTCAAACCGCAGCTACTTATTTTTCTTTCGATAATAGAGTCCAAATGGAACTAAATTTTCATTTCCAGCCAGAATACGTTGGATATTTGTGCGATGACGATATATGATAAAGGTCGTCAATGCTACCGCTACGATGGTTAAAATCCAATCGTGGTAAAAAAGAGAGATAATAACCAGTAGTGGAGAGGACGCGATGCTCGAAAAACTAACCATGCTGGATACGTAAATGAAGAAAATAAAAAGACAGCAGGCAATTAAAAAATAACTAGGATTATAGGCTAGCAACATTCCAGCACTTGTAGCTACCGCTTTTCCGCCACGAAAATGATCGAAAACGGAAAAAGTATGACCTAAGATAGCTCCTAAACCAATAATTAAAGGATTAATTCCCTGTACGTGGAAGACAATCGGTTGCAGAGTGGCGAGCGTTCCTTTTAAAAGATCCATGCACAACACCAAAACGCCAGCCTTTACGCCTAGAACGCGGAAGGTATTAGTGGTCCCAGTGTTACCACTTCCTTCTTGGTGTAAATCTTTGTTAAAATGTTTGGCAACCAGTACTCCAGAAGGGATGGAGCCTAGGAGATAAGCTACAAGTAGCATGATAATAATTTCTATCATGTTCTTTCCTCTTTTCTATAAAAAATCCTGCATATTTTATACATTTGACTTAATTGTAATAAATTACAGTAACAATGCAGTATTATAACATTTATCGAAATGTTTTCATCAGTTTAAAAATAAGTTATGATAATAGTACTGACCTTAAAGGAGTAACATGAATGGCAAAAACAAGTAAAACATCGTATGATGATTCATCCATCCAGGTCTTAGAAGGACTTGAAGCAGTTCGGAAGCGTCCTGGTATGTATATTGGTTCGACCGATGGCCGTGGACTACATCATTTAGTTTACGAAATCGTCGATAACGCCGTAGATGAAGCTCTCGGTGGATATGGAAAAGAAATTAACGTAACAATCCAAGCAGATAACAGCATTACTGTGGTCGATCACGGGCGCGGAATGCCGGTAGGGATGCATAAATCTGGCAAACCTACACCTGAAGTCATTTTTACCGTTTTACATGCAGGTGGAAAATTTGGACAGGGTGGTTATAAGACATCCGGTGGGCTTCATGGTGTGGGTGCTAGTGTTGTTAATGCTCTATCTGAAAAATTAACCGTTGAGATTGTGCGAGACAAAGTTAAATATGAAGAAACTTTCGTTAACGGGGGGCACCCAGTTGGAACCCTAAAAAAAGTTGGTAAAACAACTAACAAAAACGGTACAACTGTCACATTCAAACCTGACAAAGAAATCTTTACAACAACTGTGTTTAACTTCAATACGTTAGCAGTACGATTACGCGAATCGGCGTTCTTACTCCGTGGGGTTAAAATTACTTTAACGGATCGGCGTGAAGGACACGAACAACACGAAGAATACCTTTACGATGAGGGAATTAAGCAATTCGTTGACTATCTTAATGAAGATAAAGATACCCTTGGTAATATCATGTATTTCGATGGTACAAAAAAGGGAATCGAAGTAGAAGTGGCTGGTCAGTACAATGATGGCTATTCTGAAACGATCCTCTCCTTTGTGAATAATGTACGTACTCGTGATGGCGGGACCCATGAGGTCGGGATGCGTTCCGGTTGGACCAAAGCCTTCAATGAATTTGCCCGTAAAATGGGACTGTTAAAAGAAAAAGATAAAAATTTAGAAGGCTCGGATGTGCGAGAAGGTTTGTCTGCAGTTATTTCAGTTCGCATCCCAGAAGAATTATTGGAATTCGAAGGCCAAACCAAAGAAAAATTAGGTACTCCTGAAGCTCGTCCGATTGTGGATGCCATTGTTAGTGAGCAACTGGGCTTTTTCTTGATGGAAAATGGTGAATTTGCCCAACAGTTAGTTCGTAAAGCGATTAATGCTCGTGAGGCCCGAGTAGCGGCACGAAAAGCTCGTGATGAGTCGCGGACCGGAAAACGGAAAAAGAAACAAGAACGTATTTTATCTGGTAAATTAACTCCAGCACAATCTAAAAACTCTAAGAAAAATGAATTATTCTTAGTCGAAGGTGATTCTGCTGGTGGTAGTGCTAAACAGGGACGAAACCGTAAATTCCAAGCCATCTTGCCATTACGGGGAAAGGTTTTGAATACAGAAAAGGCTAAGCTACAAGATATCGTTAAAAATGAAGAAATTAATACCATCATTTATACTATTGGAGCTGGAGTTGGAACGGAATTCAATGTCCAAGATAGTAACTACGATAAAGTAATCATTATGACCGATGCCGATACTGATGGAGCTCATATTCAAACGTTGCTTTTAACTTTCTTCTATAAATATATGCGGCCAATGATTGATGCCGGAAAAATTTACATCGCCTTGCCACCGCTTTATAAGTTACAAAAAGGACTCAATAAGAAGGTTAAAATTGCATACGCTTGGACAGATGAAGAACTCGAAAGTGTCAGCAAACAGATGGGTCGAGGATTCTCCCTCCAACGTTTTAAGGGACTTGGTGAAATGAATGCAGACCAACTCTGGGAAACTACGATGAATCCCGAAACTAGAACCTTAGTCCGAGTTCGTATTGATGATGACACTTTAGCTGAACGTCGGGTAACCACCCTGATGGGCGATAAAGTTGAACCTCGCCGGAAATGGATTGAAAGCAACGTGGCTTTCACGCTTGAAGAGGATGGTAGTATCCTAGACAACGAAGCTGTGAAACATGAGCATGAAGCTGGAGATCCAACCAATACTTCAAATGAAACTTTTGAAGAAATTAAACTTGATATAGAAAACAATTAGAAGGGGAATATGAATGGCTGATAATCAATCTAAAATTCAAGAACTGGCTCTTGAAGATATTATGGGCGATCGTTTTGGACGATATTCAAAATATATCATTCAAGAACGGGCTCTGCCTGACGTCCGAGATGGGTTAAAACCCGTTCAGCGTCGAATCCTCTTTGCAATGAATAAAGACGGTAACACGCATGATAAAGCTTTTAGAAAATCGGCAAAATCAGTCGGTAATGTAATGGGTAATTTTCACCCCCACGGTGATAGTTCAATTTACGAAGCTTTAGTTCGGATGAGTCAGGACTGGAAACTACGAGTTCCATTAATTGAAATGCATGGGAATAATGGATCAATTGATAATGATCCTCCTGCTGCAATGCGTTATACGGAAGCGCGTTTAAGTGAAGCTGCTGAAGAGATGCTAAATGACATTGATAAAGAGACCGTTGATATGGTTTTAAATTTCGATGATACAGAGTATGAACCAACCGTTTTACCAGCACGTTTTCCTAACCTCCTAGTTAACGGAGCAACCGGAATTTCAGCGGGTTACGCTACTGAAATTCCACCACATAATCTGGGTGAAGTTATTGACGCAGTCCTTTATACAATCAAACACCCTAATCCTTCTTTAGAAAAATTAATGGAATTTGTGAAGGGACCTGATTTTCCAACTGGAGGGATTATCCAAGGAATTAATGGATTGAAGCAAGCTTACCGTACCGGAAAAGGACGAGTAGTAGTGCGGTCTAAGACTTCCGTTGAAGAAATTCGTGGTAATAAAAAACAAATCATTGTTTCTGAAATTCCCTATGAAGTTAACAAAGCTTTGTTAGTTAAAAAAATCGATGAAATCCGCGTTATGAAAAAAGTCGATGGAATTGCTGAAATTCGTGATGAATCTGACCGTGATGGACTCTCAATTGCCATTGAACTAAAGAAAGATGTCGACGCTCGTGGAATTCTAAATTACTTGTTTAAGAATACTGATTTACAGGTTTCTTATAACTTCAACATGGTAGCGATTAATAAACTAAGACCTGAACGCATGGGACTCAAAGAAATTATTCAAGCATATGTTGATTTCCAAAAGGAAGTCATTACCAAACGAACAAAATTCAACTTGAAGAAGGCTGAAGACCGTTTGCACATTGTTGCTGGTTTAATTAAAGCTCTTTCGATTTTGGATCAAGTTATTAAAACTATTCGAGGTAGTAAAGATAAGAAGGATGCTAAGCAAAACTTGATTACTAGTTTTAACTTTTCTGAACGACAGGCAGAAGCCATCGTGTCCTTGCAACTTTACCGCTTAACCAATACCGATGTAACGGAGCTTAAAAGTGAAGCTAAGGCACTTAATGATTCAATCGATGAGTTCAATAACATTCTTAATAACCCTAATGAATTATCAAAAGTCTTGTCGGCAGAATTACGTCAAGTTAAAAAACGATATGCCACGCCACGTTTATCTGAAATTCAGGAACATATTGAAGAGTTAGTGGTTGACCGAACCATTACAGTACCAGAAGAACAAGTTATGGTTTTAGTTAGTCAATCGGGTTATTTGAAACGTAGTAGTTTACGTTCCTACAAGGCTTCCGCCGAAGAGGATGGTCTCAAGGAGGGCGATTTTACCGTCTTCAAAAAGGAACTAAATACTTTGGATCATCTAATCATGTTAACTAATAAAGGAAATCTGATTTATCGTCCGGTACATGAAATCATGGAAACCCGCTGGAAGGATACTGGAGAGCATATTTCTCAAGCAATCGGATTAGCAGATGATGAAATAATTCTAAAGGCCTTTGACGTTAAGAACTTCGATGAACCAGTGTCATTCTTGATCGCCACAAGTGATGGTTACATTAAGCGCACGAGTCTCAAAGATTTCAAACCAGGACGTACGTATCGTAAAAAAGCCGCCGTTTATATTAAATTAAAAGCAGCTGATGCTAAAGTGGTCAATGTGGCTAAGCTAACCAGGCAATCGACTAAAGAAACCATTCTTTTGGCCACTCGTAATGGTTATGGATTACGGTATGATTTAATTGAAGTTCCAGAAGTTGGTCCTCGCGCAGCCGGTGTTAAATCGATGGATCTTCGTGAAGATGAAATCGCTAATTTTGTACTAGTAAACGATCATGATCAGATTGGTTTAATTACTAATCGAGGTTCGTTTAAGAAGATGAAGGTTAGTGAAATTAGTGTGACTAGCCGTGCTCGCCGCGGTGTTCAAATTCTAAGAGAACTTAAAAAAGAACCACATCGAGTTGCAGATATTGAAGTGGTCGAATCAGGTGAAGCTTTTGAAGTCCGAACTTCACGAGGATTAATTCATGATATTATTCCACTAGAGCATCCACTAAATGAACGTTACTCCAATGGAAGCTTTTTGGTCGATGTAGATTCAGAAGGTGTACCAGTATCGATGAATTTAAAGGAATTAGATTCTGAAATTTTAAATAATAAATAAATTAAGCAGATTATTACTTGCCCTTTATGAATACTAATATTAGACTTATTATTGGAGATTGTTAGTTCGTTTAGGCTAACTGAAAGGAGTGCTCTAGTATGCAGACAAAAACAGAAAAGATTTTTTCATCTAAAACTTTGTCATATTTTTTAAGACTCACGGATACGATGAGCTACACACAAAGCGCCCAACTTTTAGGAATTACACAGCCCGCCTTAACACAGCAGATTAAAAAACTTGAACATGCCGTAGGTGCGCCATTATTCTACACCCTCGGCAAAAAACTTCGTTTAACTGACGCTGGATACACAATGTTGAATGCTACGCATGAAATCAATCGTATTTTGAACCATGCGACTGATGAGATTCAACAAGCAACAAGTAGCGGACGTGGTGATATTTCGGTTGGGATTTTAGCTTCGCTTGAAACTCGTATTTTTGAAGATTTTATCGCTAACTATTACAATAATGTCCCTGAAATTAATGTAACTGTTCATATGCTCACGCGTTTTGAAATTTGGGAAGGTTTAGAAAGTAACCGATTAGACTTTGCAATTACATATCTTCCGGATGCTAATATCCGTAGTTGGAAGCCTTACCGAGCACGTAAGATTGGAACAGAACGTTTAGTTTTTGTTCATCATGATGAACGTTTGTCAAAAGCACGGGGCGTAAGTTTAAAACGTGCAGCAGCTTTTGATTGGGTATCTTATCCAGAAGGTTATTATTTGGATGACCTTATTACAGAAGTATTTAAGGATGCGATGGTAACTAAACCTAAGAGTGTTGCTTACTTTACAACCCCCGCTCAAATTTTGAGTTTTTCGAATAGCACGGGGATCGCTACGGCATTACCGGAATCTTTTGTGGTAGCCCATCAAGACGAAGCAACTGATGCTTATATAACTAAGTTTGACCCTAAGATTAGCTATGAAATTGGGTTTGTTTACAGAAAAGACAAAGACAAAATTCCACGGATGAACGCCTTTTTGAGTGCCTTCTTTGAATATATGGACGGCGAGAAGTATATTGATAAGGTACGTAACCTAACTACAAAAAAAGATGATTAAAGGAGACTTTTTATAATGAATAAACAACTTGTTTTCGGACATTCTAATCCAGATACAGACGCAATCGTTGCTGCGAAGGCCTTTGCATATTTACAAAATCAATTGGGAGTAGCAGATGCAGAAGCCGTTGCTTTAGGCAATCCTAACCCTGAAACAGCTTTTGTTTTATCACACTTTGATGAAGCAACTCCACGAGTAATCGAAACAGCTGCCAACGAAGTAGATTCAGTTATGCTTGTTGACCATAATGAAAGCCAACAAAGTGTTTCAGATCTTAATCAAGTAACAGTTACTGCAGTCGTTGATCATCATCGGATTGCTAACTTTGAAACTTCACAACCTTTGTTCTACCGTGCTGAACCAGTAGGTTGTACAAGTACAATTTTAACTAAATTATTCCATGAAAATAATGTTGAAATTCCTGCTAAATTAGCTGGATTGATGCTTTCAGCCATTGTTTCTGATACGCTACTCCTTAAGTCACCAACTACAACTGATGATGACCGTAAAGCCCTTGAAGAACTAGCTAAAATTGCTAATATCGACGTAGAAACTTACGGTTTAGAAATGCTTAAGGCCGGAACGGACCTTTCTAGCAAGTCTGAATTAGAATTGGTTGACGGTGACGCTAAGAGCTTTGATATGGGTGGAAAGACAATCCGTATTGGTCAAGTGAACACAGTTGATCTCGATGACGTATTTAGCCGTGAAACTGCACTAGTTAAGACAATGGAAGAAGAAAACCAAAAGAACGGCTATGACATGTTCTTATTACTTGCAACTAACATTCTTTCAAGTGATTCACGCTTACTAGTAGTTGGTGAACCAAAGGATATCGTTGAAAAAGCATTTAACACTGAATTATCAGATCACAACACAGCAGACCTTCCTGGCGTTGTATCACGTAAAAAACAAGTTGTACCTCCTTTAATGGATGCATTTGCATAAGACGAATACTAAAACAGATGGCTTAAGGTCATCTGTTTTTTGTTTCCACTGAAATAGGATTAGATATACTAAAAGTCATAACCTAGGAGTAAATATATAATATGAAATTTGTTATTGCACCAGATTCATTTAAGGGTGGATTAACTGCCAAACAAGCAGCCATCGCAATCCAAAATGGTATTGCTCGGGTTTATCCGAAGGCTGATTACACGTTAGTCCCTATGGCAGATGGGGGAGAAGGAACCGTGCAAGCACTGGTTGATGCTACTAATGGAAAATTAATTACCGAAAAAGTGACTGGTCCATTAGGAGATCCAGTAGAAGCTACATTTGGTATCTTAGGTGATCATAAAACCGCGGTAATTGAGATGTCCCAATCAAGTGGTATTCAATTTATTAATCAAAATACACAAAATCCTTTAATAACTACAACCTATGGAACCGGAGAATTAATTTTAAAGGCTTTAGATTATCATATTTCAAAGCTGATTATTGGAATCGGAGGAAGTGCCACTAATGATGGAGGGGCTGGAATGGCTCAAGCCATCGGGGTCCATTTATTGGATAATAAGCATCATGAAATTGGTCGTGGAGGTGAAGCACTAAAGCATTTAGCTCAAATTGACATGACTGACATTGATCCGCGTTTAGCTAAAGTCCAATTTTTAATCGCTTCAGACGTGACGAATCCTTTAGTTGGTCCAAAGGGAGCATCCGTAGTTTTTGGACCCCAAAAAGGCGCGACGCCGGCAATGATCCGAATTTTAGATGAAAGTCTCACGCATTATGCTGAAATTATTAAACGCGATTTAAATCAAGACTTAGCTAATTATCCTGGAGCAGGTGCAGCTGGGGGGCTAGGTGCGGGCTTACTAGCTTTTACCAACGCATCTATCAAAAAGGGAATTGATATTGTTACAGAATATAGCGGACTTAAGGAACAAGCTCAAGGAGCTGATTTTGTTTTTACCGGTGAAGGTGGTGTTGATTATCAAACGAAGTTTGGTAAAACGCCTTATGGAGTGGCATTGGCAACTAAATCTGTTGCTGCAAGCGCTCCAGTAATTGTAATCACTGGTAATATTGGTGAAGGTATCGATGAATTGTATTCAGATAAAGCAATCGATGCGGTGTTTTCAAGTGTGTCAGGTGTTAAAACTTTAGAGCAAGCATTGATCGATGCTCCGCATGATATTGCCCAAGTTGCTGAGAATATTGCCCGATTAATTAATAAGTTTTAACTTAAGCTTTTATTTTGTAAGCATCTTAATCCCCTAAAAGACATGAATGTTTTATAATCGATGTTATAGGTAAGGGGGAATTTAAATGAATTCAAATAACTGGTCCAAAGCAGAGCTAAAAAAGAAACTGTCTCCTGAAGAATATGAGGTTACACAAAATGCTGCTACTGAACATCCTTTCGCCGGTAAATACGATAATTTTTACCAAAAGGGGATTTACGTTGATGTCGTCAGTGGTGAGCCACTTTTTAGTTCCACCGATAAATATGACGCTCACTGTGGTTGGCCTTCTTTTACCAAGCCTATTGACCCTAAATTAGTGGTTAATCATCGAGATTCTTCTTATGGCATGGAACGAGTGGAAGTCCGCAGCAAGGATGCTAACTCTCACTTAGGACACGTATTTGATGATGGGCCTCTCGATCAAGGTGGAAATCGTTATTGTATCAATTCGGCTGCCCTGAAATTCATTGCATATGACGATTTAGAAGCGCATAATCTAGGTTATTTAAAGAAACTATTTAATTAGGAGCGTGATTTACTTATGGAAGAAACTGCTATTTTTGCCGGTGGGTGTTTTTGGTGCATGGTAGAACCTTTTGAAACTCAACCTGGTATTATCAACGTTGTTTCAGGTTATACAGGAGGGCATGTCGCCAACCCGACCTATGAACAAGTTACTAGTCATACTACTGGACATACAGAAGCTGTTAAAATCACGTATGATCCGGAAATTATTTCGTATCGCCAATTAGTTCAAATCTACTGGCAACAAACTGATCCAACTGATGCAATGGGGCAGTTCCAGGACCGTGGCGATAATTACCGACCAGTAATTTTTGTGAATAGTGCTGAACAGCGTGAAATTGCTGAAAAATCTAGGGAACAATTAGCCAAATCTGAAATGTTTGATGACCCTATTGTTACTAAAATTGAAGATGCTCAACCATTTTATCCAGCTGAAGAAGAACACCAAGAATTTTATAAGAAAAATCCCCTTCGTTACCAAATTCAAGAAGCGGGTGGACGATCAGAATTTCAGAAAAAATATTGGAAATAAAAAAGATGAGAGTTCATTTTAAATGAACTCTCATCTTTTAGTTTTTAATTAAATATTTTTATTTTTTTCTCTTCTAACCAAGAAGATCCAAGCGATGATAGCAAAGAATACAGGACCAGCAACTGTCCAGAAACCTGTGAACAAATCACCAGAAATGAATGGTGAGATAGCAGTAAATACCACACCAATTCCGACAGTTAGAAGTACAACTGTAACAATCGTTAACATCCAAGGACGACTACGATAAACTTCGAAAGGTCGATCAAGTCCTTCTTTAGCCTTGAAGAATGGAAAGGCACCAACTAAGAATAAGTAAGGTAAAGTTGTAGATACGTTACTCATTGAAGTAAGTACGTTGTAGAAGAAAGTAGCTTCTTTGTGAGTAATTGAAGCTAAAATTGAAATACCTGCGATAAATACAATAACAACGATAGCTTGTAGCCACATTGAATTGGCAGGCATACCATTCTTGTTTAACTCAGTCATCTTCTTTGGCCATAGTTCTTTAGGAGAACCCATGATAAAGGACTTCAATGGTGAGTAACTAAGAACGAAGAATGAACCAACATAAGCAAATAACATCCCAACACCCGCAAATCTTGAGAAGGTAGTTCCCATGATTGCAGCAGCAGCTGGGCTCATACCCATGGCTTTACCTAATTCCAAACCAAGGTTTTGCATCATCACATAAGTAATGTTACCCAGGTTAGCTTTTTGAGCAAGAATAACTGTGTTCCAGTTAGCAGAAACGCCCCAAAGGAAGATTGCTAAAGAATAACCCACGGCGATAACCACACCACCGATCATAATTCCTTTAGGGAAAGTTTTTTCTGGCTTATCCAAACTATCAGTAACACCACCAATGGATTCCAAACCACCATAAGCAAAGATTGCATAGATAACAAATGAAATTAAAGCGATTGGTGATTGGAACTGTGCGCTAGGCGAAGTAGCAAAATCACTCAAATGGTGAATAGGTTGGGCAAGGTGACCATGGTTAGCGATTAAAATGAAGGCACTTGCGAGAAGCAAGATAACATTCATAACCATTACAGCAATACCACCAAGGGAAGACACTTTAGCCAAAGTATTGATTCCACGAGTTGTTGCCCAAGTAACAAACACCATCCATAGAATGGCAAGCAGTCCAACTGTTAAAGTTGAGTTAAGTCCAAGAAATGACCAACTACCAGTTGTGTCATGACCAGAAATGATTGTGGCTAGTGTAATCCAAATCTTTTGAGCAATCATAACCATCCAGATTAGCCATGAAGCTAACCACATGAAGGTTGCGATAAAGGCCCATTTTTCACCAATTGAACCTTCTAACCAAGAATAAATCCCACCTTTTGCTTCCTTGAAAGTGGAACCATATTCAGCAAACATCAAACCTGCTGGAATAAAGAATAAAATAGCACCGACAATGTACCAAAAGATAGCTCCGTAACCCATTTGTTGGAAGGCTGTTGGAGTATTACCAAAACCAAAAATGGTTGTAAAAATCATCAAAACTAAAGCGCCAAGCGATAGTTTTTTCTTTTGTTCACCCATAGTGAATCTACCCCTAACTATATTTATGAATAAAAACAAATTACATATGAATAATATTATAGCAGAAGTATAGGTAAATCATTTACGTATCATTAAAATCTAATTGTACTTAAATCATAATTTAATTATATAGGGTGTTTGCCTTGATAAGTTACTGTTTATTTAATCACAAAGTAGTATTTCCTGGATAAATTTTTAAAATTATATAAGCTAATTTTTAATTAGTTATTTTTTTAATCTAACTCCAAAATGTATTTATTCATTATTTTATGAATATAATAAGGAAAATGAATATTTTAAATGATAAATAATACTTAATTTCTGTAATTAATATAGAATGTTTTTTCAGTGAAAGTATAAGAAAGAATTCAACATTCATCAATACATCTCTTTATAGAAATTTGGTAAATATCTTTGTATGAGTAACAGTCATCAAAGATAAAGGCACTTTTTCAAAAAAAGTCCCTTACAACGTACCAGAATTAACGGGCTTGGTTAGGGACTAAATTACTTCAGTTATAATTATTAATATTTCTTTAGTTCGTCTTTGTCACGCAAGTGAATATTTTGTTTATTGTCTTCTATCACTTCGATAACCATTGGTTCAGTTGTCCTATAAGCCTCAATTAGGGCCGCGTCCAATGCTTCTTTCGAATGAACCCGACTTGCTTTGATACCATAGCTTTCGGCCATTTCTTTGTAACCGATGTAGTCGATATCAACGCCTTCTTCTTGTCCTTGGTAATCTAGTTCTTGTTGGAATTCAACCATATTATATTCCTTATCAACCCATATTACTTGAACAATATTTAATTTATAGTGTGCAACTGTTGCCAATTCTTGTGATGAGAACATAAAGCTCCCATCGCCACCAGAAGACAAAATCTTTTCATTTGGGCGAAGGAATGCAGCAGAAATTGCCCATGGAAGACCTACGCCAAGCGTTTGCTGACCATCAGACATCAAAAAATGTTTCGGCCGATAAACATTTAAGTAAGACCCCATCCAAACTTCGTGGCTACCACCGTCCATCACAACAGTTGTATCTGGATGTTTATCAATAACTTTTTGTAACGAACTAACAATTTCTAATGGGTGCAACGAATCACTAGAAATTGTTTTAGGAACTTGTTTTTTCATCAGTAATTTTTCTTGTAATGTATGAACAGTAGACTTCCATTCATCTGTGATGTTTTGTTCAGAAATTATTTTGGTGATGTTTTTTAAATTTTTAGCAATGTTACCAAGTACTAATGTATCTGGGATAAAAGTTTCATCTAAGTGATCTACCACTGTATCAATGTCAACCACAGTTTTCTTGTCAGAATTCCATACTGAAGCCCAATATTCAACTAAATTTAAACCTAAAGTAATTACTAAGTCACTATTATAGACTAATTCATCACCAGGCAAATTGTTAAACAAACCAACACGGCCGACATAGTTTTCATTAAACTCATGAGTCAATAAACCTGTTGCCTCAAAGGTTTCAACCACTGGAATACCAGTTTTTCTTACGAAAGCTTGGATTGCCTTGGCAGCCGATTCATCCATCGCACGAGCGCCGACAATAATTACAGGGCGTTTTGCTTGTTTGATTTTACCTACTGTATCAGAAATAGTTTTTTCATCACTAATCGTATTAGCTAATTGATCTGCAATAGCCGTAAATTCAAGTCCTTCTTTTTCGGTTTCAGCGAGCAATACATTACCAGGAACATCCATAAATACCGCGCCAGGATTGCCATTGATACTTGTAATATATGCATTCGCTACTTCATCAGCAAGAGCACCTGTATCTTCAATTTCTTTTGCATATTTTGTTACAGTTGAATCATTCATCACGCCTGAAATGTTAGGGTTCTGTGGGTAAGGCGTTAACAATTTGGCTTGCGGTACTTGACCAGAAATCGCTAGAACAGGATCGCCGTCAGAGGTTGCTGTGGCTAATGGAGTCACAAGATTCAAAGCTCCAGGACCAGAGGTTGTCATCACAACGCCAGGTCGACCAGTAATACGACCAATTCCTTGTGCCATAAAACCTGCATTTTGTTCATGTCTTACCGTTACAACTTCAATTTCTTTTTCACGCTTCTTTAAAGCCATTAATAAGGGACCAAGTTTACCACCAGGTAATTGGAAGACATATTTAACACCGTTCTTTATCAACGTGTCTACGATTAAATCTGCACCGTTCATACTCATAATAAATACCTCCTATAAAAAAATAACGTTAAGATTCATCAATGGAAATAGATTACCCCCCCTTGTTAAAGAAGTAAATTAGGGAAATTATTTATACTTCCGGATCTACATCTTCTTTAATTCAGAATCCCACATTTCCTTTAAATTTAATTGTTCATATTTATTAACAAAATTTACCGCTAACTTTTGCAACTTGATGCAAGTGATGACAAAACAAAGGTTGTATTTTATCCAAATCCTAACCTCGAAGTATTAAAAAATTTTACCTCCTTGGTTAGGTTATGAATAAAAAGTTTACTTTTTGTAAGTAAGAGACTAATATAATTCCATATCTATCATGGAGGCGAAATTACTTGATAAGAAAAATATACAACTGTAAAAAAGGTTGTTCGGTGGAATCAACATTGCAAATTATCTCTGGACGCTGGAAAAGTGTTCTATTGTACCATTTAATCTTTGATGGTGAATTACGATATAGTGAGCTTCAAAGGACGATCCCGGGAATTACGCGCCGAATGCTTTCCCTTCAGTTAAAAGACTTAGAAGCAGATAAACTGGTTGAACGAGAGGTTATTCAGGAAAAAAATTAAAGGTGGTTTATCGAGTCACTGACTATGGTTACTCACTAAGACCAGTCATTGAAATGCTGTACAACTGGGGAGAAAACTACAACCAACGCTATGCCGGAAAATTAAAAGAAGAATTTTTAGGAGGATCTTAGTTAAGGACCTTGCAAGTAAGTATTCAATTTCGTCCAATCTTTCTTACTTACCTTTGAGAGACAGAGCTTGATGGCCAGCGACACCAATAAATTGTACGAACAATTGAATTTAAGGGAATCATGGGATTTTGAATTAGAGCGGGTGTAGAATCCGGAAGTATAAATAATTTCCCTAATTTACTTCTTTAACAAGGGGGGTTAATCTATTTCCATTGATGAATCTTAACGTTATTTTTTATAGGAGATGTACAATGAATAATCCATTTTTAGGTTTGCAAAATGTGCCATCCTTTGATGTCACAAGTAAAGACATTGTTAATGGTAGACTTTCAGATATAAAATTTATGTCTGGTGATTTTGGCATCGAAGGTGGACAAGACATTTCACCGGAAGTTAGCTGGACAGGAACACCAAGTGATACAAAAAGTTTTGTTGTCACTTTGTATGATTCAGATGCTCCAACTGGTTCAGGTTTCTGGCATTGGGCTGTTTATAACATTTTAGCTACAGTAAACAAATTACCACAAGATGCTGGCAACAAGGATAATTCAAAATTACCTTCGAAGGCAATTCAATTACCAAATGACGCACGAACAAAAAATATATCGGAGCCGCTCCTCCTAAAGGACATGGGGTGCATCACTATTTCTTAACTGTTTGGGCATTAAATGTAGAAACAGTTGCTATTCCAGAAGATTCTACCCCAGCTTTTTTAGGATTTACTATGTTTGGTCATGTATTGGCCCGCGGAGTATTGAATTTCGAGGTAGAAGTAAAATAATCTTTATCTGAATCAGAAAGGAAGACATATGATGAATTATCCTACAGAAAATTTTTTTGGTGAATTAGAACAAGTGCATGCTTTTTATGATGAAATGCCAACAGGTGTCAGTGTGACAGAAACAGGTCGTATTTTCATTAACTTTCCTGAATGGGGCGATGGTGTAAAAGCAACTGTTACTGAAGTTGTGGATGGTGAACTAGTTGCTTATCCTAGCCAAGAACTTAACACTTTTGACCCTAAAAATCCTGAGAAAAATTTTTTAAGCGTTCAAAGTATCGTTGCTGACGGCGAAGGAACTCTATGGGTATTAGACACTGCTGCGCCGAACTTTGATGTTCCTGTTAAAGGCGGAGCAAAATTAGTTGCGATTGATTTAGAAAGCAATACTATCCGGAAAATCTATACTTTTGCCAATGATGTTGTTCTAAATTCTACTTATTTAAATGATGTACGGATTGACTTGCGTCGAGGATCAGAAGGGGTAGCTTATATCACTGATTCTTCCATTACAGGACCAGGTGCGTTGATCGTCGTTGATCTTGGAACTGGCGATTCCTTCCGAATTTTAGATGGCGCCCGTTCTACAGCCGTTGATTCTGATTTCGTTCCTAAAGTAGAGGGCAAAATCTTGATGAATCGGGAAGCAGATGGTTCAACTTCTCCGTGGCAAGTGGCAGCTGACGGAATTGCAATTTCACCAGATGGTAAAACATTGTACTTCAGTCCATTATCAAGCCGTCACCTTTATTCTATTAATACCGATTTGATTTTCGATAAAGATATTGAAGATGAAAAACTTGAAAAACATGTCAAAGACTGGGGAGAAAAGGGGGCTTCAGATGGTATGATTACTGCAGCAGACGGTACAATTTTCGCTGGTGACTTCGAAAATAATAGTATTCGTATCATTAATACTGATGGTTCATTCGAAACATTGGCTCATGATCCTCGTATTTTATGGCCTGATACTTTGTCAATTGGTCCAGATGAATACTTATACTTTAATACTAACCAATTGCAACGCCAACCAAGTTTCCATAAAGGTAAAGACTTACGTGAAAAACCTTATAGCTTATTTCGTATTTTTATTGGTAAAGGTCCAGCTAAAGTAAAATAATATCATTAAATGTAACAGTTCTCGGATTTCTACGTTATCTTTATTGTCGGTAGTTGCAATTTGTGCAACTCTTAGTCTCAATACCTAAAAGTAAGGTTTCGAAGTCTTTATTTAAATCTTTAACATAAGATAATTAATTAACGAAATACCCGAGCGATAAGATGATTTGATTACGCTTTTGAAAGGTCCTTCTCTAAAAATGCGTTACTTTGAAATTTTCATCAACTATAGTTCAGATATCTTTATATACTTTTTGCAAAATCCAATAGTTTTAAAAGGGAGAAAAAATGACTGATCAAACTGAATTACGTAAAGAAATACTATATGTTCACAAGCACCGCTTTGCGACAAAATCTTTTAATCCGACCAAGAAAATTGCCGAGGAAGATTGGATGACGATTATGGAAGCAGCTCGGTTGTCGCCAAGTTCTTTTGGTTATGAGCCTTGGAAATTTTTATTAGTGAAAAACCAACAAATAAAAGATGATCTACAAGATATTGCTTGGGGAGCACGAAATAGTTTATATGGAGCTAGTCATTTTTTAATTGTGCTAGCACGCAAAAACTTAACCGGTAATAGCCCTCATGTTAAACATATGGTGGAAGATGTATTCGGTGTTCCTTACTCTGAAACATCGCCTCAAACGATATTTTTTAATAACTTTCAAAAAAACGACTTTGGTTTAACTGATGAACGTTCATTGTTCGACTGGGCCTCAAAACAAACCTACATTCCTTTAGCTAACATGCTAACAACTGCGGCCTACTTAGGAATTGACAGTGTGCCAATTGAAGGTTTTAATAAAGAATCGGTTGAAAACTATTTAGAAAAGAAAAAAATCATCAATTTGGATGAGTTTGGCGTTTCTTATATGGCTGGCTTTGGTTATCGGGACCAAGAAATACCTGAAAAGAAGCGTCAAAGCCTATCTGATATTTATGATGTGATTAAATAAAAGATGCAATTCGTAAAAAGATAAATAAAATCAAGGAGGAGTTCACATGTTAGAAAAGGAGTTTATGCATGCAGTTGGATTTTTTGAAGGATTGCCAATTAATGAAGAAAGAAGTTTTATTGACGAAAAAAAGATAGTACCGAATCTTGAATCTAGAGATGTTCTAGTAAAAGTAAAGGCAGTATCTGTGAATCCGATCGATACTAAATTGCGTAAAGATAGTATTAAAAGAAATGCGCTTCGAGTTTTAGGCTTCGATGCAGTTGGTGAGGTAGTCGATACCGGAAAAGAAGTCGAGAAGTTTAAAATTGGCGATCGCGTCTTTTATGCAGGGACAACTACTCGTGCCGGTAGCAACCAAGAATATCAAGCCGTTGATGAACGCATTGTTGCTTTAGCACCCAAAAAACTATCGGATGAAGGAGCTGCAGCTTTGCCACTAACCTCTTTGACAGCATATGAACTGCTTTTTGAAAAATTTGGTTTAATCCCCGAAGAAGGTGCTAACAAAGGCAAAAAAATCTTAGTCATTAACGGAGCAGGTGGCGTTGGCTCAGTTTTGAACCAATTAGCACACTGGGCTGGGTTAGAAATTTATGCAACCGCGAGTCCTGAAAACTTCGAATGGTTAGAAAAATTAGGTGTAGATCACCCTATTGATTATCATGATGATTTAAAGGATGAATTAGGGGTCCAAAAAGTAGACTATATTGCTGTTTTATTCGATATCACTCATTACTTGGGTCAGATTAAACATATGATTAATCCATTTGGTCATGTCGGGACTATCGTAGGAATTCATGACGCGCTTGATATCAGCGATTGGAAAAATTTGTCGGTTAGCTTTGATTGGGAATACATGTTTGCGAAAACCGATTACAATTATCAAATTGAAACTCAAGGACAAGCTTTAAAAGTAATTGCTAGATTGGCGGACGAAGGTCAACTAACGACAACATTAAGTAAAGTTTATTCCGATGGCATCAATGCCGTTAATTTGAAGAAAGCAACAAAAGATGTTGAAACGGGACATATGCTAGGCAAAGTAGTTATTAGCGGCCCATTTAATGCTAGTAAATAAATACATTAAAAATAGCAATTCATTTTAACAGACGTAAAATGAATTGCTATTTTTTGGGAGAAGTATAAGAATGAATAAAAGTGATTTTAATATTTAAAATAAATACTATTTTATATTATTCGATTTATTATAAACTTTGTATAATATATATTATGTAAACTAGAATAAGAAAAATACAAAGTAACCATTCTTATATCTCTCCTCCTCTTATTTTTTAATTATTACCAACATATTTTTATATGCTACCAGTTATAATGTTAGCTAGAATACTAACTATATTTTTATTGCGGCTACAATTTATAAATTTAGTAATTAACATTTAGGTAGCTTTATATCTTATTTATCAAAAAAGCCTTCTTAAACCAGTTTTTAAATCTGGTTTAAGAAGGCTTTTATTTTGGATTAACCAAACAAATATTGAATTACAGTACCTAAAATAGTAGTAACAGCAAAAACTAAAACAAATAGCATTATAGACTTAGGTTTAACATTCTTTTTATTTCTTTTGCTAATAAGTGTAAAATCAAGTAGTCCGATTGTGATAATTTCTAGAATAAATTGAATCCAGACTAGCAATGGTGACATTGCAACTGTATGAACAACATTCACTAATCCCGTTATAATAAGTGCGATATCCAATATTCTTGCACAATACTGTGCAATCAGTGTTTGGTGAAATTGATCAATTGTAATTCCATATGTACAAATTAATCCAATTAAAATCCATAATATAACATGTACAAACATTAATGTTGACATTAAAGTAGCTCCTTTTAATTTAAACTGCTAAAAACAGTTTAGCATAACTGCAAACACTATATTAACGTCACTTCCTAAATGTAATAATACTGAAATCTTAAACAAGATAATTATGGATAACTTATTAAATTTAGATGGAAAATCAAAAATTAAATTAGAAAGGCTGATAACCATTGTTAAATAGATCATTAAGCGTTGCAATTTTTGGCGCGATTGGAGGAATCTTACGGTATCTACTCCAGTTATATTTTGATGCTCGATTCCCCTCTTTTCCATTATCACTAATTCTTATTAATGTTCTTGGAGCCTTGCTCCTAGGAATACTAACAGGCGGGCTATTAACCTTGTTAGATACCTCAGATACTATTAACGTAGGATTAACTACGGGATTGATGGGTGGCTTCACGACCTTCTCCACTTTTGAATTAGCACTATTAAATCAACTTACTGTAGCACATTTTAGGACGATGATTATTTTTTTGCTTACATCCGTTATTCTATCCTTAATTTTAGCCAATTTCGGACAATTTCTGGGTGGTAAACTACTCAAACATTATCGAAAGGATTGGTGATATTTCATGATTCTAGTTTATGTTGGTATGGGTACGGCCCTTGGTGCTGTTGCTCGTCTTTTTATAACTACGCACTTAAACCAAACATTTAAAAAACACGCCTTTCCTTGGTCAACTTTTATTGTAAATATGATTGCTTGTTTTTTGATTGGCTTCTTAACCGTTACTATTCACGATTCTAAGCTTAAATTGTTATTAATAAGTGGTTTTCTCGGAGGGCTTTCGACGTTCTCTACCTTTGCTAACGAAATAGTCACTCTAGGACAAGATAAGACAACAAAAAAACTTGCACTACTTTACAGTTGTGCAAGTTTAGGATTTGGAATCATACTTGTTTATCTAGGAATGCAGATTTATGCCTTTGTATAATCAATTACCCAAATTAGAGCGATCGCTTTTTCACCCAAATGGGTTCCAATCACAGGACCAAAATAAGAAATATCAATTGGCAATTGAGGATATTTTTCCTCTAAGCTAGCCTTCCATTTCAAGGCTGATTTTTCATCATTACCATGAATAACAAATGCCCGTAGAGGATACTCAGCCGAGCGGTAAGCTTCATCAAAAAGTTTTTCAACGCGGGCAATCGCTTTTTTACGAGAACGTACTTTTTCAAAGGCCACAATTTCATGCGCATCATTAAAAGTTAGAATTGGTTTGATTTTCAATAAACTTCCAACAAAAGCAGAAGCATTAGAAAGTCGACCACCACGAACGAGATTTTGTAAATCATCAACAACAAAATATTCTCCGAAGGTCGAACGGACATAGTCCAAACGTTCTAAAATGGTATCAACATCTTTTCCTTCACGAGCTAATCTAGCAGCCTCTAAGGCTAGAATTCCCATTAAGCGAATAGTGATTTGTGAATCATAAACAACCAGATTAACGCCTTCGATGGTACCCTCAAGACTCTTTAGACTTGAAACGAAGCCTGAAATCGCGCTGGCCAGATGAATACTGATAATCGTATCGTATCCAGCCTTAGCTAAATTTTCATATAATTCAATCATTTCACCCAATGGTGGTTGAGAAGTACTTGGAAAGGATTGAGAAGTCCGTAAACGTTCATAAAACTCCTCTGTAGTAATATCAACGCCTTCTTTATAGATTTTGCCGTCGATAATTACTGGTATTGGTACAACGGTTATATTGTTGTCTGCAATTTCTTGATCAGTTAAATAACAAGTACTATCAGTAACAATAGCTGTTTTCATTAGTACACCCACTTCATTTTAAATCAATAACAAATACTATAACATAAATCAGTCTCAATTTCTCGTCTATAACGGACTAATTACTACTATTTTAAGGCATTTTTCAAAACTCGATTAATCAAAATATTGAACATCGACAACTCTTCTTTTGACCAATTTTCAAATAGTTTTTGATCATAAATATCTAATTGGCGATTAACCTCATCTTTTAAAAGACGACCTTTTTCGGTAATTTTAAACAGCGTTCGACGATGATCCGCTTCAATTTTATTTCGAGATATTAATTTTTTCTCTACGGCACGCTTTACTTGGCGACTGAGTGTCGAGATATCTAAACCACTTTTATCAACAAAATCTTGAACCGACAATAGATCATCTTTTAAAAAATTGGTAATTTTCCAGTCTGCAATCGTCCCACCATTTTCCATACAAGTGCTCTTCAAAAAGTTATATCTTTGTCGATTGATGACCTCTAAAGCCTCTAAATTACCAATCATTTTAATAACACTCCTTTAATCAAACCTATATTTGTATTATACAACAAAAATACTTGTATGGTACAAATATAAGTATTTTTGCAACAAATATTTTTTAACGTTATACTTAGGTATCTCACTTTAATATAGAATGGACTGATAAAATATGGCTTTTGATGGATTATTTACCCATGCCATGGTAAAAGAATTAGTGAATACACTAAAAACTGGTCGGGTAGCTAAAATCTACCAACCTTATCAAGGCGAACTTGTTCTTACGATTCGAGTAAATCGTAAGAACAAAGCATTATTATTATCTTCTCACCCTAATTACGCCAGAGCGCAAATTACGGAACAAACCTTAACCAACCCTTCTACGCCTAGTAACTTTGTTATGAGTCTTAGAAAACATCTTGATGGCGCTATTCTAAAGGACATCACACAAGTTGAAAATGATCGAATCATTAATCTTCATTTTGCTCACCGTAACGATATTGGTGATGAAGAAGATTTGATTTTATCCGTTGAAATTATGGGACGACGAAGCAATATTGTTCTCCACTCGTCAACAACTGGCAAGATTATTGACACGATTAAACATATTTCTTCTGATCAAAATCGTTATCGAATGTTGGTACCAGGAGCCCATTATCTGACTCCACCAGCCCAAGATTTACTCAACCCTTTTGTAGCTGACGCTGAAAAGATGATGGAATTACAAAATAAATACCCTAATTATGAGGTACTTGCACAAGCTATTCGAACAACCTTCCAGGGCTTTGGTAAGGAAACAGCCTTAGAACTCGCCTATGAGATGGTTAACGCTAAAGATTCCTTAAAAACCATTCAGGATTACTTAGCCAAGTTTGACCAACCTACTGGTTTTATTTATGATAACAAAGCCGGAAAGCTTACTTTTGCAGCCGTTAAACCTCAATTAGATGTTAACGAAAATGACGTTCACCAATATGCTAGTCTTTCAGAAACATTAGATCATTATTATTATGAAAAGGTTCAACGCGATCGTGTTCAACAACGTGGGCACGTTTTAATTCGAGTAGTTCGTAATGAGCTGAAAAAGAATCGGAAAAAGCTAAAAAAATTACAACAAACTATGAATCAAACCAAGCTTGCAGATACTTATCGTGTTAAAGGTGAAATTCTAACAACCTATTTACACCAGATTGAACGAGGTATGACTGAGATTGAGTTACCTAACTTCTATGATGAAAATAAGTTAATTAAAATCGGTTTATCAAATCAATTGTCCCCTTCCAAAAACGCTCAAAAATACTTTACGAAGTATCAAAAAGAGAAGAATGCAGTGAAGTACGTTTCTGAGCAAATTGCTAAAACTGAAAGTGAAATTAATTTCTTAGATAACATTGAAACTCAAATTGACTTAGCCAAGCCGGAAGACTTAGATGATATTAAATTAGAATTGGAAAATGAAGGTTACCTTAAAAAGCAAGTTAACCCTAAAAAACGGATTAAACCAACTAAGAGTAAGCCGGAACGATTTGAAGCTAGTGACCATACAACCATTCTAGTCGGTAAAAATGATACTCAAAATGATCGGTTAACCATGAAGACGGCTAAAAAAGATTTCTACTGGTTACATGCAAAAGATATTCCAGGTTCTCACGTAATCATTGAAAGTAATCAACCTTCAGAAAAAACCATCGAGGAAGCTGCCACAATCGCAGCCTACTATTCTAAGGCTCGTAATTCTGCTAATGTAGCTGTTGACTACGTTCAAGTCCGTAATATTCGTAAACCTAATGGTTCTAAACCTGGTTTTGTAATTTATGAAGGACAAAAAACTATCAAAGTTACACCTAGTTTAGAGGCGATTCGTCCATTTATGATTTAGGTACTTTTAAAACGCGAAAACCACTTTATGAAATAAAATTTTCATAAAGTGGTTTTTTTATTTTATAGACTGAAATTCAGCACCAATTGCTAAGGAGAATGGTGGATTTTGCGGTTTCTTAAGACCAAATTGAGTGTAAGGATAAACATGTGAATAGCGATAATCACCTTGTATTATCGGATGATTTTCGATTTTACTTGATCCATTCAAGGTAATCTCCGTGATTATACCAGCAAAATCTTGATCAAAAGCAAATGATAAAAATGGTAAATCTTGCACCGCTAAAGGCACAACACTTACAATTTGAAGCTGATGCATATTTTCCTTAATAATAACTGAATAAATACCATTATTAGTAATATGCTGGTTTGCATTTTTAATTAACGGATCTACTTTAACTTTTAATGCTTCCGAAACTTCAATTGGAATAAACATATTATCTTCATCAATACCAACAACGCCAAATAAGTTGATAGAACCATTGATGGAACTGATAACACCCATGTAATCGGCCTCGATATTTTCTGATCGAGTAGTTCGACTAACAGGAAGCTGTTCCACCTGAACATTCCGCAAGACTAATTGGGTAACAATTTCCCATTTTCCTTGGGCTATGATTTTATCAGGTTTTTCTTGATGAATAATATTCAAGCAATTCTCAACGGTTAGTGGTTCTAAGTAGATTTTATCCGCTAAATCAGGAATTAAAGTTAACGCATTCGGATTATTGTTAATTAAGATAACCTTATACCCTAATTTCTGACAACGTTGAATTGTCTGAAAGGTTGTATATTCAGCTGCGCTATTAGTACCAACTTGGCTGTTAGCTGTTCCGAGAACAAGAATCTTTTTACCAGTTGTTCGAACAGCTTCATCCTCATCCTCAAAAGTAGAATAGTAAGTATTAGTTAGGTAAGGAAATTCTCCAGCAGTTGGTTCCACACCCTTATAGGTCGCAAATACATGAGCCTTTTTAATACGAAAATCGCGGACTTCATCAGATCTTACTTGCCAAAGATGGGCAATTTGCGTATCACCAAAGCCAAAATACTTAGCTTCTTGTAAGGCTGCCATGTCAAAACGATTATCTCTAAGTCGTTGCTCTAGTTTAACTAAATGGCGTAACTTATAGAAATAGAATGCGTCAATATGCGTCATCTTAGCCAGCTCATCAACAGTGTATCCACGACGGATTGCTTCCAACAAGTAATAAACTTCTCCAGCACGAGGATGTATTAAAACGTTAATTAATTGCGCTTCACTTAGTTGGGATTCATCTAAGGCTGCTTGTTCGGCTGCCGTAGTTGAATCAACTGAACGAATCGCCTTTTGTAAAGCTTCTTCTGCACTACGTCCAAAGGCCATTACCGAACCCGTCGATTTCATTCGGGTATTAAGTTGTTGGTTAGCATTTTTAAAGCTGGCAAAAGACCAAGTTGGAAAGCGGACTGCAATGTGATCCATCACGGGTTCAATCAATGCTAATGAATCATGGCGTTGAACTCCCGAAAGTTTAATTTCACGTAAGTTTTGTCCCATTAAGATCTTGGCAACTACATTGGCAATGGGATAACCAGTTGCCCTAGCAGCAAATGCCGATGATCGATCGAAAAAGGGATTGATCCGGGTAATAAAATGCTTGCCATCCGTTGGATCCAAGGCAAATTGAACGTGGCAAACTCCCTTTATTTTCAAGATTTCAGCTATCTTTAGAGCAGCCGTCCGTAGCGATTGAAATTCGACGTCGGTTAGTGTTTGGGTGGGACTAAAAATAATGGAATCTCCAGAGTGAACGCCAATTGGATTAAAGTTTTCGCCCCCGTTAATTAAAAGCTTTGATCCTTCAGCGTCACGAATGACAATCATTTCAATTTCTTTATAGCCAACTACACTTTTTTCAACAGCAACTTGATTAGTAATAGAAACCTTGAATGCCGATTCAAGCATCTCCATTAGTTGATGTTCATTATCACACTTAATCCGGTTAGTTTTAGTTAAAGATGCAATGGGCTTAATCAAAACCGGGAATCCAACCCTTTTCGCAAATCTTAACGCATCTGTCACATTTTCAACAACCGTAGTAGGAATAGTTGGTTCTTTAATATGTTTAAGAACGCGGTTCATCAACTCAGGGTTGTTAATATTATGAATAGTAGTGGTTGTTACCCCCAAGGTACGGACGTTGAGTTCTTTTAAAATACCTGATTCATTTAGTTGTTCAGAAAGCTGCAAAGCAACTGTATTTCCAGCCACTGGCAAAATAACATCTATTTCATTTTCTCGTAAAATTTGGATCAGGCTGTTAACCGTTAATTCGGCTTCAATAAATTTAACATCAACATCTAAACGAGGAATCACTGAATTTGCATCACTAGTGACATAAAATAAATTACGATCAGTTTCAGCAAAATTTTTGATTATTTGAACGGCGGCCGCTTCACTTTCGGTATCACGTCCGATTTGTGTTGGTCCTGCTCCAATAATCAAAATATTTTTAGCACGCGATCTTGCCAAATCAACGACCCCCTCTTGTCATCATTTCCATAAATTCATCAAACAATTCGGTAGCTTCCGTTGGACCAGGAGAACTATCTGGAAAGAATTGAACACTGAAAGCTGGAAAATCTCGGTGACGTAGTCCTTGCACGGAGTGATCAATTAAATCGTAATGCGTTACGATTAAATCATTACGATCTACAGAATTAGGGTCTACCGTAAATCCTTGTCCATGTGAGGCGTACATAATTTCATCTGTGATAACAGATAGAATTGGATGATTAGAACCATGGTGTTCAGATGATAATTCCATAATTTCACAGCCATTCGCAATTGCAAAAGCTTCGTGTCCCAATCCAATCGCAAATAACGGGATATTACGCTCAACAATCTGAATCATCTCAATCACTTCCGGAGGCAAATCGCGCGGATTCCCCGGACCGGTCGAAATAATAACACCATCAGGATCTAAACTAAAAATACTATCCGCAGTAGCTGAATACCCCAGAACTGTTACATTACAATCCCGCTGGCTAAGTTGCCGAAGAATTCCGTATTTAAGCCCTAAATCAACGACTACCACATTTTTGCCATTTCCTGGATTTGGAAAGGCTTTGGGAGTAGATACTTGATTAACCTGTTGATTAGTTAAAACAATAGCTCTTAGCTGATCAAAAGCATGTTCCAAATCCTTAACAGGATCTATAATACTGCCTTTAATGGTTCCGGTTGAACGTAATTTTTTAATCAGAGCACGGGTGTCAATTCCAGAAATTCCTGGAATGTTTTGCCGTTTTAAGTATTCATCTAAAGATAAGCGGCGACGTCGATTAATGGAAACCGCAGCTACATCTCTAACAATGACGCCTTTACAAGTGGGATCAACCGATTCATAGCTCGCCCGATCAATTCCTACAGCACCAATTGTGGGTTCAGAGAAAACAATAATCTGATTATGATAAATTTGATTGGTAATGACTTGTTGATATCCAGTCATTACGGTAGTAAAAACAACTTCGCCAAAGGTGGTTGCTCGCGATCCGAATGCTTTACCCTTAAAAACGGAACCGTCTTCTAATATTAAATATCGGTCTGCCATAATAGCCACCTCCACAGTTAAATCATGTTAATTTTCTAAGAGAACAACGTCTTCATTATCAATTTCGCGGACAAAAACGTTAATTTTCTCGTTTTGTGCTGTTGGAATATTCTTACCCACAAAATCAGCACGAATTGGTAATTCCCGATGTCCACGATCGACAAGAACCGCTAAACTAATTTGAGCTGGACGGTTAATATCCATAATTGCGTCCATAGCAGCGCGGATTGTTCGTCCAGTATAGAGAACATCATCAATCAAAATCACTTTTCGATCCTTTAAATCAAGTTTAGCAAGACTAGAATTAGCTTTAGTTGAACGTGGTTCAGCTGAATTACGTTGATCATCACGGTATTCAGCTATATCCAATTCACCAACTGGAATATCAAAATTTTCAAGTTGTTTCAGACGTTCAGCAATTCGCTTAGCAATAAAAACACCACGCGTTTTTATACCAATCAATACGATGTCTTCGACCCCTTTATTACGTTCGATAATTTCATAAGTAATTCTTGTTAAAGCCCTTTTCATTGCCATGGCATCCATAATTTCTTTTTCCATACTCGCCAAGTCCTCCTTCTTCTTTCAAAAACTCACTAATTCAATTATATCAGTAATTGGAACTCCTAACCTTAATCTAACATTATTTTATAAGTATATAGAAAAAAGAGTTATAACAAAAGACACATTGGTAAATATCAATCTTTGTTATAACTCTTTTTTAAATTCCTCTAAGCTTACTAAGTGTATCTTGAAAAATTTGTGGTGGATCAACTTCAAATACTAGTTCTTCACCTGTACGCGGATGTTTAAATCCTAGTAACTTGGCATGTAAGAATTGACCATTACCTTTTAAGGTATTTCGAGGGCCATAAAGTGGGTCCCCCGCTACCGGATGACCAATATATTTAAGATGAACTCTAATTTGATGAGTGCGCCCGGTTTCCAACTCACATTCAATTAAAGTATAGTCCGTAAAACGTTCTAAAACCTTAAAATGAGTTACGGCTGGACGACCATCTTCAACAATAGCCATTTTTTTGCGATCTTTTTTAGACCTACCGATTGGAGCATTGATTGTGCCAGCTTCTTCCTTGAAATTGCCATGTACGATTGCTAAATACTTTCGTTGGTTCGTTTTAGCTTTCAACTGCGCACTTAAGCTCAGCATTGCTTGATCATTTTTAGCAACCATCAATAGGCCCGAAGTGTCTTTGTCGATACGATGAACAATTCCTGGGCGTAGCTCTCCGTTAACCGTTGCTAATGGTGCATGGTCTAATAAACCATTTACTAATGTGCCATTTTCATGTCCCGGAGCAGGATGTACTACCATACCTTGCGGCTTATTAACGACAATTACGTCATCATCTTCAAACACAATATCTAAATTCATTTTTTCGGGTTTTACACTAACTTCGACTGGATCAGGTAAAGTAACGTCAATTACATCATTTTCTGAAACTTTATACCGATTGGTGGTTGGTGCTTGATTTACTAAAATTTGCTCTTGTTTAATTAAATTTTGGATTTTTGACCGTGTTAAATCTGGATAATGATTGGTAACTACTTTATCCAAACGCCCACTTTCTTGATCTGAAACCACAAATGAAAATTGTTCCATAAACTCTAACTACCCCTCAATTCTTTCGTCGCGAATAATGGCAATGAATAATATGATGACACCAAAAGTTAAGCACATATCAGCAATGTTAAAAATTGGAAAATTGAAAAAGTCAATTTGAAACATATCAACAACGTATTTTAAACGAATGCGGTCAATAAAATTACCCAAGGTTCCTGTAATCATGAGGGTTAATCCCCATTGATATAATAAGTGCTGGCGCTGTGTAACTAGTAAATAGATTAATACGACTAAAGCTACTACGGTGATTAGATAAAAAAATATCTGATTTCCTGATAAAATACTCCAAGCGGCACCATCATTACGTAAATTGGTTAAGGACAATACTCCTGGAATAAAACTTTTAACAGTTCCTAAAGCAATCTGATTACTAACAGCGCTTTTTACCAGCTGATCAATTACTAAAAGTAATAAACCAACTATATAACTAAACCATTTCATAAAACTTTAATTACTAGAATAATCCGGTAATTTCTCCTTTACTATCGATGTCGATATCTAATGCGGCAGGATGCTTGGGAAGTCCTGGCATAGTAAGCACCTTACCAGTTTGAATGACTAAGAATCCTGCTCCTAGTCGAATGTTAATATCGTTAACATGCATAACAAAGTCACTTGGTGCTCCTAACTGTTTAGGATCATCTGAAAATGAATACTGGGATTTTGCCATACAAATTGGGAGATGATCCCAACCATTTGCTACACATTCTTTAATTTTCTTAAGTGCTTGTGGTGAATATTCTACATCACTACCACCATATATTTTTTGAACAATTGTTTTAATTTTGTCTTCGATTCGGCCATTGTTATCGTATAACTTAGTCATTGGTCCCTGATTAGTATCAGCCAAGGCAATCACTTCATTGGCTAAATCTTTAGAACCTGCACCACCCTTGGCCCACGCATCGGTAACAATTGCAGATACACCTTCCGCTTCAATCAACTTAACTAGCGTGTTAACCTCTTGGTCTGTATCACTAATAAAATGATTAATTGAAACAGTTACAGGGATGTTATAACGTTGCATATTTTTGATATGACGTTGTAAATTAATGTAACCTTTTTGGAGAGCTTCCACATCTTCATTTTTTAAATCAGCTAGTTTAGCTCCACCATTGTATTTTAAGGCCCGTACCGTTGCCACAATTACAATTGCATCAGGTTGCTTGCCCAGGACAGGGGTCTTGATATCGAGGAATTTTTCAGCTCCCAAATCAGCTCCAAAACCAGCTTCAGTTACAGTATATTTTGCATGTCGTAAAGCAGTTTTCGTGGCTAAAACACTGTTGCACCCATGAGCAATATTAGCAAAAGGTCCACCATGAATTATGGCGGGAGTATGACCAAGGGTTTGCACTAAATTAGGCTTAATCACATCTTTTAGCAACGTAGCAATGGCGCCACCAACGTGTAGGTCTTTAACAAAGATGGGTTGACCATCATAGTTATTGGCAATCAAAATACGGTTAATCCGTTCCTTTAAATCATTTAAATCTTGGGCTAGGCACAAGATAGCCATTAGTTCACTGGCTACGGTAATGTCAAATTTATCTTCTCGAGGCACACCACTAAAGCGCCCTCCCAATCCAATAACTATATTACGTAGCGCGCGGTCATTAATGTCTAAACAGCGACGCCAAACGATGGTTCGAGGATCGATATTGAGTTCATTTCCTTGCTGAAGATGATTGTCAATCAAAGCTGCTAAAGTATTATTAGCTGCAGTCAAAGCATGCATATCACCAGTAAAATGCAAATTGATGTCGTCCATCGGAATTACTTGGGAGTAACCTCCGCCGGTGGCACCACCTTTCATACCCATAACGGGACCTTGGGAGGGTTCACGTAAGGCAATCATTGCTGACCCCGTCAAGTCATTTAAAGCATCACCTAATCCAACGGTTACGGTCGATTTACCTTCTCCAGCGGGCGTTGGATTAATCGAGGTGACCAGAACCAATTTTCCAAGTTGCGTATTTGGTTTCTCGGAAAAAATATCAATTTTGGCCTTGTAATGACCATAAGGTTCGACTACCTTTTCATCAAATCCGGCTTGTTTAGCAATTGTTTGAATTGGTAACATTTCAGCATTCTGGGAAATTTCAATATCATTCATTAATCTTCTACCCCTTTTTTGTCAAAGCTTTAAATAATTTATCTGATGACTTACGACTCATTAATAGTTTATATCTTTTATTGCCATAGTCAAAACTTAGTGACATTTTGCCTTGCGTTACATTTTTAATTTTACTAATGCTTAAAATTGTGAAATTACTTTTGATTACCCGATTAATAATCAGCTCAGAACCAATTATTTCAACGGTTCGACTGACAGTTTGTACACTGATTACTACAATAAACAATGCAAAAAAAGTCGCCGTAATCCAATTAAATGTTGTTACTTCTAACCAGAAAATAATACCTACAATCAGAATCATTAGAGTCCATGACCAGCTGATCATGTTATTTAAAAAATCTGGCTGATAATAAAAACTTTCTACTTTCTTCATACCATGTACCTCTCTACTTAATGTATGTTGTCAGTGGTTTAGTCAAATCAGTCATATCCAACTCGGGATTTTCTACTAAATCAGCTAATAGTTTTCCAATAATTGGACCTGTAGTTAACCCAGATGAACCTAATCCAGACGCTACCATAATTTGTGGTTGGTTTGGCAAATAGCCAAAGAATGGTGCAAAATCCTCAGTATACGCCCGTGTCCCTACGCGCGTATTCTTGACCATCGATTTATCTAAATTAGAAATCACTCGTTGCCCACTGGCTAATAAATCGTCAATAATTTGATCACTCACTGTTAAATCAAATCCTTGATCATTTTCATGAGTAGCTCCAATGAGTAAAGTTCCATGGTTAGTAGGAATAAAATCTCGTTCACCTTCAGGCATTAAAACGGGAGCATTTGCATTAACTTGGGCTTGCCCAGGAAGCTCTACTTCAATTAACTGCCCCTTTTGAGGACGAGTTAAGGCTTCGATGCCAATATCGCTTAAAGTATCTTTTAGCCAAGCACCTACAGCTAAGACGATTAAATCAAATTTTTCACCATTAACCAGGGTATCTGTTCCATTTTTCGATAAAACAGCTCGTTCATTACGTAATTCGAACTTTGTTTGATTGCGCTGATTCAAAAATTCAACAAATTTTTGTCCATCGATTCGTGCGCCACCCTCAACTAAAACTCCATTATTTTCAGTTTGGATAAAATTAAAAAGTTGTTTGATTTCGGCATTATCAATCCGCCGAAATCCCTCCATTTGAGGAGCGTCTTTAATTCGGTCCTTAGCTAAGGTGAGTAGTGCACTAATCTTTTCATTATTATCTCGTGTATAAATTACGCCACTTTTAAAATAGACTGCTGGAGGCATTCGGTATTTTTCTGCTATTTGGTACATATATTCCGCCCCTTGACGAGCCAAATTGTACCATTTTTTATTTCGACGTTTAGATAACCAAGGAGCAATAATTCCGGCAGAAGCTGTCGTTGCAGTCCCTTTAATACCGTCAAATTGGACGATTTGGTATGCAGGAAATCGCTCTAAAATTTCATTAACAAAAGTTGCGCCAACAATTCCATTTCCAATAACCGCAATTTTCACTATCAAGACCTACCTTTCACGTTTACCCCAGAATTGGAAATAATCAGTTCTCAAAGCACCATTATATAATTTACGTTTTTTAGTGGCTTTTTGACCATAATAATTTTCAAAATCTAAATCACTCGTAATAAAATAACGACTCCAGGTAGTTAGCGAACCCGTTGCAGCCCCTAATTGACGATAAATCTTTCGAACTAACTCTTGGTCCCCCATTCGTTCCCCATAAGGAGGGTTACCAATCATAACACCATTCTTCTTATCAGTTTTAAAGTCCTTAACTGCTTGTTGCTTAAAGGAAATAATTCCAGATAATCCAGCTTCTTCCGCATTTTCAGTTGCAATATCAATCATATTTTGATCAATATCGTAACCAGTGATGTCTAATTCAACATCGTAATTGGCCTTTTCATCTGCAGCAGCACGAACCCGTTCTACCATTTCTTGATCGACAATGGGCCAGTCTTCACAGGCAAAATCACGGTTAAAACCCGGCGCAATATTTTGGCCAATCATGGCTGCTTCAATTAAAACTGTACCAGAACCACAAAATGGATCCACAAGTGGTTTGTCTGGATACCAGTTAGTTAGCAAAACCAATGCGGCTGCCATAGTTTCTTTTAGTGGAGCAGTACCCTTATGTAGTCGGTAACCACGCTTGAATAAACTATCACCCGTTGTATCAAGGGTAATCATGACATGGTCTTTATCAATGGCTACTTCAAGACCATATTTAGCCCCTGTTTCTGGAAATTGATTACGCCAATGGAAAACCTCACGTAATTTTTCAACAACCGCTTTTTTAGTAATAGCTTGAATATCTGGAACACTAAAAAGAGTTGATTTTTTAGATTTACCACTAACTGGAAAAGCTCCATCCACAGGGATCAATTCGTCCCAAGGCAATGCCTTTACAGATTCGAATAAATCATCAAACGTTTTAGCTTCAAACTCACCAACAACGATTTTAATTCGGTCAGCGGTTCTTAACCATAAATTAGTTTTAATAATATCTTCAAAGGTCCCTTCAAAACGAACCCGACCATTTTCAGTTTGAACTTCATAGCCTAAATCTTTTAATTCATTTTTTGTTAAACTTTCTAAACCACTTGCCATTGTGGCAATTAAATTGAATTTCTTCATATTTACTTCCCTATTTATAAATTTTAGTTAAAATAAAAAGCCAGGATAAAAGATAACTTTTACCCTAGCTTTCCTGATTTGTAAATCTCTATAAGCCATGTTTTGTCCAAAATAAATTCTCAGGAAAATTTAAATTTGGGTAATCATCTATCTCCAGACAATGTCTGCCCCCACATTTAGTTCAATTCCAGATGTGAAGCTCCCCTACCATAGTTTGGGTTGCCCGCTCGAGGGGTTTACCGCGTTCCAACTTATTAATTTCTTAATAAGATCGTCTCTGTGGCACTTTTCAAAGCTACTTAAGCATGACCGAAGGCTTTAGCTTGTTCACTTGCCGTCATTTGCAAAGCAAATGCCCCAGCTTATTTTTTCACCAGGCACGAACACTACAAGCATCGCAGCTTGTGCGAGCATGGACTTTCCTCAGTCAGCAGATGCTAACCGCAATTACCCGAGATTTACAAAGTGTTATTAAATTGAATTAGATACGATGTGAACTATTATCAGTATCTTCAAGTTGAGCACCAAACACGCGACGTTCAAGGTTTGACAAACGTTTCAAAACATCTACGTTTGTAGCTCCATTAACTGGTGCTGATTCTTCAACAGTTCCACCAGCAGAAACTTGCTTATTAAGTTCGTCAACTTTGTCAGTTAAACGATCATTTTCATTCTTCATACGTTCAATTTCTTTACCGAAATTTTCGTAATCTTTAATCACTGAATCTAGGAATGTATCCACGTCAGCAGGATCATATCCACGCATCTTTGGTTTGAATTCCTTTTGCAAAATATCTTTTGGAGTAAAATTAATGTTGTCCATCGTTGCACCTCGTCGATTACTTTTGTTCAAATTACCATGTATCATTGTATCAAAGATTTTAAAAAATTCAAAGAATTATTCGTCCTTTTCTTCATATAACATGGATTCTTCTTCTAAATCGTAAAAATCAATCGTTTCTACATTATATGAATTATGTTCTTGAAAGCTTCGAATGGCATTTAAATCAAATTTAGTTTTTCCTTCATGTTCATCATCATACAACAAAAGGGCCTCATCGGTATGGTTTAACATGAAGTTTTGGTAATTTCTTAATTGTTGAGGGTTTTGATAAGGATTTTCGCTAACATTAGCAAAAAAATCTACCTTGGCTTTGATTAAAGCTAGTTTCTCGACTTTTTCTTCTTTCCACTGTTTACCAAAATCACTAAATGGAAACATTAAGGCTGTCTGTAATTCTGGATAATCCATTTTGAGTTCGTTTGCTAATTCAAGCGACCACTGTTCAGTTCCTAATTGTGGCCCAGCAATTATCCACGTGGTGCCAGATTCAACTTTCTCAATTAACTTTCGTTTCAGTGCATTTTGAATTACTTTTAATTTGGGATCCTGGTCTGAAAAAATTGATAATTCATAACTACGATACCCTGTCACCCATAATCTACTCATTAACGCTCACCTCAATCCTAAATTTAGCATAATATTAAATTTTGTTTTATTTTCTATATGATATACGCTTTTTAAACTATTTGTAATCTATCAAACTAAATACCATAGTATAATAGATGAACAGGAGGACGTATCTTTGAAATTTAATTATCCAACTGGGTCAAAAGCAACCACTCCTAAAATGAGCCAAGCCAAGGTTAGCATGCCTCCTATTTACGGTAAAAGAGGTATGTCCTTAGAAGAAGAACTTAATGAAAGTAACGCTTATTATCTAAGCCACGGGGTTGCTGTTATTCATAAAAAACCAACACCAATTCAAATTGTGAAGGTTGATTATCCTAAACGCAGCGCGGCACAGATTAAAGAGGCTTACTTTAGTAAGGCTTCCACTACTGACTATAATGGAGTATATCGAGGTAAGTATATCGATTTTGACGCAAAGGAAACAACCAATTCTACTTCCTTTCCTTTAAGTAATTTCCATGAGCATCAAATTAATCATATGAAGGATTGCGAGAAAGTTGGTGGAATTTGCTTTACAATTATAAAGTTTGTAAAATTGAACAAGATATTTCTACTGAAGACGAAAGATCTTTTTCAGTTTTGGGATAGTAAAGAAAATGGTGGTCGGAAATCGATTCCCCTTTCGGTATTTGAAGAACAAGGATATCAATTGGAATACCAAATGAATCCTTTAATTCCATACCTAAAAGCGGTTGATAAAATTATAGAGAATTTATAAAAAATCGATTTTCTAACAGCAAGGAGATTATCTATGAACAACGGAAATCAGTACCAAAATCGACCCATGCGACGAACGCAACATTCGAAAATGGGTAAACACCCTAAACCCAACCGACATTCTTCCTTAATTAAGAAGTTATTGTTGGCAGCAGTAGCAGTTTTTGTAGCGATGATTATTTTCGGTGGTGGGCTCTTTATGTACTATGCTCAAAGCGCTCCTAAAATCACGGAAGCTAAATTATCGAGTGATAACGCCACTGTAATTTACGATAAAGACGGTAAAGTATTAACTCGTCTGGGATCACAAAATCGTGAATATGTTAAAAAAGACAAGATTCCAAAGACTTTAAAGAACGCGATTGTTTCGATTGAAGATCGTCGCTTCTACAAGAATAACGGTGTGGATCCCATTCGTATTGTAGGAGCAACAGTTGCTAACCTTACAGGATCTTCTTTAGGTCTACAAGGCGCTAGTACCTTAACTCAGCAATTGGTTAAATTATCTGTATTCTCTACGGACGCATCAGATCGAACTTTAAGAGTTAAGGCTCAAGAAGCTTGGTTAGCTTTGAAGGTTGATAAGAAATATAGTAAAGATCAGATTCTTGAATTCTATATTAATAAGGTTTACATGGGTAATGGTATTTACGGTATGCAAACAGCGGCTAAGTATTACTTTGGTAAGTCGCTTGAAAAATTAGATTTAGCTCAATTGGCTTTATTAGCCGGTATGCCACAATCCCCTACTAATTACGATCCGATTAGTAACCCTAAGTATGCTAAGTCCCGTCGAGACACGGTTCTTCAAGCCATGGCTTCTAATAAAGTGATTACTCAAGCTCAAGCAACAGAAGCGCAAAAAGAAAGTATCTCTGATGGACTTTCAGAGACCCATGAAACTTCAACTAACTCAGCTAAGAAAAACAAGATTATTGATCCTTATATTAAACAAGTGTTACAAGACCTTTCTGATAAAGGATTTGATACTGCTAAGGGTGGTTTGAAAGTTTATACTAACATGGACTATGCGGCTCAAAAGAAACTTTATGATTTAGCAAATAATGACCAAACGGTACAATTTAACGATGATGAGCTTCAAATTGGTGCCACGTTAGTCAATAGTAAAAATGGAAAAATCGCCGCGATGATTGGTGGACGTAAAACTGGTGATGTTACTTATGGTTTAAACCGAGCTGTTCAAACTGACCGTAGCTCTGGTTCAACCGCTAAACCACTAATGGATTACGGTCCCGCATTTGAATATCTGAAGTGGTCGACGTATCGAAAAGTTAAAGATACTCCATTTACTTATCCTGGAACAGACACAAAACTTTATGACTTTGATCATAAGTTTAAGGGAACAATGACAGTACGAGATGCGTTAATTCAATCTCGAAACGTTCCTGCGATTCGAACCTTACAAGATGTCGGCATTTCCAAGGCAACAACTTTCCTTGAAGGTTTAGGAATTACAAGTAAGGAACCCTATAACCTTAATAATGGAATTGGGTTGTACATTTCTACACTTCAAACAGCCGCTGCCTATGCTGCCTTTGCTAATGATGGTATCTATCACAAGCCAACTTATATTAATAAAATTGATACTAATAGCGGTAAAACCTATACCTACAAGTCTAAAGGTGTTCGTGCAATGAGTAAGGCTACAGCTTTCTTGATGACATCGATTCTAAAAGGAGTCACAACTGACTCGCAAGGCTCTGGTACTGCAGCTAATATTACTGGCATGAATATGGCTTCTAAAACTGGTACCGTAGCCTATTCGAAGAAAGCTACCGAAGCAAATGACATTCCAAGTTCAGCATCTAGTGATTCTTGGATGGCTGGTTATACCAAGGATTACTCGTTAGCTGTTTGGACTGGTTATGATCATCCAAATACTTCGACTGGTTACCTAACTCAATCACAAACTGAGTTAGCTCAGTATTATTGGAAGTATATGATTTATTACCTATCTCAATACTCTTCCAACGAAGACTGGACCATGCCTTCAACAGTTGGTAAAAAAGGTACTAACCAGTATTATCAAATTGGTGAAGATTATGATGAGACTGGCAAGAGTGATGAATACTCTAAGAACAACAGTAGCAGTAGCTGGTCAAGTTATTCTAGCAAGCATTCAAACTCTTCTTATAGTAGTCGTTATAGTAGTTCTGATGCTGACGACGATGATAGTAGCAGCAACGATACTTCTTCTGAAGATAACTCCAGCACATCATCCTATAGCTCTAACGTAAGCAGTAATGATACGACAAGTGATAGCACTTCTACTACCACTTCTACTTCAACAACTTCTACTAGCTCTGCTAGTGATTCTGAATAACTAAAAAAGATCATCTCAATCAATGAGATGATCTTTTTTAGTTGTCTTTAGTTAATTTAACCAGTGGAATTTGGATATGCTTCTTTTGATTATCTTTATTCGACGAACTCGTATCCTGACTAGTAGGTCGAGAGTTCAAACTATTTTCAACCTGAGCTGGAGTGGTTAAGTGACGTTGTTGCCAATTTAACAAAATTCGATCCATATATTTTAAATTATATGCTTGATTTAATACAGCTTCCTTAAGAGCTAAACGTATTAAATCATAAGAAAAATGGTCGGTATCAATCCATTGCGAAATGGTTTCAATTTCAATTGGCGATAAAGGTCGACCAAACTCAATCTGAATTTGATCATAGATATTATTTTCCTGCTTAGCGGTCGCCACCTTTTCAGTTTCTTCTACTTTATTATCAAATAACGCAATCATTTTTTGATAAAGCAGGCTAAAATCATAAAAATCGGTTAACCGCCCCTGGTCGTCTTTTCGCTGTTTAATTTCTAGAATCTTTTTGTCTTGTAATGCTTGGATGGTCGAAAAGAGGTTTTGACTAGTCATTCCGAGGCTATCAGCAAGTTTATCCATCTGAGGAAACGAATTTCCCCGTGATTGCTCCTTTTTAATCTGTAGATAAAGCAAAAACTCGTCATTTGTCATGCCGAGTTTTGCATAGTTATCTAATAAAAAGTTAGCAATGCTGATACTCCCGTCCTCTAAAAGACTAAGAAGTAAATCTTGCATTTGTTCCTCCTATTAGTATGTTGTAATGGTTTTAAGTTCTTCACCCGTTTTAAAGTTAATCGTTTTAGTAACTAATCTATCTTTTTGGTTGATATAAGAAACCATCCAGACCGGTTTGTTTTTAATAATTCCAAATCGACTAGAAGTAATTTTCTTCAGATTAGGATCACTTTGAACACTAGCGATGGCTTTTTGTTCACTTACGCCTGCCGTTTGGTCATAGACTGTAGCCTTTTTGCCGTTATCCGTAAGCACAACGAAAATACTATTTCCATTAGCCTTGGTTCCAGAGACCGTATATTCAACCTGATTATATACAAATCGAGTTACTCGATCGACTTTCTTTAAATTGGTATTTTTCTTTGCAATTTCGGTTGCTACCTTACTGTCATAGCGCTCTGGTCGATTAATTTCTTGCACGATAATAAATATTGAGCCCACAACCGTTGCAATGACAATAAAGGCGATTAACCAAAATGGATGCTTATTATTTTTTTCTGCCATAATACCCCTCGTCTAACACTAACAAAATGATTATATATCAAAAGTCAGCTTCAAAGAAAGCTATTCTTGATTATTAAAGAAATTATTCACTCTTTCTTTGACTTCATTAATATTACCTAAATTGGCATTTACGCCACTTGGCAGCTGTTTAATAAATAATTTACCATAATCTTTATTAATAATACGGTTATCTAACATTACTGCTACCCCTGTATCATCACTATTACGAATCAACCTCCCGATCCCTTGTTTGAAAGTTAACAAGGCATCTGGTAAGACAAAACTCATAAAGGAGGAGCGCTTATTCTTACGTGCAAATTGAACCATCCGATCTTCCGGTGAGCGGAATGGCAAGCGAGTCACAATTAAATATTCCAAACGATCTCCTGGAAAATCAACTCCCTCCCAAAAAGAGGCTGCTCCAAACAAAATAGCATTTTCTTCATCGTTAAACTCTCGAATGATTTTTGCTTTAGAACCATGGATACCTTGCGCGATAATCCTGCGACTTTCGTTTAAATCAGAATCATGTAGCCTATTATAAACATTTCGCAAGGTTTCTAAAGAATTAAAGAGAACTAGCGTTTGACGGTTAATATCCCTCGTCAACGCTTCAATTGCCTCTGCCAAAAAGTCAGCATATTGATCCTGGTTGCTTTCATAATCAATCGTAAAGTCGCTTTGTAGTACTTCAAAATCTAACTGGTTTTCGAAGTCCACGCCGCGTCTGAAAGTCCGTATCGATGTCTCGGGTTTATGCAAGCCAAATTGGTCTAAGAAGTAACTACGCTTATGTTCAAAGAATAGCGTTCCACCAATTAAAAGAACCTTATGATAAAATGGTTCGATTTTTTGCCGGTAGAATTCTCCCGTATCTAAAATTTCTTTACCAATCCGAATACTTCCCGGATCATGATTTGGACCTAGCGTGATCCAATAAATATTTTGATTGAGATGATCAGTAATTTCTCGAATAGCATCGTAGAATTTCGTTAAATTACTTTGAAAAGCTTTGATTTGAGCCCAATCATCCCTAATTTCCGGAGTAAGTTCTTGGTCTTTAAAAAAGCGATCTAACGCATCAAACTCAATAAATGTATTGGCCAATTCCTGAACCACTTGATGAAATTCGTGCTTAGCCATTTGGTTAATAACATTATTTTTAATGACAATCTCGGCTGGTTGGTTTTCATATAAATTTTTCTTACAAGGAGCCACAAATTTATCAAATAGCTTTTGTTGAATCTCCGTAATTTGAGTATTAATATGCTCGAGACTGTTAACAAAGCGCCGAATATGAAATCCAGCTAAGGGTTGATGTTTAGTCGCTTGAATTAAATTGCGCTTATGGTTCATTACTAAACGACTAACTAACCGATGGGTTTCCATCATCAACTCGTTTAAGTCTAGAAATTTTTGATTCATATTGGAAACAATCGTTGGAAAATGCTGGGCTTCGTCAATCACTAGTAATGGTTGTTGATCAGATTCTCCAATTTCATCGGCGTGTAATGCTAAATAACGATGATTGGTAATAATAAAGTCTGCATACTTCAGCTTTTTCATCGCTCTACGGTAAAAGTCATACTCAAAGAACTTAGATTTCGGGTTAAGCACGGTTTTTCCATGATGTCTTATGCCATCGACGAAGTTAGAAAAGTTAATATGGTGGTTAATTTCATCAAAATCACCAGTATCCGTCTTAGTAAGCCATACCAGAATCTTCATGGCCACCAAGCGAGAATCTTTGCTTAACGTTTGATGGGTAATACTTTTCATGAAGGCTTCTAAATTAAGATAATTACTACTCCCTTTCAGAATTGCAAACTGCATCGGCGTTTCTAAAATAGCATTCAACTGCTGACGTCCTACTGCTAGAACTTGGTTTTGTAAAATGGTTGTAGGTACACTAACAACTACTTTACGCTGTTGTTCACGTGCAATATAACTCAATGGGAATAAATAACCCAAGGTTTTCCCAGATCCGGTAGGAGCTTCAATAACCACATGCTTTTTGAAGCCTTCCGTAACTGAAAACTGTTGATGGGTGAAATTCATAATTGAACCCTGTAATTTACGCCAGCTTAAGGTTCCATTGTATAACTGTTCCTTTTCTCGTTTTCCCCGAGGATAAACCAATTTCTCGTCTGCTTGGTGTTCAGTTTGTAAAGCAATCGGCTTTTTTAAAGCAACGCCATCGACCACCATTAAATCAACATCAATTTTTTGCGGATTTTGTTTGTTCTCATGTAGAGCGTCCTTTAAAATCGATAGCGTTTGGCGTGGTAAGTCTTTTCCTAACTCCACTAAACGTTCTAACGTTACAATGGGAAGTTGTTGGAGATTTTTTTTGATCGCAATTAGCAAATTAGCTGTAGCAATGGCGTCACTATCAGCAGAATGTGGATCATCATGTTCAATTTTTAAATAGCTAGTTAAATCACGTAATCGGTAACCCTTGGTAAATGAAAAGACAATTTGACTGAGGGAAACCGTATCGACAGCTGGAATGTTAAGTTCCGGATATCCACTACGAACCAATTCTTGATTCAAGAAGGGAAAATCGAATTCTACATTATGAGCTACAAAAACAGTATCGACTAATTTTCGATATACTTCATCTACAATATCATTAAATTTAGGGGCATTTTGCACCTGCTCATCGGTGATTCCTGTCAGTTTAGTAATTCCCGCTGGAATCGGTCTTTGCGGATTAACCTTACTTTGAAAGGTATCCACAATTTTTCCATTTTCAACAAAAGCGCATCCGATTTGGATGATTCGATTGTCACCATCGAAATCACTACCTGTCATTTCTAAATCAACGACGGCATACTTTGTTTTATTCATTTCACATCTCCACTTTGTTATCTACCTATTAATTTTACCAAATGTTTACCTTCTCTACATAGAACAATTGTTTTATTTAAGGTATCATTTAATTTGGACCAAAAAGGAGTATCGTCGTGGAAGAAATTATAAAGAGTAGTAATTCAAAAATAATTTTAATTGGCGAACATAGCGTCGTCTATGGACAGCCTGCAATTGCATTACCAATCCGTAATGTTAAAACTACGGTTAAAATCCAACCAACTAATGGCGACATTGAAATCAAAAGCCGCTACTTTAATGGGTCTCTAAATGATATCCATAGTAATCTACTTGGTATTAAAAATCTAATTAAACAAACTTTAAACGAGCTTAATCGCCCCAATACTAATTTATTAATTACCATTGATAGTGATGTTCCAGCCGAACGCGGAATGGGCTCTTCAGCATCGACAGCAGTTGCTCTAGTACGGGCCCTATACGCGTATTTTGAACATCCCTTGACGCGAACGACCCTTCTAAAAACTGTCGATATTTCAGAAAAGATTATTCACGGAAAGCCTAGCGGGCTAGATTCTGCTACTGCAAGTGCTAATAATCCAATCTGGTTTAAAAAAGATGGCACCATTAAGCCATTACCAATCAACGTCGACGCTTACCTCATAATTAGTGATTCGGGAATTAAAGGTAAAACGAGTGAAGCAGTCGAAATCGTTAAAAATAAGCTTCGATTTGACTCTGACAGTAGACTTTTAATCGAAAAATTGGGAGAATTGACTAGTCAGACTGCGACTGTCCTCCGTCAAAATGATGTAAGTACGTTAGGGAAAATTTTAACTGAAGCACATACTAACTTACGTCAATTGGGAGTCAGTCACCCTGCTGTTGAAAAATTAATTAAAATTGCTAATGATTCAGGTGCGCTTGGCAGTAAATTAACTGGCGGTGGTTTAGGAGGATGTGTGATTTCACTTGCTCCTAATCTTCCAGCTGCTGAAAAAATTAGTCAGCAACTTACTGCTGGCGGAGCCACGGCCACTTGGATTGAAAAACTTTAAAAGTAGGTTTCGATACGTATGAATGAAAAACATGGTTTTGCAAGAGCCCACACTAACATTGCATTACTTAAATATTGGGGTAAAATTAACTCGGATTTAATTCTACCCGCTAATGACAGTATTTCTTTGACCCTCGACAAATTTTATACCGATACTGAGGTAACCTTTTCGGATGAATACACTAGTAATCTTTTTTATCTAAATCATCAATTAATCGATGTTAAAAAGATGCAACGTATTAATCGCGTCCTAGAAGCGGTTAAAAGTGAATTTGGTTATCAAGGTTTTGCTAAAATTGAATCTGAAAATCACGTTCCTACTGCCGCTGGCTTAGCCTCCTCAGCTTCAGGCATGGCTGCTCTAGCCGGGGCCGCAGTGAGTGCTTTAGGTTCACATACTGATTTAACTAATCTCTCACGACTAGCACGTTTAGGCTCCGGTTCAGCTTCGCGCTCAGTTTTCGGCGGGATTGTGCATTGGCATCGCGGATATGATCATCAAAGTTCCTTTGCCGAACAAATTGTGTCTGAGGACCAAATAGACTTGAATATGGTTACTATCGTCATTGATCGACGCCAAAAGAAGGTTAAAAGTACGCTAGGGATGCAACATACTGCTAGGACTTCGCCTTTCTATTCTGCGTGGGTGGAAGCTACTAACCAAGCAATCCCAGAAATGATTAGTGCTGTACAAAACAATGATTTTACTAAAATTGGTGAATTAGCAGAACACAGTGCAGCCATGATGCATGCAACGACTTTATCTTCTAAGCCCGCTTTTACCTATTTTGCACCTGAAACTATTCAAGCGATTAAGTTAGTCGAACAACTGCGTGAAAGTGGAATTGAGTGTTACTACACCATTGATGCCGGACCCAACGTTAAAGTTCTGTGTCAATCTAAAAACATTACGCGGGTTAAGCGGTTCTTTGCCAACTACTTTGACCAAGATCAATTAGTCGTGGCTAAGCCTGGTAGTGGAATTAAATTTACTAAAAACTAAGAGGAATTTTAAATTGATAACAGAAAAAGCTCCCGGAAAATTATATATTGCTGGTGAATATGCCATTGTCGAACCTGGCAATAATGCCGTGCTAGTGGCAATTAATCAATTCGTCACTGCCAGCCTTGAACCTAGTAAATTAACCGTCGGAAATATTATTTCTAAACAATATCAAAATAATGTTCTTTCCTGGCGACGTCGTGGTAGTGAATTAGTGGTTGATAACCGGGACAACCCTTATCACTATATCCTTTCGGCTATTTCGATTATTGAAGAACTAGCTGTTTTACTTAATCGTAAATTAAAAACTTATAATTTGTACATCAACAGTGATTTAGATAGTAGTGATGGTAAAAAATATGGTCTAGGAAGTTCTGCGGCCGTAACCGTCGCCACCATTAAAGTTGTGGCCAAATTTTATAATATTCCGTTAACTAAAGAACTACTCTTCAAACTTGCATCAATCGCGCATTTAGACGTGCAAGGAAATGGTTCTTTGGGAGATATTGCAGCTAGCGTTTATGGCGGTTGGATTGCTTACCAATCTTTCAATCGAGACTGGTTAAACAGTATGCGTCGTACTAAAGATTTAGAAACAATCTTAAGAACGCCTTGGCCTCAATTGAAAATTGAATTACTCACTCCTCCATCAGATTTACGCCTTTACATTGGTTGGACGGGCTCTCCGGCCTCCACTTCTGATTTAGTTGATCAAGTTGCTACAACCAGTTATCAAGAAACGGATAGCTATCATGAGTTTTTGACCAAAAGCGCATCTTGTATCAATAAGATGATTGATGGTTTTCGTGATGCTGATATTACAGTTATTCAACGTGAGATCACTAACAATCGGCACCTATTACAAGAGTTAAGCTTATTTAGTGGCGTTTCGATTGAGACCACGACGCTTACCAACTTTTGCGATATTGCTGAAAAATTTGATGGAGCTGCTAAGTCTTCTGGTGCCGGTGGTGGTGATTGTGGCATTGTCATTATGCCCAATTCCACGAAGACAGCAAAAATGTTTGCTGAATGGGAGAAACATAATATCAAACCCCTTGATTTAGATGTTCACCATGTCACAGAAATTAATTAGGAGTTGTCATGAAAAATATTCATTCTCATCGTAAAGATGAACACATTTCATTGGCTGAAAAATTTTACAGCCCAACTGCCAGTGCTGGGTTTGATACAATTCACTTATTACCAAACGCATTACCTGAAACGGGAATTTCAGAGGTTAGTTTAGAAACTACCCTGGCAGGGCTAAAAATGCCCCTTCCCTTCTTCATTCAGGCTATGACGGGTGGAAGTGCCTACACCGCCAAATTAAATGCACGGCTTGCTAAAATTGCGCAAGAAACTGATTTAGCGATGGCCGTTGGCTCTCAATCAGTCGCTTTAAAATATCCTGAACTAGCAGACACATTTAAAATTGTGCGAGAAACTAATCCCCAAGGATTGATTATGGCGAATGTTGGGGCGGATGCCAGTGTTGCTAAAGCGCAGGCAGCTGTAGACATGCTTCAAGCGAACGCCCTACAGTTACATATCAATGTTGCTCAGGAACTAGTTATGCCTGAGGGTGACCGTACTTTTGATTACCTAGATCATATTGCTGAAATCGTTTCTAACCTGAAAGTACCCGTGATTGTTAAAGCGGTCGGTGCGGGAATGACTCATCAAGATGCCCTCGCCCTAAAAAAAGTTGGCGTAAAGTTTATTGATGTTGGTGGTCGAGGCGGTACTAACTTTATTCAAATCGAAAATGCTCGTCGTCACACTAAAGATTTTGATTTTATGACATCGTTTGGTTTAACAACGGTAGAGTCACTTAAATCAATTACGGTTGATGGCTTGTCAATTACCGCTACTGGCGGTATTCGTAATTCAAGTGATATTATTAAAAGTCTGGCTTTGGGGGCTGATAACGTGGGAATTGCGGGCTACTTCCTCCATCAGCTACTCCACCATGACGATACATTTATGGTTGAAATGATTGAGCAGATGAAATACCAATTAAAGAGCCTCTTGGTACTGTTGGGCGCTAAATCTATCAACGAACTTTCTGAGAAAAATTTATTTTAAAAGTGTCGTTAAATATGTTCTCGATTTTGTCGGGGGCATATTTTTATGAGCATCAAATATGGTTTAATTACAAAAAACTCCGTACTGTTATTATTCTCACTAATAACAGCGCGGAGCTTTTTATCTTAACAATTTTATTAGAACACAACTAATTTAAGCATTAATCAATAGCTCACCTTATCTTTTATGACGAACTACCGGTTGAATCGACCACAGTAGAATGTCCATTAACAAACTTATCATAATAAAGGGAGGCCAGAAGAATACAATAAACAATGCAACAATATTTAAAATCAGCGATGCTATCTCTGTAATGTATAAATGCTTCAACCTATCATTGATTTTTAAAACTTCATTTCTCACCATTGAGAAAGAAATGTTGTAAACAATGACGTTGACAGCGTACAGCCAAGCTGCCGTTGATGAGTAGATGTCTGAACCAAACCAGGCTGTGGTAGCTGGTAATAAAGTTGCCCAAAACAATAGAAATATATTGGTATATAGAATTTTATGATTTACTGTTTTCACATGAAGAAATAAATTATGATGGTTAACCCACATGACTGCTAGTATTGTAAAACTAACGATGTATGCAAGAAATGAAGGAGCAATGGCAATAATCGCTCGCATCGAATGATCATCTGTAGGTAGATGTATGTCTAATACTAAAATAGTCATTATAATGGCAATTACGGCGTCCGTAAAAGCCTCAAAGCGTTCTTTATTCATAATAAATTGCATCCTTTTTATCATTTTTTATACCACAATTATAACATTTGTCTATTAAGTCAATAAATATCCAACAGTATCTAGTAGCCAACACATCAAAACAGCTCCTCGATATCTAAAAAATCCCCCAAAATTGGAGGATTTTTTAGATTAATATTTGATATTTAGTAATGGGTTATTTTTGATATCATCAATGGTTTTAGTACCTGCTAGTTGCATCACAATTTCAAGTTCATGGTCTATATGTTCAAATACAGATTGAACCCCTTTGGCACCACCTAAAGCTAATCCATAAATTACTGGACGACCCAAAGCCACGATGTCTGCACCACTAGCCAAAGCTTTAAATACATCTGAACCGCGACGTACACCACTATCAAAGATAATTGGCACTTGCTTATTAACGGAGGTAGCGATATCTTCCAAAACATCAAAAGATCCAGGTCCCCCGTTTAGCTGACGGCCTCCATGGTTTGATACATAAATGCCGGCTGCCCCAGCATCAATTGCTCGAATAGCATCCTCAGGAGTTTGAATTCCTTTAACAATTACGGGTAATTGTGTGTAATCAGCAATTCTTTTAACGTCTTCAGGTCTTATATTTTGAGCTGCAGAAGCGTAGATTTCTTCAATTCCTTTTCCTTGACCATCACCTTCGGAAAACTTAGTTAAGTTAGCCATTGGAAGTGGAAATGCAAACTTATTTTTAATATCAGCTTCTCGATAACCATCAACAGTGGCATCTACGGTCAAAATAATTGCTTTAACATGAGCTTTTTTAGCCTCATCTAGCAAGCTCTCATTAAAATTCCAGTCCTTACTCATGTAAAGCTGGAAAAATTGAGGAGCACCTTCACCAGCAGCTGCCGTATCAGCAATAGAAACTGATGAATATGTGCTTTGTGCCATTAAGCCTCCTACTGCGGCAAGACCTCTAGCTGTATCTTTTTCACCTTGTGAATGTGCTAAACCTTGAGCTGCAGCTGGCGCCATCATTACTGGAGTATTCAATGGAATTCCAAAGATTTCTGTATTTAGTTCTGGTTTTTCGATTCCACTCAAAGCTTTGGGCGCGATTTGTCGATGCTGGAATGCAGTTCGATTTTGTCGGAGAGTCCATTCATCTTCAGAACCACCAGAGATATATCCAAACCCACCAGTTGGAATAATCTTTTCGGCTCTTTCTTCCAAAGACTCCAAATTTAAAATGTCAATTTTTTCTTCACGATCACTTTGTTCATAACCATTAACCATTGTCATAATATATGCCCCCATCCAAATCACTACTAATTTTAAGATTAACTATTCTAAAATTTACTGATAGCAAAGAACAGAATAGTAACAGATTTCTACTTGCTATTTCACTTACTTATTGTAAGTTAATCGTTAATTAAATGCAAGTATTAATCTTTGAAAAAGCTCATTAGTTGTAATAAACTGACGTCGAGATGAATTGATTATTAAACTAACACCCGTTTTGACAACTAAATTAGACTAGTTTTAGAGTGATAACCAAATCTTTCAAATAACTAGAGAGAAGGAACGTAATGAAAATTAAGAATGATTTAATTTACGATGAAATTCACGCTTTAAAAGCTGACTTATACCAACCTGATAATGCTTCCAAGGGCTTGATTATTGATATCCATGGCGGAGGCTGGTTTAGAGGTAATAAAGCTAAAGATCAAGATTTAGCAGAAGCTTTGGTAAGGGACGGATTTTCCGTTATTGTTCCTAACTATCGACTAACTCCAGACGCTTATTATCCAGCACCTTTAGATGATATGGATACTTTATATCACTGGATTAAAACTTCTTCAAAATTGTTTGATAGTGATCGAATTGCCGTAGTTGGCTCATCTGCTGGTGGAAACATGGCTGTCGAAATGGGAATTAAATATGGACTCCCGATTGTTTCTTTGTCTGGGATTCTTGATATTGATGATTGGTTAAATGAGCATACTGCCGTAATTGCTCAACCTGATCATCAACAAGATTTTACAAATTCCAAAAGTTCTGAAATAAACCAGACTGGTCAAAACGACGCTTTTTATAAATGGTTTGTTACTAATTATTTTAACGGAAACTCAGATCAATATTCACTAGCAACCCCCTACAAACATGTCAACAGTCAACCCGGACCGATGTTTTTAGCAAACTCATTAAATGAATTTGTGCCAACAAGTGGCGTTTTAGAAATGGCAAAAATTTTAACTAGTAAAAACGTTCCCTTCGTGGAATGGATGTTACCTGGTACTCAGCATGCAAAAGGATATTTAGAAATCGTATATCCTACTGTTTTAAATTTCCTCAATCAATATATCTAGCTCTCGATTAAAAATAATTGTTACTTTAACAGACTTATCTGGAAGATATATAAAAAAACTACCTTGAAATTTATTCAAGGTAGTTTTTTTCAATTCAAAGTACTACTAATTTTACGTCCAAAGTCAGTATGGTCAAAATTATCAATAATTTGTTTTAATTCTTGATATTTTAGACTAGCCCCAAACAGTGGACTACCAGGTTCAGTCATAATTCCATCAGTGAGCTTATAATGAACCACTTGATCAAATCCCATTGAATCAACAAATTTTGTTACTTCATCAACAGCTGCATGATTATCACCCGTAACGAACAAAGCCTTGCGTTTAGGGTCACCTTTTGGTAAAGCCTCTTCTTGAAGATTGTGGTATCCCATATGATTAAACGTTTTGACAATAGTACTGTCCTTAAAGTAGTTTTGAACTTGCTCACTAGAAGTTAAGGTTGGATCTAGGACCTCCTCGCGAATGCCATCCGTTTCCCACCAGTAGTTCATCGCATCAATCACTAATTTACCTTTAAGTAACGTAGGATCGATATTTTTATAACGGCTTAGTGGAATTGCTAAAATGATAATGTCACTATTAGCGACCACTTCGGCATTTTCAGAAGCAATGGCGCCTGGAACCAGAGTACTAATTGTTAAATCAATTTTATCAACTGAACCTGACCCTGAAATTCGTACTTCATATCCGGCCTTTAAGGCTAACCCAGCCAAAACAATCCCCACTTTACCGGCACCTAAAATTCCGACTCGTTTAATGGTCATTATTCTGCGCCCCCTTTGCTTTTTAAAATCTCTTTAACTCTAGGGATGACTTTTGTGGCATATAGTTCAATCATACGCTCACGTTGTGCAGCGGTCTGATTACCAGCACCATACACTAAGTCAAAGCGACCTAAATTAAGTAAATCTATGGTCCGAGCAATTCGTTGCGCAACCGTTTCAGGATCACCCACATAAAATGAACCAACTTTAGTTTCACTATCAAATTGTTCACGGCTCATAGGAGCCCAACCACGGGTAAGTCCGATTCGATCAAAATTCGCTTTAATATTTTTAAAAGCTACTTCAACGGCTTCATGATTGTCATCTGCAATAAATCCGTGAGAGTGAACCGCAATTGGTAGATCTGGAGTCCCAAATTTTTGGTTAGCTTTGTGATACAAATCAATATACGGTTTGAATCGATCAGCTTGCCCGCCGATAATGGCAATTATGACTTTATAACCAAACCGAGCGGCACGAATAATCGATTCAGGAGAGCCACCAATTCCAATATAAGTTTCCAGCTTACCACTCTCTGTCTTAGGATAAACTTCCTGCTCCTTTAAAGCTGCTCGGAATTTTCCCGACCATGTTACGGCTTTTTCTGTACGTAATTTATCAAATAGTTCTAGTTTTTCATTGAACAAATCATCATAATCAGTTAAATCATATCCAAATAAAGGAAATGATTCGGTAAAGGAACCCCGACCAAGCATCACTTGTGCTCGTCCATTAGATAAGCCATCCAGTGTGGCAAAACGTTCATAAACTCGAACAGGATCATCCGAACTTAAGACTGTTACGGCTGTAGCTAGTTTGATCTTTTGAGTTACGGATGCGATTGCAGCCAAGACAGTTTCAGGACTAGACACACTGTAATCAGGGCGATGATGTTCACCGACTCCAATCACATCGATTCCATACTTATCAGCAATTTCGCCTTCGTGAACAATTTGTCGAATCGATTCAGCGGCTGATTTTAAACTACCATCTTCATTGGCAACAATATCACCAAAAGTTTCAATTCCAAATTCTAATTTATCTACGTTTACCATGATTAATCCCTCCGTTTACTTACTTTTTGTAAGTTAATAAAGTTAGATTAATACATTTGTCGCAAAAAAGCAACATTTAATGCTGATAAACTTAAGTCATATTGCCATAGTACTTGTAAATATTTAATAAACGTTATTTTAATTTTTGCATTTAAATAATAGTTTTATGTCCTTCTAAAGCATTTACGTATTAATTAATTTTAAAAATTTATCAAGGATTTCGTAATAATTGCTTCACAAAAATGTAACATTGCTGTAATATTTATGAAATAAAAGTGAAATAGAAAGAAGCCAGTAAAATGCAAATCAACAAAAAACATCGGCTAGCATGGGTACTAGGAATAGCTTGCTTAATATTAGGTATTCTAATAATTCAACAACTCTATTATCAATCGACACATTTTTGGACAAATACCACGATTGATAATATCAATATTAGCCACCTCAATTATCAAGAGGCAGTTAAAAAAATTGAGAACCAACGGGTGACACCAAGTTATACTATTAACGATTCCCAAAACAAGAAGGTGTTAGCTAGTAAAAAGTTTAATAACATTCCAGTTACCGATTATGAAACGCAATTGAAGTATCGACTAACTGAACAAAGGAATCGACTATGGTGGTCGATTAACCATAGTACCAAACAATTTAAAGCTTTAACTTTATATAAAAAAAGCGCCCTGCTTTCTGCTATAAAAACAGATCAACCGTCTTTACAAAAACATTTAGAAGCAATTAATGCTTCACGGACCATGCCTCAAAATGGAAAAGTAATGATCCAAGATGGAAAAGTTTCTTTATTGTCCGCTCACTCTGGTAATCAGATATTGGTAAATCAGACCGTGGAAAAAGTTAGTGATAAACTTTTAAATACACCTAATAAACACGTTGAAATTACTGCCCCATTACTTTCTGAAACATGGAGTGGAAAAACCACGGCTAAAAAAATCAGATTACTATTAAAAAATCAGTTTACGTTTCGAGCTAAAGGACACCAAATTACTGGTCAAGTAAGTGATTTAATAGAAAATGGAACGATTAGTAAAGATGGTCCATCAATCGACTTAAAGCCCGCCTATAAATTCATTAAGCGTTTTAACCATAAATACACACTTTCTGGAGCACAAAATTTAACCTTTACAACAGTCCAAGGCAAACAGGTATCTTTTAGTAACGCTGAGGGCACTCTAGGTTGGAGTTTAAATACGGATAGTGAAGCACAACATCTTATCCAAAGTTTACTGGCAGGAAAAAATAATGTTTCAGCTAAAAACTTCAATCAGGCTAATCAAACGCTAAATCAAAAAAATTGGCATAAAAAAATAGCTAATTCCGATCATATCGAAATAGATTTAACGCATGAACGACTATATTTAGTACAAAATCAAACAGTGGCGCAAAAAATTCGGATTAACACTGGATCTCCCAAGATTAATATTGCTACCCCAACAGGCGCTTATTTCATTAAATTCAAAATTGCGCCTATAACTATGCGAGGTTATGAAAAAAATGGAGAACCATATAAATCTTATGTGCCACAAGCAGACAATTTAACCGATGACGGGATATTTATTCATTCCGCTCCATGGGTACAAGCCTCTGTATTTGGTAATCCTAGTCAGCGTTACAATCATGGCTCTAACGGTTGTATCAACATTCCACCTAAGGATATGGTGAAACTATATCAAAAAACAACCGTAGATGAACCAGTAATTATCTATGGACAAGGTTAATCCGTTTGGAATCTATCTCCAATTAAACATATAAAAAATAAAAGAAGGACATCCCTAAAGGACGTCCTTCTTTTATTTTTTATTTAATTTTTAGTTCGCTACTAACCGCCTTAGTGAGATCTTCAACTAATTTTTCTCCACTTTGTTCTGTTTTATTTCCAGTAGACATTATCGCAATCGTACAGCTATTCTGACCAGTTCCAATCTGTCCCATACTATTAATAATCCATTTACCATTTGGCATTTGCTTCCAACCATTTTTCAAACAAAAATGCTTAGAACCGACTGATATCCCCCAGTTTTGGTCTTCAGCTACATGACCCATCAAATATTCAATATAACTTCTTGAAGTATCACTAATATAATTGCTTTGATAAAAAATTATATTAAGTGTTTTAATTTGATCAAGCGGTGTCGTAGCCGTCAACGCCCATCCAGTGGTCAAAGCTACCGATCCATCCATTCCAACATTACTGAAGTACCTAGCTAAGCCACTATATCCACCAATTTGATTATAAACATTAGTAGCCGCATCGTTGTCACTATGCTCCATCATCTTTTGAATCACAGCTTGTTCGTTAACATCTAGACTCTGACCAGCTTTATGTTTCTGATGCAAAAGTTCTACTAAAAAATCGGCTTTAATAATACTAGCAGAAGGATAAGTGGTTCTTTTACTATTAGTTGTTTGATAAATATGGTTATTCTTTTTTGAATAGATCGCGACGGATACTTCTGCATCAGTATTTTCAAGATAAGGACTTAACCGCCCGTTTAAAACTTTCTCATCATTGACCTTAGATGTAGTTTCTTTAGTTTTTTTAATAAGATTTCTTTCGGCACGACTAAATGCACGTTCTTCCTTTTTTTGCTTTGCGATAAAGTCACTGCGCATTGCATTAACAGTATGAATGTCATTGATTTTTACTGCTTCTAGTATTATCGATACTATCACAATCAGTGCCAAGAGTGCTTCTAGTAAAAATAGAACCAACCCTCGATTATTAAATAACTTTTTCAATTCCTCAACCATAAGTATCGTATAGCCTCGCTACTTTAAATTTACTCTTCTCACTTTATCGGATAGAACATCAGTACATTATAACTATATACCCGATTAGTGTAAATAATTTTCTAGCGCTTATCTGGTTCTTTGAAGACCTACGATAATGAAAATTGATCCAATAATAATTAAGGTTCCCCAGTCTAAATAAACTTTTATTATTAAAATAAAACTAACTAAAAGAGCAACACTAATGCTGTAACCATTTAGTTTGAACCAATTAAACATTTTTGTAATATATCCCCTTTTTAATAAAAAAATGATCAACTACTCATTCATCACCTAACTATACCGTTTGCTTAACCATCCTAGCATTAAATTATGATTCATCCCCGTTTTTATTGTGAGATTTGTTTTTCAAAGTATTATCTTAAAAAGCTAAAAATAAAAAAGAGCCCTAAAATTAGCTTAACCAGTCCTAATTCTAGAGATCATTTTTTAAATTAATTTTTATTCACTTTAGTAAATCAAAAGTTCATCCGTAACCCTTTGGGATAGAAGTTTTTAACCGTACCTTGTACTAACTTACCAGGTCCAACCACTGTATCATCTACAGCTACGGCTACCCAACCTTTACCAGCAGTAGTTGTCGACAGAACGTCGCCATGCACATATTGACGCCACTCCTCATCTGTAATTTTAACAACTTGTTGGAATTCATCAACGGGGAGGGCCATTAAAAGGCTCTGGCTGGGTTCAAAACGATTTTTCTTAAATTCTCCCAGCTCTAATCCAGGCTTGATATACCTTAATCCTTCTAAATCTAAACGCTCACTTTGATAATATAAGCGATCTTTTTGAACCATTAAATGAGCTAAATCGAAATAATTTGAATCTTTCAAAAATGCTTTAGCAAAAGTCTCCCACAATTTCACCTGGGTCTTGTTTAGGGACTTTGAATTGCTTGATTGTTTCTTTTTCTTCTTAGCTCGGGGCTTTTCAGTGGGCGTCTCCATCCCGTGGTTGACCAGTTTTGCCATAAAATGTCCTTCACCCTGAAAATGATGAGGGAATAAACGTACCGCCTTGGTTAGTTCTGGATTGCCGTCGGCCCACTCTGGACGCCCTGCATCCATGTCATCTCGTTTAGGGACATCCACCAATGCTAGATTTTCGTAGTTATCTAATAACCAAGCGATAATTTGTTCATCTTCTTCAGGAGCAAAGGTACACGTCGAATAAACTAAAGTTCCCTTAGGGGCCAACATCTTCATCGCGCTCTTTAAAATTTCTCTTTGGCGATTAGCGCACTCAGATGGGTAATCTTTATTCCAATATTCCATGGCTGCAGGATCTTTTCTAAACATTCCTTCCCCAGAACAAGGCGCATCCACCACAATCACATCGAAATAATTGGCAAAACGATCTTCCATTCGATCAGGTGACTCATTTAAAATCACTGCATTCTGAATACCAAAGCGTTCAACGTTCTCAGCCAAGATTTTAGCTCGGCCTCGATTGATTTCATTAGAAACTAATAACCCTTGTTGATCCATGAAACTAGCTAAATAAGTAGTCTTTCCACCTGGTGCGGCGCACAAATCTAACACTTTTTGACCTGGTTTAGGATGGGCTAATTCACCGACCAGCATGGCACTTGGTTCCTGGCTGTAAACCAGTCCACTTTGATGATCGATGGTTTTCCCCCGTACTTTACCAAAATAGCCCCAAGCTGAATAACCCACAGATTGTTGCATTGCATGTTCATGAAGATGTCCGTGATATTTAAGCGGATTAATCCGAAATCCCTTTTGAACAGGATTATCGAAGCTCGCTAAAAAAGCTTCGGCTTGATCCCCAAGTAATTTTTCATATTTTTTCTTAAAATCAACTGGTAGTTGCATTTTTAAATATTCCTTCTATTCTTTATTCATTCGCCATAAAACTGGACTTAATTATACAGAAAAAAAACGGGTTGAGCCACCTTAACAATTCATTTAACTTCCTAAAGTACTCTAGTTTTTTAAATTTAACCATGTTAACTTATAAGTAATACAGAAAATAGTAAAAGGAGCGATCAAATGCATCAAAAATTAATCACTCTTGATTTAGATGGCACCACCTTAAATTCAAGTAGTCAACTCTCACCTCAAACCATTAAAACTATCAAAAATGCCACGGCAGCTGGACACATCGTTTCCATTGTTACGGGACGACCTTATCGCATGGCTCGCGATATTTACGATGAACTTAGCCTTAAAACGCCGATGGCGAATTTTAATGGGGCTTTAACACATATTCCTCACCAAAAATGGGATGGTGAATATTCCAGAACCATCAACAAAGCGGTCGTCTACGATCTGATGAAGCATAAAGATGACTACGGTATTCAATTACTTGCGGTTGAAAGTAAAGATTCATTTTTTGCGGATCATGCGGCTCCCGCTTCATTTGAATTTTTTCCTCATGAAATTTCCAATGACCAAATTTTAACCGAAAAAACGCTAAGAACTAATCCAACTTCGATTACGATTTTAGTGGAACCTAATAGTGCTCAAAAAGTTAAAAATCAATTACTACACTATTATGGTGAATATATTACTGTCGGCGTTTGGGGCGGACCCCAAAGTGTTCTGGAAATCGTTTCTAAAGGTATTCAGAAAGCCAAGGCGGTGGCCTACCTAGCAGATTACTATCATATTGATCGACAGGATATAATTGCCTTTGGAGATGAACATAACGATGCTGAAATGCTAGATTATGTAGGACGTGGAGTGGCAATGAAAAATGCTACAGAACGAATTAAGGGAATTGCTAATGATATTACTGAATTTGATAATACCGAAGATGGTGTTGCAAAGTATCTCAATGAATATCTCGGTTTAGCCGAATAAAAAACTTCAAAATCACTGATCTTTCAGTTGATTTTGAAGTTTTTTTATTATTTTTCGTCGCTCTTTAAAGTTCCGGCAACTGAATAATGATTTTTTGACATTTCATTTAGCACAACATGCACGTGTTCTGCTGGAGCCCCCGTGTTTTTAACGACGGCTGCGGTAACGTCTTTGACTAGTCCACGAAGTTGGTCTTCATTCCGACCTTCGATTAAATCAATATGAATTAATGGCATCTTTATTTCCTCCTTAAATTATCCATTTAAACCCATATATATATTCTCATGAAACAGAAATAATTCAAAGTACTTTTCTGTGTGATAAACTATGATTAAGTAATTTACGGAAGAAGGTCCTTATTATCGACAATAAATATTCTGCATGTACAAGTTTTTTAGCTGGTAAAGCAGCTACGGCTGATGGATCAACCATCATTGCGAGAAATGAAGATGCTAAATCAGCTTGGCCCAAGCATTTTACCGTTCATCCTCATGATGAAGCAGCTAATACTGAATTTAAATCTAGTGATAACCAATTTACGATGTCCCTTCCCCCAGTGCGAGGAAAATATACCGCCACTCCGGAATGGACCACTGAATTCGGCTTGTTTGAAGAAGATGGTATCAATGAATATGGGGTAGCAATGAGTGCCACCGAGAGTGCCTACACTAATAATCGAGTCCTCGGTTATGATCCCTTAGTTGAAAATGGAATTGGTGAAGAGGCAATGGTTACAGTTACTTTGCCCTATATCAAATCTGCTCGGGAAGGCGTGAAATACCTCGGCGCTATCATTGAAAAATATGGTACCAACGAGACTAATGGAATTCTTTTCTCCGACGCTAATGAAGTTTGGTATATGGAGACTGCAGGTGGACACCAGTGGGTTGCACAACGGATTCCAGATGATAGTTATGCGGTAGTTTCTAACCAACTTTCTATTCAAGAAGTTGATTTTGAAGATCCAGAAAACTTTATGTTTAAGGCTGATCTTAAACAATTTGTTGCAATGCATCATTTAAATCCCAACCCAACCAGTTTTAATTTCAGAAACATTTTTGGTTTAAATGATCTTTCTGATGAATATTACAACACTCCTCGTGTTTGGGAAGGACAGCGGATTCTTAATCCAGAAATTACCCAAAGTCCAGTTAGCCATGACTTACCATTTATTCGTAAGGCCAGCCGATTAATTCAAATTGAAGATGTCCAACAAATTTTAAGTTCTCATTATGAAGGAACGCCATATAACCCAGTTGGAACAGGCTCAGAAGCTGAAAAACATCGTTTCCGTCCTATTAGTCTTCCAGCTACTCAAGAGTCTCACATCTTGCAAATTAAGCCTAATCAACCTATTGAAGTTGGTGGAATCCATTGGTTAGCCATGGGGGTTGCGGCTCAAAGTGTATATGTGCCGTTTTTTGCAGGGATGTCGGAAACGCCTGAAATGTATCATCATGGAGCTAAAGTTTACACTGCCGACTCTGCCTATTGGGTTTTCAAACTGGCTAGTGTCTTAACCGATGCGCATTATAAGGAGTTCGTAAAAGAGTTAAATACAACTCGTTCAAAAGTTAACATTCAAATGCGGAATCAACTGCATGATTTTGAACAACGAGCTTTAGAATTATCCGATACAACCGCCCTAGAAGAATTATTAAATCAAGCTGGAAACGAAATTAGCGCTACAGCAATTCAGGCTTTTCAAGCCTTAAGTGCCAACTTAATTACTAAGTCAACCGACTTATCACCATTATATTACCAACACAATGAAGAACTTTAATCAATCGTTTAGGAGCGTCTCTTCTGAGGCGCTTTTTATGTTTTTAAATTAAATCTGATTAAAATTACATTACCTCGATGAACTGGAGTTGGACATTATTATAAATAAACTTGTGCATGACAAAATCATGTGGATTGCCTTGGGCGTATTTTTAGTTAGTTGTCTGCTAAGCCCTTTACAGTTAGGTGACATTAATTGGAAAACCATTTTTGCTCTATTTGCTTTAATGGTGGTGGTTAAATGCTATGAAGAACTCCATTTATTAAGTTTTGCCGCTAGTGTATTAATTCAAAAAGCCACCAACACTCGCCAAATTGTAAGGATGCTGGTTTTACTATCCTTTTTCAGTGCCATGTTGTTAACCAACGATGTCGCGATTATTACCTTACTACCACTTTTATTTATTATCAGCGAAAAAGCACACCTAAAATTGGTTATCCCTACTATTTTAATTACCATGGCAGCTAATTTAGGAAGTATGTTGACTCCTATGGGTAATCCGCAAAATCTCTTTATTCTAAACTACTATCATTTGAGCATTATCCAGATGTTGACAATGGCTCTAGCAATCAGTTTAACCAGTCTTTTATTTTTAGCTAGTTGCTTGCTTTTAGTCCCTAAAACCCCACTTCAGGGTGTGACTATTAACGTTCCTGCAATTAATCTTAAACAAACCATCATTGCTGGGTTGGTTACCGTGATCGTCTTGTTAGGAGTCTTCTCCATCTTGCCTCTTGAGGTTATGCTCATTAGTGCAATTGGTTTAGGTCTGTTAATTAATCATAACGTGTTCGATAAAGTAGATTATGGCTTATTAATCACCTTCCTGTTCTTTTTTATGGCAGCGGGTAATCTAAGCCGCTATCCGATTCTCACACAGACCCTGCATCAATTACTACAATCCAGTACTTCAATCTATCTTAGTTCAATTTTTAGTAGTCAAATTATTAGTAACGTACCTGCCACCATTCTCCTTTCCAAGTTCACTAATGACGTTTATCCTCTCTTTTTGGGCGTTAATATTGGTGGATTAGGAACTCTAGTGGCTTCACTAGCTAATTTGTTAGCCTACAAACAATTTCGTATTCGTCACTCAGAGCCTTTCATGTTACGTTTTTCAATTTTAAATTTGGTCGGTTTGGTACTTTTAGGCCTTGTCGGTTGGGTATTAATTGTCTTTTTTGAATAAATAAAAAACCTCAAAATTTATAAATTTTGAGGTTTTATTTTACTTTTTTTGATGTCTACCAATGCTAGTTGGACGTTTTTGACGTCGTTTTTTCCAAATAAAATAGCCGCCAACTAGTAGAATCAAAACTACTAAGAAAGTCATCATCCCACCATGGCTATTTCGATATTCAATATCTGAACCACTATTTGAATCAGATTTAATTGTAGTAATAATCCGACTTTTTTTAGCTTTATGAACTTTTTCTTCCGAACTGCTCTTACTGCTGCTCGATGAAGAATCTTCTTCGTCCGTGTCATCACTATCATCGCTATTATAATTATCATAAGAATTAGTTGTTCTATTAGGTTTAACGTAGTAATAATAAGTACTTTGCTTACTACTTACTCGTGAACTAGCCTTAGATGTACTATCAGATTTGGCACTAGACTCGCTATTAGTTTGCGAATTCGCTTTATCATGGTTGCTATTAGTTGACACTGATGAACTAGCTTGGTGACTCGCCGAGGTGCTTGTATTAGAATTGGTGGCTCCACTATTATTCGGTTTAGTTGATGTTGAAGAATTATTAGTTGCTGGTTTAGAACTACTAGTTACTGGTGCAGAACTTGACTGCGTAGCAACTGCCGGCTGATTTTTTTCAGGCATGACCTTACTCCCCCGCTGTAACTTAAAAATTAAATTTCTGAAAAATTCATATTACTATTTTAGCATATTTATAATCCGAGAAACCTCAACCGGTACTATATTTTATAGTTCGGTTAACAAAAAATGAATTGATATATTTTTACAATATTTTTTAGCTTAGTTTAACCTTTAAGGTTTGGTCTGATATAATTTAATACAGTGACTACTTATGAAAAGGAAATTATTATGAACGAATATAAAGATTTACAAGATCGTCAAGCCCACATTCGAAACTTCTCAATTGTGGCCCATATAGATCATGGAAAATCCACGTTAGCCGACCGAATTCTTGAACTAACAGAAACGGTTGCTAAGCGCGATATGCAAAATCAATTACTGGATACCATGGATCTTGAACGTGAACGTGGAATTACTATCAAATTAAATGCCGTTGAATTACACTATACAGCAAATGATGGTGAAAAATATATTTTCCATTTAATCGATACCCCAGGACACGTAGACTTCTCCTATGAAGTATCTCGTAGCTTGGCCGCCTGTGAAGGCGCCGTCTTAGTGGTCGATGCAGCTCAAGGAGTGGAAGCACAAACTTTGGCTAACGTTTATCTTGCTATCGATGATGATTTGGAAATTGTACCAGTTATTAATAAAATTGACTTACCTGCTGCAGATCCTGAACGGGTTAAAAATGAAATCGAAAATGTAGTTGGCTTAGACGCCAGCGACGCCGTGATGGCTAGTGCCAAACAAGGCATCGGAATTCCCGAATTACTAGAACAAATCGTTGAAAAAATCCCGGCTCCAGATGGTGACCTAGATGCTCCCTTACAGGCATTAATTTTCGACTCGAAATACGATGATTATCGTGGAGTTGTTTTGAGTGTTCGTTTATTTGAAGGGATGGTTAAACCTGGCGATAAGATTAAGTTGATGAATAGCGGTTCAGTTTACGAGGTTAACGAAGTGGGTGTTAACTCTCCTGATCCTTTGAAGCGTGACTTTTTAATGGCTGGGGATGTCGGTTACTTAACGGCCAGCATTAAGGACATCAAAGATACTCGTGTTGGTGATACAGTTACATTGGTCAAGAATCCTGCGGCGCAGCCTTTAGAAGGTTATCGTGAAATGAGTCCAATGGTTTATTCTGGTCTATATCCTACCGATAATGCTAAATATAATGACTTACGTGAAGCACTTGAAAAACTACAACTAAATGATGCCGCCTTGGAATTTGAACCTGAATCTTCGCAAGCCTTAGGTTTTGGTTTCCGTTGCGGATTCTTAGGTCTACTTCACATGGACGTGGTTCAAGAACGATTAGAACGAGAATTCAACCTCGACTTAATCACGACGGCACCATCAGTTACCTACCGCGTCGAAATGACGGATGGGTCTGAAAAGATTGTTGAAAATCCTTCTGAAATGCCTGATGCTTCTAGCATTAAAAATATTAAAGAGCCTTACGTAAATGCTAGTATTATGGTCCCTAATGAATATGTCGGTGCTGTAATGGAATTATCGCAATTCCGTCGGGGAATTTTCGATACAATGGATTACATCGATGAAAACCGAGTGAACGTTAAGTATGCCCTTCCCCTTTCAGAAATTATCTTTGATTTCTTTGATAAGTTGAAGTCTAGCACTCGTGGTTATGCTTCGCTCGATTATGAACTCGGTGAATATAAAGTTAGCGACCTGGTTAAGATTGATATCTTATTGAATGGCGAACGAGTGGATGCTTTGAGTTTCATCTCTCATCGTGACTTCGCGCAACAACGTGGTAACGAAATTACCGCTAGTCTGAAAGAAATCATCCCTCGTCGAAACTTTGAAATTCCAGTCCAAGCTGCAATTGGAAATAAAATCATTGCTCGTACCAACATTCGAGCTTATCGTAAAGATGTTACTTCCAAGATTCACACCGGTGATCCTGACCGTCGTGCTAAATTGCTGGATAAACAAAAGCGTGGTAAGAAACGAATGAAATCCGTTGGTAAAGTTGAAGTTCCTCAAGAAGCCTTCATGACCGTTTTGAAAACTGATACTGAGGGAAAGGGCGGTAAATAAGGATTATTGAGTTTGAAAAAATGCCATAAATGTTAATTTTTCTGCGAATTTCCTGCATAACTCATTTTTTAGATGTTTTCGCAGAAAATAAATATAAAACAAAAAAGCCTATCTAATCATTAATTTGACTAGATAGGCTTTTATTTTGTAATCGATTATTTTTCCTACACCTGTAGTTTAAGTGCTTTTGAATCAGCTACTATACAAACATACCTTATTTTTATACTGCTTTCGTTTACATTCTAAGGTTGTTCTTTTACTTGATGTTTTGAGCATAAAAAAGAGCGGTCTAGCGTCGTGTTCAGGACGGTTTTAAATTATTTTTTCGTTTTAAAACTTTTATAAACTTACTCTACTATCTGTTGCCTTCATTATACATTTTCACAATTTTAAATTGACTATCCTGTTCTCAGAAAATATCAAACCAAGAACTGATAATAAGCCTGCTAGAACTTGCCACGAAGTTGGGCCTCGTGGAGGTTTTGTTTCCAGAGTTCGTATATATTCGAAAGTGCGATCGATTGCCACCCACTCCGAAACCTGAAAATAAATGATCGAAGTGACAACTTTAAATTACGCGGTACTCTCGAAGTTAATTCGAGGATATTTTTATTTTTCTTCTAGAAAAACAATATGTTCTTCTAAAAGAATCTATTTGTAACCAAGACTCGACATATAATTTACTATCTTCGTAATATTTATTAATGTTTAATTATCATTAGTTTCTCCTAAAACAATCATTACGTAACTTAGTTTGTTTTTTGTTAAATAACCAATCAGGATTGTTCTCTCGTTGCGTATTCCCTTTACATTCCTCTTCATTTTTGTAAGCCTCTTCATTGTTGACCTAAGTACAATACGTCATCTATTACATTTTTACTTATTTCATGTATACTCTAGTTAAAGAAGGTGTTCACAATCAATTACTATAATGTTTTACTGCATACTATAATCGAAAATTCTAATACGAGACGACCTACTATTGTAGATCCTTCTAAAATTCGCCAACACTCTAATTTAGATAATCAAACATTTGTTGAAGCTTTAGTTTCGCTTGAAAAACTTGGATATATTGAGCTATGTTACAGAAATAAAAAATTAGTCGGTATTTTTATTACTACTTTAGTTCCAATTAAATAAATTTCTTGGTAATAACCTTTTTTACTAAACATTTTTATCTTTTCTTGTATAATATCTATTTGAGGAGGTGCATCAAAAATGAAGATAAATACTCCGAACGAGTTGCCTCGAGTAGATATTATCGATAGATCTAAAAATCGTTTATACGCTAGGCATGAATATTCAAACGGATTAATATTAGTTTCAGAAATAACGCCCGGTAATTTAAAAGTATCATCAAACTATAAACTTTTAAAAGAATCCGATGGTACATATAGTCCTGACTTTGATTCACCAAACTTCGATTTTTACGAATGTCCTCGTGTAATCTAAGACAATAATAATCATTTAAAACAACGTAATTGATACGGTGTTTTTTTAATCTCTGACTAAATCAACTAAATCCTTTAAATATGAGTAGTAAAAATAGTTGAAGTGAATGCTAATAACTGTTACGAGTAGTCCAATATAAAGTAATACTTTTCCACTCTGGCGATTTGCAACGGTTCGATTCCGTTAGTGGAATTAAAAATTTATCTCTATAAAAATCTAATTTAAAAAAACCGATATCTGAATATATTGTAAAATTTATAAAGTCTTACTTATACCCCAAAATAGTATTTCTAATTAAATCCTTCACCGTATTTTCTAAACATTTTAAATCTTAGCTTAATACTGTCCCTCAATAATAATCGTTTAATCCCGCTAACATTATGAATATATGTTTCAAAACATATTATTATGTTTAAATAAACAATCATGATATATTTCTTCCTGTACTATGTTGTTTTATATAATGTAACTTCGTTTTTCACTTAAGAAAGAGGTGTCTTTATGTTTAAACATACAAGAAAACTGCAATACAATGCCAAACCAAATCATCCAGACCCAATCATGGCCAGACGCTTACAGGAGGCGCTTGGTGGACAATGGGGGGAAACTACAGGGATGATGTCATATCTTTCGCAAGGTTGGGCATCAACTGGTGATGAAAAATATAAAGATTTATTATTAGATACTGGTACAGAAGAGATAGCTCATGTTGAAATGATTTCAACAATGATTGGATATTTACTTGAAGAAGCACCATTTAGTGCTGAAGATTTAAAAAGAGATCCATCATTAGCAGTAACCATGGCAGGTATGGACCCAGAACACGCTCTAGTTCATGGTTTAAATGCTAGCCTAAATAATCCCAATGGCTCAGCATGGAATGCAGACTATGTAACATCAAGTGGTAATTTAGTTGCTGATATGCGATTTAATGTCGTCAGAGAATCAGAGGCTAGGTTACAAGTCAGCCGACTCTATTCTATGACTGAAGATGAAGGTATTCGTGATATGTTGAAGTTCCTGTTAGCCCGCGAAACTCAACACCAACTTCAATTTATGAAGGCACAAGAAGAACTTGAAGAGAAGTATGGAGTCATCGTGCCTGGTGATATGAAAGACATTGAACATAGTGAATTTAGTCATGTTCTGATGAATTTTTCAGATGGTGATGGTTCAAAAGCTTTTGAGGGACAAATCGCAAGAGACGGAGAAAAATTCACATATCAAGAAAATCCTGAAGCTATGAGTAGCATCCCACATATTAAACCTGCTGACCCCAAATTACACAATGATCAAGGGTAAATAATTAAAATTTTAAGGTACTTTTTAATTTGCTCTAACAATTAATCATTCATAATTTTTATCCAAATAAAAAGGACGATTCTATTTAGAATCATCCTCAAAATATTATATAAAATAGCTAATTACTTATGTGTAGCTTTTAGAATCCAAGAAACTATAGCTACTAGAATAACAGCGCCAATAATTGATGGTATTAAAGCCATACCAGCTAATGAAGGCCCCCAAGTACCCAATAAGCTTTGTCCTAGCCAAGAACCAACCAAACCAGCAACAATATTGCCAATCCAACCAGCAGGCATGTCTTTACTTGTAAGAGCCCCGGCAATAACACCAATAATAGCACCTACAATCAATGTCCAAATAAGTCCCATCTGTTCACGCCTCCTTCCCTAACTAAGTAAAATTAATGTTATCAAAGCTAAATAATATAAACAAGTAAAAGGCCTTATGCCTTATAACTTTCATTTTATAACAATAAAAGCTGGATGTTTGTCATTTAAGTTTCTTTTTGTTACTAACGGTGTTAAAGCTGTTCAATATTTTTCTATCTCATATTAGTAATTTAAGTAAGTTTTACCATTGGAATTGGATCATTTACACAGCCGCCTTTAATTAAATTAAGGTCTTTATTACTTTGATTTAATTTATTTTTGTTTCCTTTACTTTGTGGATTAATGACAACATTAATCTCGGTCTCAATTTCATCGACTAACCAATATAGAGTGGGTCTTGGCGCTTTTCTTCTTTTAGTCGCCTCTAAATACGTGGTCTGAATACGTGAGCTTGTCAAAACCTTAGCCGAGTTGAACAGTTCCTCATCAAAGGTCCCGTAAGCAACCAAGCGGTTAACTACCTGCTCTACCAATTTACTATTAACTCCATCAATTCGATTTGCAAGGCTATTTTTAACAAGTGGTGTCCACTCCAAAAAATATCCCCTTTTATAAATCGCTGAAAAGATAAAAATCGTGGTTAAAACTCCTTTAGCTCCAAATTCTCCCATAATAGCTTCCGTTTTTTCATTTACATTAAAATCAACGTCAAATGGAAAATAATCTAAGCCCGCTTTTGTTGGTCTGGCCATTAAGGCACCTCCTATGATTAAAAAGATGTACTCATAGTTAGTAACGTTTTAAAAGCTAAAATGTAAACTAAAAATATACTTTTTAACAAAAAAACTTTCCAACTAAAGTTGAAAAGCTTTAAATTATTTTGTGATCCAGCCGCCATCAACAGGGATAATTGTTCCCTGTAAGTAACTCGCCCCATTACTAGCTAAAAATGTAGCAACTCTGGCAACTTCTTCAGCTCCAGCCCAACGTTTTATAGGCACTTCTTTAGCGACAGACTTAGCCATCTCCCCACCATTTGCAAAATCTTTTGCATTCATCGGTGTATCAATACATCCTGGAGCAATGCCATTCACTCGAATTCCTCGCTCAGCCAAATCTAGTGCTAATTGTTTAGTAAATCCAATAACGGCATGTTTTGACGTTGTGTAAGCTATACCACCACCGCCAGCAACCATTCCAGCAATTGAAGCCATATTAACAATAACGCTACCTTCAGCTAACAGCGGTAAAATCTTTTTAGTTACATTAAACATTGTTGTAACATTTGTAGCCAGAATTTTCTGCCATAAATTGATCGAAGTAGTTTCAATTGGCTGATAATCGTCAAGTACCCCAGCTGTATTTAATAAAATGTCTACTTTACTTATCTTATCAATTACCATATCTAACTGTTTTTCATCAGTCAAATCCACTTGGTAATAACCAAAATTGGTCGTATATATTACTTTTAATTGCTGCATTTGATCTACATTGCAATCGAGTCCGATTACTTTTGCGCCTTGACCCAAAAATTCGCGAGCTTGAGCAAGCCCAATGCCAGAATTAGCTCCTGTAAGTAAAACATACTTATTCTTTAACTCAGGATAATTAGCCAATTAATCCACAACCTTCCAATCGTCTGCCAACACGTCGCAAACGGTAGGTGCGAAGCTAGAATAGCCTTCGCTAGTCGTTTTAATTAACATATAAGGAGTTATGGGAATATTATTAAATTTTTGATCTTTGACTACTAAGATAAATTCTTCATCGCCATCCCACTGTTCACGAATTGCTTTACCATTATTTTTTAAAATAGGTAATATTTTTTCAAAAGTCATTTATTCAACCTCTTTTTTATTTATATAAGTCAACTTTAGTAGAAATTAAGTAGATTAAAAACGCGCCTATTACCATTGAGGCAATTTCACCCGCAGCCAATATCCAATAAGTCGGAAACATGGGAAGATTGCTGTATAAGTGCATTTCTAAGTCTACCAGTAACATCCCCGGTAACTGGCAAATTGTCGCAATGGTAAATTTACCAACCAATGACGTAACTTTGCGTGTGCAAAAGTACGTTAGCGTTGTTCCAATTAGGGTTCCAGCCGTACCAAAAAGCATATCAATGGGCCCTAATGGACTAAATACATTCACAATCAAGACCCCTAACGTAACTGCAAAAATATAGCGTTTGTTAAACGCCGCCAAATGGTTAAACATTTCTGAAAGTCGCAGTTGAACTACGCCAAAACTGATAGGTGCTAGTGCAAGGGTAATGGCCACGTAAAGAGCCGCTATGATGGCCGTAGCGGAAATATTTCGATTAATCTTATGCATATGTAACTCTCCTAGTTTTAGTTTGAGGCGGGAGGATATTTCGAACCACCGTGTGTGTTGGTATCAGATAAAATTTAATATCAACACCTTTAATCTTAACTTTTAGTTGAAAGAATGTCATCTTTAGTTTTATTTTTGATTTCACTACCCTAAGCAAAATATTATATTCTCTCCTCTACTTTTGGTAAGCTAACCTTAATAAGATAGGTTTCACAAAATATAAGGGAGGGATTTTTATGCAAACCAAAAGTAAATGGATTCAATTAATTATTGCGGTAGTTGGAGTAGAACTAATCGGCTCATTATCTGGATTATTAGCTGGTGACATCAAAGCCATCTATAATAGCTTTACTTTGCCACCATTCTCACCACCAGATCGTTTGTTTGGTATCGTGTGGCCAATTTTATACTTAATGATTGGTATCGTTGGCTACCTAATTTTCACAGTTAGAAGTAACTACCGCAAAACAAACCTAACATTATTTATTGCCCAACTTTTCTTGAATTTTATTTGGAGTATTGTATTTTTCAACGCAAGTAGTCGTTGGACCGGACTATTAATCATTCTTGTATTAGACGCACTAGTATTCTTTTGTATCAAGGAATTTTATAAGAGTAGTAAATTGGCAGCCTACTTAATGATCCCGTATTTCCTTTGGATTTTATTTGCTACTTACCTAACCTTAGGAACAGCCATCCTTAACTAACCTTCTGTTATTGCATCATTTGATTGTAAAATTATTAATTTACTTGTAAGCGTATTTTTAGGTATATTCAATTAACTTTGCTAGAATTAAGTTGTTCCAAAAATAAGAGACTAAAGGAGGATTCAACCATGAAAACACTAGATGTTATCGCACTTGTTCTATTGATTGTCGGTGGCTTAAACTGGTTATTAGTTGGTATTTTCCAATTTGATTTAGTAGCTACACTTTTTGGAGGTCAAGCAGCAATCATTTCTAGGATTGTATATGTTTTAGTTGGTATTAGTGCCATCTACTGTCTTAAATTTTTTGGTTTGATTAGTGCTCAACCAGAAAAAAAGAATGATAATAACTATTAAAAAAAACGCTATAGATGGATGAGTAATCTACATACTCACCTTGTATAGCGTTTTTTAGACTCAAAAAAGGCGTGCAAGAATAAAAATCTTGCGCGCCTTTTTTCTAATTCATAAACTTATCAAAGAAACCACTCTTACCATGACCAGAAGGTTCTTCACCACTAGCTTTAGCAAATTGTTTCAAGGCTTCCTTTTGTCCGCTGTTAAGCTTCTTAGGTACAGTGACCTTAACTTTAACATGTTGGTCCCCAGTTCCATTACCACGTAAACGTGGGGCTCCCTTGCCTTTCAAACGGAAGTTAGTTCCCGTTTGAGTACCAGCTGGAACCTTTAATTTAACCTTACCATGTACGGTTGGTACTTCAATTTCGTCACCCAAAGCTGCTTGAACAAATGAAATCGTTTGGTTGTAATAAATTTCTGAACCATCTCGTTCATACATATCGCTTGGTTGAACTTGGAAAATAATGTATAAGTCCCCATAAGGGCCTCCATTAAATCCAGCTTCTCCTTGACCTTGGAGACGCATTTGTTGTCCATCTTCAACCCCAGCAGGAACCGATACCTTAACTTCGTGTTGTTGAGAAGTATGACCTGTACCACCACAAGTAGGACATTTTTCTTTAATTTCCTTACCCGTACCATTACATACATCACAAGTTTGTTGGCGAACCATTCTACCAAGTGGTGTATTTTGGGTTACTTGAATCGTACCCGTACCATTACACTTATGACAAGTTACGGGAGAAGTACCTTCTTTAGCACCAGATCCACCACAAGTTTTACATAGGGCTTCACGAGAGTACTTGATGGTCGTCTTCTTACCAAAGATAGCTTCCTCAAATTTAAGGCTCATTTGGTATTGCAAATCTTCTCCCTGGCGTGGTTGATTTGGTGATTGGCGTTGTCCACCACCAAAGAATGAACCAAAGATATCTTCGAATCCACCACCAAAGTCACTAAAACCACCTTGGCCGCCAAATCCACCGCCACCAAAGCCAGCATTCGGATCAGCTGAACCAAATTGATCATATTGAGCACGTTTTTGAGAGTCACCTAAGACTTCATACGCCTCATTGACGTCTTTAAACTTCTGTTCGGCATCAGGTGCTTTATTGATATCTGGATGATACTTTTTAGAAAGCTTACGATAGGCCTTCTTAATTTCATCATCAGACGCATCCTTACTAACGCCTAGAATGTCATAATAATCTTTATTTGCAGCCATATTCATCCTCCATGATTTCTATTAGCTTATCTTAACAGATAATCATGCAAAAAGGTCAAAGTCAGTGACTTTGACCTTTTTACGATTACTGGTTATTTATTTGTTATCCTTGTCCGGATCAACTTCTTCAAAATCACCATTGACTGTATTGTCATCATCAGTCTTAGCGTCACCAGCGTTGGCTTGAGCTCCATCAGCAGCTTGACCTTGAGCTTCTTGAGCTTGTTGGTAAAGCTTTACAGATAGATCTTGAACAATCTTGCTCAAATCATCTTTCTTAGCTTTCATTTCGTCAAGATTGTTATCTTTTTGAGCCTTTTCAAGAGCTTCTTTAGCATCTTTAGCCTTCTTGATTTCATCTTCAGAAACTTTACCTTCAAGGTCTTTCAAAGTCTTATCCGTTGTAAAGATTAATTGATCAACTTCGTTACGAAGGTCAACTTCTTCTTTACGTTTCTTGTCGGCTTCTTCGTTTTCTTTAGCTTCCTTCATCATGCGATCAATTTCTTCATCACTTAGACCCGATGAACTCTTGATTGTAATCTTTTGTTCCTTACCAGTACCCTTATCAGTTGCAGAAACGTTTACGATACCATTCTTATCAATATCAAACTTAACTTCGATTTGTGGAATTCCACGAGGAGCAGCTGGAATATCAGTAAGTTGGAAACGACCAAGTGTCTTGTTATCAGCAGCCATTGGACGTTCACCTTGAAGTACATGGATATCTACAGCTGGTTGGTTATCAGCAGCTGTTGAGAATACTTGTGACTTACTTGTTGGGATTGTTGTATTACGATCGATTAACTTAGTGAATACACCACCCATTGTTTCGATACCAAGTGAAAGTGGAGTAACGTCAAGTAAAACAACGTCCTTAACATCACCAGTAAGCACACCACCTTGAACAGCAGCACCTAAAGCTACGGCTTCATCAGGGTTGATTGAGTGGTTAGGTTCCTTACCTGTCCAGTTCTTAACGGCTTCTTGAACGGCAGGAATACGTGTTGAACCACCATTTAAGATAACTTCGTCAATTTCAGAAGCTGAAAGTCCAGCATCTTTAAGCGCATTTTCAACTGGAGCCTTAGTACGTTCCACTAGGTCAGCAGTTAATTGATCAAATTGCGCACGTGTCAAAGTCTTTTCAAGATGTAATGGTCCGGCTTCGCCAGCTGAAATAAATGGTAGACTGATTTGAGCTTCGCTAACACCTGAAAGGTCCTTCTTAGCTTTTTCAGCGGCGTCCTTCAAACGTTGAAGAGCCATCTTATCTTGTGATAAGTCTACACCATTGTCTTTCTTGAATTCATCAACTAACCAGTCGATGATCTTTTGATCAAAGTCGTCACCACCAAGGTGTGTATCACCGTTTGTTGAAAGAACTTGGAATACGCCATCCCCTAATTCAAGAACGGAAACATCAAAAGTACCACCACCTAAATCATAAACGAGAATCTTTTCATCCTTACCGTTTTGATCTAGTCCGTAAGCTAATGAAGATGCAGTAGGTTCGTTGATAATACGTTTAACATCCAAGCCAGCAATCTTACCAGCGTCCTTTGTAGCTTGACGTTGTGAATCATCAAAGTAAGCAGGTACTGTGATAACAGCTTTATCTACTTCTTCACCAAGGTAATCTTCAGCAAATTTCTTGATATAACTTAAAATCATTGCTGAAACTTCTTGTGGTGTATAAGACTTGCCATCAACGGTTACTTTATAGCCAGCTTCACCGATGTGACGTTTGATTGAAGCAATTGTATCAGGGTTAGTGATTGCTTGACGCTTAGCAACTTCCCCAACTTGAGTTTCACCATTCTTAAAAGCAACAACTGATGGAGTTGTACGTGCTCCTTCAGGGTTTGTGATAATTTTTGGTTTGTCACCGTCCATGACAGCAACTGCAGAGTTTGTAGTACCTAAATCAATACCAATAATTTTATTACTTGCCATTGTTTAAAATCCCTCTTCCTCTTTTTTATTGAGCTACGATTACCATTGCTGGTCGTAACACTCGATCTTTTAAAATATATCCTTTTTGTAATACTTGAACAACTGTATCGGCTGGATGATCATCATCAGCTGGCACCGTCTGAACGGCTTGATGCATATTAGGATCAAAAGCTTGTCCTTCAGCTTCAATTTCAGCAACATGATTTTCCTTCAAAGCCTTTAACAAATCGGTTTGAACCATCTTGACCCCTTTTAGGAGTTGTTCCGAAGCAGACTCAACTGCTAGAGCGCGTTCAAGATTATCAAGTGCTGGCAAAATCGCTTTTGCAAGTTTTTGACCATCGTACTTGATTAATGATGCTTGTTCTTTTTCGTTTCGGCGACGCATATTAACAATTTCAGCTTGAGCACGAATATACTTGTCTGAAAGTTCATCGCGTTCAGCTTCCACCTTTTTAATATCATCTAAAGCCGTTGTTGCTTGAGTTTCTGTAGTTGAATCATCATTATTAGTTGATTCAACATCTGCTGACCCTTCTGTTGAGGTAGCTTCAGAAACTTCTTCTTCTTTGACTTCTTCTTTTTTCTCTTTTGCCAATTCAATCCTCCTAACTATCATCAAGGTGCTTATAATATTCGAGCATTCGATTAGACAACTGGTCTCTAAATGTATCAAGTAAACCTAATGTCTTCGAATACTGCATACTAGTTGGACCGAGAATGGCAATTAATCCCTTGCCTCGACTACCAACATCATAAGTAGCAGTGATTAAGCTAAAATCCTTTAGTAAAGCATTGCTTAATTCATCGCCAATCTTTACATCTAAGTCACTCTGATTATTTCCAAGTAATCCATCAAGTTGATCATTCTCATTAAATAGAGTCAAAAGCCCTCTAATTGAACTAACATCTACATTCTTGGAGAAATTAAGGATATTCAACTTCCCTCCAATGAAGTAACGGTCCTGTGAAGACTGCGCAACTACATTTTCGAAAATATCAATAATTCCGTCGTTACTATGCAGATAATGCTCAACAATTTTAGGAATATCTGTTTTCAGGTGATAATAAACTTGATCAAGCGTTTCGCCAATCAAGCGATCATTCATAATTCTCAAGACGCGTTCGACAGTCTCACTATTCATTCCTCGGGGGATCGAAAATTGCTGACTAGTAACGTCGCCATTACTAGAAACCAAAATCAACATTACTTGATTTCCACCGAGTGGAACCATTCGAAAACCATCTAAAGTCGCATCTTTTTGGTCAGGTTTTAACGTTAATGCTGTATAATGCGTTAAATTTGATAACATTTCAGCCGAAGTTCGAACAATGTCATCTACTTCTCTAAAATGCATCCCCAGCCCCTTTTGAATCTGTTGAGCCTCACTTTGATTTAACTTCTTGGGGCTTAACAAATGATCTACGTAATACCGATATCCCATCAAAGATGGAATTCTTCCAGAAGATGAATGCATCTTTTCAATCAGACCCATCTCTTCTAGCTTAGCCATATCATTTCTAATCGTTGCCGAACTCACTTTTACTGGAAGATTATTCATCAACGTTTTTGATCCGATTGGCTGACCATTCTCAGTATACTCTCGGACAATCTCCTCTAAAATTAACAACTCACGATCTGTTAACATGAAAATCACCTCTTTTAGCACTTAGAAAGTTGGAGTGCTAAGAACACTTAATAAGATACCAGAGGTTTGTAGAAATGTCAACTATAGTCAAATTTGGTCAGACATCTTTATAACTTGTTAAAAAATTCCCTTGTATCAGCTTCATCCTGATGCAGTTGTGCGATTAAAGCATTAACCGAATCAAATTTAATTTCGCCTCGTAAGCGATGGTACCATTTAACTTTAACAGTCTCTCCGTAGATAGCTTCTTTAAAATCTAAAATATTAATTTCAGTAGTAACAGGACGACCTTCCCCAAAGACTACATTTTTGCCAACGGATGCCATTCCCTTATACCATCGGTCGCCTACTTTGATTTCAACAACATAGATTCCGATCCCAGGTGTAATTTGATTTTCATTAGAAACTATATTAGCAGTTGGAAAACCGAGTTCTCTTCCACGTGCTTCTCCATGAACCACCACGCCACTCGTTTGAAAAGCATAACCTAGATAGGCATTAGCATCATCAATATTTCCTAACGATACCATCTCACGAATCTTACCAGATCCAATCTTATCATTCTTTAAAATGATTTTAGGTACTTTAATAACCTCAAATCGTCCCTGAGCTAGCGCTGGTAAAGTATCCATATTCGCTAGCTCAGCAGGTCCAAACGTATAATCAAAACCTGCAACTACCACTTTGGCATTTAAGTCTACCATATATTGTTGAACAAAATCTTCGGGATTTAAACTACCAAATGCAGAAGTGAAATCAACAACATAAAGTATATCAACGCCTAATTCGCGCATTAATTCCGCTTTTCGTTCTACAGAAGTTAGGTAGCTTAACGGGCTAAAGTTACGATCCTGTTCAAATACTACCGACGCATGATGGTTAAACGTCATTGCTGCCACCTTTAAATGCTGTTCTCGGGCCTTTTGGCAAGCTTGCTTAATAACTGCTTGGTGTCCACGATGAACACCGTCAAAGAAACCTAAAGCTAGTGCTACAGGTTCTGCTGGAATTATTTTTTTTGAATATGGATGATGTATTCTTACTATTTGCATTTTCTATCTCACCAACAACATTTTTTTAGGAATATAGTTTTGACGATTTGTATCATACTGATATAACGCCTGAATATTCCCATTATATTTTAAAGCTATGATTTCATCAGTTTGCGGACGATTCAAAAATCCTCCATTTTTAACAATTTCCCATTCAACATCTGAAATTGTAATTGTATTAAAGTTATCCAAGGCCCGATCTAAAGGCTGAATAACCGTCGATAAACGATCTTCATCTCGTGCTTGTTCTAAGTCGGATAACGTCAGGCATTCCTCAATTTTGAATCCCCCACTAGCCAAGCGACTTAAATCAGACATCACCGCTGGTAATCCAAAATGACGACCAAAATCAACTGCTAAAGTTCTCACATACGTCCCCTTGCCACAACTAACCTTGAAATAAATAGTTTGTTGTCCCTTTTCTGCATCAAAAATTGATGGGCGAGTTTGAACAAAATCATAAACCTTAATTTGACGCTGAGGACGTTCTACCGTCTCACCAGCGCGGGCATATTCATATAACTTGCGACCCTTAACCTTTACTGCGGAATACATGGGTGGAATTTGAACTAAAGTTCCTGTCATTGCAGTCAAAGTTTGATTAATTTGTTCGTTCGTTAATGGTTTATCAAGTTTTTTGGTTTCAACTACTTCACCATCTAGATCTTCCGTAGTAGTTGAGAAACCTAACGTAATTGAACCTTGATAAACTTTTCCAAATCCCATTAAATAGTCCACAACTTTCGTAGCTCTGCCAACACAAATTGGTAAAACTCCGTCAACACTAGGATCAAGGGTTCCACTATGACCAACTTTTTTAGTTCTTAAAATACCTCGAACCTTGGCAACAACATCGTGACTTGTCATTCCTCGTTCTTTATTAATTGGAATTATTCCATCCATTTTGGTAACCTCTCATTCTGTACTTAAAATGCACTCTTCATAGCCATTTTACATTACTTATATCGTATTAAAAAGATTTCGTCCTATTTATTTAGGTCCAAACAAAAAAGAGCATGCCATTAAGCATACTCTTTTGGATTAATCACGATTTAATTTATTGAGTAATTGATCAATTTTATCACCATATTGAACAGATTCATCTCTGATGAAACTAAGTTCCGGTGTCTTGTAAATTGATAGGCGGCTACCTAACTCTTTACGAATTAAACCAGATGCCTTTTCAAGACCCGCCTTGGTTTTTTGATCATCTGATGCTTTATCAGATAAAATACTGTAATAAATTTTTGCTTGTTGTAAATCACCTGTCACATCAACGCCAGTGATTGTAACTCCCTCAACGCGAGGATCACGCACACGACGACGAAGGATATCACTCACTTCTTTTTCAATTTCTTGAGACAAGCGATCCGAACGGTATTGTCGAGCCATAATAGATTCCTCCTATCTACTCAACTGGTACTTCTTTCATGCGGTATGCTTCGATAACATCACCAATTTTGATATCATTGTAATTTTCAACCGTTAAACCAAGTTCAAATCCTCGTTTAACTTCTTTAACATCATCCTTGAAACGTTTAAGACTACCTAGTTTACCTTCATAGATAACTACACCATCACGAATCAAACGTACTCCAGAATCACGTGTAATAAATCCTTCAGTTACAAAACCACCAGCAATTGTACCCACACGAGAAACCTTGTAAGTTTCGCGAATGTCAACTTGACCAATAATTTCTTCTTCGTAAACTGGTTCAAGCATTCCCTTCATTGCTGATTCAACTTCATCGATTGCGTTATAGATAACACGATGGAGACGAATATCAACATCTTCAGAGTCAGCCATTTGTTTAGCTTGAGCTGTTGGGCGAACATTGAAACCAATGATAATCGCATTACTTGCAGCTGCAAGGGTAACGTCACTTTCGTTAATAGCTCCAACGGCCTTATGAATGATATTAACTCGAACACCCTCAACTTCAATCTTTTGTAAACTATCAGCTAAAGCTTCTACAGAGCCTTGAACATCAGCCTTGATAATGATGTCAACCTTCTTCATTTCGCCTTCTTTAAGGGAATCAAAGAGATTATCCAAAGTAACATGGTTGCTACGTTTACGTTCTTCCATTTGAGCACGTTTAGCACGTTCTTCACCAGCTGCACGAGCTGATTTTTCGTCATCAAAGACTACGAAACGATCACCGGCTTCTGGAACACCATTTAAACCAGTAATTTCTACTGGTGTTGATGGAGTAGCTTCTTTCACTCGACGACCATGTTCGTTAACCATTGTTCGAATCCGTCCAAAGGTGTTACCAATAACAATTGGATCACCAACGTGCATTGTACCTTGTTGAACTAAGATTGTTGCAATAGAACCTTTACCAGGATCCAATTGAGCTTCAATTACTGATCCAGCAGCATTTTGATCTGGGTTAGCTTTAAGTTCTAGAACTTCTGCTTGAAGTAAAATCATATCAAGTAATTCATCGATATTTTGACCTAATTTAGCTGAAATTTCAACGAAAATTGTGTCTCCACCCCATGATTCAGGAATAAGACCATATTCAGTCAATTGTTCCATAACATGGTTAGGATTTGCTCCTTGCTTATCAATCTTGTTAACGGCGACGATAATTGGAACATTAGCAGCCTTAGCATGGTTGATAGCTTCAATAGTTTGCGGCATTACACCGTCATCAGCAGCGACAACTAAGATTGTAATATCCGTAACATCAGCACCACGAGCACGCATTTCAGTAAAGGCCGCATGACCAGGAGTATCAAGGAAAGTAATCAACTTATCATCATGCTTAAGTTGGTAAGCACCGATTCCTTGAGTAATACCACCGGCTTCTCCTTCAGTGATATGACTATGACGAAGTTTATCAAGTAAGGTTGTCTTACCATGGTCAACGTGTCCCATGATAGTAACAACTGGAGGGCGTGATACAAGGTTAGTTGTATTCTTTTCTTCGTCTTCAAAAATCTTATCAATATCTGAAATATCAACTTCAACTTTTTGTTGAGCTTCGATTCCATAATCGGCTGCTAGAAGTTCCACTGTATCATTATCAAGTGATTGATTTTGGTTAACCATTACACCCATCATGAACAATTTCTTGATAATTTCTGCTGGTTCACGATGAATCTTCTTAGCAATCTCTGCTACATTGATACCTTCGCTGTATTCTAATACATCTGGCAATGGACGTTCCTTACGAACAGTAACAACTTTGTTAGTTGTTTCCTTCATCCGCCCATCGCGTTTAGCTTTTCTATTTCTCTTTTTGTTCTTACGGTTTTCTTTATTAAAGGGACGGTTTTGATTATTTCCAAAACGGTTCCCACCCCTAGAATTGTTGTTACGTCCGCTGAAACGATCTTGCTTCTTTTCACCACTATTATTAGCTGTCGTAGCTGCTGGAGCAGCTGGTCTAGTTGTATTGTTAGTTGGGCGATTATTAGTCGTCTGATTAGTATTATTTGGACGACTTGGACGATTTTCATTGTTACGATTGTTATTGTTTGGACGATTATTATTATTCGTACGATTTACATTGTTACCGTTACGATTATTGTTGTTTGGACGATTTTGGTTATTACGACCTTCCCGACGTTGTTCACCCGGCTTAGCGCTATTCGTGCGTTGACGATTAGCTTGGGGCTTCTCGTTAGCAATTTCGCGGTTAGCTTGAGCAGCCATACGGGCAGCCTCTGCTACTGAAGCACGAATTCGATCTTGTTTTTCATCGCGCTTAGGTTGGTTAGGACGATTACCATTACGATTGTTGTTTGGACGATTTTGGTTATTGTTTGGACGACCATTTGTATTATTACGGTTTTGGTTGCCATTTTTGTTATTGTTATTGTTTCTTGTAGTACTTTCATTATTTGATGATTTCAATCTTTGAATACCCTTCGTTCCATCAGCTGCTGGATGGTCGCTTTTCTTAACCACAGTTTTACCAGTTTTGCTTGAACGGAATTTAGGTGTCCGTTTTTCTTCCGGTTTGTTTGTAGTAGTATTTTTTTTGAAAGCATTGCGTAAATGCTTTTCAGAAGCATCGTCTAGCGTCGACATATGGTTTTTTACATCAAGACCATCGGCCTGCGCCTTTTCAATAATATCTTTACTCGAAACGTTGATTTCTTTGGCTAATTCATAAATTCTTTTTTTGCCCATCGTTTCACGCTCCTATTCATTTATTTTCTTTAGTAACCCCTTTGCAAAACCATTATTTTCAGTCGCCACTACCGATCTTTCCTGCCCAATTGCTTTGGAAAGATCTTCTTTAGTTCCCAAAATAGTGAATGGAACTTCGTAAAAATGACACTTATCAATAATTTTTTTCTTTGAGGACTCGCCAATATCTTCTGTTACCAGAACGAATTTGGCTTTCTGACTACGAATTGAACTGAGTACTAGTTCTTGACCAGTAACCAAGTTACCTGAACGGCGCATCAATCCGAGATATTTACTAATATTTTCTTTAATCATTTACTTACCAAATAACTCTTTTCGTGCTTGCTGATGATCAACATAAGCAATTAAGTCATCGTAGAACTGGTCGTCAACTTTAATTTTAAACGCTTGATCAAAAGTTCGCTTCTTTTTTGCCTTTTTAGCAATTTCGACATCTAATCCAATATAAGCGCCTCGTCCTGCAGCTTTACCCGTCGGATCAATAGCTACTTCGTTTTCCTTATTTTTGACAACTCGCACGAGTTCCTTTTTAGGAAACATTTGATTTGTCACAATGTCTTTACGCATTGGTATTTTTCTGGTTTTCATCAAGAACACACCTCCAATGGTTTATTCAGCGGTTTCTTCTGTACTTTCTTCAGAATCTTCTTCTTCAGCATATTCTGATGCATCTGTTTCCGATTTGATGTCAATCTTGAAGTTAACAAGTTTAGCAGCTAAACGCGCATTTTGTCCACGACGACCAATTGCTAATGAAAGTTGGTAATCTGGAACGATTACCATGCAGTAATTTTCATCTTCTTCATTAAATAATACGTCAATAACTTCAGAAGGTTTCAAAGCATTAGCTATATATTCTGCTGGGTCCTCTTTCCATTCAATGATATCCATGTTTTCACCATGAAGTTCATTGACAATCGTTTGAACACGTTGGCCCTTAGCACCCACACATGTCCCAACTGCATCAATATCAGGATCATTAGAACGTACCGCAATTTTAGCACGATCACCAGCTTCACGAGCAATCGACATAATCTCGACCGTTCCATCATAAACTTCAGGAACTTCTTGTTCAAAGAGCCGTTTCAAAAGTCCCGAATCCGTTCTTGAAGCAAAAATTTGAGGTCCCTTACCGTTATTTTCCACCTTCGTAATATAAACTTTAATATGATCATGAGGTTCATATTGTTCACCTGGGATTTGGTCTGACTTAGCCATCACAGCTTCGACCCCACCCAAGTCAACATATACGTAACGATTATCACGGTGTGATACTTCGCCTGTAACAATTTCATCTTCGTATTGACCATACTTTTCGTAAATTACACCACGTTCAGCTTCGCGAACCCGTTGCATAATAACTTGTTTAGCAGTTTGAGCTGCAATTCGGCCAAAGTTTTTAGGAGTAACTTCAAATCTGATTTCATCATCTAATTCGTATGCTCGATTGATCATCAAGGCGTCAGCTAAACTAACTTCCAATTGATCATCTTCAACTTCTTCAACAACTTTTTTAACGGCGTAAACATGAATATCACCTTTACGATCATTAAATTCTACTTCAACGTTTTGAGCCTGTCCGTAATTACGCTTGAATGCCGAAACTAATGCAGCTTCAAGTGCTTCAACGATAACTTCTTTTTTGATTCCCTTTTCTTTTTCTAAGATATCAAGAGCGGTAATCATTTCTTTACTCATTTTAAACTCTCCTCTAAATCTTGATTGCTAATCTAGCAAATGCAACCTGATCATACGTTACTTTAAGTTCTTTATGTCTAGTCTTATCTAAATAGTCCAAAACAATTTCATCATTTTCAAAGCTTTTAAGGTAACCTTCGAAAACTTTTTGCTTATTAATCGATGCATATAGTGAGATATGGATATATTCACCAATTGATCTCGTAAGATCTTCCTTCGTTTTTAAAGGTCGTTCAGCCCCTGGAGAAGACACTTCTAAGAAATAAGCTTGTGGAATTGGATCTGGATCTTGTGCGTCCAAAATTTCACTTAGCTCATCACTGACCATGGCACATTCTTCGATGTTAATGCCACCAACTTTGTCAATATAGACTCTTAGGAACCAACCTTGACCTTCTTTTACAAATTCAACTTCAACAAGTTCAAAATTATGGCGATCAGTAATTGGTTGGACTAATTCTGTCACCTTTTCAATAACATTGTTACTCAAACTTGAACCTCCAGAATTATATTTTGCCAATAAAAAGAGCGAGCATCGCTGCTCACTCAATTAACGAGTATCAAATTACTACTCTGAATATACCATTATATGGGCATTTTTGCAAATCATCAGAATAAACTAAGCTGATTTTCATCCGGCAACTCCGATAAAACGTTGTTCTCAGTCATGAAATCAATTAAAGTTTGCGAAACATGTCCCCGCTTTGACAAGTCTTCTTTGGAAAGGAATGGCTTGTCTGCTCGCGCAGCCACGATTTGTTTAGCAACGTTCAATCCTAAACCTGGTAAAGCATTAAATGGTGCAATTAAGGACTTGCCTTCAATTAACCATTCTTCAGCATCTGATTTTTCAATATCAATCATTTTGAATTCAAAACCACGTTCTAACATTTCGTTAGCTAATTCTAACACGGTTAGGAGATTTTTTTCCTTTGTCGACGCATCGTTACCTTTATCATTAATTTCTTGCATGCGATTTTTGAGGGATTCTTTCCCGCGTGCCATCGAAACAATGTCAAAGTCATCTGCTCGTACCGTGAAATATGCTGCGTAATAAACCAATGGATAATAAACCTTAAAGTAGGCAATTCGTAAGGCCATTAAAACATAGGCTGAAGCATGCGCCCGTGGGAACATATATTTAATCTTTCCACAAGATTCAATGTACCAATCGGGAACATTAGCCGCACGCATCTTATCTTCATAGCCTTCTGGAATTCCCTTTCCCTTACGCACACTCTCCATAATTTGGAAGGAGGACTGTGAATCTAAACCATAATGAATTAAATCCATCATAATATTATCACGACAACCAATAACTTCTTTCAAAGTTACGGTACCCGCCTTGATCAATTCTTCGGCATTCCCTAACCAAACATCAGTACCATGTGATAATCCAGAAATTTGGAGAAGCTCTGAATAACTAGTTGGATGGGTTTCTTCCAACATTCCTCGCACAAATCGCGTACCAAACTCAGGGATTCCTAAAGTTCCTGTTTTAGATTGAATTTGATTTTCATCAACGCCTAAAACTTCTGGGCCAGAGAAAATTTTCATCACCCCGGGGTCATCAGTTGGAATGGTCTCTGGATCAATTCCTGATAAATCTTGTAGCTTACGAATCATTGTTGGATCATCATGTCCCAGAATATCCATTTTCAGAATATTATCATGGATAGAATGAAAATCAAAATGAGTCGTTTCCCAAGCAGCCGTCTGATCATCAGCGGGATATTGAATAGGACTAAAATCATATACATCCATATAATCAGGAACAATCAAAATTCCAGCCGGATGTTGTCCAGTCGTTCGTTTAACACCAGTTGCGCCCTTAGCCAAACGTTCAATTTCGGCTCCGCGCAAATGCTGATTGGTATCTCTTTCGTACGCTTTAACATATCCAAATGCTGTTTTATCAGCAACCGTACCAATTGTACCAGCTCTAAACACATTATCTTTACCAAATAAAACTTGCATATAATTATGCGCAATAGGTTGATAATCTCCCGAGAAATTTAAATCAATATCGGGAACCTTATCTCCTTTGAAACCTAGGAAAGTTTCAAACGGAATATCTTGTCCATCACCAATCATCCAAGTTCCACATTCCGGACATTCTTTATCTGGAAGGTCATATCCAGAACCATATTCACCCTTGGTATAGAAGAACGAATATTGACACTTAGGGCATCGATAATGAGGCGGTAATGGATTAACTTCTGTAATTCCAGACATTGTAGCAACAAAACTAGAACCAACTGATCCACGCGACCCAACTAAATAACCATCTTTATTACTCTTATGCACTAGGCGCTGAGCAATCAGATAAATTACGGAGAAACCATTTCCAATGATACTAGTCAATTCTTTATCTAATCGTTCTTGAACAATTTCCGGTAATACTTCACCGTACAAAGCATGTGCCCGATCCATCGAAAGCTGTTTGATTCGGTCTTCAGCACCTGGCATTTTAGGTGTATACAACTTATCTTTAACTGGGCTAATTCCGTCATCTACACTATCAGCGATTTTATTCGAATTTTCGACAACAATCTTGTGTGCTACTTCTGGACCCAAGAAAGCAAAGTCTTCCAGCATTTCATCGGTAGTTCTAAAATGAACATCAGGCAATTCTGAACGATTTAAAGGATTAGCCCCACCTTGCGAATTAATTAAAATTTTACGGTAGATATAATCTTGCGGATTGAGATAATGAACATCTCCCGTTGCGACTACTGGAATATCTAGATCCTCACCTAATTTAACAATATTGGCAATGATTTCCTCTAACTTCTTATTATCACTAACTAATTCTTGTTCGATTAATGGTTGATAAACCGGTTTAGGCATTACTTCCAAGTAATCATAGAATTTAGCCTTTCGCCGTGCATCAGCATATCCTTTTTGCATCATCGCCGTAAAAACATCCCCGCTAGAACAAGCAGAACCGACAATAATCCCCTCGCGTAATTTTTCTAACTCAGAGCGAGGAATTCGAGGTACACGATAGTAATATTTAACATTTGACATTGATACTAATTTAAAAAGATTTTTTAAACCTGCTTGGGTCTTAGCAATTAAAATGGCATGACTTGGCCGTGCATGTTTATATGCTTCATTTTCAGTCATGTGATCATTTAGTTGATCATGATATTCAATCCCATAACGTTCTTCGGCATCTTTTAAGAAGAGATAACACAAATGTCCTGTAGTTTCTGAATCATAGATAGCCCGATGATGATGTTCGAGTGCTACCCCAAATTTTTTAGCCAAAGTGTTTAAACGATAACCTTTCAGAGTAGGATACAAGAACCGCGCTAACGTTAAAGTATCAATTATGGGATTTTTTATTTCTTCCATTCCATGTCGGAGGTAACCTGTATTCATAAAACCAATATCAAAAGTTACATTATGTCCCACAATAATAGCATCTTCATAAAATTCTCTAAATTTGGTGAAAACTTCTTTTTCAGACATTGAACCACGTACTATTTCGTCCGTGATACTAGTCAGATTAATTGTAGTTTCCGAAAGAGGAAAACCCGGATCAATAAATTCTTCGAACTGATCAATTACATTTCCATTTTCCATTTTGACCGCCGATAGTTCAATCACCTTGTCATAAATTGCAGACAAACCCGTAGTTTCCACATCAAAGATTACATATTTGCCGCCCTTCAATGGGCGATGTTCACTGTTATAGCCAATTGGAACTCCATCATCAACTAGATTAGCTTCAACACCGAAAAGTGTTTTAATACCATTTTTTTTACCAGCTGCATGGGCTTCAGGGAAAGCTTGTAATCCAGCGTGATCTGTGACTGCAACCGCCGGATGCCCCCACTTAGCAGCTTGTCCTACCAAATCGCTAATTCCGTTAGTAGCATCCATCGTACTCATATTAGTGTGTAAGTGTAATTCAACTCTTTTATCAGTTGCTGTATCTTGTCGATCAGCGTGGTCGACTTCCATGATATCGTAAGCATTCATCGTTAGATCTTTCATAAAACTATCTTCTTGAATACTTCCGCGAACTCTAACCCACAAACCTTTTTTAATGGCCGAGAATAATTGTTCATCGGCCTCATTACGAGAAAACTTCTTGATGGTAATAGACGATGTATAGTCCGTTACCTTAAAGATTAAAAGTTGACGCTCTGAACGAAGAGTCTTAACTTCTGCGTCAAAAATATACCCTTCAATGGCCACCGAACGTTCTTCTTGGGTAATATCTCTCAACTGAACAATATTGTCCTTACCATTAATTGGTTTACCCATTTGTACTTTACCATTAAATTCAGGCATCGCTTTATCAGAAGCTTTCTTTTTACTTTCAGCTTTTTTAATTGCCTCAGTCGCTTTTTGAACAATGGCTTGATCACGTTTAATTTTTTCTTCATGATAAGCTTGCAAACGTTCTTGAGCAGTATTGTCATCGATTGTAGGTTTAATTTTAATCGGACCAAAACCAACTTTTTGATACGTATTACTAAGAGTCTGCAAAACATCGTCATTGAGAAAGTTCTTAGTAATTTGATTATCTACTTTGACAACTAATTGTCCATCTTTAAACTCTGGAATCGACTTATCACATAACACTTGTAGAAGTGATGATTGAATACCACTATTCTTGATAATCCAATCCCAATAATCGGTTGCATGGGTTGCAACATTATTTTTATTTATAGTATCAATTGAAAAATCAATTTGAGCTATTGCCCCAAACGTATTAACCAATTGATGATGAAATTCAACAAAGACTTGTAAAGGTAAAATATCATTAAACTCAAAACTAAACGTCCAACGCTTGGAATTGGAGTGCACAGTTAAATCTTTGATTGAACCATCTTTTAATTCAGCATTATCCAACAAATCAATTTGCTCTAATAAAACTCTGAATTGTTCATTTTCTGACAAACTCACTCTTTGGTCCCCCTGATGTTACTAATCCATTAAAAATATTTGCTACAAATAATTAAAGCTGGGATTCCCCAGCTTTAATTGGTTTATTTACTTTTATTGAGCTTGGTTTAATAAAATTTCTACCGTGTTATTTAGTTCCGCAACCTTAACTTCGACTGCTTCCCCTGTCTTACGTAACTTGACTTCAACAATGCCTTCAGAAGCTTTCTTACCAATGGTAACACGAAGTGGGATTCCAATTAAGTCTGAATCCGCAAACTTAACTCCGGCACGTTCCTTACGATCATCTACTAATACATCGTAACCTGCTTTAGTTAGTTCTCCGTTAATTTGGTCAGCAATTTCCATTTGTTCCGCATTCTTGGCATTAACTGGAATTACATGGACATCATAAGGAGCAATATTCTTAGGCCATACAAGCCCATTTTCATCCGATTGTTGTTCAGAAACAGCTGATAGTAAACGACTCACCCCAATTCCATAACAACCCATAATTACTGGGATTGCTCGTCCGTTTTCATCTAGTACCTTAGCATCCAAAGCTTCAGAGTACTTTGTTCCAATCTTGAAGATATGACCAATTTCGATTCCCTTAGTGAATTTCAAAGCACCCTTACCATCCGGAGCAAGTTCGCCTTCACGGACAGTACGAATATCAGCATATTCATCAACGGTAAAATCGCGTTCAACATTAACATTTTTCAAATGGAAACCATCTTCATTAGCACCAACAACGCTGTTAACCATTTGTTCAATATATTTATCTGCTACAATCTTTAAATTTTCTGGTTTGTTTTCAAGTACTGGACCAAGCGAACCCACGTGCGCACCTAGAAGTTCAAAGGCTTCTTCCTCCGTTGCTTCTCGAACCTCATCAGCGTGCAAAAGATTTGTAAGCTTAACTTCATTTAGTTGATCATTACCACGTAGTAAAGCCAAAACAGGTGCTTCATCGACAATTAAAACCATAGTTTTAATTAAACGGTTGCTATCCACATCTAGCTTAGCAGCAACTTCATCAATTGAATGCGCATCATCAGTAGCCACTTTAGTAAGTTCTTCTTGATTTTCATGCATTTGAAGATCTGTGTAGACACTACTTGCCATTTCTAAGTTAGCAGCATAATCGCTTTCTTCTGAGTAAGCGATTGTATCTTCACCAATAGAAGCAATAGCTGAAAATTCTTTGGAATCTCGACCACCCATTGCTCCGGCGTCACCCACGATTTCACGGAAGTTAAGACCACAACGTCTAAAAATGTTTTGGTAAGCTTTTTCGAAATCACGGAAACTTTGGTCTAACGTTTCTTCATCGGCGTGGAAAGAATAAGCATCTTTCATTAAAAATTCACGGCCGCGTAGTAATCCATAACGAGGACGATCTTCATCGCGATATTTCATTTGGATTTGGTATAAAGAAAGTGGAAGTTTCTTGTATGATTTAACTTCGTCTCGAATCAATGTAGTCATGGTTTCTTCGTGTGTTGGTCCAAGAATAAAATCACGATCATGACGATTCTTAAATTTATAGAGTTCTTGACCATATGTTTCATAACGGCCTGATTGCTTCCATAATTCAGCTGGTAAAACCGCTGGAGTTAACATTTCAACGGCGTCGATTGCTTCCATTTCTTCACGCACGATTTTTTCAATCTTACTAATCACTTTATAAGCTAATGGTAAGTATGCATACATTCCGGCCGAAATTTGACGGATGTATCCTGCCCGAAGCATCATTTTATGACTTAAAACTTCGGCATCATTTGGAACTTCCTTTACAGTAGGAATAAGAATTTTTGATTGTTTCATAATTGAATTTGAACTCCTTAAGTTAATTTAAAAAAAGTATCTTTGAATATCATTCCAAGTAACTAACAGCATTAATATCATTAAAAATCCAAAGCCAATTAGCGTAATCACATTTTCGGTTTCAACTTTTAAAGGTTTTCTTCGAATCATTTCAACGAGATTTAGGAGAATTTTTCCTCCATCCAAAGCTGGAATTGGTAATAAGTTAACAATCCCCAAGTTTAGGGATAGAAAACCAAGCACATACAGCACTGACATGAAGCCTTGATGGGTAGCTTGAGAGGTCGTGGCATAAATTGCAACAGGACCGCCTAAATCATTCAAACTAAAGCCATGTAGCATCTGTCCTAAAGCGGTAAACAAACTCTTAGCCATTTGCCAAGTTCCAGTGAAACCATATAAAACTCGCTTACCTAAATTAGTTGTCATGGATGATTGAACACCAATCATACCCACTTTTTTACTACCATTACTTGCTAACTTAGGTGTTAATGTGATTTTCTTTGTTTGCTTTTGACGTAATACTTCTAAAGTCGTTTTTTGATTTGGACGAGCTGAAACTGCCTTAGATAGTTGACTCCAATTATCTGTTTTTTGTCCTTCAACTCTAACAATACGATCATTATTTTTAATTCCTGCTTTTTGAGCAACACCATTTTCAACGACTTGTACTTGGTTAGTATTAGCCGGAACTGCTCCCTGCATAACTCCCATTATCGCAAAAACAACGATGGCCAAAACAAAATTATTAAATGGTCCAGCAAAATTAGTAATTAGTCGCTGCCAAATCTTAGCAGATTGAAATTGAACATCACGCGGTGCAATTCGAACTTCTGTCCCGTCGGATTCGACTATCGATGCATCATGATCAATTTCAAAATGTTTAACTTCGTCTTCGTTACCATTTTCATAACCTTCAATGAATAATTTATCTTGTAAGTCAAAACTGGTTACATCAACTGGAATGCCCATCAAATTTTGAACTTTACTAGAAGTATTAATAATCGTCACTTGTCCAGTATTATCCGTGGTTAATGTAACATGTTGTCCCGCTTTCAATTCATCTTCTTGTTCATCGAGTCCCGCCATTCGAACATAACCACCAATGGGAAGAATCCGTAAAGTATACGTAGTTCCATTACGCTTCAAATCAACAATTTTAGGACCCATCCCAATTGAAAATTCACGAACTAAAATACCGGACTTTTTAGCAGCAACAAAATGCCCATACTCATGGACAACAACTAAAATTAAAAATACAACAATAAAGGTAATAATCGTAGTTATCATAAATAACTCCTAACTGGCAAATTTTATAGTAAACCTAATAAATATGCCATTGGCAATACTAGCAATAGACTATCAAAACGGTCAAGGATTCCTCCATGACCTGGTAAGATACGACCAGAATCTTTAACACCGTAATAACGTTTAAGAGAAGATTCTATTAAGTCTCCTAACTGACCTGCAATTGAAAGGAATAGCGTCATTAAAATTGTAGCTAGAATTCCATAATGGATTAGTCCCGTTACTGAGAAAATAATTCCAACAATAACTGCAACTATGGTTCCGCCAATGGAACCTTCCCAAGTCTTATTGGGGCTAATTTGAGGAGCAAGTTTAGTCTTACCAATCTTTCTTCCGACTAAGTAGGCTCCACTGTCTGTACTCCAGACGGTTAGTAGCAGATACATTAACATTCCTAAGCCCACCGTTCGAGCTTGAACAAACATGTTAAATCCGAATCCAATGTATAGCATTGTCAATGTTAATACACCAGCATCATCGAAATTGAAACGATTTTTACTGAAAACAACTCTCACCATCAACGCAATGGCAAAAATCAAAGAAACAAATGGTGTATTAATTTGGCTCGGTAAGTCGTGCATCCATGACTTAGGGGCAACCAAGAATAACGTTCCTAAGATACTAATAATTGCTTCAGGAGTTACCAACAAAATTCGTTTCATAATTAAAACTTCACTCATTGCCACCACGGCTAGGGCCAAGGCTGCAATCTCGATTAATGTTCCTCCAAGAAAGACAATTGGAATAAAAATTATTAACGCTACTACGGCAGTAATTACTCTTTGCTTCAAAATTAATTCCTCACTTTTTAATTGCACCAAAACGTCGATCACGTTTTTGATACTCTTTTATCATTTCAATAAAGATTTTTTCGTCGAAATCTGGCCAAAGTGTGTCAGTAAAGACTAACTCACTATATGCAATTTGCCAAAGTAAGAAGTTCGAAATTCGCTCTTCTCCACTGGTCCTAATCAATACATCTGGATTAGAAAGTTCGCCTAAAAAATTAGTTTGTAGATGGTTTTCAATAACCTGCTCATCAATTTTATCCACGTCCAATTGTTTGGTATTAACAGCTTGAGCAATTGACTGGACCATCTTGGTAATTTCGTCCCGACTTCCATAGTTAAGAGCAAAATTTAAAATCATCTTTGTACCTTGTGCGGTGTCCTCGATCGCTTTTCGTACAGCATCTTGAGTCGCTTGGGGAAGGCCGTCGATATCTCCAGTTACTCGAACCTGGACCCCCTCTTCAATCAATTCTGGAACAAATTTATTGAAAAAAGTAATCGGTAATTTCATTAAGAATGAAACTTCATCTTGGGGACGTTTCCAGTTTTCCGTCGAAAAAGCGTATAAGGTTAACACCTTTACGCCCAACTTACTAGCACTTTTAGTAATAGTCTTAACGACTTCCATTCCTCGCTTATGACCAGCAACACGTGGCATAAATCGTTTCTGAGCCCAGCGTCCGTTACCATCCATAATAATGGCAACATGCTTTGGAATATTTTCATTTAATTCTGTTTCAAGTTTTTGATTCATTTTCATCAAAAAACCTCCAAGCTAATGGTTATTATTTTACCAAAAAAAAGCTACAAAATCATTGTTCTGTACAAATAAACGGACAACGACTATTAAAGATACGTCAAACATCTTCAAAACTACCTAAAAACACATGATTTTTATTGTACCATACCAAATTTTGATACTTTTTGGTTGAAGTTGGAATTTTTCAATAACCAGTAAAGCACCCCAAAAGTTGAGTTTTCACTACAATTCTTGGGGTGCTTTATCAAAAGTTAATACTAGCCTTCAAGGACTTCTTTTTCCTTATTAGCTACGATTTCGTCTACAACTTTAATTGCTTTATCCGTACTATCTTGAGTTTGTTTTTCTAAATCATGGAATTCATCATCATTGTAGTCGCCATTTTTATTAGCCTTTTTCAAAGTGTCCATTGCATCACGACGAATATTACGAACTGCTACTTTAGCTTTTTCGCCTTCTGCTTTAACATTCTTGGCTAAATCTTTACGGGTTTCTTCAGTTAATTGAGGAACTACTAAACGAATTGCCGAGCCATCATTAGCAGGATTAATCCCTAGATCTGACATTAAAATAGCTTGTTCAATGTCGTTCAATACGCTCTTATCATAAGGAGTAACTAACAATACTCGTGGTTCCGGAATGGTAATTGAAGCCATTTGATTAAGTGGAGTTGGAGCTCCATAATAATCCACTGAGACTTTATCAAGTAATGAAGCATTAGCACGGCCAGCACGGATTGAACCTAAATCACGTTCTAAAACATTCTGTGCCTTTTGCATTTTTTCTTCAGCTTTTTGGATTATCTCATTTTTTGCCATTATTCTTCTCCTCTAACCGTTGTTCCAATATTTTCACCTGCAACAACCTTTTTAATGTTACCTGCTTGGTTTAAGTTGAAAACAACTAATGGAATATTATTCTCCATCGAAAGTGAACTTGCAGTAGTGTCCATAACATTAAGTCCTTTATCAATAATATCCATATGTGTTAATTCGTCAAATTTAACTGCATCAGGGTCTACGTTTGGATCGGCAGAATAAATACCATCTACGCCGTTTTTAGCCATTAAAATTGCTTCCGCCCCAATTTCAGCCGCTCTTAAAGCTGAAGTTGTATCAGTTGAGAAGTATGGGCTACCTGTACCAGCAGCAAAGATTACTATGCGATTCTTTTCAAGATGACGAACGGCCTTACGACGAATGTAAGGTTCAGCGATTTGACGCATTTCAATGGAAGTTTGAACGCGAGTTGGAACTCCTAGTGATTCTAGGCTATCTTGAAGTGCTAAAGCATTCATAACCGTACCTAGCATACCAATATAGTCAGCTTGAACACGTTCCATTCCAAGCTGTTCACCAGTTTCTCCACGCCACATGTTCCCACCACCAACAACGATGGCAATTTGTACTCCTAGGTCATGCACGTCACGAAGTTCTTCAGCAACCTTTTGAATTACTGGTGGATTAATACCTGTTCCTTTATCTCCAGCAAGTGCTTCACCACTCAGCTTCATTATTACTCGCTTGTATTTAACTTCCGACATATTACGGCCTCCTATGTTTAATTTCCTTCATTAATTCTATCATAAAAATGCGGCAAACCACACTGTTATTACGTGTAAAATCCTACAAAAAAGCGAATTAATTGAGCTAAACTCATATTAATTCGCTTTTTAAATATCCAAAAACTCTGGGTTTTATTGGCCCATTTCCTTACGAACTTCTTCAGCAAAGTCAACAGTTTGTTTTTCGATACCTTCACCAACTTCAAAGCGGATAAATGACTTAACTTTACCACCCTTTGAAGCAACATATTTAGCAACTGTTTGGTCAGGATCTTTAACATATTCTTGATCATCTAAACTAATTTCAGCCAAGAACTTGTTCAAACGACCAGTAACCATCTTTTCGATGATGTTAGCTGGTTTGCCTTCACCTTCAGCTTCTTTGCTAAGTACTTCACGTTCGTGGTCCAATACCTCAGCAGGTACTTGGTCACGGTTAACATACTTAGGGTTGATAGCTGCAACGTGCATAGCAACGTCTTTAGCAGTTTCTTCATCAGCACCTTCAAGCAATACAAGCGCTGCAATTTTACCACCCATGTGAAGATATGAACCGAAATGTTCGTTTTCACCCTTTTCTAAAGTAGCAAAGCGACGAAGAGAAATCTTTTCACCAATTACTTGAGTTGCTTCGATGATATCATCATTCAAAGTACCCTTTGGTGACTTCAATTTAAGAGCAGCATCAACATCTGCAGGTTTTTCAAGTGCAACTTGTGAAGCAATTTCCTTAACTAAGTCGATGAAACGATCGTTTGATGCAACAAAGTCAGTTTCTGAATTAACTTCTACAATTGCAGCTGTGTTGTCATGCATTTCAACATCTGCAAGACCTTCAGCAGCAACACGGTCACTCTTCTTAGCAGCCTTTGCAATACCTTTTTCACGGAGAAAATCAACTGCTTTGTCCATGTCACCTTCTGTAGCAACAAGTGCTTTTTTAGCGTCCATCATACCAACACCGATTTTATCGCGTAATTCTTTTACTAATTTAGCTGAAATACTTGCCATTTTTATGGCCCCCTTAGCTTTTTATATTACTAATACCAATTTGTGATTCCGTAAAAAAAGGCCGCGCGTAATCTCAGGCCTAAAAGGTCTCAAATCACGACAGCCTAAGTGATAATTATTCTTCGTTGCTTCCTTCTTCAACAGACTTCTTCAAGTCTTCAAGAGAGTCCTTGCTTACGCCTTCAGCGACTTCTTGTGAAGCTTCTTCTTCGTCTTCACCTTGGCGACCTTCGATAACAGCGTCAGCCATCTTAGCAGTGATTAAACGAACGGCACGAATAGCATCATCATTTGATGGGATAATAACATCAACTTGATCTGGATCAGAGTTTGTGTCGACCATAGCTACAACAGGAATATTCAATTTTTGAGCTTCCTTGATAGCAATTTGTTCCTTACGAGGATCAACAACAAACAATACGTCTGGAGTATGAGGCATATCTTCGATACCACCCAAGAATTTTTCAAGCTTGTCTTTTTGCTTGTTCAAAAGAGCAACTTCTTTCTTAGGTAGACGATCAAATGTACCGTCTTCTTCCATTGCTTTCAAATCTTTCAAACGCTTGATACGTTTTTGGATTGTGTTCCAGTTTGTAAGAGTTCCACCTAACCAACGATGGTTAACAAAGTATTGACCAGCACGTTTTGCTTCTTCTTCGATAGCAGTTTGTGCTTGCTTCTTTGTACCAACAAAAAGAACTACACCATCATTTGCAGCAACATCTTTAACGAAGTTATATGCATTGTCAATTAATTTAACAGTTTTTTGTAAATCAATGATGTAAATACCATTACGTTCAGTAAAGATAAATGGCTTCATCTTAGGGTTCCAGCGACGTGTTTGGTGTCCAAAATGTACACCAGCTTCAAGCAATTGTTTCATAGAAATAACAGACATGTTATTTTCCTCCTAGTTTTTCCTCCTTGATTATCTACGGTTTCGGGACTCAAACTAGTTGAGCACTCCGTCAACTTCCAATCAAGTGTGTTTTTGACCTACAGGCCGAATATAATTTTAACCTAACTAAAGTCGCATTTCAAGCTAAATATTAGTCAAACTTAACTTCATTTTTTGCAGCACCTTTTTCAATTAGTGCTTTATTATTTTCAAGAGCAATTTGTACCATATTTTTAACTGCTGGCTTAGTATAAAAAGCCGCATGTGGTGTGATTTTTACATTACGTCTACTGTATAAATCATTAAATACGGGATCATTGATTGGGTCATTTTGGTGATCCACATCAAAAACACCTACTTCGTCTTCATAGGTATCTAGTGCCGCACCAGCCACCTTACCACTATCTAAAGCCTTAAGTAATGCCTTCGTGTCAATCAAGCTACCGCGAGCAAAATTTAGAACAAATACCCCATCATGCATCTGTGCGAACGCTTCATCATTTAACATATGGTAGTTATCTTTTAAAGCGGGAACATGTAAGGTAATAACATCTACTTGACGATAAAGTTCTTCAAGCGAGTCAACATAGATTCCTTCTTTTTCAAGTTCTGAATTTCGGAAAACATCATAAGCAATCACTTTAGCTCCAAAGCCTTTAAAGATATTAATGGCCGCACGCCCAATTCTTCCGGTACCAATAACTCCCACTGTCATTTGGTTAAGTTCTAGAGCAATATCTGGTTCCCATCTGAAATCACCACGAGCCATCTTAGCATCAAATTCTGGAATTCGACGAATTAAAGCTAGGAGTTGGGTTACTGAAAGTTCTGCAATCGCCATTGGAGAGTACGCTGGAACATTGGTAATCTTAATATTATTTCGCTTTAAAGCCTCAACTGGAACATTATCAACACCAACGTTACGAAGCGAAAAGGCATGAATCCCGAATTCATTCATTTTATCGAACAAATCATCTGTATAAGGTTTCTGTTGATATGCAACAACTCCGTCATAACCCTTAGCTTGTTCAATCGTGTTGGAGTCCAACAATTCGCTAACAGCCTTTACTTCAATTTTATTATCTTTAACCCATTCTTCTAGGTAAGGTTTTTCGTCATCTCGAATGCCATAAGCAATAATTTTCATCAAAAATTCTCCTCTCAGACTTGGCTAAATAATTTGTTTTACATACTGTATCATGATTCAAAAAATATTACAGTATTCAAACTATTAAATTAGTCGTTAATCGCCTTAACTGTACCACTATTATTTTAAATTTGTTAATGAAATACCGTTCTTTTTAAGAAATTTAATTTTACTACTTCGCGTTCGTTGCTTGAACTGATATTCTGCAGACATTGCGTCATGCTGATTATCAAACGATTCAAAATAAATTAATTGAACTGGTCTTCGAGCCTTAGTATATTTGGCACCTTGTCCCTTATTATGGCGTTCAACGCGGTTAATAAGATTTATGGTATAGCCACCATATAAAGTGTTATCCGCACAGCGTAAAACATAAAAATAAAATCCGTTAGTCAGTGGAATTTCCATATAATAACTCCTTAATTGCTTTAGAGTATTCCAACCCCTCATAAATAACTATTGGTGGTAAGATTCTAGTTCCATTAGGCTTACCGTCTTTAATCGCTTCGATTAAAACCATATTAGCTTCATCTCCTGCGTGAGAATGTGCAAATTGAATTCGTTTAGGTGCCAATCGATTTTTAACTAATTTGGTTAAAATTTCAGGTAGTCGATCCGGTCTATGTACCAAAAATAATTTTCCGTTCATTTTTAACATCTTTTGACTCACCTGAAGAACTTCCTCTAATGAAGTCGTTAATTCATGCCGAGCAAGTGCCAAATGTTCATTGGGATTTTTCTTGCTACTAGGTAAATCTTCAAAGTAAGGTGGATTACAAACAATGTTATCTATGGAATCAGCATTAATTTTTGTTAACGCATCTTTCAACGGCATGTTGTAAACATCATAACGGTCAGTTAAATCGTTCAACTGAATACTCCGCATTGCCATCTCTGCTAATCGTGACTGAATCTCAACCATTGTCACATGGCCGGCAGTCTTTTTTGAAAGAAATAAACCCACTGCTCCATTTCCAGAGCAAAGATCGACAATTTTAGTCTTACTAGCCTTTTTAACCTCAGCAAAATTGGCTAATAATACCGCATCAAGTGAGAATGAAAATACTGATGGACTTTGAATAATCTGAATATCATCGCGATATAATTGATCAATTCGCTCGTCACTTTTTAACTCAACTTGCATTTAAAACTCCTTTTCTTTACCAATACTTCATAATATAATCAAATTAATAAATATATGAAAGTACAGGTTATCTTATGTTTTATTCATTTATTAAACACTTTGTTTCTTCATTGATATTTCTTATTAATGGGAAACCTGATGTACACAACTCAGAACGTTTACCAGAAGGTAGTTATGTGTTAGTAGCTCCCCACCGCACGTGGTTTGATCCAGTGCTATATGCCCTAGCTGCTTATCCGCAAAGATTTTCTTTTATGGCTAAAAAGGAACTCTTTCAAAATCGGTTTTTAAGCTGGTTAATTACTAAATTAAATGCTTTTCCTGTTGATCGTCAAAATCCGGGTCCTTCAGCCATTAAAACCCCGGTTAAGATTTTAAAAAAGGGAGAATTATCAACCATTATTTTTCCTTCAGGAACTCGACATTCCCAAGAGCTTAAAAATGGTGCTTTCGTAATTGCCAAATTAGCTAACGTCCCCATTGTACCAGCTATTTATCAAGGACCATTAACCTTTAAAGGACTATTTACTCGTCAAAAGATTCATATCAACTTTGGTGAACCGATTACTATTGATCGTAAAACGAAAATGAATGACGAAAACTTAGCAATGCTAGAAGAAGAATTAAACAATGCTTTTGTTAAACTTGATAATGAAGTTGATCCTACGTTTAAATACATTGACATTTCGAATAAAGAAACAAAAAAAGCGTCCAAATAATGGACGTTTTTTTATTTCTTAGATTGATTTTGCATCGCAGTCATCATTTGATGGAGCTTCTTTTGTGATGGCTTTTGACCCATCTGAAGCATCATTGTTCTAAGCATATCCTCGTTAATTGGGGGGTTATTCTTCAAATAATTCTCCATGTAACGACGAGCAAAGAAGAAACCACCAACTGCACCAACAAGCAATGCGATGATTACAATCATAATCCAAATTCCAGTTGACATTTACAATCCTCCTTACCAACGACTTACCTATTCATTTTACACAAAAACGGCTAAAAACAAAAGCCCCGTTCTAATCGTCACGTAAGCCCTTTTTTCGTTGAACTTCTTTTACCTTTTCAGGTGTGACTTCTTTGCCTTCTTTATCAAAAATTTGCATCATTTCAACTTGACTTCTGAAACTCTCTCGGAACTTCTTCAAATATTTTTGACGCAGATCTTTTCGCTCGATAATCTCTAAGTCACTAAGCCCTTCTTCTTTTGCTTTTTTAGCAAGTTCATTGATTCTCTTAATTAATTTTTGCATTTCTTGATCGGCCATAATAAATCCCTCCGTTATTAGTAGTTTAATCATACTATGGAAAGCTCTTAATTTCAATTTTTAAGGCGAACGTTTGTTTGAGTATTAGGCTTTTTTATGATAAAATAACAACAAATATTTATGAGGTGAAAAAATGGCAAAAAATATCAGCACTAAGCAACTCAGCGTTCTGGAATATATTTATAAAACAGTTAACGCTCAAGGATATCCACCTACAGTGCGTGAAATTGGTAGTGCCATTGGACTATCATCTACTTCCACTGTTCATGGACACATTGATCGTTTACAAAAAAACGGCTTTTTAGAAAAGGATCCTACTAAGCCCCGAGCTCTAGAGGTAACAAAATTAGGTTTAGACGCTTTAGGAGTACAAGATAAAAATCCTACTATTCCCTTACTGGGAGTAGTTACTGCCGGTGAACCAATTTTGGCTGTTGAAGAAGCTACAGATTTCTTCCCTGTTCCTCCAGAGTACGAAAATGATAGTAGTAATTTGTTCATGCTTACCATCCGAGGAGAAAGTATGATTAATGCCGGTATTTTATCTGGTGATCAAGTTATTGTTAGAAAACAATCTACAGCCGACAATGGCACCATTGTAATTGCTATGACTGATGAAAATGAAGCAACTTGCAAACGATTCTATCGAGAATCCGATCACATTCGACTTCAACCAGAAAATGATACGATGGCCCCAATTATTTTGGACAACGTGACTATCCTCGGTAAAGTTGTTGGTTTATTTAGAGATAACATCTACTAGATGTGACTTTCCTATTGATTTATTATGTTTTTCAAAGCATACTATTGTTAATGCGATAAATCATTTTGGAGGGTTACTATGCTTTACGTTTTAGTTTTAGCATCAATTACATTATTACTTGGATTTTTTCAATTTTATTCATCAATTAGGAACCGAGGCTCCATTTTTTTAAGCTCACTTTTAGTGATTATCCCCCTTGCTGTTGTTATTTTCTCAGCAAGAAATGTGATGGAAACTTCACATAAAAGTTCTGGCTCTAAGACCAACTCAACTTTAATTGCTAGTAAAAAATCAAGCTTGAAGGACGATAAGTTGGAAATGATTAAAAGCGAAAGTGTTGCCTCTTCATCTAAGGCCCAACAGGTGCAACAAGTCCAGGCTAGTCTTACTAAATCTTTTAAATCGTTTGGTACTGTTACATATGATCCATCTGCCAAAACATTTAGTGTTTCAGCAACCGATAAAGACACTAAAAAAGTTTTCAATCAGTTGATCGAAAATCCTGACCAAATGAGTAATAGTAATTTTAAAGATATCCAAGATAAATTTGTTGAGGTTTCAAAATCCCTCAAAAAAGAACTTGGTAAGGGATATGCCGTTCAATTAAATCAACCTGACAAAAATAAAGCGATGATTATCGCGAAAGACGGTAAAATTGTTTACAGCATCTTCTCATAAAAAATGGCAACTTAGGTTTAAACCCAAGTTGCTATTTTTTTAATTTACTTTTTCATAAATCCGTTGTTGTTGTTGTTGTCCCTTCAAAACAAATGGTGCAGGATCGTTTTCAAATTCAGTTCTGTAGTCCGCTGTTTGAGGTTTCATAAAACTACGATAGATTTGTTCATATTCAGCCACTGAGACTGAAGTTCTTTGATCCAAAAATGCAATTTCTTCATCTGTAACATACTTTTCATATCCTTCAACGACTTTAGCAGAATAAAACTCACCTTCTGCACCAGAACCATAACTAAACAAGCCAATTTGGTCGCCTGCTTTTAAATTGCGGGCATGTAATAATGACAACAGACTCAGATACAATGAACCTGTATATAAATTTCCTACCTCACGATTCAAATAACGACTCTCCTCAAAATGTTCTAATAAACGTTCTTTTAAATCATCATTATCTAGGTCTTCAATTACGCTTCTTAAAGCTTTAAGCCCCATCTTAGTGTAAGGTAAATGAAAAACAAGAGCGGTAAATTTATCAATCTCTTCGCCCGTTTTTTCGAGGTAATTTTCGAAGGTTTCTTTGAAGAAATTAATAAATTCGGCTGATGAATACTTACCATCAACTAACGCTTCACTACGATTTAATGGACGCCAAAAATCCATAATATCCTTAGTTAAATGGGCACTTTGCGTTCCAATTTCAAGGAGATGAGGATTAGCGCTCATAATTATCGCGATTGCTCCTCCACCTTGAGTTTTTTCTCCTAATGTACCAATTCCATAGCGAGCAATATCCGATCCTACTAGTAAAACTCGACTTTCCGGGTGTAAAGCAATATGCCCCATTGCCATTTGAATTCCGGCAGTTAAACCAAAACAAGCTTGCTTTAGCTCAACACCACTCGCTGATGAGTTAATTCCTAATAATGACTGTAAGTAGATTGCTCCTGATTTAGAATTATCTACACCAGATTCAGTACCGAACAAAATCAAATCAATTTTTTCTTTTTCGTTATCATCTACTATTTTTAATGCTGCATTAGCTGCTAGTGTTACTGAATCTTGTGAATTTCGGATTACAGCTTGTTTTGATTGTCCAATACCAATCAAGTATTTATTCGGATCTTCGTTACGAGCCTTTGCAAGATCCTCCATCGGTAAATATAAATCACTCGTAAAAAAGCTCATCTTATCAATTCCAATTTTCAAAACCAATCCTCCAAAGCTTAATCCTAAATTTTTTATCTATTAAATTTTAGCAGACCCCTATCTGTTTATCAAAGTTCAGCTTATTTCTTAGGTAAACCTTAGCAATATCTTTTCCTTTAAAATATTAAAAGCTTTAGAACTTTAGCTTTCTGAATTTTTTCTAGCCCCGTTTACGGCGGAATTTAATTATAAAATTAATCGTTAAAACCATTAGAAAAACAAATCCTACTGTAACTGATGCCCTCGTGTCTGGATTGATGAACATAAAAACTACAATCAAAAGTAACGAGATAATCGCTAAGTAATTACTCATGGGATAAAGCGGCATTACAAAAGGATGATTTTGAATTATTTCTGGGTTAGCACGGCGAAAGCGTAATTCAGAAAGTAAGATAACAAACCATGGAACCATCCCCGGCAACACACTCGAACTATATATCAGCACAAATAGGTTAACAGCTCCTCCTTTGAATGAAGATAAGAAGATATTTAAGATAATCCCTAACAAAATTCCAAAAGATATGGTCAAGATTGCTACAGATGGAACTCGATGACTGGATAATTTACCAAAAATCTTAGGTACCTTTCCTTCTTGAGATAGTTTATACAACATTCGACTAGCACTATAAATTCCAGAATTGGTTCCTGACATTGCCGCAGTTAAAACAACAAAATTGATAATTCCAGCCGCTCCGGTAATTCCTACTTTTGAAAAAGTTTCCACAAACGGAGAACCTACCGTAGCCAATTGATTCCAAGGAAAAATAGCTACGATAACAAAGATTGCTCCTAAATAAAAAATTAAAATTCGCCAAACAATTGATTTTACCGAAGCAACAATGGCCTTTTTAGGGTTAGCTGCTTCACCAGCAGTGATACCAAGTAACTCAATTCCTTGGTAAGAGCCTACAACGATTGATAACGCAAACAAGAATCCTTTAACTCCACCTGTGAAAAAGCCCCCGTGAGCCCAAAGATTGCTCAATCCTACAGGGCGCCAATGATTACCTAAGCCCATGAAAATCACTAAAACACCAATAATAATCATTAAAATAATCGTTAGCACTTTAATTAAAGCAAAATAGAATTCAATCGCTCCGTATGCTTTAGTAGAAACCAAGTTAGCAAGCGTTAAAGTAGCAATTACCACCACACTAGAAACCCACCCTGGTAAATTTGGCCACCAGTAATTCAAATATTGACTAACTGCAACCACTTCGCTAATCCCAACTACAATAAATTGGAAGATATTGCTCCACATGGTTAAATATCCTGCTAAGGGGTGAATATAGTTGGTTGCATAATCAGCAAAGGAACCGGTGCTTGGGTTTACATATAAAATCTCCCCTAAAGCACGCATAACTAGGTACAATATTAACCCCGCAAAGCCATATGCTAGCAACACTGATGGTCCCGTCCACTTAATTGTCGATGAGGATCCCATGAATAATCCCACACCAATGGTTCCTCCTAATGCAATCATTTGCATTTGGTTTGATGTAAGTGATCGTTTTAACTGCGGTAAATCTTCCTTCATTGTTCTTCCTCCTCAAAATATAAAAAACCACCGAATCAGTATCAATGCTAGTAGGCACTGAATTCTGATTGGGTGGTTTTGTTTGTTAACCAAATTTTAATTGGAAAGCACCTCAAAACACTCAACCAGACAGGATGGTGGTTGAGGTAGTGGTTGTTACATTAACATTAGCAAAATATTTAACTTGATGACTCATATAACAACCTCCCTTTCACTTATTATTAGAATAATATCATTTAATTTTAATAAACGCAATTACATCTAGTCAATTTCTCAAAAAATCTATCTATATCTGACAATTTGAGGATACAAAAAAAGATTAAGGTAACCACCTTAATCTTTTTATTTAGCTTAAATTAAATGTACGCCTTTATCAACGTAAATAACATCACCGGTTACACCAGTTGCCATATCACTAACAAGGAATGCGGCGATATTTCCAACTTCACTAGTACTTACATTTTCACCATCGACTGTACGGCTTTGAGATTCTTTAAGCAAGTCACGATGATGCTTGATACCTGTAACAGCAAGTGTCTTAATTGCACCAGCTGAAATAGCATTAACTCGAATATGACGGTCACCTAAATCACTTGCCAAGTAGCGTACGCTGGATTCAAGTGAAGCTTTAGCAATTCCCATCATGTTGTAGTTAGGAATTGCACGAGTTGAGCCGAAGTATGTAAGCGTCACAATACTACCTTTTTCGTTCATGATTTCCGCACCATAGCGTGAAACAGCAATCAATGAGTAAGCACTAACATCTTGAGCTAGATTGTAACCTTCTTTTTTGGTATTTAAAACGCCACCTTCAAGAGTTTCCTTGTCAGCAAAGGCAATCGCATGAATAATACCATCAACCTTACCAAATTTATCTTCAATTTGTTTAAAGGCCTTTTCAATATTGGCATCTTCTGAAACATCACATTCAACCAATGCGATTGAATCATCCACAATTTTATTTAAACTTTTTTTTATCCGGTCATTTTGGTAAGTTAATACAACTTTTGCGCCTTGATCCATGATTGCTTTTGTACAACCCCAAGCAATACTGTTCTTATTCGCTACACCCATAATGACAATGGTTTTTCCACTAAGAATTCCTTCCAACTGCATAACCCCTCTTCTAGAATTTACTAAATCGTTCATGTCGTCGCTGCACGAGTTCATCAGCTGAAAATTGACTTAAACGATTTACTTCTGTAACTAACATTTGTTTTAAATTTTGTGTACTAGTTTGATCAACAACTTCTGGAACAATTTTATCGATAATTCCATCTTCAAGTAAATGTTCTGGAGTTAATTTTAAAGCCTCAGAAGCTTCAATAACACGTTTAGAATCCTTCCAAACGATTGAAGCATAACCTTCAGGTGATAAAACTGAATAGATACTATTTTCCATCATCCAAACTGTATCACCGGTAGCCAGAGCCAATGCACCTCCGCTACCACCTTCACCAACAATAATACTGATGTAAGGGACACGAAGTTCCATCCCCACTATTAAACTGTTAGCAATTGCTGAACCTTGACCATGATACTCAGCATCCATTCCTGGATAAGCCCCTGGTGTGTTAACAAATGTAATTACTGGTCGTTTAAATTTTTCAGCTTGTTGCATTAGACGTACTGCTTTTCGATACCCTTCAGGTTCAACAGTTCCAAAATGACGTTCAATATTTTCAGCGGTATTTTTACCTTTTTGGGTACCAATTACGGTTACTGGTGTACCGTTCAATAGAGCAATTCCGCCAATCACAGCAGGATCGTCACTTAATTGACGGTCTCCATGGAATTCCGTAAAATTCGAGAAAATATTATTTATCAAATCAGCAGTTGCAACTTTATCCTTACTGCGAGCAGCAGTCACTGTTTCATATGCTGTTTTTGCCATTTTTTATCCCTACTTACTTGTCTGAATGTAAATTTAAAAGATTATTCAAATATTCTTTTAAATTTGGTCGTTCAACAATATCATCTAAGAATCCATTTTTAAGTAACGTTTCGGCTTGTTGAAAATCCTTAGGTGGCTTCTGATTAATCGTTTGTTCAATCACTCGGCGACCGGCAAAACCAATTAATGTTTTTGGTTCTGAAATAATAATATCAGCTTGCATGGCATAACTAGCTGTAACTCCACCTGTAGTAGGATCGGTTATAACTGCAATGTATAATAAGCCTTCCGCACTATGACGAGCAACTTCATCAGAAACTCTGGCCATTTGCATTAATGAATGAATTCCATCTTGCATTCGCGCCCCACCTGAAGCAGTAAACATAATAACTGGTAGATGTTGCCGAGTCGCTTCCTGGAACATTCGTGCAATTTTACTTCCCGTCACTTGACCTAAACTACCCATGATAAAGCGTGAATCCATCACTCCAATAGCAAATTCATTGTTACCAATTTTAGCTTTTCCTGTGAGGACACTTTCATTAACGTGAGTCGTTTTAATCCCTGTAGCCAGTTTCTTTTTGTACTTTTCATCGTCTATATTAGTAGGATCAGTAGCCATTGCTTTGTCCCATTCTTCAAACTCATCACAAAGTAATTTGATTCGTTTACGAGAACCTAGCCGTGCACCATACCCACAATTAGGACACACTTCATAAACCCCTGCGCGACGGTAATAAAACTTTTCGTGACAATTAGAACATTCGCGCCACAAACCTTCTGGAATTTTCTTCAATCGCTTAACAATTTCATCTTGAGTAGGAAGTGAGAATTTATTTTGCATTACTTAACCACTCTTTCAAAAAGACATTTTCAATATATTTAGTCGTAAACAATCCTTGTTCAAATCCCTTATCAACTAGTAAAGCCTCTAAGAATGCCTTATTTGAAGTTACACCTTCGATTTCAAATTCATCTAAAACACGACGCATTTTTCTAGTCGCTTGAACCCGATTTGGCATTTTAACAATTATTTTTGAAATCATTGAATCGTAAAATGGTGGGATCATGCTACCATATGTAATTCCCGAATCAATGCGTACACCCATTGTTCCATCTGGGAAAAATAGATGCTTAATGGTCCCCGCCGATGGCATAAAACCATTGCTTGGGTCTTCGGCATTAATTCGACATTCAATTGCATGGCCTAAAATTTCAACGTCTGCTTGGCTGAAATCAAGTTTCAATCCTTCAGCAATCTTAATTTGTTCTTTGATTAATTCAATTCCCGTTACCTCTTCAGTAACTGTATGCTCAACTTGAAGTCGAGTATTCATTTCCATGAAATAAAAATTATGATTTTCATCCATCAAAAACTCAATTGTACCAGTATTATAATAATTGATGGCCTTTGCAGCCCGAACTACAATATCACCTAAACTTTCGCGTTCAGAATGTGAAATAGTGGCGCATGGCGTTTCTTCAATTACTTTCTGGTTATTTCGTTGCAGCGAACAATCACGTTCAGGTAAAAATACATAATGACCAAACTGATCTGCAATAACTTGCATTTCAATATGTTTAGCATTTTCAATGATTTTTTCAATATATAAATCAGAATTACCAAAAGAAGTTTCAGCTTCCCGCTTCGCTTCTTGATAAGCTTTCTTAAGGTCTTCTGACGAATTAATTCGACGAATCCCTTTTCCGCCACCACCATCAGCAGCTTTAAGCATAATTGGATAACCAATTTGCTTAGCCACCACCATGGCATTCTCTAAATCGCGAACCATGCCGTTGCTTCCCGGAATAACCGGAACATTCGCACTAATCATCGTCTCACGCGCTCGAGACTTATTTCCCATCAAGTCAATGGTTTTATAGTGCGGTCCAATAAATACCAGATTGCTTTCTTTACATAAACGAGCGAATTCCGCATTTTCGGATAAAAATCCGTAACCTGGATGAATCGCGTCACAGCCAGTTAAGACGGCAGCACTGATAATATTAAACATGTTTAAATATGAATCAGCAGGTTGAGGCCCTCCAATGCAGACGGCTTCATCCGCTAATTTAACGAATAAACTATTCTCATCAGCTGTAGAATAGACACTAACTGCAGCAATATCCATTTCGTGTAAGGCACGGATAATTTGGACCGCGATTTCACCACGATTAGCAACTAAAACCTTTTGAAACATAGATAGCCTCCCTGTTCCTAGCCCACAATGAAAGTTAAATCAGCTTCACAGATCAGTTCGTTATTTTCATTAACAATAACCCCATGACCAGTACCAATTTGTCTTTTCATTTTGGTTAATTCAACCGTTAAAGTAAGTCGATTGCCAGGAACAACTCTATTTGAAAATTCAGCTTGTTTAATTCCGCCAAAGAAAGCATTTTTTCCAACAAATTCTTCGTTTGATAAAAGTGCACAAGCTCCCGTTTGTGCTAAAGCCTCGACTAAGAGTGGCTCAGGCATGCAGAGCTCGTTGCCATTATTAAAAAACCATTCATTGATGGTAACTTTCTTTTCAGCGACCGCCTTTTTTCCTGCTTCAAGATCAACTAATTGATCAATCATTTGAAAAGGAGGACGTTGAGGAATAATATCTTGAACATTAATTTCCATTAATTATCTCCAACTTTACGAACACGAGCAATTGGTTGATCATATTCAACCATCGATCCATTTTCAACTAAGAGTTCTACGACTTCACCATCAACTGGTGAATGAACTTCATTAAACATCTTCATGGCTTCGATTAAGCCCACAGTATCGCCTTTTGAAATGTGACTGCCAACCTTAATATAAGGATCTTCTCCTTCTGAAGGTGCAAAATAGACCACCCCTACGAACGGAGCCTTAATCTCTTCTAGGTTAGCATCCGCTATTTCAGAAGTTGCTTCAACGTCAGTAGCAACGGCATTAACCGTTGCTACTGGTTGAACTACTTGAGTAGTTTCTTTTTTTACTTTAATGCTAAAATCACCTTCAGTCATTTCGAATGACGTGAATGATGATTTATCTAATTTGGTTAATAACTTTTCTAAATCTATTTCAGTCAACATTTTCACCTCTTGAATGCTAATACAGCGTTATGTCCACCAAAACCAAATGAATTACTCAAGGCATAGTTAACAGAAGCCTTACGGTTATCTTCTGTAACTAATGGAATGTTAACTTCAGGGTCTTTAGTTTCTAAACCTACGTTAACTGGCATAATACCATTTTGAAGTGCTGCAATAGTTGCAACAGCTTCAATTGCTCCAGCCGCACCAAGCAAATGACCAGTCATTGACTTAGTACTACTTACCTTATAATGGTCGTTTTCAGTAAAGATGCTTTCGATAGCTTTTGATTCTGCACTATCGTTAGCATGCGTACTGGTACCATGAGCATTGATATAATCAATATCATTGGCTTTAATGCCACCTTCGTCCATTGCCATTTGCATTGCACGAATGGCACCGCGACCTTCAGGATCTGGTTGGGTCATATGGAAAGCATCACTTGTCATACCGTAACCAACGATTTCAGCTAAAATATTAGCACCACGTGCTTTAGCATGGTCGTAGTCTTCAAGGATTAAAGTAGCTGCTCCTTCACCCATTACAAAACCATTGCGATCCTTATCAAATGGAATTGAGGCACGTAAACGATCTTCTGATGCAGTTAATGCAGTTAATGAAGCGAAACCAGCGATTCCAATTTCATTAATTGATGATTCTGAACCACCTGTAATCATAACATCTGCGTAACCATTTTTGATATGGTGGAATGCATTTCCAATTGCATTATTTGCGCTAGCACAAGCAGTAACGATTGCTTGACTGGTATTTTTTGCATTGAAATACATTGAAATGTTCCCAGCTGCCATGTTAGTAATTGAGTTAGTTACAAATAATGGTGAAACCCGTCTTGGCCCTTTATGATCCATTTTAATGACTTGTTCTTGGATGGTAGTTAATCCACCAATTCCTGAACCATAAATTACACCGACTTGGTAAGGATCTAACTCACCTTCTTTAAAATCAGCTTGTTCCATTGCTTCAACGGCAGAATATAGAGCATATTGAGAAAATGCATCCATCCGTTTCGCAATTTTTCTTTCAATTCTAACAGTTGGATCAAAGTCCTTAACCTCACCGGCAACCGTGATACCTGTTGGTTCGGCATCAAAATGTGTAATTTTATCGATTCCAACTTTTGAACTATTTAGTCCTTGAATGAAGGATTCTCGATCATTTCCAAGAGGAGTCAAAGCTCCCATGCCTGTTACTACTACTCGTCTACCCATTTTTTCCTCCTCAAAAACCTAAAGGGTCATTCCACCGTCAACGGTAAGTACTTGACCAGTTATATAATCATTTTCAAGTAAAAAAGCTACTGTTGAAGAAATTTCTTCTGGTTGACCGAAACGGTGCATCGGAATCATTTCTTCTGTTTTTTCACGAACCTTTTCACTTAATTTTCCAGTCATGGCTGTTTCAATCATCCCTGGAGCCACAGCATTACATCTAATATTTCTCAAAAGACCTTCACGAGCTGTAGTTTTTGTTAGACCAACAATTCCAGCTTTACTTGCTGAATAGTTAGCTTGTCCAACATTTCCATGAGTTCCCGAAATACTTGAGATATTGACAATGTTGCCTGAACGTTGTTTTTGCATAATTTTCATGGCATATTTTGTCATTGAAAATGTACCAACTAAGTTAGTTGCAATTACGTCATTAAAATCTTCAACTGACATTCGACTTAGTAACTTATCTTTTGTAATTCCAGCATTATTTACAATAATATCTAAGTGACCAAATTCTTCTTTAATGTCGTTTAACAATTCGCCAATCTTTGCATCATCACGAATGTCAAGTTCTTTAAAGTTGATATCAAGTCCTTGAATTTGTTCTTTTACTGCATCATCCGAAATATCATGGCGAGCAGTAACAAAAACCTTTGAACCTTTCTTAGCTAAATCCATTGCGATTGCTAATCCGATTCCTTGAGTTCCACCAGTAACAACTGCCACTGTATCTTTAATAATCACTTAATTAGCCTCCTGCTTTGAAAGATAGTTCCGTAATTTTTGTAGTGTTTCAACATCATAAACATTGAAAATTGGTAAGTCTTTGTTCTTGAGAGTTTTTTTAGCAAATCCACTGAGCGCTTTGCCAGGACCAATTTCTACCAAACAATCGATTGGATCTGCCTCAATTACAGCTAAACAATCCGTGAAATAAGTTGGGTTTACCAACTGGTCTGGAAGGGTTTGTTTAATATTAGCTTTAGTAAATTCAGTCTTGATCGTATTGCTAATTACTGGCACATTCGGTTGAGCTACTGTGACATTTTCCAAACGGGTCTTCAAGTTATCACTAGCCATTTGCATAAATGGTGTGTGTGATGCCACACTCATCTTAATTGGAACAACCCGCTTAACTCCAGCAGCTTTTAATAGTGCACTAAACTTGTTGATTCCAGCGGCATCGCCACCGAAAACCGTTTGCTTAGGTGTGTTGTAATTTGCTGGATAAACCTTACCAAACTCTCGGGCAGCATGCATTGCCTCGTTCATCACATCATCACTGGCATTTAAAACTGCTACCATTTGGCCTGGATTTAGTTTCCCTGCTTCAGCCATGTATTTTGAACGATCTTCAAGAACTTTTAAACCTTCATCAATTGAAAAACCATTTGCGGCAATCAAAGCGGAATATTCACCTAAGCTAAGCCCCAAGAACTTCTGCGGTGCAATCTTTTCACTGCTAAGAATTCGTGCAATTCCTAAACTCAAAATAACAATTGATAATTGTAAATTTTCTTCATTATCAATAACATCTTGTTTAGCAAAATTTTGACCTAAAATTTGACTAGCTTCATCAACTAATGCTCGATAGGCCGGCTCTGTTTGATACAGATCCATTCCCATCCCTTCAAATTGTTGTCCTTGTCCGCTAAATAAATAAGCCGCTTTAACCATCATTTACCCCTTTTTAATTACTTATCGATGTTTTCGCTAACGTAATCAACTAACTTGCCAACAGTATCCATATTTTCGTCTGTATCAATATCGATATCAAATTCATCTTCTAACTTGTCAACAACTTCAAAAATGTCTAAGCTATCAGCGTCCAAGTCTTCTGAAAAACTTGTTTCCATAGTGATCTTGTCTGCGTCTTTTTCCAATTGTTCTGCGATTACTGCTTGTACCTTTGTGAATACTTCTTCTTTAGTCATAATATTATTCCTCCGAGAATATAATTTAATTTATTTTTTTAATATTTGATAACATTTGTTCCGACGGTTAAGCCCCCGCCAAAGCCGCTGAAGACGATAATGTCACCGCGATTAATTTTTCCATCTGCTAACATTTCTGCTAACAAGACGGGTTCACTGGCTGCTGCGGTGTTACCGAAGCGACCAATATTGACTGGAAATTTATCCATTGATAGATCTAACTTTTTCGCAACGCTTTTAACAATACGTTCATTTGCTTGATGAAGTAAGAAATACTTTACCTCACTAGGATCAATGTTCGCTTCATGAAGAACTGTCAAAATTGATTCAGGAACTCGTTTAGTGGCAAATTCGTAAACTTTACGTCCGTTCATTTGGAAGAAATACGATTGTGCTGGGTCATCTAAGGCTGCTACGTTTCCAGCCGTTAGATACTGGCCCATATTCCCATATGTATTCAATTTTTCGTTGATTAAATATGAAGAGTTCGAAGAATCATTTTCAGCCAAAATACCAGCCGCTGCGTCACCGAACAAAACGGCTGTACTACGGTCCGTCCAATCTAGCAACCGGGTTAGTTTTTCCGCACCAATTAAGATTGCTTTCTTAAACTTTCCTCCATGAAGCATATTATTAACAATGCTCATGCCGTACACAAAACCGCTACATGCGGCGCTAATGTCAAAAGCCATTGCATTGGTTGCATCAATGCTCCCTTGTACTATAGCTGCAACAGATGGCGACATATAGTCCGGTGACATCGTTGCCACGACAATCAAATCAATTTCACTTGGATCCGTTTTAGATTTCTCTAAGAGCTGTTTAGCGACTTCTATCGCCATTGAAGAAGTAGTTTCTTCAACGGCTTGATAGCGTTGCTTGATTCCCGTTCTTTTTGAAATCCATTCATCTGACGTATCCAGTATTTTAGTTAAATCATCGTTAGTAACGACTTTTTTAGGAATAGATAGTGCTGAATCAATTATTCTCAATCCCATTGCAATTCACCGACTATTTATCTTTCTTATCAGTTGCTCCAACAATGAATGTTAGTTCTGCTTGGCAAACTTTTTTATCACCGACCATTGCAAATGTTTCAACAACACCCATGTTTCTCTTTTTCTTGATCATTTCAACATGAAGTTTTAAAACATCACCAGGACGGACGATCTGTCTAAATTTAGCACCATTAATGGCACCTAGATATGCTGTCTTACCTGCAAATTCTTCTGATTTTAGAATCAGGATTGATGCAGCTTGTGCTAGAGATTCAATGATTAAAACTCCAGGCATAACCGGGTTACCAGGAAAATGTCCTTGGAAAAATTCTTCGTTGATTGTGACGTTTTTAGTCGCCACGATTGATTTTCCAGGTTCTAATTCATCAACATAGTCCATGAATAGAATGGGGTAACGATTAGGAATTAGTTCCATAATCTCTGTTGTATTTAAAATACTCAAATTATTATTTCCTCCTAGTAATTAATGATCTGTACTCCAACGTTATTGGAATAATAAAAAGAATAATCGGTATTTAGTCTTTTCGCAATCAAAAAAAATAATAATAGTAAAAAATTTATTTTTATCACTAAGGCTAAAAAGACCTACATATCAACACTTTACAGCTTTTTCACGATGTTAAAAACGTTTTCATAAATCACAGCCATATTAGTTAACCCCGTGTACTAGAAATCCCTATTTCATGCGGTTTGTGCAGCCTATTAATCATTTTCCCCCTCTACTAAAGCAATTGAATACAAAAACAACGTTTGTGTAACGCGCGTTATCAGTAGCTTAACCAAGATTATTAGCGGTATACTATGATTATCTATTATTCTAATTTTTAATCTTAATCTACTAAGGAGAATAGTTTTATGAAAATCATCGTCCATATTGATGAAATGGCGAAGTGGCCAATGGTTTTAAATAATCTAAACCATTTAGAACAAGCTTACCCTGCTCCCAGTAATCAGATTGAGCTCTTAGTCAATGGTGATGCTGTGATGGGCGTTAAAGCCAATAGCAAAGAAGCAGAAAAGATTCATCATGCTCTCACGTCTCAGATAATGCTTGCAGTTTGTCAAAATTCGTTAACCCAGCGGAAAATTACCACGGAGGATTTGCTTAACAATTCCACCATTGTGGCTTCCGGGGTCGTAGAATTAGTTGAGAAGCAAGCCTTGGGGTTTCATTACCTAAGGCCCTAGTAATTACCTAAATGAACTTTTATCCTAAGGAGAAATCATAATGAAAAACGAAATTTTAGTTACAACTACTGAAAAAATTCCTGGACAGGAATATATTGTTTTAGGAGAAGTCTTTGGGTTAACTACCCAATCTAAAGACATTTTCCGTAATATTGGCGCTGGTTTAAAAAATATTATTGGTGGCGAGATTAAAGACTACACTAAAATGTTGGATGAATCCCGCAATATTGCAGTCGATCGCCTTCGAGAAAATGCGATGAAAATGGGCGCAGATGCAGTCGTGATGATGCGCTTTGATTCTGGATCAATTGGTACAGATATGCAGTCCGTGGCTGCCTATGGTACGGCAGTTAAGTTTAAATAAATTAAAAAAAGGAAGTTTCTCCGTAAATTACGCAGAAACTTCCTTTTTTATTCCAGTGATACTTTTTGATTTTCAAACAAGCTATCATGATCCGTTAGTTTATCAGGATAATCTATACCTAAATATCTAATTAAACTTGCCCGCGAATGTCTTTAGAAGTTAATTCTACCTCTAAAGTTTCACTTACCATATTTTTAGACTCATTTTGTTTACCACAATACTCAACTCAAAGATAACACTAAGAATGCCACCACCAGAGGAACATTTTTCATAACGTACTTTTCTGCGAAAAACAAAATAATCATTACCCTTTTTACGAGTTATTTAAAATAGTTATATTAATTTTTCTTAGTGTGGCAAAAAAAAAGATGAATCAAAACCCTCTTGGATTTCAACTCATCTTCTTTAATTATTTGCTCTTTATTTGAAAGCCTTACGACGGTCTTCCTTAATACGAGCTGCCTTACCATGTAATGCACGTAGGTAGTAAAGTTTAGCACGACGTACACGACCATGACGGATAACTTCGATTTTAGCAACACGTGGTGAATGTAGTGGGAATGTACGTTCCACACCAACACCGTTACTGATCTTACGAACAGTGTATGTAGCACTAATACCGCTACCATGGCGTTTGATAACTACACCTTCGAACAATTGGATACGTTCGTGGTCACCTTCAACAACCTTAGCATGTACTCTAACAGTATCTCCTGCACGGAATTCAGGAATATCACTACGTAGTTGGTCCTTTGTAATCTTATCAATTAATAGATTCATTTAAAAATCTTCCCTTCGCCAATCTTCATTAACTCACCCGGAGCCAGCGGAACATTGTTATTGTTGGTTTTTAAACCAATTAATATCCTAACATATTCTATTATTAAGTGCAAAATTATTTTGGACTTAATAGTCTATAACGATTTTATAAATCGGGTGTTTGAAGTTCTCGTAAGATTTGTTTATCTTCCGGTGTTAACTGAGCTGTTTCTAACAGATCGGGGCGCCTTGCAAGTGTCTTTTTTAAAGACTCTGTCCGTCGCCATTCATCGATTTTTCCATGATTTCCGCTCAACAAAATTGATGGAACCTTCAGCCCTCGAAAATCTTCAGGTCGCGTATATTGTGGAAATTCAAGTAGACCCGTTGAAAATGAATCATCGACTGCAGAATCTTTATTTCCCAATATGTCAGGTAATAAACGTACTGTAGCATCAATCATGGTTAACGCAGCTAACTCACCACCAGTAATTACAAAGTCTCCCAAGGATACTTCATCATCGATAAGTGTTTTAATCCGCTCATCATAGCCTTCGTAATGTCCACAAATAAATGTCAGATGTTCTTCTTTAGCAAAATCTTCAGCCATCGTTTGGTTAAATTGCTTGCCACCAGGATCAACTAAAATAACTCGTCCAGTGGATTGGTTATTTTGGCTCTTAACATGCTCCATCGCATCAAAAATAGGTTGCGGTGTTAGCAGCATCCCTGCTCCGCCTCCATATGGATAATCGTCGACATTTCCATGTTTATTAGTGGAATATTGTCGAAAATCAGTAACGTCAACATTTAACTTACCGGATTCAATTGCTTTACCAACAATGGATTCATGCAATGGAACTTCTACCATTTTAGGAAATAAGGTTAAAACATCAATTTTCATTAATCTAACCCCTCTGGAACACTAACTTGAACTGCTCCTTGCTCCAAATCAACATTTAAAATTACATCTTTTAAATATGGAAGCAACAAATCGTTTTGATTGGGCCGTTTAACTACCCAAACATCATTAGGACCATACGATAGAACTTCTTTGATGGTTCCAATTTTTTGGTCATTCTCAATAACATCTAATCCGATAATTTGATGAAGATAAAATTCTCCTTCTTCAAGATCTTGGAGTTGGTTTTCTTCAACTTTCAAAATCATCCCTTTAAACTTTTCAACATCGTTAATGGAATTCATTCCTTCAAGAGTAACGATAAATGAGCCCTTATATTCTTTAGCGTTTTTAACCGTTACAGTTTGAACAGGAACTTCGTCTTTTTCAGTCTTAAAAATTTGTAGTTCAGCACCAGATTTAAAGCGCTCTTCTGGGAAATCGGTATATGAGATAACTTTTAGTTCACCGCGTAAACCGCGGGTATTGACAATTTTTGCTACATTAAAGTAATTCATCTTTTATCCTCCGATACAAAAAGAAGGCCGTAATAAAACTAATGTTTTATCGACGCCCTTCGTTCAGGTATGACCTATTTTGTATACTTAGCTTCGTGATACTTCTTCATAATTCCTGCTTTAGAGAAAATATTTTTAACTGTATCAGAAGGTTGTGCACCATTGTTTAACCAGTTTAAGATTTCTTCTTCTTCAAGTTTAACTGAAGCTGGTTCTGTTAATGGATTGTATGTTCCTACTTGGGCAATAAAACGACCATCACGTGGTGAACGTGAGTCAGCGACTACGACACGGTAGAAAGGACGCTTCTTTGAACCCATACGTTTCAAACGGATCTTTACAGACATAATGACACCTCCAACTATTTAATCACGAGTAATAATATACCAGTAAATCGAATAGATGTAAAGTGTTTTTCCTTAACAGATCGAAAAAACTCCCATTTAATTAAATTTAACGTTTTTTATTAGACTTAAATGACCGCTCGTTATCTTCTTGTATCGCTAAAGCATCCTCGCCGGCACATAAAGACCGTTACCGTTCTGGATGCTCATGTAAATAACGCCCTATACCAATCATTTCTGTTTTTGATTCATTTATTTTGGGCATTAATTTTTCTAGGGTACTATTTCCATACTTTTAGTAGAAATCCTAGTATCTTTTATTAGAAAACAAAAAAGAGGTTTAGTTGTATAACCAAACCTCTTAATTTTTAGCGTCGTTTATTTTTCTTCATCCGCTTCTTTTTGTTTTTCTTATTTTTCTTAATCATGGAATTCATTGCCATCTTCGACAACTTACCCTTTATTCCATTTCCTAACATACCTTCCATGCCGTTAAAGTTTCCTTTTGACATTTGGTTCATCATTTTCTTCATTTGATTAAATTGTTTAATCATCCGATTGACTTCAACCACAGGACGTCCGGATCCAGCCGCAATCCGACGACGGCGACTAGGATTTAGAAGATCTGGATTTTCACGCTCAGCTTTGGTCATGGAATATACAATCGCCTTGGTGTGCTCAAGATCCTTAGGGTCCACATTCACATTTTGCATAGCTGGGTTATTAGCCATACCTGGAATCATTTTCATGATATCCTCAATTGGTCCCATATTTTGAACTTGATTCAATTGATCCACGAAATCGTTAAAGTCGAATGTGTTTTCGCGAATCTTTTGAGTCATTTCAGCTGCTTGCTTTTGGTCGAAATCTTTTTGGGTTTTTTCGATCAAAGTTAACATGTCACCCATACCTAAAATACGGGAAGCCATTCGATCAGGATGGAAAACATCTAAATCTTCCATCTTTTCACCTTGACCAACAAACTTAATTGGCTTACCAGTGACTGAGCGAATCGACAATGCAGCACCACCACGGGTATCACCATCTAACTTAGTTAGGATTACCCCAGTAATATCTAATTTTTCATTAAATCCTTCCGCAGTGTTAACGGCGTTTTGACCGGTCATTGCATCAACAACCAAGAGGATTTCATCTGGATGAGCCAACGCTTTAATATCAGCCAATTCCTGCATTAATTTTTCGTCAATTTGTAGACGACCAGCTGTATCAATAAAAACATAATCGTTTTTATTTTCAGCAGCCTGTTCCAAACCATGGCGCACAATATCAACGGGGTTAACATCTGTACCTTCTTGATAAACCGGAACATCTATTTGTTGCCCAACTTGAACCAACTGATCAATCGCTGCTGGACGATAAACATCGGCCGCAATCAAAAGTGGACGAGCTTTTTGTTCATTTTTAAGTTTTAATGCTAATTTACCAGTGGTAGTTGTTTTACCAGCCCCTTGTAAACCAGACATCATAATAATTGTTGGAATTTTGGGAGACTTATTTAATGGTGCATCTTCTGTTCCCATCATCTTGATTAATTCATCATTAACCAACTTCACAATTTGCTGAGCAGGATTTAGTCCATCTAAAATATCTGAGCCAATTGCTTGGTCTCGGACGGTTTTAACAAATTGTTTAACTACTTTAAAGTTAACATCGGCCTCTAGCAACGCTAAGCGAATTTCACGCATAGTATCGCGTAAATCAGCCTCAGTAACTTTACCCTTTTTTCTTAAATTAGTGAAAGTTTTTTGTAATCGTTCAGTTAGACCCTCAAAAGCCATTTAAAGCCCCTCCGTCTTTATTCTTCTTCACTTTTTTCGAGATCATCTAAAAAGTGTTTTAATTCAGTATCTTCCGGATATTTTTGATTAATATAAGCACGAATTTGATCAAATTTTGCATTACGCACTTCAAAATTACTTAACAAATGAAGTTGCTGCTCGTACTTCTCTAAAATATTTACCGTCCTTTTAATATTATCATACACGGCTTGCCGACTGACCTGAAATTCTTCGGAGATTTCCCCCAATGAATAATCGTCCGCATAATACAGTGTTATATACTCCTTTTGTTTTGGAGTCAATAACTGTTCATAAAATTCCAACAAGCTATTAATGCGATTATTTTTTTCGATTTCCATTGGCGTTAATCTTCCATTAGACCCTTAAAGAGTCCACTTACGTATTGTTCTGGATTAAATGGACTAAGATCGTCCACCGTCTCTCCTAAACCAACGTATTTAACTGCTAAATGTAATTGATTTCTAATTGCTAACACAATTCCACCTTTAGCCGTTCCATCTAACTTAGTTAAAATAATCCCTGTAACATTCGTAGTTTCTAAAAATGCCTTAGCCTGTGTTAGGGCATTTTGTCCTGTAGTTGAATCCAAAACTAACAACGTTTCTTGCGGAGCATCTGGAATTTCACGACTAATTACACGCTTAATTTTATCCAATTCGTTCATCAAATTAACCTTGTTTTGAAGACGACCAGCTGTATCAACTAGTAATAAATCGTAATTTTCTTCTTTAGCTTTTTTAACAGCTTCGAAAGCTACTGAAGCAGGATCTGATTGCTCTTTACCAGCCACCACATCGACTCCATCGCGTTTGCCCCATTCTTGCAACTGTTGGATTGCTCCTGCCCGGAATGTATCACAGGCTGCAAGCAAGACTTTACGTCCACGTCCTTTAAAGCGGGCGGCCATTTTTCCAATACTAGTTGTCTTCCCAACGCCATTGACACCTACAAAGAGGAATACGGTTGGACCCTCCTTACTAAAGACCAAATGATTATCTTCTGCACTACCATTTCTAGTATACAGAGCCACTAAGCGACGAACTATTAATTGAGAAATTTGGTCAGGATCTGAAACATGTTCAAATTCGATTTCATCCCGAACTTCCTCACTGATTTCAAGTGCTGTATCAAATCCGACATCAGCTTCGATTAATGTTTCTTCCAAATCATCATAAAAATCTTCATCTACTCCAGAAAAATTCGTAAATAAGGCTGATAATTTTTGTCCAAATGATTTTCTTGAACGTTCTAAACCGCGGTCATAGCGTTCTGCTTCATCCAACCCATTATCTGGAGCTGAACTAGTCTGTGTTTCAGTTTTAAGTTCAGACGTCGAAGCTCCTTCTGTTGAAGAAGTGGGCTCCTCAATTGGATTTGTTTCTACTGCTTGGACTGGCTTTTCAACAGCAGCCTGTGACGCAATTGTACTTTGACTCTCTGAATGAGTCTCACTTAAAGAATCCTTCTTCACTGTTGTACTAATTGATTCAGATTGAACCTGTGAAGTTGGGTCTTGTTCAACCTTTTGTTCTTTTTTCTTTTTTCTACCAAAAAACCATGCCATTATTACACCTGCTTTCTTTATTCCGCCTCATTCATTGAAACAGATACCATTTTTGAAACTCCTGATTCCTGCATTGTAACACCATACAAAACGTCGGCTTCCATCATCGTACCTTTACGATGTGTAATTACAATAAATTGGGTTGTATCTTGAAAATTCTTAAGATACTTAGCAAAACGTTCTACATTCGCATCATCAAACGCTGCTTCAACTTCATCTAAAATACAAAACGGAACAGGTTTAACTTGTAAAATTGCAAACAACAACGTAATTGCTGTCAACGATTTCTCCCCACCTGAAAGTAAACTAAGTCGTTGTAATTTCTTCCCCGGTGGCTGAGCCTTAATTTCAATACCAGTTGTCAAGAGGTTATCCGGATCAGTCAACTCTAATTCGGCTTTACCTCCTCCAAACATTTTAACAAAAACTGAGCTAAATTCTTCTGCAACTTGATCAAAAGTTTGTTTAAATCTTTGTCCAGCCTCTTGATCAATTTCAGCAATAGACTGTTCAAGTTGAGCTTTAGAATCTGCCAGGTCATTCTTTTGATCTCTCAAGAAATTATAACGGGTTGAAACCCGATCATATTCTTCAATTGCCCCGAGATTGACCGTACCCAATTCGTTTAAACCTTTACGAAGTAGCTTCAACTCTCGTTCTAAAGATTCATCCTCAATATTTCGAATAATCACATTTTGAACACTTTCAAAAGTTTGTTCATATTCTTGAGTTAACTTATCAACGGCCATTTCAATTCTACTTTGAACTAATGTGAGTGAACCTTCGATTTCCTTTAATTGCGATTCAGCTTGATGTAATTGTCGCTGAGTAATCTCATAATCGGCAATAACGCGATCTTGCTGAACTTGATTTTGTTCAAAATCATTTTGCAGTTGCGCCGATAATTGGTTCTGTTCAGCTAATTGATTCCTAATATCATCAATATCTAAGTGTCTTAGATCACTTTCTGGAATTAGTTCCTCGTCCAATTGCTGAATTTTAATTTTAATTTCATCATTTCGTTCTAACACATCGTTAATTGTAGTCTGTAATGTATTCACTTCGTGTTGATGTTGGGAAGTTTGTTCCTTAAGTCTAGCCAATTCAATTCGAAGTTCTGAAATCCGATTTTGACGTTCATCAACATCGTTATCTAAAAGGGTAAGTTCATCTTGTTTAGCCGTTGTAGTTTCTTTAATTTGTTGTACTTGTTGTTGTATGTTCGCAATTTGAGCAGGCAAATCATTTTGTTGATTTTCATTATCGTCAATCTGTGATAGCTCAAAACGTGTTGCCTTAAGTCGCCGTTGTAATTCCGTTAGTCGATCATTTTCTAAGCTAACTTGATTACTTAATTCTGAGCTCTTTTGTTCAGCTTGATGTTGTTCTTCAAGTGCTTGCTTTAACTCAGCTTGAATTGCTTGTCCTTGTTCTAGAATTTTTTGAACTTCTGTTTCTTTAGAAGCTAGCTTGGTTTTCATCGCAGTTACTTGTACTTGTAACTTTTTAAGTTCTTGGTCTTGCTGGAGCACCCCCGTTCGGTTGCCTTTAGTAGCTCCACCAGTCATCGTTCCTCCAATTCCAATTACATCACCAGCCAGCGTAATAATTCGATTATGGCGGCTAATCTGCTTAGAAATTATTAAAGCGTTTTGCAACGTATCCACAATTAGAGTTGTTCCTAATAAATATTGGCTAATAACTTGATTATCATCTTTCACTTTGACTAAATCAGCTGCAACACCAACAAAACCTGGCATTTCTTTCACCTTTTGTAAAGTGTCTTCTCTAATGGAACGCTGACTAAGAGCATTCTTAGGTAAGAAGGTTACTCGGCCTAAACGATTTTTTTTCAAATATTCAATAATCGATTTAGCTGTTTGATCCGTGTCTACTACCACATTTTGAACTTGGTTACCAAGCGCCGTTTCGATAGCTACCGTATATTCAGCTGGAACGTTCATTACTTCTGAAACAGGGCCTACGATTCCTCTAAATTGTGCTTTTTGCTGAAGAACTGCTCGAACGCCTTGATAAAATCCAGTATATTCGTTTTTCAAATTTAAAAGAGCTTCTAATTTACTTTCCGCCCGATGGGCAACGTTGGAACCATCTAACCACTGCTGCCGTTCCTTTTCATATTGGGCTTGAAGTCGATCCCGTTGTTTAGTCAGTTTAGTAATTCGCTCTTGTTGAACATTATTTGCATCTTTTAAAGTAAGTAATTGATGCTCCAAATTTTCACATTTGGTTTTTCGTTGCTTAATTTGTTCATTCAACGTATCCATCGTAAGTTGGATTTTTTGTCTTTGTTGTTGATCACGTTCACGATCTTGTTGATTAAAATTATATTGGTTTTTTAATGAAGTCAATGCCTGCAATTGATCAACATATTCTGCCCGCAAATCTTCAATTTCACGTTTTAAAGCTTCTTTTTGTTGTTCAAGGTGGTCACTTTCTAACACTTTCAAAGATTGCTTAGTGTTAGTTAACTTCTGTTGCACAGCTGCTAGTTGGCCTTGGGCGGCTTCTAAAGCGGCTTGCTTTTCGACAAGTTGTTTTTTTAATACTTGTTGCTCGCTTACTAAACGTTCTTTTTCTTGATCTACATATTTTTGCCGTTCCACCCGTAAATCATGTTCGCCTTCTAATTGTTGCTCTAGTCGATTTAATTTGACCAATTTAATTTGCAACTGATCTTTTTGATGATTTTGTTCACTTATTACTTTTTTAATTTTTTCTCGTTGGTCAGCTAAAGCTTCCGATTTTATCCGTAATTGGGCGAGCTGTTCTTTTTGTTCTTGACGCTGGACAGCTAATTGCTTTTGAGCTTCAGAATTACTGTTAATGGTTCGAACCAATTTTGTCTGATCTAAAATGTCAAAGCGACGCTTTTGTTGTACATAATCTTTAGCGACGGCTGCCTGTTCCTCTAAAGGTTGAACTTGTTTTTCCAGCTCGACAATTAAATCATTAACCCGTTCTAGATAACCACTAGTTTTTTCTAGTTCATTTTCAGCACGTTTTTTATCCTGTTTATACTCTAAAACTCCCGCCGCCTCTTCAATAATTGCTCGACGATCTTCGGGCTTACTATTGAAGATTGATTCAACACGCCCTTGAGAAATAACGGAGAAAGATTCACGACCTAACCCTGTATCAATAAATAAATTCAAAATATCTTTTAACCGGCATTCTTGGCGATTCAATTCATATTGACTTTCTCCATTTCGAAAAAGTCGACGGCTAATCATTACTTCATCAAATTTAGAATCTAGAAAGTGATCCGAATTGTCAAATATAATTGTTACGGATGCTCTTGAAAGGGGTTTGCGTTTTTCGGTACCTGAAAAAATGACGTCAGGCATCTTGCCACCACGTAAACTTTTAGCAGAGGTTTCCCCCATCACCCATCGAATAGCTTCGATAATATTACTTTTCCCCGAACCGTTTGGACCAACAATTCCAGTAATACCATCTTTAAATTCAATCTTGGTATTATCAGCAAATGATTTAAACCCACTGATTTCAATCGTGCGTAGTTTCATTTAAAATACCTATTTAGGCCTACGTAAAAGTTGTAGCGCCTGATTAGCCGCATTTTGTTCAGCAACCTTTTTGGAATGTCCGGTTCCAGTTGCTAGTTTTTTATGATCAGCCGTAACACTAACCGTAAAGATTAAATCATTTTCAGGTCCTTCTTCAGAAACTAATTCATAATCAATTTCAACGTCTCCATTTTTTTGAAGTAATTCTTGAAGTTCTGATTTATGGTCGATAATGTGATCAAATTTGCCTTCGTCTAATTTAGGGAAAATGACGATTCGTACAAAACGCTCGACAGCTGCCCTACCTTGATCGAGGTAAAGAGCACCAATAAACGATTCAAAAATATCACAAAGAAGTGATGAGCGCTGGCGAGCGCCGGATTTTTCTTCTCCTTTACCTAAACGAATATATTGGTCAAAATGACATTCTTTGGCAAAATCACTAAAACTAGCTTCACAAACCATTGCAGCTCGTAAACGGGTTAGTTTTCCTTGTGGCATTTCAGGATAACGCTTAAACAAATATTCAGAGACAATTAGTTGTAAAACAGCGTCTCCTAAAAATTCGATTCTTTCGTAAAATTTTAATTCTTGATGTGGATGTTCATTAACATAAGAAGCTTGCGTAAAAGCTTCATCTAACAACGCATGGTTATTAAAATGAATATCAAACGTCTGACTTAAGTCATCTTCTAAGGCTTTTATCATGAATATCTTCCTTTCCAAATCTATTAATTTATTTAGCACATAAGAATAACTCGGTGACCAATTAGATTAATCACCGAGTTCTCTTAGTATATGAAATTAAGCCTGATGTTCACTAATATAATCAACTGCATCCCCAACAGTAACTAGGTTCTCAGCAGCTTCATCAGTAATTTCAGCTCCAAAAGTATCTTCTAACTCTAACACGAACTCAACAATATCAATTGAGTCAGCATTTAAATCTTCTTTAAAGTTTAGTGTATTGGTAATTTGTTCGGTTTTTAATTCAAACCGATCTGCTAAAATTTCAGCAATTTTATTAAAAATTTCTTCTTTTGACAATTTTCAGACTCCTCTACTTATTGAATCTCTTTAGTATTTTAATTGTTTTCGTTTTCTTTGTCTACATCATCTTGTTTGATGCTTTCAAGATGCATCTCAAAATAATCCGCTAAATTCTTAACGAGCTTTGAATCTACAATTTCATGTACTTGTACCAAAGCATTTTTAACTTGGTTAGCATTACTTGAACCGTGAGCCTTAACTACGGGAGCTTTGACACCTAATAATACGGCTCCACCTTGTTTAGAATAATCCATCTGGTCTTTAATTTGGCTAAAAGCAGATTTAAGGAGTAGACCACCCATCTTACCTTTAACACCGTTGTTCATAATTGTTTCTTTGACTAGTTTCAACATCGATAAGGCTGTCCCTTCAATGTTTTTCAAAACAGCATTTCCCGTAAAACCATCAGTAACAACTACATCTGCAGTTCCATTTAATAATTCGCGAGATTCAATATTACCAACAAAATTGAGTGAACTATCATTCTTAAGTAGTTGGTAGGCCTCTTTATGAATCTTATCTCCCTTATCGTACTCAGTTCCATTATTTAAAAGTGCAATTCGTGGATTAGTAACATGCATGACGTTAGTACCATAAAAGTTACCTAAAATGGCAAAATCATGCAAGTTTTTAGCTTTACTTTCAGCGTTAGCTCCAACATCTAGCATAGTGAAATTATCATTTTCACCTTTAAGACTTGGCAAAGTAGTGGTCATTCCTGGGCGATCAAGACCTTTAATACGTCCGATAATAAACAAACCAGCGGCTAAAAGGGCACCTGTGTTACCAGCCGAAAAAATTGCATCTGCATCGCCATTTTTTACAGCTTGGGCAGCTAAAACCATTGATGAATTTTTCTTACGACGCACAGCTTTAACGGGTTCATCTTCCATTGTAATTACTTCATCTGTATGGACCACTTTAACATTTCTAAAGTCGTCCATGTATTTAGCAATTTCATCCTTTTTTCCATATAAGATAAACTCAACGTCTGGTAGAGCTTTTCTGGCTTCGCTTACCCCTTTAACAATTTCCTCTGGAGCATTATCTCCACCCATCGCATCCACTGCAATCTTCATAACTCTTCTCCTTTAATTAATCTAAACTTTTATTTATTTGTATTTTATTTTCTAAGTAAAGTCGTAAATTTTGGTAACGGGGATCTTGGTCCCACGCTGGCTGGCTTACAATTTTAGCCGCATCAATTTGGGCAGTTTGCAAAGCACCTAAATCAACAACCGGATCACCCACTTTAAATTCAGGGACCCCCGATTGCTGTTTTCCAAACAAATCACCTTGACCACGCATTTTCAAATCCGCTTCTGAAATTTCAAAACCATCATTGGTGTCTACCGTAATTTGCATACGTTGCTTTCCAACTTCATTTTTGGGATCCGCAACTAAAATACAATAAGCCTGATATTGACCACGACCGACGCGCCCTCGTAGCTGATGTAATTGAGCTAACCCAAATCGATCCGCATCTTGAATTACCATCAAAGTAGCATTAGGAACATCTACCCCGACTTCAATCACGGTGGTAGAAACTAATCCCATATATTTGCCTTCTTTGAAATCTGCCATAATCTGATCTTTTTGGGCACCATCCATTTTACCATGCAAAATTGCAATCGGATATTTTTCTCCAAAAAATTCACATAATTCTTGATAAAGTTCCATCGCATTTTGTAAATCCATGGCTTCAGATTCTTCAATTAGTGGGGTCACAATAAAGGCTTGGCGACCATTAGCAAATTCCTTAGTCATAAAGGCTAAAACTTTTTCCCATTCCCCTCGCTTAACCCATTTAGTAATAATGGGCTTCCTACCCGCGGGAGCTTGGTCAATAATTGACACGTCCATATCTCCATACGTAGTAATAGCTAAAGTTCGTGGGATTGGAGTAGCTGTCATGGCTAATATATCAGGAGCTGCCCCCTTCTCACGTAGTAGTTGTCTCTGGTGTACCCCAAAACGATGTTGCTCATCTATAATACCAAGCCCTAAATTTTTAAATTGGACATCTTCTTGGATGATGGCATGGGTACCAACTACAATATCAATTTCACCATTTTTGATTTCTGCTAGCATTTCATCTCTGATTTTTTTACGAATACCACCGACTAATAATGCAATCTTAACATCTAATTTTTCAAAGAATCGACTTAAATTATTAGCATGCTGTTCAGCTAAAATTTCAGTGGGAGCCATCAATGTGGCTTGCATCCCGGCCGTCAAGGTTGCATACATTGCTATGGCAGCCACTACGGTTTTACCACTACCCACATCTCCTTGTAAAAGGCGGTTCATGTGGGCGGGGGACTTAAGATTGGCCAAAATTTCGTTCGTCACTCTTTTTTGTGCATCGGTTAATTCGAAAGGTAACTTTTGAATAAATGCACGCACTAATTGAATTTGATATTTAATCGCCGTTCCATTTTCAATTCGTTCACGTGATTTAACCAACTGTAATCCCATTTGAAACGTTAAAAACTCTTCAAACATCGCAGTTCGACGGGCATCCCGTGTTTTTTGATCATCCGCTGGGAAATGAAGCGCTTGGACCATTGCTAATCGATGCAGTAACCGATATTTAGTAATCAATTCTTCTGGAATAACATCCTGAATTTGTTCCTCGTATTGGTTAATTGCATCTGTAACTAATTGTTGAATAGTGGCTTGTCGAATATGCTTGTTAGCAGGATAAACGGGTTGAAGATTTGCTTCTTCATCAATAATTTTAATTCCAGTTAAACTCCGTCGATTAGCATCCCATTTCCCATATACCGCAATTTCTTCATCAGCATTAATTTGATTTTTAATCCACGGCTGGTTAAAAAAAGTTACCATAACGGACTCATTACCGATTAGAAGACGAAAATTAACTCGGACTTTTTGACGCCCAAAACGAGCTACTGTAGGCTGGGTTGCAACCACCCCTTGAAATGTCACTTTTTGTTGATCAACGACATTTTGAGGTTCCTTAGCGGCTAAATCTTCATATCGAAATGGATAATAAGTAATCAAGTCTTCTATGGTCGAAATACCAAGTTCGGCTAACGCTTGTACTCTTTTAGGTCCAACTCCAGGAAGCACTTGAACTGAGTCTGTTAAGCTTTTCATTTTCCCTCCGTAAATCAAAAATAGGTCGGCTAATAACCGACCTATAAGTATTATTCAACTGAAACTAAAAATGGGTAAACTGGCTGGTCACCTTCATGAATTTCAACTTCAAGGTCATCATCAATATCTAAAATTGCGTTTTGCAATTGTTCTGCCATCTCTGAAGTAGCATCTTGACCGTAAATAATCGTAACGATTTCGCTATCTTCTTCTAACATTAATTTAACCATTTCGACCGTTGCATCCATCAATTTAGGATTGGTATTAACGATTTTACCATCAATCAATCCCATATAATCATCTTGATGAATTTCGCGTCCGTCCAATTTAGTATCACGAACCGCAATTGTTACTTGTCCACTTTTGACAGTGTCCAAGTTAGATTCCATCGCTTCTGCATTTTCTTCCAAATCAACATCTGGATTAAATTCAAGCATTGCTGCCATTCCTTGAGAGATTGTCCGACTATGGATAATCTTAGTTGGAATATCAGCTACCTCAACGGCCTGCTCAGCAGCTAGAAAAATATTTTTGTTATTAGGTAACACAATCGCTTTTTTAGCGCCTGAATCATTAATCATAGCTACGATATCAGCGGTACTTGGATTCATCGTTTGTCTGCCACTAATGATATGCGTTACCCCTAAACTAGTAAATAATTTAGAAATACCTGCACCTGATGAAATCGCAATTACAGCTGTTTCAGGAGCCGCTTCTTTTGAGGTTGATGATGCTGTTGGTGTTTCATCTTGTTCTATGATTTCTTCTTGTTGCCAACGCATGTTATCAACTTTAATTTTGGTGATATCACCAAATTGTTGGCCCCAAGCTAAAACTTCGCCAGGGTGTTCGGTATGAACATGCACCTTAACCACTTCATCATCATTGATAACTAGTAATGAGTCACCCATCTTAGCTAGATAATCGTAGAAAGTATCGTAATCGAACTCCTTAGTAACTTGCAGTCCTTTTCCGATTCGAACCATCATTTGAGTACAATATCCAAATTCAATATCTTCTGGATTAATTTTTCCCTGTACACTTTGATGATGTTTAGCATCTACCATTTCATTTACTTCAGTAGCATCCGGTTCATGCTTGTATTCAGTAATATCATTACCATTCAAAACGTCATTAAACGCATCAAAAACAAATACTAAACCTTGACCACCGGAATCTACTACGCCTACTTCTTTTAAAACTGGAAGAAGATCGGTCGTCTTTTTAAGGGCTGTTTGTGCAGCACTATCAATAGCTTCCATAACTTCGGCTAAACTATCAGTCGTTTTAATTGCCTCATTACCTGCCTTAGCAGCTTCACGAACCACTGTTAGAATAGTTCCTTCTGTAGGCTTCATTACCGCCTTATAAGCCGTTTTTGCGCCTTCTGCGACAGCTTCGGCTAAATCTTCAGCATTGAGGGTTGCTTTACCTTCAACGCTCTTAGCAAATCCGCGGAAAATTTGAGATAAAATTACCCCAGAGTTACCACGTGCTCCCATTAAGAGCCCTTTAGCTAAAGAAGCCGCTAAATGCCCTACTTCCAAACTAGCATCGTCATTTTCATACTTTGCGCCACTTTCAAGTGAAAGGCTCATATTTGTTCCAGTATCTCCATCTGGTACCGGAAAAACGTTCAAAGAATTAATAAAATCCGCATTCATTTTTAAACGATCAGAACTGGCTTGCACCATCTGATCAAAAACTTCATTAGTAATCAATGTTCCTATTGCTTCCAAATTCATTATCCTCCTAGTTCAACGAACCTAATCGTTGAGCAACTTCACACCTTGAACAAAAACATTGACCGAATTAGCAGAAATGCCAAGCATTGATTCTAGGCTGTACTTAACTTTTGATTGTACATTTTTTGATATTTCAGAAATTTTAGTACCATATCCAACGATAATGTAAACATCGATGGCGATCCCATTTGCTTCTTGTTTAATTACTACTCCACGAGCGTAATTTTCTCTTTTTAGAATTTCATTTATGTTGTCACGAATCTGGTTTTTACTAGCCATTCCGACAACCCCATAATTATCAGTTGCGGCTCCGCCAACAACAGTAGCAATTACATCGTTTGAAACGTCAATTGTTCCATTTTTTGTTTTTATCTTGACAGCCATACCCCTGCCTCCTTAGTATTCATATATACCAACGATATTTTACCATATCCCATACATGCATTAAATACAAGAGCAAACATCTGAATTGGATACTGATTATTATTATACCGAGGATATTCATTTATTCTAATAAATTTTTTTAAGTGACAACCTTTTTAAAAACGTAACGGATTATTTGAGTGTCAAGGATAATTACTTGAAAGTTTCCTATTGCAATATAGCGGGCAATATGATAAATTGTTATGGTGATTGAAAAAGATTTCTATAAAAATATAGAAGTGACAAAGGAGGGTTTCGACATGGCAAAAGATTTTGTCACAGGTAAGCACACTCGCTTCGGAAATACTCGTTCACACGCTTTGAACCACAGTCGCCGAAGCTGGAAGCCAAATTTACAAAAAGTTCGTATCTTAGTTGACGGCAAGCCCAAACGTGTTTGGGTATCTGCTCGAGCTTTAAAATCAGGTAAAGTTACACGCGTATAAAAAAAAGATTGGTTAGTTGATAACCAATCTTTTTTATTTTGTCTTAATCTTTACTTTGAATTACTGCTACCAATCCGTTACTCAAGTAAACAGTCGCCTTAGAATCGATAAATTCATTGCTAACATAAGCACGAGCATTTGAAACCATTGCATTATGTAATTCATATTTTTCATCATCTAACGTTAAAACATCGATTTGCGTTAATGGGATAAAAGATAAATATTTAAAACCTTCCAACTTGTCGACCGTATGTTTGCCAGAATTAAAAAATCTAATATTATTTTGTCGATCAATTAATTCAATTTGCTCTGCAAACATTCTAAAACGGTCTTGGAGGACCATTAATACATTGGCAAGTAAATGGTCTAATCTTCCTCCACTAATCCCTAAAACGCGAATATGAGCGCGAGGATCATGATCTAAAGCATATTTTAATCCTGATTCAGTATCTGTATCATCTTTAACTGGATCTAGTTTAATTACTTGCTTTGCATTAGCTTCAATTTCTTTAAACTCTTGGCCATTAACCGAATCAAAATCTCCTACTGCTACTTCTGGTATTAAACCCATTTCAATCAGTTTTAAAGCTCCACGATCTACTCCAATCCAATCTCCTTCAAAATCATTTAAATTATCAGGTAAATTTTCTGGAGCTCCACCAACTAATAAGTTAAAAATTTTCATTATTTTGTAAGTTCCTTTAATAGTTGCACTTGTTTGGTGTAATCTTCAGCGCCGAAAACGTATGAACCAGCAACGGCTACATCTACGCCAGCATCATAGACCGCTTTGATATTTTTGTCTGAAATTCCACCATCAATTTCAATATCAAATTCTAATCCACGTGCTTGGCGTAATGCAGATAGTCGCTTAACCTTGCTGATTGAGCTTTCAAGAAACTTTTGTCCACCAAAACCTGGGTTAACCGACATAATCAAAACTTGGTCAATTTCGGGTAATAGTTCTTCTAATTCTGTTAATGGAGTTCCAGGGTTAACTACTACTTCAGCGCGAGCTCCAGCATTTTTGATAATTTGGATTGCTCGTGCAATATGCTGAGTACTTTCAACATGAACACCAACAATACTTGCACCGGCTTTAACAAATTGTTCAACATAGTTTTCTGGATTTTGAATCATCAAATGTACGTCTAATTTGATATCTGTATCTTTTGACAATCCTTGAACTGTATTTAGTCCAAAACTTAAGTTAGGTACGAAGCTACCATCCATCACATCAACGTGAAGATAGTCCGCTCCTTCTACTTTATTAATATCACCCATTAAGTTAGCTGGGTCTGCACTTAAAATTGATGGGGCTACTTTAATCATTTCTTCTTCCTCCGGTCCTTTTTTTGATAACCTTTACACTTATATTCAGGTTTTTGATTCCGAATCAGTTCGATAAACTGTTCATAATTAGCATAACGGCTGCTTAGCACACTACCGTCTTCAACTGCCACTTTGACTGCACATCCCGGTTCGTTTAGATGTAAGCATTCTCGAAAACGACAATTTTGGCTGAGCTTCTTAAAATCAATAAAATATTCTTTTAATTGTGTATCAGCCATTTCAAAAACTGCATAAGTTGAAAAACCTGGTGTATCAGCCACTAAACCATCTTCAATGGGAATCAAAGAAACCTTACGCGTCGTGTGTTTACCACGATTTAATGCCTGTGAAACTTCTCCAGTGGCAATATTCAACTTTGAATCAATTCGATTTAAGAGCGTTGATTTTCCCGCACCAGTCTGTCCCATAAAAATAGTTAGTTGATTTTTAAATGACTCTTTCAATTCGATTAAATCAGCATCAGGTTGACTACTAATTGGAAAAATCACTTGATAGCCAATTTTTTGGTAGTAGCCGGCAATTTTTTGTAAATCTTGAAACTCCGTTGGGCTTAAAAGATCCGTTTTTGAAAAATACAAAATAGCCTCAATATGTTTTTCAGCCAATGCCACTAATTGACGATCGAGCAAATTTGCCGAAAAGCTGGGCTGAGTTGCTGCAGTGACAATTACAGCTTGATCGATATTAGCTAATGGCGGACGCACCAACTCATTTTCACGCATATGAATTTTGGTAATGTATCCAGTATCATTTTCACTTTCCTTAAAATCGACCATGTCACCCACTAACGGGCTAGTTTTTTGATTGCGAAAATTACCTCGTGCCCGAGTCCTAACGATTTTATGGTCTTCTGTTAACACATCATAAAATCCTGCTAATAATTGTATAATTTGTCCAGTATGCATGCGTCCTCCGTTAATTAGCAACCGTAAACGTAATTGTTGTCACTCGTGGCACAACCACTTGACCAGATACAACATCTTGGGAGATGATGCGATTATTATCGAAACGATTGGTAACTATTTTTCTTTTTTTAATGGTAAATCCTTTAGCTTCCAATTGCTTTTTGGTGCTACTATAATCACTTCCAACATAATTATCGACATCAAAACTGTTCGGTCCCTTACTGATAACAATGTTAACTTTGATTCCTTCTTGAACATATTTTCCACTTTGTGGAAGCGTTTCAACTACTTTATTATAACTCGTTTTATCATCAGCTTCTTTAGTTATTTTTCCGACTCCTAAATTCACTTTTGATAGTTTAGTCATAGCTTGTTTTTGAGTTAAATCTTCTAAATTGGGAACCTGTACCATTTGCGGACTACTCAACTTGAAAGCAATCAAAATTCCTAAAATAAAAGCTACCGCGGCCATTGCCATAAATAAAGCTCTTCTCCGTAATGGATGACGACGTTTAAAGCGATGCATATGACTTTCTTCAGCATCTGGTGCTTTTTCTTTCTTAGCAAAATTGATTTTATTGTTCATTTTTAACTTAATTGGTCGAGTTTTTTCAACCTCATCTTTTGCTAATCCCTGCTTTAATTCGTCTTGATTTAAAACAATCGTATGTTCTACCAAAGAATCTTCCACAAACTTGCTTTCATTAGCCCGTTCAGGCTGTAAAACCGTCTTCAAATCAGCAGCCATCTCGGCAACATTTTTATATCGATCAATTGGATTTTTTGCTGTTGCTTTCAAAACCACATTTTCTAATGACTGGGGAATTTTTGTATTAAAATCCTTCACCAAAGGTAACTGGTCTTGATAATGTTTTACCGCAATTGATACGGCACTTTCACCTTCAAAAGGAACTTTTCCAGTCAACATTTCAAATAAAATAATTCCTAATGAATAAATATCCGATTGTTGCGTAGCAATGTGTCCTCGTACTTGCTCTGGCGATAGGTATTGTACCGACCCAATCACCGTATTAGTTCGCGTAAAACTACTTTGTTGATTAGCAATCGCAATTCCAAAATCAGTAATTTTAGCTTTTCCATGTTTATCAATTAAGATATTTTGAGGTTTTAAATCGCGATGAATAATCCCATGATAGTGCGCCGTCTGAACACCATTTAAAATTTGACTCATTAAGCTAACTACTTGACCAAGTGGTATAGGAAACTGATCTCTGATATATTGCTTAAGATTTTGCCCTTCAACATATTCCATAATCAAATAGTTCATTCCATGTTCTTCGCCAATATCATAAACACCGACAATATTAGGATGAACCAGTTCTGTAGTCGATAAAGCTTCGCGTTGGAATCGTTTGATTGCTGAAACATCATCTTGCATGTCAAAACGGACCAGTTTTACCGCAACATCTCGATCTAAAATTAAATCATGTGCCAGATAAACATTAGCCATTCCGCCTTCTCCAAGTGGTCGAATAATTTTATATCGACCATTCAAAGTTTGGTTAGGGGTCATAATATATCCCCCTCTTCTACTTGAACAATTAAAGTTGTAATATTATCTGTTCCACCTGCAGTGTTAGCCATATCTACTAACTGATTAGCTTTTTTTTCAAGGCTAAGCGTACTCATCAACACATTTTTGATCATATCATCAGAAACAAATTTAGTTAATCCGTCCGTGCAAAGTAGCAATTCATCTTCTTTGGTAATATCAAATACTTTAATCTCAGCTTCGGCTTGTTCTGAAATTCCTAAAGTTTTAGTAATTACATTTTTTTCTGGATGGTTACGAGCTTCTTCAGGAGTAATTTTTCCTAAACGAAGTAGTTCATTCACTAAGGAGTGATCGGTCGATAGTTGTTTCAAACCATTTTTCGAACTATATAAATAGCAACGACTGTCGCCAAGATTAGCTACAATCACTTGCTTACCTAAAAAGAGTGCCAAAACGATGGTTGTTCCCATGCCATTTAATTTTTTATAGTGCTTAGATGCTTGCAAAATTTTACGATTTTCAAGAGCAAGTTGGCGAATTAACCAATTTTTAGCATCAGTAACATTATTAACGTCAGAAGTTTCAAATAGATACCCAATGTGTGAAACGGCCATCTCGGAAGCTACATCGCCGCCCCGATTGCCACCCACACCGTCAGCTACAATGGTTAAAATAGCTTCAGAATCATTTTTGAAAATTCCTACATAGTCTTGGTTAGTCTCTCGAACTTGTCCTTTATCAGATAGGTACGCATATTTCATAACACCAATCACTTCACCTTTTTTAAATTAGCGATGAAAAAGCCGTCTGATTCAAAATCATCAGGATAAATATTAAGGCTCAATTCATCTCGATTTTGCTTGATTTTTTTAGCTGTTTCAACTTTGAGTTGTTCAAATTCAGGATGGATAGCTAGGAATTTCTCTATGGTTTCTTGATTTTCTTTACGCAAAATTGTACATGTACTATAAGTTAGTACGCCACCTACTTTGAGCATTTTAGCAATATTATCCAAGATTTTTAATTGGAGTTGATGAAGGTCGCTACTATCTTTCTTGCTCTTAAGATAACGGATTTCTGGTTTTCTTCTCATCAAACCAATTCCCGAACATGGTGCATCTACTAAAATTCGATCAAAACTTTCATCTAAATCTTCACGAGATGCAATGGCATCCTGAACCTCAGTTTTAACGTTGTCTAGATGCATTCTCTGTGCATTATCTTGAATTAATTGCACCCGTTTTTGATAGATATCCCATCCAGTTACTTCTCCTGTTTCGCCAATCATCGCGGCTATTTGGGTCGTCTTCCCCCCGGGAGCGGCACAAGCATCTAGTACTTTTTGCCCCTTCTCTAAGTGCATCGTTTCTGCAACTAACATTGCTGATTCATCTTGAACGGTCAAATCACCATCAATATAACTTCTTGTATCGGAAATACTAGCTCCTCTGCTAAGGCGTAAACCATCTTTAGCAATTGCACTTGTCGTTACCGTATACTCATATTCTAAATCTTTAATAATATCCGCATGTGTTTTATTCCAACGATTAATACGAACCGCAAGATGGGAAGGTTGGTTAATACTCTTCAAAATTGAAATGCATTTTTCCTCACCCAATTCATATAACATTTGATCAACAATCCAAGGCGCAACGCTATATTGAGTCGATAATCTTTCCACTGGATTTTTGATCGAATCAAAACTTGGTTTACCATTTCTCTGATACGAGCGTAGCACACCCGTCACCATTTTTCTGATACCGTCATTGCCCCGAAGCTTAGCAATTTCAATTGATTCATTAAAAATAGCAAAGTCCGGTACACGGTCTAGAAACTCCATTTGGAAAACAGCTGTTCTTAGTAGATTAATGACCCAGCGCGGAGTCATTTCTGGTTTTCTAATATAATCAGCTAAATAAAAATCAAGAGTGAGTCGATGTTGTAAAACTCCGTATACAATTTCTGTTAACAAATTTTTATCAATATCAATCAATGATGAACTTTTTATATCTTGATTAAGTTGAATATTGGAAAAAGAACCTTCATCAATCTTTTCTAAAATATCAACCGCTAAATTTCGTGCACTATTATTTTGATTTGTCATTATCTATTATTTGCTTTCCTGGGTGTAAGTTTTCGCCTACCCCATTGAGATAGTCTGTAATTGTCATCTTTTGTTTGCCAGCTGGCTGTAATTCTTCAATACTAATTACACCGTGTTCTCCAGTTGCTATCAAGAGCTCATGCTTCGTTTTTGAAACAACTTGACCCGGTTTTAAATCTGTAGTTTGATCTATTACTTTTGTTTTCCATATCTTAGTTCGTTTGCCTTCCATCATAAAGTAGGCTACTGGGAAAGGTCGTAATCCGCGGACCTTTGCATCTACTAGACGGGCCGGTAAATTAATATCAATTTCTTCTTCTTCGGGGCTAATATTAGGCGAAAAGCTAACTTGTTCTTCATCTTGTTTAACTGGTTGAACATTTCCTTCAATTAATTGAGGTAGCGTGTCTAACAATAAGTCACGCCCTAAAAGACTTAACTTTTCAAACATGGTTCCCACATCATCTTGGTCGGTAATAGGAATTTTTGCAGTAGCAAGCATTTCACCAGCATCCATTTTTTTAACCATATAGATAATAGTAACACCAGTTTCTTTATCACCATTCATTATGGCATAGTGCACGGGTGCTCCCCCACGATATTTTGGTAATAATGAAGCATGCACATTGACTGCCCCAATCTTAACGGAGTTAATCAAACTCATTGGAAGAAATTGACCAAAAGCAGCCGTGACAATTAAATCCGCATTTAACGCGATTAGTTCTGTCAATTCAGTACTTCCACTTAACTTCTCTGGTTGATAAACCTTAATATCGTTTCTAACAGCAACTTTTTTTACTGGACTGGGTGTTAAAACATGTTTTCGCCCGACTTTGCGATCCGGTTGGGTAACTACCCCAATCACATCATAGTTTGGTTCGTCAATTAGGCTTTGCAAAATTGGCGCCGAAAATTCTGGTGTTCCCATAAAAATAATTGATTTCATAATTAGACCTACTTCCTAAATATTACAAAAAGTTTTGTGGTTCGGAATCAATACTAATCCGTGTCCCCTGTCTAAATTTCTCCTGCGATTTGTTCAATACTTCTAACAGCGCACGATGTAATTTAGGCTCTTTTTGATATTTAATTAAAATTTGGTAGTAATATTTTTGTTTAATTTTTGAGATAGATTTAGCCGTCGGCCCTAACACAATTGCATTAGCTGATAACTGCGGTTGAATAATATTCAACATTTCGTAAGCATTTTTTAACGCTTGTCTTTCATCCCGATCTGAAACACTAACTAATACCGTGTAGTAATAAGGCGGATATTTGCCTAAATGCCTCAAATACATTTCTTTATAGAAAAAGTCTTCATAATCTTGTTTTTGAGCTAAACGAATTGCATAGTGATCGGGGTTAAAGGTTTGAATTAGTACTTCACCGGTCTTATCAGCACGTCCAGCACGTCCAGCAACCTGAGTTAAAAGCTGGAAAGTTCGCTCACTTGCCCGTAAATCCGGTAATTCTAGTGCTGTATCCGCATTTAAAACTCCTACCAAGGTTACATCAGGAAAATCCAACCCCTTAGCAATCATTTGCGTACCCAAAAGAATATCTGCCTCGTGGTTGCCAAAACGTTCTAATAGACGCTCATGGGCTCCCTTGCGACGGGTGGTATCAACATCCATCCGAAGTACGCGAGCTTCAGGAATGATCTCTGCCAATTGCTGTTGAACTTTTTCAGTTCCAGTACCGAAAAACCGAATTTTATCACTACCACAATTTTTACATAAACGTGGGATTGCTTCTTCATGACCACAATAATGACACCGCATGGTTCGAGAATCCATATGCATCGTTAAAGATACATCACAGTTAGGACAAGTTAGGACAAAACCACACGTTCGACACATCACGAAGGATGAAAAACCTCGCCGATTCAACATTAAAACTACTTGTTCTTTCCTTAAAATCCGATGTCGAATTTCTTCAACCATGGGTGCCGAAAAGTTTTCATTATATCCATCACCTAAATGCTGACGCATATCGATCACTTGAATATTCGGTAAAGCCTTTTGATTGGCTCGTTTTTGAATTTTTACAAAATCGTATCGCCCACGTTCCACGCGAGAACGACTCTCAAGAGAAGGAGTAGCGCTTCCCAAGACTACGGGACATTCAAATTTCTTTGCACGATGAATCGCTACATCTCGAGCATGATAACGCGGTGCATCAGATTGCTTATACGTTTCTGAATGTTCCTCATCAATAATTATAATACCAATATTACGTAGTGGTGCAAAGACCGCCGACCGTGCTCCAACTACTACTTTAACTTCATTTCGTACAATTCTTCGCCATTCATCAAACTTTTCACCGTCAGAAAGTCCACTATGGAGAACAGCCACTTGTGTACCAAAACGCGCCCGAACTCTTTTCACCATTAAGGGTGTTAAGGAAATTTCTGGAACCAGTAAAAGAGCAGTTTTCCCTTTTTTTATTACCTGTTGGATACTCTGCAAATAAACTTCTGTTTTTCCCGATCCAGTAACGCCTTCAACTAAAATTGGTTTAGCATTTTTGTCTTCAATTGCTTGTGTAATTAAGTTGTAAGCGGATTGCTGTTCTTCATTTAAAGCCAAATTTTGATCAAGCTGCATCTGACGTCCTTCAAAAGGATCGCGATATTGCTCAACCGCCTTACGAACTAGCCATCCATTTTTAACCGCTGTATTTAATGTTGAGCGTCCTACATCATAATCATTTAAAATTGAAGCTTGCGAAATTCCCTTTTTGACATCTAACGTTTTAATTATATTTAGTAACTCAACTTGTTTCGTAGCATTTTTTCTTAACTTTTTTTGTTCTTGTTCATACTCACTTAAATCCATCGTAGGCCAAAGCCAATTAATCATTTTCTTTTTAGCAGAATCTTCCGTGACATATTCTAATGTAACGAATTCATCTTTAATCCACTGATTAAGTTGTTTTTGTTGGCTAAAACTGAGTTCATTTACTTTAAGATCTGTAACCTGTTCTTCCCCTAATAAGGCAATCACGGTTTCCATTGTAATTTTTGTTTCATTGATTTTAATAAAACGCTTGGTATTAACTTTCACCAAACTTGGAAGCATTGCATTTAAACAACTTACTCGAAAAGCATACGTTTGGTCGGCTAACCACTCTGAAAGCTCAATCAATTCTTTATTCAGCAATGGTTCCGGTTCTAAAACTGAAATGATGTCCTTCAATCCTTCAAATTCATTAGTAGTTTCTTCTCCGACCACAAAACCTTGGATAGGCCGCTCAGACTTACCAAAAGGAACAATTACTCTGGAACCAATTTTAATGTCATTTTTAATGGCATCATTTGCGATATATGTAAATGGTGTATTAGTTTGTAAAGCTGGGACATTTACGATGACATTAAATTTTTTTGCCATGAGTTACGTTCCTTTCAATTAATTTCTTGGTCGATTAGCTTTAAAATCTGTTCAGCAATTATCGATTTATCATTCTTTTTCAATTCTATATTAGCTTGGTGCGGACGTAGAATGGTGACAGCATTCTGATTAGATTCAAAACCGATTTGGGGATTACCTACATCATTAGCCACAATCATATTTAGGTTTTTCTTAAGAATTTTACGTTGAGCATTTTCAATTAAATCATTCGTCTCCGCAGCAAACCCCACAACGTATCGAAGTGAGTCTGGACGTTTTAGTGTCGCTAAAATATCAGAATTTTCAATCAATTTAATTTCCAGTTCACCATTAAAATCATCTTTTTTCATTTTATGATCTGCTATTTTCGCCACGCGGTAATCTGAAACTGCTGCGGCCATTATCAATATATCTGCATCTTGTACTGCTGTATCAAGGGCGGCCTGTAAGTCTGCTACACTCTTAATATTTATCCGTTGAATACTTGATTCCGCTGGTAAAACTAAGTTTGTAGGTCCAGAAATTAAAGTAACCTGCGCTCCTAACCGTTCTGCTACTTGAGCAAGCGCAAACCCCATCTTACCAGATGATTCATTACCAATATAACGTACGGGATCAATCGCTTCACGCGTCCCCCCAGCAGTAACCACAATGTGTGTTCCTTTAAAGAGATTTTCCCGCTTTTCAAGGGGCGTGCTGATAAAGGCATTTACGATTTCAGCATCCGGAAAACGTCCTTTTCCAGAATAACCTTCAGCCAGCTCTCCAACAGCTGGTTCTAAAACGACTACTCCATCTACTTTTAATTGTTCGATATTCCGTTGAACCGCTGGATTATTCCACATATTAACATTCATTGCTGGTAGCAACAGCTTAGTTGCTGTTGAAGCAATCACTACAGTTGAAGCAAAATCATCCGCAATTCCATTCGCCATTTTTCCAATAAAATTAGCCGTGGCTGGGGCGATTACAATTTTATCTGCCCAGTCTGCCAGAGCTACATGAGCAACTGGGTTTTCCGTATTAATTTCAAAATCATCATAGACAAGGTCATTGGTAAGTGTTGCAAACGTTAATGGTGTGACGAATTTTTTGGCCATTTGCGTCATCACTACCTTGACTTGATTACCACTTTTGATTTGAAACCGTACCGCTTCAACCACTTTATATTCGGCAATTCCGCCAGTAATAACAAATAAAATTTTCATATCGAACAACCTCCTTCTGCTATTTTACCAGTCCTTGAATACCAATCCCACTAATTGATTAATCCAACAAAAAAGATGCTAGAGGACAACCTCCACCATCTTTCATAATTTCTATAAATCTTTTTCGTTTGGATCAATGATAACATCGCCAGCAACAACTTCTTCCAAAGCTTTGCCAACATTTTTTTGTGAAGTGTATTTATCTAGTAATTCTGGTTGACCCTCATCCAATTGGTGTGCACGCTTGCTAGCAAGCATAATCAATGAATATCTGGAATCAACACGTTCTAGTAAATCATCTACTGAAGGATATAAAATCATCTTATAATTCTCCTAACATTTCTTGATATTCAGGATAAACTCTGGTTACTCGAAGATGTTCACCCTTGATAATATTTTTAATTTCTTCAACCGCATTTTCAATCTTGTCGTTAACGACTGCATAATCATAATCACGCATCGTCTTGATTTCGTCAACTGCTTTTTCCATTCGTTTATTAATCGTATCCATGTCTTCAGTCCCGCGATTGATAATACGTTGTTTTAATTCCATCAAATCTGGTGGAGTCAAGAATAAAAATACCCCGTCTGGCATTTTTTCACGAACTTGACGAGCACCGTTCACTTCGATTTCTAGGAAAACATCTCGTCCTGAATCTAGAGTTTGATTAACATACTTTAATGGTGTGCCATAGTAATTATCTACATACTGGGCATACTCCAGCATTTGGCCTTCTTTGATATTTTTCTCAAATTCTTCTTTAGAGACAAAGTAGTAATCTTCACCATCAACTTCACCTTTTCTAGGCTTTCTAGTTGTCATTGAAATTGAATACTGAAAATCATTACCGCCTTGATCAAAGATTGCCTTTCTAACCGTTCCCTTACCAACACCGGAAGGGCCAGATAGAACAATCAACATTCCTCTTCTAGCCATGAACAAACTCCTCAAAATATATATGTAACTTCTATTTTGCACTTTTTTATTATATTTTTCAACCACAATTGACTTGAAAATTAAAGTACCATGTTAATAAACTTTTAACTTTTTTAAATTGTTCGCTTTTTTATCACATCAGCGCTAATTTTTCGAGTTTTATTTTTCTTGAATTTCCCCACTACAGAATCGTTAGCGCTACACCAACATTTATACCCAATTCATAAAAACAGTTGCTTTTAAGAACGCATGTTCGTATAATGTAAATACAAACAAATGTTCGTTGGAGGCTAACATGGAAAACAAAAAATTTAATAACTCTTTCAATCGAATTAATCACTCACTCAATAACATCCGTAAAATGTATAATAACTTATTCCTGGTCCCTGAAGACCAAGGTTTACCAATTATGGATCGTACAATGCCCATTGATCAAATTAATGATACCCTGGCATATTCAATTCAAAATCACCTAGTAGTCCGCATGCAACTGGATTTAAAAAAATCAATCGTTGAAATCGATGGCTATATCCAGATTACCAGATCTGGACGACTATGCCTGACTGATCCTAAAACTGGGCTAACACAACTCTTAGAAGATCAACAAATTCGAAGCATCGCCTTAATTTAAAAACTCTCACTATTAAACCGAAAATATCCCTAAGAATCAAGGATATCTTTCAATTTGCTAGTGAGAGTTTTTTAGTGGGCTTGTTCCGTTTTTAATAATTCACGAGCATGTTCTAAGCTTAATTCCGTGATATTAACCCCGGCTAACATTTTGGCGATTTCATTAACCCGTCCTTCGTCATTCAGCACTGTTAAATTCGTCATTGTACGTCCATCGACCACTTTCTTGGCCACATGCAACTGATGATCTGCTCTAGCTGCAACTTGTGGTAAGTGGGAAATACACAATACTTGTGAATGGGCCGAAATTTCATGAATCTTATCTGCAATTGCTTGTGCTACACGGCCGCTTACCCCGGTATCAACTTCATCAAAAATAATACTAGTAACCCCTTCGTTACGCGCAAAAATAGTTTTCAACGCTAACATTATTCGTGAGAGCTCTCCGCCAGACGCTATTTTTGCTAAAGGTTTCAAATCTTCACCAGGATTAGGTTGAATTAAAAATTCTACCCCATCAAATCCGGTTCGATCTGGTTCAGCTTTAGGAGTAAATTGCACTTTAAATTGTGTTTTTTCCATGTAAAGACCTGACAATTGTTCACGTATAGCTGCTTCTAATGCTAAGGCCATTCTTTGACGCATTTCCGTGAGTTGAGTTCCTAATTTTTTAACTTTTTGATACCTCGCTTCAACTTCCTGTGCAAGATCATCCAAATTGTTTCCTGAACCAGTCATTTCATTGAGTTCATTCTCAATTTTATTCAAATAGTTAAGAATTTCTTCAATTGAATTACCATATTTTTTCTTTAGCTGACGAACTACTTCTAACCTTTGTTCAACTTCGTCTAATTCATTTGAATTCCATTCCATCGCATCAAGCGCAGAACGGACTCGATTAGTTACATCTTCTAAAGCATAATAGGCACTTTGTACCTCATCAGAAACTTGTTGGTACTCATCATCATAATCAGAAATACTTTGTAATTCTTGCATTACGCTACCAATTTGATCAATCGCAGAGGCCCCATCTTCACCTTCCAAAAGTTGAAAACTTGTTGAAAGAGCGTCGGAAATACTTTGAAAGTTGTTTAATTGATCTCGTCTTTTTTCAAGTTCCTCATCTTCACCAGCCATTAAATTGGCAGACTTAATTTCTTCCACTTGAAATTGCAACATGTCAACGCGTTGATTCCATTCATGTTCGTTCTTACGACTTTTATTTAATTGTTGGTTTAATTTAGAATAATCAGCGTAAGCTTCTTCATATTTAGCACGGACTTTACCAACCATTTTTTCGTCAAAATGATCTAACAATGCTAGATGTTTTTCACTATTCATTAGTTCTTGATGTTCATTTTGTCCGTGAATATCAATTAAAGTTTCTCCGACTGATTTTAGACTATTTAGATTAACGATCGTGCCATTGATTCGACAAACACTTCGACCACCCTTATGGAGTTCCCGAGTAATCACTAAATCATTGGTTGCGTCGATTCCTAACTTAATTAACGCATTTTTAGTATTATCAATCTCAGCGATATCAAAAACACCTTGTAGAACCGCCTTGTCTGCGCCGGTTCTTACAAAATCTGCTGAGCCTCTTCCACCAGCTAAAAGTCCTACGGCATCAATAATAATTGACTTACCTGCACCAGTTTCTCCCGTCAGAACAGTCATTCCTTGGTTGAAACTAACATCAAGCTTCTCGATAATTGCGAAATCCTTTATAGATAATTCCAATAACATATCTAATTCTCCTAGATGTAAGCAATTGATTGTGTAATCCGATCCTTTAATCGGACTGCATGTTCATCATCAGTACAAATAACTAGCACTCCATTGTCATCACTAACTGCTGCAAAAACAAACCCATAGTGGACCTGTTTTAGCGTTGCTGAAATACTAGCTCCGTTTCCTGGCTTTAAATCAATAAACACAAACTTTTCCTGAACTTTAATTGAAATCAAAGCCGAACTTAATAACGTAAAAAGTCGTTGTTCAATTTGGGAAGTATCCCCTTTAGGGAGAGAATATCGTACTCCACCTTTTTTAGTGGGTGATTTAATTAATTTTAATTCACGAATATCCCTTGAAACGGTCGCCTGCGTCACTTCAACGCCCTGCTCCTGCAAGTGAAGTACGATATCTTCTTGACGATCAATTTCATTTTCGTTGATAATTTGTTTAATTAGTTCATGTCGGTCGTTTTTTCGCATTGTTTCACCTATGAATTTAAGTTGGAATATGCACTATCAATCACTTTTTGGGTATCAACATTCTCTTCAATCACTCCTTGATCCGTATCGGATCGTTCAAGCCAGGCTAAAAATTCGATATTGCCTTCTCCACCCTTAATTGGTGAAAAATCAAGTCCCTTTACGTTGAAACCTTCCGCATTGGCCATTGCTAGTACATTTTTAAGGACCTCTTCATGAACTTTACGGTCACGAACGATGCCATGCTTTCCAACATTTTCTCTACCGGCTTCAAACTGGGGTTTAATCAAGCTGACAACTGATCCATGCGTTTTAATAATATTTTTAAGCGCTGGTAAAATTAGTTTTAATGAGATAAATGAAACATCAATTGATGCAAACTCTGGTTGTCCCTCAGTAAAGTCTTCTAATTTACTGTATCTAAAATTAGTATTTTCCATTACCACCACTCGTGGGTCCTCACGTAATTTCCATACTAATTGATTAGTTCCTACATCTAAAGCATAACTAAGCTTCGCACCATTTTGGAGCATAACGTCAGTAAATCCACCTGTCGAAGAACCTATATCTAATACTGTAAGCCCCTTAACATCAAGGCCAAAGACTTTCAATGCTTTTTCTAATTTTAAGCCTCCACGGCTAACATAGGGCATTGGTTTACCCTTTAAATGTAACTTAACTGAAGGGTCAATCTTGACACCAGGTTTATCCAAACGCTCCTCGTTGTCTCCTAAAATTTCTCCGGCCATTACGGCTCTTTTTGCTTTTTCACGGGTATCAAAAAGTCCCTGTTCTACCAGCAATACATCTACGCGTTCTTTTGCCATCGTTAATTCTCCATTATTTTAAATACGTTAAAAAACCTTCTAAAATCATCAAATCCATTTCTGGCTGTAATTCACCTAAGGAGGTTAAGTCTTGTTCACATTTTTGAAGAACCTGATTTAATTCTTCTTTTGCTCCACTTAACCCGAGTAAGTTAACGTACGTATTTTTATTTAAATCTACATCTTTTCCAGCCGTTTTACCAAGGATCGCTGTACTTTCTGTTACATCAATTATATCGTCATGGATTTGAAAGGCTAAACCAAAGTTTGCCATAAAATCTTTAACCAATTCGGCAACTTGAAGTTTGCTTGGCTTCATTATCAACGCCGCTTCCGCTGGGAATAATAGCATTTTGCCGGTTTTAAGATGATGTAAATGTTTGAGTTCAGCTAAGGAATAATGTCGCTGATTTCCTTGAATATCCAATAATTGGCCAGCAATCATCCCTGAAGCCCCAGCATCACTTGCCAAGGATAACACCAATTCACTTTTAATCCGATCCTTTAAATTGGTTGAGCTAATCCATTGAAAGGCCACCGTTAAAAGTGCATCACCAGCCAAGATAGCCTCTGCCTCACCAAACTTCTTATGGCTGGTTGGTCGTCCACGCCGTAAATCATCGTTATCCATTGCGGGTAAATCATCATGAATCAACGAGTATGTATGTACAGCTTCGAGAGCTGCTGCGACTGTTAGGATATCGTAATTAGGGGTCTTTCCGAATGCTTTCAAAATTGCCAATAAAACTAACGGACGAACTCGCTTGCCACCAGCGTCAATTGAATACTTCATCATCATTTTTAAATCGGTATTCAATGTTGAATCACTATCAAACAATTCATCGATGTGCTGATCAAGTAATTCTACGTTTTGTTTGACAAAGTCATCAAAATTACTATTCATTTTCTCCGTCTGTCCCCAAATCTAAGTTAGTCTCTTCACCATTGTCTTGCATAACTTTTGTAAGAGTTTTTTCAGCATTTTTTAGGGTTTCTTGTAATTCCGAACTTAACTGAATTCCTTTTTGAAATTCTGTCAAAGCTTTTTCCAATGGAATATCACCTTGTTCTAAATTGGAAACAACTTGTTGTAATTCTTGTAAATTTTCTTCAAATGTTTTTTCTTCAGCCATTATTTATCCTCGCTGTTAATTGTTTTAATTACTGCATTTGCACTACCATCACTAAAATTCAGTTGAATTTTATCGTCAATTGATAAATCCTCAATCGATTTAACGACCTTCGTATCTCTAGTTACATAAGTATAACCTCTACTCATTATCTTGAGGGGGCTCAGAGTATCTAAAGATCCAATCAGCGAATTCAAATCATTCGCATACTTTGAAAAACGATTAGTTATATTATTATTGGTCATCTGTCGTAGATGCTCAACATTTTGTTTTGCCATTTTAATTCTACTAGCTGGAGTATTGGCTAACAATCTTGAATTTAGAGTTTTAAATGATCCCTCAGCTGTAGTAATTTGTTGTTTCTCCAACGAAATCAACTTTTCCGTTAAAATATCAACATTTTGCACATAACCTTCATATAAACGTTGAGGTTCTTGAAAAATATACGATTGTTGTAAATGTTGAACCTGCTGGCTACGCATTTTTAAAATATTTCTAAACGCCACAATAGTTTGTAGCTGGAGTTTTTGAAGCTCTTCTAAGATATCGGTCAGTACAGGCGTAGCTAGTTCAGCGGCGGCCGTTGGAGTTGCTGCCCGCATATCTGCAACTAAATCGGCGATTGTCGTATCTGTTTCATGTCCGACAGAGGAAATAACCGGTAACTTACTTGCAAAGATTGCTCGAGCAACTACTTCTTCATTGAATGGCCATAAATCTTCAATTGAGCCCCCACCTCGGCCAATAATGATGGTATCAAAATCATCCAACGTATTAATCATCTTTATTTGTGCAGCTATACTATTGGCTGCCTCATTACCTTGAACTAAAGCTGGAAATAAAACCAGTTGAACAATCGGATAACGACGGCTCACCGTCGTGATAATATCTCTAATCACGGCCCCAGAAGGGCTAGTCACAATCGCAATCTTACGGGGATACTTAGGAATTGGTAGCTTAGGGGCTTCAAATAAACCTTCTTGGGATAATTTTATCTTTAACTGTTCATATGCTTGATATAAAGCTCCTACACCATCCGGTTGCATACTATCGACATAAATTTGGTAACTACCATTTCCTGGGTATAAACTAATTCGCCCACTCACAATCACTCGCATGCCTTCTTCAGGTTGAAACTTAACCTTCGCAAATGCAGATTTAAACATGATCGCACTAATCTTCGCGTTTTCGTCCTTCAAACTAAAATATTGGTGACTGTTAGTTCTTAAGCGAAAGTTTGAAATTTCCCCCACTAAATAAACGCGATGTAAATACGGATCAGCATCAAATTTTCGTTTAATATAATTGGTTAGTGCACTGACCGTTAAATACTTATCTTCTTGCATTTAAATACTCCATTTAGTTAAATTCACCGTTTGTTTCATTAACATTGATATTGTCATCGGACCAACGCCCTTAGGAACGGGGGTGATGTATGAAACATGTTTTTCGACATTCTCGAAATCAACGTCTCCCGTTAGTTTACCATTTTCATCGCGGTCCATACCAACGTCGATAACAACTGCACCTTCTTTAACCTGATCTTCTTTAATAAAATGGGCAATACCTGTTGCGACCACCAAGATATCTGCTTCTTTAGTCAGAGCGGCTAAATTTTTAGTATAACTATGAGCCAATGTAACTGTTGCGTTGGCATTCAATAGTAATGCTGCCATTGGTTTTCCAACAATCGAACTACGTCCCACCACTACTGCACGCTTACCTTGAATATCTATATGATATTTTTGGAACATCTCCATAATTCCTTGCGGTGTACATGCAATGGGCGTGTGTTGCGTCTTTCCTTCGAAAAGTTTCCCCACGTTAACTGGATGAAAGCCATCAACATCCTTACGCGGATCAATGGCCATCGTTACTTTAAAAGCATCGATATGCTTAGGGAGTGGCATTTGGACCAGAATGGCATTCACATCTTCGGTTTGATTTAATTCTTGGATTTTTAGGAGCAATTCATTTTCGCTAATATCGGCATTCATCGTAACTAGCGTTGATTTAATGCCTAACTTATTAGCGCGCTTTTCTTTATTTCTTACGTAAATTTGACTTGCTGGATTTTCACCAACTAGAACCACAACAAGATGTGGTTCGACACCTTGATTTTTCAATTTTTGTACTTCAGTCATTGTTTGTTTATCAATCTCAGCAGCTAAAGTTTTTCCATCAATAATTTGGCCCATTATTACTCCTCCGTTTCAAATATTTATCCATCTTAAATCATATCATAAGATGCATTTTCTTTTTAAATCTTAAACAAATTAAAAATGGTTGTAAATATCAAGTGATATTCACAACCATTTTTTAATTATTTTGCGATATTAGATAAAACTCCATTGATAAATTTACGAGCATCTTCATCAGTATACTTCTTAGCTAACTCCAAAGCTTCATTAATCGCAACTTTATCTGGTGTTTCAGTGTACTTAATTTCATAAGTACCCATCTGTAATATAACGCGGTCAGGACTTTCTAAACGTTTTACTGTCCATCCCTTTTTCAACTCTCCACTAATCGTTTCATTAATAGCTTCAAGATTTAAGCTAACTCCCATAACCAAATCTTTTAAGAATTGATCGGGAGCTTCTGTCTCATGAAATTCTTCTAAAACTTGATCTTGCAATTCGCTTAGATCAGCGTCTGGATTAGCACTTTTAGCAAAGATAATCTTAAAGGCGCTCTCTCGAATTTGATGTCGATTTAAACTCACTATTTATCACCATTATTTTCTGAAAAAATATCATCGGGATCAATATCAGATGTCGTCGTATCTGGCATCATTCCGTTGACTTGCACGTTAACTTCATTAATCACAATTTCGGTCATAAACAACATCTGTTGCTTAACTCGATCTTGAATCTTAGTAGCAACTTGTGGAACAGATACTCCAAAATCAAGCATTACACTAACATTAATGACTAAGCCACGATCATCTTCAATTAATTTTGTACCTAATCCCAAGGAATCACGTCCTAAAATTGTATTGAAGCCCTTCGAAATATTATTACCAATTAAGTGAACACCATCGATTTGATCAACCGTAATTCCTGCAATTGATTCAATAACATCAGGTGCTATCGCAATCCCGCCACTCTTTGAACTAGAATTACTTAACTCCAAGTATTTCGTATCTGCCATTATATTGCCTCCAAAAATTAAGCGCGTGAAATATAAGTACCATCTTGAGTATTGATGTTAAGAGCATCTCCCTCATTAACGAAGAAAGGAACTTGAACCACCAGACCAGTTTCCATTGTAGCTGGTTTTGAGCCACCACTAGCAGTATTACCTTTAATACCAGGTTCTGTAGCAGTAACTTTTAAAGTAATATTCTTAGGCACTTCAACACCAAGTGTTTCAGTACCAAAGAATGCGATACTTACTTCCATGTTCTCAACTAAATAATTTTTCTCTTCTTCAAGACGTTCATTAGGAATTTCAACTTGTTCATACGTATTGTTATCCATGAAAACGTAGTTAGCACCATCATTATATAGATATTGCATACGTTTTGTCTCAATATTAGCTTGTTCCATTTTTTCGCCGGCACGGAAAGTTTTTTCTTGAACAGCGCCATTTCTTAAGTTCTTCAACTTAGTACGCACAAAGGCACTACCTTTACCCGGCTTAACATGTTGAAATTCAACAATGCGCCAAATATTATCATCAAATTCAATGGTCAAACCATTTTTAAAATCAGATGTTGAAATTGTACTCATAAAAAGATTCCTCCAATTAATTCTAGAACTAATGATATCAATCGATTCTCTTTTTAACAAGAAAATCATTAAAAAAGGCCGGAACAAAGTTATTGTCCCGACCTGAAATTTGCTTTTTTAAAGCTTATTCAGCATCTGCTACTGGATATACAGAAACTTGACGCTTGTCGCGACCTTTACGTTCAAAACGAACGACACCATCTGCAAGTGCAAACAAAGTATCATCGTTTCCACGACCAACATTTACACCAGGGTAAATATGTGTTCCACGTTGACGGTAGATAATCATACCTGCCTTAGCAGCTTGTCCGTCAGCACGCTTTGTTCCAAGACGACGACCAGCTGAGTCACGGCCGTTAGAAGTGGAACCGCCCCCCTTATGATGAGAGAAGAATTGTAGATTCATTTCCATGGTTAATTACACCTCCGAATAAATTAATTCATTACTAGATATTCTTTGTATGACTTACTAATATCCCTTAATCCAATCTCAAGTGCCTCAAGTAAAACTTGAGCCATTCGATTCGAATCAACATCACTGCTTTCAGGAACATTAACAGATAAAAATCCACCATTTTCATCGTCTGAATCAACTAGTGGCATTATCTTAGTGATTTGCTCGATACTGTTAACTGTATTTATCGATAAGACTGACACAGCCGCACATACGATATCACGTCCATACTCACCAGAGTCAGCATGACCAGTTATCTTAAAACCACTGATTCGATCTTTATCTCTATAAAAACAAGTCTGTATCATGCCACATCACCTTCAATCAAATTAAGCGTTGATTGAATCAATCATAACTTTTGTATATGGTTGACGATGACCAGTCTTTGTATGTTGGTTCTTCTTAGCCTTGTACTTGAAAGTAGTAATCTTCTTTTGCTTACCTTGTTTTTCAACAGTTCCAGCAACTGAAGCACCTTCAACAACAGGAGAACCAACCTTTGTAGATTCGCCACCTACAAAAAGAACTTGATCAAAAGTAACTTTTTCGCCTTCAGCGACGTTTAACTTTTCAACGAATACTGATTGACCTTCTTCAACTTTAAGTTGTTTACCACCAGTTTTAATAATTGCGTACACAACGTGCACCTCCTTAATTCTAAGACTCGCCAAAGTAAGTGCTATGCTTTAAAACTCACTTTGTGCGGTTGTAGCGTGGAGACCACACCAACGTTAATACTATACTGTAGATTTAAATAATAGTCAATGTTAATCTACGAAAAAATCGGAAAGGTCAATATTTTGACTATCAATTTGAATTTTTGTTCCTAAAATTTTCTTGGCCGCATTTGCCATATAATGTGAAGTGTATACCATTCCTTCATCAAGCCACATTCTAATCATTCCAATTAGACCATTTACATAGTATGAGCTTAAAACTTCAATGGGAAAACCATCATGCTTTACCTTTTTGCCGTAATATTCAGCAAAAGTTTTAATTTCTGAATTCAAACGTTCTTTAAGCACCTCGGTAAACTGAGGCAATTTTTCCGTATCTAATACAATCGTATACGTTTGATAATCTGCTGCAACTTTATCAAAAAAGTTGGAGACTGATAGTACATTAGTTCCATGAGCATTTTTGTGATTAACCTCATCGACAAATCCAACTGAATCCTTTAATGATGAATTAAATAAAGAGCCCACTAGTTCGTTAATCGTAAAATTAACAAATTCTTTTTTGTCAGAAAAATGTGAATAAAAAGCTCCACGGGTTACCCCAGCTTCATCACTAATTTGCCTAACATTAATATCTCCAGCGTCATATGTCTTCAATAACATCACAAAAGCCTTTTGCAATTTACTTAATGTCTTAATAATTCTAGGATCTTCCTTCATATTCAGCACCTCACATTTATAAACGCTTGATTCACGTTTTAGAGTTTAATCCAATGGAAACTTTTTTACAATAAACTAACTTTTTAAATAACATGCGGATTATACCCTTAATGTCCATGATACCGTATAAACCTCTACAAATGAACGATTTTCGCGCATTTTATTTCTTAAAATATATTAAAATTTATGCTTTTATTGAAATATGTGCAAAAATACCCATGTATCCGCATTTAGTAATATTCTAATAATTAAGAACTGTATATTAACATAAATATAAGCAACAAAAAACAACGAAGCATCATATAAATAATGTTACTTCGTTGTCCCCATTTTTTATTCATTTCCGCCAATTTTATATAGGTTTTTATCTGCTTTAGTATCTTCTAAAACTTGTTTATATATTTTTTTTCGATCATTTTCGTTTTTAGTAATTCCATGCGTCATTAATTTAATTGATTTCAACATATTTGATCTAATCCTACCACTCAAGTCATCATCAAAACCCCGTTGATGAGTGTAAGCTTTCTTAACGATCCCTTTAACTCCATTTTTATGATCGCCTAAAAGTGCCTCAAATTTTACTCGATCACTATCGTTCATTTTCCTTTGGCCCTTTTTAATCAAAGCATCTAGAGATCTCATCACTGATTTTTCTGTTTCTGGGTTTTCAGAATTAAACTTTTCTAGACCACTGATAGTCTTCTCAATCAACTTCTTATCTGCTGAAATTTGCTTGTATTTTTCAGGAGACACCACTACCGTGCCATAAACTTTATTATGGGTGCATGCACTCATAAATAATGTTACTACCATCAGCGAAAGTAAAACCGAGATAATTTTTTTCATTTAAGCCACCCTCTATTCGTTAACTTCTAATTTAATAATACCTAATAATTCAAATTAATTAAAGCGTTTAACCCCGTTTAATTTCTTTAATTTATAATGTTGAAATTGCTTTGTTAATTGCGATTTATATCCACTTTTTTCATCCCTCTATTTGTAATAATTCCATTGACAGAACGATCGTTTTTAAATATACTGTTTAAGTACGGTTCGGTAGCTCAGCTGGATAGAGCATCCGCCTTCTAAGCGGACGGTCGAGAGTTCGAATCTCTCCCGAATCATATTAATATAGCTTAGAAGCCCTATGGTATAGGCTTTTAAAACAAGAGCGCTCACCAAACGCTCACTAAGCAACATAAAAATCACTCAATCTTTAATTAGATTGGGTGATTTTTATTTTTAAATCTTTATACTAAGCAATTAATGTGACTTCGACTAAAAAATCGAATAAAATCTAACATATAATTACTAGATTAAGTCAAAAGTTTAGGAGCATTGCTAGAAATGGATATCATTATTTTAATTGGTGTTTTTATTTTCATGCTAGGATTCTTGATTACTGTATTTAACACCAAAATTCGATATGGGTTCATCTTTACTCACTATGAATATCGTAACCGTTCAATGCATTGGTTAAGTGTTATTTTAATTATATTAGGCCTTATCATCATAACCATCAAAGCTTATCTTAATGGCCAATTTAATTAGTTTCGAAATATAAAATATGTATATACGTTCAAACAAAAAATCATCTTATGGGATTATCTTTAGAGCGCTAGAATTTCTCCATTAAACTAAAAGAAGCTAAACCGATTTTTAACGATTTAGCTTCTTTTATCTATATTAATTATTTTCCATCCGAGTCGAACACATCCCAGTAATTATCTGGCGGTGTATCTTGCTTGGCTAGTTTCCAATGCGACGGCCCTTTATGGGTAGCCTCAGGATGCTCTTTTAAGCATTCAAAACGGCGATGTTTTTCATCTTCGATAATAAAAACGCGATGAAATTCGTCTTGTTTACTAATAACTGTTGCATTTTCGTGTTTAAATCCATAAATATCAGTATACGTCATTCATTATCACTTCCTTAGCTAACTTAAATTTTAGAAGTGAACAGTAAGCTTCTGTATCAATTATTTCACACCTCGCAGCCATAGTAAAACATTATGATCTTAACTTAAACTTTGCTTTGCAATTTACTAGCCCATAAGACCATTTTCTTTAATTGTCTATACCTTTTTCATTCATTGAAAGAATCCCATTTTAGAAATAGAGGCATTAACTACAAATCTTCAATTATTGACCGTATTTTACGGTTTTATTAATTAATAGAAAACCCAAAACCAGAGCAGGTTTTGGGTTTTCTGTTATTTCCTATTAGTAATTATTTTCTTGACGCTCGTAATTAACCTTATTTTTAGCAAAAAAGCTTTCCTCAATTTCTTCAGGAGTAAATCCTAAGCCTTTAATACCAAACTTCATAAACAGATGCCAAGCATGTACATAATCTGTGCTTCGATTATACGCATACGCCGAAAACAACATTTTCTTAATATTTAAATACATTAGAGATAAGTCGGGCGTACGAGAATCCGCCTTATACTTATCAATTTCTTCATCTTCAATTACTATCAAATGATTCCATTGGTTTAAATTAGCCATCAATAGAAAAAAATCAGTAGCATCCACAAACTCATTCAAAACCGTCTGATGGACCGATAACTCTCCGTCGCGTTTGCCACGATGAGTTTTCCATACCTTGAACCATTCTGCAGCATTAGCTATTTCTGCAAGTTCAACATCCAAAGATATATAAGCTTCTTGAATCCGGTCTTGCATACTATTGGCCAAGTTATGTTTAAATCTAATATCACGGTCTAACGCAACCGATGTTTGCAACATTTTTGCCCAATCCATCTTAATCACCTAAAATAACATTTTTAATTTTAAATCTGCAATATTTCTAACATACCAATCGTTCAAGAAATCGTACTGCTTCAAGATATCAAACAATGATTTTTCTTCACTTTTATCATTAACTTGAATAGCCCATTGGTCGGTTGCTGGTATCTCTTGAAAAATCGAGAAAACTACATGATTATCTAATTTTAGGTATGCTCCCAATAGTTTCTCAGCATTTAGCAAAGTAAAACCATTTTTAGCAGCATCCACAAAAAGTTCATCAATAATATCTGTATTTAAGCTAGTTTGATCAAACTCATAAACTTTATTATTACGAGCATCAAACATATTAAAGTCAACTTCAAAATTGTATACTTCTTCTAAAATTTGGCCAAATTTAGTAAATAACTTAATCTCGTCAACCAAGCTATCTTCGTCATCTTGCTGATTTAGAAAATAAAAATTATTAATTGTATCAGTATTAAAGCTCATTTTCCGTTCATCTAAACTCAAATGAAAAATAGTTTGTTGCGTTGCCTGATCAACATATTCAGCCTGATTATTTGCCATTTTAAAACGGAACTTTTGGCTAGTCCCCGTCCAAGTATGGAAAAGTTTTTGGTAATTATTTTCTTGTTCAACTTCCAGACCCAGTTTAGTTTTTAAACCGCTTAATTCAATTAAGCGAGTCATAAAAATTAAATAATAGTCACTAGCTTCAAATTTCTGAGGAAAAATAACTGCATCGCTATCAACTACGAACGCATAAAGTTTTTTTGCAGCATCCAATAACTCGACATTATCATCTGTAGTTGTTAAAGTACGAAATAATTCTGCGAAACTACGACCTTTGCTTAATCCAGCATCCAAATCAGATTGTACTTTCAGCAACTTGTCGGATAATGTTGCTCTTTTTTTATCTTCATTGATTGTGTTATCCATTAGACTTTACCTGCCCTTCGTCTAATAGGCTACTGAGATAATTTTTATACAGTTGGTCGGCAGTTTCACGGAACTCACTATAACTCGTGAAACTCTTCTTTAAAGCCTCAATTTCAAAACTGAGCGTGGTATCTTCCTTGGAAAGAACTAAAATTTGCTTTTGATTATTACGAATTTGTTCAGGAGCCTTAGCCGCTTGTTCTTCTTCTTCAGCGATCTTAGCAAGTTCTTCCTTAATTTGTTGGCGTTCTTCTTTAATCTTATTTGATTCAAATAAACCGCCCTTATCTGACAAGTTGTTTTGACGTTCCATCAATTCTTTTTGCTTATCTTCAAGTTCAGTTTGAGCGGTAACCACTTTTTGTAACTCAACATTTTTAACTGATAATTGGTTGATTTGGTCTGAGTTTAAAGTTTTACCCGCTTCATCAATATTCAATGCTTTTTCAAGCTTTTCAAGTTTTTCTTCGTCTAGTGTATATTCAACATTCAATGCATCAAGTGTCCCGATTTCACGGCGATCCCACCAATTACCAAAGAAGACTTTAAATTGTCCCTTTTCAACTTCGCGGTAATAGAAAAATGGAAATTTTTCGATTAAATAATCAATCAAATTATCACTCAAGAAATGTGCTAATTCTTGTCTTTGATCCTTTACCAACTCAAATGGATATTCTCCAAATTCCAAGTCGAAAGCATCGTTAATTTCATCCCGATAGCGCAAAGGTCCTAGCAATTGATAAATGCGCAAATCGTTGTGCTGATCAATTGCTTCCGCCAATTCGTTTATGTATTGATCCTTGTTTTTCAGTTGCGAGATTAAAATATCCCGACTGGATTCTTCGTGATTCATACGTTCATCTGCCATGATATCGCTCCATTCTATCGTTCTGTCTCTAATGTTACAAAAAAATTTCAAATAAATAAAGGAATTCGACAATAAATTTAAACATTCTTCACAAAAAAAGAGTTGCAACACGATTAACCGTGTTATAACTCTTATTATAGATATTTGTCTAGAACATTTCGAGATATTGATCACGTTCCCATTGTGTCACTTCTTGACGGTAAGAAGCCCATTCTAACTTCTTAGCTTCGAGGAAGCTTTGGAAAATGTGATCCCCTAATGCCTTACGCATTACATCATCATTTTGGAATTCCTTCAAAGCATTGTGTAATGTTGAAGGTAGATCTGTAATATGCTCTTCATTACGTTCTTGAATGTTCATTCGATAGATATTACGATCAACGGAATCTTCTGGTTCAATCTTGTTTCTAATGCCATCTAAGCCTGCTTCCAATACTGATGCAATTGCTAAGTATGGGTTAGCAGCTGGATCGACGCTTCGAACTTCAAAACGAGTTGAGAGTCCCTTACTTGAAGGAACGCGAATAAGTGGTGAACGGTTTGAACCTGACCAAGCAACGTATACTGGAGCTTCATATCCAGGAACTAAACGTTTGTACGAGTTAACAATTGGGTTACATACGGCCGTATAACTACGAGCATGCTTCAATAGTCCACCAAGGAACCAGTAAGCATTTTGAGAAAGTTGTAAGTCACCCTTTTCGTCATAGAAAGCATTGCCTTCCTTATTGAAAAGTGACATGTTTAAATGCATCCCTGAACCATTGATTCCATCCATAGGTTTAGGCATAAATGTAGCATGCAGGTTATATTTACGGGCAACTGTCTTAACAACCAACTTAAAGGTTTGAATGTTATCGGCAGCGGTCAAAGCATCGGCGTATTTAAAGTCAATTTCGTGTTGTCCTGGAGCAACTTCATGATGAGAAGCTTCAACATCAAAGCCCATATTTTCAAGTTCCAAAACAATATCACGACGGCAGTTTTCACCTAAATCAACAGGAGCTAAATCAAAGTAACTACCTTTATCATTTAAATTAGTGGTTGGTTTACCATTTTCATCTAATTTCAACAAGAAAAACTCAGGTTCAGGTCCGATATTAAAATCAGTAAATCCTGCATCCTTCATCTCTTGGAGTACTCGAATTAAATTGTTACGTGGATCACCCACGAATGGTTTACGATCATTTGAGTATACTTCACAAATAATGCGAGCCACCTTGCCATGTTCGCTTCCCCATGGGAAAACCATCCAAGTAGAAAGATCTGGGTATAAATACATGTCACTTTCTTCAATCCGAACAAACCCGTCAATTGAGGAACCATCAAACATCAATTTATTATCTAATAGTTTGTCCAATTGACTAATTGGTACTTCAACGTTCTTAATTATTCCAAAAAGATCTGTAAACATTAATCGGAGAAAACGTACATTTTCATCCTTTGCCATCTGACGAATATCTGCTTGCGAATAATTTTTCTTTGCCATAACTGTATGTAACGCCCCACTTTATTTTTTTATACTAAACTCGTTTAATTGGAAAGGCTGGGCCAGAATCATCCGATAGCCTTCCAGTTTGAAGTAATTCTTCTCTTAAGATTTTCCGCATTTGAGTATCCGAAATGGAGCGTTTCAGTTCTTCTTTTCGTTGCTCAAAGCGTTGCTTGATATCAGCAATATTCAAACCTTCTGCAATAAAATCTTTAATCTCAAGCAATCGATCAATATCGTTCAACGAAAACAAACGTCGATTTCCTTCACTTCGATCTGGAAAAACTAACTCGTTTTCTTCATAGTATCGAATCTGTCGAGCAGTAAGAGATGTTAACTTCATAACTGTACCAATCGGTAAAACAGCCATCGAGCGACGAAGCTCTTTTTCACTCATACCAATAACTCCTTTAATATTGAACTAAGTTTAACAGTCAATGATAGCTACGTCAATAGCTGATGTTACATTTTCTAACATCAGTTAAAGAACGTTTCTTCAACGGCTTTAGTGATTGCAATTTTTACGTGTGAATAAGTTAGACCACCTTGTAAATACAGTGTATATGGTGGGCGAATTGGTCCGTCAGCAGAAAATTCAACGCTGGCTCCTTGAACAAAGGTACCCGCTGCCATAATAACTTTATCTTCATATCCAGCCATTTGAGATGGCTCTGGATCAACATATGAATCAATTGGTGAATTTTTTTGTACTTGCTTAGCAAAGCGAATCATTGAATCTGGTTCACCAAAGTTAATTGTTTGAATCAAATCCGTCCGTGGATCATTCCATTTAGGATCAACTTGTAAATTACACTTTTCTAAAATTACGCTCTCAAAAATAGCGCCTTTAATTGCTGCTCCCGTAACCTCAGGGGCCATAAAAAATCCCTGATACATTCTGCGAAGATTTTCTAGGGTAGCTCCCTCTTCCTTACCTGCACCAACATTAGTTAAACGATTAGCAATCATCTCGATTAATTTTTGCTTTCCAACAACGTATCCACCAGTATGGGCGATTCCACCCCCAGCATTTTTAATTAATGAACCTACCATGACATCAACGCCTACTTCAGTTGGTTCCACTATTTCTGAAAATTCACCATAGCAATTATCAACAAAAATAATAGCATTGGGTAAAATCTCCCGAACATGATCTACCATCACTTTAATTTCATCAACAGTAAAACTAGAACGACTAGAGTAACCTCTTGAACGTTGAATTGCTACTACTTTAACTTGATCCGTCAACTTAGTCTTGGCAGCTTTAAAATCAACTTTTCCATTTTCTAACAAAGGAACGTAATCGAAATCAATTTTAAAGTCTTTCAATGAACCCATTCCTGCTTTACCAGTGACGCCAATCACTTCTTGAATCGTATCATAAGGCATCCCCGTTAAGTATAATAACTTATCTCCAGGACGCAACATTCCAAAATAGGCCGAACTAATTGTGTGAGTCCCAGAAACAAATTGTGGCCGGACCAACGCATCTTCTGTCTTAAAAACATCAGCATAAACCCGGTCTAGAGCGTCTCTTCCCATATCGTTATAACCGTATCCAGTCGCTCCATTTAAATTTTCTTCGGAAATTCTTTCCTTTTGAAAGGCTTCTAATACTTTCCGTTGATTAAAAGTTACTTGATCATCAATCTCACTTAGTCGTGGTTGAATTTGTTTTTCAACCTCTTCAATGATTCTTTTTACTTCCGGTTTAAAATCATCTTTCCAATTCATTTTTAACACCTAACCAGTTTTCAATTTTTTGATATATCTTTGCTTGCTCTTGTGGATTTTGGATAATGTCATACCAATTTACATCCATCTTATTTCTAAACCATGTAAGTTGACGTTTAGCATAGTGTCTAGAATCCTTTTGTATTAGCTCAATGGTTTCTGATAAAGTTTTCTCATTTTTAAAGTAATCCTGCCACTCTCGATATCCAATCCCCTTGTTGGCTTGTGGTACCTTAGTTTCGTCAAACAACCAGCGTGCTTCATTTTCAAGTCCAGCGTCTAACATCATGTTTACCCGATGGTTGATACGTTGGTATAAGATAGAGCGTTCCGTATTTAAGCCAATTAGTAGGTCATCATAAACCGCCGTCGGTTGCATTTGCTGTTCTGACATCTTTTGGCCTGACACTTTAAAAACTTCAATTGCTCGAATAATTCGTCGCCGGTTCTTTCGATCAATATTTTCGTAAGTTGCTAAATCGATTGTTTTTAGTATCGATAATAGTTCATCATTTTCTTTTTGATTTAACTCTGTACGGATCGCTTCAATTTGATTTCGATCTTCATTGCTACCTCCTAACTCCAAATCTCTTAATAGAGCCTGTAGGTAAAAACCGGTTCCACCAACCACAATTGGTAGCTTACCTCGCTGACTAATTTCACTAATCAATTTTTGAGCCGTTTCTTTAAAATCAGCAGCTGAAAAGCGATCATGGATAGTCTTGGTATCAATCAAATGGTGTGGGATTCCTTGCATTTCCTCTATGGTAACTTTTGCCGTGCCAATATCTAATTTTTGATAGACTTGCATCGAATCCCCAGAAATGATCTCTCCGTTAAATTTTTTTGCAATATCAATCGACAGGTTGGTTTTTCCGACTGCAGTTGGACCAACAATCGCTAAAACTTTTTCCATATTATTCTCCCTGCATCTTTTTTCTAATTTTTAAAGCTCTTGTTGGATAGTCCGTGATAATCCCCTTAAAATTCTTTTTAAAGCAGTACTTGATATCATCTTCAGAATTGACTGTCCATGGCCGTAATTGGACGTGAGGTAAGAAAAATCGATGACTACGCACCCATGCGATACTTGGGTGCCACTCTTGAATAATTCTTCTTCTACTGAATCGGCGAGCTGCTTTCGTATTAATTTTAAATAAGCTAGCAGCTTCAACTTCTGGTTGTAATTGATGTAACACGCTAATCGATTTCGGATTAAAACTGGAATATACCAAATGGAATGGGAAATCTTCACCCTTAAGAACTTCATAAACCTTTTGTTCAATTCCTGGATATTTAATTTTATCTGTTTTCAATTCTAGGTTAAAAATACCATGATATTTTCTTTGAATTAATAAATCAACTACTTCCTGGAGCGTTGGAATGCGTTCATTAACATACTTTTCACTGAAATATGCTCCCGCATCTAATTTCTTAATTTCAGCTAAGGTTTTATCAAAAATGCGGCCTTCTCCATCTGTGGTCCGATTAACAGTCTCATCATGAATAATGACTAACTTCCCATCTTTAGACAAGTGAACATCAGTCTCAATTCCATCAGCGCCTTCGTCAATAGCTTTATTAAAAGCCACTATTGTGTTTTCTGGTCGCACGCCTTTACTTCCACGGTGGGCAATAATTTGAGTAATCATATCGTTCTCCTATATCTATTTCTGGCATTTTAAATCAATTCAGCGCATAATTAAGGTAATCATAAGTAAGGAGCTGAATAAGATGGGTAAATTTGTAAAAGGTTTTCTATTTGGAACAATCTCAACACTTGGTGCAATTGCTGGGGCACTCTTCGCTTTTCATAAAGTCGTAGTTGAACCTGTTGAAGAACAAGTCGAACGTACCGAAGAAAATCGTCGTCGTGCGCACCGTAAACAGCACTCTGCACATAATGGCTAATCTACACAAATAAAAAAGAGGTTGGGTTAATTCTATTTTAACCCAATCTCTTTTTAATATTTAGTCTTTTTAGTTTTTCCAGTCCAACGTTGATATCCATTTTTTAAAATGTAGAGTTGGGTGAAACCTTTTTTGGATAGAAGCATTGCTGCACGTCCACTAAAAGTACGTCCTTGATCGTATAAATAAACCGGTAAATCAGAACGCAATTCTTGGGTTCTGTTTTTCATTTGCGAATACGGAATATTTCTAGCACCAAGAATATGACCTGCATCAAATTCCTTCTTTTCTCTAACATCAATCACTTGTGCTTTACGCATTCCAGCTCGAAATTCATCATCATCTAATTGAGTCGAAATCTTACCACGTTTCCAGTATAAGTAAAGTTGATAAACTAGATATGCAATGATAAGGATGATCACGATTGTATTTATCCAAAATCCGGTTGTATATTTTGCAGCAGCAACAGCCATGTTTCTCTCATCTCCAAAATTTTTGTTTTATTTATGCAAATACACGAGCTAATGAAGCGGCACCGATTACACCAGCGTCATTTCCTAAGCGAGCTAATTTTAATTGGGTTGAAGAACGAACAGTTGAGAATGCATATTGTTCGTAATAATTACGGACACGTTCTAATAAGAAATCACCAGCTGCTGAAACTCCGCCACCGATAACAATGCTTTCAGGGTTTAAAGTATTAGCCAAGTTACCTAAAGCAAGTCCTAAGAGACTGCAGACCCGATCAACAACACGAAGAGCTAAAACGTCACCCTTCTTTGCAAGGTCGAAAACTAATTTAGAAGTAATATCTTGTCCGTCATCAGTTTCACGTTTAAGTTCTGAATCGCCAGAAAATTCTTCTGCCATGTCGCGGGCTACATGAACAACACCTGTAGCACTGGCATATTGTTCAAGACATCCACGCTTACCACATGTACATAGGTAACCTTCAGGATCAACCGTAACATGTCCGATTTCACCAGCAGCTCCAGCTAAACCATGAAGCAATTGTCCACCAGCAATCAAACCGCCACCGATACCGGTACCAAGAGTAACGAAAGAAACATCTTCGCCGTTTTCTCCAGCACCCTTCCAACGTTCACCTAGACCAGCAACATTAGCATCGTTATCAATGGCAAACTTGATTCCTGTACCATCTTCAATTGCATCCTTAACGTATTGAGTTTCTTTCCAGTTCAGGTTGAAAGCACCAATTACTGTACCATTTTCGCGGTTTACAGTTCCCGGTGTTCCCATCCCGATTCCAATAAATTGATCCTTAGTCATCTTATATAAATCAAGATGATGATTGATTGAGTCAATAATGTCTGGAACAATGTGTGAACCTTCATCTAAAACATTTGTTTCCACACTCCATTTTTGTTGAACATCGCCATTTTCAGTTAAAATAGCAAACTTAATTGTTGTTCCACCAAGATCGACACCGATTAATTTACGTTCCATTACTTCGAAACCCTCCATTATTTTTGTTGGTTATCTCTAACCTCTTCAATATGATGCTCATGTCGTAAAACCAACTGAGCTTTAACATAGGTCGGTTTATCGACGACTCCTGCTTTGTACAAATTTTTCAATTCAATACTCATCAATTCAATATCCCATTTACGTTTTCCAACGTAAACAAATATTCCGAATTGCTTTAAAAGTTGTTGCACATCATAAAGTGTTTTCATAATACCATCTCAACTAATTTACCAGATTATTGTTATGATGTAAACGCTAATTTACAAAACGCTATCATCATAAGAACGATTAAAATTGCACTACCAATACGTTTCCAAGTTGGAACCTTACCAAATTTAGGGAATCCGATTACATACGCTATTAAAAATCCAGAAACTAAACCACCTAAATGCGCAATAATATTCATGTTAGTACCCAACAGTCCACTTATCAAGCCCAAAACGCTAAATAATAGCATTTGTTTACCCATATCGATTAATGCGGGGTACTCTCGATACTGTTCTGCCATCATCAGCCATACACCGATAATCCCAAAAATAGCCCCACTTGCACCGGCAGAAATACTATTAGGGTTTGAGAGAGCCAAACTTGCTAAATTAGCAAAAAGACCTGAAAAAATATATATTAATACAAATTTCCAATGACCAATCATTCGTTCCAAAAGCCTACCAATAAAGTATAACGCAATCATATTAAACAAGATATGTTCAAATCCAATATGAATAAACATCGATGTAAATATTGTCCACAGTCCCTGACCGTTTTGTACCAGCACCGGTACCAAAGCACCGTGGGTAACTAGGACTGAAATATTCGTGCTTCCGCCGATTAGCGTCAACCAAAGAAAAACTAAAATATTAATTCCCACGATTGTTTGTGTAACGAATGGGCCTTCGTATAGACGCTTTAAAAGTTGTTTTTGATCACTCATTAAGAACCTTCCTTTTCAAACCGAATCATCTAACGTTCAAATTGAACCCCTTCTTCTGTAATAATTTTTTCTAATGGTACATCAAAAGGTTCTACATCCCACTGAGGATCTGAATAAATTTGTTCTGAAAAAGCTAAAACTATTTTCGAGGCTGGCGTTTTTTTCAAGTAACGATCGTAATATCCTCCCCCAAATCCCAACCGATAACCATTCGAAACTTCATAAGCTAGACCAGGGACAATTATTAGATCCAATGCTTCGGGACGAACCACGTTCCCCCCTACTGGTTCTAAAATTTCTTGGAACTTTGGTTGCATGGGTGTATTTAAATTATATTCGACGAACTCCATCTGTCGTTCTGGCAAGGTCCGTGGGACATAGACACATTTACCATTTTCAATTAGCCGTTGAATGATGGGTGCTGTGTCTAGCTCAAAGCCGTGACTCATGGTTATCGCTAATTTTCGAGCATTTTTTACTTCATGTTGATCGAAAAAACTTTCTAAAATTAACGCCTCTTTAGCTCTTTTAGACGTTATATCAATTTGATTTAAGCGTTTAATTTGAGTTTGCCTAAAGATATTTTTATTCATTTTATCCCCCATAGTTACATTTAAATATATAAAAAAAGCTAGAAGCGACAGCAAATTGCAGTCTTCCAGCCTTAATTACGATTATTTTGTTTCCTTGTGTAATGTAACTTTGCGTTCACGAGGGCAATACTTGTTTAGTTCCAAACGATCCGGATTGTTACGTTTGTTCTTGTTTGATAAGTATTGACGGTTATGGCATTCAGTACATTCTAAAGTAATGTGTACACGCATTGGAATGACCTCCATTAATATATATATTTGAATTCGAAAATCCACTAGCATTGTACATGTTACCACTATTCTGAAAATTTTTCCAGAACCAATTGCGATTAATTGGAATTCAAGTTCTGAGCAGCGGTTTCAGAGGTCGCTTTAGTTGGATTAGTAAGGGTTGATTTGGATTGGACATATTTCCAGTATGCCGCATAGATCTTCTTAGCAGCCGTCATATTATCCGATTCAGCATTTGTACTTAATCCTGGCAGAGCTAGTGCTACAACTACTTGAGGATCATTAGATGGAGCATAAGAAGCTAATGACAACGTTACGGTTGTTTTCCCATTGGTTGTCGTCTGAGCTGTACCAGTTTTAGCAGAAATTCCGGGAGAAATACCAGCTAGTGGCCCACCGGTCTTATATTTATTACTTCCATGAACCACGTCATATAACCCATCTGTAACTAATTTTCTCTGTGCAGAAGTCATATCAACTTGATTTAAAACAGTTGGTGAAACGGTCTTTTGGACTGCTCCCATTTTTCCATTTTGTTTACTACTTCTAATTTGTTCAACCACATGTGGAGCAACACGATAACCACCATTTGCAATGGTCGACATGTATTGCGCAACTTGAATGGTTGTATAAGCATCATAATTACCAAAAGATAAATCGAGCGCTTTACCAATATTAGCAGAGCCAGTAGGTCCTTTAAACCCGGAAGATTCACCAGGAAGGTCAATGCCTGTTTTAGTACCTAGACCGAATTGCTCAAAATATCCACGCAATTTGTTAAAGACATTAGGATTCATCCCTGACAAGGATGCCCCTGAGGAGTACTTAAACCCTCCTTCTTTCATGGCTAATTGCATCATATATGAGTTAGAAGAAACTTCTAACGCTCTCGAAGCGTCAACTGACATATTTGCACTACCAGTACTATTAAACCAAGAACTCTTTGATCCTGTTCCAGCCACCTTAATTGGTTCATCAATCAAGGTATTATTGCTAGGAGTAATAACCCCGTCCATCAAAGCTCCAGAAATTGTTGCCCCCTTAACCACGGAACCCATTACAATTGGTTCATTAATTGTTCCTAAGACATTATCTGTCATCTTACCTGTTGAAGGATTTCGGTCAGCACCAGCAAGCGCAATCACTGCTCCTGTTTTAGGATTCATTACCACTGCATAGCCACCAGTTGATTGTCCACCAGCGTTTTTTGAGGCCTCTTTCATAATTTTTTGGACTTCTTCTTGGAACTTGGAGTTAATCGTTAAAACAAGATTATCACCTTTTTTACCAGCATATTGTTGAACTTTCTTAACAATCTGTCCTCCCGAACTAACTTGAATGGCAGTCTGCGATTTGGTTCCCTTTAAAACTGATTCATACTGTTTTTCGAGATAACTTTGTCCCACGCTATCATTACGAGCATAACCTTCAGCTAATAAAGTGTTAACTTCATCACTAGGTAGACCAGTTTTGGAACTACTTACCGTTCCTGCTAGGGACTTAATGTCATTCCCCTCTGGATAGCTACGAGTCCAACTTGTTGAAATTTTGACCCCAGGCATCTCAGAAAGGTGCTCACCAATCTCAGATAGCTCCTTACTAGAAACATCCGTTTCCTTAATATAAACCGTAGAAAGTTGGTAAGCTCCATTCATAATTTTAAAAATTCGAGCAGCATTTTCTTCCTTTGAACTTAACTTAATATCCGAATTTTTGATATAGTCAATTTCTTTTTCCTGAACTGCCTTACTACTCAAATTTTCACGATTAGTAATTTTCTTTTCGTAGTATTTACTATTTTTAGAATCTGCCAGCAAGTAATTCGCAATATCTGTTCGACTCAACTCTGTATCATTGGCTTCAAGATATTTTCCAAGTGTATTAGCAATATTGAACATGTCTTGAGCCATTACGTTGGCACCCTTGGTATACGAAATAGCCTGATGCGCAGTATTTCCTACTAAAACCTTTCCAGTAGAATCGTAAATCACCCCCCGCTGAACATTATTGGTTTCAACGGTGTTATCAGTTCGATTTACGACTGCTTGCAACTTCGAGCCATACAAAATTTGTAAATACCCTAATTGTCCAACTAACAGTAGTAATAACGCAAAGACAACAAAAAAGATCAAATTCAATCGAAATGGTAATTCACTTTTTGGTCGCCTAATTTTTTTAGGATTTTTCATTATTTATGTTGCTCCTTTTAGATCACTTCGTTCATTCTACCAGAAAATATATCGGTGTACTAATAGTATTAACAAAGTCTTAAGCATGTTTTGTGCTATCCTATTATTATCAATTTAAAGGTTGGGATTTTAATGGATTTTATTAAGAAACATCAGAATTTAATTTTAAGTGGATGTATCCCTGCTTGCATTATGCTAGCATACTTCGTTTATCGCGGATTTGCTCCATTTGGAACATCTAGTCTATTAACTGTCGATATGGGACAGCAATATGTCGCGTTCTATGAATATTTCCGCAGTACACTTATCAGTCATCCTGGTCAGTTTTTCTATTCTTTTTCCAATGGTTTAGGTGGAGATATGTTTGGTACTTGGGCTTATTATCTTTTCAGTCCAACCAATTTGCTGCTTTTGTTTTTTAAAAAAGAGAGTATCACTTCCGGAATCCTAGTAATAACTGTACTAAAATACGCTTTAGCTGGACTAACATCTGCTATTTACTTGCAGCATCTTGCTCAAAAAAATAAAATCACCACTCCGCGAGCTAGTGTTGTTGGTTTTGCTACTGCCTATAGTTTGATGGCTTTTTCCATCGCCAATCAACTTAACCTTTTTTGGCTAGATGCTCCCATCTTATTACCCTTAATTATTCTTGGTTTGGATGCTCTAATTGATCAAAATCAAATTAAAATTTTTGTAACGACGATGAGCTTAATGGTCATTATAAATTATTACTTTGCTTATATGATTGGTATTTTCACCTTAATTTACTTTTTATGGCGAGCTTCGCCGTTATCATGGAAAAAGATTTTTCACTATGTTCAATCTTGGATTTACGTTCTAGTTTTTTCCGCCATTGCTTGGATGCCGACATTATGGGCTCTCCTCCATGGTAAAGCACAGTATACAGAAAACTCAATTAAATGGTCTTTTGCTTACACACCACTTAAAATGTTAACTAAATTAATGCCAGGGACATTCAGCTTTAAGCAAATGTCTGATGGTCTACCAAATATTTACGTGGGAATGTTTGTGTTAATGGCTTTTGTCGCCTACTTTTTCAATAAAAATATTGGTTTAAAAAGACGACTTGGAGCTCTATTAATAACTGCTTTTTTCTTACTTTCTTTCTGTTTCACCCCATTAAACTTATTCTGGCATGCCATGCAATTTCCATGGTGGTATGCATATCGTTTTAGTTTCATTTTTAGTTTCTGGGTTCTTATTTTAGCTTTTGAAGGACTATTACATCCCATCCAAGAAGCACTTTTAAAACCCATCATCGCTGGTTTAGCACTCATTAGTCTTGTTGCTTATATATCAACTAAAAATTTACCAAAAATTAGCGACTTTATGACCGAGAATCAAATTCAATTTGGAGTTATTATCTTTATTGCAGCGCTTGTCTTTTGGGTTGGCTTCCAAGCTAAAGACTTTAATCCGGGGCTCACGCCAATTTTAGTTTGTTTTATGGCCCTAGATTTATCTGTCAATGCTATCTGGTCGTTGAATCGTATAAGTTATGTTAGCCAAACCGAATTTGCTCAATATAGCTCAGCAGCTCGCAATGCAATCGACCAGATTAAAGACCAAGGTCATCATTTTTCGAGGATTGGTACAAATTACTCTAGGACTAAAAATGATCCAATTCAATTAGGTTTCAATAGTGGATCAAGTTTTAACTCTAACCTAGAAACTAATATGCTTGATATGATGAGTGCTCTGGGCCAACCTACAACTTCCGGAAATGTGACCTATATGAACGGAACCTTGATCTCTGATGCCCTTCTGAACTTCAAGTATTGGTCATTTGTAAATAACGAAACTGACCATAATCCTTTTTCAACTAAAAGTGTTCGGCACGATGTTTTAAAAAGGTATCATCAGATTGGTAACACTAAATATGCTGATAACTACTTAAATCAATATGCCCTTCCATTAGGTCTTACTACTACTCATCCGGTAAGTAATACCAAAAAAATTGGAAATCCTTTGCAATATCAATCTAATTTACTCAAAAAAATCAGTAATCATTCTCAAAATTTATTTACAGACATTACTAACCAGGCCCAAATTTACTTTTCAAATGTTACTTCCACGCCTAATATTAAAAATGGTCTGTTAACTAAACAGAAACTTAATAAGGCTGCCACGGTAACTTTTGAATATGAGCCAAAAAATAATAATCCAATTTATATTACCGCCGGATCACAACTTTCACATGATAATGCGGATATCTTCGTTAACAACCAACGAATTACTGAAGACCTTGATTATGACCAACCAATTGTTTTATCGATTGCAGATCAGATGAAAGGCAAAAAAGTTCGTATTCAAATTGTTTTAAAGAAGCAAAGTTTACTTTTATCTGATTTTAGTGTCGCTGAGCTTCATTACGGCACATTTAAGCAAGATTACCAAGCTGCTAAGACAAATAGTCTAACGCAGGTGAAAAACGCTGGGAACGTAGTCACAGGCAATTTAAACGTTAATTCTGATAAACCCTACTTATTCACTTCCATCCCTTACAGTTCGGGATGGCACATTAAAATTGATGGTAAAACGATTCCTACTTCTAAAGTCGGTAATTACTTCTTAGGAAGCAACGTAAAATTAACTTCTGGCAAACATCAAATCAAGTTTACTTATATACCACCATTCTTTATGCTAGGTATGTCTATTACCATAATTGGTTTTCTAATGCTCGTCTTGCTCCAACAAAAAAAGCTTTTCACTCATAAGAAGTGAAAAGCTTTTTTTAATATGATTAGTTTTTAAGCATTTTTAACGGTTAGGATTTTAACTTTCATATCTCCACCGGGAGTAGCGATTGAAACTTCATCGCCAACTTTTTTACCTAAAAGAGCTTTAGCAATTGGTGAATCGTTTGAAATTTTACCAGTCATAGGGTCGGCTTCTGCAGCCCCAACGATCGTATATTCTTCTGGTTCTTCATCAGGAAGCTCTTTAAATTCAACCACTCGGCCTAAAGAAACTTCATCACCAGCAATATCATCATTATCAATGATTTGTGCGTAGTGGAGCATATGTTCAACCGTATTGATTCGGCTTTCTACCATGCTTTGCTCATCTTTAGCTGATTCATATTCTGAATTTTCAGATAGATCGCCAAAGCTTCTAGCGATTTTAATACGTTCGATAACTTGTGGACGAGTCTTTGTTTTTAAAGTTTCTAGTTCTTCTTCTAACTTAGCTTTTCCATCCAAAGTCATTGGATAAGTTTTTTCATCTGCCATTTTTACACCTCAAAATTATTTATTAAAACTCTCATCGCGCCCATCTTCTGATAGAATATCGCGAACTTTTGTAACCAATAAATCAATCGCCACACTGTTTTTTCCACCTTCAGGAACAATCACATCAGCATAGCGCTTGGTTGGCTCAATAAATTGGTGGTACATGGGTTTAACACCCGTTAAATATTGATTAATGATTGAATCTAATGTTCGTGCACGTTGTTCCATATCGCGACGAATACGACGAATAATTCTAATATCATCATCAGTATCAACGTAAACCTTAATGTCTAACATATCACGAATTCGCTCATCTGCTAGGATTAAAATCCCCTCAAGGATAATCACGTCGGTTGGGTCTTGTTCAATAACTTCTGAACTTCGCGTCGAAATTTTATAATCATAAATAGGAACTTCGATTTTTTGGTTGTTTTTCAACATTTTTAAATGTTCATATAAAAGGTCGGCATCAAAGGCCAGTGGATGGTCGTAATTAACCGCCCGGCGTTCTTCCATCGTTTTTTCAGCTTGATCTTTGTAATACGAATCTTGTTGAATGATAGAAATCGAATGACCATGTAATTCTTCAAGAATTTTTTGACTAACAGTTGTTTTTCCACTACCGGATCCCCCGGTTACCCCAATAATTATTGGGCTGTTCTTTGTACTCATAAGCTTAATTCCTCACTATTTACCTTCTGGATTGTACTTCGCAACTGCTTCGTTAAATGAAGTAATGTCTTTGTAGAACAAGACGTCTCCAACTTTATGTTTTGAACCAGATACATTTTTTGTAACTGCAAAGAAGAATAGATATCCGTCTTTAGTATCAGCATTAACCACGGATAGAATAGAATCTTCACCAGGATTATCAACTGGTCCTGGCATAAATCCAGTATTCACCCGAGTGTTATATGGGTTAGTACTTGCTAAATCGGATTGAGTTAAGTCTTCTGTTGCGGATTTTTTAACTGCATAACGTGTTGAAACATCAGATCCTAATGTTTCACCTTGCTTGATACGATTTAAGAAGACCCCTGCAATCTTAGAGCGATCGCTAGATTTACTACCTTCCATTTCAACTAGTGACGCTACACTCAAAGTTTCCTGAACGGTTAAACCATCTGATTTAATCTTAGAATAATAAGGTTGTAAAACAGCATCCTCTTTAGCAACCATTTGCGTAATGACATCTTTTAGTTTGGTATTTTTATCAATTGCATAACTAGCTGGGAATAAGTACCCTTCTAATCGATAGCGCACGTTTTGAGCCTTCATCGCCGATCCCAGTAATTTAGGATATTGCTTAGCTAGACTCTTTATAAAGTCCTCATCTTTCATTAATTTCAAGAAATCGGACTTCTTAAAGTACTTCGAAGATTTCATCGAATTAGCAATCTGATCAATATTTTCGCCTTCCTTGATTAATACGCGTGGACCGTTCAAGGCAATTGGCTCTGCTGCTCCACCCTTTTCAAGTTTTTTAGCGATTTGTTTTAAAGTCATCGATGGTTTTAAAACATAATAACCTGCTTGGAAGTTATTGATTTTCTTAGACTTAGTGTAGTAATTGAATACTGCACCACTCTTAACGACATGTTTATCCTCTAGGATCGAGCCCACTCCTCGTGAAGTTGTTCCAACCGGAATATTAATTTCAATTTGTTTATTGCTCTTCGCGTCTAAAGGTTGTAGGGAAGTGCTGTAATAGCGGTATCCCATAAACGTAGTGATTAAAACAACAGCAACTAAGATACCAATCACCCATTTAATAATGTTGTGACCGTTTTTTTGTCGTTTATAGTTACTCTGTACACGACTATGTCTTTGATTCGAATCATTGTTATTATCCAAGATCATTTCTCCTATCATTTACAATAATGGTAATTATACAATAACTATCTTTAACTTCGCATTAAAGTAACATAGATTTAATACGGTTATCTAACGGTTACATTTAATTTCTCTTCCAGGTTTTTAATTACCTTAGAAAATTCATCATTGATAGCATCTTCTTGCAAAGTATCATTTGTATCTTGATAAGTAAATTGATATGCCAAGGACTTCATCCCTTTTTCAAGGTTCTTACCTTCATAAACATCAAACAATTCAACTTTTATCAAGTTCTTTTGCTTAGTTTCATTAATAACGTTTAGAACTTCTGTATTAGAAACTTCCTTATTAACTAAAATAGCAATGTCTCGTGTAATTGCAGGATATTTAGAAATTACGTCATAATGTTGTAACTTCTTTTCGGCATGAATAATTTTTGTTAAATTCAATTCAAAAACATAAGTTTCCTTAATCTTAAACTCTTCTGCAGTGGTTGGATGAATTTGACCAATAAAACCAATTACATCTCCATCAAGCAAAACATCAGCAGTGCGTCCCGGATGCATCCCCTGACGATCATGGTCTGCAACATAACTTACTTCTCCAGCAACGGCAACATTCTTAAGGTATTGTTCTACAATTCCCTTAACATCAAAGAAAGTTACTGGCTTTTCTTTTTCATTCCAAGACTTAGCCTGCATTGAACCTGTAATTGCTCCTGCAATATGTTCAATTTCTTCTGGTTGTGCTTGTCCATTTCCATAGAAAACTCGCCCTTGTTCATAAAGAGCAACATTTTCCACTGAACGTGCCTTATTGTAAGCAATATCATCAAGTAATCCACTAATTAGATTCATTCTTAAGGCTTCTCGGTCCTTTGTCATTGGCCAATCGACCTTCACTAGTTCGTGATCACCCTTCACAAATTGTTGACTCTTGGCAATGGTTGTAAGTCCATAACTCATGGCTTGAGTAAGCCCTAAGCCTTCCATAACTGTTCTTGAGGCCCGCATCAATTTCTGTTCAGTAGTAAGTTGTCCAATAGTTGGATCACCAGTTGGTAATGTCACTGGTAAGTTGTCGTAACCAAAGATTCGAGCAACTTCCTCTAGCAAGTCAGCTTCAATATGAATGTCCCAACGACGAACGGGAACAGTTACCTTGAAGGTCTGCTTTGTAGCATCTAATTCTGTACTAAATCCAAGTCGATCAAAAATAGCTACGACTTCTTCACTAGTAAGTGACGTACCTAAAATTTTGTTAATACGAGCTAAAGCGATTGTAATTGATTCAGGATTAAGTTTAGTATCATTGCCAACAACTACCCCGCTCATCACTTTCCCTTGACTAAAATCAGCTACTAAGCTGGCTGCTTCGTTTAATGCATCATCAAGTGAACTATAGTCAATACCACGTTCAAAACGCATTGCAGCTTCGCTATGTAGATTATGGTAACGAGCAGTTTTACGGATTTTAATTGGGTCAAAAATTGCTGCTTCAATAACAATATTTTGAGTTTGATCACTAACTTCTGTAGCCATTCCACCCATTACACCAGCCATTGCAATCGGGGTCCCATCAGCTGTGATTACAAGGTCTTCTGGACGCAAATCACGTTTTTCATCATCTAGAGTAGTAAATTTAACATTTTCACCCGCTGGAGCAACTGAAATTGTTTGACCTTTAAGTTGGTCCAAATCATAGGCATGAAGAGGTTGTCCATATTTCAACATAATGTAATTAGTAACATCCACTACATTATTAATAGGACGAATTCCCGCCTTCATCAATGTCGTTTGTAGCCAGAATGGACTAGGCGCAATTTTCACGTTTTCAATGGCCATCAACTTGTAAACTGGGGCAACATCTTGCTCATCGATTTCAACTTTTATTTGATCGGCTAAAGTATCAGCTGATTTTTGTTCGTCTTGGACCTTCAAAACTTCAAAATTAGCCTTTTGATCTAGAATAGCGGCAATTTCGTGTGCATTACCGTTCATACTGAACATATCACCACGATTAGGTGTTACGGATGTATCAATCACATCGTCATCCATTCCTAAAGCTTCCATTACAGAATCACCTGGTTTAACATGGCTGTCAGCTGGGAATACGTAAATTCCATCTGCATAGTCTTTAGGTACCACATTGTCTGGGTAACCAATTTCTTGCAGAGCACAAATCATCCCATTAGATGGAACTCCACGCATTTTGCTACGCTTAATTTTGACGTTGTCTTTGATTCTTGAACCGTGGAGAGCAACAATAACATCTTGGTCTGCAGCAATATTAGGTGCACCACAAACAATTTGAATTGGTTCTTCTTCACCAACATCGACTTGGCAAATGTGCAAATGATCTGAATCAGGATGTTCAGTCACTTCTAGGGTATGACCCACAACAATTTTCTTTAATTTATAATCTAATCTTGTAACTGAATCAACTTCAACAGCTGTACGTTCAATCTTTTCAGCCAAGTCTTTAGGTTCTAAGTCTAGTTCTAAATATTTAGATAACCACTTGTATGAAAGTTTCATTTTTTATTAACCTCGCTTATTGAATTGGGATAGGAATCTAACATCATTTAGGTAGAAATTACGAATATCATCAACACCATAACGTAACATTGCAAAACGATCAGGTCCTAATCCAAAGGCAAAACCACCGTAAACGTCCGTGTCCACACCAGCCATTTTCAAAACATTAGGATGAACCATTCCAGCCCCTAATACTTCTATCCAACCGGTTGACTTACATACTGAACAGCCTTTTCCCATACAATTAAAGCAAGTAACGTCTGCTTCAACAGAAGGTTCTGTAAATGGAAAATAACTTGGACGCAAGCGTACTTCGAAACGATCACCAAAAAGTTCCTTAGCCAAAGTTACTAAAGTACCTTTCAAATCACCCATCGTAATGTTCTTATCAATCACTAATCCTTCAATTTGATGGAATTGGTGTGAATGAGTAGCATCATCAGTATCGCGACGGTAAACTACCCCTGGTGAGATCATTTTTAATGGTCCCTTTGAAAAGTCATGTTTTTCCATTGTTCGAGCTTGAACTGGAGAAGTTTGAGAGCGCATCAAAACTTCGTCCGTGATGTAAAATGTATCTTGCATATCACGAGCCGGATGATCTTTAGGCAGATTTAGCATCTCAAAGTTATAGCGGTCGAGTTCAACTTCTGGTCCTTCAACAACTTGGTAACCCATCCCAAGGAATAAATCTTCCAAGTTATCAATAATTTGCTGAATAACATGCGGTTGGCCTTGCTTCATCGGTGTCCCTGGCAAAGTAACATCTACAGCCTCTTCAGCTAATTTTTTATTCAAGGCTGCCTGTGCTAATTCTTCTTTACGTTCTTCCAATTTAGATGTTAGGTTATCACGTACTTTATTAGCAAATTCACCGACCTTAGGACGTTCCTCTTTACTTAAATCACGCATCCCTCGGAGGACCTCAGTAATCGGACCTTTTTTACCTAAAAAATTGACCCGTACTTCATTTAATTTTGATAATTCATTAGCAACGCTAATTTCTTGAAGACCTTTTTCTTCAAGTTCTTTTAACTTCTCTTGTAAACTCATGATCTTTCCACCTTTCTCCAAATAAAAAAACGCCCCTCCTAGAAAGGGACGTTTTTTAACGCGGTACCACCCTTGTTTGCAACTCAATGCACACTTGGTCAGCCAGATACGGGTGGCCTGCCCATTTTTAAATCGAAGCGAATTCACTGAAACCATCATCGGAATCTCTCAACCTAACGATTCCTTCTCTGTCTGATAATTTAAATCAGCTACTACTCTTCGAGCTTTTATTCTCTTAGCTACTTTAACCAAAAAAACGCATTAGGTCAATACCTAATTAAAACCAGCAATCAGCAAATTTATGAGCGGCGTCAAGCACCGGACGTAGATTTTCACCTTGTTCTGTTAATCGATACTCAATTAAGGAAGAATCCTCATAAGTACATCGTTCCACTAGCCCAGCTTCCTCTAAGCTTTTCAAACGCTCTACAAGTACACGGTCACTACATTTCGTGACACTATGCGCAATGTCTTTAAAACGCTGTGGACCAGCATTCATAAGCACTTCTAAAATAAGTCCATTCCATTTTTTTCCTAGTATATCAAACATCTTTTCAAACTTTGGACAAAGTTCAAAATCAGTTTGTTCTTTTAGTTGTGTACTCTGCATTATAAAAACCTCTTTTACTAGATAAACTTAATAACCTTCTCTTTATATTTCATGAGTTTCATCTTAAATTCCTTGCGAACATGATCAAAATATTCAGTAATAGCTTGTTCGTCATCTACAAATGACACAATACTGCTTTCAAAATATTTAGGTCGCGCGATAGTGGCTCCCCACATATGTTTTAATATAATATCTTTTTCTTTATCATTCAAGACCGTGAGCTTTTCCGCATTACGTAAAGCAACCCGAGGATGGATAAAGGCGTGAGAACCCAAAGTAAACTTAGTTGTTCTCCAATCGTAATAGAATAAATCATGGAGTAACCCAGCTCGTGCTGTCGAAACAGCATCTAGATTGTGTTTTTTGGCTAACAAATAGCTTTCATAGGAAACGCTAATACAGTGATCCAAACGAGTTCCATTGTGATGTTGAGTGTAGTTATCTAACTTTTGAACCTCTTTTTTCTCTAATAAATCTCCAACAATTGCCATATATTCAGAATCATTTTTCCAATCTAGTGACTTCATTAAAAAGCTCCTTTTTAGCTTAAGTTACTACCATCTTAGCGTCATACTTTTTTAAATCAAGTAAATCTAACTGCCAAATTTAAAACGTAACAAAACCTTAACCGGCTAAACCAAACATTAATACTCCAGCAGCAACCGCCACATTCAAAGATTCTGCGGAACCCTTGATTGGAATATATAAATTCATATCCGTCATTTCAATAAGTCTTTCACTCATGCCGTTGCCTTCATTCCCCATAATCAAAGAGAACTGGTCTGGAACATCAATTTTACGATAGTCACGGGCATTTTCATCTAAAATTGAGCCAAAAATTACACTACCTTGATCCTTACAATTACGAATCCATTTCTCAAGATTCAATCGTTTCAACTGCAAGTGATACTGACTACCCTGCATAGCCCTTAGAATCTTAGGGTTATAGAAATCAGCTGTCCCATCGCCAAATACAACTCCTGTAAACCCAGCCGCATCAGCCGTTCTTACCATTGTACCAATATTTCCAGGATCTTGTACATTATCCAAAACTAACCATTTTCCAGACAAATCATCTGGAAATTGCCAATCTTCCTCGTTAATGTAACCAATTAAAAAGATGCCTTGATCGTGAACAGTATCTGAAATATGATTAGCAACTTCTTTGGTCACTAAAATTAATTTGTCATTATCGACTTGTTCAGCAAGCTCACCTAAATCAAAGTCTTCTTGGACAATTAAAAACTCATATTCAGTTGCCTGTTCCAAAGCCGTCTCCACTGGATGACGTCCTTCTAAAAGAAATTTCTTAAATTTTTTTCTACCATTATTGGTTTTTAGTTTCACCCATTCTTTCACTTTTGAATTCTTTGTTGAAGAAATCTTTTCCATAATTATACCTTATCTCCTTACCATTTGTAAGTATTCTGTTTCTATCCTATTTAATCGTATCATTATCACAATCTAAATGATATACAGACTTGCCGAACTTTTAATCTTAACACCTTTCATACTAACAAATTAAGGTAACGATGTTAAAATCATTAATATAAATCTTTTTGAAAGGAATGATTATAATGAAAGCTGTTCACATGAACGCTTCTGGACAGGTACAAGCCGTGGGATTCCGTTATACAACCAAATTACTAGCTGATCGACTTAAAGTAACTGGATGGGTCAAAAACAACCCCGATGGTACCGTAGAAATTGAGGCGCAGGCTCCAGACGCTGTTTTAGACCAGTTTATTGATGGAGTAAAAGCCTCACCTTCGCCATCTGGACGAGTCAATAAATTAACTGTTAAATCAATTCCCTTATTTGAAGGGCAAGACTTTATTGTTAAATACTAAATTTCATTGAAAAAAGACGGAAAATCAAGTATAGTTACCCTTGTATTTCTAGCATTCAGAAGGGAATTGTACGTATATTATGAAAAAGCTTAAAAGTATCTCGACGATTACTTTAATCTCGGGACTCGCATTAGTTCTTAGTGGATGTGTCCAACGTGATAAACACGGTAATCCGTATGGACCGATCTATGATTATCTAGCCATCCCCACTCAGCACTTTATGAATTACCTTTCACACTTACTTTGTGGAAGTTATGGGCTAGCGATTATTCTTGTTACTTTTGTTGTTCGTTTAATTTTGCTTCCATTGATGTTAAATCAATCTCGCAAAGCCACAATTCAACAAGAAAAAATGGCATTTATTCAGCCCCAGCTTAAGGTACTTCAAGCACGTAATCAAGCAGCCAAAACGCCCGAAGAACGTGCCGCTATTAGTCAGGAAATGATGGCCTTGTATAAGGATAACAACGTTAGTATGACTGGTGGAATTGGTTGCCTCCCAATTATCATCCAATTCCCTGTTTTTGCCGCGTTATACGCAGCTATTCAGTATTCACCTGAATTACATCAAGGATTATTCCTAGGTATTAATTTGGCTAAGCCAAGTATCTTATTGGCAGCAATTTCCTTCCTTGTTTACTTATTACAAGGTTGGTTAGGTACTTTAGGCGTTGCACCAGAACAAAGAAAAATGATGCGTTCCATGATGATTGTCAGTCCTTTGATGATTCTATTTTTCACTTTTTCTTCCCCTGGTGGATTAGGACTTTACTTTGCTGTTGGTGGAGTTTTTGCATGTATCCAAACACTCGCAATTAATCTCTATCGTCCAAAAATTAAAGCACGGATCCAAGAGGAAATGAAAAAGAATCCTCCTAAGATTGTTGAACCAACTGGTCCAGTAGACCTTAAAAATGTTACAGAAGCAGCTACAGAATTTACTAGTGAACCTGAAACTAAACCAGTTTCTAAACCACAAAATAACAAACCTCGTCGTAATGCAGGTAAACAAAATCATCATCGTGACTAAAATTAAATACCAAAAAAATCCTTGGAAAATTTTGAGTAAAACTCATTTTCCAAGGATTTTTTATTTTTCACTAATTTCTATCTGTTGATCTTCAATAATCGGTAATTTAATTCTAAATATTGAACCTGAACCAACTGAACTTTCTAGCGAAATATTTCCATGATATTCTTCAGTTAATTTCTTAGCAATGGATAAACCTAAACCGTTCCCACCTTGATCTCGACTGCGAGCTTTGTCGATTCGATAGAAACGATTAAATACCTGTTTCAGATTTTCTTCAGCAATCCCCTCACCAAAATCTTGTACAGCAATTTCAACGGTCTTTTTGGTATTAGCAGTTGAAATATGAATTTCTTTGCGATCTTTTGAGTACTTGATGGCATTATCAAGCAGGATTACGAGAATTTGTTCTAAATGATTCCGATATATAGGAACAATGGGTTCACCAGTAATATCGTCATCCATTACGAAATTAAATTCTGGATGAATCATCTTAAAATCATTGAATACTTGATTTACTAATTGAACGACGTTCGTTTTTTCATCGGCATAATTAATCTCAATTTGATCAGCTCGTGTTAGATCTAGCATTTCACTAACTAAACTTTTCATTCGTTGCGTTTCTTCTAAGGACGCTTTAATTGATTCATCCAAAACTTGTGGATCATCCTTTCCCCAACGGTCAAGCATCTTTAGGTGACCTTCCACAACTGCCACTGGCGTTCGCAATTCATGTGATACATCTTCAACGAACTGTCTCTGTTGATCAATATAGCGTTGCATTCGATCAATCATATCATTAAATTCATGAGCCAAGTCCGATAACTCGTCATTTGTATCAATTTCAGGAACTCTTAAATCGGTTTGAGGATCTTCCTCTAAATTACGCATCGACTGATTAATTAAATTCATTGGTTTTAATAAGTATGCCGTTAATCCATAACCGAAAATGGAGATTACCATAAAAATTAAAAGCGACGTTAAGGTAAATAGCCAGATCAAGCGCTGATATCTGTTATTATATTTCACCAGTAAATCAACAACTCGTACATACCCGATTACTTGATTATCTTTATTAATAATCGGTGCTTGTCCCACAATAATATCTTTATGATGAAATTTACTCCGTTTAATTGACTTTCGCTCGGAGAGAGTAGTCTTCATACTAATTCTTTGATTCGAAAAAACTGATTCTTTTTCTAAGTTATAAACTGAAACTACTAAATCTCGCCTGGTTAAACTCGCTAACAATGAATCATTAAAACCACCTTGGTTATTATTAACCGCCGATTTTTGGTTTAAATCAGGTCTGAATATATCCGTAGTTTTATAATTAATCTCATTCGCATTTTGAAGACGACTTCTTACTTGGGTTACTGTTGATTCCACATCTCGATGTTCTTCAGCATATAATGAATCTGTTACAATTTTAAAAACAAAAAAAGAGAAAAGTGCAAAAATTAATAGGACTCCAACACCAGTACCGATAGCCCATTTCCATTTTAGCGACATTCTCTTTTTTTTAATTACTTTATTTTCCATACTAGGTCCTCATTACATATCCAGTACCACGTACGGTTTGAATGTAGCTAGGACGTCCCTTAACATCAATTTTATTTCGGAGGTATCTAATGTACACATCGACAACGTTAGTTTCTACACCATCGTCTACACCCCATACCTTATTCAATAAAGTTTCTCGAGACTGAACCACGTTAATATTTTCCATTAATAACAATAGCAACTCATATTCACGTTTAGTTAAATTGATTACTTCGTTATTACGACGTACAACTCGATTTTCCTTTTCAATAACAATATCTTGAAATTCAACCGTTGTTTGGTGGAAAGTGGAATCTTGTGTTTCTAAATCCACTCGGCGAAGAACTGCGCGTAAACGAGCAAGTAACTCCTCAATAGCAAAAGGTTTTACAATATAATCATCTGCTCCGTGATCAAGACCTGAAACACGATCAATGATTGAATCGCGAGCTGTCATCATAATAATAGGAGTTATTTTTTCTCTTCTAATACGCCGACATACTTCAATTCCATTAATTTCTGGCAACATTAAATCAAGTAAGATAGCATCAAAATCTTCTGATAATGCTGCTTCTAAACCTGTGCGTCCGTTAGATTGAACTTCAACTTCATATCCTTCATGCTGTAATTCAAGTTGAACAAAACGTGCAAGACTTTTTTCATCTTCGATTATCAAAATACGACTCATTTTTTTACCCCAAAATTAAATTATTTTAACCCTACTGTAGTAAATTCTAACATTATCCGGTTGCTTTGCCTAGCGCTTCCAATATTATGTTGCAAACAAAAGGGAGTCAAATAGCTTCCCTAGGCTTCCATTCCTTTCTAATCCAATATAAATAAGATTGTTAGATTATTTGATTTGACTTTGAAACGTAATAATTTAATTATAGTATCTTAACTTATTTCACATCAATTTTGTTATTTTAAAAGTTTTTCGATTCTAAGCAACTATTTTTCCATCTAGTGCTTGCGTTTTGGGTTGCACTATATTGGTGAAAAGCCTAGCCTCTACTTAAGTGGCTCACTTAATTTGACCTAGTCTCAAAGTGATATCCTTAATAATCCATATAAAAAAAGCGGTAGCCGTAACGGTTATCGCTTTTCTATTTAAACTAATTTTTATTGTTCTTCATACCATGGAAAATGGTAAATACCTTCGCGATCAACACGTTCGTAGGTGTGAGCACCAAAGTAATCACGTTGTGCTTGAAGAAGATTTGCTGGTAAAACAGCTGAACGATATGAATCATAGTATGCTACCGCTGCTGATAGTGCGGGAACTGGAATTCCAGCTTTAACAGCAAGTGCAACTACGTCACGAACGGCTTCTTGATACTTAGCAGCAATTTCTTGGAAGTATGAATCCATCAAAAGGTTATTTAGTTCAGGATTCTTATCGAAAGCATCTGTAATATTTTGAAGGAATTGAGCACGGATGATACATCCAGCACGCCAGATCTTGGCAATTTCACCAAAATTCAAGTTCCAGTCATAATTTTCAGAAGCTACACGCATTTGTTCAAATCCTTGAGCGTAACTCATAATCTTACTGAAGTATAGTGCGCGACGAATTTTTTCGATGACTTCATCCTTGTCAACGTCAATTTTCTTTTCTGGACCTGCAAGCACTTTACTTGCTGCGACACGTTCGTCCTTAAGCACGGAAATATAACGAGCATATACAGATTCAGTGATGAGCGATTGTGGAACCCCTAATTCAAGTGCATTTTGTGAACTCCACTTACCTGTTCCTTTATTGCCACCTTTATCCATAATAAGATCAACGATTGGTTTATCTGAACCAAGATCGTCCGTTCTTGTTAGAATATCAGCAGTAATATCGATTAGATAACTGTCAAGTTCACCTTGATTCCAGTCAGCAAAAATATCAGCAATTTCTTTAACTGGGAGACCCAATAACTTACGCATTAGGTCGTAACTTTCATCGATTAATTGTTCATCACCATATTCAATTCCGTTATGAACCATTTTAACGTAATGACCAGCTCCGTTAGGTCCAATATAGGTCACACATGGATCGCCGTCTTTAGCCTTAGCAGAGATTTGTTCGAAGATTGGTGCAACTAAGTCATAAGCTTCTTTTTGTCCACCTGGCATCATTGAAGGACCTTGTAACGCACCTAATTCACCACCTGAAACACCTGTACCAATGAAGTTAATTCCAGATTCATCCAATTCTTTATTACGACGCATAGTGTCTTCAAAGTTAGTGTTACCACCGTCGATTAAGACATCTCCTTTGTCAAGTAAAGGAAGTAATTCAGCAATAACAGCATCAGTTGGTTTACCAGCCTTAACCATCATCATAATTCGACGAGGCTTTTCTAGTGAATTTACGAATTCTTCAATAGAATATGCAGGAACTAATTTCTTTTCAGAATGATCTTGCATTACTTTTTCAGTTTTTGAGGCAGTACGGTTGTAGATCGCAACTGTATATCCCCTGCTTTCGATGTTTAAAGCGAGATTTTTACCCATTACGGCCATTCCCACTACACCAATTTGTGGTTGATCCATCGTGATTCCTCCTCTATATCTAACAATTGTTCCAAGACATTGATTTTAAAATACTCGAAACTTTGTGTAGCAATATATTATATTTTAACAGATAAGTAAAAAAAATGTATAAAAAGCTGAGAACCTCTAAGGAGATTTAATTAATATATAACACTAAGCAATTTATATTCAATCGTTTTAAACACAAAAAAAGAAGTAAAAGGACCTAGGCTCCTTTTACTTCTTTTAACAAATTAGTTAGCTTTCACGTCAATAACTTGTTTTCCGTTATAGTAACCACAACTTGGGCAAACACGATGTGAAACTCGTAATTCACCACAGTTTGGACATGGTGCCAAACCTGGAGTAGTTAACTTAATGTGTCCACGACGATTACGCTTACGTGTCTTTGATGTTCTTCTTGCTGGAACAGCCATCTATGAGCACCTCCTTTAAGAGAATTCGGTTTCCCGCTTTTTTAAAGCCTTACGATTCAGGATTATCTTTCAATAAACCCTTTAACTTAGCAAGGCGTGGATCAACTTGTTTTTCATGCTCCGATTCCACGTCCATCTCAGAAATCACTTGCCATTCTGCACCAGAAGGCATGACTCCCTCTTTTTCCTCTTCAGGCGTTAAAACCTGCATTGGAACTTGAAGGACGATATTATCTTCAATTAGTTTATCAACACTAATCACATCATCTTCAACTAGCATTACCACTTCTTCTTTCGCAAAAGAATCAATAATACTAGGATTATCTACATAAATTTCACTTATGAAAAAGTCTAAATTCATGTGGACAGGCTTCAATGATCGTGATGAAGGAACTGTCAAATCACAACTGATCTCAGCATCAATGATAACTGAATCACGTTCGATTGTCACCGTTCCTTTAAAATTAATTGGTGAGCATTTAATAACTACATCTGGAAAGCGTTCGACTAAAGATTGTTCCAAATCCATCGTTTCATCGAACTGAAACGGCTCTTTGTGCTTACGCAGTTCTGTAAAATACCATTCCATAATGAACCTCCAATGCAACAGAAACAATTATACCATGTGGAACCACATTGTCAACGTTTATTCCTTGACATTCTTTTTTATAATAGGGCCCTTTCCCCATTGATATGGAGAAACTAATTGGTATAAATCGTCTGCTCGTTTTGTAATTGCATAATTATTTTCAAAATCTTCTTTGGTGACTTTGGTCATTACTACTGATCCAAGGGCTGCTTCTCGGATAAAAATCCGGCCGAGCTGATTTGTCGCCAATAATCTCGTCTTAGTTAGATTAAACGGAGTAGCTTGGATATTAAGTAAAATATTCGTTAAACTTCGTTGAATTCTAGTATAAGTGTATCTTTTAGTCTTCAACTTCTGCATCAACTCTGTAAACGAGTTACTTTTATCAACCAAATTTAAAATACGATTTTCGAAACCCTCTGTAACACCCTTTATATGACGTAATTCTTGGGGCGTTGAAGTTAATAACCGATAATTTAACATTATCCAGAAATCTTCCCAGCTTGTTAATTTAGCATTTCTAATAGCCTTTAAAGACGCCTTAGGTACCGCGTTAAAGTACTCTGATTGTTCTAAAGCTGCCCTCCGAATTGCCGATGCACTAGCAATCGAGCCCTTTATCTCCGTATCTCGGTGATCTGCTTGTTCCCTTTGCAATGGTATTAACTGCAAGCCTCTTTTTGATTTAGAATTCCAGTACGCATAATTGATTCCTAGAATATCGTTCGAGTTCATAATGGCTGTATCATCAAATAATTGAGCTGCAAAATTTTGATTATATTTTTTGGCTCTCTGGTCAAATTGTCGGTCCAGAATCTTACTCTCATTTTCAAAATCCAAATCTGGATTTTCACTCCCAAAAGCTAAAAAGCTAGCTCCTAATTTTTGAGCAATCTCTACTCCCGCATGGGCAAATTCTTTAGCAGAATCAATGGCATATTCAGTAGGTATTTCTACAACTAAATCAGCACCACAATTAATGGCAACCCGTGCTCTCTCCCATTTATTAATCAAGGCGGGTTCCCCCCGCTGTACAAAATTGCCACTCATAATTACGATCACTAAGTCCGCCTTAGTAACCTTGCGTGCCTGCTCTAACAAATATTGATGTCCATTATGAAATGGATTAAACTCTGCAATCACTGCGCATGCTTGCAATACAGCTACCTCCTACAACTAAAGAACCACCGAGTTGTTTTTTCATCTACTTCAGCTTTTCCATAATCAGCATAGTATTTGATTTTAGAAAAACCAGCTTTTTCTAAAAGTTTAACGTACGTTTCCAGTTCATACGTTCGTTCAAAATGAGTTTCTTCGGTCCGTCTAAATAGCTCATCATCATTTGCTTTGGTAAAAAAAGTTAAGTCATGTTCGACATGATATTTATCTTCGCCTTCGAAGCTTGACCAAATGAATGCTTGGCGGTCATCTTGATAGTTAAACATATAACCTGGGTAAACCACCCCTGTTTGATATGGAGTGATCACGTCAAAGATAAACTGGCCGCCAGATTTTAAGTGCTCATACACTTCGCTAAACGACTGTAACACTTGTTCTTCATCCGGAAGGTAGCAAAAAGAATCAGCGTAGCATGATACAACATCAAACTGCTCTAATTCACTTAAATCCAACATATTTCCTTGAATCAGTTCTGCTGCCACCTCAGCATCTCTAGTGTGCTGTTCTGCTAGAGCTAACATTTCTTCTGACAAATCAAATCCTGTGACGATTTGTCCATGCTGTGCGAGTTGAACAACCAATCTTCCCGCACCACAAGCTAATTCAAGCCAATTATTTTTATGACTTAAATCAACTTCTTTTTGCGTATATTCAAACCAATTTTGGTATTCATCTTCATCAAAAAGTTGGTCATATAACTCCGCAAAGCTTTGATATATCATTATTCTGCAATCCAATCAGTTGTTTCAACTGCTTCAGCTTGGGACCAAAGCTTTTCCAGATTATAGTACTTTCTTTGATCCGTTTGGAAAACATTAATAACAATATTTCCTAAGTCAATCAAAATCCATTCTGCAGCACGATTTCCTTCAATACGACGGATTTCGATCTGGTTTTCCTTAGCCTTTTCAATAATAGCATCTGCAATGGCAGCTACTTGGCGGTTAGAATCAGCACTTGTAATCATAAAGTAGTCTGCTAAGGTGCTAACCTCACGTACATTTAAAACGATTGTATTTTCAGCTCGTTTGCTATCTGCTGCTTTTACTAGTAATTCTAATTCTTCTAAATTGTTCAATCTATTTCTCCTAGTTTTAATTAAATTTTGAGATCCATGCGTTATAACTTTCAATCGTAGCTGGAAAAACTGGCTTATTTCCAGCGATTAAGTATGCAAGGGTACTCTTCATTTGGAAAGTAACGCCCTTTTGTAAACTTTGTTCTGTAATTAAACGGGCTTGTTCTACGCCTTCAAAATCACGACCATCTTCAATATAATCGGCCATGAACACTATTTGATCAATCAATGTCATGTATGGTGCCCCGACGGTATGACGTCGAATTGCATTTAAAATTTCTTCATCATAAATCTTCAATTCATTTTTAACGATTTCTGCGCCAACAACACCATGCCAAATAGCATTACCATAATCTAATAATTGGGGATCAAGCTCTAGTTCATTAATATATTTAATAAATTCACTATCACTACGTTGCTTGGCATAATCGTGTAGTAAACCGGTAATACTGGCTTTCTCCACGTCAGCATCATATTTTTGTGCTAATTCAATCGCCTTCTTTTCAACTCGTAGAACATGTTCGAATCGACTTCCGGTAATACTTTTAGAAACAGCGTCGATTAATTCTGCTCGCGTAAAAGGCACGTAGTTTTTTTGATAAATTAATTCTTCATTATTGCTCATATAAACGGTGCTCCTTTATATACTTTTCGACACTTTCGGGCACTTGATACCTAATTGAACACCCATTCTTAACGTTTTTTCTAATTTTGGTGGAACTAATGTCCATCTTAGGAACATCTACCCAAATAATCGGATATTGTTCTTGGCGTTGATATTTCGGCCGATCAACACCCACAAATTGAACCATTTTAACTAATTCGTCAATTCGATGCCAAGTCGGTAAATAGTCCGCCATGTCACCACCAATAATAAAATAATAGTCATTTTCCGGATGTAGTTGTTTTAATTCTTTAACCGTATCGTACGAATAACTTGAGCCACCACGATTAATTTCGATTAAATCTAAATCAAACAGTGGGTTATCCTGAATAGCTAAGCGGACCATTTCAACTCGGTGCTCAGCAGGAATGGTTTTTTTCTCATCAACATGTGGTGGAATAAAATCTGGAATAAATAGCACCTTATCCAGTCCCAACTGGCTTCCTACTTGTTCAGCAATTAATAAATGAGCAATGTGAGGCGGATTAAACGTCCCTCCCAGAATGCCAATTTTCTTGCCTTTCTTTTGTATTAATGGCTCTTCAACCACTTCTACTTGTACTCCAGAAACTGTTTTAGATTTTGTTGCTATCAAGATTAATCACCTTTATCTATATCTTCTTAACTGTATCTGAAATTTCACGTTTATCCGCTTCCGAAGAAACTTTAAACAACACTAGTACCCGTCCAATGGTTTGAACTACTTGAATATCTGTATTAGATTCAATAAATTCTTTAGCTTCAGCCGTTGTTGCATCTGAATTTTGTTGGATATTAATTTTTAATAATTCATGGTTGTCTAAAGCTCCTGCCAATTGATTGAGCCATGCTTCAGTTAGACCATTTTTACCCACGGAAAAAACTGGGCGGTATGAATGTGCTCGAGCTCTAAGATATCTTTTTTGTTTTCCTCTTAATTCCATTGTTTCTCCTTTTATTTGCAACTTAAATTAATGATCGTCTTATTACTACTGAAATACCCTCTGGTGCCCATGCAGTAATCGTGCTTCCTTCAGGAACGGATATCCAACCTAATCCTTCAAAAACAATATCACTATCTTGATCTGCACTAAACTGATGTGCAACTAATTTAGGCATTTTAGCCAAATTATCTGCAGTTGGAGGTGTCAATAATTCACCTGCATGTTTTTCGTAAAAATTATCTGCGTTTTCCAACTTAGTCCGATGAACCATAAGATTATTATCAAAATAAGCTGTTACAGAGCCCTCAGAGTGTTCGTAATCAAATCGAGCTAAAGCTCCCAAAAAAAGAGTTTGTTGACTGTTTAGTTGGAATACACGAGGTTTAATCGTCTTTTGTGGCGAGACATATTTCAAATCTTCCGCAGCCAATACATGTGCCATTTGATCGGCATGAATAATTCCGGGTGTATCAATCAAATTACTATGATCATCGAACGGAATTTCAATGCGATCTAAAGTAGTACCCGGAAAACGGGAAGTAGTAATTACATCTTTAATTCCATTGCGAATAGCAATCAAACTATTAATTAAAGTTGACTTCCCAACATTTGTAACTCCGACTACATAAACGTCCCGACCTTTACGTAATTTTTCTACCGCATTAAATAAGGCTTCCACTGAACTAGCATTTTTAGCACTGGTAATAACCACATCTTCAGGCAAAATACCATTTGCCTTTGCTTGTTGTCTAAGCCATTCTTTCATACGATGACGTTTGATTGATTTTGGAAAGACATCTTCTTTATTTCCTACCAACAATACTGGATTGTCTCCAATAAATCGGTGAAGTCCTGGAATCAAACTTCCATTAAAATCAAACATGTCAACTACATACACAACTAGTGAGTTGGAATCACTAATCTGACTTAATAACTTTCGGAAGTCATCATCACTAATGTCTACTGGAGCAATTTCATTGTAGTGACGTAATCTAAAACATCTTTGACAATATAATTGGCCAGATTCTAATCCCTTTTTTAAGGCTGATTCTGGTGTATATCCAGGCGCTTTTTTATCAGTCACTTGTAGAATTGCTCCACAACCAATACAACGTAATTCATTTTGTTCGTCCATTTATTGTAACTCCTTATGCCAAACTAATTCCGGATACTTCTTTTTTAAAGAACGCTTTACAAAGAATTCCAAAAAACGGTTGAATTTAGTATTCCAAGCGTCCGTTTCAATTAACGGTTTCACTAAAACTCCCCGCACTCCAGCTAAATTTGCAGCGGCCATATCCGTAATTAATTGGTCTCCAACCATAATGGTGGAGTTCTTATCCAATTTATTTTTGCGTACCACTCGATTAATACCAACAGTCAATGGTTTTAAAGCTCTTGAATCAAATTCAAGTCCAAAGCCTTCAACTGCTTTCTTAACGCGAGCATGGTTATTGTTAGAAACTACGATTACTCTAATATTTTCTTGTTTTAGATCTTCGATCCATTGTCTTAATTCGGGAGTTCCATCCGGATTATTCCAGGCAATTAACGTATTATCTAAATCGGTTAAGACAGTCGTAATTCCTTTTTGGTTTAAATCTTTTGCAGATAAATTATATATTTTTTCAATCATCCACGTTGGTTTAAAAATATTCATTAATCTTCTCCCATAAATGCTATCTGTCTAATTATAAACGATAGTAGACTCTTTTGGAAAGAGAGCAACCTATACTTGCAAGCTTAAATCTTTTATTTCACTTAACTTTATATTATGTTTAGTACAAGAGGTGATTATATTATGAAAGCAATCGGTGTTAATCAATTTGGTAATATTTCAGATTTAATTGAACTAGACGTTCCAAAGCCAGAGCCTTCCAGTGGACGCCTTATTGTTCAAACCAAAGCTTTTGCACTAAACCCATATGATTTAGGAATTATTGATGGTACTCAAGCCAAGTTTCGCCCAATTTCACTGCCAGCCATTCCAGGTAGTGATGTTGCAGGTATCATCGTGGACAAAGACCCCTCCATTACCGAATTCAACCTTGGTGATTCAATTGTGGGATTGGCTAACCTCAAAGGTTATAGCGAATATGTTTCAGTTCCTTATCGTCGAGCAACTAAACTTCCTGCCGAAATCAGTTATCGGACGGCTGCAGGTCTTCCCAACGCAGGTATCACTGCGTATGATATCGTTTTTGGAGCATTAAAAGACGTTTCGTTTTCAAAAGTGCTCATTATTGGTGCCTCTGGAGCGGTAGGAACTAACTTGTATCAAATTTTAAATAGTTTAAATAAGCAAGTTTCCGTTGTAATTAACTCCAAGTATACTGAACAATTCGATACTGCAGATTTTAATCAAGTTGTTTTTTACGATGCTCCAAAAACAATTGAGCAACTAGGTCTTTATGACGTAATTATTAACGTTGCGCCACAAAATGAGCTGGCCGACCTTTACTTAGCCCACCTTGCTCCATCTGGTTTATTGATTTCTACAACTGGGATTGACACCTTCAAAACTGACCCATCAAGATTAGTTGATTTTTACAACACAGATTACAAAATGAACCAAGCCGCTTTAGAATATCTTGTTAAAAAAGTTGTAAGTCAAGAAATAACCGTCCCGATTGCCGAAATCTTAAATTTTGATGTAGCTGAAATTCAAAAAGCTTTTCATGCTCTTCAAACGCATCATCCGAGAGGGAAATATATCGTTGAAGTTTAATTAACGTTCAGAAAATAAATAAAAAGGATTGGTTCCAAAACTCATTGTTTTGTTCCAATCCTTTTTATTTATTAATTCATTTAATCTAATAGATTAAAGAGCTTTCTTTGCTTCTTCGGCTAAAGCCTTGAATGCATCAGCATCGTTAACTGCAAGATCAGCAAGCATCTTACGGTTCATATCGATTCCAGCTTCTTTTAGACCATGCATTAATTTGCTGTAGCTTAAACCATTCATTCTAGCAGCAGCATTGATACGTGCAATCCAAAGACGACGGAATTCGCCCTTACGATTACGACGGTCACGGAATGCATATAGACCAGACTTCATAACTTGGTCTTTAGCAACCTTAAATTGAATATGTTTTGCACCGCGATAACCCTTAGCAAGTTTTAAAACGCGTTTACGACGGCGACGTGTAACTGTTCCACCTTTTACTCGTGGCATAATAAATTCCTCCTTAAATCACCCGAAGGTCATTTGTTCTAAATTTAAATTCTTAACTAGATGTTTGAAAGTAACTTCTTGTAACGCTTTACGTTAGTACTGTCCATCATGTCTGTACCACGTAATTGACGACGTTGCTTCTTAGTCTTTCCATGGAAACGGTGACTTGTATAAGCATTTGCACTCTTAAGACCGCCATTAGCAGTTTTCTTAAAACGCTTAGCAGCAGCGCGGTTTGTCTTCATTTTAGGCATAATCTGTTCCTCCAGAATTTTAAATTATTTATCAGCAATTGGTGATAGCACAAGAAACATACTTCTGCCGTCCATCTTTGGATGAACCTCAACACGTGCGACATCTGAAGTTTCTTTAGCCATTCGTTCAAGTACCTTACGACCAATCTCTTTATGAGTGATGGCACGTCCCTTAAAACGAATTGAAACACGAACTTTATCACCTTTACTCAAGAACTTAGTAGCGTTTTTAAGCTTAGTATTAAAATCATTTGTATCAATTGTAGGACTCAAACGAATTTCTTTAATGCTGACAGTCTTTTGCTTTTTACGAGCTTCACGTTGTTTCTTTTGTTGCTCGAATCGATATTTTCCATAATCCATAATCTTGGCAACGGGTGGCTTAGCCTTTGGGGATACGACTACGACGTCTAAGTTAGCTTCCTCAGCCATACTAATTGCTTCAGCCTTAGTTTTAACTCCCAATTGATCACCGTTGACACCAATTAAGCGGACTTCTCTAGCCCGAATGGTTTCATTTACCATTATATCGTTTGCTATGGTTCTTCACCTCCAGGAAAATTAGCGAGAATGCAGAAAAGCGGATGGCATACGCCACCCGCTTTGTTTGGATAATTAATTAGTATCCATTCAACGTTCTTTAGCCCAGCAACTTAAGTTACAAGGCGAGAAGCGGTGGCCTCTGCTTTTTCTCAACGTTTATTAGAATACCAAATTCTATGTCTCATGTCAACTAAAGAAACTATTTGTTTTATCTTTTATTTCAAAGGAATAAACGAGCGTAAATCGGTACTAAAATATCCATCGCTAATGCAACGATTACTACTGAAACAGATGCCATGGCTCCTTGAATTGAACCCAACTGCACTGCCTTAGCAGAACCAACTGTATGCCCAGATGTACCTAAACCTAAACCTAACCCCACTTTTGAAATTTCTTTAAGCTTGAAAAATTTAATAAGAAATTCTGCAAGAGCGTAAATAATCACAGCATTTATGATACAAACCATGGCTGTTACGGCAGGGTCACCTCCAATGCTCTTAGCTATTGGCATTGCCACCGCCGTTGTAGCGGCTTGAGGTAACATTGCTGCAATGGAGACTTTTGATAGTCCAAATAGTTTTGAAACCATATGAATACCGAAAAGTGAAATAAATCCACCCACAAATAAAGTTAATACTACATCTATCCAATATTTTTTAAATATATCATTTCGACGATAAAGTGGAATAGCAAAAGCAATGGTCGCTGGATTTAAAAACCAAAATACTATATTACCACCCGGTAAAAAGAATTTTTTATAGACTTCCACAGTTGTAGAGCCAATCCCTTTCGCCCATAATGCCAAAATAAAGATTCCTAAAACAACTCCCACCAGTAACGGTGTAAATAGGAAAAAGCCTTTACTAATCTTAAAAAGCCACATCCCCAGTAAATATACCAAAAGCGATATGAAGATACCTGTAAAAGGTGTTGCCAAGGCTGCTGTCATATTAATCATCCCCTTTTCTATTATTTATTTTTTGATGTAATTTTATGAAAAACGATCCTACATACGTGATTACAACTAATAAAATAATGGTTGAAATGATTGTCACAATGACATCCTGTAAGCCTTCACGCTTAATTAAATCTAAGCTTCCTGCTAACTGAATTCCAGATGGTACGAACAAAAAAGCAATCAAACCAATCAATGAATCCCCCAGTTTTTCTACCTGTTCAAGCTTAATAATGTGCGTCGCTAATAGTATATATAAAATAATCATTCCAATTAAGGGTGTCGGAACTGCAAAACTAGGCGGAAATAACTGCGATAGTAATTGTGCTACAAATAAAATTGCCATAAATATTCCCATTTGAATAAGGATTGGTGTTTCTTTCTTCCCATCTTTTTTCATTTTAGCTTCCTCCCTACCTTTATGGATCTAATACTGTTTATCACAACCTTATTTTAAGCTATTAGCTCATTTATGTTAGCGCTTTCACATAAAGTGACCATTTTTTGCTTCAAAATGCCATACAGTTCGTGTTAGTTACCTTGGTTTTTAATTAAAAAATCCTCAACGATTGAGTTGAGAATTTCTAAGAATAGGTATGAACTTATTCTACAATTTATAAATATTAGATCATCCAATTCCTAACACTTTTTTAGTTTTAGCAACATATGATCTACTAACCGTAATCTTGGTTCCATTTATTAATGTTAATTCATAAGTATGATTAAAGCTGGGTTGAAACTCCAAAATCATATCTAAATTTACTAGAAAACTTCTATGTACTCGTAGAAATTGTTCTGTATCTAACTGCTTTTCAAGGTTAATCAACGTTTGTTTGCTTGAGATTAATGGTAAATTTTTAGTATAAATTAATACATTCCCATTTTGGGCTTCTAAATAAAGAATATCGCTCTTTTTAATAATTATCGTTCTTTCATCAACTGTAACTGAAAGTCGCGGATTTTTACACATGTCACTATTAACTAATGCCTCTGGCTTTTTTAAAATTCTATCAACTCGTTTAAGCGTTTCATCAATACGATCTTTTTCAAAGGGTTTTAATATGTAATCTGTAGCATTAACGTCAAATGCATCTAAAGCATATTGATCGTAAGCCGTGGCAAAAACAATATATGGACGTAGTTTTTCTTCCTTTTTCAAGAATTTTGCAAATGACATCCCATTTCCATCATCAAGTCTAATATCTAAAAACATTAGATCCGGTTGATCCGTCATTAATTTTTGTTTAGCTTCAGTGACTCCTTCTGCTTCACTAACGCTATCTACTAACGGATTATTCCTCAATAAAAAATCAAGTTCACTTCGAGCTAGGGGCTCATCATCAACAATTAATATCTTCACTATCTTTACACCTGTTCCTTATATGGAATTTGGATTACCACCTGGGTTCCATTTTGATCACTGCTTATTTTTAGTTCGGCATCTTTACCATAAAGACCCATCAAGCACACATTAAGATTTTGTAATGCCGTTCCACTCCCACTTACAGAACTTACCGTCTGTTTTCCTAATTTATCAATAATACTTTTATCAATCCCTTGCCCATTGTCAGTAATTTCAATTTTAAGTCTTTGTTTAATCTGTTCAACATTAATTGAAACTATATTGCCCTTTTTTCGACTATTAAAGGCATGCTTAAGGGCATTTTCAACAATAATTTGGATGCTAAATGGAGGTATCATTACATTTTCCGAAACCTTCTGGTGAAACAAAATTTCAAATCGATTTGGAAAACGTGTTTGTTCAAGCATTAAATAGGCTTTAACATGTTTGAATTCTTGATACAACGGAATGGTTGTTTCTCTAATCCCCGTTAAATTTGCCCTAAAATAAGTACTGAGTTGGATCAGTAATTCACGTGCTTGGTCACTGTCGTACCGCATAACTGCCACAATTGTATTTATCGCATTAAAGAAAAAGTGCGGATTGACTTGCGATTGGAGAGATTTTATTTCGGCATCCCGCACTAATTCTGATTGATGCTCGATTTCTCCTAACATTATCTGCATTGCTAATATTTCTCCCAGCCCTGTTCCTAATTGAATTTCCACTGGACTTAATCGCCATTCTTCTACATAGTAGAGTTTCAAACTACCTACTGCTTTACCTTTAATGATTAAAGGTACTACGACGGCCGAGTGTAATGGACAACTTTTTACAGGGCAATTAATCTCATGAGCATTATTTCCAATTTGAACTTCACCCAATTTAACCGCCTCTTCAGATAATTCCGTCAAGATAGAAGCACCTGTGATATGGTGATCACTTCCCATCCCCGCAAAAGCCAGAATCTTAGATTCATCTGTAATACCAACCGCATCAAAATTTGTATATTCCAATATTAAACTAGCAGCCTTTTTAGCGGCTTCTTGATTTAACCCTTGACGAAAAACTGGCAAAGTTTTTAAAGCTAACTGAAAAATTGATTTAGTTTGGGTAGCTTGAGTATCAACTTCCTGCCGAAAGTAAAGCGTGATAATTGATAAGAAAACCGAAGTCCCTAAAGCACCTACTAGCATCGTTGGTATTGCAATATATTTTACCAAAGTCCAACCTGTCGGACTAAATAGTAAAATAAACAGCATTTGGATTGCTTCCATTAAAAGTCCTACTAAAAAACCATCAAACACTTTCATTGTTGCAAAGCGATGTTGTTTTTTCTTAGCAAAAAAACCGGCTAAAATTCCAATTATCATCGAACTGGGAATATAAAAAAGGGCGTCGGTTGTTAGCGACTCTTGCAACATTCGGTGAAGTCCAGCGACTAAGCCTACTCCACCCCCAACCAGCGGCCCGCCAATAATTCCTGAAACTGTAACCGTTAAAATTCGAATATTAGCTACAGAATCTCCAGGGGTAACATTCTGCAGAAGGGATTTGAATTGAATGCTATTATCAGGTCGAAGTTCAACACCAATTAAATTTGCTACAATCGTAAAAATAGAAAAAATCGCAAATAATTGGAAAGTTGTTGACCAATCTTTTCGAAAAAGTAATTTCCTAAATTGAGGAATATTTACTAGAAAAAAAGCCAAAATAATAATTAATCCAGCTCTTTCAAACAAAAGTACGGTTAAATTTAACATGCCTACTCCTTACATTAATCATTCTAAAACTACCATTCTTAATCACAATATAATTATAAGCCTTTCAACGGTCATCCCTTATTAAAGCCTACAAAAAAATAGGATTTTAATGATATTCACACCATTAAAAATCCTATTTTAATTAAACTATTTTAGTCATTTTCGCGACTGTAACTTTCAATTTCACGAACGATATTGTTGATAAAGTCAGCACTAGCTTCATTCTTAGAATCATCTTCACCGTAGTGACGTACACTAACGGAGTTATTTTCTAATTCATTATCACCAACAACTAAGATATATGGAATCTTTTGAGTTTGAGCTTCACGAATCTTATAACCCATCTTTTCATTACGGTGGTCAACTTCAACTCGAATGTCTTTATCGACCATTTCTTCACGAAGTTTATCGGCATAAGCACCATGTAAATCATCTTTAACAGGAATGATTGTAACTTGCTTAGGAGCTAACCAAGTTGGGAAAGCACCCTTATACATTTCAATCAAGTAAGCCGTGAAACGTTCCATAGTTGAAACTAATCCACGGTGAATCATTACTGGACGATGTTCTTCCCCGTCAGCCCCAACATAATGTAGGTCAAATTGCTTTGGAAGCATAAAGTCTAATTGAATTGTTGAAAGTGTTTCTTCATTTCCAAGGGCTGTCTTAGTTTGAACGTCAAGCTTTGGACCGTAGAATGCGGCTTCGCCTTCAGCTTCAACATAATCTAAGCCAAGATCATCCATAGCAGCTTTCAACATAGATTGTGACTTGTTCCACATTTCATCATCGTCAAAATACTTTTCAGTATTAGCAGGATCACGATAACTTAGGCGGAATGTGTAGTCAGTGATATTGAAATCACGATAAACTTCAACCATTAATTGAAGAACTTTTTTAAATTCAGCTTGAATTTGGTCTGGAGCCACAAATGTATGACCATCATTCAACGTCATTTCACGAACTCGCTGTAATCCAGAAAGAGCACCGGATTTTTCGTAACGATGCATCATCCCTAATTCAGCAATCCGGATTGGTAATTCACGATATGAACGAATATGGTGCTTATAAACTTGGATATGTGAAGGACAGTTCATTGGACGGAGTTCAAGCATTTCGCCATCACCCATGTCCATTGGTGGGAACATGTCTTCACGATAGTGTTGCCAGTGACCAGAAGTCTTATATGCATCAAGGTTCATCAATACTGGAGTGTAAACATGTTGGTAACCATGCTTAACTTCCTTATCAATAATGTAACGTTCAATGGAACGACGAATTGTAGCACCATTTGGCATCCAGTAAGGAAGTCCTGCACCAACCTTAGGGTCAACGAAGAACAAGTCTAAATTGTTTCCAATGACACGGTGGTCACGTTCGTGAGCTTCCTTTTGGCGTTCAAGTTCTGCTTCAAGATCTTTTTGTTTGTAGAAAGATGTTCCGTAAATCCGTTGGAGCATCGGATTACTTGACTTACCTTCCCAATAAGCACCTGCAACTGACAACAACTTAACGGCTTTCATATCTGAAGTGCTAAGTAAAGCAACGTTATCACTAACAATTATTTTTCCATCAACGTCATAAACACTAACTTTGCCATTTTTTTCGTTACGCTTAACGATTTTAGCTTGGTATGGGTCACCATCAACGCTTGCTAGGGCTTCTTCTACACTAATTTCACTATGCTTTAAGCTAATCTTAGATTTAATAATGTCCTTCATCTTATCTTCGATTGCTGGTAATTGGTCAACTGAAATTTGTTGATCAACCTTATCTGTATCAACGTAAAAACCATGTTCTCCGTTGCCAATCTCACCAAAATGAACTCCAGGATAGATGCTTTCGATAGCACTAGTCAAAACTAAGGCTGCCGAATTCCAGTTAACGATGTTACCATCTTCTGAATCTTTTGTGACAATTTCGATTTTTACGTTTTCGTTAATAGCTTGGTCCAAACGAACCAAGGCACCGTTAATTTTCCCAGCAACAGCTTTTTTAGCAAGGCTAGTACTGATTGACTTAGCAATATCTAAAATTGAAACGCCTTGTTCAAAAGGTTTTACACTGCCATCTGGAAATTCAATATTAATTTCTGTCATAACACTCTCTCCTTAAATTTATGTACAAAAAAAGTCCCTGGTATAAAAATACCAGGGACGTGATTGTCATTTATTATTCACGCGGTTCCACCCTAATTGTAGACAGTTAAAAAACTATCTACCACTCGATTAAAAGCCATAACGGTGGCAACCGAACTGGGATTGCGCCCAGCCTCTAGTCAAGTGGGAAGTTTTAAGTGCATCGCTTGCAGTCGCGGCTCCGCTCCCTGAATTAAAAACTACATGTTTGACTGTGATTTATACATTTATTCTACCTATTTTTGATTGTTTGTCAATCCTGTCGATGATTTTTTCCCGTCATCGAGACTTCCTCACTCAAAAATTTAATTCGTTCCATCAATCTTTTCGCTTTTAAAGGTTCTGCTTCGCCTCTCTGATTGACTGTTAGATGTTCTCGCTCTAATTGGTCCATTGAAAAATTAGATGTAAAAAATGTTGGTAATTCTTCTTGCATTCGGTATTCAAGAATTACTCCCAATACGTCATCCCTAATCCAAGAAGAAATACTATCCGCTCCAATATCGTCAATTACCAAAATCGGAGCTTTTTTAATCGCATCGATTTTAGTTTGAATCGTATTAGAACTTCCAATCGCATTTTTTAATTCAACAGCTAAACTAGGAAAATGAACAATAGTTGTCGAATATCCTTCATCAGCCAAAGCGTTCCCCATTGCGCCCATTAGATACGTTTTTCCCACACCAAAACTTCCCGTCAAATACAAACCCTTATGCCAATCTTGAGGGCGTTCTAAATATTCGTTTACAAACGCTAAAGTTTTAGCCAAAGCGTCTGTTCGTTCTGGTTCCTGATAGTATCCCTCCAATGAAGCATGACGGATTAATTTAGGCATACTAATCGATTTAACTAACGCTTTTCGATGACGTTCTTGTTCTAATAAATGAGTCTGTTTCGTGGGCACATACTCAATATCAATCAAATGATTGCTTAAGACTAATTCTGGCTGATATCCCGGTAAAAAGGTTGCTTGGTTATTTTTAATCTTATTTCGTTCTGAAACAAATTCATACAGCTTAGCCGCTCCACGTTCGATAGCTTCCTTGGATAGTTCGTCTTGATGCTCCTCGCAAAAACTAATCACTTCTGGATCAGAATACACTGATTTCATCACGTTATTAAAACGCTGGTCGAGCTTTCTTTTGCTCATTAATTCTTGCAAAATTTCTCGGACATTTTCCATGACTATCCCTCCTTGCCTCTAGAACGAAGTTTTTTAAGTTGTTCATTAATTTTTTTAGTTGTTTCTGGATTAACTTGCTTGGGTTCTTTAGTCTTAGCGGTCTCCGTAGCCCATTCAGGTAAGGTTTCTCTTTGAATCGTACGCCGATTTTTCGAATAATTATTGTTCGTATTTTTCTTTTGTTCTTGGCGTTTACGAATAAATTCTAAAGCTTCCACTGGAGTTTTAATTTTATTTTTAATCCAGTCATTGGCAATTGCTTCCACTAAATTTTTATTTAACGTAGGTCGACCCTGATCAACAATAAAATAGTAAACTAAAAAGTTTATCACACTAATTGGCATTAACCCTTTACCAACTAAATCTGTGATAATTCTTTTTTCTGCAGCAGTTGTAAAGCCCCCTGCTTGTGCTTTCAAACTTTCAATAAATACGTTGGGTGACATAGCATAGGTTGCACTAATAATGGCGCGTTCTTCTGTAGTAAGTTTAGCTAGCGCATTATTCGGAATTGACTCGTTTTTAGGCTGAGAATTCCCATCATCTTTAACCGGCGTCTGCCCATTATAAGCGTTCAAAACTCGTGACTTTAATTCTTTAGGATCAATTTTGTTATCTTCATAACTCGTAGAGGCTTTGATTAACTGAGCCATTTCGCTTTCATTAATCCCATAAATAGTCTGTTCAACCATAATTAAATGTTCATTTTCTAGCAAGCTCTGATGATCTACAAAACTAGAACTTAGCATTTGCGCAAGTAATTTAAAATCAAAATCTTGGTTAATAACTTCTGTATCAACTTCATGCTCGGTTTCCGATAAACTTTTCTGAACCTGATTAATTGCATCTGGTTTATTTATTACGCTACTTCCCAATTGAAAATAGTCGCCCAGCTTTTTGGAAACATCATAAAATTCGTCCTGACGCACGTGCTGCTTAATCAGTCGATGACTCAGCCGATCGAATTCACTTTCGCCAATCACGCCCAGCAATAAAGCACTCAAAGTGTCATCTTTAAAGAATTTAACGGGATCGGCTGGAGCTTGGAGTGCATACAAAAATAAACTTCGACGATCAATTTTTCTCTGATACGTTTTTAGTAGACCTAGTGCTTCTAAACGTCCTCGTGCCTCAACTATCGCTGGTAGATCGATTCCAAGCCAGTTTAAAAGGATTGTATGTGTGTACTGTTCTGAGATCGATTTGGTTTCCTGACTCATTTCCCACAAAACCATCATCAAACTATATGCATCTGAGGTCAACAATGGACGATATAGTGTCGTCAATGAACGTTGCTCAAAATCAGTAATTTGACGTTGGCTATCAATTATAAATGAATCATGGGGTGCTAATTCACTCATCTCAGTTGCCATCTACTCTTTTTCCTTTTCTTCGTCTTTTTTCATCATATCTTGCAGCTCATCTAAAAAGACATGCATATCTTTAAATTGACGGTAAACACTAGCAAAACGAATATAAGCAATCTCATCTAAATCTACTAAAATATTCATCACATATTCGCCAATAATTTGACTTGAAATTTCGCTCTCACCTAAAGAACGAACCTTATTTTCAACCTTATCGACCATATCCGTCATCTGTTCCATGTTTAAGGGCCGTTTTTCAGCTGCTCGTACAATCCCTTTTAAAATTTTATCTCGATCAAACTCTTCTCTTGATCCATTTTTCTTAATAACTAGTAATGGTGTTGCTTCAACACGTTCAAACGTGGTAAATCTAAAGCCACATTTTTCACATTCTCTTCTTCGTCGAATAACCCGACCTTCATCGGTTGGTCGACTATCAACAACTCTTGATCCATTATTTCCACAGTGTGGACATTTCATTTCGTTTCACCTCGCCGAATGCTTCGGAAGCTTAGAATAAATTCTTGTCAACAAGCCATTTTACCACTTGACTTCGTGTCTCTTCAATTGTTCCACTGGTATCAATCACAATATCAGCTTTTTTTACCTTTTCTTCGATAGGCATCTGAGCTTGAATTCTTTTTTGAGCGTCAATTTCATTTAAACTATCACGTTGCATTAAACGTTCTACTTGAATTTGAGCACTAGTTTTAATGACCATTAAATAATCAACCATTTTTTCATATCCTTGCTCAAAGAGCACCGGAGCATCTAAAACTACTACCTTACTTGCGCTAAAAGTGTCCAATTGTCTTACTATTTCGGTTCGAATATAAGGTTGCACAATTATATTTAGCTTTTCCAATTGTCTTTGATCATTGAATACAATTGGTCCTAGTTTTCGACGATCAATATTTTGATTTTTATCTAGAATACTTTCACCAAAAGTATCCATCAATTTCACTTTAACTTCATCAACTGTTAAGATTTCGTGTGCAATTTGATCAGCATCAACTACCGGAATTGCTTTAGATTTCAAAAATTGGCTAATCGTCGTTTTACCCATTGCAATCCCGCCAGTTAGACCAACTATCACTGTCATATCACTACCTCAAAACTTGGCAATGGGGGCAAAAATGGGTCCCACGTTGTGCCACTTTAATCCGTTCAATGGGTGTCCCGCATCGCTGACACGGCAAACCTTGGCGATGGTATACATGCAACTGGTTTTGAAAACTTCCCGCATGACCATCCGCATTCAAATAAGAAAAAACCGTCGTTCCTTTAGCTTCAATCGCCAATTGCAACTCTTCAAAAATTGATTCACGCAAAATTGCAATTTCTTCATCAGTTAAAGTATTAGAAATCTGCTGAGGATGAATTTTGCTTAGCCACAATACTTCATCAGCGTAGATATTGCCTAAACCAGCAATCATGGACTGATCCAATAGAAAACTTTTCATTCCACGTTTTCGATTCCGTAGCTGATGGGTTAAATATTCTAAGGTAAGGGTCTCAGGCGTTGGTTCTGGTCCAATCGTTTTTAAACCGCCCACTTGTAATTCCTCACCCGTGGGTACCAAATTCATCCTACCGAATTTTCTAGTGTCGTTGTACCGAAGATCTTTTCCATCATCAAGCTCGAAAATAACGTGATCATGCTTGCCATACTCTTCACGACGATCAACTACAGAGTATTTACCCTCCATGCGAAGATGAGAAACCATCGTGTAATCTCCACTAAAATCAATTAATAGATATTTACCGCGTCGTCGAACATTAAGAATTTTTTTACCCTCTAGTTCTTCTGCAAAAATTTCCGCTTTTGGTGAGACCATTTTTGAATAACGTACTACAACATTAGTAACTATTTTTCCTTCAACTAAGGCTGCTAGGCCTCTACGAACTGTTTCAACTTCTGGTAATTCAGGCATACTTCTCCCCCGTTATTTAGCGTCGTACCACGTATTTCCCCAAGCTGCTCCAACTTTAAGTGGAACATCCAATTTAACTGCTGAGTCCATAACCTTCGGTACTAATTCTTTCATTAACGTCATTTCTCCATCCGGAACTTCAAAAATCAATTCATCGTGCACTTGGAGTAACATTCTACTCTTCAAGTTACGCTTTTCTAATTCATTTTCCATATCGATCATCGCAATCTTAATAATATCAGCAGCACTACCTTGAATAGGCGTATTCATAGCGGTTCTTTCCGCAAATGAACGTAAATTAAAGCTAGACGAATTAATGTCTGGTAAGTAACGTCGACGGTGCGCAATTGTTTCTACGTAGCCTTGTTCTTTAGCTAACTGAACTGATTCATCAATATATTTTTTTACACCAGGAAATTCCTTAAAGTATGTTTCGATAAATTTCTTGGCATCTTTCCTAGAAATTCCAATGTTTTGGGACAAACCATAGTCACTGATACCATACACAATTCCAAAATTAACTGCTTTAGCTTGACGTCGGATATTAGGAGTTACCTCGCTAGCATCCTTTAATCCAAATATTTTAACTGCAGTTGTAGCATGAATATCTTCGCCATTTTTAAATGCTTCCTGTAAATTCTGATCACCTGTAATATGTGCTAATACGCGTAATTCAATTTGTGAGTAATCCGATGATAAAATATGCCACCCTTCACGAGCTGGAACAAAGGCTTGGCGAATCTTCCTACCCTCTTCAATGCGCACCGGAATATTTTGTAAATTAGGGTCAATGGAAGATAGTCGGCCCGTTTGGGTCAAAGTTTGTACATAGGTTGTATGCACTTTTTCATCAGTCGTATGAATTACTTTTAAAAGCCCATCAACATAAGTTGATTTAATTTTTGAAAGCGTACGGTAGTTCAAAATATTATCAATAATTGGTGACTCGCCTTGTAATTTCTCTAAGACGTCTACCGCAGTTGAATACCCTGTTTTAGTTTTCTTAATGATTGGTAATTTTAACTTTTCAAACAGCACTACTCCGAGTTGCTTGGGCGAATTAAGATTAAATTCCTCTCCCGCTTCGTTGTAGATATTGGTTTCAATTTCACTTAAGCGTTCAGTAAACTCGCTTTGCATTTGATTTAAGCGGTTGCGGTCAACTTTAATACCGCTAATTTCCATCTTGGCTAATACAATTGCGAGTGGTAATTCAATATCCCAATATAAATTATTTTGTTCATTTTTTACTAATTCTTGGTCCAATTGTTTACCTAAAAAGTTAATAGCTGCTAATTTACGTGCAAGGTGGTTAAACAATTCTGTTTGCTCTGGAACCGCACGCTTAGCGCCTTTGCCATAAACATCATCGTCTGTATCAATCGCATCGTAATCATGCTCATGAGCAAGTTGACCTAGGTCATTAGAATTATCATTAGTATCTAACAAATACGATTGAAGCAATATATCAAAGTTAACCGCCGTTAGCTTAATCCCTAGTCGATGTAAGCCAACATACGTCCGCTTACTATCAAATACATTTATCTTAATTTTGGGATCTTCCAAAATAGCTTTGATTTTTGAATTGTTCAACAGTTCTACATCATCACTAACCCAAATGTTATCGGCATTTCCGATCACAAATCCCGTAAAATCAGACAAATGATAGTTTTTGTCCAACATTTCCAAATAAAAATCAATTTCACCTTTTAATGATTGGAGTTGTTCCACGTTGTCCTTATTTAAAACGTTAAAAACAACCTCTTTTTTCACGGCCTCAACTCCATCTTGAGTTGCCGTTTGATCTAATTTACTTAAAAAGGACTTAAAGTTCATTTGGTGGTAAAATTCTCTCAAATATTCTTCGTTAATACCGGCATACTGCACATCATCGAGACTAATTTCTATCGGTGCATCCCGTCTAATAGTTGCTAGATCTTTTGATATGAAAGCATTGTCTCGATCTTCAATCAAATGCTCCTTCATCTTGCTAGGTTTTAATTCATCAAGATGCTCATACAAATTCTCCAATGAATCAAATTGTTTTAACAACTTAATGGCCGTCTTTTCACCAACTTTAGTTACTCCAGGATAATTATCCGATGTGTCTCCAGCTAAGCCTTTAATGTCAATAATTTGTTTAGGTGTTACGCCTAATTTTTCTTCGACATACGCTGGTGTGTACTCTTCTACTTCGCTTACCCCTTTTTTCGTAACGGCGACGATTGTTTTTTCGCTACTCAATTGGGTTAAGTCACGATCTCCCGTAACCACAACTACCGCATAATCTTGGGCTTCAGCTTCTTTAGCAAGTGTTCCAATAATGTCATCAGCTTCATAATTAGGAAGCTCGTAAGATTTTATTCCATATCCTGTAAGTAATTCACGTAAATAAGGCATTTGCTCTGATAGTTCAGGTGGTGTTTTAGACCGACCACCTTTATAATTATCAAATTTTCCATTTCTAAAAGTGGTTTTACCAGCATCGAAGGCCACCAAGGCCGCTGTCGGCTGGTATTGTTCTAAAATACTATCTAACATTTTGTTGAAACCAAAGATTGCATTAGTATGTAATCCATTTTTATTTACAAATTTACTTAAAGAATTATGTAACGCAAAAAAAGACCGAAAAGCAATACTATTTCCATCAATCAATAAAAGTTTATCTTTTGCCATAATTTCCTCCGTTTTCTATCCTCTTTAATGATACCAAAAACCGAAGGTCAACGTGAAAAAGATTGACCTTCGGTTTATTTGTATTTATAAAATTTTTATTTAGTCTCGATTCCATCCAAAAATAGTTAAGAAGTATTGGAAGAGGTTAATAAAGTCTAGATATAGGCTAAATGCCCCTTGGATTGCAAGTCCAGTCTCAGAAACTTGGTCACCATAGTTCAGGTAAAGACGTTTCATAGTTGCAGTATCATACATTGACAAACCCGCAAAAATCACAATTCCAATAATTGAGAAGAAGAAAGTTACGGCTGAACTGTGAAGGAAGAATAAATTAATCACTAAAACTACCACCATCGCAATCAATGCCGCAATTAAATGGTTACCCATCCTTGATAGATCACGCTTTGTGGTTACTCCCATCACACTCATTACAATGAAAACCGATGCTGCTGAGAAAAATGCCCCCGCAATAGTAGCGGTACTATAAAGCATAAAGACACTCGACAACGTAATTCCAAAGAATGCCGAAAAGGCAAATAGCATTAAGAAACTAACCGTTGGATTCTGCAAGGCCGCCTTTTGTCCAAAAATCATAAACAAGAACAAAGCAATAAAAATTACCCAGATACTCATTCTTCCTTGAGAAAGGAAAGTCATTACGGCTGGTCGCCAGATTGTGGTTCCTAGGTAAGCAATCACTCCAGAGAAGGCTACAGCAGCTGCCATCCATCCGTACATCTTTGTTAGAAATCGATTTAATCCTATTTCTGTATTAATAACATTTGGTCTTTGATCCAATCTAATTCCCCCATTCGATTATTTACCACATTGTAACAAGAAGCTACCCAAATGGCTAATGTTATAGGTCAAAATTAGTCAAACAAATCAAAACTTAATAATTATTTAAATAATGCCTTATAAGCATTTTCGTACTTAGTAATATCTCCGGCCCCCATAAAAACCAATACCGCATCGTGTAAATCACTAATAGCCGATAAATCATCTTGATGAATCAATTTGGTATTATTACCAATCTTATCTGCTAAGTCTTGTGATGAAACAGCCCCGGCATCTTCACGTGCAGAACCAAAAATTTCAGTTAAAACAACTTGATCAGCTAAACTTAAACTCTTGGCAAAGCCATCCATCAAAGCGGCAGTTCTTGAGTAAGTATGTGGTTGGAAAACAGCAACAATTTTTTTATCAGGAAATTCTTGGCGAGCTGCATCTAATGTCGCCTTAATTTCAGATGGATGATGTGCATAATCATCAATTAAAATATTATCAGCAACTGCTTCCTTAGAGAAACGACGTTTAACACCTTGATAAGTTAAAAGTTCTTTTTGAACTAGGTCCAAATCAACTTTTTCAAAGTATGCTACTGCGATTACAGCCAAGGAATTTAGCACATTGTGTTCACCAAAAAGGTTAATTGTAAATCGACCTAACTTTTCACCCTTATGGATTACATCAAATTCAGAACCCGTGGTTGTTCGACTAATATTGGTAGCTTGGAAGTCATCATTTTCCTTAGTTCCATAATAGTAAACTGGAACAGATGTATTGATTTTACGAAGGCTTTCATCTTCACCCCAAGCAAAGATTCCCTTATGAACTTGATCGGCAACCTGCTGGAAGGCACTTTCAACATCGGCGAGATCCTTATAATAATCTGGATGATCAAAATCGACGTTAGTCATAATCATATAGTCTGGATGGTATGCAATAAAATGACGACGATATTCGTCAGCTTCAAAAACAAAGAATCGTGCATCTGGAATACCCTTACCGGTTCCATCACCAATTAAATAACTAGTCTTGTCTAAACCACTTAAAACGTGAGCAAGCAATCCTGTTGTACTAGTCTTACCATGCGTTCCTGCAACACCAATACTAGTATATTTGTCTAGCATTTGTCCCAGAAGTTCATGGTAACGAATTACTTTTAGACCCATTGCTCTAGCTTTTTTAATTTCAGGATGTTCATCAGTAAATGCATTTCCAGCAATCACCGTCAAGCCTTCACGTAGGTTGGCTGGATCAAAAGGTAATATCTTAATCCCAGCAGCTTCTAAGCCCTTTTGTGTAAAGGTATATTGCTCAATATCTGATCCTTCTACTTTGTATCCCTCGTCATGCAAAATAAGTGCTAGGGAACTCATCCCTGACCCCTTAATACCGATAAAATAATAAGTTGAATCTTTATCCACCTTTACCACTCCTATAATTAAATTGTTTTTAGTTTACCACACTACACTTCGTTATTGTTTCCATCATAAAAAACTTCCCGTGGTTTTGAACCACGAGCTTCCGAAATATATCCTGAAGCCTCAAGTTGATCCATAATGGTTGCTGCTCGGTTGTATCCAATTGAAAACATTCTCTGTAATTTAGATGTTGAGATAGTTTCCTCATCCGCTAAGAATTCAAGTACATTATCCATTAATTCGTCTTCGCTATCCAACTCTTCACTTTGGACTTTCAACTCATTAGGATTGAAAGTATATTGTGGCGCAGCCTGTGCTCGGACAAAATCAGTAATGTCATCGATTTCTTCATCAATAAAGGCCCCTTGTAGACGAACCGGATTACTCTTTCCATTTCCAAGGAACAGCATATCTCCTCTTCCTAAGAGTCGCTCTGCCCCTGAATGATCCAAGATTGTTCTTGAATCGACTTGACTGGATACCATAAACGCTACCCTTGTTGGAATATTATTTTTAATCAATCCGGTTACTACGTCCACGCTAGGTCGCTGGGTTGCAATCAATAGATGAATCCCAGCTGCCCGTGCTTTTTGCGTAATTCGTACAATGTAATCCTGTACTTCTGAAGAAGAAACCATCATTAAATCAGCTAATTCATCGATAATAACTACAATGTACGGCATTTTATTGGCGTAATCTTGGGCTTTTTCGGCCTTTTTATTATATTGCTCAATGTTGCGAGCACCTGCAGCCGCCAGTCTTTCATAACGCTCATCCATCTCTTTGGTAACCCATTTTAAAGAAGCCGCTGCGGCCTTAGGATCTGAAATAACTGGAGCAAGCAAATGTGGCAGTCCATTGTATGGCGCTAACTCAACCGTCTTGGGATCAATTAATAGTAGTTTCAACTCTTGAGGAGTCGCTTTGTATAACAACGACACCAAAACACTGTTAATAAAAACACTTTTACCAGAACCAGTGGCACCAGCAATCAGACCATGCGGCATCTTGCGAAGATCATAAGTTTGAGGTTGACCAAACAAATCAACTCCCAAAGCCACGGTTAATGGTGACTCACTTGCTTTAAACTTATCTGAACTAATAATTTCACTTAAAGGCACTGGTCGAGGATGCAAGTTAGGTACTTCAATCCCCACGGTATTTTTACCAGGAATTGGAGCCTCAATTCGAATATCCTTAGCTGCTAACTGCAGCTTTAAATCATCCGTTAAATTCGTGATTTTATTGACTTTAACTCCTCGACCGAGTTCAATTTCAAATTGAGTTACCGTTGGACCCACAGTCCAATTTACAACCTCAGCATCAACATCAAACGCTAATAAGGCATCATTCAATCTTTGAATTTGATCATTAACCCACTCGTCCGTATTATCAGTGTCAATTACTGGATTAGGTAATAAATTCAAACTTGGAAATTGATACCCGAATTCATTAGTTTCACTTCGTTCAAATGACTGCCTTGGATTTTCTTCCAGCGGTTGCTCTTCAAAGTGATTATTATTTTCAATTGGGACAGCTTTTTCAACCATCGTTTTCGGTACGTTTTTTTCTATCACCGGTGTAATATTTTCATCAAGTTCATGATGACTTTTCTCAAGCTGGTGTCGATGCTTAATTTCATGCATAACCTTTGCTGGACGTTTCGGTGCCTCATATTTTGTACGGGGCATTCTAAAACGAGGCTGTCGATGCTCAGTTTTCTCTACCACTTGTTTAGTTGGTTCAGGTGTATCTTTAGCCAACGTTGGTTGGATGGGATCTATCGCCTGCGATAATTTTGCTTGGGAAATGGTCTCTGGAACCTGTTTACGCCGTTTAATAGCAGGGGTAAAATCCTCATTTTTTAACTTCGAAGTTTGGTCTTCTTGAATATTTAAACTTGGATTATTAAAATCTACGCCTTTTTTTCGAAAAAAAGCAGGCCCATCATATTTAACCATCTAAATCCCTTCTTTAATCAAAGATATGATTACCTTTTTCAAAATCAAATGCTTCACCTACAACGAAATCATCAGGTAAAATTAATGCTCCCTTCTTCTGAGGTGCATTATTTAAATGCAATTCTCTTCCAGAGGAAATCATTCCATTACTTTCAACGCCACGAAGTTCGCCTGGCCAAATAATCATTCCATCTGGCATGATTGCTCCCACCTTAGCTACTACTACCTTGATATTGTCGGTCATATTAGGTGAACCACTAACAATTTGCAAAGTTTCACCATTATCCACCTCAGTTTCAGTAATTAACAAATGATCTGAATCTGGATGTGGTTTAGTTGATTTCACGTAACCCACGACAAATTTTGGACGTTCATCTGCTACTAATTCAGCTTCAAAACCATTAGCAGATAATGTGGCATTAAGTTGCTTTACTTGTTCTTGAGTCAAAGTAATGGGACCCTTACCATTGATTTCAAAAATTTCGCTAACATTTAAGAAATTAAAACCGGTGGTTTCATTTGTTTTAGCATCGGCAATTCGAACTACGGAGCCTTTTTGTTCAATTTTTGCTTCCTCAGCATCTGGACGAATCATCGTAATTAGGATATCTCCCATGGTTTCTTTATTATAACTAGCAATTAACATTATTTTCTCCTTAAAATATATACTTTTTAATTCTCAAAACCTTCTTACTAATGTTAGAATTAGTAGAAAAGGAAGTGGTTTCATGTCATCTAAATCATCTGCATTACTCGGTTTAACGCTTACCGCAATCGGAACTTTTGCGCTGGGTTCATTAGTTACATATCAAATCAAGGAACACCGCAAAATAAGACCACAATCTGCCTTAGCTCGGGTACGACGTTCTTTTGAAGACGATGGCCCCATTGAGGGCGCTTGGATTGAATCAAAGCCGTCTCCTCTTAATCGCTATGGCCTTAAAGCTTCAGTTTATTATGGTGGAATCACCAAGTACGAAAACAATGAACTTATTCAGTACGAATTTATCGCAGATGCCTATACTGGTACCATTATCGATATTTATCGTCGATAATAGCAAACTAATAGAGAGTCTGAGGAAAAATCCTCAGACTCTTTTTATTTTTCACTTTAGAAATGTGCTTTTAATTTGTAAATTGGCTGGCCTTTAGCACTGAATTTATGTTCATATTCAGTTTCAACGTTATCTTCATTTTCTTCACTATTGTGTAAGTCTAACCAAACGCCTTCAAAAGTCATTCCATAGTTATTAAGGCTGTAAAGTGAATATTCGAATAATCCTTGATTATCCGTTTTAAATTCAACTTCCCCATTTTTAACTAAAATTTGTTCATAAACTTTCAAGAAAGTCTTAAAGGTTAACCGGCGTTTTTCATGACGTGTTTTAGGCCATGGGTCTGAAAAGTTAAGGAAAACTTTGGAAACCTCACCATCTTCAAAATAATCCGTAAGTTCAGCGCCATCAGCATATAAGAATTGCAAATTGGGAATTTCTTCCTCCAAAGCATTTTTTAAAGCAATGGCAATTACAGTCTTTTGAATTTCAATTCCAATAAAATTGTATTGAGGATATTTTTTGGCCATATTAATAATGAATTGACCCTTACCCGTTCCTACTTCAATAAAAATTGGTTGTTCTTTTTCAAACCGCTGGTTCCATTGACCCTTGAACGCTTGGCCCTTTTCAACAATCTTTTCTGGATGAGCCTCGATTAACTCCGGTGCCCATGGTTTATTTCTAACTCGCATAATTACCTCTTAAATTTAATTTAATTTTTTTATATAACGTGGTATGAACCACTTGAGTAAAATCACTGCAACAATCCCCTGTGTTACCACCGATGCAACTAAAAAGTTCCATGATAAGTTACTTATCAGTCCAATTAATGTTAAAAATATCGCGCTTATAAGTATGATTCTTTTCATAACAGATAACAAGTCTTTTTCTGCTGCATCTGGGCTAACAGGATAGATCTTAATAAATACATTTTCGTGAACGGGACGATAAATGTCTACCATTTGGATAACCATTAAATAGATTGTTAGTCCACCAACAATTACCTTTAACGGAATCTGCTGACTATAACCTTCAATAACCATCCCTAATAGTAATAGACGTAACATCAAACTCCCTTGATTACCGCTCCGAATCATTATTCTAGGATATAAATAAGTAAACAAGGTTGGTTTCCCAGATAAAATATGAACCAAGCCATCCGCATATTTTCGACGTTTAACTTCTGCACCAACCTGCTTGACGTTGGTAAACAAGCTGAAGAAATGATACAAGCGCTGCATTCGACTATTCTCTAAGTCAATTGCATAATTCCAGTTAAACCGCTTAGTTTTGAAAACCTGATTCAAAAGTACAACTCTAAAAATCAAATTAATCGCCATTAATATTAATCCACCCATCGGACTAAACCAAACACCTAGTCCTACAGCAATCAACATCACTACCAAATGAAACCACATTTGTGAAAGGCTGGTATCAAAGTATAGAGCTTGATATTTTCTCAAGACATTTGCCATACTTCCCAAGAAAATAGTAACCGTAATGGCTACCGCCGCTTCAACATGGTGATATTCCAATGCTAACAATGGAAATAAAATAATATTACCAATCAAAGTTGGCAATACCACTGAGATTAATGATCTTTTGACCGATTTCCCTAAATATTGATGAATATCTTTTTCTTTAGGAACCAAGAAAACTTTATCCGGCAGCTTTAGTAGGAGGACAGGGTTACCTAGTAAAGTTAGCAAAACGCCTCCAATTAAAACTAAAGGTTTGATATACCAGGTTCCTGGATGGATTTCTTTTAACCAATTCGAATATGCTAAACCAATTCCACCACCGAAAAATAGCAACGCTAAAATCAGATGATCATTCAATACATATTTTAAATATCGCATGACCATTTTTTGATATTGCTTAGTTCGACTGTTCCATAACTCATTCATCGCGCTCACCCTTAGCAATTGTTAAATAAATATCATTTAAACTAGAGTTCGGTAAATTAAATTGTTTCTGAAAGTCAGCTAACGTTCCAACCGCTTTTAATTCACCTTCATTTAAGAGAGCAAAGCGATCACAATACTTTTCAGCGGTGTCTAAGACATGCGTAGACATTAGAATGGAAGCTCCTTGTTGCTTTTTTTCATTAATCACCTTTAAAAGGTCATCAATTGCTAGCGGATCCAATCCTAGAAAAGGTTCATCGACTACAAATAATTCTGCGTCAGTAATAAAGGCACAAACAATCATCACCTTTTGACGCATCCCCTTTGAAAAATTAGCTGGGAACCAGTCTAGCTTATTCTCTAATCGAAAGGTTTTTAAAAGTTTATGAGCTTGCTGCCATGCCTTTTCTGAATTCATTTCGTAAGCCTTAATCGTTAGTTCAATATGTTCCTTCAACGTCAATTCATCATATAAAATAGGTAATTCCGGAATATACGCAAGCTTGGTTTTATATTGAGTAGGATTCTGTTCCAAATCAATTTCATCTAAAATAATTTTACCCTTCATAGGACGCATTAATCCAATGACATGATTGATTGTAGTTGATTTTCCTGCTCCATTTAGACCAATCAATCCTAGTAATTCACCATTTTTAACTTCAAAATTAATATCTTTTATGACTGGCGTTTGTGTGTAACCGCCCGTTAAGTGCTCAATTGATAGTGTCAAATTTAAATCCCCAATCGTCTAAAAAAGATTTTGAAAATCTCCATAAATTATAACATATCGGTCTTTAACCATATTGCTATGATGATACATTCCCTCCTTTTTCATGTATAATTAATTATAAATTGGAGGTAGAAATAATGGATGAAAATTGTGTATTTTGTAAAATAATTACTGGCGATATTCCTAGTTATACTGTATATGAAGATGACGTAGTTAAAGCATTTCTTGATATTTCTCAAGTAACACCTGGACATACTTTGGTGGTACCTAAAAAACATGTTCCCGATCTTTTTGCCTATGATTCCCAGCTGGCAGCAGACGTCTTCTCCAGAATTCCTAAGATTGCGACGGCCATCAAGGCTAGCAATCCTGACATTAAAGCCATGAATGTGATTAATAATAACGGCGAATTAGCCTATCAGAGTGTCTTCCACTCTCACTTCCATTTGATTCCACGTTATACCAAGGATGATGGTTTCAGCATGACCTTTACTGATAACACCGATAAATACAGTTCTGAGGAACTTCAAAAAATCCAAAAAAAGATTACTGATCGTTTAGGTGATTAATTATGGCAAAAAAAACTAAGAAGCATTCATGGTTAAAGTGGTCCATCGGAACTTGGGCTGGTTTTAAAGGTGTCGAATATCTTCTTAACCATCCCCATTTCATCCGTGATTTTAAAATATCGATGAAGGAATACTTTACCAATTTAAGTGAATTTGTTGACTCACTTCAAAGTTTAAAGGCTAACTCGGCTCAACTCCAAGTTGAATTAAAAAAAGCTGAGCGAACGGTCAACCAAATTACTAAATCGGTGGATCGCTTTGAATATAAACTCGACCCTCGCATTGAAAAAATTAATGAACTAAAAAAACACATAAATAGCGAAATTGATCATTTACAAGACCAAATCTTGGATAAAAAAAGAAAATGATTAAAACTTTTTCTAAAGATTAAAGTTGTTTTATTATCATCCATTTAGGTATGGTATGATAGGTTTTGTATTTAACAAATTAAATTGTTAGGATGTGTAGATTGTAATGAAAAAAGTTTTAATTGGTTTTGCCAGTATTGCAATGGCATTTACCTTAGCAGCATGTGGAAATAAGACGGTTGCTACAACATCGGGTGGTAAAATCACTCAAGACGAATACTACAGCAGCTTGAAGAACACTACTAGTGGTAAGCAAGTTCTTCAAGAAATGATCGTCAACAAAGTTTTAGAAAAACAATATGGTGATAAAGTTTCTAAAAAGACGGTTACTAAGCAATACAACTCATACAAGGATCAATATGGATCATCATTTAAGAGCATCCTTTCATCTAATGGTATGACAACTTCTTCTTTGAAGACTCAGATTCGTTCTAACCTGCTATTGAAAGAAGCCGTTAAAGCTAACGATAAGATTTCAAATGCAGACCTTAAGAAAGAATGGAAATCTTATGAACCAAAGGTTACAGTGGCTCAGATTTTAGTTTCTAAAAAATCAACTGCTGAAGATGTTATCAAGAAGCTTAACGATGGTGGAGATTTCACTAAACTTGCTAAGCAATATTCAACTGATTCTTCAACTAAGAATAAGGGTGGTAAAATTGCTGCCTTTGATGACACAAACTCAACACTGGACTCTTCTTTCAAAAAAGCTGCATTCAAGCTTGATGAAGGTAAATATACAACTACACCAGTTAAAACTGAATATGGTTACCAAGTGATTAAGATGATTAACAAACCATCTAAGGGTAAGATGTCTGACCATACTAAAGAACTTAAAGAACGTATCTGGAATGCAGATATGAGCGATAGCACAACCTTACGTAGTGTAATCACTAAAGTTCTTAAGAAGGGTAACGTAACTATTAAGGACAAAGACCTTAAGAATGTTCTTGACGATTACCTTGGTAGCTCTGCTAGCTCAAGTACTAAATAATGCTAAATAAAAAAGATGAACGATTTCTCGTTCATCTTTTTTATTTGCTTTCTGGTTTATAAAAATTACGTCCATCCATACCAAAAATTCGTTCACTGAAAGCTCCAGGTTGTGTATTTTTCAAAGCTCCAGATACCATTTGAATTTCAGCATCAAGTTCGTCCAATGCGTGTAAAATAACTGCTTCCAGCATGTGCGGTTCAACTGGTGAACCATATTCTTTCAAACCATGATGAGCAACAATCATATGTCTTAATACCACCATTGATTCAGAGCTCGGATCAATTTTTAAATCCTTAGCTGCTTCCACAATCTCCTCGTCGACAATGACAATGTGCCCTAACAAATTGCCTTCAACCGTATACTGAGTTGCAATGGGCCCTGATAATTCAATCGTTTTACCTAGATCATGTAGGATGGCTCCCGCAATTAATAAAGATTGATCTACTTGTTCATATTGAACAGCAACCGACTTAGCTAAATTAACAATTGAAAGTGTGTGGAAAGCCAAACCACCCTCAAAAGCATGATGGTTAGTTTTAGCTGCTGGAAAACTGAAAAATTCGCGGTCATACTTCTTCAATAAATATCTAACCACTCGATTCCAATCTGGATTGTTGATTTCAAACATCAATTGTGTAAATTCTTCTCGCAATTTTTCAGCTGAAACCGGTCCTTTTTCAGTATAAGCAGTAGGATTGTTTGGTTCCTCATCGGTAGCTAAACGCATCGCCATAATCTTTACTTGTGGAGCATTCTTATAAGTTTCTCTTTTTCCTCTTAGAAGAACTACTCGCCCAGGTTGGAAATTTTTAAAATCTTCTTCCTTAGCATCCCAGTAGTTTCCGTGAATGTCTCCAGATCGATCTTGAAACTTCATCGAAATAAAATCTTTTCCAGCTTTGGTCACCCGCTTTTCCGCAGATTTGATTAAGACAAATAATTCCATTTCTTCATCATTTTGAAATTCGGTTATTTTTTTCGTCAAAATATCTCCCCCTTTTATTTTTCATTTAAATTAATAATTTTTTGGTCATCAATTAAGTCGTAAACTTCTTTCTTGGCAGAAAAATAAATAACTTGAGTTTGTTCTGCAATTTTTTTTAATAAACTAAAGGCTTGTCGTAAACGAACATCATCGAACGCTACAAAAGCATCGTCAATGATAATTGGTAATCTTACCGTATCCGCAAAAGCTTGCATAAAGGCAAACCGAATTGAAATATAAAGTTGTTCCATTGTACCTTTCGACAGCTCACCAATTTCAAATACGTTTCCAGCTTCATCCGTTACATTAATCATATCATCTTTATCAAATTCGATTTTTTGGTAGCGTTGATTAGTTATCTGTCTAAAGTACTCATTTGCCTTATCAAGGATCACCGGTAAACGTCCCTTAGTTGCCACCCCTAGTGTTTGATCGACCCATTCAGCACCTAGCTGTAAAGTTAACCATTCTGAAACCAAATCTTTAATTTCAGTTTCTTGTTCTGATAGTAACTGTTGTTCAGCTAGGATGTCTACCCTACTCTTAAGGCCCGTAAGTTCACCTAGTTGATTAGCACGTTGGTCTAAAATATCTTGCTCAGCTTGTTTAAACTCGGCTAGCTTTTGTTCCTGTTCGTTTTGAAGTTGCTGCAATTTTGTTAAATCTGCATATTGTTGTAGTTGGTCAAAAAACTTAACTTGGTTAGATTCTAATAAAGTATTTAATCTTAAATTTAAATGTTGGGCTGATCTAACTTGCTTAAGCCAATCATCAAAATCAGCATTAATTTCCGGTCCATTAAGCTGTTTAAATTGAATTTGCAATTTATCTAGCTCAGCGCGCCGTTCTGCCACACTCTTATTAAGTAATTGACGCTGTTGGCTGATACTTTGTTGCTTTCGATCTTGCTCAACCATTCCATTTACTTGCTCGAACAAAGTTTGTAGAGTTTCTTTTCGATGTTCATCCACTGGGAGAATTCCATCACTGAATTTCCAAAAGGTGTCAAGCTGTTCTTCGACTTGCGTTAAGTGTCCCTTTAATTCGCTCATTTCATTAACCAAATGCTGGTAATTCAACAAGTTAGATTGTAATGCTACCCAATCTTCCACTGGAAATGCGTTGAAGCTTGTTTTATCACCAATTTGCTTGATTGCGGTTTTAATTTGTTCAGCTTCGGTTTCATCCCGCTTCAAAACATCTTCTAAACTCTCTTCATCAGGCTTAACATTGTCAGCTGATTTAGCATGGGTTAAACCATATCCACCACCAATAATTATTGCTAGCAAAATTAACTTAAATAACCAGTTTAATGGGATTAAAAAATCAATTACGACCAGTACCGCGGCTGCGCCAATTACTACATTGGAATTAGAATTCGTATGCGTTGAACGACTTCCCGTAGTTTCTAACATTTGTGTTTTAAGTTGATTAATATCCGCATTCTTACGTTTCTGCTTTAACAATAAGTCCTTTAATTTAACAAATTGACCTTCTGGCATGGGTTTAAGATTACCAAGGTCAACTTGATACTGCGCTTGAATTTCTTCAAGTTGTTGGTTCAATCGATTGAATCTATGTTTCAAGTCCTCTAACTGACCATAATTCAATTTTACTTCTGGTAGCTTACTTTGTAGTTCGTCTAATTTAGTTATATCAATTACATTGTTTTTCTCATTTGGTAAATCCTCTAGCTGACTTTGTAAATTACGAAGTTCATTCTGATTTTCACGTATCTGGTTGGCTAAAACTTCCAACTGATTCAAATCTAAATTCAAGTATGCTTCGGGGATATCTTGCAGCTTTTGCTTTAAATCCAATGTTTCTGAATATGTAGGCCACGTATTAATCAAATTATTGGTTTCAGTAATTTTAGTATTTAATTTTGCAATCTCCGACCGAACTTGCTGCAACTTTTGTTGACTGGCTTCTTCTAAGTCTTTCGTTACCTGATAATCTGGTAGTTTGGCCTTATCAGCTTGAAGCTGATCAACAGCTTCTTTATATTGCTTGATTTTAAGATCTAGGTCTCGTTTTCGAGAACTGGCAGTATGAAGCTTATCCGCTTCCTTTTTTAAGTCGTTTTCGAGCTTAATCCACTCATCACTTCCGACTGCGCCCATTCGCAGAATATGTCTTCGTAAATCATCCCGGTTGCCTAAATCATTGAAGTCGTCCAAATCACTCTGGTTAAATCCCAGCAACCGTTCGTAAGCATTTTGGTCAATGGGGCCAAGCATCTCTGTTAAAAATTCTGGATTCATTTCGAGTCCATCATCCATATTTTTAACATTTACTTTCCCACCATTTTTACCTTTAATTCGCTCAATTTGGTAAGTTTTTCCTTGATATTCTACTACCAAATTGCCTCCGTACCCTGCTGCACCTTGTGCTTTTTTAGGTACATATTGTAAATACTTATGATTACCACGTCCACCAGCAAAACCAAATAGAATACTATAGATAAATTGTCTTAGCGTTGATTTACCAGCTTCATTCAAACCATAAAAAACTTGCAAATCTTGTTTCAAATCGAAAATAACGTTATTCCATTTTCCAAATCCATAAATCTCAATCTTATTAATTTTCATCGCGTTCGTCTCCAAGAGCATTCCGTTGTTTCAACATTAGTTCAACTTGGTCTTTCAACGGGTTAAGTTCTAAATCATTTCCATAGGTTTCTGCTATAAAATCAAGTTCCATTAACCTGCCGAGCTTTTCTTGAACTTTTTTTTCGTTAAAAACATTGGCGGTCGCTTTTTCCCAGTATGCTTGGTCTAATTCTGAAAAAATCCGAATATTATTATTAACCTTCAAAGAAATTCGATAAACCCAAAATACCTCTTGGTCTAACTGTTTTTGAATTTGAGTTAAAACAATTCCGCTGGTAAGTTCATCTAAAATTTCTGGTGTTAAAACATTACTATTCTGTAGGTTAATATTAACTAATTTAAGTTGTTGCGCTGCTAAAGGTTCGACCGCTTGAATGATCGCTGAAATAATTTGTTGTAAATCCATCCCTTTTTGCGCTTGAACTGCTACATTAGTCCATTCTACAACATCGGTTCTTAAGAATTGGACGTCAGTTTGCTTTTGTTGGTTAATGGTAACTAGACTTATCCCACGGGGTCCAGGTTCATTAATATGACGTCCCTGAGTATTTCCCGCATAGGCAATGACCGGCATATCATTTAAAGTTTGTCGCTTATGAATATGCCCTAATGCCCAATAGTCATAGTTTTTAGCTAACAATTGTGAAATTGTAAAAGGTGCGTAGTGGGCTTCGCTCGATTTTAGACCGTCCATACTTCCATGCAACATTCCAATTTGGAAATCAGCTTGGTTATTTTTGCTAGGATATTCCTCAATCCGAGCATTAATTTCTGCGCGTTTATTATAACTAAAGCCTGTTATATCCACCGTTGATCCATCTACCAACGTTATTTGTTTGGTTTCAACTTTTTCTCCAAAAATACTTACGTTATCCGGAAAAATTACTCCAGGTATTTTAGCATTAAGATAATCATGATTCCCATAACTTAGAAATACTGGGATATTTGCAGCATTTAAAATTTCTAGTTGATCGATGGCAAGGTTTAAAGTTTCCAAATCCGGTTCCGGATTATCAAATAAATCCCCCGCAATGCAGACAAAGTCCACTGTATTTTCAATGGCTGCCTGAACCAAGTTTTTCATGGCCACTCCGGTCGAACTAACCACGCGTTTACGGATGTTAGCCGGAATATTTTTTAATCCTTGAAACGGACTCCCTAAATGGATATCAGCCGCATGAATAAATTTCATATTTTTCCTCTACTTTCCCAGAAACTAAAAAATGGGACTGCGACATTTTTTGTCTTACAGTCCCAATTTTTTATAGCACAGCGTCATAACAAAAAGATTGTCACGTGCAATTAATTAGTTTTTGTATAATTCTTGGATTGGTTTAACGATGATTTGACTAACATCGCTAAATAATTGGTTCATATTACGTTCTTTATCCATTAAATCCTTAATCAAATCTACTTTTTCAATTTGATCTGCAATTTCATGAACATTTTTGATTTCTTCTTCGGTTAGTTCTTCACCGTTCATTTGTTTTTGTTGAAGATTACTCTGAACATCCTGAAATTTGCTATACAACGCACTAGCATGTTCATCTTTTCGTACTTCAGCAAAAGCTTCTTGCAAGCTCTTATACTCACTTGTTTGGCGAATTTCTTGTTCCATTTGGTTTGCAGTATCATAAATGTTTACAGCCATAGTACGCCTCCTCTGAAATTAACATCTTAATTATATCATTTAGGCCTTGTTTTTAATATAAAAATCAATTCCCGGTAATGAACTTTTTAGCTTCGTTGAAGAATTCTCCCGCTTTCTCTTTGACCCCACTAGCTCCTCGAGAAATACTATCTGTGATGGAAGAAGTTCCGTCTTCAATATTGTCCCAAACGTTTGATGTAACATTGTTTCCACTATTAGCTAGAGTAGAAGCTGATTTAACGTCAAATGAAGTACCTTTCGTATTTGGTAAAATGGCACTCATTTCACTCTTGAACATACTATTCATGCCGACTCCCGTAATATTTTCCAGATGATGGGTCTTGTTTGTGTCATCAAACCCTTCCCAAGTAGCAACTACAACATCCTTTGTATATCCTACCATCCATTTGTCACGGGTTGCATCTGATGAACTAGTTCCTGTATCTGCTTCAGTACTACCTGTTTTACCAGCAATTGTATAACCAGAAGGTTCTGCCCCATAACCTGTGCCAGAACTGTCACCATAAACACCTAACATCATACTGGTCATTTCTTTAGCGACCTTTTTTGAAATAACTCGTTTGGATTCCGTGGTGTTATTTACGATCGTATTTCCAGAAGCATCTACAATTTTGCGAATAAATCCAGTCTTCGACAACGTTCCATTATTAGCAAATGCAGTATAAGCAGAAGCTAGTTGAATTGGCGATACACCATTCGTCAATCCACCAAGAGCCATCGCTAGGTTCTTATCATCTTTGCTTGGGTTTAAGCCGAATTTCTTGGTGTAATCGTAACCCTTATCTACACCAATTTTATTTAATAACCATACCGCAGGCGCATTTTTACTTTGTTCAAGTGCTTGGTACATCGCAATCTTTCCTGCATATTCGTTATTGTAATTTTCAGGTTTATATTTATTAGTTCCATATGTTTGAAGTTTATCTTCTAACATAGAACTATAACTATATCCACTCGCTAAAGCTGGGGCGTAAACTGCAATAGGTTTTAAGGTTGAGCCAGGTTGGCGTTTAATCTGGGTAGCTCGGTTATAGCCTCTAAAGACATGATTACCACGACCACCAACTACCGCTTCTACACCACCATTTTTGGCATTTACTGCAACAGATGCAGCCTGTACTTTAGTACCATCTGTAGCATCAACCGGAAAATTAGCGGAGTTGTCAAAAGTATCTTGCATACCTTGCTGACTATCCTGATCCAGATACGTATAAATTTTATACCCGCGATTCATAATATCCGACTCCGTCAATCCATACTTGCTAATGGCTTCATCGATTACTGCATCAAAGTAGTATGGATACTTATAACCGTCCTCACTATTGTAATTATCACTGGTTGAGATAGCTGTTTGAGCATAGGATTTGGCGTCGGCCTTGGATATCTTACCGGTTTCCGCCATCAAACTTAAAACTACATTACGGCGTGAAAAGGCATTTTTTGGATGATCGATCGGATTATAGCCACTCGGATTAGTCAGCATCCCTGCCAAGGTTGCCGCTTGGGGAACCGATAGTTCCGAAGCACTGACCCCGAAATACCTCTCAGCAGCATCCTGTACTCCCCAAACCCCATTTCCAAAATAGGCGTTATTCAAGTACATTGCTAAGATATCTTTTTTTGAATAAACATTTTCAACTTCAATTGATAAAAATAACTCTTTAGCCTTTCTAGTAAAGGTCTGTTGCTGTGATAGAAAGGCATTTTTTACTAATTGTTGGGTTAAAGTACTTCCCCCACCAGATATATAATCTCGACCAAGTAATTTATTGACCCCGTACATCACAAACGCTCTACCGATTCCCTTAATTGAAAAACCATATTCCTTATAAAAGTTTCGGTCTTCCGTCGCAATTACGGCATTTTGAACGTTAGGTGAGATATTATCTAGATTTGTCCAGGTTCCTTTTTGAGAATATAAACTTCCAGCTTTAGCATTATTTTTATCATAAACTAAAGTAGGCTGGGATAAAGCTGCTTTTAAATTTTTTACATTAGCAGTCTTCGCTTGATAAGTTAAAATCGCACTTGAGAAAAATACAACTGCTAAAACTACTACAATAATCCATCGCGTAAGCTGATATCTGTGCCAGTACTTATGGATGAACGGGTGAATTTTATCCCACACGGGTTTTAAAAATGCACCAATCTTTTGTAAGAATGCTTTAATCGCACTCCCTATTTTTTTCATATTCATACATTTACCTCGTTGCTGATTACGATACTTTAATAGTTTATCATATCAATGTTATTCTACCGAGGTTGATTGCCCTTTTTAACTTCGTCTTAATAACCTATTTTATTCTAAAAATGATTTTAACTTCTGATGCAAAGCTTCGGCCGCTTCAGCATCTGCGCTAAATATCACCAGTGTATCATACCCGGCTAATGTTCCCTTAACTCCATCAATTTCTGCGTCATCGATTACCGCTGCTACCCGACTACCGTCATTTGGATCAGTTTGGATAATATTAATAAATTGTACTTGTGTAATACCATTTACACTTTCCTTAAAAATATCGCGAACGGGTCCACTATTATATTCAACTTGTTCTTCTGCATTTAAAACTCGATAAGCGACCTCACCTGTAATATCTGTTTTTTTAACTAGATGTAACTCTTTAATATCTCTAGATAACGTTGCTTGCGTGGTTTTAATACCAATTTCTGCTAGTGCATCAATTAATTCTAGTTGAGTTGCAATATTTTTTTTAGAAATTAAATTTAATATTTTTTTCTGACGTAATTCTTTTTTCATATCTTCACGCTCCGCTCAATATTTATATAAACGAAATTATTTTATTATTATACAGCACTTTCTTTTCTTCTTTCATTGCTTTAATTACCGATCCGGCAGTTTCACTCGTAGTGGCACTCAAAACCGCCAAATCTTTCAAAAATATTTTAAAAGGTACCTTCTTAACAGTACCATGCGTCTGCGCATAGTCTTCATTTAAATAATCTAATACCTGACGCACCCGTTGAGCTGCGCTAGAACACGTTGTTTTTTCTAATAGTTTTTCTGAACGGTGAAGGCGGTGCTCCATCCGTCTCATAAATGCCATCGTAAAAGCGTAATGATGAACAATAATTTTACGCATCTCTTTGATGGGTAAAATGTAAACTTCTGAGGTACACATTGCAACTGCATTATAGCAATATTTTCGGCCTTGCAAGATCCCTCGCAGTGGAAAAACCATCTGCGGAACGATATATGAGACAGAAGTCATGTCCCCTTCTAGATTCATCGAAAACAATTTAACGTGTCCCTCCTTCATCAAAAATACATATTCAAATTCATCCTCCTGATCAAAAATCCACTGTCCTTGGCGAATTTTTTTCTTTCTGATCACCTGACTCAATCGTGTAATTTCCGAACTAGGTAAGTTAGCAAAATCTGATTGTCCTTCTAAGAAACTCTTAACCTCTAACTCCAACTGATTATTTACCATGTTTAAATTCCTCCAAATAAGTTTGATTTTGATGATGTAAACAGTCTAACGGAATCAAAAACAGAATTTAATATGTAATTTTTAGTCCAAATCGTGTAGTTTAGGTCCAAAAAGGTGTAGTTCATTTGTAAAGCGCTATCTTGATTAAAATTATGAGTATTTTATGAGAAAATAAAAAACCGGTCCAAAAAACATCATTTTGAACGCGGTCCTCATTTATAAATTACGAAATATTCACTTTTTTATTTTAAAATTAGTTCAGTTATTACATTTCGTCAGGAGCTTTTACTCCTAATAGGCGTAAGGATTCTTCTAGTACAATACTTACACTCTTAACCAATGCTAAACGAGCTGTTTTTTCTTCATCGTCAGCCAAAATTTTAGAGTTAGCATAATATTTGTTGAAGGCCTTTGCTAAACCTAGGGCATACTTAGCGATTACCGAAGGTTCATATTGAGCAGCTGCTCGCTTCACAATATTAGGGAAATCTTGAAGAGCTTTCAAAGTATCCCAAGCTTTAGGATCCGTAATATTTAATTGAGCGAATTCTTCGACATCGCCAGCTTTTCTCAAAATACTTTCAGCACGAGCTCGACTATATTGAACGTAAGGTCCTGTTTCCCCTTCAAAACGAACAACATCTTCTAGATTGAAATCAAATGAATTAGTTCTTTCATTCTTAAGATCATGGAAGATTACCGCACCGACCCCGACTTCTTTAGCTACAGTATCTGCATTGGCTAAATCCGGGTTCTTATCGTTAATTTGTTTTTTAGCCAAACTAACCGCATCATTTAAAACTTCATCCAGCAATACAACTCGACCTGAACGAGTTGAAAGTTTTTTACCATTCAAGGTAATTAAACCAAATGGAATATGATGTACATCATCCGACCAATCGAAGCCCATTTCCTTTAAAACAGCCTTTAGTTGCTTGAAATGGTTAGTTTGTTCAGCACCAACAACATACAATGATTGGTTAAAATCATAAGTCCGGTAACGATACAAAGCAGCAGCTAAATCACGAGTAATGTAAAGGGTTGCTCCATCCGTCTTCTTAATTAATGCTGGATTTAAATTGTACTTCTCTAAGTCAACTACTTGAGCTCCTTGGCTTTCTTTAAGCAGACCCTTGTCTTCAAGAATTTGGACAATTTCATCCATCTTATCGTTGTAGAAAGCTTCACCCTTATATGAATCAAATGTAATTCCTAGTTTGTCATAAATTTGCTTAAACGATTTTAGCGATTCTTCACGGAACCATTGCCAAAGGTTCATGGCTTCTTCATCACCATCTTCAAGCTTCTTAAACCAGTCTCGAGCAATGTCGTCTAGTTCTGGTTTTTCTTGGTCTTCTTTATGGAAACGAACATAGTATTCAAGTAACTTGTTAATTGGATCTGCTTTAACTTCCTCTTCGCTACCCCAAAGCTTGTAAGCTGTGATCAACTTACCAAATTGAGTTCCCCAGTCTCCAAGATGGTTAATCTTAATTGGATTGTACCCATTTTTACTCATAATTAATGACAATGAGTTACCAATTACTGTTGACCGTAAATGTCCCATTGAGATTGGTTTAGCAATGTTAGGAGATGACATATCAATTGGAACATTTCCTTGATTACCATCGTCATTTTGACCATATTCAGCTTTTTGACTTAAAACTGTACCTAAAACTTCTGCTCCAAAAGCAGTCTTGTCAAGGAAGAAATTAATATATGGTCCAGCAACTTCAACCTTTTCAAATTGATCTTGGTCAATCTTTTCAACCAATTCACTCGCAATCATTTGTGGTGCTTTGCGCAATACCTTAGCTAAGGTAAAGGTTGGAAAGGCGTAATCACCCATCTTACTTTCCTTAGGAATTTCAATTTTTTCGTAAATTTCTGTATCAGTAAGATACTCGTTTAGTGCAGGTGCTAAAGCAGCAGCAACTTTCTTCTTATAATCCATTTTTTCCTCCATTCTGCGAAATAAAAAACGCCCCTTACATTCGTAAAAATGTAAGAGACGAGATTTCCCGCGGTACCACTCTAATTGATTAAATAATCCACTTATTTATTAAATTAGCATCCATAAGGTCACGCCTTCAACTTTACCTTATATCTGACTCACACCAACTCAGACTCGCTTAGATAAGATTAAAGCCTACTACTACCCTACTAATTACCGATTCATTATATCAGACTCTTCTATGAAGTTCCACTACTTAATTATAATTGTTCTAGTGCATTAAATTCAGCATCTGAAAGTGTAATGTAAGCTGCTTGGATATTACTTTCAAAATGTTGAATGTTAGATGTTCCTGGAATTGGCAAAATCACATCTGATTTTTGCAACAGCCACGCTAATGCAATTTGGCTTGGCGTAGCAAGATGATTATTGGCAATTTGAGATAAAATCCCATGTTCTTCTTGAGCTAATCTACCAGTCGCCAGTGGGAACCAAGGAATAAATGCCATGTGGTTTTCTTCTGCATATTGAAGAACATCTTCATCATCACGCTCAATTAAATTGTAGCGATTTTGGACGGATGCAATTTTAGCAACAGCTTGAGCCCGTTTGATTTGTTCTACGGTTACTTGACTTAAGCCGATATGACGAATTTTACCTTCTTTTTGCATATCTGCTAAAACACCAACTTGTTCTTCAATTGGAAAACGAGGATCAACTCGATGCAACTGCATTAAGTCGATACTATCAAGCCCAAGTGTACGTAAATTTAACTCTACTTGTTGTCTTAAATAATCTGGATCACCCACTACAGACCATTGATTAGGGCCTGGACGCGTGAAACCAACTTTACTAGCAATTAGCTTATGCGGTCCTTGATAATCCTTTAGAGCCGCTTTTATATATAAATTAGCGTAAAAAGGCCCGTATGAGTCTGCTGTATCAATAAAATTGACATCGCTATTTAAAACTGCTTTTGCCACCGCGACTGCATTTTCTTCATCCGTACTTGGTCCCCAAACTCCTGTACCAGGTAATTGCATCGCTCCAAAACCTAAACGATTTACTTCTAGTTCGCTATCAAATTCAAATGTTTGCTTAGTCATTTTAGTCCTCCGAAATGTTTACTATCCTCTATTATAACTGGTTTTTTGAAAAAAATTTTGAAAATTTCATTTGTATATAAAAAATTTATTTTCTTTTCGTCAAATCCGAATCTTATTTTTGGAAAATGTTCCTAACATAAAAAACGCCACTATCAACTTTATATCTCTATACTTATACATAGATAAAACTTAGAAAGTAGGACTACTTATGACTCCCAAATTAATTGCTATTGATGTAGATGATACCCTGTTAAATTCAAATATCGTACTATTACCATCCACCAAAGATATCATTGCTAAGTGTCTTCAAAACCACCTTAAAGTCGTGCTCTGTTCAGGGCGTCCCCTCGCTGGTGTAAAGCCTTTCTTAAATGAATTGGGTATTACCGCAGACGACCAATACGTCATCACTTATAACGGTTCTGTAATCGAATCTGTGACTGGTGAAGTAATTGCAAGTCATGAACTTTCCAACTCAGTTTATCGAGCAATGGATGAATTTTCTCGAAAATATCACGTTGCTTATAACGTACTGGATCGTGACAGCAATATCTACACCAGTAACCTTGAAGTCAATCGTTTTACGGTTGTCCAGGCTTGGGAAAATAAAGCTGGCTTATTAATTAAAACTCCTGATCAACTTCCTGCTGATTTTACCATTACTAAGGGCATTTTTGTTGGTGAAACAGCAGAGTTAAATCAAGTAGAAGAAGCTGTTCATGCTGCCTTTGATGATCAATGTTATGTGGTTCGAGCAGCCGATAATTTTCTTGAAGTTATGCATAAAAATGTAAATAAAGGGGCGGCTCTCAAAACTCTCTCCGAAAAATTAGGTATTCACCCTGAAGAAATCATTGCATTTGGTGATGAGCAAAACGATATCCCGATGTTTGATTTTGTTGGTACGGCCGTTGCCATGGAGAATGGTTCCGATTTAGCCAAATCTCATGCTGATATGATTACCAGTTCTAATGACGCTGATGGCATTAAAAACGCCCTCGAAAAATTAATTTTTAAATAAAATTAACACGGTTTATTTTTTCGATAGTGTTATAATGCAGGCGAGCAATTATATTTAACTAGAAAGGATTGATCGCTATGATTACAAGTACTGGTGATTTAAAAAAAAGGATTAACGCAAAGACTCCTAAAATTATTGTCTCAAAAGCCCTACTCTCCAAAAATAAATCTAACGACGCGAATGCGCCTTGGGTTGACGTTGGGTTTGCTGGATTAGCGGGCATCATCAGTACTGCATCCCTTTTCTTGATGTCCTTTCTATCTCAAAAATGGAAAGCAGCTTACGTTCAAAAGAAACTGTATTACCGATATTCTGCTATTTTAGAAGATGAGGATACAGTTACTTTCAACCTTAAAAAATAACTTATAATAAAAACCCTGCTATCTTTAGTTGATAGTAGGGTTTCTTGTTTAAATAAATCTATTTTGTTTTTCAGTGAAGCGAATGACGGGAATCGAACCCGCGACACAAGCTTGGGAAGCTTGAATTTTACCACTAAACTACATTCGCATATGAGTTAATTTTAGTTCAAAAAAATTGAATTGTAAAGTTGAATCATAAAAAAAGAGAAACCCAACTCCGCCACGAGTTGGATTTCCCTTTCTCATTCTCTAATATAAAATTAAAAATTTCAGTCCTAATCTAACTTATTCTGATTTCGCCGTGCAATAACCGGTAAAATCAATCCTAAAATAATTAATGCAAATGGTGTGATAATATTAAGCGCTAATTGGAACCACCAGCTAGTTGGATTAGCTGCAAAATCAGCCTTTGGAATAACTCCTAAAATACATGCAAAAGCTGTGAAAATAAAGCACCATAGTCCAAAGCCAAAACCAATCTTAGTATTTTTAACAAATACGTAATCAGATTTATAATTATTAATTTGTTTCATCAATAACATGTAGGCCACAAATACCCAAAGGTACCGCATTGGCATAACAATTGAGTTTAAATTCATTAACCAATTATACAAATCATTCATTCCGCCAATTCCTAAGGCTGGCACAATAATAATAATTGAAACTAAAATTGCAGTTAATTTGTAACCATTATAAGCAATTCCTTTAGCATTTTTTCTAGTAAGAAATGCTGGCACATAATTACTATCCGCATCATTTAACAAAATTCGTAGTGGTGCATCGATCGAAATCGCTAAAGCTGCCGAATTAGCCAAGATATTAGCAAAGGCGTAAATCCAAGTTAATGTATTACCAACGTGGAATTGATTACCCAAAATTTGGAAAGCCGTATAAGAACCATTGGCCATCAAGTCATTAGGAATATGTTGTGCATCAAAAATCATTCCCATCGCAAAAGAACCTAAAATTGCTGATATAGCCACCATGATTGCCAACAAAATCATTCCCAACGGAAATTCTTTAGCTGGATTTCTGGTTTTGTTAACGTATGGTGAAATTTTTTCTGCACCACCAACCGCAAAAACTAGCATTGAAATCGTTGTAAAGTAATTAAAATTAAATTTTGGCATATATGTACTAAATTGATCCATGTGAGCTGTGGCAATAGCTGAATGCGTGATAAATGGCGCTGAAATTCCTAAAATAATGAATAAAATTGACATGATAAACATCGCAATTCCAGCAATACTCCCAATTCGGTTCAGAGTTGTCACTCCTTTGGAAGCCATCCAAACAAATGCTAAAAAGATTATCAAACTTAATCCTTGAACAACATAAGATGGAGTTTGATTAACGAAACTACCGTTGTTTTTGAACATCCAGCTAAAACCAATCAAAATAGTTTGTGGCTTTTGGGCTAAGTATGGTACATGGACCACCCAGTATGTCCAAGCCGCAAAATAAGCCAGACGGCTATTGGAAAGTTCCTTCATCCATGACGATACACCACCCTCAGCTTCTCTAAAGGTAGAACCTAGTTGACCTACCATCAAGGTATACGGAATAAAATATAATAGCATTATTAATATCCATGAAACAATAACAACTAAACCTTGATTAGCAAAATTATTTACAACGTTGTTAAGACCCCAAACTGCTGTAAATGAAATCAGTGCGATATTAAACCATCTAAAGCTTCGATTATCTTTCGAATTTTCCATTAACGTCTCCCCCTAACGTAAAGTAAGCGATATCATATAGATTTATGTTTTTAGTATATATCTTCCACTCCAATTTAAAAAGTTTAACGTAATAAAAAAACGATTAATCATATCGATTAATCGTTTAATCTTTAATTTGCTCTTACTGTCATACTACGATCCACTCGTGATCGTCCGGTTGCATAATCAAATTGAACCCCTGGTTGTACATTCCAAACAAAAACGTTAAAATTTAACGATCCATCTGTTGCAATAGCTTCCGCATGGTAGCCAGTTGGCATTAATCCATTTCCTTTAAAAACAGTCGAAACGCGGTAAATAACCTTTTTATTCTTAGCTAATGCATCCCGTACCCGTTCCTCAAAAATTTGCATAGTCTGCTGATTACTGTATGCTGTTTGAGTAGCTAGATTTTTGGGATTATCTAATGATCCTAATTCATGAGCATTGAAATTCCCATTTTGATCAAATTTACCAGTAATTGAATATGCTAGTAAATGGCCTCGGTTCTGAATTTCAGTTGTTTTACCGTTAATGGTTAAACGTTTTTGATGCCAACCAGTTGGATTCCAAGTCTGACTGGTTCTGGTATTCGACTTAACTAAGTTTACACGACTTAGATATCCCGTTGCTTGTGTCGTCCGATTCAAACGATCTAAATTACCGTAAATAATTTGGTTTTTCTTCCAATCTGCGGGATTAAGGGTACTTTTATTATTGTTAACGTAAATATAAGCTGTTCCACCGGATTTAAAAGTTTGTTGAGATAATTGAGTATCCTCGACACTTTTAACCGATTTAGTCGTTTGTGGGATCCCCTGACTAGTCAGATTAGAAACAAACTGATGAATATCATTTCCTTTGAAAAAAGTTCCTAAAATGGCAATTACTAAAACAAGCCAAATACTAGTAGACTGCTTATTTTTTCTTCTTCGTTTACTCATCTCTTCCTCCAAGTTAATCATAGTAAAAAGTTGGGACAAACTGGTTTAGTTTAATCCCAACTTTTATTTTTACTTTCTTAGTTTCAAAGCCATTTCGATCGATTTATCTACTAATACCGATTGTGAATCTGCAACCGGAAAACTGTGATCATGAGCCATTTCCTGAGCATACGATAATTCAGTACAACCTAAAATTACCACATCGGCTCCTTGTTCTTCTACCATCATTTTTAGAATATGATAGAAAAGCTCAGCATCGACTAGATTTTGTTCTTTGATATCATCAAAAATTAACTTGCTAGTTAAATCCTGAATTGCTTTAGTTGGTTTAACAACTTCAAAACCTTCAGCTAACAATTCACGGTCATAAATTCCATCACTAGTCGTTCCAGGTGTCCCAATAATCCCGATTTTTTTAGCATTTGGATACTGCTCTTTGATATGTTTTACAGTTTCGCGGGGCATATGCACAATGGGCACATCCGTTGCTTTTTGCAAATCATCATAGAAAAAGTGTGCAGTATTACAGGCAATTACAAAAAAGGCTGGATTCAGCTTGCTTTGTTCTTGAATGTCCTCTAATAAATCTGGGTAAGGGTTTGGTTGCGAATGGTCCATTAAATAGGTTGAACGATCCGGAACTGTAGCATGGTTTACTAAAATGTAATTTAAATAATCTTGATCGCGATGGGTAGGAGTTCTAGCATTTAATAACCTAATGTAACTTTCAGTTGCTGGAGTCCCCATTCCACCAATAATCGTAAAGAATTTTTTCACAGGTCTTACCCCTTATTTTCCTTAAAATACTTCCTAAAGTTCTTAACATAATTATGGTTCATCCACCACATTAATAAGCTACGCTTAAAGTTCATATCCTCATCGTAGATAGCGGTAAATCCATATTGATCATTGTTAATTAGTTCAAGCGCCTTTTGCTTATCATCATTATTTTTAACATACTTTTTGAAGACCTTAACTGGAACGCCCAACCATAACTTCCAGTTGCCTGGAACATCATTAGCGTATACAGTTTCACGATCAGCCAACGCATTGTTAACTCGGTCTTCAACCACCCAACGAGCTAGGTTGTATCCATTTAATGTAACAAAGAAGCTACTACGGCCTTGACGAATATTGATTTCAAATAATTTAAACTTACCATCCCGACTGTCATATTTCATATCAAAGTTGGCATATCCAACGTAATTGATACTTTCAAGAAAGTTTTTAACCGTGTCATAAATTTCTTGGTTAAATTCAGGAATAATTGCTACGTAGTTTCCAATTGCTGATGGAGCTGGATCCTCCAATAATGGATGACCTAAACACATCATTTTTACTTGATGATTTTGATCAACATAAGCATTCAAAACTCGCATGTTGCTATCATCACCTGGAATAAAATCTTGTAAAATCAAATCAGAAGTATAGCCATTGTCATAGATTTTACCAATGACTTCATCAAGTTCTGCTTGAGTTTTAATTCTGAAAGCTTTTTTACGACCTTCAAAATGAATATCGAGCCATTCTACACTGTCAGCTGGCTTCAAAGCAACTGGAAATTCAAAAGGTGAGATGAATTTCTCACCACTTTCATATTGTGCCTTCGTAATAAAATGGGTTGCTGGATATGGTAAATTATATTCATCACAAATTGAATAAAAACGTTCTTTATTATTCAATTGTTTCAATAAATCATAATCGATGTAGGGACAGATGAAAGTTTTTGACAACTCTTCTTTATGCTTTGAAATCAATTCAGCATAGCCATCGCCCATCCCTAGTAAAACAACCTTCTCGTCAGAATTTTCGTATTTTTTAGCAATTTTACGCATTGATTCAATAAAAACAGGGTCTTCTGAAAAACCAGGAATAATATCAACATTCACGATTTTAGTAAAACGTGTGGGTGCTAGCACGGTCCCGGCATACGCTTGAACACGTCTTCCTGTAATTTCGTAAAATGAACGAGCCATCCCATAAGCATTAAAATCACTACCTAATAGAATTGGCGTAAAATTGTTAGTTGGTCTTTCCATTAACTTAATCCCCTCTTCACTTCTTCTGCTACTCCCATATCAGTTGGCCAAGGAGTATCTACCCCTCCAACTTTTTGGTATGGATCTTCACCTTTTCCGGCAAGCACGACCACATCTTTCTCACTACTATTCATAATCGCTTGCTCGATTGCATCGTGTCGGTCAAGTACCTGACGAACTTCAACTGTACCAGGTTTAATATTATCCATAATTTGCTGGATAATTTGTTCTGGATCTTCAAAAGCTGGATCATCCGTTGTCAAATAAGCAATATCTGCTTGTTCACTCAACGCTTGACCGAACCCAGCTCTTCTCGAAATCCCTTTATCACCAGGACTTCCAACCACCACGATAACCTTACCATCGTGATATTGATGCTTTAAGAATTTTAATAGTGCGTGCAAACTAGCATAATTGTGTGCATAATCTACAAAAACCACTCCATGTCCTGGAACATTTAGATGTTCCATACGACCTGGAATCACGATTGATTTTAGTGGTAACACTGCATCCTGATAAGTAACGTCTGCAAGGGCAGCAGCAATAATGGCAGCCGTTGCATTACTTTGATTGTAATCGCCCGCCACATTTAAATCGTAATCACCTGCCACGTGGAATGCTTCTGCTTTTGAACTGCTTTCAACCAAAGTGAATCGATTGGAAGTAAGATCATCTTCTTCATCTTGAATTAAGAAATCTACTCCACCATTTTCAACATCTGCACTAAACAAATAAATTTGTTCCGGATCAGTTGTTGCTTTTGCAGCGCCAAAAACATCATCAAAACGATCTGTATCTGCATCAATAATACAACGTTTAGAGTTAACCATTAATTGTAATTTGCAATGCAAGTAATCTTCAAAATCTTTGTGCTCATTGCGCCCAATGTGATCCGGCGTAATGTTTAAAAAGATTCCACAATCAAATTTTAATCCATAAACCCGGTCTCTTAAATAAGCTTGCGAAGACACTTCCATTACCAGATATTTCATCCCATTATCCACAGCGACTCGCATATCATGGAATAAATTCATTGATTCTGGTGTGGTTAAATCTGATTTAAATTGGTCCTCAGGCTTGGGTCCCACAATTCGATCAATTGTTGAAAATAGAGCCACTTGGTTTGGATACTTTTGATTCAAAATTGAGTGTGCAAAGTAAGCTGAACTGGTCTTACCCTTCGTTCCCGTAATCCCGATAATAAACAAGTCATTTTGCGGAAAATTGTAATAAGTAGCCGAAAGAACCGCCATGGCTCTTGTAACATTCGTTACAATAATCGCAGTCATGCCGGTTCCTTCTGGATATTCATTCTCAGACACATAAGTGGTAGCACCATTTTGGCGGGCTACTGATAAATACTCTGGTTTGAAATTTCCTTTGCAAAAGAACATATAACCTGGCTTTACGGTTCTAGAATCATAAGATATTCCAGTATTTGCAACTGTTTTAGTTGATTTGATTTCTTTTAATAAATCATGTTCTGTAAGGATTGCCTTAACAGTGGCAATTTCAAGGTCCATCTATTTCATCTCCACCTATACTTGAGTTCTCTTAACTAAATCTATTGTATTAGTATTGGTATCTTCTGGGAAGAAAACTCCATACCATAAAATAAATGTGTAAATTGTGAAAATCTTTTGCATACTTGATTTTCCGTTAACATGTTCATCAAGAATATGCATTAAAGCTTCTGGCTTAAAGAATTTCTTAGCAATGTCTGAATTGAAAGCTGCTTCAATTCGTTTACGATACTTATCTTCTTTAATCCAGTTGGCGATTGGAGATGGGAAACCAAGTTTTTCCTTCTTAGCTACTCGTTCTGGTAATTCAGCTTCTGCAGCATGACGAAGAGATACCTTAGTTTCTTCTTTATGAATTCGAGTCTTAATTGGCATGGTTGCAGCAAATTTGGCTACTTCCCGGTCAACCAACGGTGTCCGAACTTCTAGTGAGTTAGCCATACTCATTCGATCAGCTTTGTGCAAGATATCAAATGGAAGCCAAGTATTGATGTCAAAGTATTGCATTTGAGTCATCTCATCTTTGCCCTTCACTTCGTCAAAGATATGTTGTGTATAAGCTCCTGAATCAACATTCAAAGCTGGATTACGTAAAATTTGATCACGTTCTTGTTGATTAAATACGTAATTTACGCGGTAATAGCGTTCACTAAGTGGCTGAGCCCCACGCATCAAGAAACGACGTCCATGGAAACGAGGAAGACCTGAAACTGCCTTAGCCAACCCTTTTCGAATAAAGCTAGGAACCATCTTTTGGTAACGTTCAAATGTGAAAGCTTCTAGATAAGTATTGTATCCACCAAAGAATTCATCGGCACCTTCTCCTGAAAGAGCCACTTTGACATTCTTACGAGTACCTTTGGAAAGATAGAATAATTGCATTGCTGATGGATTTGATAGTGGTTCATCCATGTAGTACATGATGGTTGGCAAAATATCAAAGTAATCATCACCATCCATGTAGAGTGGTGTATTCTTTTGATTGATTTCCTTAGCAAATTCAGTTGAGTAACTTAATTCACTATACTTAGAATTTCTAAATCCAAGTGAGAAAGATTGGATAGGTTTAAGTTTAGCAGCTTCTGCCAAAACATAACTTGAATCAATTCCACTAGATAAGAAACTACCAACTTCAACATCTGCAATCATATGTGCATCTACAGAGTCACTAACAATCTTTCGAATTTTCTTTGAATCTTCTTCGATAGTTTGTGATTCGTCGATATGGTCGTAGTTAAATTTAAAGTAAGTATGGGTTTCTGTTTTACCATTTTTATGAATGAAGTAAGTTCCTGGAAGAAGCTTGTAAACATTCTTAAACATCGTTTCTTTAGAAGGAATAAATTCAAAACTTAAGTGGATTGGTAATAGTTCTTCATTGAATTCCTTCACAAAGTTTGGATGTTCTAGGAATGATTTGATTTCTGAACCCCAAAGGAACGTTTTATCATCATCGTAGTAGTAAAGAGGCTTGATTCCAAAATGATCACGAGCACCAAATACTTCTTGTTTTTCTTTATCATAAATTACAAAGGCAAACATCCCACGAAGTTTTTTAAGTAATTCTGGTCCCCATGCGTCATAACCATGGATTAGGACTTCTGAATCAACATCCGTTCTAAATTCATATCCTAATTCTTTTAGTTCTTCACGAACTTGTTTGTAGTTATAAATTTCACCATTGAAAGTTAATACTTTAGTTTCAGCACTATTCATCATGGGTTGACGTCCGTGTGCCAAATCAATAATTGATAGGCGACGGAATCCCATTGACGCATTTTCATCTTGGAAAAATGCTTCATCGTCTGGTCCTCGGTGTTTAATTCGATCGGCCATTGACTTGATTGTGTCTTTATTTACATTAGCTTGATTAATGTAACCAGCAAATCCGCACATTTTGTAATCCCCTTTTATTTTTCAAATATATACATATCGTTCTATAATTCCAGTAACAGATAACATTTTAGCAAAAATTAGAAACCAATACTACTACCGTTAATTATTCTTAAATATGTTAACTGGAAAATAAAACGTTGCATCAACAATTAATCGTGATTTCGAATTCTTATTGTTTGAACAATTCAACCAATCTCTCTAAAATGAAGCTAACTAGATTAGTGTCGGATAGTAGTACTTTAGCCTTTAAGATACTACTTTTAAAATTCGATGTACAATTTAGCTCTTTCCAACCTTTTTTGGCTGAATAAAAACTTCAAGAAAGTAGTGATTTAGATGGAAAATCGTATTAATAAGTTTGATCCGTTTGCTCTAATTTTAGGTGTTTTGTTTATTGTGATTGCTATTTTTTCAATCAAAAACCCTTTATCAACTTTTAGGATGGTGATTATCATCGCCGCCATTGCGTCCTTATCTACGGGATTTTATAAATTATTTTGGATCCGACCTTTTCTTGGTAAAACTACTTGGTTGACCCTAAATGCCGTACTTGACATCATCGTCGGATTTCTAATGTTATTCAATGATTCGTTTGGTATGGTCTATGTTTCAGTCTTGATTGCTTTAATGTTTTTAGGTGATTCCTTCACCACCCTTTGGCTGGCTAATTATATTAGAAATTTTAGCCACAAATATTTTGTTTTAGATGTATTTATCTCAATCTTAGGTATTATCCTAGGAATTGTTTTACTATTCTCACCCCTTATTACTGCAATCTCCATTTCTATGATGATTGCTCTATTATTTTTGATTTTTGGAATTTCTTTAATTATCCATGCAATATAAAAGCTGGTGTCATCGAAAGTATTCTCAATGATTGTTTAGTCATTGTCTCTGTTACTTTCGTTGACACCAGCTTTTTAGCTTAAATTTCATATTTTTCAATTTTTCGGTGGTTTAATTTTTGCAGTTCTCGATTATTTTGTTCCTTAAATGTCGCCATATAGAGATTAAGTTGATCAATATCAATCATTTGGGCTTGCTCAAATACCACCCACTCTACGCCCTCCGTTAATGGAGGAGTAGTCAATGAACCTATGTAGCGATAAAAATAACCCCTTTTTGGAATCAAATCATCTAAAAGTATGAATTGTTCCACTTTATTATCATCCATAGCCGTTAATATTTTTTCAAAAGTAGCATTTTTAGCCCCCAACTTAAAGGTCACACTGACCACTAAAGGCTGTCTGAGGCAACCATAATGGACGAAGTGGGCCTCTAGTACTCGCGGTGTAGCCTCACCCTTAAAGCAATGTTCTGCTGGATGATGGAAATGAACCTCCTCCAGCTGGAAGCTTCGTTGATCTGCTTCCATTTTCCCATTAGCAGTTAACGATAAACTATTATAATTTTTATGTAATTCTGTTGCAGTATAATTTTTCAACCCATCCACAATCTGATTTTTCTTAGCTTTTAACTTTGCCGTTTCAATTAGAATTGGTGATTGGGTTTCTCGAGCCTCTGATTCCCACTGATCTTGTTGAGTATACTTTAGTTTTCGCATCATCTATTCCTTTCAAAAAAATCAATTACAGCATCAGTATACTTTTTATCTAATTTTACGCCAGTTTTTTGCTCAGGGTAAATCTTCAACGATGTGAATCATTTCACCAACACAAAAAAACTAGAAGTTAAATTTCTCAATTAATTTCTAGTTTCCTTTAATTTATATACGTTAAAATTATATGCCACAGACAAGATTCGAACTTGCACATAGTTGCCTATACAGCGACCTGAACGCTGCGCGTCTGCCAATTCCGCCACTGTGGCTTAACAAACACATTTTACACCTCCCCTTATTAAAAGTGAACAAATATTTTTTCTTTGTCGCAAAATGAGCATATTTTTACTCTTTATCAGTATTATTAGCACTGGAAATGACCACAAATAAGATATAATATCAATAAATAAGATATAATAGACACAAGGAGTTGAGATGACGTGGTAAACACATTCCAAGCTAATCGGATCGTTAAATGTTATAAATCCAACGACCTCTCGAAACCTTTCGTTGGAAAAATTAGCGATGTGATTGATAATGATGCAATTGTAGACATTCTAGACTATGATCCTAGCGACCGTTATGCCGCTTATAAAGTTAATTATACCGTGCGGGTTAAAATTTGTGATATCGTTCCCCTCGAAGTTAAACGCCATACCCAATAAGCGATTATTGTGGCTAATAAGTCCTTTAATATGTTACAGAAAAATCAATTAAGTATCGAAAAAAGAAACAGGATTTACAATCCTGTTTCTTAGTCGTTTCTATTTATCAATTAAGATTACTGTACCATAACCATGGACTACCAAAAACTTGGGTGCTCCATTGACTTCTACTACTTCTGTATTGTACTTTAAGCCGATAATTCCGTCGCCTTCAAGCAAATCAGCTTTCTTTTTCAACTTTTGTTTTGCTTCATCAAATAGTTGATCAAACATATTGTACTTATCGATGTCTTCGGAAGCTAACATCAAGCTACTGGTTGCTTCAACCACGTCCTTAATTGTATAACCGGCATTGATACCTTCGGTTGTGATAAACATTTATTTTTCCCCCTGCTGCTTTTCTTCCTCTTTTTGTTGCTTAGCAAATTCTTGCATTCGTGTTCGAATTTCAATCACCGCAGTTACAATCATTGAAAATAAAAATCCAATGACCCACATAATTACCAATGGTGCCCCGCTCATGTGCGTAAATTCCGTCACGAGTACCAAAATTACCGCCACAATCAAGGGAATCCCAATTTTCAATGTCTTCATTGCTTTCTCCCATTTTTCTTAACATCTGTCAGTCGAGTTGAGAAATATTGAATATACCAAGTCAGAATTATCCCAACAATTATTATAATAATAAATTTATTCGTTTTACTCAACGATGACACCCAAGTCATTATCATAATAATCGTTGATAGGATCAGTAAAATTAGCGAACTTCGGTAATAAGTCTTTTTTTGCATGCTACTATTCCCCTAATACAAATTTATTAATTGCCTCAGCCACACCCGTTTCATAATTTCCTTTAGCAATATATTTAGCATTTGCTTTAGCAGATGCACTAGCATTGGAAACTACCACAGGAAGTCCCACACTCTTGAGCATTGCTACATCATTGTTATTATCGCCCAATGCCATTATTTCATCCGCTTTTATACCTAAATGCCGTCCAAGTTCTAGACTAGCTTGACCCTTATCGACACCTTTTAAATTAAATTCAGTATATCGGTCTGAAGAAAAAGTAGCATTCACATCGAAATTAACTTTATCTAGTACTTCTGCTTTAATCTGTTTTCTCTTATTAAAATCAGGATTCATCGTAATTATTTTAAAAATTGGTTCATCTTTTAATGTATCCAGATTATCATGCTCAAATCTAATGGTACGGACCCCACGACTACGAATATATTCATTATCTTCTTCAACTTCATTAAATACATAAACATCATTTAACGTATAAATATGCGTCGAATTCTCCAAATGCTGCTTGGTTATATCAAAAATCTGAGTGGCTTGCTCAAATGAAAATGCATTAGCTTGGATTACATCAAAATTTTGATTTTCGACGATTACTCCACCATTATATGAAATCACAAATTCATTTGCTTTCCCTTTCAACCCCAAAGTTTCTAATAAAGGTTGTACCGATTCAAATCCACGTCCGGTATTAGGGACAAACTTAACTCCTTTTTGAGTTGCTTTTTTAATAGCTTCAATGTTTTCTTCCGAAACATTTCCATCTGGTCCTACTAAAGTTTCATCTAAATCACTAACGATTAGTTTTATCATAAAATTCTTCCTCACAATCTAACATATCTCTAGCCTATCGAATTTGGTAGCGCTTTTCAAATAATAATTAACTTTTTAAGTAAACCATTTCATTTTTGGGTATTCAAATACTAAGCAGTTTTTTAAATAAAATTCAAGCTTGTTTTGCGCTCCAATTCTTTATACAATATGTTGTGGCTGTTTAAAGATTTAGGATTTATTAATACTAGATTTCGGCAAAAAAAAAATGGAAAAGGGAGCATTTTATGGTGATAATTACAGCAGGAATGATCGGCGTCGGTAAAACTACATTAACAGGGAAAATTGCTGACTATTATGGAACAAAGGCGTTCTACGAACCAGTTGGAGACAATCCCGTTTTACCACTCTATTATTCTGACCAAAAAAGTTATGGATTCTTACTTCAAATTTATTTTTTGAATAAACGATTCCAAATGATCAAAAAGGCTTTGACTGATGATAATAATGTATTAGACCGTTCAATCTACGAAGATGCTCTATTCACACGTGAAAACAACAAAGAAGGTAACATTACGGATACTGAATTTGAAGTTTACATGAACCTTCTTGATAACATGATGAGTGAGCTTCAAAATCTACCTAAGAAAGCACCAGATTTGATGGTCTATGCTGAAACAGATTTTGATACCATCCTCTATCGTATTCGTAAACGTGGGCGTGACTATGAACAATTCGATAACAATCCTGAATTGGAATCTTACTACTATAAGATGTGGTCAGCTTACAAGACATGGTACGAAGAATATGATGTTGGTCCTAAAATGAAAATTGATTTACAAAAGTACGATTTAAGTAACGAAGAAAACGTTAAAATCATCCTTAAACAAATCAATGCTAAACTTAAAGAAGTTCGGGTTGAAGAACCTATGCATAAAGCAATCTAATTTAAAATGACCTCAATTGTCGTTCCACTCTAGTTTAAAACTAAAGTGCCGACAATTGAGGTCATTTTGTTTATCATTTAATTTTTAACAATCATAACGTCTGTAGGTGAATTTTCGACTACATAACTAGCTGTTGAACCGATAAATACTTGAGCGACCTTGCCTAATCCAGTCGCACCTAAAACGATTAGATCGATATCGTATTCTTTAGGCAATTCACGGCTTAACATTGATTTAGGACTACCAATTTTAAGGGCAATTTCCACATCTTCAACGCCTTTTTCGTTAGCTTTTTGTTTCAAAACTTCAAGTTTTTCTTCCCTAGAACGAAGAATGTCCTCAATGTCATCATCTGTTGAAACAACACCAAAGCCAAGGGAAACACTCTCAGTGTTAGCGTGTTGCCTTTTTACTACATGAGCAATAATAAGTTTTGCATCGTTCCTCTTTGCAACCTCAATTACTCGATCAAAAGCTGCCATTGATTCTGGTGAACCATCATAGCCAAATAAAATTTTTTTATAATCCATATTACACACCAACCTTTCATCTTCTATTATAACAATTTAGCGCTTACATAATAGAGTTTTATGCATTTTCTTCGATTTTTATTTTGCATGTTTTATGCTGGTTTGCGGTATACTACCTTTACGAGGTGATTACAATGTTAAAGATTAATCAGGACGGATTGAACAACTTATGGCCCGTCCGTTCCAATGATAGTCACAAAGGAAGTTATGGTCGGATTTTAATCGTAGCTGGTAATGATCAATACGGAGGCGCTGGAATTTTATCAAGTTCAGCGGCAGTTTATGCTGGAGGTGGATTAGTAACCTTAGCAACGGATAAAACTAACTTTACGGCTGTCCGCTCCACTCTAGCCGAAGTTATGTTGCTCGATTTCTTAGATTTTGATGCTTTAAAAGCAGCCCTAAAAAAATCAACGGGAGTGGTAATCGGTCCGGGATTGGGAACTAATGCTACTAGCTTAAAAATTTTAAAATTTGTCTTAGACCACGTTCAACCCCAAACACCTTTAGTTATTGATGGTTCAGCGATTGATTTGATTGCTACCCATCAAATTCAGGTAGATCATCCCCAAACTATTTTTACTCCTCACCAAATGGAATGGCAACGACTTTCCGGAATAAAGATAGTAGATCAAAACCCCTCGCTAAATCAACGTGCAGTTGACCGTTTAAAAGCAATGGTAGTTCTAAAGCATTATGAAACTGAAATTTACGCTCCTCACACCGACTTTCGCCAAATTATGGCTGGTAACCCTGGGATGGCAACAGGTGGTTCAGGAGACGCCTTAACTGGAGTAATTATTGCGTTAGTAAACCAAGTCGACTCTTTGGCCTTAGGTGTTACCTTAGGAACCTTCTTACACAGTTATACCGCCGATCAAATTTATCAAAAAGAAGCGGTTGTTTTGCCCCATCGCTTAATTCGTCGTCTCCCCTTCACACTAAAACAACTTCAAAAAAATAAGCTACTATGATTTTTGTCATAGTAGCTTATTTTTAACCTTCAACTAACCGATTAATTTCATCATCCGTTAATTCTCGATAAGTTCCGGGAAGTAATCCCACATCTAATTCTAAAGGACCAAAGGAAGTCCTTCGAAGAGTGACCACTTTCTCACCTAGGCTACCAAACATTCGGCGAACCTGATGATACTTTCCTTCTTTTAGGACTACCTTAACCACTGTTTGATCATCTAATTCTGAATAGTGTTCAATGATCAGTTGCGCTGGTTTTAACGTAGTACCATCCCTTAAGGTGATTCCTTTTTGAAATTCTTCGACAGCTTGATCGGTGATTTTTCCAGTCACCACCGCCTCGTAAGTTTTATCAACGTGCCGCTCTGGTGCTAATAAATCATGCGCTAACTGCCCGTTATTAGTGATTAGCAGTAAGCCTTGGGTATCTTTATCCAATCTTCCGACTGGAAATAAATCATTTCGGAGATCGACCTTGTTGAATAAATCCATAACGGTTTTTTGTTTACGATCTTCCGTAGCAGTTAAGACTCCCAATGGTTTGTTCATCATGAAATAGAAATATTGTTGATACTCAATCACTTGGTCTTTTAATCTAACCTCATCAACCACTGGATCCACTTTAACTCGCCCAGTTTTAACGACCGTATCGTTAACAAAGATTAGCTTGTCTTTAATCATTTTTCGAATTTGGGTTCGCGTTCCCATATTCATGTCATGTAAAAATTTATCTACTCGCATGTCTCCTCCTAACTAATCTTTAGCATTCGACGTAAGCCAGCTGCCCGTGCCCCCACAATTTCATCCGCTAGGCGGCTCTTTAATACAAAGTAGAGATAAAATGCTCCACCTAAAACTACGGCCGCAGCTATAACTAGTAACGATTGTACTTTACTGGCTGGATCCATCACTATGTATAATCCATTAGTTACGACCATTGCAATCAAGAATGTTCCAAAAGCATAAGTGATGATTTTTCCAATAAATGTATTAATTCGACGATAATCTAAGCCATATTCCAAGTTGATATGCCGTAAAATCAACCAATTCACTACCATAAATCCAATAGCCGTTGAAATTAATGAACCCACTGCTGAAAATAATGCCACCATGGGAAATTGGAAAATAAATTTAACAATCATTCCGACACAGAAATACTTCACGGCTAAGACATTTTCACCAATTCCTTGCATAATAGCCGAAATCACTGTAAATAATCCTAAAACAATTGCTACATAAGAATTAAATTGTAAAATGGCAGTTCCTACATCACTTAGATGATAGAACAGCGTGTATGCTGGTTGAGCTACCGCAGCCATCCCTAAAGCAGCTGGAATCATCAAAAATGCAAAGAGCAAAATTGAATCCGTTACTTGTCGACTAATTTCTGCTCGATCGCCCCTAGTTTTGGCTTCCGATAAAATCGGTACGGAAGTGACGGCCATCGCTGACGCTAATGAAATAACAATCATTACCAGTTTGTTAGCATTAAAAGCAAAGATTGCGTACATATTATTTAAGACGGCAGTCGAATAGTCACTCACCGCATTCATAATCCGGAAAAAGGTGTATTGGTCGATTAATTGGAAAATTGTAATAGCTGATCCAATAATAATAAAAGGTACAGCTTGAGCAATAATTTCTTTATATAGCGTTGACGTTGAAACTACCAGTTCATTGGCACTATGCTGTGACAAATAGGAAAGTCGCTTACGGTATTTAATGAAATAAATCCCAAGCACTAATAATCCACCTAATGCACCAATAAAAGCCGCAAAGGTTGATTGTGAAACGCCATAAACCCAATCGCCTTGACCGCTTTTTCCCATAATAAAGTAGGCGGTTGTTAGCATATAAATCACTCGGGCTAATTGCTCAATAAATTGAGAAACGGCTGATGGTCCCATTTCTTGGTAACCTTGGAAAAAGCCCCGAGTCAAACTCATCGTAGGAATTACTAACACTGCCCAAGCCAACGCATGGAGAACCGTAATTACGTTCGGGTCACCATCTTTTAAAAATGGAGCGCCAAAATACAGAATTGCGGCACAGATAATTCCCGTTCCGACGGATAACAAAAGTCCCCGCTTATACAAACGTTGCCCCAACGCAAACTCATTAATTGCGTTGTAATGGGATACCTGCTTGGAAATCGCAGATGGAATTCCTGCAATCGCAGCAATTAGAAAGAAACTATAAATATTATATCCTTTAGTAAAAAGAGCGTTCGCTTGGTCACTATAAACACCAAACCAAATTACCCATGGGATAATATAAATGGCGCCTAATATTCTAGAAAAGATACTTCCGGCGGTCATCCACGCCGAACCTTCGAGCATCTTTGCTTTGGATGAAGATTTTCCTGAATTATCTCTTAAGGGTTGTGAACCCATATAGAGAGACTCTGAATTATCCATTTCAGATTGCTTATCCATTTATAAAAACCTACTTTCTCTAGTCAATCTACACTATTTTAATACAATTCATACCTCCGATACAATTAAATTTACGCTGATAGCTCAGCTAACACTTAAAAAATCCACCAAACTCCCAAAATTAGTTCATTTTCCAAACTATTTTTCTACAAAAAAAGGGTCCACGATGCTGTTAAAACATCTGGACCCTACTTTTGATTTAGTTATCCTACTACGATATTAACAATCTTGTTAGGAATAACAATTACCTTACGAACAGTCTTATCTGCCGTCCATTGTTGAATCTTAGCATCAGCTAACGCTAATTTTTCAAGTTCTTCTTTGGCGATATCCTTGTCAACGGTAATCTTACTCCGAACTTTACCATTAACTTGTAGAATGACTTGAACTGTAGCTTCTACTAACTTACTTTCATCATATGTTGGCCATTCAGCGTATGAAATACCACCTTCGTGACCTAGCAAACTCCAAAGTTCTTCAGCAACGTGCGGAATAATTGGAGCTAACATCTTAACTAATCCTTCCATATATACTGCTGGAAGTTTATCAGCCTTGTATGCTTCATTAACAAAGACCATCATTTGTGAAATAGCCGTGTTAAAGCGCATGTTTTCATAATCATCAGTTACCTTCTTAACAGTTTGGTTATAAATCATATCCAAACTGCCATCATTTTCAGTAACAATATGATCACGCAATTGGTTTTCGTCGTCAATCATCAAGCGCCAGACGCGGTCAATCCACTTACGACTTCCGTTAAGCCCATCTTCACTCCAGGCGACTGATTCTGTCAGAGGTCCCATGAACATTTCGTATAATCGTAAAGTATCCGCTCCAAAGCGCTCAACAATATCATCTGGATTAACCACGTTCCCTTTTGACTTAGACATCTTCTCATGATTGCTACCGAGAATCATCCCTTGGTTAACCAATTTTTGGAATGGTTCCTTAGTTGGTACAACTCCTAGATCATATAAAACTTTGTGCCAGAAACGTGCATAAAGTAAATGAAGTACCGCATGTTCAGCTCCACCAACATATAAGTCGACTGGTAACCATTCTTTAAGTAAATCTTCGTCAGCAATCTTTTGATCATTCTTAGGATCAACGTAACGGAGGAAGTACCATGAACTACCCGCCCATTGTGGCATTGTATTAGTTTCCCGGCGACCCTTACGTCCATTTTCATCAACTACGTTTACCCAATCATCTAAATTAGCTAATGGGCTTTCTCCGGTACCGGAAGGACGAATGTCAGTTGCAGCTGGGAGTCTCAATGGCAATTCATCTTCAGGAATCAAAGTTGTTTCTCCATCTTCCCAATGAATTACAGGGATTGGTTCACCCCAGTAGCGTTGGCGAGAGAAGACCCAGTCACGAAGACGATAGTTAACCTTCTTATGACCAACTCCATGTTCTTCCAACCAGCTAATCATGGTATCAATAGCCGTCTGCTTATCCATCCCATCTAGGAATCCAGAGTTAATTAGCCCGCCTTCGCTGTCCAATACTCCATCTTCAAGATTGCCACCTTCATAAACTGGCACCATATCTATCTTGAATTTCTTAGCAAATTCGTAGTCACGGCCATCATGAGCAGGAACAGCCATCACTGCTCCAGTTCCGTATGAAGCCAATACGTAATCACTAATCCAAACTGGAATTTTCTTACCATTAACAGGGTTAACCGCGTATGCTCCCGTGAAGACTCCCGTCTTGTCTTTATTCAAATCCGTCCGTTCAAGATCTGATTTAGTTGCAACAGCTTTCTTGTATTCTTCAACGGCAGCTTTACTTTCTGGAGTTGTAATTTGGTCAACGAGGTCATGTTCTGGTGAAATTACCAAGTATGTTGCGCCAAATAATGTATCTGGACGCGTTGTAAATACTTCAATTTGTTTTTCGCTATCTTCAACATTAAAGAAGACGCTAGCCCCCACTGAACGACCAATCCAGTTTTTTTGCATTTCTTTAATACTATCGGGCCAATCTACCAGGTCCAAATCGTCAATCAAACGGTCGGCGTAAGCTGTAATTTTAAGAATCCATTGTTTCATTGGTTTACGATAAACGGGGAACCCACCACGTTCTGTCTTACCATCCACAACTTCTTCGTTAGCAACTACCGTTCCACCCATTAAATCAGGAGCCCAGTTTACCAGCGTTTCTTTTTCATAAGCTAAGCCCTTCTTGTAGAGTTGCTCAAAAATCCATTGAGTCCACTTGTAGTAAGCTGGATCAGTTGTATTAACTTCTCGCGACCAGTCATAAGAAAAACCAAGTGATTGGATTTGACGCTTAAAGTTTTGAATATTCTTAGCTGTAAAATCACGCGGATTGTTACCCGTCTTCATCGCATATTGTTCTGCTGGAAGACCAAAAGCATCCCATCCCATTGGATGAAGTACTTTGTAACCTTGCATCCGTTTCATTCGTGACATAATATCTGTTGCTGTATATCCTTCAGGATGGCCCACATGGAGTCCTTGACCTGATGGATAAGGGAACATGTCTAATGCATAATATTTGGGTTTGTCTGCATCTTCGACCGTCTTAAAAGTCTCATTGTCGCTCCAGAATTGCTGCCACTTCTGTTCGATATCTTTATGATTATAAGCCATAGTTTCCTCCATTATTATATTTGTCGATAAAAAAAAACCTAAGGATTCTAAAAAAGAATCCTTAGGACGAAAAGTTCCGCGGTACCACCTATGTTTTGCAAAATGCACACTTGAATACCTTAACGCGGAAAACGACAATCTCTACTTAGGTTCAAGATTGTTAATTTTAAAGACGAGTTCGTTGAAAGTCATTCCGAATTTCCACTAGCCATTCGGTCTCTTAAAATATCCATCCCAACTACTACTTCTTTTATCGACAATATTTAGTTAGGTTTATCATACCAATCTCCACGCTTCATTACAACTCAATATGCTAAAATTAATTATGAAGTTAAAGGAGAAACGTATGCACAGCAGAAAATATACTCATTTATTAATCAATATTCTACCTACGCTTTTATTTATCTTAATCGTAAGTTTAGTTATTTTTAAGCCCAGCTGGGTACACGCCTATGACAACAGCATCAGTAGTCTGGTGCAATCTGTCCGAACGCCTGGATTCAATCAAGTGGTCAGCATCTATACCCAGCTAGGTAATTCTATTCCTTACATAATTATCAGCTTGATAGTCTGCTTAATTTTAATTCTAAAGCACCTAAAGAAAGCCGCTTTATTCTTGGCTTGTAATATTGTCCTCGGAAATGGACTTAATCATTTAATTAAACAAATCATTCAACGCCAACGCCCCGAATTCCGTTTAATCAGTATTGGTGGTTATAGTTTTCCTAGTGGTCATTCAGTGGCGGCTATGGTTTTATTTGGAAGCCTAATTTTTATCACTTTCCAAGTTGTCCATCATCAATTAAAACGAAACTTACTAGCATTAATCTACTTAATTCTAATGCTAGGCATTGGCCTATCCCGAATTTATTTAAACGTTCATTTTCCAACGGATGTTACGGCGGGATTCTTACTTGGTTTAATCGTTCTTCAATTTACAACCTATCTCTTTTATGGAAGGAAAATTAAAAATGCTTGATAATGCCATGCAATACAGTCATCAATTACTAACTGAAATTGTTCAACCCGGCGATGTGGTAATCGATGCCACTATGGGAAATGGTCATGACACTTTATTTTTAAGTGAATTGGTTCAAAGCACTGGCCGAGTTTTTAGTTTTGATGTTCAAAAAGCAGCTTTAGAGCAAACTCGAGCTCTGTTTGAGCACCAGCATCAAACCTTAATTAATGTTGAACTAATCCATGCTAGTCATGATCAAATTGACCATTATGTCACCGAACCCATTACTGGGGCCATCTTTAATCTAGGATATTTACCGGGCGGAGATAAATCAATTATTACTCATCCCACTTCCACTATCTCGGCAGTCCAACAAAGTTTAAATCAGTTAAAAATTGGTGGTCGTATTATCCTAGTTTGTTACTACGGTCATCCTGGAGGTCAAGAAGAATTACAACAATTACTTTCATTTGTAGCTGAACTCGACCAACATCACTATTCGTGTTTACGCTATGAATTCATCAACCAGATTAATAATCCGCCCATTTTATTGTGTATTGAGCGTAAAAAATAATGGATTTAGAAGGCTAGCCTCTCAGCTAGGTTCTAAATCCATTTTTTTAAATATTATCTTTTGAGCGACGGTCAAACGCATTAATGATTAAAGCAACCACAATCAAAATAAAGCAACCAATGTAGATATTATGCAAAGCTTGATATAAAACATTTCTCAACGTTGGCAATAAAGTTTCTGGTAAAGTTTTAGCCGTTTGAGGATTGATAACTTTGTTCATCATATCCATATTAATTTTAGGGTTCGCCTTAACTCCGGCATTCATCGTCCCATTCATAATGATTCCGAAAACGGACATCATAATGGTTTGGCCCAGTGTCTTAGCCAAAGTATTAAAGGAAGTTGCTACCCCAATCCGATCTTTAGTTACTAATTGCTGTGAAATTACTAATGTGGAAGTAATTGTAATTCCAAAACCAACTCCTAAAATAGCTGCAATAAAGAAGAAAGCCAAGAACGGTGTTGAAGCCGGTACTAAAGCTAATAATAAGCTACCAACAGCTAGGATTGATAAACTAATGGTCAAGATCTGATTGGCCTTTAATTTAACAATCATCCGTCCTGCTAAGAATGAACCGAAAATCCATAAAATTGAACTTGGAGTTACTGCAAATCCAGCTAATGAAGCTGGCACTCCTAAAATTCCTTGTGTCCAGCTTGGTAAGTAAACTTCGAAACCAATCAACAAACCAGAGACCAACATCGTCGCCACATTTTGAATTACAAATGTGCGGTTGTTAAACAAATCTAGGAAAATAATGGGATCTTCCGCCCGTTTTTCTTGACGAATAAATAAGCCAGCTCCCACGATGAAAATCACAAACGAAATCACCAATGTAATCCATGAGAATGAACTTTCACCCATCAATTGGAAACCGTACATTAGTCCCAGTAAAGCTACCATTAACCAAAAACTACCTAGGTAGTCAATTTTCTTGCTATGGACACTAACCTCTTCTTTAAGGAAGAACTGAATTAAAAAGATGGTGATAATTCCAATCGGTAAATTGATAAAGAAAATCCAATGCCAACTTAGATTATCAACAATAAAGCCTCCTAATAGCGGAGCAATAATAGAAGCAATTCCCCATGCTGAACCATTTAGTCCCATTACCTTGGCCCGTTTTTCAATCGGATAAATATCAGCAATAATGGTATTAGAAACCGGCATAATCGATCCAGCCCCGATTCCTTGCAATGCGCGCCATAAAATCAAGAAACCCATTGAGTGGGCCATCCCACTTAACATCGAGCCAATCAAAAATATAATAATTCCAAAAATAAACACTCGTTTACGACCGAAAATATCAGACAACTTCCCGTAAATTGGGGTAAATATTGCATTAGTTAGTAGGAAAATTGAAATAACCCAATTCATCAAACTAACGCCATGTAAATCTCCTACAATGGTCGGCATCGCTGTTGAAACAATTGTTCCTTCAATCGCCGACATAAAAGTTGCAACAAAAATAGCGACTGTTACAACGACCACATTTGTTTGTTTTTTCTCCATTTATTACCTCTCAACCAATATAATAGCCGTGTTAATATCCGTTTAGACATCAACACAGCCATTAATCAAATTTTTTAGTTTTTAAAAAAGTCGTTTAAAGCTTCAACCTTATCCGTCTTTTCCCATGGTAGTTCAACGTCAGTCCGTCCGAAATGACCATAAGCAGCCGTCTGCTTGTAAATTGGACGTTTCAAATCTAACATTTCAATAATTCCAGCAGGTCGTAAATCAAAAATCTTACGAACGGCTTGTGTTAATTTTTCTTCCGAAACCGTACCGGTACCAAAAGTATCCACCATGACCGAAACAGGTTCTGCGACCCCAATTGCATAAGCAATCTGAACTTCAACCCTTTCAGCTAACTTAGCTGCTACAATGTTTTTGGCAATGTAACGAGCGGCATAACTTGCTGAACGGTCCACCTTAGTCGCATCTTTTCCAGAGAAAGCTCCACCACCATGACGAGCGGCCCCACCGTAGGTATCTACGATGATCTTACGCCCTGTCAAACCGGCATCCCCTTGTGGTCCACCAATAACAAAGCGACCTGTAGGGTTGATGTAGAAATTAGTGTTTTCATCTAAAAGAGTAGCTGGGATTACAGCTTTGATAACTTGTTCAATAACATCTTGGCGAATTTGTTCTAAAGTTACGTCAGGATCATGTTGAGTACTTAAAACAACCGTATCTACGCGAACTGGATGATCATTATCATCATATTCAACCGTCACTTCAGCCTTAGCATCTGGACGAAGATAGCTGATAACTTGTTCCTTACGTAGTTTAGCAATTCTTTGCATCAAATGATGACTTAACATAATTGGTAATGGCATTAATTCTTCTGTTTCATTAGTTGCGTATCCGAACATTAAACCTTGATCTCCGGCACCGATTTGGTTTAGTCGATCTTCATGGCCTTCACGCGTTTCCAAGGAATCATCAACTCCTTGGGCAATATCTGGAGATTGTTCATCAATAGCAACAATTACAGCACAATTTTCGCCATCAAATCCATATTCTCCACCTACATAGCCAATATCCTTAATGGTCTTTCTAACCACCTTTTGGATATCGATGTAAGCTGTTGTTGAGATTTCTCCCACAACGACTACTAATCCAGTCGTAACGGTTGTTTCACAAGCAACTCGTGCATCTGGATCGTTCTTTAATAGTTCATCTAAGATAGAGTCACTGATTTGATCGGCTATCTTGTCTGGATGTCCTTCAGATACTGATTCTGAAGTAAATAAATGTCTTTCTGACATGTAAATTCCCCCTAAATTTAATTTCGGTTACAAGGATCTTTTGGATAACTAATCCTATCGGGAACACTAGTAACTTACTAAGTCTATCACACCCACTCTTTCTTTTAAAGTTAGGTTGACGTTCCTGCGGCTTTTGTATACGATTAATGTCAGGAAACATAAGGAGTTTTATATGAATAAAATCAATCTACCAAAATTTAATTATCCTATTGAAAAAAAGAGTTATCTTCCCGCCATTAATGCTTTGTTACTCTCGGTGGTACCTTGGTATCTTAGTAGCCATTTTAGCTCAGAAATCTTCAGTAAGCATCTTTCTATTCAAATATTATTTTTCCTAGCAACTTTCATGGTAAATTTTCTTACTATCGATCGTCTAACTAACAAAACTAATTTACGTTTAATGGCGCCCTTGGCGATTATTCCAATTTTGACCTTTATAATTCTACTGTTCAGCGAAAACACTTACGTTGCACTTTTAGGGTTACTTAGTTTTGTGCCATTTCTGACTACTTTCCTACCATTTGAACAAAAAAATGGTGTAGGATTACTTACTTTTTCGCTTAGTGTCGGAACGTTAGCCCCACTTGCCTTTTTCTACATTCGAAATGGGTTTGTAACTTCGATTCTCTTGAAAATGGGCTTATTGTTATCCTTGATGATCATCGTAATTCTCTTTGCTATTTTTATTAAAACTAGTTTTAAGTTTGCAATATTTGCCTTAGCATTAACTTTAATCATTACGATTTTTGCTTTTATTCTTTTAAAGAGTTGGACAGCTTTAATTTATCCCATTTTAGCAGTTTTTAGTTGGTTTGTTCCTAAATTACACCTACCTCGGAACTTCACTTTGCTAGTCCTAATTGCTCTAATTGGTTTGGCTTCATTTTTTATAACCATCAATTAATTTCTTAAACAAATAAAAACGGACGAAAAATCAATCTTTGACTTTTTCGCCCGTTTTTTAGCATTTAAATTATGCTTCTTCTAATAATTTTCTGAAAGGAATCAATGATTCAGCATGATACTTCTTAACAAATTGTTCGACTGCTTCAGGATCTTGAGTTTCTTTATCCAAAAGTAGCTGTTCAACAGGAAGTGGTCTTAAGTTTGTAATCTTAATATCAATTACCACGGGGCCTTTACGATCTTTCGCTTTTTCAAAGGCTTGTTCCAGTTCGTCGTAGGTCCGAACTTCAAATCCTTCTGCCCCCAGTGCTTGGGCTGAAGTACCGTAATCTGCATCAATCAAATCTACACCAGAATGTGGTTGCTTGCTATCATCTTGTTCAGCTTCGATAAAGCCTAAGCTTTCATTTGTTAATATAACATTGATGATAGGCATATGATACTTAACTTGAGTTAGGACATCTTGCATTACCATGGCATATCCACCATCGCCTGAAATTGACCAAACTTGGCGATCTGGATATTCAGCTTGTGCTCCAATGGCTGCTGGTAAGGCATAACCCATTGTGGCATACCAACCTGAGGTCGTAAATCGTTGAGCTTGATCAGCTTTAAGGAAACGCATGCCATCGATCGTTACATTACCAACATCAACTTGGAAAATAGCATCATCGGTTGCTAAAGCATTAATCTTCGCAAAAACATTTTCAACATTTAAAGGTGTATCTTGCTGGCCCACAAACGAATTCTTCCATTCTTCCCAATTCTTTTTGTTTTCTAATGCTGCCTTATACCATTTGCTTTCAGCAGTAGTTTCAGCTTTTTCTAGCATCACCTTGAGGAATTTATGGGAGTCAGCTAAAATAGCCAAATCTACAACATGTCTTCTACCAAATTTACTTGCATCAATATCTACTTGGATATATTTAGCATCTGGGGCAACAAAGTAAGGCTGGAATGGAAAATCAGAGCCCACGAACATTACAGCATCTGCCGCTTGTAAAACTTCTACCCCTGGTTTAGTTGCTACTCGACCAGCCGATCCCATGTTAGCCTTATAACTGTCGGGGACAATTCCCTTAGCCAAGGCTGATGTAACAATCGGAATATGCAGTTTTTCAGACAATGCAATAATATCTGATCCAGCTCCTCTTGTACCTTGCCCGATGTACATCACTGGATGCTTGGCATTACTCAAAATTTCAAGCGCTTCGTCAACCTGCTTTACATCTGGTTCAGGTAAGATTGGTGCTTGATAAAGATTAGCTGATGAGACATAGTTATCTTCAATGGGTTGCCAACCTAAATCCTTAGGAATTGTAACTACCGCTACCCCACTATATTTGTAAGCTTGGCGAATAGCTTCGTCGACGACGTGTGGCATTTGTTCAGCAGTCATTACGGTTCGATTATAAACTGCAACATCGGTGAAAATTGGATTTTCATTTAATTCTTGGAAATAGTCCGTGTTCATTAATGTTGTAGGAACTTGTCCGACCAAAGCTAATACAGGCATATGATCATGCTTAGCATCATATAAACCATTAAGTAAATGAACTGCACCAGGTCCAGCTGATCCAAATGTAACTCCAAGTTTACCAGTTACCTTAGCTTCTCCGACCGCTGCCAGAGCCCCAACTTCTTCATGTCGAACTTGAACATAATTAATGGTGCTTTTCCGATTGTACAAAGCATTCATTGTCGAATCAAAAGATCCCCCTGGTAGACCATAAACGTTATGAACTCCCCATGATTCCAAAACTTTAATCATTGCATCAGATGCATTAATTTTTTCAGTCATATAATCCCCTCATTCCACTTCTTTTTAGTAAGTTTTCTACAAGGTTGATTGTAGTTCTATTCAATACATTTGTAAACTAAAACGTTATTATTTGTTAAATAAATGGTACTTATTTAACTTTACTTAATTTATCGGGATATTAAACTGAAATTAATTAAAAGTTCTCTAAGTGAAGCTCAAACTTACTTTAGGAGCTTAATTATTTTTATATACAAAAAAACACCTTATTCTAAAATAAGATGTTTTAATTGTTTTTTTCTACTTGTGCGAACGGTCCTAACGAGACTCGAACTCGTGATCTCCTGCGTGACAGGCAGGCGTCCTAACCAGCTAGACCATAGGACCATAATTGCGGGAGCAGGATTTGAACCTACGACCTTCGGGTTATGAGCCCGACGAGCTACCAGACTGCTCCATCCCGCGATAATATAAAGTTAATTAATAATCAAATGTTGATGACCCGTACGGGATTCGAACCCATGTTACTGCCGTGAAAGGGCAGTGTCTTAACCACTTGACCAACGGGTCATAAATATAAAATATACAAGCTACGGAGAAGGAGGGATTCGAACCCTCGCGCCGCTTGCGCGACCTACACCCTTAGCAGGGGCGCCTCTTCAGCCACTTGAGTACTTCTCCAAATGGGCCTAAATGGACTCGAACCATCGACCTCACGCTTATCAGGCGTGCGCTCTAAACCAGCTGAGCTATAGGCCCATATAAAAATATAACAAAAGCGGGTGACGAGAATCGAACTCGCGACAACAGCTTGGAAGGCTGTGGTTTTACCACTAAACTACACCCGCATAATAAAGGTATTAAATTGTGAATGGCGCGGGACAGAATCGAACTGCCGACACATGGAGCTTCAATCCATTGCTCTACCGACTGAGCTACCGAGCCATTTACGGTCCTAACGAGACTCGAACTCGTGATCTCCTGCGTGACAGGCAGGCGTCCTAACCAGCTAGACCATAGGACCATAATTGCGGGAGCAGGATTTGAACCTACGACCTTCGGGTTATGAGCCCGACGAGCTACCAGACTGCTCCATCCCGCGATAATATAAAGTTAATTAATAATCAAATGTTGATGACCCGTACGGGATTCGAACCCATGTTACTGCCGTGAAAGGGCAGTGTCTTAACCACTTGACCAACGGGTCATAAATATAAAATATACAAGCTACGGAGAAGGAGGGATTCGAACCCTCGCGCCGCTTGCGCGACCTACACCCTTAGCAGGGGCGCCTCTTCAGCCACTTGAGTACTTCTCCAAATGGGCCTAAATGGACTCGAACCATCGACCTCACGCTTATCAGGCGTGCGCTCTAAACCAGCTGAGCTATAGGCCCATATAAAAATATAACAAAAGCGGGTGACGAGAATCGAACTCGCGACAACAGCTTGGAAGGCTGTGGTTTTACCACTAAACTACACCCGCATAATAAAGGTATTAAATTGTGAATGGCGCGGGACAGAATCGAACTGCCGACACATGGAGCTTCAATCCATTGCTCTACCGACTGAGCTACCGAGCCATTTACGGTCCTAACGAGACTCGAACTCGTGATCTCCTGCGTGACAGGCAGGCGTCCTAACCAGCTAGACCATAGGACCATAATTGCGGGAGCAGGATTTGAACCTACGACCTTCGGGTTATGAGCCCGACGAGCTACCAGACTGCTCCATCCCGCGATAATTGAAAGGAGGATGAGAGATTCGAACTCTCGCGTGGTTTGACCCACCTGACGGTTTTCAAGACCGTTCCCTTCAGCCAGACTTGGGTAATCCTCCATAATAAAAATATACGTTTTACTGCCCTATACTAACAAAAGCTAGATGGACCTTGTAGGACTCGAACCTACGACCGAACGGTTATGAGCCGTTTGCTCTAACCAACTGAGCTAAAGGTCCAAGTTCGTATATTAACCCTATCGCGGCGGAGGGGATCGAACCCCCGACCTCCCGGGTATGAACCGGACGCTCTAGCCAGCTGAGCTACACCGCGATCTATATATTGAAACAATAAATGTATTTAAACATTTAATCGGGAAGACAGGATTCGAACCTGCGACCCCCTGGTCCCAAACCAGGTGCTCTACCAAGCTGAGCTACTTCCCGTTAAAACAATGCACCCAGTAGGAGTCGAACCTACAACCTTCTGATTCGTAGTCAGACACTCTATCCAGTTGCGCTATGGGTGCATAATAAGTGCCGAGGACCGGGATCGAACCGGTACGGTTATCACTAACCGCAGGATTTTAAGTCCTGTGCGTCTGCCAATTCCGCCACCCCGGCATCTTTGCTATAGTAGTAAGGGATTACTACTAAGCGGAAGACGGGATTCGAACCCGCGACCCCCACCATGGCAAGGTGATGTTCTACCACTGAACTACTTCCGCAAAATTGATATGCCGACTAGAGGATTCGAACCTCCGACCCCCTGTTTACAAGACAGATGCTCTGCCAACTGAGCTAAGTCGGCATTATCACTTATTAATGCCATATATTTACTTTTATGAAACATAGCACTAATTTGTGCTATGAGCCGTGACAGGCTCGAACTGTCGACCCTCTGATTAAAAGTCAGATGCTCTACCAACTGAGCTAACGGCTCAAAATATAATGGGGGATACAGGGCTCGAACCTGTGACCTCCTGCTTGTAAGGCAGATGCTCTCCCAACTGAGCTAATCCCCCATTTAGCATGGCAACGTCCTACCCTCGCAGGGGGCG
>NZ_JQBF01000019.1 GCF_001437285.1 Pediococcus pentosaceus | reverse complement strand
TCTATTACTTCGGTGGTAACGGTGACGCAATGGTCACCATCCGTGGGGCAATTAAAAACGGCAAGTTTAATATTTATGATATGCGGACAAACAAGCTTATTAAGAGCCTCGACGCTGGTACTTGGGAGAACTTGGCCTATTCGATGGATGCCAACTCCATTAACAATGTTGATGGCTACCTTAGCTACAGTGGTTGGTACCGACCAATTGGAACAAGCCAAGATGGTAAGACATGGTACAAGACCGGGGCTGGTGACTGGCGGCCAATCTTGATGTATGCATGGCCAAATAAGGATGTTCAGGCACAATTCATTAAGTATTTTGTTAATCATGGTTATGAGAATGCTAATTATGGATTAACAAAGGTATCGGTAGCAAATCTTAATAAGGACACAGATGCAACAGTTCTTAACACGGCAGCACAAAATCTTCGTTACGTAATTGAACAAAGTATTGCTACTAATAAGGGAACGGGTAAGTTAGCAAATGACACTAATGGTTTTGCAGCTACTGTTCCTGAACTATCGGCTTCATCTGAATTATCATTACAGAGCATGCCAAATTATAAGCCTGATAAAAGCGGAACTGTAGATAGCGATCAAGTAATCTTCGTTAATGACGCTGATAGTAAGTATCGCTTAATGAACCGTACGATCAATAACCAAACTGGTAATGATAATAGCGATAACAGTCCTGAGTTATTGGTTGGAAATGATATTGATAACTCTAATCCGGTGGTACAAGCTGAGAACCTTAACTGGGAATACTTCTTGTTAAATTATGGTAAGCTGATGGGTTATAACCAGGATGGTAATTTTGACGGTTTCCGGATTGATGCTGCTGATAATATTGATGCTGATGTGCTCGACCAGATGGGACAATTAATGAATGATATGTACCATATGAAGGGTAACCCGCAAAATGCTAATAATCACTTAAGCTATAACGAAGGATACCATTCAGGTGCTGCCCAGATGTTGAACAAGAAGGGTAATCCACAATTGTACATGGATTCTGGAGAATTCTATACTTTAGAGCATGTCCTCGGACGTGCTAACAATCGTGATAATATTAGTGATTTGGTTACTAATAGTATTGTTAACCGGCAAAATGACGTTACGGAAAATGAAGCTACTCCAAACTGGTCATTTGTCACTAACCATGATCAACGCAAGAACTTGATTAATAGTTTAATTATTAAAGACCATCCTGGCATGGCTTACATTATGGGATCAGCATATAAAGCAGAATATGCTAACCAAGCTTGGCAAGAGTTTTATGCTGATCAAAAGAAGACCGATAAGCAGTATGCTCAGTATAACGTTCCAGCACAATATGCAATTCTTCTAAGCAATAAAGATACTGTACCGCAGATTTACTATGGTGATCTTTACAACGAAACTGCACAATATATGCAGGAAAAGTCGATCTACTATGATGCAATTACGACGTTAATGAAGGCACGGAAACAATTTGTTAGCGGCGGACAAACAATGACCAAGCTTAGCGATAACTTAATTGCAAGCGTTCGTTATGGTAAGGGCGTTGCTAATGCTAATAGTGAGGGTACTGATAGTTTGAGTCGAACGAGTGGAATGGCAGTTATCGTTGGTAACAATCCACAAATGGCAGAGCAAACAATTTCTATTAATATGGGTCGTGCCCATGCTAATGAGCAGTATCGTAACTTGCTTGACACAACGGATAATGGTTTAACATATAATGCTGATGGTGCTGAAAATCCAGAGACCTTAACAACTGATGATAATGGTATTTTGAAGGTTACTGTTAAGGGATACAGTAATCCTTATGTAAGTGGATATCTTGGTGTGTGGGTCCCAGTTGTTTCTGGAAATCAGGATGTTACTACTAATGCCGCCACTGTTTCAGCAGATAGTAATAAGATCTTCGAATCTAATGCTGCACTTGATTCTCATATGATCTATGAAGACTTTAGTTTGTATCAACCTGAACCAACAAGTACAGAGAATCATGCATATAATATTATTGCCCAAAACGCTGAGCTATTTAACAACCTGGGAATCACTGACTTCTGGATGGCCCCTGCTTACACACCGTTTGGTATGAGTCGCTATAACGAAGGTTATTCTATGACTGATCGCTATAACCTAGGGACTAATGCTAATCCAACCAAGTATGGAAGTGGTGAAGAATTAGCAAACGCGATTACCGCTTTGCATAGCGCTGGCTTAAAGGTTCAGGAAGATATTGTTATGAACCAGATGATTGGCTTTTCCGGTCAAGAAGCAGTAACGGTTACCAGAACTAACGATCGTGGAAGGCAGATTTACGTCAATGGTAAGACATATGCTAATCAAATCTACTTTGCATACACAACCGGTGGTGGAAACGGACAGGAAACTTATGGTGGTAAGTATCTGTCAGAGTTACAGTCCAAGTATTCTGACTTGTTCACCACAAGGGCCATTTCTACCGGCGTAGCTCCTGATCCAACTACTCATATTACTAAGTGGTCTGCTAAATACGAAAACGGTACATCACTTCAAAATATTGGAATTGGTTTAGCTGTGAAATTACCTAATGGCGATTACGCTTACCTGAATGGTGGTAATAACGATAAGTTTAAGACGACCCTTCCAGAACAGATGGGGTCGATTGGTTACTATGTTTAACAGGAATTAAAAAATTAGGCTTTCCTAAGCTGATTACGACAATATTACACTACGGAACCTAAAAGAGTGAAAAACTGCAATTTATGGGATTTCTTCCCGGTAAATTGCAGTTTTTTTGTCTGTTTTGTTACATTTTGTGGTTAGTAAGGGCAACAGGATGAAAGCATGACTTGCTAAGGCCTGTATGGTTAAGGCAGATTGTAAAATTTAAGTTGAACATTTAAGTGGACAGAAAAACCCATCAAAGTCTTTAATGGTGTTACCACACAATCCATTAGAAAGAATGGATGTAAGCTGATTCCTGAGACAACTTTT
>NZ_JQBF01000018.1 GCF_001437285.1 Pediococcus pentosaceus | reverse complement strand
GTTGGGCAGCTGATTCGCCTTGCTTATATAGTTTGATAACGTTTTGTTTGAATTCTTTGTCGTAACGAGTTGGCATGTAAAAATTCCTTCCTTTTGAGAGACGATTTATTCATTATACGCTCTCTTAAAAGTTGTCTCAGGAATCAGCTTACATCCAACCACATCAGAAGTAGCCATAAACGACGCTTTACAATTACGACAAATGACGCGTTCTTTATGGAGTTCTAAATAAACTGGTTCACTCGCATTCGCTGCCAGATAGGTCACGCGTGATACGTAGTGTCCATTAGGACTTAGCTCGCAAAAGCCACAGTTAGCGCAATGTTTCTGGTCGAACTTAACCGTGGCTATATATACTTTTGCGCGCTTAGCTTTAATCACTTGATAGTTATATTTGTAAAAAACTACATTTGGGTCTTTAATACTGAGCGCAAATTTTATATTATTATCTACAGGGTCCATAAGTTTTCACGTCCTTTAAAAATGATGCTGTAGTGGGTGGATTTTTTAGGTGCGAGGCTTATGGGCCTTTTTTATTTTGCACTAAAAAATCCTGCTAATAGATTACCATGTTAAGTAAGCTATCAACAGGAAAAAGTATAGAACCAAAAAACGTTCACCGCAAGTGAACGTTTTTTTGACTTACCTATTTAGTTTGTGAAACGGTGTTGCGGGCGCTAACACGTTTGAAGACGTGGACGGCAACCCCTAAAACGGCACCGACTAAGGCAGGAACTAACCAAGCTAAGCCGTAGTTGGCGAATGGCAAGTATGCCTGTTCGAAGCCAGTCATCGCTTTACCGAAGCTACTTTGGCTGACGACCGCTGGAAAAGCAGTTACCATGTCGAAAAAAGCAGGAACAACGGTAAAGAGAACAACGAATTTATACACGACTGGGTCTTTGTGGAACAGTGGTGAAGCGACTGACAATAAAATCAAGACCATTGATAGTGGGTATAAGAACATCAACATTGGCGTTGACCAAGCGATGATTTGATTTAAACCGATATTAGCGGTCAAGAATGATGCCAGAGTAGTTAGAACTAACCAAGTGCGGTAGCTAACTTTGGGAAAATGTTTATGAAAGTCTTGGGCAAAAGCCGCAACTAAACCGATCGCCGTGGTTAAGCAAGTGACGGTGATCAAAGTGGCTAAGATGGCCTGACCAGCGACGCCCATATAATGATTGACAATTTGGTCAAAAGCGATGCCGCCATTAGCGGAAACTTTGAATTTACCTAAGGACATCGCGCCAACGAAGATCAAACCAACGTAGATGACGGCGATCATTGCCATTGCGAAGACGCCGGCACGGGCAGTGACCAGCGCGACACTGTTAGCGCGTTTTTTGCCTAAGGTGCGAACGGCGGTAACTACGGTGACCCCGAAGGCTAAGCCAGCTAAGGCGTCCATCGTGTTATAACCTTGCAAGAAACCATTGACGAAAGAGCCTGATGTATAAGCAGCGGTGGCGTGTTGAACACCGGCGTGGCCCATTGGTGAACTAAAAGCTAGGAAGAAAACGCCAGCTAATAAGACTAAGAAAACTGGATTTAATAACTTACCGATATTGTTGACGATTTTATTTTCCTCTAATGAGAAAAAGAGGGCTAAGCCGAAGAAAACAGCGGAGAAAACTAATAAACCAACTGTTTGGAAATTCTTTGGTACTAGTGGCGCTAAGCCAACCGTGTAGGAAACGGTGGCTGTCCGTGGTGTACCAAAAAGTGGGCCGATGGTGCCGTGGATCAAGATCATGAATAAGAGCGCGAATACGGGACCTAAAGGCCGCCCAACATCATAGACACCTTCGGAACGAGTGATACTGATTGCTAAAACGGATAATAATGGCAATAACACACCAGTGACTAAGAAGCCAAGCGCGGCAGGCACCCAATTCTGTCCCGCTAGCTGGCCTAAATGTAATGGAAAAATCAAGTTACCAGCACCAAAGAATAGACCAAAAAGCATTGAACTAACCACGAAATAATCGCGTTTAGTGAGTTTACGTTCCTCTAACATAAGCAGCACTCCTTAAATTTTGTAGGTTGTGGAAATGTGGTTCAAAGACTAAGCGTCTGTTGCCCCACGTTTAAATCATGAGTGTTGCCATTGCTAAGTCGACTTTAGTAATGGCGGCGATCATCCTGCGCGGGAATGATCACGATAAACAAAAAACGCCCAAACCTGAAAAATTAATTTCAGATAAGGACGTTAATAAACGTGTTACCACCTTGATTTGCCATTTTATCACGAAAACAGCCTCTTCGGGTACAAACACCAATTGGTACGAAATACCCTAGCTCGATAATGGGAGCCCCCAATGAACGCTCAAAGGTGATTTTCTAATTGTCGCACCTTGACGTCCTTGCACCAAACGACGCTCGCTTAACTGGTGAATACAATTATACTTTTCTTATCACAGCGTTTAATTTACTCATTGATTTATCATGTTGCTATAATTTAACGCGATTTTAAGTGTTTGTCAAGGAGGTGATAAAAATAAATTTATAATTTAAGGCAGTAGTCCATATTGAATTAACGTGTCAATGCTATCTAATACGATGGTCGTATTATCAAAATGTGGCTGCCATTTTAGGATATCTTGCGCTTTTTGGGTACTCAACTGACGATTGACGTGCACTAATAAATTGCCTTCGCGGGCGGTCTGGTTGAACAAAGCAGCGCTGCTTAAAAGCAAGTTCGGCATCGTTTTAGTGGGAATGTTTTGGGCAATTTGCGGTCGTTTTTGGCGAATCAGTGCTGCTATCTCTGGTAGTGATATCTGACCAGCAGCACTAGCCAGAAAACGTTGCCCGCCAGCGTGAGGTGCGGTCAGCGCACGAATGTGTAAGTCAGCAACATCGCGCACATCGATCAGATTGAGTGGGATATTGGGAATCATTTTGGGACGACCGTTAAGTAAATTTTTCAATAGATCGAAGCTGCCAGAAACGTGGGCGTCTAATGCTGGGCCCATGATCGCCACCGGATTGATCGTAGTCAGTTCTAAACTGCCGTGACTTTGTTCAATAAACTGCCAGGCAGCCTGTTCGGCGATCAGTTTGAATTTTTCATAGGCCGATAAGCCTTTTTCGTTAGGATCAGTCCAATCGGCTTCAGTGGTGATGCTCGTTTGGTCGTGATTACTGAAGCCGATGGCGCCAAAGTTGGCGGTCATGACAACACGCTTGACGTGGGCCTGTTGGGCGGCCTTTAAAATGCGTAAAATACCCTCGGTGGCAGTTGTGTCGCTGTTCGGGTCATTGGAAAAAACGGGTGATGCTACACTTAGCACGTAGTCGATGTGGATTGAAGTCAATATTTGAGACAGATTTTAAGAGACATTCAGAACCGCGTTTACCTTCCACAGCTCAAATAAATCATTAATCGCGATTAATAACTTATTTGAACCCTGGAAAGCATTAAATCAGGCGGCCATTTGGCTCGTAAGTGTTGCAATTTCAACTTGTAAGGGGGTCTGGTAGCCCAGTGAACTATGAATTCTCTTCCTATTGTAGAAAGCATGCACATATTCAAAAAGGACGGCAGCGGCAGTTTCATAATCTTCAAAGACCGGCACTGGATAAACACATTCCTCTTTGAGGGAAGCGCGAAAGGATTCCATTGGCGCATTATCATACGGACAACCCTTACGGCTGTATGAGTGGCGGATATGTAGTTCAGTTAAACGTTGATTGTAATCATCGCTGGTGTACTGTGATCCTAAATCCGTATGGATAATCAGGTCCCCAGTAATGGTTCGATTTTTAACCGCGCTTTCAAGGGTCTTTAAGACTAAATCAGTATCCATCTTTTTTGAGAACGAATAGCCGATAATCCGTCGTGGATGCAGGTCCATGATGGTTGATAAGTAACACCAGCCATTACGCTTCGTTTGAATATAGGTCATATCAG
>NZ_JQBF01000017.1 GCF_001437285.1 Pediococcus pentosaceus | reverse complement strand
TTCATAGGGACGACCTTCGATGATATCAAAAGAAAATCTCTCTAATATTTTTTAATAATTCGAAACTGAATATAATTCACCATTAATTAACCTGATACAAATTCTTAGCTAAATCTTCGATTATTTAAGGTGCACTAGATTCGTCAATCAAATATTTTTTGTATACATTACTTTAACCCTCAAAATTAAATACAACGTTGTATAATAATTTCGGAAAACGTTTTCAAAAATATAACTAAGAAGTTATTAAACCTATGTTGATGAATAATTTAAAAGCACAACCTGTTATTATCAGTACTGATCCTGGTATCGATGATGCAGTTGCAATATCTTTGGCACTTTTTAGTAACGATATAGATGTCAAACTTATATGTCCTATTGCGGGTAATGTAAGTTTAGAAAAAACAACTCATAATACACAAAAGCTTCTAACTTTTTTTAACAAAGAAATACCTATTGTTCCAGGAAGCCCGTCACCTCTCCTTCGACAAAAACAAAATGCTAGTAACGTTCATGGTGAATCTGGCATGGATGGCTTTGATTTTCCTATTCCTAAAATCACACCTGATGTATCAAGGACCGCGGTACAAGCAATGCATGAAACTGTATCAAACAGTACTGTTCCTGTAACTTTAATGGGACTTGGACCTTTAACTGATATTGCACTTTATCTTCATCTCTATCCACAGGATAGTAAGAATATCCACGAAATTGTATTAATGGGAGGAGCTTTAGGTAGAGGTAACTTGGGAGTCTTATCTGAGTTTAACTTTGGAGTTGACCCTGAAGCAGCAAAAATAGTATTTAACAGTAATATTTCAATACGTATTGTACCCATGGAAATAGGGAGACAAGCTAAAATAATGCCCGCCACTTCAGGAAAAATAAAAAATCTTGGAAAAACCGGTAAAATGTTTTATTCACTTTTTTCTCATTATCGTGGAGGTAGTTTTGATAAGGGATTAAATATGTATGACGTCCTCGCTTTAGGGTTGATTTTAAAACCAGAAATATTTGAGATGAAATCAACCTATGTTGCTATAGAAACCCAAGGAGCATTTACAGCAGGTGCTTCATTAATTGATCTTAAGGGATACCTTGGGGAAAATTCCAATGCAGAGGTGGCAATTAACGTTGATACTAAACAATTTGAAGACTGGTTCACCAAAATGATATCAAAAACAATATAGGAGGCGATCTCATGCACGCAGTATTAATCTCTATCATTGGTATTATAGCTATAAGCATCTTGATTTATATGTTATTAAAGAAAAATGATATTAAAATGATACTTTTATCACTAGGTTTAATTTTGATGTACATCGCTATATTGTTGGATAATGAGCTAAAGGTAACACAACCTACTGGTACAAATTTATTAAATCCATTTCAGGCAATTGTTGATCAATTTTCATCAACTTTAGTAGGACCAGGATTTGTTATTTTAATTTTAGGTGGTTATAGCGCTTATATGAACCACATAGGTGCTAATCAAGTTACTGTACATGCACTTACCAAACCAATCACTAAAATTAAATCTATTTATTTACTAGCTCCCATTGTTTTTCTTATTGGAAACCTATTATCACTTGTAATTCCAAGTGCTTCAAATCTAGCAATTATTCTTCTTGCAACTCTATATCCCGTATTGCGTTCTGCAGGCATGTCGCGACTAACATCAGCAGCTATCATCGGAACTTCAGCTACAATAGTTCCAACTCCCTTAGGTGCAGATAACGTAGCTATTGCATCCCAATTTCACATGTCTGTAACAGATTATGTTTTTCAAAAACACGCTTTAATTTCTATTCCAACCTTGCTAGCTATTACTATAGTTCATTATTTATGGCAAAAATATCAAGACAAAAAGCATCCTGAAGAGTTGTCATATTCTTCAGAGCTTTCTCAAAATAAAGAACAGGATTCAACAGCGTCACCTAAGGTAAGTTATAAAGGATTCAAAGCTTTTATTTATGGATTACTACCGCTCTTACCTATTGTAATATTGCTAATTATCTTTTTCACCAATATATTTCTTCACACTAAGCTGAATATTAGTGTTCAATTAGTTAGCTTACTTAGTTTTGTTATTGCTGTACTTGTAGAAATTTTTAATAAAAAGCATCCCCAAATTGTTTTAAAAGAAACTAGTAATTTTTTTGAAGGTATGGGTAGCGTAATGAGTATCGTAGCATTACTAGTTTCCGCCCAAGTATTCGTACAAGGGCTAACTTCGATAGGGATAATTGATTTAATTCAAAAAACTATGCAAACTATGAATAGCTCAGGTATTGTTTTACCAGTAGTTATGGTTGTATTCACGGCAATTATTGTCTTATTAAGTGGAAGTAGAACTGCGTTACTTTATGCAATGATTCCTCTGTTATTACCATTATCTAAAGCTGCAGGTATTTCCCCTATCGCCCTATCAGTACCTATGCAATTAGCAGGGAACTTATTGCGAGCAATCTCTCCTGTAGCGGCAGTTATTTTAATAGTTGCTGGAACCACAAAGTTATCTCCAGTAAAAATTGTTAAACGCACTTCCGTTCCAATGGTTTTTGGAGTAATCATGATGCTTGTTATGTCTCTACTAATCTTTTAGGAGTACATCCATGCTTAAATCTATTGAACTTCAACCAGCTTATAAAGAGGACTTACCTCTATTACTCAATCTTTTACAAGATGCAAAAGAACAAATGGCTTCAAGCCATATTACTCAATGGAATAGCTATTACCCCAATATTGGAGTATTAATCAAAGATATTGAAGACCGTTCTCTTTATTCAACCGGAGCAAGTAATATTGCAGCGATTAGCATCGATCGAAGAGGTAAGGATTGGTACTTACATCGATTAATGGTCCATTCCTCAGTAAAGGGGCAAGGAATAGCAAAAAAAATACTCTCAAATATCATTCAAAATGGCTATTCTAACAACGTAGACAATATTTGGATAACAACTAATCATAGTAATTTACCGATGATTCATATTCTAACTAGTTTGGGATTTTCTTTTTCTCATAAAATTAAAATTCGTGGAAGAGAAGAGTATGGAGATTTCATTATTTACAACTATAATCTTACACAGAAAATGTTAAGATTATAGTTGGATTAAACAGCTAATTAATCCGGATACCAGTCATTTGATGATAATTGGTATTCGGATTAATTTTTAATTCACATTTAAATCTAAAAGATAGGGAGAGTTAACCGTAAAATGCATCAACCATCAAAATACGTTAAAGTGTACAACAAAATACTAAAAATGATTGAGCAAGGCCAATTAATTTCCGGTGAAAAAATTCCATCTGAAGAGATTCTTACTAAAGAATTTGATGTTAGCCGTGTTACCCTTAGAACAGCTTTGTCTCTGTTAAAAGAAGATGGTTTTATCACTAGTATTCACGGAAAAGGCCATTATATTAGTAAAAATAATTCTTATAGTAATCAACACCTAGAAAATTTTATTTCACCTATTTTAACTACCTTAACAGTTCCTATAGAAAGCCGTGAGACATACTATCATAAAAATACTTCTAGTGCTTTTACTGATCAATTATTTGGTGTACAAAATCGCCATTATCTTACTCTTAACGTTTGGTACAAAAATGGCATAAATAACATTGCTAATAACTTAGCAATCGTAATGCCAGAAACTATAGATAAATTTTCTGTTAACCTTAATAATCCCAAAAGTATTGTGCAGTTCCTAGAAAATAATGTTTACAAGGTGGCTTCTAGTTCCACTTTGACATTATCCGTCTCAGAAAGACATCCTTCTACGTTTCGCCGTAATTTTATTAATGACTCTCCCCTTATGTTAATTACAGAAGACATATTCGATATACACGGTGATCGATTAATTCAAAACAAGTATTACATACCAAGTACTTTATTTCGCACAGAAATGGTGCGTCACCCAAATACTCTCTCATAAATCACTAAAAACGCTTAAAAATACTCCCAATACTAGTTAACTGATGAAAAAACATTTAAGTATTGGGATTTTTTTCGTACTAGGATTATAACTGACCTATAAAACCATCTTAAACGTATTAATCATTAAAAATGGATAGTTTAATCGCTATTAATAAGGGGTCACAAATTAAGTCTTATATATTAGTTTTAAAATGATGTAAATTTAATTATTAGAATTCCCGCTCTTTTTTAATCACCATGAGTTTAGGTCGTTTGGTGTTTTTAGACAAGTTATGCCTCTTCTTTTCATCCCTCATTATCATAGTATCCAAATAGTTCAAGAAAACAAGAGTAGGACTAATTCATAAAAACGGCTTATCCAATATATGAATGATGAGTTCTAAAAACTTTATTTACCAAACTAATACAACACCAGTGAATTTAGTCTGCCATTCCATTTTATTTTTCAACAAATTATATCTTTTTAATTGATTCCCTAATGATT
>NZ_JQBF01000016.1 GCF_001437285.1 Pediococcus pentosaceus | reverse complement strand
CGAAAACTTCTTTCATTGTTTGTTGTAGGAATTTCAATGGTACCTGAATTTTTCGTCTTGGTGTCTTTTTTTTACCATTTTAGCTACATGGCTAACTTAATTATAAAACGCGCGAGAATAAATTTTTGCGAGAAAGAGGAATTAAAAACCATAATAAATTTATTCTATTGAATTTAAATGACTATCGTGTTGCTAAGTTAAGATATCCAGTAACTCAAGCTAGTTTGAATGAAATGTTAATCAAACTTGGTAATGAAGCCGATATTACTGCGCCTAAAGAGATGCAGTGGTCGATGTATTCATTGCGGCATACAGTTGCAACAAGACTTGGGAAAATACAGCCGGGATGAGTTATCCGTGGGCGGCAGCGCGTATGGGACATACGTTAGAAGAGTTCATGCAGACTTATGTTCATGTTGATCAGAATCGTTCGTTAGAAATGCTTGCTAAGTGGGTATGATTGACTAAATTTCTCAAACACACACACGAAACACACAGAACTCAAAGATAATTAAATAAACGCGATTGCTGCGGGATTTCGAAGCTCAACTTTGTATCTTGCAGACGCATAAACAAAATAATTCTTATTTGCAAAAGCCGACAATAGCGCGTTGATTGTCGGTTTTTGTTTGTTTAAAAAAGGCTGTATCAGTTAATATCAACACACAGCAAAATTGAAAAAAGTCGCGCGTTATTACGGTGGTACCATAATTTTTACAGGTCAACTATTCCTTATGTAATTCGATAGCATTAGCAGAAAGACAAATCACACGGGCAACATAGTGGTCATTATGATTTAGATTCCAATGCTTTTACGATAATAGCTGGGGCTAGCACCACTGTAGCGTTTAAATGCCTTGGAGAAAGTGAAGCTATCCTTGTAGCCTACCATATTGGCAATGCTTTGCACTGAATTATTACTAGTGCTTAGACGCTGTTTAGCATCTTCTAAGCGCAATTTAGTTAGTAATTTTTGTGGCGAGGTATTAGCGTGCGTTTTAAACAAGGTGTAGAGATAGCTTCGTGATAAATTAAGATAATGACAGAGGTCCATAATGGTACAACCAGTACTATAATTTTCTTGCAAGTAAGAAACAGCTAAGTTAAATTGTTCAGTTGACTTTACTTTTATGTTGGTGGCGTCAGCGGGATACCAGCGCAATAAGTCATAGAACATTCGATAGATCAAAGACCCTAATAGAACATCATTTATCAATGAATTAGGGATGTGTAAAACTTTATAAAGTTCAGAGAGATCGGCGTAAAATTGGCCATTTTGTACTTGGCGTAAGTAGCATTTCTGAGCTAATAAAGAACCAGAAAGCATTGCTTCGATACGGATACCGGAAAAACCGATCCAAAAGTATTTCCACGGTTGGTCATTGTCAGCTTGATAGAAACAAGGTGTTCCCTTAGGTAGTATAAAAATATCGCCGGCTTTTAATACGGTTGCTGGATGGTTAGCTGCAGCAAAGGTACCTTTACCCTCCTGGATGTAATGGATAACATAGCTGTCTCTGACATTATTACCTTTGTAAGTGTAATTCGGTAGGCAAGCCTCTTGCCCGAAAAAGAGTACATTACTTTCGAAGCTTTTATTCGCTAAAGTTTTATATTCACCATTCATATGAGTTCTCCATTTACTTAAAATATCTTGCTAAATATGTGAAAATGTTTTTCAACTAATTAATAAATAGCTACACTATACTGCTATTTAGAAAAACATGTCAAATTGTTTACTAATAAAAATAACAAAAAATTGATAAAGATTACTATGGGCAACCCAATAGACAGGAATTATAATGAGCTTTGTTAATGAAAACGGATACAAAAAATGATTTGAAGGGCAGGTAATTCATTTATGCAGGAAGAACATAATTATAAAATGGGGTTAGGAGGTCGCCTAATCTATGGTTTTGGTGCTTTTGGTAATGATGCTTTCTATAGTATCCTCTCCGGATATTTAATTATCTTCATTACTTCACACCTTTTTGATACCGGCAACAAAGCACTAGATAATCGAATGGTCAGTTTGGTGACCTTGATTATTATGGTGTTACGAATCGTTGAGCTATTCATTGATCCCTTTATCGGTAACGCAATTGACCGAACTAAAACACGCTGGGGTCATTTCCGGCCATGGGTTGTAGTCGGTGGGACCGTCTCTTCAATTATTCTCTTGCTATTATTTACTAATTTAGGCGGCCTCTATGCTAAAAACGCAATGATTTATTTGGTCGTTTTTGCAATTTTGTATATTACGATGGATATTTTCTATTCGTTTAAAGACGTTGGTTTTTGGTCAATGTTACCTTCCTTGACCACTGATTCACGAGAACGCGAAAAAACTGCTACTTTTGCCCGCTTAGGGTCAACTATTGGTGGTGGCTTGGTTGGTGTGTTGGTCATGCCGGCAGTTATCTTCTTTTCTGCCAAGGCGACTAGTACTGGCGATAATCGTGGTTGGTTCATTTTTGCCTTGATCATCTGCTTGATAGCTTTAATTTCAGCCTGGGGTGTTGGCTTAGGTACACGTGAAGTTGATAGTGATATTCGTAAAAATAAACAAGATACAGTTGGTGTGATGGAGATTTTTAAGGCACTGGCTAAAAATGATCAGTTGCTATGGGCAGCTTTAGCCTATTTATTCTATGGTGTGGGCATTAATATTTTAGGTTCACTGGAAGTCTATTATTTCACGTATATTATGGGTAAGCCGAAATCATTTTCTATTCTATCGATCATTAATATTTTCTTAGGTTTGATTGCTACATCGCTATTTCCAGTATTATCGAAAAAATTCAGTCGTAAAGGTGTTTTTGCTGGCTGTTTAGTGTTCATGCTAGGTGGTATTGCGATTTTTACCATTGCTGGCAGTAATTTATGGCTGGTTCTATTAGCGGCAACTATGTTTGGGTTCCCGCAACAGATGGTCTTTTTAGTAGTTTTGATGGTAATCACGGATTCTGTTGAATACGGTCAATTGAAGCTGGGGCATCGTGATGAGTCGCTGGCTTTATCAGTGCGGCCGTTGATCGATAAATTTGGTGGCGCTATCTCTAACGGGGTTGTTGGCCAAATTGCCATTATTTCTGGTATGACGACTGGTGCGACTGCTTCTTCTATCACTGCTGCAGGACAATTACATTTTAAATTAACGATGTTTGCCTTTCCCGCGTTAATGCTACTTATCGCTATTGGCATTTTTTCAAAGCAAATATTCTTAACCGAAGAAAAACACGCCGAAATTGTGGCTGAACTTGAAAGAACCTGGAGAACAAAGTTCGATAATACCACTGATCAGGTAGCAGAAAAAGTAGTTACATCACTTGATTTAGCTACACCAATCGCTGGGCAAGTGATTCCACTTGCCCAAGTCAATGATCCAACTTTTGCGGCTGGAACGTTAGGTGACGGATTTGCTATTAAACCTAGTGATGGCCGAATATTAGCTCCATTTGATGCAACGGTACGTCAAGTATTTACCACACGACATGCAGTTGGCTTAGTCGGTGATAATGGGATCGTCTTATTGATCCATATTGGTTTGGGAACTGTTAAACTTAGAGGAACGGGATTTATTTCTTATGTTGAGGAGGGGCAGCATGTACAACAAGGGGATGAATTACTTGAGTTTTGGGATCCAACGATCAAACAAGCTGGTTTAGATGATACGGTTATTATGACAGTGACTAATTCAACCGAATTCACTATGATGGATTGGTTAGTCAAGCCAGGTCAAGCCGTTAAAGCAACTGATAATATTTTACAGTTGCATACTAAAGCATAATGTGCCACTGGTTATCATTTAATTTTAAAATTAGTAATTCCCCGAGGAGGAAATAAAATGTCATTAATTACGGTTGATCAAGCGAATCGCGTTTTTCATTTGCATAATCAAACTCTTTCTTATATCTTTGCAGTTGAGCAGGGCGGTACTTTAAGTCATTTATATTTTGGTGGGCATGTGGACCATTACCACGGTGAATTGCGCTATCCACGAGTCGATCGTGGTTTTTCCGGTAATTTACCGGGATCGACTGATCGCACTTTTTCACGTGATACTTTGCCGAAAGAATACAGTACGGCTGGTGAAATGGATTATCACTTACCAGCAGCAATCGTTCGTCATACTGATGGGGCTAATGCATTATACTTAGTTTATCAGGGATATCGGATCGAAGCGGGTAAACCAAAGTTAAGCGGGCTACCGGCAGCTTTTGTGGAGGATGAAACAGAGGCAGAAACTTTGACTATCGTATTAGTTGATCAAGTAAGCCAAGTCGAGTTTGATCTACAATATACGATCTACCGTGATCGACCAGTGGTCACGCGCTCGGTGCAAGTCTGTAATCAAGGTGATCATGCAGTTAATTTAGAAAAAGTTGCTTCAATGCAAATCGATTTTACGGATCGTCAGTTCGAAACAATTACATTACCTGGAGCGCATGCCAATGAACGCCATCCAGAGCGGGGTTCGATCAATTATGGAATACAGACTTTTGGTAGTTTGCGGGGTACTTCCAGTCATCAAATGAATCCATTTTTGGCCTTGGTTGATCACACTACGACAGAGTTTAGCGGTGATGCATATGGTTTTAACTTGGTCTATTCTGGCAATCACGCATTTGAACTGGAAAAGGATCAACTTGACCAACTTCATCTAATGGTCGGTATTAATAGTTATAATTTCAATTGGCAACTTAAAGCTGGCGCGACTTTCCAAACACCAGAAGTATTAATGGTCTATACAAATAAAGGTTTGAACGCGATGAGCCAAGCCTACCACCATTTGATCCGTGAACGAGTAGTACGTAGTGAGTTTAAAAATCAAGAGCGTCCGATTGTAGTTAACAACTGGGAAGCAACATTCTTTGATTTTAACGAAGCAAAATTGAAGCCGATCGTGGATGAAGCCAAGCAGTTAGGCATTGAAATGTTTGTTTTAGATGATGGTTGGTTTGGACATCGTGATGATGATAATTCTTCATTAGGTGACTGGCAAGTTGATCATAGAAAATTTCCGCAGGGCTTAAATCATTTTGTGAAATATGTGCATGAACAAGGCCTTAAATTTGGTATTTGGTTAGAACCAGAAATGATTTCATATGATTCAAAGCTGTATCAGCAACATCCAGATTATTTAATGCAAGTTCCTGGCCGATCACCAAGTCCATCACGTAATCAGTATATTTTAGATCTTGGTCGGCAAGCCGTACGAAATAATATTTTTGACCAGCTTGATCAACTTCTAAAATCGAAGCAAATTGATTATATTAAATGGGATATGAATCGCCACCTTTCAGATATTTATTCCGTTGCTTTACCACCAGAACGCCAGGGTGAGGTCTATCATCGGTATGTTTTAGGTCTGTATGAATTATTGGAACGGTTGACGACAGCTTATCCGCATATCTTATTTGAAGGTTGCTCAGGTGGTGGCGGTCGATTTGATGCTGGGATGGCTTACTATATGCCACAGATTTGGGCTAGTGATAACACTGATGCAGTTGCGCGATTGACGATTCAATATGGGACTAGTTTAGCCTATCCAATTTCGTTAGCTACCGCCCATGTCTCAGTGAGCCCTAATCAGCAAACAGGTCGTGAAACGTCAATGTCGACTAGAAGTGCAGTAGCGGCAAGCGGTGTCTTAGGTTATGAATTGGATCTAACACAACTCAGTTCAGCGGATAAACAAATAGTCCAAAAGCAAGTTGTACAGTATAAACAGATTAGACCACTGATTCAATTTGGTGAATTTTATCGCTTAAAATCACCAATTACTAGCAATCAAGCAGCATGGATGTTTGTTTCACCTCAACAAGATGAAGCGATTGTCATGGTATTTAATCTGACATCCTATGCCCAACCCAGTTTGACAAAAACCAAATTAGTCGGTTTGAATCCCAAGCTGAATTACCAAAATATTGCTACTAAGGCGATATTTGGTGGTGATGAATTGATGCAACTTGGCTTCTATGATCCAGTAGTCTACCAAGATTACACAACAAAGGTCTATCATTTTAAAGCAGTCACTGAGAACTAACTTTTACGTAAATTGCAATAGTAAGTTAACCAGTGCCGGTAAAGTACACAGACGAAAGGGCTCATGGGAGTTCCAGGTGGATCAGGCGGCGCGGCCTTTACGCGCACGCGCTAATTCCTTTCGAAATACTTCAGCTGGTGTACAGAACCTAAGTAAACGGCGCGGGAGATGGTTGAGCCGAGATTCAGCTTGACGGACCAGACTGGGTGTAGCTAGATCGAGTGATTACCCCTTAGGAAAGTAACGTCTGAGTGATTGTGGACCTCATTAGTGGCGCGTTCGGCCGAGCTATAAGGGTGGGTATAATAAGTCTCGGTAATACCCTCAAGCGCAGCCGTTAGCGTGGTGAGCTCTGTTCCGTTATCCGCCGTAACTGTCCGCATAACGTTACCGAATTCAGCCGTAATATTTTGCATGCATAAGCCACAGATAGCGCGTTTTACGTTCGGTAAACGTTAATAGGACACTCTCGCTACCAGCACGTTTGCCAATGACAGTATCGATCTCAAAATGACCAAACTCGTGACGCATTTCTACTCGCTTTGGCCGTTCTTCAATACTACGACCGAATAGGCGCTGATGTTGGTGCGAGTGGTGCTGGGTCACCCGACTTTTTGTTTTTTCCAGCAGATCAAGGTTACGGATCTCCAACAGTTGCGCATCGATATAGTTGTACAAAGTCTTCGTACAGACCATTTTGGCCGGCTTAAATAACCGGTGCTTACGGGCATAACCAACGGCAGCGTCCGGCGACCAGCCCTCATGGCAGAACTTATCATCAAAGTAGGCTAAGAAGGCCGTCACTTGGCTAAATTTTAATGGGCGTCCGCAGTTTTGCCGCTTTATTTCATAGCGATTCTGAGCGGCTTCAGGACTGTAAATTTCAAAGTAGTGTTTCTGATTATTAACGCGTTTAACTTGCGTGACTCGACCACGCTTGAGCTCATTATTGACGGTCTGGTGGCAGACGCCTAATCGAATCGCTATTTGCCGTACTGAGCATCCTTCAATGTGCCAAGCGGTGATTTAACCGCGTTCGATTTCCGATAAATGGTGACCTTTTAGGCGTGGTGTGATAGACGGTTCTTGCATCAA
>NZ_JQBF01000015.1 GCF_001437285.1 Pediococcus pentosaceus | reverse complement strand
TAAGACAGAAATTGGGGCATGTTTAGCCATAAGTTACTTATTTTAACTTTAATTTCTTCGAAAGTATGCTTGAAAAAAAATACAGAACAGAAAAGACAATCAGTACTATGTCTCCCCCAAATTTCTGAAATATAAGGGTGACTATTATTGGTCCCACAAAATTGCTTAAGCCTGATCCTAAATTTAAAACTGATACTGCTGTTGATTTATCGTTTGGCATCATAGCTGGTATTAAGGCTGAAAGTGGTCCAAATGCAGCAACTCCAAAAGCGAATAGTGTAAAAGAGCACAGCATCAATATATAATTTCCTGGGAAAAATTTAGCTCCTAACATAATAACCAAACACGAAACACCTGTAAGCGTGCCAGAAAAATAAATGAGCACTTTTTGCCAGCCTATTTTATCCCCTAAATTTCCAAAGTATAGACTTGCAAAAGAATTGATAATATAACAAGCAGACCAAATGGTACTCCATTGAATTAGGGTAAATTGATGTTGAACTAAGTAAATTGGCATCATTATTATAAAACCAAATTGTCCAATATTATTTATTGTTTTCACAATCATCCCATAAAAAAATCTACTATCTTCTACCATGATGAATAACCCTTTTTTTAATTCTTGTAAAAGAGTTGTATTCTTATCTACTGTTCTAACATTTTTAATTGTAAACACCAGAGAAGCTCCCAAAACACAAAATACGCATCCAATGCATAATAAATCTATAGGTGAAATATAGTTTAATAGTTTAGCTGATAATGAGGGACCAATAATTGTCATTCCCAAATTAAAACTAAGCCAAAAACATGCCGTTGCTTTACCTAGATTAGACGTCCTTACTCTCAAAGTAATAAGAACTAGAAAAGAATACGCAAAAAGAGGATAGCTAATTCCTCTGAACGTATAAGCACATATAATTAATAAAAAGTTATTTTTGTTCAAACCTAAAATTAAGATCCCAGTTGTAATTAACAACGAAATAACGCCGACAGCCATGGTATGTTTGATTGAATATTTATTTATTAAAAAACTTGTAATCCACGACATTATGGCTACTGACATACCATATAAAGTAAACATAAATGAAACGTCTTTAATTGAAAATCCTTCTGAAACTAAATAAGAAGAAAACCAACCAGTCTCAATAGTTGCTCCGAGCATAAATATAGTTAATCCAACAAAACCTATTAATAAATCTCTAGAAATTCCAAACTTATTTATAATTCTCATTATTCAAAACACCTACCCTAAAAAATTAGCTAAGAAGCAATTACTTCTTAGCTAATTAATTATTTCGTCTTTACTAAGAATGACAAAACACCATACTCATCAATTGTGCTCGTCATAGTTTGTTCTTCCTCCAACGCATTAATACGTGTCACTTGAAATCGATCAAAGTAAGTGTCAATTGGTAGTTGAATTGGTTCATTTGTTGGATTTTCAAAACGGATAACAAATGCATCTTTCTCATAGTAAGAGTTATATACACTCGAAACTAGATTCTCAATACTCATACCTTGAAGTACGCTATACTCACGTTCTATAAAAATATTTTTATCAAATTTTTGAATTTTATTATCAATTCGATTAATAAAATAATTTAAATTTTGATTCTGATATGCTATATTTGGTAGTATTTTTTGATGTTTCCATTCAGCTAATCTTAATTCGTTCGGATTAACCTTGTCCTTCTTTATCCAAAATTCAAATGACATTTTTTGATGTTCTAGCTGTGCCATAGGCGTATTTATCATAATATGTCCTTTTTTGGTTGTATCGCCAGATGCTCTACCTGGTCGGTAAAGCAAATTTGGTTTTCCTAAACTATCAGTTGTAGCTACCAATGTAAAATAAATTTTATTACCTAAATATTCGTATTCTCTAGTATCAGTTGTAAAGACGTTAAAACTATAATTATCTGTATTAACTGAAACTTCTTTATCAAAAGGTTCTACATTTACAGGCATCTCAACATACTTATCTTTCCAATGATTTAAAGGTATATTTTCTCTTTTTATATACCCAAATGGTATTGATGCTTTAGCATACTTAATAACTTCGCCCATATTTAAAGCTAAGCGCACCCGATGGTTTAAAACTGTATTTTCAAAATCAACTTTTATCTTTATTTCATCGTTTTTATCTATTAGAAAATCTATCTTGAAATTAAATTCTTTATTACTCGTATGATTGATCCTATCTTCCAATGTATAAGGTAACTTTACGTTACCTTCTAATTTCATTTCCTCATACTCTCCAAAACTATAACAAATGCAATGGTTAAATTCTAATCTACTAGCCATCGCATTTTTTAAAGGTGAAAAATCATACGTATCTCCCGCATTACCTTCATCTATTAGACTAACAAAATCAAATATTTTAACGTTTTGATCTTTATATATCACAGTCGATCCATCAAATAAAATTTCAATTTTTTTGCCTTTAATACTTTTATTTTTAACCATGACCTTTTGTTCATCATAAGAATCTGAATTAAACCTATACACCTTAAACCCTAACGGAGGCAATTCACATTTAATTTCAATGGTTAGTATATAGTAACCATCTTCCGTAATATATTGATTTCCTGCTGGAGTTTCATTTAAAATATTTTCTCTGCTATCAACATACTTTGAATTTAATACTTGTGATTCAATTTCTTCAAAACAAATATTGGGATTTTTAGATAAAACAGTCACTGTTTTATTACCAATGAATTTTTTTACAGACGAATTAACAACTAATATTTCATTTTCCTTCATATCTAAGTAATCACTTATTTGTTTTAAAATTATATTTTCAATACTATTACAAATTTCGTTACTTTCTTTTAATCGATGTTTTATATCGTTAGCAACACTATCTGAGACACATCCCGATAAACTATCATGCGCTTGGCATTCAAGTAATTTTTTCCAAGCCAATACTAGTAGCCTGTTACTTAAATTAATTCCTACCTTTTTTGCAATAACCATTAAAGGTTCAATCCTAAAAGTTAATTTATCTTCCAGATGAAAAATTTCTTGCTTTATATCCATCCTTACAGATCCAATTGTTTTATGAATTCGCGCAAGTACTGGATCTCTTAATTCCCCCTTATACGTCTCAAGACTGGATGCATCTTTCTTTAACGTCTCAAGAAAATTAGGATAGCTACTAATTTGATAGTTGTATTTACCAATTTTATTAATTTTGTCTATTTGCTTCTTTAAGTCATGAATAATTGCTAACTGGTCATTACCAGAAGGTATTAAAATATCTTTATCCACATACGCTTTAATAAATTTCACTGCAGGATCTAATCTACCGTCTACAAAATCGACAGAATCTTCAAGCAGCATCCCTGTTCCATATCCTTGTGGCATATTAATAGCATAAACTGTATTTTTATTGCCCATACCAGCCCACTTAAAATATGGTGATTTAACGTGTTTATTTAGATTTAAACCTCGCCACATTACTATATTATCTAATCCTGCTTCTTGAAGAATAACAGGCATTTGTGCATTAAAACCAAACGTATCCGGTAAATATCCTATACACATTTTTTTTCCGTACTTTTTACTCTCAAAGTCGCCAATCATTGCATTACGTAAAATTGCCTCTCCTGATGTAAAATTAGCATCTGATTGTGTATACCAAGGACCAATAAATAATTGATTCTTTTTAACTAACGTTTTTATCTCTGTAATTTTTTCTGGATATAAAGATATAAACTCGTCAAGAATAGATAATTGTCCATCTAAAACAAAATTAGCTTCTTTGTGCTCTTCTAGTTCTGTCAGAACATCTGAAAAAAGTTGATCACTCAATACTAAAGCATCCATCGAAGTAAAATACCATTCACGATCCCAATGTGTATGATTAACGATATGTACATTTGTCATTATGACTCCCATTCCGCTTCGTCAAAGCTGTAATCTTCTTCATCTTTGTTTAAGTTATCGTTGTCACCTGCATCCTTACTCCTAAGAATCACATTAAATAAAGCAACAAATATTGAACCTGTTGCAATTGAAATTACGTAAATTGGCCAGCTTTGTACCGTGAACCATCCATAAAAACCACTAATAGGTGCTTCATTAACCGCACCAAGTCCCACTGCCATTGCCGACCCGATAGCTGATCCGATAACAGTTGAAGGGACTACTTTAGTCGGATTTTCAACAGCAAATGGAATCGCTCCTTCACTAACGCCAACTAATCCCATGATGATTGCTGACTTTCCAGCTTCACGTAACTCAGTGTTATACTTATTCTTTGCAAATATAGTCGCTAATCCTAATCCAATTGGTGGAATAATAATAGCCACCTGTGCTGCCGTATTAGGAGCATAGACCTGACTTGTTAATAACGCCATTGCGGTTGTTACAGCTGCTTTATTAACGGGCCCACCTAAATCAAAACCTACCATCGCTCCTACAACAGTAGCCATAATAATTTGATTTCCTCCACTCAACCCATTCAACCAATGCTCGAGACCAACGTTTAACGCTGTAAAAGGTACTCCAATAACATAATTAATTAACAACAGGGTTCCTAATGTTCCTAATACTGGTACCAAAAATACCGGAACAACAGATTCCATTGTTTTAGGAAGTTTGATATTATCCTTAATTAAAAGACAAATGTACCCAGCAATTAGCCCAGATGCAATTGCTCCTAAAAAGCCAGCGTTAATATCCTTTACTAGCATCCCTCCAACTAACCCCGGTGCAACGCCTAACTTATCCACTACAGAATAAGCAATAAATGCCGAAATAATTGGAAACATCAGCCCTAGTGCTGTTCCTCCAAAGCCATCAATGCTATGAAGCAACTGGATAACCGCATTACCACTATGTACATATTTTTCATCCCAAATATCCTTGATCCCATATATTGAACCTCCAACACGGGATATTGCCATAATAACAGCACCCGCTATAACAAGTGGTATCATATAGCTGATTCCTGTCAGAACATGATTCTTAATTTCAGATAATACATTTTTCATTTGTACGTACCTCCTTAATTTTCATCAACTAACGCAAGTGCATCATCAAGTACCTTTCCAGCATTTTTTATAGGTGCTGCAACTGGGACTTTTAAAATTTTTTTGTTAATAAATCTATCTTCATCTCTTACTTTTGTATCAACAGCAAAAATAACTACTTCGCCAATTTCACAATCCTTTTTAGTTAAAGCATTATCAATTCCTGTTGCTCCTTGAGTTTCAACTTTAATTAAATATCCCTTCTTTTTAGCTTCCTTCTTTAAAGCTTGTGCTGCCATATATGTATGTGCAATTCCAGTTGCACATGCTGTAATTGCAATAATTTTTCTTTTCATTTTTTCCTCTTTCATTATTTAATAATTTACGATAGAAGTTCGACTACACATTTTTCTGTTTTAGCTTCCTTTAATTTATTTACCAATTGATCATCCATCAACTTAACCGCGACTTCAGATAATAATGCCAAGTGTACTTTCCCTTTTGCTATATTAGGAATCGCCAACATTACTACTATTTTTACTGGTTTATTATCAAGAGCATTCCATTCTACTTCATGATGTAACTTAGCAAAAATAATTGCTGGTTCGTTTACAACTTCACTCTTACCATGTGGAATTGCAATAGCATTACCAACTCCTGTTGTTGAATGTTCATCACGTTCTAAAACAGATTTTACGTACGCATTTTTATCAGAAATAACTCCTTGTTCTAGCAATACTTGTGCCATTCGAGTTATAACATCTTTCTTATTTTTTGCTTCGAGCTCTAGCATTACCCTTTGGGAATTAAATACTTCTAATACTTTCATTTCTAAATTCCTTCTTTCAGATAGCAAACAATATTATCTGGACTTTCGTTCTTCAAGGTATGTTCTTTATGTTCCTTATTTTCCTCAATAATTTCTAACAATGTATCAAATATTTGATCTAATTGGTTAGGCGTTTCGTTCTTAACACAAATAAAAAAAATAAATCTCACATTTTGTCCTAGCCAATTAATCTCGTTCTTTAAACGTATAAAAACAATTGCTGATTTGTTTATAAATTCTGCTTTTGCATGTGGTGTAGCATATTTTTCAAAAGCTGTTGACGATAGTCTTTCTCTTTCTAATGCGCTTTCTGAAACACCTTTTTTAGCATAATTTAATTTAACTAATTGTTCGCCAATGAAATTAATTACTTCTTCTTTTGTTAAAAGTTTCTTATCCAAAAAAACTAACTCTGAATTTATTAATTTACTAAATTCTATGTTACGATTATTTTTAGTTTTACTACTAACTTCGATAAACCGTTTGATATTTCGTTCGTCCTCTTCGTTAACAAGGGGTGACACTACTATCAAATGGTGCCCAGGTAATGTTATTTTCACGGTAGATAACACTAAATCTTCTTCTATTTTGGTATCATTTAGTTCTTGTATTGAAACGATTCGACTAATTTTTATTTCTTGAAAAGTTCTTCTTAATCTTGCCGCTAATAAACGTGAAGTTCCTTTCCCAGTACTACAAACTATCAGCACCCGTATTAAATATTTCCGTTTCATTTTCAAGCTTTCTCTTCGCGTCTGAACATACATCGCTACATAAGCTATTTCACTCTCTGGAATTGATATATTGTAAAATCTTTCAAGTTCTCTACATATAGCTATCGCTTCTTCAAACGATAACGGAAATTTATTTTTTATATCTTGGATATATGGATTAATTACTGGTAATTTGCGCTGAATTCGTTCAAATGCAGTTTTTAGATGATGAATTAAACTACCATCCACATATTCTGCGATTACTGTATTTGTTGTTAATATAATTCGTTTTATATCATCATCATTAACTTTTGTGACTGTATCTTCTGAACAAATCACTGTGTTATCTCGAATATATTGTTGTATATATTCACTTTCCGTTTCCGGTATTGTAATATTGAAAATTATTTCAATATTTTTTAGTAACAATTGTAGACTTTCTGAATAATGTAATCCCTTTACCTTAAATTTATCTCCCATTTTAACTATGTTTTTACTATTTATTCTTTTGATAGTAATTAGCATTACCAAAATTAAAGTTTGATAATTCAAATCACTTATATTCAAATGTTCACTATTCAAATATTTTTGTACAATGTCATTAATATCTTTCAATTTATCAACATCGATAAATTTATTAATAAAGTTTGGAACATCTTCAAGTAAATGAAAATATTGATTACCTTGTTTAGTTATTTGCCAGTTCTGGTCCCAAAAATATTGGATTAAATCCAAAGTCAATTTACGTCTTTCATATTCTGAAATATTCAGAAATGAACCTTTCCCAGGAACACTTTCAATCTTGTTATGAAATTTATTAAAAACTTCATTAACCTGCTGCATATCTTTTTCTAATGTAGTTTTACTTATATACAAAGTATTTGATAATTTTTGGTATGTAAAATATTTATAATTATCCAATACTTCAAAGCATAAAAATTTAATCCTCTCTTCCCTACTATTAGGTATTTTTCCTTCTTCATCCCTTGTTATAGACTTCCTAATAGAATTAAGATTACCATCCAAAAAAATTCCAACTTTTGGTTTCCTTATAAGAGCTATATCACTTCCTTTAAAATAATCGTCAATAGCATCTAAGGACTTTGAAATTGTCTTATCTGACAAATTCATCCGCCTTGCTATATTAGATATTGTTTGCTTAGGACTTTTTAGAAGAATATCAATAATATCGTATTCTCTAGCATCTAACACATCTATCACTATCCTTCCTGATTTAATATTAACTTCCCAGCCCAAACATGAAAACGTTTTCTTTTACCGGATTAAAAACCGTAATCTCTGGGTTTACCAATTTAAATGCCATTTTTATAGCAAAAAGAAAAAATTTTCGTAAATATTTTTTTGAGAAAAATAAAAAGAGGCCGT
>NZ_JQBF01000014.1 GCF_001437285.1 Pediococcus pentosaceus | reverse complement strand
AAACACCATTTTAAAGGAAGCTGATCTTTTTGTCCGAACAGCGTCGGATTAATTTTACAATCTACCATGTACGTGTCGTATATTCCGCAAATCATTTCGAATTTCTCAGGTGACCCAGTATCGCCGCTACAACCACTCGTGGCAATGATTAATGGGATATTATGGACTGGTTACGGCTGGTTCAAGACTTATAAGGATTGACCCGTTATTATTTCAAATGTTCCCGGGGTGATTTTTGGATTTATCACTGTTTTAACCGTATATATTCATTAACCGAATGACAAATTGACTGTAAACTAAAAGTCCGCTAATACGTTTAAACACGTATCGGCGGACTTTTTTGCAAGGTGTTAAGCGTTCTTTAAAGCAGCCTGAGCTAACAATAGGCCACCGGCAATGCCAGAATTGTTACCCAGTCCAGCGGGAACGATATAGTCATCCAGTGGTGGGACTTCTTCGTAGCCATTTAGATAGGCGGCAAACTTTTCACGAATCATGGGAAAGAGCTGCCGTTGATTCATAACACCACCGTTAAGAATAATTTTATCAGGTGCGAAGGCGACGGTGAGGTTGACACATGCCTGTGCGATGTAGTCAGCGATGATTGGCCAGACCGGATCGTCAACGGGAATATCTTTCCCAGCTTTCCCCGTTCGTTTTCCAACTGCTGGCCCAGCAGCTAAACCTTCTAAACAGATGTCATGGTAAGGACAGTTGGACTTGAAATCGTCCCCAGGTAACCGGTTGAGTCGCATGTGACCAAGCTCAGTATGAGTGCGACCATTAAAAATGTGGTTCTGACTAATGACGCCAGCGCCAACACCGGTACCAATCGTCATGTAGATGCTGTTAGGGACGTCCTTAGCGATTCCAATCATTGATTCGCCATAAGCGGCTTCGTTAACATCAGTGGTCCAGTAGAGTGGGATGTTGAATTGACTTTTAAGATGGCCTAAAAAGTCGAAGTCACCCCAGCCGGGTTTGGGAGTCGTGGTAATGTAACCATATTTCGGATCATCGGGATTAACGCCGATGGGGCCAAATGAACCGATACCAATCGCGTCAACGGGATGAGTCGTAAAATAGTCGTCTACCGCAGTCATGGTTTCAACGGGGGTTGTCGTGGGGATCGAAATTCGGTCGCTAACTTGCCCGTTTTCAGCGCCCGTGGCACAAACAAATTTTGTACCACCAGCTTCAATTGCACCTAAAAGCATAGTGTGCCTCCTGTAGTTAAAAATGTAGTCTTATTTAATAATAATATATTCTTAATTCGAAATTTTGTTAACGATTACATTAATTTTGACATAAATAAATTAGCTGACTAGTGAAATCAGCGTTGGTGGGTTTAAGTGGAATCCCCATCGTGTTTAACTGATGCCCCGTATAGCGATTACCCGATGAATCGCTATACGTTAATTCAGCATCGAGATAGTGTAATGGTAATGGGTGCTGAGTTTTGACAGCAGAATTAAGCCCATTTAAGTAACAGCAAATTGCCTGCTTTTTATCTGCCGTTACTAGCAACCACGCAACAACGTGTCTTGTTGTTGGTAGACGATAAAAGTGGGCCTTGATAAAAGTAGATTTCAGTTGCTGATATTTAATCAAGGCTCCTCGAAGAAGTTGTTGTTCACTAGGAGCAAGTTGTTTAGGATTAAGTTCCAATCCTAGTTGCCCGATGCAGGCTAATTGTAATCGAGTTTCAAATGGTGTTATTCGGCCATTTTGCGCATTGGGTGATGCGGTTATATGGTTGCTGAATATCCGTGGTGGAAATAGATAACTAAATCCGTTCTCGATGGTTGCTCGGTCGACTGGATCAGTCAAATCGCTTATCCACGTCTGATTGGTGTATGGTAGCATACCAAAATCAAACCGGCCACCACCAGCTGAACAATTTTCGATAATCAGCTTGGGGCAGGCGCGCTTCAAGCGTGTGAGAATATCATAAAGTCCACAGACATAGCGATAATACAGTTCCCCCTGTTGTGCAGCCGGTAAGTGTGTGCTGCCAACCTGTGTAAGATGGCGATTCATATCCCATTTAAGATAATCGAGTTGGTTATTTTGAACCAAGTTCGTCAGAGTAGTGATTAAGTGGTCACGGACAGCGGCCTGCGAAAGGTCTAAGACTAGCTGGTGGCGAGCTGTGATGGGTGTCCGATCAACATATTGTAATACCCAGTCAGGATGTTGTTGGTAGAGCTGACTGTTAGTGGTGATCATCTCTGGTTCCACCCAGAGACCGAATTTCATTCGATGATGATGGGCTTGTTGGGCAAGGGGGTTCAGACCATTAGGAAACTTAATGGGGTCAACAAACCAGTCACCTAATTGCCCATTTTCGCCGTTACGGTTGACAAACCAGCCGTCGTCTAAGACAAGCATTTGTAAGCCTAACTGGTGGGCATGTTCGATTAAGTGTTGAACTTTAGACTCCGAAACGGCAAATGTCAGTGTTTCCCAAGTGTTAAGCACACTTGGAATGTTAGTCTGGGAGGGCATCAGCTGATAGCTAAAGTCGTGAAATACTTGCGACATGCCGTTAAAACCAGTATTTGTCCAAGTTAGCACGGCTTCAGGAGTCTGAAAACTGCTATTTGGTTTGAGCTGCCATTCGAATGTGTCGGGCTCAAGACCGATTGTTAGGCGGCTATGTTGATATTGGTCAACTTCGACAGTACTGTCGAAGTTACCACTCCATGCTAGTGCACAACCAATAACAGTCCCAGCTAATTCTGTCGTGTTAGGTTCTGCTAGAGCCATGAACGGTTGGTGTTGTGGTCCACTAGTGCCGCGCAGACTGCGAACTGTTTGTAACCCTGGGTGTAAACGGTTAAACGATGGATTAGCTTCATGTGCATGGGTACCGCTTAATGTCAGCGCAGTATATTGGTCAGTTGGTAGATCTAGTTGAGCGCTGGATAGGGCTGTTACTTGCAAATTAGTAGTACCGTGATGGCGCAGAGTTGTGCTTCGCAAGATAAGCGGCTGATTTTCAAAAATAGTGTAGTTAAGATCCATCTGTAACTTGGTCACTGCATCGGTCAAATGAATGACTAGGGTTGTTACAGGCGTGTGTTTGCTAACGGTGGGTGGCAATTGGCGCGAGTTGATTGGCTGATCATTCACAGAAAAACCAGTATATTCTAAAATGGGCAGTAATTGATTGTTAGCATCCTTAATAACGTAAGCTGGCTGGCGATAGTCACCACTGCCAATAGTGGAATATTCGAGTGGCAGTGAAGTCACGGAATATGGAAAGCGTTCTGTTGGGTCATTAGCAAAAGCATGGCTACCGGATGGCATCGGCTCAAAGTACGGTTGTTTTGAAAAGTAACGTCCAAAATATCGATGCACTGGGTAACGATGAGCTAAAATTTGAATAACATAGCTAATTTGGTCATTATGAAGATTGATTAAGCCGGTTTTGGGGTCATATTCAACAGGCATGACGTCCTCCTAATAAAGTTTAGACAGTTGTAGCAGCAACTGAGCTAGCTGCCGGTGCAGTCAACGCAACGAGCTGTTCACCAGCTTGGACATTCGTGACTTTGAGTCGTTCAACATTAGCGTAATTGGCCGTATTTGTGACGATTAGCATGACGGTTGGATCATAGTTAGCGGCTTTTAAGGCAGCGATGTCAAACGTTCCGAGTAGATCACCTTGATGAACGGTATCGCCCTTCTGAACGTTAGTAGTGAAGTGTTCACCATTTAAATTGACCGTATCTAATCCTAAGTGAATCAGAATTTCGGCACCAGCAGTTGTTTTGATGCCATAAGCATGATGGCTATCATAAGTGACAGTGATGACCCCGTCAGCTGGTGCGACGACCTGATCAGCGCTTGGCACGATTGCGGCGCCTTTCCCCATGATTTCGGCTGAGAAAACTTGGTCGTTAACTTGTTTGAGACTTTCGCTAGCCCCCGTTACCGGTGCACTGATAATCTCATCATTAACATTGATGACGGTACTCGTTGGTGCTGGTGATTTTACTTGATCACGATCGTCACCGAGTGTTCGTTTGGCATAGATAAAAGTTGGAATAAATGCGACGACGAACGAGATGACAGCACTGAGCATGAATGCTGGAATCGACTTTGAAGCAATCGAAATGAATCCGATGACTGATGCGGGACCCATCGCCACGGACAGAACGTGGAATAGTCCTAAGAAAGCTGAAGCAATTCCTGAGGCAATCGCTGCAAAGACAAATGGAAATTTCATCTTGAGGTTGACCCCGAAAATAGCAGGTTCCGTAATTCCGAGTAACGCTGAGACCCCGGCTGAAGAAGTCAGGGCTTTTTGCTTTTGGCTCTTAGTGGCAAAGAAAATAGCTAAAGTGGCGGCACCTTGCCCAATGTTGGCCATCGAGGCGACTGGGAAGATAAAGGAACCACCAGTTTTGGCAACATTGGCCAACAACTGGGTTTCGATTGCTGGGAAAGTTTGATGGAGACCAGTAATAACAATTGCAGAATATAATAAACCAAAGATTCCCATACCAATCCAGCCGGTGCTGTTATATAAGCCTACTAAACCGTTAGTTAATGCATCGCTCACCGTTCGTAAGACGGGACCAACGATTGTAAAAGTTAGGAAACCAGTAATCACAATGGCAAACATCGGGGTAAACGTGAAGTCAAATGCCCCTTTAATGTGTTTATGGAAGAATTTTTCAAGGGTAGCTAGAATGAAGGCGACGCCTAAGACTGGGAGCACTTGGCCTTGATAGCCGGCTTGTGCAACGTGTAACCCAAAGACGTTCCAGTAAACCATCTTGCCGGCTGCCATGGTCGTTGCAACGCTATAGCCGTTAACTAGTGATGGTAAGACCATGATCATGCCCATCGTAGCACCCAGATAGGGGTTGCCACCGAAGCGCTTCGTTGCTGAAAATCCTAAGAGGATTGGCAAGAAAGTAAACGGCGCACTAGCCATCGCGTTAATCATTTCGGCGATACCTTTGAGGCCAGGGTAAACTTCAACAACTGACTTCGCCATAAAAAGATGCTCGGCAGTCAAAACGTTGTTTAGTGCCATTAATAGACCCCCAGCAACTAGTGCAGGGACGATTGGAATAAAAATATCAGATAAGACTTTGAGGAAGTCCATTAATGGATTTTTCTTTTGACCCGCAGCGGCAACTGCCTTGATGTCATCGGGTGTCGCTTCTTTAAGACCTGTTTTGGCGATTAAGGCGTCATAGACTTTATCGACATCGCCAGGGCCAATAATGATTTGGTACTGGCCGTTAGTTTCGAAGGTCCCCTTAACGTCCGCGTCGTCATCTAAGGCTTGTTGATCAATCTTGGATTCATCCTTGATGACCAAACGGAGGCGTGTCGCACAGTGGGCGGCGGCTTGAATGTTGTTTTTACCAATTGCATTAAGTACGCGGTCGGCAACTTCTTGATGATTCATAATAATTCACTCCCTGAGTCTAAAATTATTTTTAATTTAATAATGCAAGCGCTTTACAGACCCAATAATAGCAATTTTGGAAAATATGTCAAGCGTTTGATACAAAATTGGATTGCTTGATAATCTTGTTAAAAAACCGAATTTGAAACGCTGACATGAAAATATAATATAAAAATGTCAAACGATTGACATATCGGTGTAAGCGGTTTTATAATAGTGACAATTAAGTCGAACGTTAAAAAGGAGCTCATCGTCATGATATGGAATCGTAAAACCCGTTATACCCCTTATGAACAGTGGCCAGCAACTAAGCTACCACAGCTCGCTGCCCAGGCACGCCAGTCTAAGTGGCGGATGCAACATCATATTCAGCCTACATCAGGTTTGTTAAATGACCCCAATGGCTTTTCATACTTTGATGGTCAGTGGCACCTGTTCTACCAAGTCTTTCCGTTCGGTCCGGTACACGGACTGAAGTCATGGCAACACGTGACCTCTAAGAACTTGGTGGATTGGCATGATGAGGGCTTAGCGATTCGACCAGATACGCCGTACGACTCGCACGGCGCGTACACGGGTACAGCACTACCAATTGATGATCAGTTATTTATTATGTATACGGGTAATGTCCGTACTGCCGACTGGCAACGTGAATCGTATCAATTAGGTGCCTGGATGGACACGGATAATCACATTAAAAAGCTGTCCCGGCCACTAATTGCGCATGCTCCGGCTGGGTACACGAGTTCGTTTCGTGATCCGGACTTGATCCGGAATGACCACGGCTACTACGCGCTGATCGGTGCGCAGACGACTACTGAGATCGGTGCTATCTTGGTTTATTTCTCAAAGGATCTGACCACCTGGACGTGTCAAGGCGAGTTGAACGTTCCCGCAAATGCGCGGGGTTATATGATTGAGTGTCCAAATCTGGTCTGGATCGATCAACAGCCCGTCTTATTGTTCTGTCCCCAAGGGTTATCGCAAGCAACGATCCCGTATCAGAATATTTATCCGAACATGTATTTAGTTGCCGATCAATTGAACCTAGCTCAGGCACAATTCACTGAACCCCACGCCCTGACGCAATTGGATGACGGCTTTGACGTGTATGCCACGCAGGCAATCAATGCGCCGGATGGCCGCGCGTTAGCCGTCAGCTGGATTGGGTTACCTGAAATTTCCTATCCAACTGATCGTGAAAATTGGGCCCATTGTTTGAGCTTAGTTAAGGAACTAACGCTTAAAGATGGGCACCTCTATCAAAATCCAGTGGCAGCGGTGGATGATTTGCGGACGACGGCGCATGACCTAGTCTTTGAGCAACAACGGGCGACGGTGGCCGCTTTGAATGGCAGCTTTGAACTCTTACTGACGGTTCCCGCTGATAAAACGGTCACGGTTAACATTGCTGATCAGCAGGAAAGTGGCCAGCTGCAGGTGACTGTTGATGCCAACCATGGTCAGGTTATGATTGATCGGCGGCATACGGGGAATTCGTTTGCTGAAGATTATGGTCAGACTCGTCAAGTTGAGTTAACGGCCCATAAGACGATAAAAATCCGGCTAATCATAGATGTGTCAGTCTTTGAATGCTATATTGATAACGGCTATTCCGTGATGACCGGCCGTTTCTTCTTAAACGCTACCCCGAGTCGTCTTAACGTTCAAGGTGACACTACGGCAGTTACCGGTAAAGTCTGGGAATGGCGCCAATCAGAGCATACTGGAGTCGATAACAATGAAACCAAAATTAAATGATGTTGCGAAGCTAGCGGGGGTCTCAGCGACAACCGTTTCTCGGGTTATTAATAACCATGGCTACCTGAGTAGTCAGACTAAAGAAAAAGTTTTCGCGGCGATGCGAGAACTGCATTATCAGCCGAATAATATGGCACGCTCACTGCAAGGAAAGAATACGCGCTTAATTGGCGTCATCTTTTCAGATATTAGTAATCCGTTCTTTGGTGAACTGGTGTCCCGGATTGAAAAAATCTTATTTGCTAAAAATTATAAGGTGATTTTATGTAATAGTGCGGATGATCCGCAAAAAGAACGCGACTACTTACAAATGTTGATGGCTAATCAGGTCGACGGGATTATTGCTGGTGCCCACAATTTAGGTATTGAAGAATATCAACAATATGGTCTTCCGATTATTTCATTTGACCGGTACTTATCCGACAATATTCCCATCGTTAGTTCGGATAATTACCAGGGGGGCTGGCTAGCAACCCAGACATTGCATCAGGCGGGGGCGACTAACGTGGCTATTTTTACTGGTAAGTCACACGCTGGTTCGCCAACGAATGGTCGCCGTGAAGGATATGAAGCCTACTTGACTGCCCAACAGCTAACACCCCATGTCCATGAGTTACCGTTTGAATTGACCCCTGCGCTGAAGATGATGGAAATTAAGACGATTATGACACAACATCAGTATGATGGTATTTTTTGTAGTGATGATTTGGCCGCTTTACTAGTGCTCAACGTCGCGCAACAACTGTCATTAACGGTTCCTGAGCAATTACGCGTTGTTGGTTATGATGGCACGGCGCTCATACGTGATTATCATTCTGAATTAACAACAGTAGAACAACCGTTAGCGGATATTAGCACGTTACTGGTTTCTCTACTATTGCAGCGGATTGAGGATGCGAATTGTACACTGGAATCAAAATATACGTTACCAGTTAAGCTCATCAAGGGCCTTACCGCGTAACTAAGGAGTTAATCGTAATTATGGCAGCAACAATCAAGTGGTGGCAACAAGCCGTTGTCTATCAGGTCTATCCACGGAGTTTTCAAGATACCAATCATGATGGTATTGGTGACTTAAAGGGGATCACGGCCCACCTAGACTACTTAAAGCAATTAGGAATCGACGTCATTTGGCTCAATCCCATTTATCGTTCACCCAACGATGATAATGGTTATGATATTAGTGATTATCAACAAATTGCGGCCGACTTTGGCACTATGGCTGATTTTGATGAACTATTGCAAGCCGCCCATGACCGGGGCTTAAAGATCATCATGGACTTGGTTGTTAACCATACCTCTGATGAGCATCCGTGGTTCAAACGCAGTCGCCAGGACCGCACCAATCAATATCGTGATTTCTACTTTTGGCGCTCAGGTAACGGCAAAAAAGCGCCCAATAATTGGGATGCGGCTTTTGGTGGTTCAGCATGGCAATATGATGAGCAGACCCAGCAGTACTATTTACACACGTTTTCAACAAAACAACCTGATTTAAACTGGGAGAATCCGACCTTACGAGAGTCAGTTTATACGATGATGACCTGGTGGCTGAACAAGGGTGTTGACGGTTTTCGAATGGACGTCATTAACCAAATCTCTAAGTTACCCGGATTACCAGATGGTCCACTGAAACCGCACAGTCAGTTTGGCGATGCTCGAGTAACGAACGGACCGCGAGTTCATGAATTCTTGCAAGAAATGAACCAAGAAGTGTTGTCACAGTTTGATATCATGACGGTTGGTGAGACCCACGGGGTGACACCAGCGGATGCGCTGAAGTATGCGGGCGCTGATCAGCACGAATTAGATATGGTCTTTGAATTTCAACATCTGCGACTTGATAATAGTCAGCATGGTCTTGGTAAGTGGAGTACGCGTAAGACACCGTTAGTGGCGCTAAAGAAAGTCATTAGTGACTGGCAAGTCGGACTTGAAGGGCGGGCTTGGAACAGCCTGTTTTGGAACAATCATGATACGCCACGAGCGGTCTCACGTTTTGGTGATGACCGACCAGCATATCGGGTGCGTTCGGCTAAAATGCTCGCAACGTGTTTACACCTCTTACAGGGAACCCCGTATATTTATCAAGGTGAGGAACTGGGGATGACTGACGCTCATTTTACTGAACTAGCCAATTACCGAGATATTGAATCGCTCAATGCCTATCGTGATTTAGTGACTGAGCGCCAGCTGCTATCACCGGCAGATATGATGGCCCGATTAGCGGCGCGTTCTCGGGACAACTCGCGAACGCCGATGCAATGGGACACGGAGGTTAACGCGGGTTTTAGTGACGCGGCGCCATGGCTCACGGTCAATCCCAACTATCGTCAAATCAATGCTGCCGCAGCTTTGGCTGATCCGGATTCAGTGTGGTACTATTATCAGCACTTGATTCAATTACGACATCAATACCCCTTAGTGACGTTAGGTTTGTTTGAGCTCTTGTGGGCCGATGATCCGCAGGTATTCTTATATGCACGGCAATGGGAAGGGCGGACCTGGCTAGTTTGTTGCAATTTCACAGCCGAGACACTGTCCCGACCACTGGATCAATATCTGACGCCCGCGGCCAAATGCTTGATTAGTAATTATGGCGAGCAGCAGCCAAATAAATTACGGCCTTATGAGGCTTGGGTCTACCAACTCGCATAGGTATCCAGGACTTGGCTAATTGAGGCGGTCTTTGAAATATACCCAATCGTTACGATTAGTGTGAATTGGGTTGCTCAAAATTCTGCGATGGTCTTAATAAGCGACCACCTGACTAAAAAACTGCTTTCAAAAGGATTGGATGTAAGCTGATTCCTGAGACAACTTT
>NZ_JQBF01000013.1 GCF_001437285.1 Pediococcus pentosaceus | reverse complement strand
CACAACAACTAAAGTTGGTTGTGTTATTGTGCTAAAGATTTGTATCAGAAGTTGCCTTCGGCAACAACTAAAAATCCAAATAAAACTAACCAAAATCAATTTGATCTAACATAGTTTCGGTACTGGCTTGGTCTAAGCCTAAATAAGCTAAAGTCATGGCTTCACTGGAATGATTGAGCAGATTCATGACTAAGCCAATATTGTAATTGGATTGCGTATAAACGCGATAAGCCCCGGTTTTACGCATCGTATGGGTCCCTAGATAATTAATTCCTAACAGATCGCCAACCTTGCTCATGATTTTATAGAACTGTTTTTCCGTAATATGTCGTTCTGGGTGTTGAATGGAAGGAAAGAGCCATTCAGAATCCAGCTGATGATCAAGCAGCCATTGACGGTACAATAAGAGCTCTGTTTGAACAGGTTTAAGGTACAAGGTATTCGGTTTACCAGTTTTTCGGTCATGAATAAACGCATTTTGTTTAATAGAACCGTCCGGATTAAAAATATCGGTTTGTTTTAAGCGCATGACATCACTGACTCGCAACAGTGTCGCTTTGCCAACTTGAAAAACTGTATAGTTACGCCGGCCAGCTTTAAAGTTATTGAGTAAGGTATCTTGAACCTCCTTGAGAACATTTGAATCTTTGATGGGTAAGACAACTTGTTGCATAGTTTTAGCTCCTTAAAAAATTGATTTTTAGTACAAATTAAAGTACAATATTAAGTACAATGAAAGGGTGGTAAATATGACATTAGCACTAACACAGAGCGATTTTCGCGCTAACCTAAAAAAATATTTAGATCAAGTTAATGACGAAGACGAAACCGTTTATATTGCTCGTTCAAATAGTCGCGCAGTGGCCATCGTTTCACAAGAAAAAATGGACTGGCTAGAAAGAGCATTAAAAGCTAAAGAAGGTTCGTTAGAATATGCAATTGCACGTGATCAGTTAATTAAACGCCATGTTTTACCTGACGATGAAATTGTTGAATCAGATGATGATTATTGGGGTCAGTTTAAATAATGAAAAAACTAAGATTTAAACCACGTGCAACCTTTAATGCTGATCTAAAACGGTTAGCCAGTTTAGACAAATCTATTATTGATGAAGTTCGAGCAGCCATTGACCTGTTGCTTGAGCAACAACAATTACCACCAGAATTTGAAGATCATGAGCTTAATCGGCGAATGAGCGGTTATAATGAATTTCACTTACGAGATACCCCGAAAAACAAAACACCAAGCGAAACTAACGATGTCCTGGTGGTTTATACGATTGATAAAGATGAACTAGTCTTAATTGGAATTCGAGTAGGATCGCATGATCGTTTATTTCCTGGGCAAAATCGTTCTAAAGGGTATCGAAAAAATGACAAATAAAAGAAGTTATTTCTTTAATATTAAAATAAATAACCCCCAATATCTACATTATAGATATTAGGGGTTATTCTTTCAACGTTTTCGAGGGGGTATTTGTTAATTATAGACCCTGAGTTAAGGAATGTACTGATGTTTTCTAGTATAGTCCCTAGTTTGATAATATTTATTGTATTTTTCTGTATTTAGTTATTCGATGATATCGAGGCTAATATGTCAGTCTTCCAAGCAGCCATTGGTTGGTATATCAATTTTTATAATCGAAATCGTATCTCAAATGTTGCCTAAGTAACTGAATAAAAATAGTCCAATTGGTTCTGTTGCAAAGGTTTAGATCTACTATCAAATAAGGTAGAATAATAGAAAAAGATAGCAGGAGGAATGACGATGAAGGAGGAATAATAGAATGTGTAACAAACTAACATAACTAAATATCTATTATTCCGTTTATGGAGCAATTTAAAAAGGAGTTTTTTTATGAATTTAATTTTAACCATTCTCTCTGCTTTAGTGTCTTTTATAGTAACCAATATCGATGACATTTTTGTCTTGATGTTGCTGTTCTCTCAGGCAAGTTCACAAGCTAAAGCAAGTAATGGACGAACGGTGAAGGGAAATCGTATTTATCCTAAAGATATAGTCATTGGTCAATATCTTGGTTTTGCACTTTTAGTTTTAATCAGTCTTTTAGCTACATTTGGAGTAACACTCATTCCTGATCAATGGGTGGGTTTATTAGGACTAATCCCGATCTATTTAGGAGTTAAACTGTTTATAAAGGGTGAAGATGAAGATGAAGGTGCTATTCTTTCTAGTTTAAATAAATTTAATAAGTTCTATTTAAGTGTAGCATTTATCACATTTGCCAATGGTGGAGACAATATTGGAATTTATGTTCCATTCTTTTCTACTTTAAATAACAACCAACTGGTCATTACAGTTGTTACTTTCTTTATAATGGTTGCGGGTTGGTGTTTAATCGGCTATCGTCTAGCAAGAGTTAGATATGTTTCTGAAACACTTGAGAAATACGGCCGATGGGTTATTCCAATTGTGTTTATAGGATTAGGATTTTATATCATGGCAAAAAATGGTACGATTCAAACACTATTAAACTTTATATAAACAACAACGATAGTGAAGTTCAAATAAAAAAGACAGCGAGGTAAAATCTCGCTGTCTTTTTTATTTGAACTAATGAATTGTAAAATAATTTTAACTTTGTAGTTTGTGCTTATTTTTCTTATTCTTCGATATGAGTTGAAACTTGCTCAAGAATACTAAAAATATGAAGATCGTCAAGGCTATAAATCATATTTTTACCAACTCTTTTTGATTTTACTAATCTTGAAGTCTTTAAAGTTTTTAACTGGTGAGAAATGGCTGATTGTTCCATACTTAAAGACTGCGCAATTACTCCAACACTAAGTTCTTCTTTCTGTAAAAGAAATAAAATTGAAATACGTGTAGGGTCACTAATCATTTTAAATATCTTACTTACCTCTTGGATAGAATCATTTGTTAACGGAGAAGTTGATGATGATTTCATAAAACTTCCTCTCTTTCATATGTGTGTTCGTTCATGTTTAGGTTAGCACAAGATTTTTATAAAGCAAGGTTTTTCCATAAGCAGAGTTGTTTTATAGTCCAATTTTTTTATTAACTAAATAAGATAACTATTTTTTTGACAAATCAGATAGAACAATATATAATGAACGCATAAACATATGAATGTTATTTCATATGTAATTCGTAAGCGTTACGATTTCAAAAAAATAGTTTTATTAAGAAGGGCGATAGAAATGAAAGAGATTCAAGAGCAACACTCACCCGAAAATAATAGTCACGATCATGACAATGATCATGGGAAAATGCCAATTATTTTGTACTTTATTGGTTTAGCACTAGCATTGATAGCTTTCTTTTTGAGTAAAGAGTATCAAATCTTACAAAATATTTTGTTCTTAATCGCTACTATAAGTGCTGGGTACCATGTTATTGTCCTTGAAGGACTTGGGGAGACGATCCATAACTCAAAAAGTCAAAAAAGATTTATACCTAATTCTCATATCTTAATGGGGTTAGCAGCAATTGGAGCATCTTTGATGGGAAGTTTTGGAGAAGGTGCGTTATTAATCCTTATTTTTTCTGGGGCACATTTTCTAGAAGATTATGCAGAAGGAAGAAGTAGACGAGAAATTACAAAATTACTCGAAATGAATCCCACAACTGCTCGTTTAATTCTCCCAGACGGTAGCACAAAAAATGTGGAAGTTAATGAATTAAAAGTTGGAAATCACCTTCAAGTATTAAATGGTGATCAAGTCCCTATTGATGGAATTATTTTGTCTGGATCTACGTCTATTGATGAGTCTTCTATTAATGGAGAGAGTATACCAAAAGAAAAGTCCAAGGGAGACGAAGTTTTTGGGAGCACAATAAATGGAACGGGCACTTTTACAATGGAAGTCACGAAAGAAAATAAAGATACGGTGTTTTCAAAAATTTTACAATTAGTGAATCAAAACCAGGATAACCAAACTAAAGCTGCAAGTATTATTCAAAAATTTGAACCAAAATATGTAACATTTGTTTTAGTTGCCATATCACTATTTATATTATTAACTCCATTTCTACTTGATTGGACATGGTCACAAAGCTTTTATAGAGGATTGGTTCTTTTAGTTGCAGCTTCGCCATGTGCTTTGGCAGCAGCTACTGTATCGGCAACTTTATCAACAACTTCTAATTTAGCTAAAAAAGGCGTTCTTTCTAAGGGGAGTTCTTATCTATCTCAATTAGCTGATATTCAAGCTATTGCATTTGATAAGACGGGAACTTTAACCAAAGGAAAACCTGAAGTCACGAATCATTATTTTACTGATTCTATGGATGAAGAAGAAATAATTGATATTGTAGTAGCTCTTGAGAAAAATTCCAATCATCCTTTAGCGGATGCTATTTTAAGAAAATTTGAACCAAAAAACCAACTTTCTATTGAAGTAGAAAATCAGATTGGAAAAGGATTGTCCGGAGACTATAATGGTCGAAAATATCGTATAGGTAAACCAACTTCTTTTGACGACGTCTCAGATGAATATGTTCGATTAAATAATCAATGGGCATCTGAAGGGAAAACTGTCGTATATCTAGCAGTAGATGAAGAAGTTATAGGCCTTATTGCACTTATGGATGTACCAAGTAAATATGCTAAAGAAACTATTGAGTACTTCAAGAAACAAGGTATTCATACTACGTTAATTACAGGTGATTCGGAAATGACAGGAAAAGCAGTCGCAAGCAAGCTAGGTATAGACGAAGTGATTGCCAATGTCATGCCAGATGAAAAATCTAAAATTATTGACAAACAAAAAGAAAAATATGGTGTGACCGCAATGGTAGGAGATGGTGTAAATGATGCTCCAGCTCTTGTCAATGCAGATGTAGGAATAGCCATGGGAGATGGAACTGATGTGGCAGTAGAGGTTTCTGACTTAGTATTAATGCAAAATAACTTAACGAAATTAACACAGTCTCATAAAATTTCTACGAAAATGAATCGTTTAATTTGGCAGAATATTATTTTTTCAATGGCAGTTGTAGCTTTTCTAATTATCGTGAGCTTAGTAGGATTAACGGATATAGCCATTAGTGTGATCGTTCATGAAGGAAGTACATTAGTCGTAATATTAAATGGTCTCCGAGTATTAAATTCTAAATGAATACATGAAATTGTATAAAATCGTGTATTGAGAATCCTATATCTATAGGGTTCTTTTTTTATACCGGTGCCCAATACATGATTTCGTGATATGATGAATGAAATCATGTATCCGTTTTGTGAGAGGAGAGACCATTTCAATGAGTTATAATGTACAACCATTACGAACGCAGCAAGAAATCAACGACTTTTTATTCTGTTTGAGACGCAACAAAAACGCCGAACGCGACGTTTTCTTGTTTTTGATCGGCATTAATAGCGGTTTGCGCATGTCCGATATCGTGAAATTAAAGAAAAAAGACGTGATTTCCTCGAAAAACCCACGTATTGTGGAGCAAAAAACCGGAAAAACACGCATTTTATATTTAAGCAGCCTGCAGGAGTTGATCCAGGACTACACGAAAGACCTGGAGCCAGAAGATTATTTGTTTCCCAGTACTAAAGGCGGTCATTTAGAAGTCAATACGGTCTATCAGATGTTTCAAAAAGTCGCCGCAATATTAGATCGGGACGATATCGGCACACACACGCTGCGCAAGACATTTGGTTACCACTATTACAAGAAAACCAAAGACGTGGCTACACTCATGGAAATATTCGGTCACAGCAGCGAAAAAATCACCAAACGCTATATCGGGATCAATGAAGATGAAATCAGTGAGACATTGTTGAACTTCCGTTTAGGTTTCTAACTTTAAGACAATATTTTCAAGAATTCATTGTTTTTTGATATCTAGATAAATTCACGAAAAAAGTATCTAAGATAGCATAGATATCTTAGATACTTTGATTATTTCCAAAATTTCCACCACTTCTTTTGTTTGGATTGGTCGGGTTCTATTTCAGAGTCAGAGGGATTGCTTTCCATGTTTTCGTAGGACTCTAACTGAAGCTGTAAACGTTCATTTTGCTGATTAGAGTGCAGAGTGAGCTGTTGTTGTTGATTTAAAAGTTTATGTAATTCGGATAACTGTAAATCTTTCTGTTCAAGTTGTTTTTGATAACCTTCTATTATTTTTATATCCGTCTCTGATAGATTATTTTCGGGAACTGTGCTGGTTTTCGGTTTCCGGTTTCTGAAAATGGGATGATAAATGTTGATTTTATAACTTCCTGCCCTTCTTCGCTAATTACAAATTTATTCCCTACTTTGGAGAAAAAACTTTTTCGCATATCAGGAGTTACTTTTTTTATGAATGGCGGTTTTACTAACGCCTATTTCATCAACAAGTTCTTTAATTGTTTTTTCCGCCATCGGAATCCCTACCCATCTAAATCTTGTATTTTAACGGTTTGTAAATATTGCTCAATTGATCGTTTTAGATACTTCACAACATTTCGCAACTGAATGCTAGCACCATCTTTATGTGCAGCTACATAACTGATATGATCTTTCACTCCGTTCAGCCCTCGTAAGTCTTTTAATTCATCATACAGGGGATAAACCTGTTTTTGTAAATCAGCCATTCTAGAAACGTCTTACATATCTCTAAATCCAATTAAGAAGTTTTCTCCCAACAAGGTCGTATACTTGCTTTGGACTGCTTTGTTAAATAAATTTTGCCGTTCTTGCTCTTGTTGAGCCTTATCCTTTTGATATTCCGGATCGTTCTCCTTATAAGGCAGTGGAGACTTGTTCTTTTCTTTTCTATATGAAATTGAACTCCAGCAATTGAACGACCTTTTTTAATTTTGATATAAGTAATGACGAAATGTGTATACTCGTTTATTTCTTCTAAAGATGATTTCAATACATTTTTTCTCAAATTTTCAATACATTCAATTAAATAATTATGGTCGTGTTCAGGATAAATAGAATAAGTTGATACTTCAATAGGCAGGGACTTATAAGGAATCATATTATTTCCACGATACAAAGGATTTAGCCAATTTTCATTCGGTTTGTATCCGCGATTTAACATCTCCGTCATAACTAATTTGTGGTATCTAAACAATTTATATGGAGAGTAAATAAAGACATAATCCACTGTTGCGTGCCTTTTCCCCCACCCGCCGCCACGAAGTGCACAGCACTCTCTATGTTGTCCAAGCAATTGTTGACGTGGTAATTTTGTAATTAACGATTCGTGCCATAACCTCATTTTTTGTCTACCTTTCTAACATTAGAATTGTTAGTAATTCCGAGTTAACATAATGTGCTTTCCTTTACATTAATAGCTGCTAATAGCTTATCGGCTTACCACTCAAAGGGTTCAAAATAAATACTGCTATCCGCCACGCCTCTATTTTTCAAAAAATTTCGCCAATATTTGGTCATGGCATGCGGACCAGCCAGCAAATAGATACCATTTTTTTGCATCATGTCCACAATTTGTGTATCAGAAAACCGCCCTACTTGATGTTTGAAATAAATATCGCTTTGATTAAACTTCGTCAATTCATCTAAATAAATAGCATCCTTTTCGTGTTTAGTTGAGTAAAGAAACGTCACTGGTTGTTGTCTTTCCACTGCCATTTGAGCAATAGATATAAACGGTGTAATGCCAATTCCACCAGCAACAATAATCAATGGCTGATCTTCATGATGTTGCTTCAAAAATTGATAATACTGTCCATAATCTTGACATCAGCGCCATTAGCTAGTAATGCCTTCATCAACATAGGTGTGTACGTATCAAGGTCTTCTATTACTTTATTGCGTTTTAAAGTGCCTTTATCTGAAAAATATGTGTTGCCAAAATCTTTCAAAATGGACTTTGCTGTCTCCTTAATTTTTGAATCAGTCATTTTTTTTGACCTCGTTTTTTAAATTGCCACCACTTTTTAGGTTTAGCTTGCGCTTCCGCTGGCACTGTTTCACTTTGGTGTGACACATCTTTTTCGTCCTCACGAATCGGCATCACTAAGGATTTCAAATCTTTGATTTCTGATTTGTACTCTTCTAGCAATTTTTTGTCTTGCAAGGCCAATCGTTGTTGCTGATCTAGTAACTTATGTAACTCTTTCTTTTCAGATTGAATTTCTGATACTAAATTTCGAAGGAATTTCACTTCATCTTGTTCATCAACATCGTCTTTTTTGTTGTCGTCAATATCATCTTTTTGTTGACGGTATCTTGTTGAAGAATCGTTTGAGAACATTGATTTAATAGCTTTTTGTCCATCAACATCAACGTAAACAGTGTTGCCTTTTGTTGATGTAAATTGACGTAAATCGATTGACGTATCTCTTTTTATCCTTTGCCATATAGCCTGCTTTGAAACACCCAATTCATCAGCAAGTTCTCTAATAGTTTTAGGCATGATTTCCAAACCCCTTTCGGAGTTCAGCAAGTGCTTCTTTTCTTGCTTGATCTCTTATTTTTTGATCATGTTCAGCTTGTTTTTCAGCCAGTACCTGTTTTTCAGTTGTTCCTAAAGGCAAGCATTTAACTTTGTCAATTGCACGCCACTTTTCTTTATCTGATAATTCATCATTGTGCTGAATGTTAAAGAGTTTTTGACGCTCATCTTGAAATTTGCCTTGAGAAAAATCATTTGCGTCCTTTCTTTCAGGTTTCCAAGTAAAAGAATAACCGATAACTGGTTTTCCTCTGCCTTTACCATATTTTTTTCTAATCGTTAGCCCTCTAAAAAGCGGGGTTAATTCTTCTCTAATTGGCTTAATAACCTTTTTGTCAACATTTGAAGGACTATTCCAATAACTTTTAGGTATATCAAGCAATTCAAAAAAGTCTTCTTTAGAAAAATAAGCATATCCAGTGGTTCTGAACTGTTTTAGTAACCGAAACATTGTTTTTGCGTAACTACTTTTTAAATCTCTAAACTCTGCCAACGCATAACGAACCCAACTTTCTAAATCGTTTAGCAAGTGCAATGCTTTGGGATAAATCTGAATATCAACATAAGGTTCTTCAGCTTCACCTTTAATTTCAAATTCAGTAAACATAACAAAAAATTCACGATTTAAGCCACTCTTACTTCTACGGCCAAACCTAAGGCTGAGGATCTTTTGGTATGTATTTTCAATATCATCAATAAAACGTTTATTTGCGGTTGGTTTATAGTTACTAAGCTCTTTTAACTGGTCAAAAGAGAAACGAACAGTTTTATTCCCTTGATCCCGCATGCGGGAAACAATTGAAAAAAATAAATTCATCTCAATTGGGGTAAATTTTCTTAAGGGAATAGTATTCAACTCAGGATCATACTTAACTAACTCATTAGACATTATTATCACCTCAAACACATATTAAAATAAAAGTACCTTTTTATCAAGTACAGAACTTATAAAGGTACTTGATAAACAGACAAAAGGTACTTGATAAACAGACAAAAGGTACTTGATAAACAGACAAAAGGTACTTGATAAACAGACAAAAGGTACTTGATAAACAGACAAAAGGTACTTGATAAACAGACAAAAGGTACTTGATAAACAGACAAAAGGTACTTGATAAACAGACAAAAGGTACTTGATAAACAGACAAAAGGTACTTGATAAACAGACAAAAGGTACTTGATAAACAGACAAAAGGTACTTGATAAACAGACAAAAGGTACTTGATAAACAGACAAAAGGTACTTGATAAACAGACAAAAGGTACTTGATAAACTTCTGTGAGCCTTGGGAGAGTAAGGCTCAAGAGGGGTCTAAAAGAGGTTTAAAAGAGGTTTATAAAAGAGGTATATAAGAGGCACCACTGTACGAGGCCAAAACCTAGAATCAAAAAACACAAAGGAGTGAGCCCAAAAACAGGCTCACATTCAACTCCAGTCGCTATGCTCTTTGCGCCTCACTCCGTTCGTTGCCTAAAAAGGTGTGGCAAGCCACATTTATTCGGGCGCTGACGCCCCGAACCCCGGTCAAGCTGAACCAGCTTGACCGCTTTTTCACTCGCCGTTAGGCAGGAAAGCAAAGTTTCTATAAAACTTTGGCTTTCGCCATTTCAGTGTTAAGACTGGTTTAGAGCTGTCAATTCCTTATGCTCCCACGCTACGCTCGTCCGCTACCATTGACAGCAAACAGTTAGTTTTTTTAAATCTTAACAAGAATCTAACTGCTATATTCGTTTTTAAGGGCCTTATTTCTCGTTTCTAGCGATTTTGAGACTGTTTATATATATTTATACCAAAGCAAAAATAAAAAGCCCTCAGCAGGCTTTTAGAGGACTAAATAACGAAGCCAGGACGATTAATAATATCTTCTTGTCTTTTTTGCAAAACATAAGTATCCAGGGAATCATACAAATTCTTTTTGATCTCGTCAGGTTCATTGACAGAAGCTTCAAACAATTCTTGAATATCAACTTGCCAAGGATCAGCAAACATTTCATCAATGGATTTTAATACTTTCTTTTCGTCCATCTTAATGACTCCTAACATCAAAATAATGACTTCAAGTTTAGATTCACAGATCTTACAACACCGTTATTCGAAAATTATTACCAATCTTATAAAGATTCTCTGCACAAAGCAATTAAAAAATTTTGGCTTGAAACAGCGTAATCTGCAACACTTTTTTAGTATTTAAAGCATAACAAACTCAGTTAAGTGTAAGCATAACAAACTCAGTTAAGTGTAAGCATAAATTGAATTAAGAATACATTCCATTCAACAACGGAAAAAATCGATTCTATGGTTATCAGCAGACCGAGTGAAACGAGGTCAATGCGCACTTACACACAACAACTAA
>NZ_JQBF01000012.1 GCF_001437285.1 Pediococcus pentosaceus | reverse complement strand
TTGGAAAGTATTTCCATTCCAAAAGTACTAGACCCTTTTTGATAACAAAAAAAGCATCTAAGCCTCCCTAGTGCTATGCTTTAAGCGACGAAACTCAAGATAAGCGGGGTAGGAATAGATGTCTCAACTAGATAATACGCTTAAATTACTGGGAATTACAGACACAAACATTCAGGTGTTCGGTACTCGTGAGAAATTTCATGGTCGGGGCTCGGGTCGCAAAAAGTATTTGGTCATCCAGGCAGAGCTTAGAGGCTGTCTAAAATCTCTTGAGTAATAGTGCTAAAAACGCTAAAACGACCATTTGCAGACTGGTGGTTAATTGACGCTCACAATTTTTCCGAAGTCGCCGACAATTCTCTAGCCAACTAAAAGATCGTTCGACTACCCAATGTTGGGGCATGACTTCGAATCGATGCAACTCATTGCGCTTCGCAACCTACGCGGTTGCGTTTAAATTACTGGCTACATCGAGCTGAAAATTAACGCCTGAATAACCACCATCAACTAAGACATTTTGAACCTGGCGTAAATGCATGGCATGTAAAGCGATCATTGCACTGGCCCCGTCTCGATCAGAGACGTTCGCTCGCGTCATGTGAATGGCCTGCGGAAAGCCATGGATATCAACTGCCAGATGGCGCTTAATCCCCGAGATTTTCTTACCGGCATCGTAACCTTTGTTTTCAGCAGTGGCAGTGTTTTTGACGCTCTGAGCGTCCACGATAATAAACGAAGTTAAAGCTGAACGTCCTTGGTAAGTTCGCCGATCAATGACAATTTTTTTAAAACTTGTTCCAATAAAGAATCAGCGGTTGGTTCAACTTTAGTTGACCAAATTTTGTAATAGTTGTAAACTGACCGCCATTCTGGGAAATCACCGGGAACTTGACGCCATTGGCAACTGGTTTTCAAGACATACAGAACCGCGCAGAAGACCTCGTAGAGGTCATATTTTCGAGGCTTGGTTCGCTTACGAAAATTTTCTAAAACTGGTCGAATTAATTCAAATTGTTGCCGAGTAATATTGCTGGGGTAATTTTTCATAGCTTAAACTCGCTTTTTACATAGGGGTATATCAAAAATCATAGATCTTGGACAGCCTCTGAAGCTTTAGCTTTAGGTGAATTGATAGTTGGGACAACATAATCAGTTCCTACTTTAAAACCATATTTAACTAATTGAATGTTACGTGGGTCATAGGATACTTGGCTCCGTTACCAGTGATTTCTTTTAAATACTTGTAGGTTCCTTTAGCTTGCAAAACGGGTAATTCACTGGCTAAAACTGCTAATTCGTTGTTCATTTTATGATCTCCTTTGCTTTGTTAATCTCACCCGTTGTTCAGGTTTACTTTTGGGATTGTAAAAGTGAACCTAAATGACGGGTTAACCAACCGGAACGTAGTATAGGGCGCGGTAGGCAGGTTCTAATCAAAATCAAAACTTAATTTATGGCCGTCAAGCTTTAACTTGGCGTCAAACGACTTTCCTTTTTTACTCTTGAAACCCTTTAATTTGCTCGTTTCCCCCTTGGTGACCAGCGCTTTAATTGCGGTCTTACCAAGCGTCTTGCTACTCCATTTCTTGGGTAGGGTAAAGTCCTCACCTTGCTTGGGATTCACAATGTAAAACTTTTGTTTATTTACGACAGTTACTTGTGGTGTTTCTAAGAACACCTCGGCAACTTTTTGCGCTTGCTGTTGATGATCAATTTGTTGCTTAATGGCTGCATTGCCGGTTAATTGTGTGGGAACATCAGCGATTAACTTCGCCACAAACTTCTTGATTTGGCTCAAAAAATTATCCGGAGTGCGTTCTTCGGTACTCATTTGCTGTAACGCTTGCTCCCATTTTGCTGTCATCTCTGGGCTAGTTAACAAGGGTTCGAGTTCAACCGCTTTACATAAAGTAATCCCCGCTTCACTGACGTGGAGCTTGTTCTTTTCAGTGACGAGATAGCCGCGTTTCTTTAACACTTCCAGCACATTGGCCCGGGTTGCACTTGTCCCAATGCCTTGCACATCTTTAAGAATCGCTTGGGCTTCTTCATCATCAAGTGTTTTACCGGCCGTCTTCATTGCCGTAATTAAGGTATCTTCGTTAAAGGGCACCGGTGGTGTCGTTTCTTTTTGTGGTGTTTGCAGATTTGCTTTAACCTGATCGCCTCGGTGAACGAGCGGGAGGTTGGCTGCCACTTGCTGGTCGGCTTTGTGATCATCAAATAAAGCTTGCCAACCTTGCTTAGTTGGGACCTTACCCGTCGCTTTAAAATTGACGTCGCCAACTTGGGTGATAATGGTGGTCTCTTCATATTCGTAAGGATCAGCAAACATCGCTAACGTCGTTCTTAAAACCAAGTCATAGACTTGCTGCTGTATTTTAGGTAAGCTGGCTAATTTCTCTTTAGTCGGGACGACTTTAGTCATGATAATGGCGTAGTGTTCTTCAAACTTTTTTCCATTAACATAGCGCTTATTTGGGGTGGTATTGGTTCAAGCGACTGGCTTAGAGACTAAACCCAGATACTTCGTCAGATTAGCCACTAAATACTCAAATTCTTCATCAGTGATATAAGCACAATCGGTTCGGGGATAGCTAAGAAACTTGGCTTCGTATAAACTCTGAATGGCCGCTAAGGTTTGGCTGGCAGTGGCATGATACCGTTTATTCATGGCGCTTTGCAGACTGGATAGCGAGAATAGTTGTGGACTAGCACTCTTTTTAGCCCGTTTTTGCACGTCCTTGATTAAACCACCCTGTGAGCCTTTCTGAACGTGTTTAGCTTGCATGAATGTCATTAGCCCTATTTCGTTTTTAAAACCCTGATAGGGGTCTAATTTTGCGGCGAATTTTTGCTGATTGGCTAAAATTTCCGCATTTAGTTCAAAATAGGGTTCCGGCTTAAAGTTTTTGATTGCTTGGTCTCTTTGATAGACCATATACAAGGTTGGCGTCTGCACGCGACCAATTGAATACACCCCGTGCACCCCATTTCGTCTCAACAATAAAGTATATAAGGGACTACCATTCATACCGATCAACCAATCACTAATTTTGTGATTACAAGTGCATGCCCCCATCTTCATGCCGATTTCGAGTTTGGTGTTGCCGTTGCTTTTTCGTCATTTTCCACTCAGTCTCCTTTAAACCTTGCGCCTGTCTTTGTCGTTGGTAATCTTCATCACGAGCATATAGAACAGTCATGATCGCGTCACTAAAGGCCGTCTTTAAGTAATAGTCTGGACTAACTGGCTTGTAATTTAGCGGTTGATAATGTCCGATATTTTCTTTTCTATACTGGTCGTCCTTGGCTTGTTGCCCTTTTAACTGTTTTTGGATTTTCTCGATCTGACTGTTCTTAATCGTCGGATCGGCTTTGCATTCGCCAAAAAAGAGTTGTTTAGTGCCATCATGCTTTAAAACCCGTTGTAAGTGATGATTTTCTAACTGATCTAAGCTAAGCTGTCCCGATAAATAAGCTAGTCCTTGTTGATGTTCTTGGGGACTGAACACCTGTGGTGGATTTGCTTGCCACTGTTCAATCGTTTCGGCCTGACATGGCTTTAAAACAGGATCATAGTACATCACGGCTGTATAGGCTTGTTCCTGTTTAATCAATGGCAATCCATCTAAATCACCTTTGGGAAAGGCCCTTTTCAATACTTCATGGTATTGCGTTTTAATGACTTGCTTAACGGCCATGATCGCCCGTAGATCTTTGACTGCGCGAGTAATCTTTTGCTGCTCGGTTGGTGAATACTTTTCTAGTAGACCTTGATCAACGTGTTCTAGACTTTCTAAGCTATCATCATGAATCATCAGCGTATATTTAAGCTCGATTTTGACTTCCTTTTCTTGTTGCATTAATAACTTCCAGCCCACGTATGGCCGTTTGGTAAAGATCAATAATTGTCGGGCCAATAAATCATCACGAATATTCATTAAACGTTCGTTTAATTCACTGCCTTTGAAAATCGTTTGTTCACTATTAGTTTCTTTAATCAATTCCCGTCGTTCAGCCGCGGTTGTCTGTTCAAAATTAAGCTCTGGATAAAGTTTTTTCGTGGTACGATCGACCACTTTGTTTAAGAGTTCATCTGCCTTTTTTAATGAGCTTTCTTGTTGGTTAATTGTCAATAATTGTTTAGTCACATCTTGACCAACTGCATGTTTAATTAAGGTGCTATTTTTCCAATTAAATAGCATGCGCCGTTTATCATCTAAGCTCTCTAAATTGATATAAGTTTTCAGTTCATGACTTAACTCATTGACCACCCGTTTTTCATTAAACGAGAAATGTTTGCTTAGACTATCTAAATGACCTCTATTGATTACTTTTTCTTGGTTGTTTTTATAACTGGCTTTGGCCTTGCGATAGTTCTTTACTTGTTGGTTAAATTCTTTTCTTTCATGCCGCTTGCTATTGATTCCCTCATGTTGAGTTGGTGTATCATCTATTCCCTGCTCGATAAATGATTTTTCACTGATCCGATCCGGAATATTTTTTTGCTCTAAAACTTGATTGACACTAGCCGCCCAATTGTGCCGCCATTCAGTAATTTTTTCTTTTTTATCCCAATCAACTAGCCACACCTTTCTTGATCTTGGAAAACGACTATTTCCTGTATAAGTCTTGTTCCCATTTTCATCTAATATATTTTCCCTTTTACTTTTCAATCCCCATGTTCCGTCTGGATTAAATGGACGATTAGTTAGCATAACATGAGCGTGCGGATTATCTAGGTTATCTCTATGAATTGCTACGTCGGCAACCATACCCTCATCAACAAAATTTTCTTGTACATATTTTGTCAATAATTCTTTCTGTTCGTCTTCACTTAATTCAACTGGTAAAGCCACGTTAAACTCTTTTGCATAGCGTGAATTTGCTCGCCGATCTTTTCTCTCGACTTCATTCCATAATTTCTCTCTATCACTCGCCCATTCTGGCGCATTCTTTGGTGTCAAAATAAAGCTTTCTGGCATGACTGACCGAGCATAAAAATAGCTTCGACCTTCTTTTTGATCGAATAACTTTTCACCACTTCTATAACTTACTCCAGCAATTGCGCTTCTTCCTTTTCCAGCACTAATATTACTAAAGCTCATGTGAAAAATTGCCATGTCGGTCACCACCTTTCTTTGGGTTTATGGGTTTGCTTTTGTTGTCGCCAACGGCGACTTCTGATACAAAGGTTTAACACAATAACACAACCAACTTTAGTTGTTGTGTGTAAGTGCGCATTGACCTTATTTCACTCGGTCTGCTGATTCTCCTAAATTTACTTTTAGTGTATGCCTTCCGCTTCGCTATTTCAACTTTTATACTTTGACTTAACGTTTCCTATATGATATAGTTTAGGTGATTATTTCCAATATGATTGGAGGGATAGTTATGTCTCAAAGTAACTTAGAAAAACAAGAAGCTAAATTAAAAAGCCTTAATCAAAAAATCAAGGACGAAAAAAATAAGATTGAGCAACGATTAGGTAAACAAATTATTAGTCAAGCAAATTTAGATTATACTAATTTATCTAATGATAATATCAAGTCTTTATCCAAAAAAGTAGCCGAGTTTTTAAAAGTAAATCAAGCACATAATCAGTTATAAATAATGGAGTTATGTCATGGATAATCAATATAAAAAACTAGTTGAGCAGCAAGCGCGTTTAAAGCAAAAAATTGAACGGGAAGATTTTAAATTACGGCAATCTAAATACTATGAAAGCCGACAAGAACGCAAAGCTCGTTCTCGCCGATTAATTCAAAAGGGTGCTTTGCTTGAAAAATATTTTCAAGCTAATAACCTCTCGGTCGAACAAACCGAAGAACTTTTAAAAACATTTGCTGACTATGTTAACGCCCATAAACCGGATAAATTAAAAAACGATCAACCTAATAACTAGGCCGATCGTTTTTATTTTCAGGATTGTTTTTTGGCTTAATTTCTGGATTGTGTTTAGCAAAGTCTTTTAACTGTTTTTGAATTCTTTGTGTAAGCTCTGCTTTACTTTCTTTGTGCTTCCTTTTACTTGATCACTGTTGAATTATCTTTTGACCCTTACCTCTTCTTTTTGATTTTAGGTCAAGCGTAAAATCTGAAATTTTATTTTGATCTAGCTTACTTAAATGACCGATTTCTTTAAAGTTTAAACCGGCTTTGGGAAAGCGATAAATATTACCAAGATCGACCCAGGAAGGTTTCTTCAACCCAGCGGATTGCCAATCTTGAATCGGATAATATTGTTGCTTGATATAAGCCGACTTCTTTTCATACTGACTAGTAATTTTAAAAGCCTCGACCTTCTGTTCTGATACCCGACGAATTAAAACTGGCCGAGACTTGCCACCGTTAGTTTCTACAAAACTAACGTATAGACTGACTAAGTCATTAGTCCTCATCTGGATCGTTGAGCCAATCAGCGACCTCTTTAGCGTCTTTGAACTCGGTGACTGGTGTCCCTTCGGTCGCCTTTAAAAAGCGTAAATTAGCTCTTTCTTCTTCGCTTAAAGACGCATTAAAAGGTAAAGCACCATTAGCAACAATCCGCTTGTAAAACATGTTAATGGCCGTGGTTGGATTTAAGCCCAATTCGCTTAAAATTACTTCGGTATCATCGGCCAAATCTTTATCAATCTTGACTTGGACCCGTTTCTTTTCCTTAACTGCCATGATTGTCTCATCTCCTTCCTTTTACTACTACCATTATACTACCTTTTGAGTACCTTATCAATAGATAAAGCCTTGGCCTCAAATCACTTGAGCTTGGCGTTGATCTAAAGGCTGAACTTTTGAGCTGGTTAGCTCTGGCACTCATTTAAAAGCCCCTATTCTTCTGTTTAAGCCGTTTAAATCTAACTTAAGTTAAAGAGAGAGGTTAGTAAGTCTTAAAATCGCTTAGAAAGGATTTTGTAGCCTTTTAGGACTAGTAGTACAACCCACTGTTATCGTTGTCGGCTGATTTTTCTTCTTCGGGGTGTTTGGCCGCATACTCTCTAGCCGCTTATTTATTCCAACAAACGCCAAATAGGTTTTGCATGGTGCCGTATAAGTAGTTCTTCACGTTCTTAATATGCCTCTCATTGCTTCTTAGGGCGTTAAAGTAGCGTTTCAAGGCTTTAGTCATCAAAGGTTTTAGTTCTTCGTTGTCAAGCGGGATTAAAACCCCAATATCTTGATGATCCTTTTTAACTCGGTATTTAGCATTTAAGATAATGCCAATAAAACGATGCATTTATTTAAGTTAGATACATATTATATGTACGAAGGCATTTCATTTACACAAGATTCTTGACGCTACCTATCTAAGAGATAAAAAATCTAAGGGCAATTGGTAGCACTAAATTAAGAGATTTCACCCCGTACTTATATTGGTTCCAAATCTATCTACTTCATCATCAATTCCTTCAACATCTGAAAATACGCTTTGTTCCTCAATATACTGCCTATTCTGTAACTTCAAAAAAGCCTCAAGGTAATTAACCCAAGCTATTGATTCTGCTTCTCTTTTCCGATATAAAGCTCTTAATACCATTTCTAAAGTTGCAATTTGTGACGCTTGATTTCCTTTCCCCTTTTTTACAATTAGCTTATTAGATGAAATGGCTTGTTTCATCACCCTATTCAAGGTTGATGGAGAAATATCAAGAGCATCACGAATAGCCCTGGTTGACATAATAACTTTGTCTGCTCCAGAGCTAACTTTATTAATTAGTTCAATCACATCATTTAGCCATTCTGACACGTGACTATAGACGCGTTCTGTGCGAGGCTTCGCCCACTTGTACCATTGAACGTTACTTTCTTGCACCACAATGCGCTTCTCATCAGGTGTTGCCCAGGTATCTATTAATTCATCAATATAAAGTTTAGATGCACCTTTATAATTGCCAGAGTAAGCGTCACGGACGCAACGCTGCATATCTCGTACGTCTAAAGGATCTTCAAGGTATGAATTAAACTCATCTAATAAATTGAAGGCATCGTTTTGGTTTTTTCCAGAAGAGTAGCACGCTAAGGCCAATGTAAGTATAGTATTGTGACGTCCTAGTCCTTGACCTGGTTTAATGTTGTGCTTTGTCAACATAATTCTAAACCAAGCTTGATCGGTTTGTTTTCTATATTGAGAATGCGGACTATTAATTACTTTTAGATTGCTCTTACGCTTTTCCTTACTTTTTTGTGTGACTGACTTACTCCACATTAAAAAACCAGCAAATGAGTAGGTCAATTCTGGTTCAAAAAAAATAATATTATCTTCCCGCGGGATCCGAAAAATTCCAAAACTATTACATCCTACGTCAGTAGCAGGTATTTTTTCCATAATCGTACTTTTTATATTTTCAGAAATCTTTCTAGCCGCGCTTAAAACAGGCATACTACCATTTTTATGTTTTGATAAAAATGCTGGGCGATCCAAGATATAGTAAATTTGATACCCTTTATCAGTTTTCAAGACAAGTGTGGGTAGAATATGGTCCTCTAAGACTATGCTGCTATTAACCAGATTCAGGTTTCGATCTCTATCTAGAGCATCTTTAAAATCAATATCAACTACAAACGCATTAATTTGGCTTAGATTACGTTCTGAATGCCCTTTAATATGTTTACGGCTGTTATCATATCCTAACCAATTAAAGGTATTAGGTGTCCAATGTGTTAGTGTCTCAATGTTTTCTATTAATGCTTCTTCAGAAGTCACGACAAAACCCATGTCACGACTCATTGATGATTTATTACGAAAAACAGCAATTGAACCAGTCTTATTATCGTTATGTACTTCTTGATTGAGTTGAACTAGTTTACTATTTTTTGGTTTATATTTTTTTAAACTATTATGTAAAATAAGACTAATTGCAGACCAAGATTTGTAGCTTAATTTTTCCGTTACGGACATAATATTTGCACTCCTTTCAGAACGATATTAACCAAAGGTATATTTGTTTTGAAACAAATAGTAGTTAATGCCGTTGATTAAATCTAAAGAAAAAGTGAACCAGCATATCACTGATCCACTTAGAGTTAACAGAATCAAGATGTGCCGTTCAAAGCCATATTAATCCGCAAATCATGTCATTATCTATGTTCTATAGCAGTATTGAATTTTAGAGAAAAATAGCATACAATATCCTATGAATAAGTTTTATGAACATTTATTTTCTTTATATTTTTTTGCGGGTCGCTGTGAATGCCAGTTCACAGTGGCTTTTTTTACTTTCTTTTGCACTTACAATAACCTACCCAAAAACCTATGTCAATCGCATTTTTGAAAAAAGATACTTTTACTATTGTATAAAAGTATCTTTTTATCTTTATATCTAAAAATACATTTATCTTTTTATCTTTAGATAAATGTATTTCTTGATTTGTCGCTGTTTATTGTCCATATTTTTATATCTTTGTATCTTTAGATAAAAAGATAAACTTATCTAAGGATACTTTTATCTTTTTATCCTTGTAAAAAATTTTTTTTATATTATAATAAAAGTGCAAAAGGATCCTTTAACAGAAAATAAAAATCACTTACTTATTTATATTAGGAGGCAAACATGCCACAAGTTATTATTAACGCACAACAAAAAGGCGGCGTTGGGAAAACAACTGATACTGTTATGGAAGCAATCGTAGCTTCTACAATATTTGATAAAAAAGTATTGGTGATTGATACAGATTTACAAGGTAACGCTACAGATTTTTTAGGCCGAACCTTTAATTTAAAGAAAATAGATTACACACTTATGAGATGCTTAGAAATAGGCGACTTAAGTAAAGGTATTGTAGAATTAAGCGATAATCTCGATTTGATCGGTTGTAAATATGATATGCGTAAATACGGGGATTTTCTTATAGAAAAATTTGATAATATCTATGACCGTACTTTTTATATGTCAAACCTATTAGACGCCATCAAAGATCGTTATGACTATATATTTATAGACGTTCCACCTTCAACAGATTTAAAAGTTGATAATGCAATGGTTTGTGCGGATTATGTTGTGGTGGTCCAAGAAACACAACGATTCTCTTTTGATGGATCTAAACGTTTAGTATTTTCTTACCTACAAAGTTTGGTTGATGATTTTGGATCGAAGGTAAAAGTACAAGTAGCAGGCGTTTTGCCTGTACTCCTTCAGAATCGAAGAGAGTTACACAAAAAAATTGTTAACGACACAGTCTCTTTCTTTGGTCAAGATAATGTGTTCAACACAATCATCTCAAACCATGCAAGGTTAGAATGGTATACAGCACAAGGTATACAATTTAATGATTTTCACGACAAAAAAATGTTTGCACTTTTTGCGGATATTTTTTGTGAATTAGAAGAAAGAATACAAGCCTTTGAAACTCAAGGAGATATATCTGACTACATATATAAACGTCGTTACTTGACAAAAGACAACAAACTTACGAAGCTTGGAAAGGGGTTAGATGTTAATGGGCTTAATTAATCGAGGAAATAAAGAAACCGAATCACCAGAAGCACTCCATTCAGCTGATGTCAGTAGAGATACATCTTCTCTTAATCCAAAAACAACGGAAACAAAGAAATGGACTGGAGCAGAGAGGAAAAATGTTAAAGTGGCTCCGCCTGTCTTAGATTTAATAAAAACAATGTGTAATATGACCGACAAAAATAAACCAGAATCGAAAGCATATGGTTTAGTCAGTACGGCTGTAAATGAATATCTAAAAAATCACTTTACTGAAAGAGAACAAGAAATTATTAGGAATAGCATCGAAATTAAATACCGGTAATACAATTTCAAAAAGACGTTATTAGAACTTACTTATTCTAATAACGTCTTTTGTATCTTTATATCTTTATATCTTTAGATACAAAGATACTTTTGAACTAAACTATTTTTTTAAGCTCACTTGAGTATTTCTAATTGGATACCTAATTTAAAAAAGGGTAGATTGTACTATATCCTTGTATCTTAAGATACAAGGATATTTAGATATAAAAATTGAAATGACATATTAATAATGTAACTAGTGTTTAATGTTTAAATTACTAAGCTGCTAAGCTATTGGTCTTGCCATTTGTATATGCTTTATTAAAAAGTACCTAAGTATCTTTAGATACAAAGATACTTAGATATTTAGATACTTTTGATATCTAGTACTTTTCACAATAGATATTAAAAATCTATTATAAGAAATTTTTTAAGAACTATAAACTGCTTTAAATTAACATTGATAACGATAGTTGCAATATACTCATCATCCTCTATAAATCATTAATCGACCTAGCATAGTCTCGAATTCGATAAACCTGTGTTCGTCCGATACCAGTTTCTCTGGAAATTTGCGCAATACTTTTTCCGTTCTTTATTCCGTTTAAAACCCCATTATATATGAAGCGTTTTGAACCATTTGGAGCATATTCTTTTTTTCTTCCTTTATATATGCCCTTTGTCTTAGCTATTTTTATTCCCTGACTTTGCCTTTTTAAGATTTTTTGGCGTTCTTCTTCTGCCGTATATTTGTATATTTCCAATACAAGATTTGTTAATAGAGCTCTTAAATTGCCGTCTTCAACACCTGCAAACGTAGGTAAATCTAGAACATCCAAAACTGCTCCTCTCCGTCTGATTTTATCAATAACATCTGTTAAATCACGCGAATTACGCCCTAAGCGATCCAAACTTATTACTGTAACTACATCGTCATCATGAATATACTCCAGCATTTTTTTTAACTTTGGGCGTTCCATGTTTTTACCAGAAATTTTCTCTTCAAATATTTTTTGAACTCCGGCTTTTTTTAAAGCAAAGATTTGACGGTCTAAATTCTGATCAGTGGTAGACACTCGTGCATATCCTATTTTCAATTTTTTGACTCCCTTTTTAAAGTATTTATGTGACAACTCTATTGTGTCATACATAAATACCGAGATTTCAATAAATTAATTGTAACACAATAGGGTACACTCTATTGTTACATCTATACTGTTGGTTTAATATTATAATATAGCTTATAAATTTGATTTGAACTCTAATCCGGATTAAACAAATTAAAGTGTAATAGTTCACACGTTAGCACTATTAACCTCCACTTAAGACAAGTTTTTATATCTTTTAAAGGAACCATAAATAATTATATTCCGTTACATTATTAATGTAGCGTCAAGAATGGATTGAAGTCAATATTTGAGACAGGTTTTAAGAGACATTCAGAACCGCGTTTACCT
>NZ_JQBF01000011.1 GCF_001437285.1 Pediococcus pentosaceus | reverse complement strand
CTAGGTTTGATTTTAAGTGCACTTAAAATACGCACAGGCGCGTATCCTTGTGCTAAAAATTGGTTAACAAGCGGCAATCCCACATTACGGACTATTTTTTGGCTAGTAAGATGGCCGCTCGCTTTAAAATTTCGTTTTCTTCCTCCAAAATAGCGAGGCGCTTCTCTAGTTGCTTGACGTCTTTTAAAGTCTTTGACTGACCCTCGATCATGATTGGGTTAGCTTGTTTAACCCAAATAGCAATAGAATCTTTCGACGGACCAAATTCTTCTGCTAATGATTTAAGTGAACGGCCTTCTTGGTGAAGTTTAACCAATGAATCTTTGAAATTTTGTGAATAACGAATTGACATAAAAATACTCCTATACTTTCATTTTACGGACTGAATAAAAATAGTCCATTTTTTTAGTATAAGAGTATTTATCATTGATTGCATCATTAGGATTGACGACATTGATTATGCAAGATGGTGTTTTCCATATTAGTGAAGGATCACCAATTATTGCGTTTTTGCCAGTCATTATGATTGGAATTGTCTTCGGTCTGGCGATGGATTACGAAGTGTTCATGGTCTCACGGATTAGGGAGACATACATTGCCACTGGAGATACAAATCGGGCTGTTAAAACAGGATTGCAAGAGAGTGGTCTAGTCATTATTACAGCCGCTTTGATTATGATTGCTGTCTTTGGAAGTTTTGCCTTGGTTGAAGATTCAACGATTAAGTCAATTGGTATTTCATTAGCCAGTGGGGTTCTATTTGATGCCTTCTTGGTTCGTCTGATTATTATTCCAGCGACAATCAAGATATTCGGTCGTGCTAACTGGGTATTCCCAGGAGCAAATTACTATAATAAGTTTAAGGATGATGCGCAATAAATAGGTATTGTGGCATTAAAAATATTTTTTTGGGAGTGATTTTAATCACTCCTTTTTTGTTTGATTATGTCGCATTTTTGATATCTTTACTATTTATAAAACAATACGAATAATTTTATTTTTGAGGTAATAAGATATAGAATGGCACTAACTTGTCGTTTAATATTCATAAAAATTATGGGGGAGTAGCTGTGATAAAAACCAAGATAACTAGTCTTGTCATTGGGTTGATTTTGGGGGCAGGCTTAGGGTTATATGGCAATATTGATGATGATGTTATGGCTGCAAAAACTGATAGTCAAACAACTAAGACAGTAAAGCAGGCAAAATCATTAAGTCAACAGTACCAATATAAAGAAGCAAAATCAGTATTATCGGGGCACAAAGGAACAACAGTTGATCATCTAAAAAAGAGTATTAATAAGCAACAGTCAAAGTTGGTCACGTGGGATGATCCGACAAAAATTTCACATCTTTTTTATCATTCACTAATTGTTGATCCTGGTAAAGCTTTCTCATCTAAGCAGGCACAGGGATACAAAGATTATATGGTGACCATCGACGAATTTATGCCGATGCTGAATCAGTTATATGATAATGGCTATGTATTAATTAACTTTAAAGATATTATTTCGATTGATAAACAAGGGAAGGTGACTTTCAAACCAGTCAAATTACCTGAAGGCAAGAAGCCTTTAATTATATCACAGGATGATGTTAACTATTATGAGTATATGAAGAATTCTGGATTTGCAGATAAATTAGTCGTCAATAAGCAAGGTGATGTTAAAAATCAATATACCAATAATGGTCAGAAGAAAATTGGTGATTATGACATGGTACCGATTATTGATACCTTCATCAAAAAGCATCCAGATTTCTCATACGGTGGCTCAAAGGGTGTGATTGCTGAAACGGGTTATAATGGGGCGCTAGGTTATCGTTCATCAAAGAGTCAATATGGTGATACAAAAAAGACACATCGCGAAGCTAAGAAAGCGACAAAGGTTGCTAACGCTATGAAAAGGGAAGGTTGGCAGTTTGCATCGCATTCCTGGGGTCATATAAATATGACTACGGCCAGTGTTGATGATATCAAAAAGGACACTGCACTTTGGCAAAAGGAAGTACAACCAATTGTTGGTAAAACACCAGTATTGATTTTCCCATTTGGAGCAGATATTGGCTCATTTACAAATTATACAAATGATAATGCAAAGTACACTTATCTTAAGAGTAGCGGTTTCAGTATTTTCGATAATGTTGATGCGTCACAGACATCATGGGGTCAATTAACAAATGATTATTATCGTAATGCGCGGATAAATGTCGATGGTATTCGTTTACATGAAACAATGACTGGTGAGAACACGGTTCTAAATGACTTCTTTAATACAAAAGATTTTTATCATCGTGATAAATAATGAAGAGCGCGAGACAAAAGTCGTCAACAAAAAATTGGGTTATTTTTCAAACAGTTAGACAACACTATCACTCTTCATCAACGTAAGTTAGATTTGTTGAAAGAACAGAAAAAAGGCTTTTTACAAAATATGTTTGTATAGGGTCTATAATTATAAATTAGATAATACATTAGAAGCTGGAGACAAGATTGTCTAGATAATGTGTGAGATAAAATTTTTGGCAGGTTATCATACATAAGACAAAATGTTTTTAAAACTGATAACGTATTTATTTCACAACAATTACGCATTTATTTTTGAGAAAAATATAAAGCAGGAGGATTACAATGCTGAAAAATTATTCTTTAACAAAAGATACATTATTAGTTTCGTCAGAATCAAATATCAAAAATTCTTCTGTTGTTTATGTTTATGGTGACGAACGAGAATATATCGAATCTTTTGACCATAAATATGACCTTAAAATAGGCAATATACTAACGTTTGATGATCAAGTTGCATATGACACGATGATAGATCGGAACGATGAAAAAAGTTTGCTCGTAAGTTTTTTGTTTTCCAAGATACACGAAGGTGGGCTTCTAGATAATCTGACGACATCTGTTGTTTTCTTGGTATTTAAAAATAAGTTGATAATTTTTACAAACCACAAATTAAATTCCATTTCCGAACTCTTATCCAATATGGTTTTACGTGATGTCAATAATTTCACGGAGGAAGTACTTTTAAAGATTATGCAAAAAGATTTCCATGTGATGCTTAACAACCTTCGTGGAGTCAAGGAAAAAATTGATGATTTAGACTCAGAAATATCAACGCCCGGTCCACTCAGACCAACGTTTGGTGATTTATTGACTCTTCGAAAATACATAATAGCTTTGTCAGCAACTTATGGCGCTAATCACAAAGCGCTGGATTTCATCAAAAAAAATTTCACAACTAATAATGATATTGATTTTACCACCAAAAAAATAATTGATGAGATATACGATACAAGTGACACAATGGATAAAATTATTTTAGGTTACAGCCAATATTTGGATGCTTTGGGAAATATGATAAACAATATGATTTCGTATCAGCTAAACATGATTATGAAAACTCTAACAGAGATATCAATCGTTTTGACTATTCCAGCGATTATTTTTGGTTTTTGGGGAATCAATGTCCATGTCCCGTTTGAAAAATCTTCTTATGGTGTTTTTGCTGTGCTGATTATCTCTGTTATACTAAGCCTAATTTGCTGGTTTTGGATGCGACGCAAAAAATATTAAAGTATTTGTGATACCCTAATATGGTTTAAAGCAGAATTGCTTTGTTGACTTTGTAAAAGGCTGATTCCTTTCAATAATTTAATAGCTTTTGTCAGGAATTGTAATATAAATAGACGGTGGTATTTGTTATTTATCTAAATAGCTTTTTAATGTATTGCACTGTGCGCGGAGAAATATTAAAAGCTTCAGCGGCTTCCTTCACAGTATGAGAGTTATAACATTCAAAGATAGCCATATTCCGGCTATCTTTTTTTCTTTTGGGTCACCCTCCTTATAATTGGGATTGTGTTGGCTTGCAAATATTTTACCGGCTTGCGTACGCTCGATAATCATATCACGCTCCATCTCCGCAACCGATAGCAAAGTTCTGACAATCATATGCCCAATTGGGGTGTTATCTATCGTTCCTAAATTTAAAACCTTAAGCATTATTTTTTCTTTCAATAAGTCATCAATTAAGTTCAATGCTTCTCTAGTATTACGAGCAAAACGATCTAACTTTGTGACGATCAATGTGTCATTGGGTTCAATCAGATGGACCAGTTTTTCAAATTGCGGTTGCCTGGTATCACATTTCAGAGGAGAAGTATAGTTTGCGAGAGTCAATGAACCTTATGCTGGATTCAGAAGGATTACCTGTGGCACAAACAGGAGGACAAAAGAACAAGCAAGATGATAATTCTGGTGACATTACCATAGAATACAAGGATCGTACTTTATTGCTTGAAGTAACATTGATGGATAAGAATGCCATTAAACGTGGGGAGTGGGAACCAGTACTCAGGCATACCGTTAATCTTTCTGCTAGTCGCACTGTTCCGGTTCAAACATATTTCATTACTGACGCTGTTGATAAGAACACCGAAAATATTTGGCGTTCTGTGGCTGCAACCGATTTAGAGGAAACCGCTGTCCAACATCGCTCTGTTCGTGCAACCATATATTCTCTGACAATTGATACGTTGATTAAATGGTTACATGATAAAGGTGTAAACGAAGAGGTTATTTGGGATGCCGTAGCTACTTCATATAAAGCACTAATCGAAACAGATTTCGACGCTAATTGGAAGACTGACATATTAGCCTCGATATCATCGAATAACTAAATACAGAAAAATACAACAAATATTATCAGACTAGGGACTATACTAGAAAACATCAGTACATTCCTTAACTCAGGGTCTATCTATCTATCGCCCCTAACAAATCTTATTAAAACAGCCCCCATTATCTAACTAGTAGATAATGGGGGCTGTTTTTTATTTATGAATAATAATAACCCGTTAATGTCGCTACATTTTTCGTAATTTTATAATCAGACTGTTATATATGAATTATGATACGATGCACTAAATTTGCCTACTAATTAAAGACTCCCATCTTTCAAACCCACACCGATTATTCATGGTGATTGTAGCAATTAAAGTGACTGTTGCACTTTAATTGCTATTTTTTGAAAGCATTTTCTCTTAGTGCTATGATTAACCTATCAAATCAGTAATAGGAGGCAACTATGCGATATTCTAACGGAAATTATGAAGCTTTTGCACATCCAAGAAAGCCCAAAAATGTGGATCAAAAATCAGCGTATATTATTGGAGGCGGTCTGGCCGGACTGGCTACCGCTGTTTTCTTAGTGAGAGATGGCCAAATGTCTGGGGAAAAAATCCATATATATGAGGAATTGCCTACTCCGGGTGGGTCGTTAGATGGAGAAAAGCGCGCCAATATCGGCTTTGTGACACGTGGTGGTCGAGAAATGGAAAATCATTTTGAAACTATGTGGGACATGTATCGATCAATTCCTTCTTTAGAAATTGAAGACGCCTCTTACTTAGATGAATTTTATTGGCTAGATAAAGATGATCCAAATTCATCTAATACTCGCCTAATTTATAATCGGGGACAACGCGTCCCAACTGATGGCCTGTATACTTTGGATGAAAAATCTAAAGAATTAATAGATTTAGTTTTAACTCCTGAGTCAAAACTGGGTAAAACGACTATTGAGGAATTTTTCTCAAATGAGTTCTTTGAAAGTAATTTTTGGATGTATTGGGCAACTATGTTTGCTTTTGAAAAATGGCACTCTGCAGTTGAGATGCGTCGATACACTATGAGATTTATTCATCATATTGATGGATTACCTGATTTTAGTGCTCTGAAGTTCAATAAGTACAATCAATATGAGTCTATGGTTCTACCAATTATAAAGTATTTAGAGTCATACAATGTCGAATTCATCTATGATACACAAGTTAATAATGTTGTGGTAGATTTCGAAAATGACGAAAAAATTGCAAAAAAACTCGTGATCCAGGATGGTGATGATGTTAGCCTATCACGTGATGATCTTGTATTCGTTACAAATGGTTCTATTACAGAAAGTTCAACATATGGGAGCCATGATAAACCCGCTCCTATATCAAAAGAGTTGGGTGGTAGTTGGTCACTGTGGAAGAATCTAGCAGAACAATCTAATGATTTCGGTCATCCAGAAGTATTCTATGATAACCTACCTGAAAAAAGTTGGTTCGTGTCAGCAACAGCCACTATAAAATCACCAGAAATTGAACCCTACATTGAACGTCTCACCAATCGTGATTTGCATGATCACAAAATTAATAGTGGTGGAATTATTACCATAACCGATTCGAACTGGTTGATGAGTTTTGCTGTTCACAGGCAGCCACATTTCAAAGAACAAAAGGAAAATGAAACAATTGTATGGATATATGGACTATATTCAGATACCAAAGGAAATTTTGTTGATAAGACCATTGTAGAATGTTCTGGGGAAGAAATTACGCAAGAACTCCTTTATCATCTTGGGGTCCCTGAGTCCAAAATCAAACAATTGTCTAACCAAAACAATGTAAATACCGTTCCAGTATTTATGCCATTTATTACGTCATACTTTATGCCCCGAATTGCGGGTGATAGACCAGATATTGTTCCTAAAGGGTCTGTTAATTTAGCCTTTATTGGTAATTTCGCAGAGTCACCTAGTAATGACACCGTATTTACTACCGAATATTCAATTAGGACAGCCATGGAATCTGTATATACTTTACTTGAAGTTGAACGCGCTGTTCCTGAAGTTTATGGATCCATTTATGATATTCGAGAACTACTTAAAGCTATCTATTATATGGGAGATAAAAAAACCATTGATGAAGCTAATTTAGGAATTCCAAAATTAGCTAAAGTAGCTCTAAAAAAGAAGATAAAGGGAACGTTTATCGAAGAGCTACTTACCGAGAGTAAATTACTATAAAACATGATGGCTGTTAAAACTTTCTGAATTATCAAAAACTGTTGCAAATTATTATAATGCGACATATTTCGATATGTAATAAGCTTTTCATTTTTGAAAAAGACTTGATGATTATATTTCATCAAGCCTTTTTTATAGCTACGTATTTTTTAAGAAATAACCTGATTACGGGAAAATGTATATGGGAAGTACGGACTGCTTCATTTCTAAATCATAATCCGGGATAATCAAATGTATGAATTTTTATTATGAATGCTAAGATATGATTAAATGACAATGGGAACCAGAAAAGTAAAAATATTATGATGCAACAAACCATACTGCCAATCAAAGACTCAAACGTCTTAAAAATGGTGTAAGACACCTTATTAGATAGTTTTCGGGCGGGTCGCCGTAACTACACCATCTTTCAAGTTGGCAAATCCACCCTTCTAAGGGTGAGTGATGTCATGACGTTAAAGAAATCAGATATCTATAATCCAGATGGCTCTGTTAAAAATACGGCTTTTATTTATGATAAAAAGACGGGTAAAGCAAACACGTTATATCTAAAGCCTGTCCAACAAGACTTGTTGCAATATCATGATTGGCTGGTACAAGAAAACATCAATTCTGAGTGGTTATTTCCCTCGACAGCCCATCACAATCGCCATATCACTGAGAAGCAGTTTTATAAGGTGATGGCGCATGTTGGTGATCTATTAGACATTAACTATTTAGGTACCCATACTATGCGTAAAACAGGTGCTTATCGCGTCTATACACAATCAAACTACAACATTGGCGTAGTCATGCATTTATTGAATCACTCAAGTGAAGCCATAACACTGACTTATCTTGGATTAGACCAAGCTAGTCGCAAAACGATGTTAGATCAAATTGATTTGGGTTAACCTATAAAAAAATTTTGCTCGTATACTGAAAATCCGGATTGCTTTATTTCTAGGGCATAATCCGAGATAATCAAGTATAAGTTTTTTTATTATGAAAGCTAAGAGATACTCAACTGAATTTAAATCATCAATTGCTGCCTTGTACAACGAGGGTCGTTCTGCTAATTCGCTGGCCAATGAATATCATTTGGCTGTACAAACGGTTGCGGGCTGGGTCAAAAATCTCAAATCAATCCCAACTGATCTTATACTAAAAATAGTCCATTTTTTTAGTATAAGATCATCCATTATAGCCCATACATTTTCTATTCTTTTTATTACCAATAATTTTGATATTCAATTTTTGATAATCAATAATTATTAGTTCTTATTGTGCACATTATTTTTAATTAAATCACGTAATTGACGAAAATCATTTTTTACGTCGTAATCGTGCCGCTTTTGCGAAATTAGCTGTTGTAACAGTTCTTCTATACGCTCTACGTCAGTCTCGTCCGTGTAATCGATCCAGTCGACGTGCTCTAACCAATCAATATAGGCATGCTTTCCTTTTCCGTAACTATTTCCAAATAACAAACAAGGTGTTCCTGTTAAAACGGAAAATACCATTGCATGCCAGCGATCTGTAATAATTATTTCCTGGTGCGAGAATAGTTCTAGTTCTGAATCAAATAATGCCTCCCGAGTAACAGGTGTTATCTTTTGTGGTTCATCTAGAACGGTATCAACTCTTTTTATAGGGCGTTCATTTCCTAAAATATCTTTTATATTGTCAATCGTAGTTTTTTTAACAACTTTTTCTGAATCATGCCGTAAAACGAATAAAGCCCCCTTTCGATTGAACTTCCAGTTGATAGAATTCATGTATAAAACCATGTCAGGTGTGAAAATGACTGGGTTATCAAACGTTGATTGCATACGATGAAAACTTTGAGCATCACGTGCCACTAACACGAGATTAGGATTTTTCCGGTAAGCCTCTTGACTCTTTTGTTTTTCAATCTCACCATCTTCATTGTCTTCAAAATGTATTGATTGAGGAAATGAAATTGTCAGATTGTTCACAAAAGTTGAAAAAACCTTACGCCGTGCCTCCTCATGATTATGGTACAAATTACCCATATTTCCCCCGCCAGTAAACGCAATAATATCAGAGGACTGTAAATGCTCTTGGACAATGGGAATAGCATAGTCATCGTCTTCTTCAATAATTTCAATATATTGATATTCGGGGAATTCGTTTTCAATATATTTTCGTTCTGCTAACGAAACTGCTTGATCCCCCATGTTCGTGTAGCTTGGAACACCAAACATGTAAAATTTTGGTCGATCATTATTAGGAAGTTTGTGCACAACCTCTGTTGTGTTAACATAAAAGTTTGCCATGTGAATTAATACTCCTTTTATTTTTATACTTCAGCATTTTCATATGCTTTTTTTATTTTACGACCATTCACAAATATAACGGATAACAAGATACTAAGACCGTTGGTTAGTGCAAAGACGAAGAAAACAATAGCTGTTCCTAACAATGCAATAAGCTGCGGATAAATTAAACTAATAATAAAGTTAGTAATCCACGTTGTCGCCGTTGCGACTGACATAAATTGTGCTTTAACTTTTCCCGGAAACATTTCTGCTAATAATAACCATGTGACCGGGCTAACAATACCTTGATGATTGGCCAAGAATAAAGTCAAAGCGATTAGTACCAATACATTTGTTATGGTCTGCGAAAACATCGTTGTTTTCATAATCAAACCTAATAGTGCTAAGAAAACGACATTGCCAATCAAACCAATAACTAGCATTTTATGATGATTAGCTTTTTCAATCGTACGCGTACCAAAGATACTAGCAATAACTGACACCACACCTATTAAAATATTTGCGTAGAGTGAGCCTCCGGCCCCCATTCCCACATTTTCAAGTAAAATCGTGCCATAATACATGACGGTATTAACACCAGAAATTTGTTGAATCAACGCAATAACTATTCCGGTAGTTAATAAATAAAGTAATTTTTTATTTTTCAAAGCAACCGACCAGCTAAACTCTTGATCATCAGATTCATCAATCGTTTCAATTCCACTTATTACGAGCTGTTTAGTATTGCTGAACCCTAACCGACGAAATAATTGTCTAGCTTTATTAACTCGTCTTTTGAACAAAAGCCACTGTGGACTTCCACTGATTCGAAATGAATTAATCCATAAAATCACCGATGGAACTGCCGCAGATAAGACCATAATACGCCATATAGGACCCCAGTGACCCCAGATGTTTCCTAAAATAGCATTGACAACAAAGGCACTGAGTTGACCAAGAACAATAAAAATAGCATTGTTATTAACATTCGCACTGCGTAAATTATCTGGCGATATTTCAGCTAAATACATTGGTGAAAGACTCGATGCTGCTCCCACGGCAATCCCTAAAATAAATCTAAAAATAGCCATGAACCAGAAATTAATAGCTAATGCACAAAGAAAGGTTGATATAGTAAAAATAATTGCAATCAAGCGTAGCGTTTTTTTTCTCCCTACTTGATCGGCTATCTTCCCACATCCTAATGCTCCAATACAAGCACCAATTACAAGGGAACTCGATACTACGCCTTGTAAGGAAGGGTTAAGATTAAGTTGATCTGGACGGCTCATAAAAGCTAGCGCTCCATTTATTACTCCTGTGTCGTAACCAAATAAAAAGCCTCCCAAAGATATTACATAAACACAATAATTCAAAAATTTTAAATTAGGTTTTTTACTCGTCATTTTTCTTTTTTCTTTCTTTAATTTTCTATACTGTTTTTCATCAAATTCCTAAAAAGTTTCTAATTTCAAAAAATATTCGCTTAAAAAAAAGCCCAAACACTGTAAAAGCAATTTAGGGCTCGCGTAGTAATCTAAAATCCCATGATTCTAGTATGCCTTCTTATAATCTGCAGGCTGATCATTATGATCAAAAATATTTTCTTTATCATTAGATTTAGGATCATCTTTTTTATTTTGCTTTTTTACTTAATTATTTTCTTCTGCTATGATCAAAATTCCCCTTTTATTTCAATGTTTGATTCGAGTTGTGATCCAAGAAACAATAATTACTAGAATAACTGCTCCTATGACAGAAGGCACTAATGCCATGCCAGCAAGACTAGGCCCCCAGTTACCTAACAAACTTTCGCCTAACCATGAGCCAATTAATCCAGCAAGTATATTGCTAATCCAACCCATAGCAGCACCTCGACTAGTAAGCGCTCCGGCTACTGCTCCAATTATTGCACCGACTATTAAGGTCCAAATAATCCCCATTTTCTATTCTCCTTTTGCTACTAAAACATTCTAATTATATCACTTACTAAATAATATAGTTTAATAATGCTTACACAAATTAATACAGGATATTTTCAAGTTTTTAATGCTCTTATACTAAAAAAATGGACTATTTTTGTTCAGTCCGTGAAATGAAAGTATAGGAGTATTTTTATGTCAATTCGTTATTCACAAGATTTTAAAGATTCACTGGTTAAACTTCACCAAGAAGGACGTTAACTTAAATCATTGGCAGAGGTATTTGGGCCTTCAAAAGATTCTATTGCTCTTTGGGTCAAGCAATTAGAAAATCGTCTCGCTATTTTGGAGGAAGAAAACGAAATTTTAAAGCGAGCGGCCATCTTACTAGCCAAAAAATAGTCCGTAATGTGGGATTGCCGCTTGTTAACCAATTTTTAGTACTAAGCTACGCGCTTGTGAGTATTTTAAGTGCACTTAAAATCAAACCTAGTACCTATTACAACCGGCTCCATTGGTAGCCCAGTCGACAAGCAAAGCGTAGAGAATCTCTAAAACCTTATATTTTAGACGTTTGGAGAACCTTTAAATTTTATGGTTATCGTCGTATTACTGCTTATAGTCAACAAACCGACGAGCCGAAAGTATCTGAGTATATGACACTCAAATTGATGCGTGAATTAGGGAATAAATCCCGCATGCAAAAACGTTATCGCAAGCCCAAAACTGTGGTGACTGTTGATCAAAAGCCCAATCTATTGACTCCTGAGCAGGTTAATCCGCCAAAATTTTATTATACACTTACATTTACCAATTATTTTAATGGGGGCAAGCTGCTGGCATCTTAAACAGCAGATAAAAATCTATAAATCATTATTAAAAGTTTTCACTAAAATAACCTGCTTTAGTCTATTTTCTCCCCAGTCATTTAAAGCAAGGTTCTGTTGCAAAGTTTCAATACTGAGTACAAAAGTCCCATTCTGATACTTTGACTATGCTGGTATACCCATCAAAACTTTAATTTCAGTAGATACCGAAAAGCCTAACTAAAAAAGTAACTATTAAGTAAAAAAAGTATCAAAGTTAGTGACCTGATTTTGATACTTTTTTTTCGTAAAGCGGTTTGAAATTTTCAATGATGTATAATTGGTATCAACAACTAAATTGATTCATTAATTGGGAGATAGTGACTATGGACAAAAGGATTGTGCGGACGCAAGCTAAAGCTGAAAAAGCTTTGTTTGAATTGATGCAAGAACAAGACTTTTCAGAAATTTCAATTACGGATATTGCTAATCAAGCAAAAATATCACGAATGGCTTTTTATCGCAACTATAACAGTAAGGAAGATATTTTGAACAAGTTTATTCAAAAAGAATATGCAACTTTTGTTGATGACATTACGACGCATCATTTTAAAGAATTAGAGCAGTTGTTGGAAGTTTATTTTGATTATTTTAAAAATAATCCAGCTGTTTTATCGGCAATTGTTAGCGCTTCAATTGAAGGCTTTGCTCTTCGAAAGCAAAGTGACTACTTGCTTGATTTTTTTAAAACGCGAATTAAAAATCAGCAGCCAGTACCAATAGAGATTGCATATTATTCGGGCGCTATTTTTGCTAGTTTACTATATTGGCGAGAAAACGATTATCAATATTCCGCAGCCGAGTTGGCCGAGCACCTAGCAGAAAAGATCAAAAATGATTTACTGCAAACTGGCGAAAAAATATTTTAGCCGGTTAATGGAAAAACAAAACAATCAAAAAAGGGGCACGGCAATTTTACTTTTGCAGTGCCCCCTTTTTACTAGGCTAAATTACTTTGTTAGGCCATGCCCTAGGGTTTGGGTTTCTCGTAAATAAACTGGATCGGTCTTAGAGATTTGGGAATTTTTTGAGCAACAACCTAGTCGATGACGACAGCAACTGTCTTTTTGGGGTTTAAGATATTTTCCAATTACAACCCCAGTAGCTAAAGCGATTGAAATTAAAATTAAATGCTGCTTTTTCATGAATTTTTCCTCCTTTGATTTAGAGTAACTTTTGAGATTTCAAAATTTCTTCAAGATAGGTGCCATGAACCTTTTTCAAAAAGGCATTTAGACCAATTTTTTCAATTTGATTTAAAGGCAATTCGGTCAAGCTCTTTTTATCATTCAAATAATATAAGGCACTTAAGATTGCTCGTAAGTCAAAGGCAGAATCAAAGACTTCTGGGATGCCACGATCAATGTCAAGCAGTCGGTAGACAGCTTCCATAGCAGTTCTGACAGAGTATTCAGTTGTAAAGACGGTGTCTCGCTCAGTTTCGGCAAAGTTCCCAATAAAAGCCAAATTGCTTGAACCTTCAGGGACAACTAAGGGACGATCACCAGCTTGGCGTGGCATAAAGTATGAAGTAATGTATGGCATATGAATTGGAATTGAATTAGCTGTTTGCGCGATCTCAGCAATTTGATTTTCTGGGACACCAATATGATAAAGAAATTCTTGACAGATTTCTGCGCCACTGCAATCAGTAATTTTTTTGTGAATATAATTTCCGGGCTGATCGGAAAAGAGACCATATAACCATACGATTAATTCATTTGGCTTTTGTTGTTGAAAATGTGGTTGACGGCTGATGGAAATTCCTAATAACCAGTTTGAGTCCCTAATGGAGACTGGGCCACTGGTAACAATTGAACCGCTATACGGATCTTTACCAGTAATTTTTTGAATATAGGGTACGATTCGATCGTCTTTAAAGGTGCAAGTTGCCGACATGACCCAGTTAGCCGCTGGAATATCTTGATAAAATTTAGCTGGATGTCCGAAAGCTGAGTCTTGAGCCGCTAATTTTTCCCATAATTTCCAGCTAGCACCGATTGGATGCGTTGCTGGTGCTGAATGTTCATTGTCACCATAAGTAGTGCTTTCAGTAATTGATCCATTTGTAATGAAAACCAAATCGTCAGGTGTTAGGTCGAGGCTTTGCTGATTACCATCGATCGTTAGCTCAATTTTAACAGCTTGTTTTTGTTCACCGGTTTGTTCAACAATAATATTGTCAACGGTGGTATTGTATTGGAATTTAACGTCGTGATCTTCAAGATATTTAATCAGTGGTTTGATTAATGACTCATATTGATTATATTTGGTAAATTTCAATGCTGACATATTTTGCAAGGTGCCGACATGATGGACAAAGCGTAATAAATAACGGCGCATTTCCATTGCACTTGCCCAAGGCTCGAAAGCAAACATGGTGGACCAATAGAGCCAGAAATTTGATTTAAAGAAGTCATCGCTGAAAACTTGATTAATTTTGACATTGTCAAGTTGGTTTTCCGGTGTTAGCACTAATTTGGCGATTTCTTCAATTGCTTTTCGGGAAAGCGTCAACTGACCATCACTGGCTAACTGATTACCACGTTTTTCGATTACGCGGGTGTGTGAATTACTTGGATCGGCTTTATTTAGCCAATAGAATTCGTCAAGTACCGAAACACTGGCATCTTCTAAGGTAGGAATTGAACGAAAAAGATCCCAAAGAGTTTCAAAGTGAGGTTCCATTTCACGCCCACCACGAATAATATAGCCGCGTTGTTCATTTAAAATCCCATCCATGCTGCCACCGGGAAGTCCAAGTTCTTCAAAAACATGAATTTGGTTTCCAGGAACCTGACCATCGCGCACTAAAAAAGCGGCGGCAGCTAAACCGGCTAAACCGGCCCCAACAATATAGGCTGATTTCTTGGTGGCGTTTGCTGGTTTTTTAGGCCGAGCAAATGCTTCATAATTACCACTACTGTAGTACATAAAAATCCCTCCTTGTAAAATAAGATACCAAGTATTTGTTACATCTGTAACTAAACATAATATACAACGGTTAACAAATTTATTCAATCAAAGTTATTTTCTCAATTAATATGAATTACCAATATAATGTTTAAAGTGTTTAAATAGAGCCAAAAAAGGTCACAACTTAAAAGATACTGCGTTGATAGCCAGGTTTCAAAAATTGACCAAGATCGTTAACCAGTTTTGGTGCGAAAATATCTAACTAATACTTGACATTTAAATTGAGTGGGAACTAGAATAAGCGCGTATTAAGGATAATTTAAGAAGAAGTAGATTTTTGTGATGAAAAAAATTGAAAAATTAACTGAAAAAGAAATGGCCAATATCATTGGTGGTAAATACTACGGTAATGGGCTTTATTGTGGCAAACATTCCTGCTCTGTTGACTGGGGTAAGGCTACCACTTGCATAATCAATAATGGAGCTATGGCATGGGCTACTGGTGGACATCAAGGTACTCATAAATGCTAGCATTATGCTGAGCTGGCATCAATAAAGGGGTGATTTTATGAATAAGACTAAGTCGGAACATATTAAACAACAAGCTTTGGACTTATTTACTAGGCTACAGTTTTTACTACAGAAGCACGATACTATCGAACCTTACCAGTACGTTTTAGATATTTTGGAGACTGGTATCAGTAAAACTAAACATAACCAGCAAACGCCTGAACGACAAGCTCGTGTAGTCTACAACAAGATTGCTAGTCAAGCGTTAGTAGATAAGTTACATTTTACTGCCGAAGAAAACAAAGTTCTAGCAGCCATCAATGAATTGGCGCATTCTCAAAAAGGGTGGGGCGAGTTTAACATGCTAGATACTACCAATACGTGGCCTAGCCAATAGTACTGATAAAGGGGATCTTGTAGTTGTCTAAGAAATTTTGGTCAAATGGTAGATTGTAAAATTAATCCGAACGCTGTT
>NZ_JQBF01000010.1 GCF_001437285.1 Pediococcus pentosaceus | reverse complement strand
GGACGTTGCCATGCACATCGAAGAATCTTCCGTTGGAAGGTTCTTTTTTTGTGTCTAAAAATTTAAGCTACATGGCATATTTTGGTTTTACAGCGTAAATAAATATGATATACTATCTTAGTTGATAAATGCCACTATAGCTCAGCTAGGTAGAGCACTTCCATGGTAAGGAAGGGGTCGTCGGTTCAAGTCCGACTAGTGGCTTAAAAATAAATTTTTAATACGTAGAGGATGACCACGATTATTATCATGGTCATCCTCTTTTTTGTTTTGAAAGTTAAATTTGAACCAATTCATCTTTGATTGTGTACAGTGAATCTAGTATAATTTTTTAAAATGTGTAAAAAATACTAGGAGGAACTGTGCGAATGGATACAAAGTATCAAGTAGAAAGTATTAATAAGAAACATCGACATATGACATATTGGGATATGTTTGCAACCTGGGTTGGTGCTAATGCTAACAATGGAACCTGGTTCATCGGTGGAATTATTGCTGCTTGTGGATTCTGGGGCGGAATTAAAGCCTTAATTTTAGCTTCGAGTATTTCATACATATTCTTAATGTTAGTTGGTTATATGGGCACCAAAACTGGAGTTACAACAATGGCGTTGTCACGTGCTTCTTTTGGAATTAGAGGCAGCATTATTCCTTCGATTGTTAATTTGACACAATTTGTTGGTTGGACAGCGGTTAATACTTTTATTGCTGCGACTTCTGTATCATATATTTTGCACAGCTTCTTGGGATGGCCTGTATATGGTCAACCGGGTGGAAATCTGGGATTGATTGTGGGAATCGCAGTGATGAGTCTCTTGCATTTAATTAGTATTGTTTCAGGACAGAAATCCATTCAAATTATTGAACGAATCGGGATTATCTTAGTTATTATCTTTGTGATTTGGGAATCAATAGTAGTTTTTAAAGATGTATCCTTTAGCCAAATCGCTGCTTGGAAAGTTCCAAGCCATCTTAAAATGGGGTTTGGGACGGCCATGGACACGTTAGCCGCCTTTAATTTAGCGTGGGTGACTGCTGGCGCGGATTTTACTAGGTTTACTAAGAAATCTGTTACAGCGACCACCGCACCTTTTCTAGGAGCAAACTTAGGTGTTTTCGGATTTGCATTTATTGGATTAAGTGCCACAATAAGTATTGCAATTAGTTCAGGCGTGTACGATCCTAATAATTCTGATCCAAGTACAATTGCTAATAGATTAGGGTTAGGGCTCATTGCAATGATTGTAATTATGCTGACTAGCATGACGGCCAATGCCGTCAATATTCAGGCAGCGGGTTCAGCATTAAACAATATGTTCACTAAGCTAACTTTAAAACAGTCACTTCTCATTACCACGGTTATTGCAACCTTAGTAACTTTTATACCGGTTTTCTATGGTAGCTTTTTAGAAACCTTCACCGCTTTCTTGGACTATGTAGGTATGGTTCTAGGACCGATTATTAGTATTATGGTGGTTGATTATTTCCTTATTTCAAAACAGAAATATGATCCTATGGAATTGGGAAATCCAAACGGAAGATACTGGTATAAAAATGGTATCCACTGGACGGCTTTTATTTTATGGTTAGTAGGCGTAATTTTTTACAGCTTATTACAGAAATTGGACTTTGTTCAAACCTATACTGGGGCAACGTTCATTGTAATGATTATTATTGGAATTTTATATTGGCTAATTATGCAGTTTGAAAAGAGGAACAGCAATGTTAATTAAAAACGTTCATATCGAAAATGATCCTGAAGTAAAAGATGTTAGAATCGAAAATGGAATTTTTAAAGCAATTGGTAAAAATCTTGAAGCATCTGATGACGAGGTGATTGATGCCAATGGGAAATTACTTTTACCACCCTTTATTGATTCACATGTGCATTTAGATGCGACCTTAACAGCGGGAGATCCCGAATGGAATGAAACTGGAACTTTATTTGATGGAATTCGTATTTGGTCAGAACGCAAACAAACCTTAACTAAAAAAGAGACTAAAGAACGCGCTATTCAAACGTTAAAAAAGCAAGCTAGCCATGGAATTCAATTCGTCCGCAGCCATGTTGATACTACCGATCCTAGTTTTACAGCTCTAGAGGCTTTATTAGAAGTAAAAGATGAAGTAAAAGATTTTATGGAATTGCAATTGGTAGCCTTTCCGCAGGAAGGTATTTTATCGTTTAAAAATGGTAAAAACCTGATTAAACAAGCGGTTGAAATGGGCGTCGATGTTATTGGAGCAATTCCGCATTTTGAATTTAATCGTGACTACGGCGTGGATTCCTTAAAGTATATTGTTGAGCTTGCTGAAAAATATGACAAACTTATCGATGTACATTGTGATGAAATTGATGATCCTAATTCACGTCACCTAGAAGTCTTAGCTACCTTAGCTTATGAAAGTGGTTTAAAAAATAAAGTCACTGCTAGCCATACTACGGCAATGGGCTCATATAACGATGCGTATGTTTATAAGCTAATGCGTCTTTTAGAGATGTCCAATATTAATATGGTATGCAACCCATTAATTAACATGCACCTGGGTGGCCGGTTTGATACGTATCCAAAACGACGCGGGTTAACCCGCGTTAAGGAACTTTTGGAAAATAACGTTAATGTTTCCTTCGGCGAAGATGATATAAAAGACCCTTGGTATCCAATGGGAGACGGAAACATGTTAGATTCGATCCATATGGGAATTCATGCAACTCAATTGATGGGATATTCGCAAATTATGAATTCTTATAATTTAACTACTAATAACGGTGCCAAAACTTTAAATGTTACAGATCATTATGGAATTGAAGTTGGAAAACCAGCTAATTGTTTAATTTTTAACACTGATAATTTTTATAATGAACTTAACGAACGGAAAGAATTATTGTATTCGATCCACAATGGAAAGGTCATCGTTAAAACTGAACCAGCTAAAATAAAAACCAACTTTTAACTAAGTGGTGCCCTCTAACCAGGCTTTTTGTTAGGGACACCATTTTTTTTATGAGATAATTTAAATATTAAATAAGCGTAAAGAAGTTGAGAAGATGAGAGCATTAATACAAACTTTTGCTGAACAAAAAGGTGAGTTAGGACAGGCGCTACTTCAGCATATTGGAATTTCAGTTCTATCATTATTAATTGCGATTTTAATTGCGATGCCATTAGCAATTTGGGCTACCCATCATCGCAAAGTTGCAGAATTATTATTACAAGTCACGGGAGTTTTACAAACAATCCCTTCTTTAGCACTGCTGGGGTTATTGATTCCTTTGGTGGGGATTGGCAGTGTACCCGCCGTAATTGCATTGGTAATTTACGCTTTGTTACCAATTTTTCAAAGCACATATGTAGGAATTACAGAAATTGATCCTTCCTTAGAGGAAGCTGCGGACGCTTTTGGAATGCGTCGTTCACAAAAACTTTTCCGAGTTGAATTACCAACAGCGATGCCAGTCATTATTTCTGGAATTCGAACCGGACTGGTATTGATTATTGGAACGGCAACGCTAGCAGCTTTAATTGGAGCAGGGGGCTTGGGAAATTTCATTCTGCTCGGGATCAACCGGAATGACCCACAACTAATTTTAGTTGGGGCAATTAGTTCAGCCCTTTTAGCGATTATATTAAGTGCACTCATCAGCGTCGTTCAGCGTTTATCAATTAAGAAGATGCTTATCACCTTAGCAGTATTAGTGATCGGGGCAGCTGGGATTTCTATCACGCGATTGGTAATGCCTAAAACTGAAACCATTACGATTGCCGGAAAATTAGGAGCAGAACCGGATATTCTTATTAATATGTATAAGGATTTAATTGAGCAAGAAAGTCCACGAACTAAAGTGGTATTGAAACAAAATTTTGGTGAAACCACCTTTTTATTCAACGCTTTAAAATCAAATAAAATTGATATTTATCCTGAATTTACAGGAACGGTTTTAGAAACATTGGTGAAGAAAGCCCCTACTCAAAAAACGAGTGCGCATCAAACTTACTTAGATGCCCAACGATTATTGAAACAACAATTCCAAATGGATTACCTGCAACCGATGAAATATCAAAATACGAATGCCCTTGTGGTTAAAAAGGATTTTGCCAAGAAAAATGATTTAAAAACAATCTCAGATTTAAAAAATATTGAAAATCAGTTAAAAGGTGGCATGACCTTAGAGTTTATTCATCGTAAAGATGGTTGGGTAGGAATTAAAAAGGCTTACGAATTAGATTTTCCAGTTCGTTCAATGCAGGCTTCCTTACGCTATTCCGCCATTAAAAACGGGCAGATTAATGTTGCTGATGCTTATTCTACCGATAGTCAAATAAAGCAATTGAATTTAACGACTTTAAAAGATGATCAACATGTTTTCCCTCCATATCAAGGGGCGCCCTTAATGAAAACGAGCTTTGCCAATAAACATCCGCAAGTCGTCAAAGCACTTAATCGGTTAGCCGGTAAAATTTCAGAATCGGAAATGCAAGAAATGAATTATGAAGTTAATGTACAAAAGAAATCAGCTGATGTAGTGGCTTATCAATACTTAGTTAAAAAAGGTTTGTTGAAAGGAGACGGAAAATAGTGGCTAAAACAATGATCGAATTTCAACATGTGAAAAAGGATTTTGGAAATCATAGCGTAATTAAAGATATTAGTTTCGAAGTTCAAGGAGGTGAAATTTTTGTCCTAGTGGGAACTTCCGGTAGCGGAAAAACTACGACACTCAAGATGATTAATCAACTTTTCGTTCAAACAGAAGGCGATATCTTGTTCAATGGTAAGAAGATTAAAGATTACAATCTCCGAGAGCTGCGTCTGAATGTAGGATATGTTCTACAACAAATTGCATTGTTTCCCACGATGACCGTTGAACAAAATATTGCGTTAATCCCTGAAATGAAACACTTTAAAAAAGAGGATATAAAAAGACGGATAGATCAACTCCTTGGTGATGTTGATCTTGATCCTGAAAAGTATCGAAATCGCCACCCCAGTGATCTTTCGGGTGGTGAACAGCAACGCATTGGGATTTTACGGGCGATTGCTTCAGAACCACCAGTCGTCCTGTTTGATGAACCTTTTAGTGCGTTAGATCCATTAGTGCGAAATCAATTACAAGATTTGGTTTTGAAGTTACATCAAAAGTTGAAGAATACGATTGTATTTGTTACCCATGATATGGATGAAGCTTTAAAACTAGGAGATCGAATTGGGGTTATGAACGATGGTAAATTATTGCAAGTCGCCACCCCAAAGGAAATTGCACAGAATCCGGAAAATGCTTTTGTGGAGAATTTCTTCTCTGCTACGGTGGGTAAAAATCTATATAAGACACCTATTGAAAAAATTATTCGAACGGGCTTTGAAATTTCAGAACCGCATGGGACAGAACCAATATTTGAAATTAATGCTAAAGATACTTTAGAAAAAGCTTTTGCAGCAATGGCTGAAGTAGAAATATTAAAAGTAGTAGATGAAGATAAATCAACGGTTAGTTGGGTTGACCGAGCATCATTATTTAGGTATTTGAGTGAAACCAAACATTGAGGGAGGTAAATTAAATGAAAAAGTATGACGTTGTGATTATTGGAGCAGGACCTGGTGGATTAGGATTAGCTTATCCTTTAAAAGAAGCGGGGTTGGAAGTGGCAGTTGTTGAAGAAAATCTTTGGGGTGGAACGTGTCCCAATCGAGGATGCGACCCTAAAAAGGTTCTATTAGCAGCGATTGAAGCTAAAAAACAAAATCAATATTTGCTTGGTAATGGAATTAAAAATGAAACTCAAATTGATTGGCCGGCTTTAATGCAATTTGAAAAAACATTTACAGATCCAGTTTCTAAAAGCAGCCGTTCAGGTTTAACGGACGCTCAAATCGATGTTTATGATGGGCATGCTGAATTTATTGACCAACATACCTTGAAAATCGATCAAACAACCATCACCAGTGAAAAATTTGTGATTGCAACGGGACAACGCCCTGGTCGATTAACAAATATTGAAAATCAAGAGATGATGCAGACTAGTACAGATTTCTTAAAGATGGATCATCTACCAAATGAACTGGCCTTGGTCGGTGGAGGATATATAGCATTTGAATTGGCGATGATTGCTAGTGGCGCAGGGGCTAAGGTACACATTATTCATCATAATCAACGCCCATTAAAAGCTTTTCCTAAAGCATATGTCGATGACTTAATCGATCAACTTAAAACTCAAGGAGTTGAAGTTCACTTAGGAATTGATTTAAAGCGGGTAGAACCTAAGGATGAACGGTTTGAGTTGAGTGATGGACAAGGTTTCAAGCAAATCGTTGATCAGGTTTTTGTTACAGCTGGGAGAAAACCCAATGATGATAGTTTAAATTTGGAAAAGATTGGTGTACAAACTGATCGTGGTGGAATCGTAGTTAATGAGTATTTGGAAACATCGGTTGATAATATCTATGCGATGGGGGACGTTGTTTCCAAGGCGCTTCCTAAACTGACTCCAGTATCTGGATTTGAAGCCCGTTATTTGGCTAAAAAGCTAACGAATGCAACCCAAGCAGCGATTGATTATCCAGCAATCCCTACCGTAGTATACGGAATGCCTAAATTGGCTAAGGTAGGAGTTGAATTGGATGAGGCGCAGCAACATCCAGAACAATATGAAATAAAGACAGCGGAGATGACAGAGTGGTTTACTTATCGGCGTTTACAAGATCCGTTCGCTAAAATTAGTGTTATTCATGAAAAGTCCAGTGGAAAAATTGTTGGTGCAATTACAATGAGTAGTGAAGCGGAACATCTAATTAATGATTTAACGATGATTATTAATCAAGGGGGATTAGTAGATCAAATCAACAATCAAATCTTAGCTTATCCTACGGAAGCCAGTGATTTAGGCTATATGTAGTATACTTAATTAGTGATTGTTATAATTTAGCTTTATTTTGAAAGGAACGTGGTTTAATGGAGTTCGTGGGCGTGCTTGTACTAATTTTAGTACTGACCCTTTTAGCTGGTCATTTTGCTCAACGAATGGGATTTCCTGCAGTTGTAGGACAATTATTGGTCGGAATTATTTTAGGGCCTGGAATTTTAGGGATTATTCATTCAGACGAATTGATATCAGTGTTTTCAGAAATCGGGGTAATTATCCTGATGTTTCTAGCAGGACTAGAAAGTGATCTGAAAATGTTGAAAAAATACATCAAGCCGGCGCTGGTAGTTGCGATATTAGGGGTAGTTTTACCCATTGTATTAGTCGGTGGCGCGAGCCTTCTTTTTGGAGTCCATCCGATGGAAGCACTATTCATCGGGGTCATCTTTTCAGCTACTTCAGTTAGTATTTCTGTGGAAGTCTTAAAGGAATATCACACCCTAAATACTAAAGAGGGGGCCACCATTTTGGGGGCGGCTGTAGCCGATGATATTATTGGAGTTTTATTACTAGGTGTTATGATTGCGTTGACTAGTTCTAAATCGGGATCCAATTCAAACGTGGGGATGGCCATCTTTTATCAAGTGTTATTCTTCATTGGAGTATATGTGATCGGAAAATGGGTGGTTCCGATGCTTATGCGCCTTTCAGACCAACTGTTTATTACGGCTTCGCGCCCAGTGATGACGATTATTATTTGTTTAGGTTTAGCATGGCTGGCTGATGTAGCCGGTTTGAGCGGAGCGATCGGCGCATTTTTTGCGGGAGTAGCCGTTTCGTTAACCGATGAAGATGATGAAATCAATGAGAGCATTGAACCAATTGGTTATGCTATCTTTATTCCAGTTTTCTTCGTTAGTGTTGGTTTATCAATGAATTTTGATGGACTTCAAACTGTACTGGGACTAATTGTGGTATTAACTATTTTAGCCACTATTACCAAATTATTTGGTTGTGGATTAGGAGCTCGAATGTCGGGATTTGATTTAACTAGTAGTGGGGTAATTGGAGCTGGAATGATTTCCCGTGGCGAGATGGCGCTAATTACTTTACAAATTGGTTATGGTGAACATTTAATGAGTGAAACTTATTATTCAGCAATTGTATTAGTGATTGTTTTGGTTACCCTCATTGCACCGTTTATTTTGAAGGATGCTATTAAGAAAAATAAAGCAGCTACTCATGCTTAAAAACTAAACTTAGAATTTTCATCAAATTCTAAGTTTAGTTTTTTTATTTAGCAAATTACACAACAAGACCCGTTTAATTTGATACAATGAACATTAAATATTGATTAAATCACGAACAATTTAATTAGGGAGGTCCACTATGCACCGTATTTTAATTGCCAACCGAGGCGAAATTGCGACCCGAATTATTCGGGCAACGCATGAACTCGGAAAAACAGCTGTAGCAATTTATGCTAAAGCGGATGAATTTTCTATGCATCGCTTTAAAGCAGATGAAGCTTACCAAGTTGGTGAAGATAGTGATCCAATTGGAGCATATTTAAATATTGATGACATTATTCGTATTGCAAAAGAAAATAATATTGATGCAATTCACCCCGGCTATGGATTTTTGTCGGAAAATGCTGTATTTGCGCGAGCAGTTGAAGCAGCTGGGATTAAGTTCATTGGACCTCGACCCGAATTACTAGAAATGTTTGGTGATAAATTACAAGCTAAAAATGCAGCCATTAAGGCCGGTGTACCAACTATTCCGGGAACGGAAAAACCAGTTAAAGATGTCGATGACGCGCTAAATTTTGCAGAGCAATTTGGCTATCCTATATTTGTTAAGTCAGCGGCAGGTGGCGGCGGAAAAGGGATGCGGATTGTACATCATCAACAAGAGATGCGCGAAGCATTTAAGATGGCTCAGTCAGAAGCTTCTTCGTCTTTTGGTGACGATGAGATTTACCTAGAACGTTACTTAGTTGATCCAATCCATATTGAGGTTCAAGTAGTCGCGGATGAACACGGTGAGATGGTTCATTTGTATGAACGAAATTCATCGATTCAGCGACGCCATCAAAAAATCATTGAATTTGCTCCAGCGGTGGGAATTTCTGCCACCGTCCGTGATCAAATAAGAAAAGCTGCTTTAAAATTATTGAAGTCGGTCAATTATAGTAACGCTGCAACCATTGAGTTTTTGGTAGAAGGTAATCAATTTTACTTTATGGAAGTGAATCCACGAATTCAGGTTGAACATACAGTTACCGAAGAAGTCACGGGAATCGATATTGTGCAAACCCAAATTAAGGTTGCTGAAGGTCAAAGATTACACGAAGAAATCGGTGTTCCTCAACAAGCCCAAATTGAAGCTGTGGGAGTGGCAATTCAAGCCCGAATTACCACTGAAGATCCAATGAATAACTTTATTCCAGATGTCGGTAGAATCCAGACATATCGTTCACCTGGTGGAACAGGTGTGAGATTGGATGCTGGAAATGCCTTTGCTGGAGCCATTGTAACTCCGCATTATGACTCACTTCTGACCAAGGCAATTGTCCATGCGCCAACTTTTGACGAAGCCTTGGTAAAGATGGATCGGGTGCTCAATGAATTTGTAATTGCTGGGGTTAAAACTAATATTCCATTTTTAAAGAAATTAATTCATCATCCTATTTTTAGATCGGAATTAGCTCCGACAACCTTTGTGGATGAGACACCAGAACTCTTTGATTTAAAAGCTGAAACCCCGGTAGTTACTCAACTTTTGAATTACATTGCTAATACTACCATCAATGGTTATCCAGGCTTAGAAAAGCAGAATCCAGTAGTGTTAACTCGGCCAGTCCGTCCACATTTTGAAGCACAAGTACCGCATGAAAATGCGAAACAGATCTTGGATAGTAAGGGACCTGATGCCATGATCAATTGGCTGTTAAAACAAAAGCAGGTCTTGCTAACCGATACGACCATGCGGGATGCCCACCAATCATTATTTGCTACGCGAATGCGGACCAAAGACATGGTAGAAATTGCCGATCAAGTCCAGAAAGGTCTGCCTAACCTATTTTCAGCTGAAGTTTGGGGCGGTGCGACCTTTGATGTTGCTTATCGGTTCCTAGGTGAGGATCCATGGGTAAGACTCCAACAATTGCGGGCTAAAATGCCAAATACGATGCTCCAAATGCTTTTACGTGGGTCAAATGCAGTAGGGTATCAAAATTATCCAGACAACGCCATTGACGAATTTATTCGATTGGCTGCCAAAAATGGAATTGATGTTTTCCGAATCTTTGATTCCCTTAATTGGGTTCCACAGCTTGAAGAATCTATCCAACGGGTGCGTGATAATGGAAAAGTGGCTGAAGCAGCCATGGCATATACTGGAGATATTTTAGATACTAATCGTACTAAATATAATTTGAAATATTATGTGGATTTGGCTCAAGAACTCCAAGCAGCAGGTGCTCATATTATTGGAATCAAAGATATGTCAGGAATTTTAAAACCACAAGCTGCTTATGCATTAATTTCAGAGTTAAAAAATCATCTGGATGTGCCAATTCATTTGCATACGCACGATACTACAGGCAACGGTATTTTCTTATATTCTGAAGCAATACGAGCTGGAGTTGATGTGGTCGACGTTGCCACTTCTGCGCTAGCGGGAACGACTTCTCAGCCCTCAATGCAATCTCTTTACTATGCGTTGTCTAATAACCAGCGTCAACCAGATTTAGACATTCAAAAAGCGGAAAAACTAGATGAATATTGGGCTGGAATTCGACCATATTACGAAGGATTTGGCACCCAATTAAATGGACCACAAACTGAAATTTATCGAATTGAAATGCCTGGTGGACAGTATACCAACCTGCGCCAGCAAGCTAATGCAGTTCATTTGGGGAAGCGTTGGGATGAGATTAAGGAAATGTACGCAACCGTCAATCAAATGTTTGGCGATATTCCAAAGGTTACGCCTTCTTCTAAAGTAGTTGGCGATATGGCACTATTCATGGTCCAAAATGATTTGACGCCCGAAATGGTAATGAACGATAAGGGACAATTAAGTTTTCCTGAATCAGTGGTAAACTTTTTCCGTGGTGATTTAGGACAACCGGCGGGTGGTTTTCCAAAACAGCTTCAAAAGGTGATTCTAAAAGGGCAAACCCCATTGATAGTACGACCAGGAGCTTTAGCTGATCCAGTTGATTTTGATCAAGTTCGTAAACAGGCAACTAAGGTTTTAGGTCACCAAGCAAGTGATGAAGAAGTTATGTCGTTTATTATGTATCCAGATGTGATGACCGAATACATTCAACGTCAAAATGAATATGGTCCAGTACCATTACTAGATACTCCAATCTTTTTCCAAGGAATGCATATTGGTCAACGCATTGATTTACAATTGGGACGCGGAAAATCGGTCATTATTGTCCTTCGAGAAATTAGTGAAGCAGATGAGGCGGGCCAAAGGTCACTTTTCTTTGATATAAATGGACAAAGTGAAGAAGTGATTGTTTATGATGTTAATGCGCAGGTAACGAAAGCAAAGAAGATTAAAGCTGATCCTACTAAAGCCGAACAGATTGGAGCTACTATGGCGGGCTCGGTCATTGAAGTTCAAGTAGAAGCTGGCCAAAAGGTCCAGCAAGGTGATAACTTAATTGTCACTGAGGCGATGAAAATGGAGACCGCGTTAAGAGCACCTTTCGACGCAACCATTAAGAAGATTTATGCTACCCCTGAAATGCAAATCGAGACGGGGGATTTATTGATTGAACTAGAAAAGGAGTAATCTGATGGAATTTTCGAAGCGGGCTAATCAAGTTAGTCCATCAGCAACATTAGCAGTTTCAACTGAGGCAAAAAAAATGCAGGCGGCCGGCATCGACGTTGTTAATTTGAGTACGGGAGAACCGGATTTTGCTACTCCTAAGGCGATTATTAAAGCGGCGATGGCAAGTATGCAATCTGGTAAAGCAAGTTATTACACACCAGTCGGAGGGCTCCCAGAACTTCGCCAAGCAGTTGCTACGCACATTAAAGCCGATACAGGTTATGATGCCAAAATGGAACAAGTGGCAGTAACGGTAGGGGCTAAAATGGGGCTGTTCGAAACTTTCCAAGCTTTATTGAATGAAGGCGATGAAGTCATGATCGTTGCCCCATTCTGGGTTAGTTATGAGGAACAGGTGAAATTGGCCGGGGGTTCGGTAATTGCCATCCATCCTCAAGCTAGTGACTTGAAAACTACTCCTTCAGAATTAAGTCGTTTTAAAACAGCCAACACAAAATTGTTAATTTTAAATACGCCTCAAAATCCCTCGGGATTGGTATATTTAGAAGAAGAAACACGGGCGATTGCACAATGGGCGGTCGATAACAACGTAATATTAGTTGCAGATGAGATTTACGGTAAATTAGTTTACAATGGGGCAAAATTCAGTTCAGTTATGAGTATGGGGAATGAAATTGTTAATAATACCATTTTAATCGATGGGGTTTCAAAAGCGTATGCAATGACTGGATGGCGAATTGGATATGTTGTAGCTGCTCCGCAAATTATTCGAAAAATATTGGCTTTACAAGGTCATATGACATCAAATCCGACAGCGGTAGCGCAGTATGCCGCTCTGGAAGCTTTGCGTGGAGACCAAAAGCCAGTGGAAGAGATGCGATTGGCATTTGAAAAAAGATTGAACCAAACTTTTGATTTAATGCAAACAATCTCCGGTTTTAGTTTTGATCATAAGCCAGAAGGGGCTTTCTATTTATTTCCGAATGTTACTGAAGCTATGAAAATTAAAGGATATGCCACATCTACGGACTTGGCGATGGCTTTACTAAAGGAAGCTCATGTAGCCGTTGTCGCCGGTGAAGAGTTTGGGATGCCGGGACATATTCGGCTTTCGTATGCGACGAGCCAAACATTATTGAGTGAAGCAGTAAGGCGAATTAAAGCGTTTATGAAATAATATATAAAAACGATGTTAATTTATGATTTTTACGTGCATAAATTAACATCGTTTTTTCATAGTAGCGGTAGGATGATAGTCGTCCAAAACCAAGATATGGGCATAACTACAATCATAATTGGAATCATGTCGGCCGTTGGAAACATTTTGATTTGAACAATTCTAAAACCACTGGCTAGCATAAGAATTCCCCCAGCAGCTTTGAAATCAAGTAACATAGCAGGGGTAGTCAGTGGATAAATTAGGTGGGCCAAGAAAAATAGTAGCATTAAAATCAAAAATTGAGGGACGGCAATTAACGCCACCACATATCCCAGATTTGCTGCAAAAATTATTGCAGTAAAAAAATCAAGAATTGATTTTGAAATTAAGATGGTAGCGTCCCCATTCATACCCTCAGTTAATGAACCATAAATCCCAGTCCCACTGGCACAAAAGAGGACAATAATCGTTATCAAAGTTGCGTCAAAAGTTTCTTGGTCTAACATCATTGGTGAAGAAACAAAACGTGAAATAAATTTTTGCATCCATTCTGCTCCATGTTTAATATAATCTCCAAAGTGAAGTAAAGTTCCTATACCAGTTCCGATAATGATTGCAAATATGACTGCAGCTAGATTTTGCATAGGGGCAATTGTATAAATTCCCATGGTTATTGAAGCGATACTAAAGGCCATATTTAAATTGTTCCGGAAGACGGTAGACATTTTTCGACCACCTAGAGCACCTAAAAAACCGCCTAAAAAAATTGAAAAAACATTTACTATTATACCAATTGGCACCAAAATCCCCCCTTTATATCGATTAAGTACTTATTTTGGAGCTGACAAGGTATTATTCTACAGTTCATAAAAGTAAGGAACAATTCAAATATTGTGGTAAGATATTCCAAATAAGAATAGATGGAAGATATGTAATGGATACTAAAAAATTAGCGACATTTTATAATTTAGCACAGACTAAGAATTATAGTAAAACAGCAGAAGAAATTTTTTTAACGCAAGCTACAGTTTCTAAGCATATTATGGCGTTAGAAAAAGAATGGGGCATAAAACTTTTTTCAAGAAAACATCGAAAAGTAACGTTGACCCAAGAGGCTTTAAACGTATTGTCAGATGTAAGGGAGATTTTAGATAAAGAACAACAATTGAAGCAAAAAATTGACGCTTTGAAAAATAATCCTAAAGGTACGCTAGTGGTTAAGGGAATCCCCTCAATTTCGCAATACTCAGCATTTGATACGATTACGCAATTCACCAAGCAATATCCAGAGATTAATTTGAAATTTAGTGAAGCTGGAACGGATTCCTTGTTAAATGAACTTAATCATGATGGAACAGATATTGTTTTTACAAGGATATTTAGTCCGGTCAGTGAAAAATACGACGTAATTGTGAATGAATCCGATTATTTTGTTGCATTAGTGCCTAAAAATAACCCCTTGTCTCGGTTTGAAAAGATCCAAGTTCAGGATCTTAGAAACGAATCTTTTTTGGTATTAGAAGGAACGATTTCTGGTACAAATCCAATTATTCCAATTTTAAAAAAGCCTAATGTACAACCACGAATAATGTATGAGGGCCAAAGGATTGATTTGATTTTGGAAATGTTGAATGAAGGAATGGGTGTTTCTGTTGTTATGGATAAATCATTTGATCTAACAAACTATCCTAATATTGCAGTAATTCCAATCATACCTAAAAAAAGCAGCCAATTAGCTTTTATAAAACGAAAGGGAGACATGGTACCAGTTGTAAATTTGTTCTGGGAGTTTGCTAGAAACCGAACATAGAACTTACTTTTGATAAGTGTTAACATATAACCTACTAGATCAATCTTAAAGTAAGAGGAAAATTACGAGGTATTTTTAATGAAAGCAATTACGATTAGCGCATATGGTAATGTTGACCAACTTCACGAAGAGGAGTTAGATATTCCTCGAATCGCAAACGATGAGGTCTTGGTGAAAATTAAAGCAACCAGTATCAATCCGATTGACTGGAAGGCTCGAATGGGATTTTTGAAGCAAATGTACGATTGGCAATTCCCAGTTGTTTTAGGATGGGATCTTTCCGGAGTAATTACCCAAGTCGGTAAAGATGTTAAGCATTTTAAAGTTGGAGATGAAGTCTTTGCTAGACCCGATATTTACGAAGATGGGACGAAAGGGACATATGCAGAATACGCGGCAGTTAAGGAAGATAAATTAGCATTAAAGCCTAGCAATGTTTCGTTTGAAGCAGCAGCTGCAATTCCATTAGCTGGACTGACTGCATGGCAGGTGATTGTAGATCGGTTAAAGGTTAAAAAGGGTGATAAAGTTTTAATTCAAGCAGGAGCTGGTGGAGTCGGGATTTTCGCCATTCAAATTGCTAAACATTTAGGAGCCTATGTAGCCACAACGGCTAGCGCCAAAAATGCAGAATTTTTAACTAATTTAGGGGCAGATGAAGTCATTGACTACCACGAACACCAAATTGGGGAAGTCCTTAATCAGTATGATGCTGTTTTTGATACAGTTGATGATTTAGAAGCGGGACTAGCAATTTTGAAACCAACTGGGAAATTGGTCACTATCGCGGGTCGCCCAACCCAAGCCCAACAGGACGCTCAACCTTCAGCAACTTCTTGGTGGCTCCAACCAAATGGCAAACAACTGGCTGAACTAGGTGATTTAGTGGCTGAGGGCGAGGTCAAAGTAATTATTGATAGTACATTTCCACTTACTGAAGATGGGTTACGAGCGGCTCACGAACGCAGTCAAACTAACCATGCTAGAGGAAAAATTGTTATCAATGTGGAATAGAAAATGAAAATGTAAAAAGTCATGACATTGTTGCTTGTGTCATGATTTTTTTAGTTTAAAATAAAGTTATAGTAATGATGGAAACGCTTTAACCGAAACTAGGATAGCGTTGAAAGGAAGCACATAATGGGACTATTGATGTTAGGATTGGTTGCGGGTGCGGTAGTACCCTTTCAAACGGCGGTTAATTCACGATTAAGAACGTATGTTATTTCACCATTCGTATCGTCTTTGATTTCTTTTATGGTGGGAACCATCTTTTTGATAGTAATCATTGTTTTAAGCGGTGGACAGCTCTTATTAACTAATGCGCAATTACATGCCATTCCATGGTGGATGTATCTCGGTGGTGTTTTGGGGATGATTGGATTAACAACTAATATTCTTTTATTCCCCATTTTAGGTAGTGTTCAAACGGTGATCATGCCCGTTTTAGGTCAAATTATGATGAGTATGATAATTGATAACTATGGCATGTTTGGCACCACACGCCATCCACTTTCGTTAATGCGAATGGTCGGAGTTCTACTATTGATTGTGGGGGTATTAATTGTGGTCCTCTTACCAGAATATTTAGCACGGAATTCTATGAAAAGACCCCCTGAACAACGGGTTAAGTGGAAATGGTTATGGCAAATTTTCGGCGTGCTTGTGGGCGGAATGCTCGCAATTCAAGCAGCATTAAATGGACGATTAGGTGGATTATTACAGGCCCCTATTCACGCTGCTTTAATATCATTTTTTATTGGAACAATAATGTTATTCCTGGTAGCTGTATTCCAAGGAACTTTAAAAAATATCCGGCTAGTTGTTCAACAGAAAACACCTTGGTGGGTTTGGATTGGCGGTTTTTTTGGAGCAGCTTATATCTTTTTAAATGCATATTTGGTACCACAGATTGGAACTGGAACGGTAGTAGTGCTAGTTTTACTGGGACAAATTATCAGTAGTTTAAATATTGATCAGTTTGGCTTATTAGGATCGATGAAATCGAGCATCTCAGTTGCTAAGATTGCGGGCTTAATCATTATGATTGCTGGAGTAGGATTAATTGAAGTAATGTAAACAAAAAACTCGACGGTTATTCGTCGAGTTTTTGTGATTTATGAGGAGTGATGTTAAATGATTTTTGAAAACTAAATTGATCAGGCTTAATTTGGGTAATTAAATTGGATACTTTACCAATACTAATTAAGTGTAGTTGATGCATGGCTCTGGAAGCTATCGTATATAAAGTTCCTCGCCACAAACGACCAGGAAAATTAGCTTCGGAAACATTATAGGCAATTACGGAATCAAACTCTAATCCTTTAGCTAAATAAATGGGTAAAACGACAATACCTTTGGGTAAGGAACGGTCGCCATCGTTTAATAAGCTCGGTTTTAATTCGTGAAGCAAGGTTGCTACGTGCTCACTTTCAGCCATGTTCTTAGTTAAAATAGCGATGGTACCATACTGCTGTAATTCATCCCGGCAAAGATTGGTCATATCGACTACGGCTTGTTGTTCATTATCAGCAATGATTACTTTAGGTAAATCTCCTTCACGACTAAAAGCTTGAATTTTATGACCATCAGGTAGAAGTGCCGCGGCAAAATTAGTGATTTGGGCGGTCGAGCGATAACTACGATTTAAGGTAATTAAATTAGCTCGCTTAACATGAAAAGCCTGCTTTAGTTTTGCTAATAGAATTTGTGGTTCGGTAACATCTTTGAACAGGGTCTGCTCACTATCACCTAGTAAGGTGAATTTAGCGCGAGGAAAAGCATGTTTTAGGTACATTAATTGTGCAACTGAGTAGTCCTGCATTTCATCAACGAATACATATTGGAATTTACGATTAGTACCACTTCCAGTAATCAAATCACGGAGAAGCATCATGGGTGCCGCATCTTCCAAATGAATCTGATGAAGTTCAATTGCATCAGTGAAAGCTTTAGCAACTTTTTGCCAATCGAAGTCACCTAAGTCGATTTGACTCAAAAAGTCCGCGTATTGAGAATAGGAATCGATGAAATAATTATTAAAGATAGCGTCATCGATAATTTGGAATTCTTTATCAACTATTTGGCGACCGATAAAATGATTTTCCTCATCATATGATTTAAAGTGACGCGTCCCCACTAATTCATGATATTTTTCGTCGCTAATTTGGTCGATTTGATTTTGAACCCAATCCTGTTTAATTTCCTGATTAACTCGTTTTTGAAGAAGTTTGATTAGCGCATTTTTAGTTTTTAAAAGACGTTCTTTATTGCTCATACTAAGAGGAAAGGTTTCAAAGATAGCTTGAATTTGTTCTTTAGAAAAGAAAATTTCGCCGCGGTAATTAATATTGGTAAATTTAATTTCTTTAGCAGAAAGTTGTTTTTCATAAGCTTGAATTAATTCAATAAAATCCTGACTTTCTTTAAAGTCAATGAGGTTTTGCTCGTATTCAGTGAGTTGGTGTTGATTTTCAAAACGGTCAAATAACGTTTGGACCTGCATGCCTTCCAAACGGCGGCTGAAAAATTCGGCTAAGGTTAGTTGACGCATGTTTCGTTCCCCTAAACTAGGTAAAACGTCCGAAATATAACGGCTATACAACTTATTAGGAGAAAAAAGTACAATTTCATCAGCATTTAATGAAGTTCGGCTATGATATAAAAGAAAGGCGATACGTTGTAGGATAGCAGAGGTTTTACCACTACCAGCCACGCCCTGAACGACTAGAAGATCACTATAAACATCGCGGATTATGTCGTTTTGTTCCTTTTGGATAGTAGCGACGATATTACGCATGTATTCGTCATTTTGTTCGCCTAAAGCTTGTTGAAGAAGCTCGTCGCCAACCGTTTCGTTAGTGTCGAACATATGTTGAATTTCACCATGATTGATAGTGAATTGACGTTTTTTAATGAGTTCAGTTTCCATCATGCCCGCTGGGGTATCATATTTAACTTTTCCCAGAGTACCATTGTAGTAAATGCTTGAAATAGGAGCACGCCAATCGTAAATTAGGAAATTACCATCCCGATCAGCAAAAGACGAAATTCCAATGTAAAGTGATTCAATATCAGGTTCATCAGCATCTTTAATATCAATTCGCCCAAAGTAGGGTGATTTTTGAAGATCGCTTAATTCATCAATTTGGCGTTTTAAAATTGCTTCATTCTCGACAGCTCGAGCTACCAGCCCTTTTTGCTGTTGGATTTCAGCGTGGGTTTCGATGCGGTCATCGGCCTCAATCAAGTTAACCTTTGCATTTTGTGAGTAATTTCTTTCAACCTGGCTAGTTTCTTGATGGGCTTTATGATATAAATCTTCTGTATGTTGTTTTTGTTCGTCGATTTTTTCAATGACTTCCGTAACTCGTTGCTGTTCTTGTTGTTGTTCGTCCAAATCAGCCACCTCCTTGATTTTAATGCTTGAATAATTCTAGGTGGAGGAAGAATGAAAGTCAACCGAAAGACCAGCTTGTGAGATAAAGTTAAACTTATTTTGACAAGGCTAACGTTTCTAATTTAAAATGAAAGCAGTAGTTAACCACTAACAGAGAGAGACAGTTGTTGAGAAGTCTCATGGAAGGCGAAATGGATTGATGTTTAACAGGGCGAAATCCCTTATCTTTCACTAGAGCGGTGGCTTTATAATGGAGTCACAAGTTAGGTGGTACCGCGATTTTTCGTCCTATTATTCATTTTTGAATAGTAGGATTTTTTATATCTGGAGGAAATTATGACATCTAAAAAAATTATTTTAACTGGTGACCGTCCCACAGGAAAACTTCATATCGGACACTATGTTGGTTCACTTAAAAACCGCGTTCAACTTCAAAATACAGGTGATTATGAAACTTTCATCATGATTGCTGATATGCAGGCTTTAACTGATAATGCCCGTGATCCTGAAAAAATCCGTAATAGTCTAATCCAAGTTGCTTTAGACTATTTAGCAGTTGGCATTGATCCAGCTAAATCGACGATCTTTGTGCAGTCACAGATTCCAGCACTAAGTGAATTGACTCAACATTATATGAACTTGGTTAGTGTAGCTCGTTTGGAACGGAATCCAACCGTTAAAACTGAAATTAAACAAAAGGCATTTGGGCAAAGTATTCCAGCTGGTTTCTTTACTTATCCGATTAGTCAAGCTGCCGATATTACAGCCTTTAAAGCAGATACTGTACCAGTAGGGGATGACCAAGAACCCATGCTAGAACAGACGCGTGAAATTGTACGTTCTTTCAACAATATCTACCAAAAAGAAGTGCTAGTTGAACCAGAAGGATATTTCCCACCTAAAGGAATGGGACGAATTCCTGGATTAGACGGAAATGCAAAGATGTCTAAATCATTGGGTAATGCTATTTATTTGGCAGATGACGAAGAAACTATCCAAAAGAAAGTTATGTCAATGTATACTGATCCTCAACATATTCGGGTAGAAGATCCTGGCCATATTGAAGGTAATACCGTATTTACTTACCTAGACATCTTTGATCCTGATAAGCAAAAAGTCCAAGAACTTAAAGATCAGTATCAAGCTGGTGGATTAGGAGACGTTAAAATTAAACGTTACTTAAATGAAGTTCTCCAAAACGAATTACGCCCAATTCGCGAGCGTCGGGAAAAGTATGAAGCAGATGTTGACGCTGTATACCAAATTCTAAAAGACGGTAGTGACAAGGCTAACGCGGTCGCAGAACAGACTTTAAAGGAAGTTCGAGATGCCATTGGAATTAACTATTTTGATCACCGACTTTAATCGTAAAAGCCATGCTTCTAAAAGAAGTGTGGTTTTTTATTAAGGATTAATGTAAACGTTTGTTTTTATTTTAGTTGACAGGCGAGATGAGCTCCTTTTCTAATTTAGGTAATGGTAAAATAAAAAAGGAATATTTCAATTTAAATGAGGACACCAGGATGAAAAATTTGGTAATAGTAGATTTAGGATCAAACTCCGCTCGAATGGCAATTAATTCGATTGCTGATGATGGAACCTTTCGAGAAATTAAGCGAGTTAAAGAAGATTCACGAATTTCAGAAGGAATGGGGCGCGAGCGCCTTTTACGTCCCCAAGCAATGAATCGTACCATTGCAGCCCTACGTCGATTTAAAGAAATTTATGAAGAATATCCTAATACAGAAGTTAGAGGGATTACGACAGCAGCTGTTAGAATGGCACGAAATCAGAACGATTTTTTAAATCGCGTTAAGCAAGAAACTGGAATTAAATTACACGTCTTGTCTGGCGACGATGAGGCCTATTACGATTATTTAGGTGTAATCAATTCCTTGGAAGTTAAGGATTGTTTGATACTTGATACTGGTGGTGCCAGCTGTGAGCTAATTGACGTCCATAATGGAAAAGCACGAAATATGATCAGTATTCCGATTGGCGCTGTGTCTTTATCAGAACGGTTCCGCTTAACGGACGTAGTTAGAGCCGATAATTTATTTGCCGCTGAAATTTTTGTAAATAAGCAACTACGAGATGTTTGGTGGATTATGGATGCTTTCAATAAACCCATTGTTCTTTTAGGCGGAGCTAATCGGACATTGGCCCGAATGAATCGTCGTCACCAAAAAATTTCCAGAATTAATAATATCCACGGCTATCGGCTCAAAACTGAATCGGTTAACCGAACCTTCAAATCGTTAATTACGCGGAATTTAGAAGCTCGTAAAAAAATGTCTGGGCTTGAAACTACGCGTGCAGATATTATCGTTGGTGGAATGTTACCATTGGTGATGTTATTACAAATGATTGACGCTGATCGAGTAATTTTTTCTGAAAGTGGCGTTCGGGAAGGAATCATTTCGGAGTACATCAATTTTAGAAAAGAGGAATAGTTTTAATGATAGAAGGCTACCACAAATTAACGCGTCAACAGCAACTCGAGCAATTAGCGCAGGAAACTGACGTTGATTTGTCTGAACTAACTGAATTAGCTACGGACTCAATTCATCAACAACAAATTGAAAATTATCTGACTGATTTTAATTTACCAGAAGGAATCGCAGTTAATTTAGTAGTTAACGGTCAAGCTTATGTAGTTCCCATGGTAACCGAAGAACCGTCAGTAATAGCGGCGGCTAGTTATGGAGCTAAAATGGTCCAGCGAGCCGGAGGATTTTCGGCGAATAGTAGACGGATAATGTTGGGCCAGTTATTAATTAGCAGTGCGCAACCAGCCCCCATAATCGATTATGTAAAAAAACAAAAATCACATTTATTGAAGGTCGCTAATGCAGCCCACCCTTCGATGCAAGCTCGTGGAGGTGGCGCAAAAAATCTACGCATTCGTCAGTTAACCGCCACGAAACTGTCAGTTGATTTAATGGTTGATACGCGCGAAGCCATGGGAGCGAATACGATTAATTCCATGGTAGAGGCTGTTAAGAAAGATTTAGTAACACAACAAATCGATGTTGATATGGCAATATTATCTAATTTAGCTGACCAAGCTCTGACAGAAGTTACGTGTCAAATTCCAGTCAACCAACTGGGAGTAGAAGTGGCTAAAAAGATTAGTTTAGCTAGTGATTATGCACAAATTGACCCATATCGGGCAGCAACGCACAATAAGGGGATTATGAATGGAATTGATGCGGTTGTAATGGCGTCTGGTAACGATTGGCGAGCCATCGAGAGCGGAGCCCACGCTTATGCTGCTCAAAATGGTCAATATCAAGGACTTAGTACGTGGGATGTAGTTGGTGATCAACTAGTTGGCAGAATGGAATTACCATTACCAGTGGCAACCGTTGGTGGTTCGATTGGGATTAATACTCAAGCTCAGCTGAACTTAAAATTAATGCAAATTAAGAACGCTAAACAATTGGCGGAAGTAATTGCTTCGATTGGTTTAGCTCAGAATCTGGCCGCTTTACGAGCTATTGTGTCAGAGGGAATTCAATCAGGGCATATGCGACTACAAGCTAAATCACTTTTAATAGAACATGGAGCGACTCAAGCAGAGCTAGGAGATGCGGTTAACCGATTAGTCCAAGCTGAAAGAATTGATGCCAAAAATGCCCAACAAATTATTAAACAGCTAAGAAAGAAGGATAATGATGAGCAAAGTTGAAGTAAATGATACAGTAAAATCGCTTCTTGAAGAAGTTAATGCAAGTTTTCCAGGAGAAGTACGGATTGGTTTTGGGGAAGAACAGGCCGGTTTTGTGCGTCACGACCAAGCTCAGCAATTTGTTGAAGAAGGTAAGATGTTAATCAAGGTCAATGATATTACAGCGCCTAATTACACTGCTTCCCATGAGTTAATTCACATGTTAATGATTTTGAAAGGTTTTCCACAACTTTATTTCCAATTATCAACAGGGGAAAAAGATACGGACAATCAATTGATGTTTTTGATTACTGAGCTTTACGATGTAATCGCCCACGAAGTTGTCGTCAAAGAACAGCGTCGGCATTATTTAATCGATGATGAGGTGGAAGAAGCTTTCTTTAAGGGGATTGAGGATGCCGTAGAGGCTGAGGATGCTGGTAAAGTTGACGGATTTAGTACTATTCGTCTAATAATGATGATGGATGCCATTACGTTTTATGGAAATGGTTTAGCGAACTTTGAAACGCGGTTGATGGATGCTTTTCCAACAACCTACCAAGCTGCTAAAAAAATTATGCAAGAACTTGACCAACGGACCATCAGTAATCCGTTTGATTTCCGTCGAAAAGTAGTCAAAGCTTTCGAATTAATTGATACTCAATTAAAAGAATGGGATTTACCAGAAATTCATGCGATGGAATTTGCGACATTGGGAAGTGTATTTAGTGAACGTCAACTTCGTTTATCAGTTAAACAATTATTCCAAATCTTCCATTCAGATTTACATGAAAAAGCTCAAGATACACGCGGATTTGTTGGATTAGGAATTAGCGACCAACAAAACGCCTTTGTGGTACCAACACCTAAAGACATGCCAAGTGACGAATACTTCCGTGAACTATATGCAAAGAATGTTAAAGACTTCTTTGAAGAAATGAAGATGCCTTATACTATTAGATAAAATAAAAATCCTGGACTAAAGTAATTTTAGTTACAGGATTTTTTGTTAGTTATGAAATTGCGATTAATCTTTCTAAACTAGACAGGTTTTCATGAAAGGCATGTTTAGCAATAGGGGCCAAGAGAGTCAACGGTAGTTTTGTTAAAGTCTCGTCCACTAATAAAGTTTGTTCGACCAAGGTTTTGTCGTCTTTGTTAGTTAAATCAAAGTGTAATTCATATTCTAAACGTCCACCAGTGCTAGTGTAAATGATAGAGTTATCCTGACTAGTAACCGAAATTTTTTCAAAATTATTTAATGCAGATGAGGAACGTGAGATTAAAAAATAATCGTCCTTAGGTGATACAGAGTTAATGTCAGGTACCCATTTGGAAAGATTTTGTGGACTTTTTAAAATTGTGGATAATCTTTCTAGATTTGATTGGATGAAGATAGTATTAATAAATAATTTTTTCAAAGTAAAAACCTCCTTTATTTGGTAACTTAAGCATAGAAGGTTGGATAATTTTTGAAAAATAAGAGTTCTTATATTTTGAAATCCTGATAGGGACGTTCATTAAATAATTCTGTAAAAATTTTAGAACGTTGGGTGGCTTCATTTTGGAGATTAAGGTTGTTAGTTTTAGAAGCTACTTTAGCAAGTAAATAATACAAATTTGCTAACATGTAATGTGAATCATGATTTGTAATAAAACTGAGCCCATTTTCGATTGTATGTGTGCATTCTAAAAAATTCTGTTGATGATAGGCATTAAAAGCTTGTAAATAAAATAAAATATTTAGATTTGGATGGTAAATATTATCTTGAAGATTTTTGAGAGACTGCTGTAAATATACATCACCTGATGAAGAAGTATGTAAATTTAAAATTAAACCCAACGTACCTAAACATAAACGCCTAAGGACGCTTTGTTTAGAAGACTCTGAAGCAAGTGCCAATTTTAAATGTTGAACTGCATGTGTTACATCAAGTTTAAGTTGAAATTCTGAAATTGCTAAATAATAGTAATATGATTGAATTTGTGAAGGAGTGGTTAATGAATTTAAAGTTGAATCTTGGTGGAGTAGTTCAAATAATAGTTGATATTGGTGTTGGTTACATAAAAAATTTAATTTTTGGTTCAGTTTTTTATCATTACTGATTGCATAATTTTCAGCAAGGTTTAGCTGTTCTAAACTGATCGAAAGACGTTGGCAAAGAGCAATTATCAGTTGAGCATTTGGAATGTATTTATTATGCTCTAGAGATGAAAGCATAGCTTGAGAGCAAATACCATCAGCAACCGCTTTTTGAGTTAGTCCTTGTGATTGACGTGTTTGTTTTAAAATATTACCAATTGTGATTTTCATCTTAATAACCCCAATCAAAATAAAAACCAGATGCCAGTTCAATGCATCCAGTTAAAAGTAAGAATTACCTTTCAGGCATTACCATCATGGCTACAATGTAGAGGATTAACCCTGGGAAAAAACCGGTAAAGAGGGTTACGGCAGTGTAAATAATTCGTAAGAGCGTTGTATCAAAATCGTACGCTTCAGCGAATCCACCAATCACACCTGAAAGAACTTTATCGTTTCTGGATTTATACAATTTGTTTCTCATAATTCCCACCCCTTTTCGTTTGCTCTCATTATATAACAGTTCGTGGATTAAAGGGAATTATGACGAATCAATCTAGATAGGAGAGCTATTAAATGGTAGAATTGAAATTACTTATGTACTTATACTATGGAGATTTTAAATACTATGAATGAAAAAGGATGGAATCGAACAGCTAATATTGCTGGAATTCTCTCATTAGTTTCAATTGGGTTATTCTTATTTAAATTATTAACAGGTAGCATTAATTTTTGGACAATTTTATTTTTCTCGTTAATTGTGGCAGGAGCGGTTTCCTACGCACTAATCCATATGCTATTAAATGTTCGTAAATTAACGCCTGCTGAAGAATCGGTAGTCAATCAAGTTTCTGATACAAAAGAATTTGTGGGCTTCTTTTTTAGTACTTTGATAATGCTAGCATCAGGTATTGGATTTGAATTTTTTAGTGGAAAACCTTCTGGAAAGGTAGCAGGGACTTTCTTGTTCGTCTATACGGTTATTGCCGCCTTAGTTAAGGTTTATGATATCTATCGTTTGACCATTGCAAAGCAAAAGCATGTCCAATTGGTTAATACTTTTGCATATCGGCGTCTATCCCAGGCTGAAAAAATTGGATTGGTGATATTTTTAATTGGATTACTTGGAATGTTACTAGTACCACCCATGATCTTATTATGTTACTTAGGCTTGATGGTTTTCTTAATCCGTTTAGTATCTAATCGAGTGGAAGGCCGCATCATTGATTTGTTTTTAATGCGTGTTAACATTGCTATGATTATTATTTCAGCAATATTAGTGTTTTTTAAATAAAAATAAATTAGACTGGAATCAAATCAGATGATTTGAATTTCAGTTTTTTTAATTAATGGGGGGATTTTATGATTCAGATTGGACTAAGTACTTGGGCCGATCATCCAACTTTATCGGCTGAAGGTAAACCTAAATCAACGCTAGAAGAATATGTAGGCCACTTTCCGATTGTGGAAGTGGACAGTTCTTTTTATGCGATTCCATCGTTGTCCAATGTCGTCAATTGGCAACATCAAGTCCCAGATAATTTTAAATTCATCTTTAAAGCTTCTCGGGTTATGACCCTCCACGACGGCGTTGATGGGGATGAATATTTAACACCAGAACGACGAATAGAATTTACTAATTTTAAAAAGGTAATGCAGCCTTTAATCCAAAATGGACAGTTGGAATCTGTATTATTCCAATTTCCACCTTCGTTTCGATGTGATTTGACTAATATCCGCTACTTATTTGAAATTCGCCAAATGATGGATCGAATTCCGATTAGTGTTGAGTTCAGAAACCCCAGTTGGTTCACAGAGGCAGTCGAAGAGGACACTTTATCATATTTGGAGCGCCTTAAAATGATAAATGTAATTGTCGATGAGCCGTTTGACGGCAACCAAGGGATGCCTTTGGTACTTCAAGTGACTAGTGCTAAAAAAGCCATGTTTCGTTTGCACGGACGTAATGCTCAGGGATGGTTTACGAGTGGCAAAGAATGGCGGAAAGAACGCACTAATTATCGTTATTCTACGGATGAATTAACGGAGTTAGCACAGTGGGTTAAGGCAGTATCTGAACGAGTTGAAGAAGTAACCGTTATCTTCAATAATAATGGAAACCATGATGCTGTCGATAATGCGAAAGAGTTGCAAAAAATCTTAGGAATTCGCTTTGAGGGTCTAGGCCCAGTTCAGATGGATTTGTTTTGATTAATAAATCGTTATTTTCGTTAAAGAGACGGGTTTTTGACGCTATAAAATATGATACAATTACAATTAATTAACTTGACTAGAATAGAGGAACCATAATGGCAGAAAATAACACATACTATATTACTACGCCGATTTATTACCCATCGGGAAAACTTCATATCGGTAATTCTTATACAACAATTGCTTGTGATGCTGAAGCTCGCTTTCAACGTTTAGAAGGAAAGGACGTTTTCTTCTTAACTGGAACAGACGAACACGGTTTAAAAATCGAACAAAAAGCTGAAGCTTTAAACACTACTCCTAAAGCATATGTTGACGGCATGGCAGAGGATATCAAAAAACTTTGGGATTTACTTGAAATTACTAATGATAAGTTCATCCGTACCACAGATGATTATCATGAAAAAGCTGTTCAAAAGATTTTTCAAAAATTATTAGATCAAGGCGATATCTACCTTGGTGAATACGAAGGTTGGTATTCAGTTTCTGATGAAGAATACTTTACTGAATCTCAATTAGCTGAAGTTTACCGTGATGCTGACGGCAACGTAACTGGTGGAAAGGCTCCTTCTGGAAACGAAGTCGAATTAGTTAAGGAAGAATCTTACTTCTTTAAGATGAGCAAATATGCCGATTGGTTATTAGATTACTACCAAACTCATCCTAATTTTATTCAACCGGCAAGCCGAATGAATGAAATGATTAATAACTTTATCAAACCTGGTCTAGAAGATCTTGCGGTTACACGAACTGGTTTTAAGTGGGGAGTTCCAATTAAAAATGATCCTAAACATGTCATTTACGTGTGGATTGATGCGTTGTCTAACTATATTACCGCATTGGGTTATAGCAGTGACGAAGATGGTAACTTTAAGAAATTCTGGCCTGCCAATGTTCATATGGTTGGAAAAGAAATTGTCCGTTTTCATACAATTTACTGGCCAATTATGTTGCACGCCTTAGGCCTCGAACAACCCGACCAAATTTATGGTCACGGTTGGTTATTGATGAAGGACAGTAAAATGTCTAAGTCAAAGGGTAATGTTATTTACCCTGAAACGATTGTTAAAAACTATGGTTTGGATGCTTTACGCTACTACTTATTGAAAGCTATGCCTTACGGAAATGATGGTAACTTTACTCCGGAAGATTTTATTTCAAAAATTAACTTTGATTTAGCTAATGATTTAGGTAATCTTTTGAATCGTACGGTAGCGATGATTAACAAGTATGAAGGCGGCGTTATTCCAACTTTCCAAAGTGGCGTTAATAACGTTGATGTAGATTTGGAAACCACAGCTGCTACGACAATTAAGAACTATGAAGACTTAATGAACAACCTTCATTTTGCAGATGCTTTAGCTGAAATTTGGAAATTAGTTGCGCGTACAAACAAGTATATTGATGAAACTACGCCTTGGATTCTTGCACGGAATGATGACGACGAATCTAAACAAAAATTAGCAAGTGTCATGAATCATTTGGCTGAAAGTTTGCGTGTAATTGCAATTTTGATCCAACCGATGATGACTCAGTCGCCAGCTAAAATCTTTGCACAATTGGGCTTGGATGTTAATCAACTTGAACTTCAAGGTTTGAAGTTTGGTGAAATTCCTGCTGATACAAAGGTTGTGGAAAAGGGAACTCCAATTTTCCCTCGTTTGGATGTTGAAAAAGAAGTTGAGTTCCTTAAAAACCAAATGACTCAATCAGACAAGAAAAAAGGGCGTGCTGCAATGGCTGAAGCTAACCAGAAAAAGGCCGAAGCTGTGGCAACAGACCAGAAAAAAGAAATTCGGATCGAAGCTTTTGATAAGGTAGAACTTCGAGTAGCTGAAGTTCTTGAAGCAGGTCCAGTAAAGGGTGCTGACAAGTTATTGAAGTTTAAGTTAGATGCTGGTGATGAAGAACCACGCCAAATTCTTTCGGGAATTGCTCAATCATATCCTGATCCAAGCGTTTTAGTAGGTAAAAAAGTTGTGATTGTTGCTAACTTGAAACCACGTAAGATGCGTGGGGAAATGAGTCAAGGAATGATTTTATCAACTGAACATGACGACCAAGTAAAAGTCGTGATGGTCGACGACCAACACCAAAACGGCGATGTTTTAGGTTAAAAAGATTTAACACAATGGGACTGGTGATGAAACAGGTGTTTTGTCCCAGCCCTTTTTATATTCAAGGAGGCAAAAATGCATATTTTTGATTCACACACGCATTTAAATGATGATGCTTTTTGGGGCAACGAACAAAAGTATATTGAGCATGCCCAAAAACTAGGTGTCATAGCGACTGCTCAAGTTGGTTCCAATACGGTCCTAAATGAACGAGCTATTCAGTTAGCCGAAAAATATCCTCATACCTATGCCATTGTGGGGTGGCATCCAGAGGACGCTAAAGATTTTCACGAAGCTGAACGAATAAAACTATTAGAACAGCTCCAAAACCCGAAAGTGGTAGCCTTGGGTGAAATTGGATTGGATTACCATTGGGATACTTCGCCTCAAAAGGTTCAGCGTCAAGTTTTTGAAGAACAACTTCAAATAGCTATCGAGCAAAATTTACCAATTTCAATTCACAATCGGGATGCTACAGAAGATACTTATGCGATTTTAAAAAATGCTGGTGTGGATAAAATCAAGGGAGTTATGCATAGTTTTAATGGCGATGTGGAATGGATGGAAAAGTTCTTGGATATCGGGCTTAACATTTCATTTAGTGGAGTGGCAAGTTTCAAAAAAACTAAAATAGTCCATGAGGCAGTTCGCCAAGTGCCTTTAGATCGCATTATGGTTGAAACTGACGCTCCATATCTAGCGCCAGAACCGCTCCGTGGAAAACAAAATGAACCGGCTTTTTCACTATATGTTCTGGAGGCCTTAGCTCGGCATCGCGATATGGCACCTGATCAATTAGCCGAAATAACTTTTGATAATACTTGTAAATTATATGGGATTAAAAATGAAGAAAATTAAAGAAGTCATTGTAGTAGAAGGAAAAGATGATACTAAAAGAATCAACCTAGCTGTCAACGCTGATACCTTGGAAACTAGGGGATCAGCGTTATCTGATGAAACCATCGAACAAATTCGCCAATTGCAAGAGAGTCGCGGAGTAATTGTGTTTACAGATCCAGATTTCTCTGGCGAAAAGATTCGTAAAACTATTTCAGCCGAAGTTCCTAACGTCAAGCATGCTTTTTTGAAACGAAAAGATGCTGTTCCAGATCATAAGGGAAGCTTAGGAGTCGAACATGCCACTCCGGAGGTAATTCGCCAATCACTTGAGCATCTTTATACGGAAGATGAGGATGCTGCACCGCAAATTACTCAGAGTGATTTGATTGATGCTGGATTAATTGCGGGTTCAGCGGCAAAACAACGGCGAATTCGTTTGGGAGATTTACTAGGGATTGGATACGTAAATGCCAAACAACTACCTAAAAGGTTACAACTGTTCCAAGTTGAAAAATCAGATTTTAATCATGCTGTAGAACAAATTAATGGAGGAATTAATGAATAATCAAATGGATATTGGTAATCCAACTCGAACTCGAGCTATCTTGGAAAAATATGGATTATCAGCTAAGAAAAGTCTAGGACAAAACTTTCTGACTGACCCTAACGTACTTTTAAATATTGTGGATGCTGCGGAAGTATCTCCTGAGGATGACGTAATTGAAGTTGGACCCGGAATTGGTAGTTTAACTGAACAAATTGCCAAACGTGCTCATCATGTCTTAGCATTTGAAATTGATCGTAATTTAATGAACGTCCTATATGAAACCCTTAGCCCTTACGATAATATCACGGTGGTTAATCAAGACGTTTTAAAAGCAAATGTAAACGAAGAAGTCGAAAATCATTTAGACGGAAAACGTCGTTTGAAATTGGTAGCTAACTTACCGTATTACATTACAACCCCCATTTTAAAGACATTTATGGCTAGTACTCTGCCCATCGATAAAATGGTTGTTATGATGCAAAAAGAGGTCGCAGAACGCCTTACAGCCCAACCTGGCGATAAGGAATATGGTTCCTTATCAGTAGTGGTTCAATATCGAATGAATACGCAAATTGAATTTGATGTTTCTTCTAAGGTATTTGTGCCGCGTCCTAAGGTCGATTCAGCCATCGTGAGCCTTACGCCTCGTGCTGACTGGGAAGTAATGCCAGAAGACGACAAAGACTTCTTTAAGACGGTTCACGGATGCTTTATGCACCGTCGTAAAAATATTTGGAACAATATGCAGGGACTTTATGGTAAAGAACCGGAAATCAAAGCTAAAATCCAAAATGTTTTGGATGATTTAGGTATTGATCCACAAGTGCGACCAGAGCGATTAACCGTGCTGGATTTCATTAAATTGCATAATCGGATTCAAATTGAAGGCCTTAAACGAAAATAATCCGTTTTCATGGGCTTGAAGCATAAAAAAATGAAATGTAAAGCGTTGATATTAAATTGTACGTGTGGTAAAATTGCAAACTTTGTGAAACTATGATAGAATGTTTCACATGGGAAGGTGAAGTTAATGCCAAACACACTAGCTACAATTAAGGATAAGCTCGATGGTCGCATCGGGGAAGAATTACTGGTGGTTGCTCAAATCGGACGTAAAAAGATTACTAAGCGTCGTGGCCGCCTGCATATGACATATCCAGCCGTTTTCGTAGTAGATTTGGATCAAGACGAGAACTCCTTCGAACGTGTGTCATACAGTTACACGGATATTTTGACAAGAAACATCGAAGTTAACTTTGATGATGAAATCGACCAAGCTGAGCTGTCAATTGAGCTTGATGATGATGACGTTGAAGAATTTGATGAAGACTAATATCTAATTAAATTGGCGATAGTTGGGGCATTTAAGCTTTTATGACTATTAGCCTTTTTTATTTTTACCATTTTTTAGTATAATTTAGGTTAAAAGCAAACGAAACAGGTGAAGTAGATGGAAATCACCGAGAAAGCTCCAGCCAAGTTAAACCTATTTTTGGATACGCCGTTTAATCATCCTGATGGATTACCAGAATGGAACATGATTATGACCTCGGTCGATTTAGCGGATTATGTAAAAATCGAAAGTATTCCTGGTAAAATGGGAATTAAAGTTCGAACGAATACCGGTTTTTTACCTAACGATAGTCGTAATTTGGCGTATCAAGCTGCCCGGATTTTACAAGAAAAATATCACGTACGTGCCAAAGTAATTATAGAAATACGTAAACACATTCCGGTTGCAGCTGGATTAGGCGGAGGTTCGTCTGATGCTGCTGCCGTTTTACGAGGATTAAATAAACTATGGAATCTTGAGCTTAGCTTAGAAGTATTAGCTAAAATTGGTTTAGAAATTGATTCCGATGTACCATTTTGTGTGTATAGCCGGACGGCACATGTTTTGGGAAAAGGTGAAAAAGTAATTCCTTTAAAAAAATTACCTCCTATGTGGGTGGTGATTGCCAAACCGAAACTTAGTGTGTCGACGCCGTATATCCTTAGTAAAATCGAACACAAAGAGCTCCAACATTCTAATATCGAATCAATTTTAGATGCAATTGAGCGTGAAGATTATACAGACATTTGTCGTTATATGGGCAATGTTTTAGAGCAAGTAACCGGAAAAGAACATCCGGAAGTTTTAAAAATTAAAAATCGAATTAAACAATACGGGGCAGATGCAGCTCAAATGAGTGGGACTGGGCCAACGGTATTTGGGGTTGCGTCAAAATCAAGCCGAGCCAAGCATATCGTAAATAGCTTGAAGGGCTTTTGTCATGAAGTATATTTAGTTCGAATTTTGTGAGGTATATAATAATGGCTAATCATGAAGCAACAAAACAGAAGATCATCGATGCACTATTTGAGTTGTTAAAAGATAATGACTTAGCCAGTATATCGGTAAGTAATATTTGTCAAACGGCGTCGGTATCTAGAATGTCGTATTACCGAAGCTTTAAAACTAAAGATCAGATTATTGATTATAAAATAGATCAAATTTTTACTGACTTCTTTAACTATCTGATGGTACGTCCTAATCATGATATTGGGACCTTTTTAGAAGCGTTTTTCTCAATCTGTCGGCGGAATGCTTCGTATATTGAAGCCCTAATTCATGCTGATTTAAATGATCGCTTGTATGATAAACTAAACTTTTATTTAACAGATTTAATTGAACAAGGAATCTTTAAACTTCGGACGGATATCCCAGTGATGTGGGTTAATTTTGTGGCTGGAGGACTAAACCAAATGGTTGTACAATGGATAAAAGATGGACTTGTGCAGACTAACCAAGAAATGGTAATGGTGGCTCACCGCTTCTTAAGATAATTTTAAATGAAAAGAGCGGGGACTCGCTTTTTTCTAAGGCATTATTGGTAGCGCTATCTTAAAAAATTTATTATAATGATAACAGAAACGTATAGAGGAGTAATGGATATGCTTGAATATAAGAAGATTTTAGTGCCAGTTGAAGGCTCTCCTAAGGGCGAATTAGCTTTGAAAAAAGCGATTTTTGTGGCGAAGCGTAACCATGCTCACTTAGATATTTTAACTGTAATTCAATCTTCACGGTTTTTAGATGTGTACGGACATATGGGCAGTAACATGGATTATGTTGAAGTATCCCTTCGTAGAGCTAAAGAGTATGTTGAAGATTTGAAGGACCAAATCAAACGTAAATATGATTTTGAAGATGTTGAGGTATATGTGGAAGCTGGCGATCCTAAGGCCATTATCGCTACAGAGATGCCTGAAAAACTGGGAACAGATTTGATTATGATGGGGGCAACGGGGTTGAACGCGTTCCAACGAGCAATGATTGGTTCGGTAGCGGACTATGTTACAAGAGTTGCATTGATGGATGTTTTATTAGTTCGAACCGAGCTTGATAATCTACCATATTCAAAATGATAATAGGGATTAGCATGGAGGGAAAATCATGAGTTCAAGAGAATTTAATCCGAAAAGATTTAGTAAGATTTTGGTGGGGGTAGACGACTCCCCTGATGCGCAGTTGGCATTCCGTTTTGCAATGAATCGTGCTAAACAGGATGATTCTGAGTTAGATTTGGTTACGGTAATTGAAGAAAATGACATTAATATTTACCAAGCTTTAGATAAAAATTTCATTACGCAAAAGCGAACTGAATTGGAAAAACATCTCCAAAACTATCGAAAAATTGCCTTGGAATTTGGCATTAAAAAAGTACAAACATACATAGCAGAAGGCGAAGCCGGGGAAACTATTGTAAAAAATGTGATTCCTAGTGTTGATCCGGACTTGTTAGTAATCGGTTCATCCTCTAAAACAGGGATGGCCAAATATTTTGGTTCTCAAGCTTCGTATATGGCTAAACATGCCCCAATTTCTGTCTTA
>NZ_JQBF01000001.1 GCF_001437285.1 Pediococcus pentosaceus | reverse complement strand
TTTTGACAACTATTTAACTATATCATCGAGATCAATTACTGTCAATAACTTTTTTTAGCAATTTTTCATAAATCTAATTCGATGACTGCCGCGAACTAACGCTGCTAGAATATAATACCAATTTTACCCGTGATTCGTCAATAGTTTATTTTAAAAAAGTAATAATTACTTAGTAAAGGATTAGAAATTAATTTGTTAACGATTTCATGAAGCTAAAAAAACATCTTTTTCCTTGCGTAAAATGCACAAAAAAAGAATGAGAATTTTGCTATTCTCATTCTTTTCTTAGTTCTTATTTAGTCGATGGGTTTCATCGTTGGGAACAATAGTACATCACGAATTGAAGGAGCATCAGTTAGCAACATCACTAAACGATCAATCCCAATTCCAAGCCCCCCTGTTGGTGGCATACCATATTCAAGTGCTTCGATATAATCTTCGTCAATACCTTCAGCTTCATCGTTACCTGCTTCACGTTCTGCAACTTGAGCTTCAAAACGTGCCCGTTGGTCGATAGGATCATTTAATTCAGTAAAGGCATTGCCATATTCATTACCTAAGATGTACAACTCAAATCGATCTGTAAAACGATCATCTTCGGCGTTCTTCTTAGCTAGTGGAGAAATTTCTACTGGATGTCCGTAAATAAACACTGGTTGTTTCAATTGGTCTTGAACCTTTTCTTCAAAGAATTCATTGATGATGTGTCCAACTGTCCACCAAGACTCGTAGTGGATACCATTTTCATCAGCAAGTTTCTTCGCATCTTCAACCGACATCTTAGGCCAAAAGTCCACTCCCGCATATTTCTTGATTGCATCGACCATGTGTAGACGTTCAAAATCTTGACCTAAGTCAAGTTCTGTTCCTTGGTACGTAATCTTACCATCATCTGAAACCGCTGCAACTGCTGCCTTAAAAATTCCTTCAGTTTCATCCATTACGTCATGGAAATCAAAGTAAGCTGCGTATGTTTCGAGCATAGTGAATTCAGGATTATGACGAGTATCAATCCCTTCATTTCTGAATACGCGACCGATTTCGTATACTCGTTCCATTCCACCGACAATTAGCCGTTTCAAATGAAGTTCCAACGCAATCCGTAAATATAAATTGATATCTAGGGCATTATGGTGTGTAATAAATGGACGTGCACTAGCTCCACCAGCTTGAGTATGTAGCACTGGTGTTTCAACTTCGGCAAAATCATTACCATCAAGATATCTTCTTACTGCTGAAACAATCTTAGTCCGTTTTCTGAAACGATCCATACTATCATCATTAGCAATTAAATCAAGATAACGTTGACGATAAATTTGTTCAACGTTTTGTAAACCATGGAACTTGTCGGGAAGAGGACGGAGCGCTTTACTTAAGAAAGTTAGTCCCGTTACTTTAATTGTTAATTCACCCATATCGGTTTTCATGACATCCCCAGTTACACCGAGGAAATCACCAATATCAGAACGCTTAAAGACTTTGTATACATCTTCGCCTAAAACATCCTTACGAACGTACAATTGCATTTTTCCAGAACGGTCTTTAAGATCTGCAAAACCGACCTTACCCTTACCACGCTTAGAGATCATACGGCCGGCAATCGTAGCTACCATGCCCTGTTCATCAAGCTCTTCCTTTGTCATATCACTGTACTTTTCGTGTAATTGTGCTGCTAAATGTGTTCTCTCAAAACGATGACCAAATGGATCGATGCCCTTATCACGAAGTTCTTGCATCTTTTCGCGACGAACTCTTAGTTGGTCATTCATACTTGGTTGTTGCTTTTCACCCACTATTTTGTCCCCCTCTTAAATTTATTCAAATATAATTATTACCTACTAAAACAACAAATTGCAACCTTAATTCAAAGTTCTTACTCTTCTAGTTTCGAGTTTTTCAATAAAACTATCAAAAATATCAATCATTTGTTGCTCAGTATCTGCTCCCGTTACAGCCACCTTGGTTCGAGCTGAATGTGGAATACCCTTGAGGTAGTAGGCAGCTTGTCCACGGAATTCTCGCGGACCGACATTTTCACCCTTCAATTCTACTAGAGCGTGTAAATGCTCTTTTGCAATCTCAATTTTTTCTCTTGGTGTAGGTTCATCAATAACTGTTCCATCATTTAAATAAGCTGAAATTCGTTGTAATTCCCATGGATTACCCAGTACAGCACGGCCAATCATTACCGCGTCCGCACCAACTTCATCCAACATTCTTTTGGCATCTTCAGGTGTCCGTACATCTCCATTACCCATAAATGGAATATGCAACTGACTTCCAACTTCTTTTAAAATATTCCAATCTGCTTGTCCAGTATACATTTGTTTACGAGTTCGACCATGCATAGCAAGTGCAGAAGCACCCGCACGTTCGGCTGCCAATGCATTTTCAACCGCTAAAATATGGTTAGCATCCCAACCAGTTCGCATTTTAACCGTCACTGGTTTTTTAACCGCATCCGTCACGTAAGATACCATCTCATATACCTTATTAGGATCCAGCAACCAACGGGCACCAGCATCAGTATTAACAACTTTGTTTACGGGACATCCCATATTGATGTCAATAATATCTGCATCAGTATTTTGATCAACAAATTTAGCAGCTTCTACTAATGTTTCCTTAGTGCCACCAAAAATTTGAATACTCATTGGATGTTCATTTGGATCAACTGTCATCATGCTCAGAGTTTTTTTGTTTCCATAGATAATTCCTCGGTCGGATATCATTTCGCAAACCACTAATCCCGCACCGAATTTTTTACAGATCATTCGAAAAGCAGTATTAGTCACACCGGCCATTGGAGCAACAACTAGTTGATTTGGGATTGTAATGTCCCCAATTTTCCATTCCATTTTTTCACCTCGTCAAACTTTTTATGCATGCAGAATATAATATCACAGAAATTCATGATTGTGGAGAAGCTTACCAATTTCACTTATTTTTGGTCAATGATTTCTTGGAGATCCGCTTCCGAAAATACATACTTATTACCGCAGAAACGACAAACCGCCTCAGCACCATGATCTTCTTCCATCATTTCTTTGATATCTTGTAATGGTAATGCTGAAATTGAATCGCCAAAACGTTCTTTAGAACAATCACATTCAAATTTAACATCCATCTTGTCTAAAAATTTAATCTCATCATCATTGAGAATATCTTTTAAAATTTCCTCTGGTGTTTTACCAGCACGTAGCATTTCCGAAACTAGTGGAATTTCTTTCAAACGTTGTTGAAGTTTATCAATAGCATCGTCTGTAGCATCTGGCATAACTTGAATCAAGAAGCCGCCTGCCACCCCCACCGTTTCGTCAGGATTAACAAATACTGATACGCCGACGGCAGAAGGGATTTGTTCAGATTGGGCTAAATAATACGTAAAATCGTCCCCGATTTCTCCAGAAACTAAGCCAACTTGTCCAGTAAATGGATCTCCTAGACCCATATCTTTGGTAACAGCCATTACCCCAGCATTCCCAACTGCTTGCCCCACATCAATATGATGATCTTCTTTTAAAGGTAATGAAACATGGGAATTCTGAAGGTAGCCCTTGACCGTTCCGTTCGCATTTCCATCAATCACAATCGTTCCGGTAGGGCCGCCACCATTAATTTTGACAGTTAATTTTTCTTCGCCCTTTAAAACCGACGATGATAATAACAGCGTTGCCGTTAAAGAACGTCCCAATGCAGCAGTTGCGGCACTCCAAGAATCATGACGTTGTTGTGCTTCTTGCACTAAATTAGTGGTACTAACCGCGTAGGCTCGAAACATTCCATCATTTACAATACTTTTAACTAAATAATCTTTCATTTTATACCCGCTTTCATCAAAAAATCGTGAGTGCATTTTGCAACCCACGATTCTTAAATTATTGATTTTCTGAATGATTGTTATCGTCTTTTGGATAATAAACAGTCGTAGCAGAATCACTTTCTGAGCCGTCATGCTTAACTGCCTTAGCAGCTTCATCATGGCGTTCAGCTTCTTTACGTTCTAGTTCTCGTTTAGATTCTTCGAACGTTGCAGCTTTTTCGCTCGGAAATTCAGAAGTAGTTTTCTTTTCAGGCATCTTGCCTGTCTTGAATAAACTAATAATTTGCTTTTCATCAAGTGTTTCATGTTCAAGCAATGCTTCCGCAATAATCTTATGTTGTTCACGATGCTCTTCAATAATCTTACGAGCTTCGTTATAACCTTCAGTAGTAAAGCGCCGAATTTCTTCGTCAATTGTCGCAGCTGTCTTTTCAGAATAAGCTGGTCCACCTTCACCATAGTAGGATTGCCCCGGAGCAGCCAACTCGACTTGACCAATTTTTTCGCTCATCCCATACTGAGTAACCATTGCTCGAGCAATTTGAGTAGCTTGCTCAAAGTCATTTGATGCTCCAGATGATTGTTGGTCAAAGATGATCTCTTCTGCAGCACGACCACCCATCAAACCAGCAATTTGTTCCATAGCATCTTTCTTCGACATTAACATTTGATCTTCACGAGGAAGCATGATGGCATAACCGCCGGCACGTCCACGAGGAACAATTGTAACCTTGTGAACAACTCGTGCATCGTTTAATACCAAACCGACAATTGTATGTCCAGCCTCGTGGAAAGCAACTGTCTGACGTTCCTTCTTGCTAACCACTGCGTTCTTCTTCGCTGGTCCTGCAATTACTCGGTCTTCAGCTTCGTCTAAGTCAGCAGCATCAATCGTCTTCTTATTACGACGAGCAGCTAACAAAGCAGCTTCATTAAGTAAGTTTTCCAAATCAGCTCCAACAAAACCTGGTGTTTGTTTAGCAATTTCTGCTAAATCAACATCACTATCAATTGGCTTATTCTTGGCATGAACTTTCAAAATTGCTTCACGTCCATTAACATCTGGACGACCAACTAAGATCTTACGGTCAAAACGTCCCGGACGTAGTAAAGCTGGGTCTAAAACATCCGAACGGTTAGTAGCAGCCATAACAATGACTCCTTCATTTCCCGTGAACCCATCCATTTCAACCAATAATTGGTTTAAAGTTTGTTCTCGTTCATCATGTCCTCCGCCGGTACCATTGCCACGGCGACGACCTACAGCATCAATTTCATCAATGAAGATGATTGATGGAGCATTTTTCTTAGCTTGGTCAAACAAGTCACGTACACGACTTGCACCAACCCCAACAAACATTTCCACGAAATCCGAACCAGAAATTGAATAGAACGGAACTCCGGCTTCACCGGCTACCGCTTTTGCAAGTAAAGTCTTACCAGTTCCGGGAGGTCCTTCCAAAAGTACCCCCGCTGGGATTCGAGCTCCCAACTGAACAAACTTACGTGGATCTTTCAAGAATTCAACAACTTCAACAAGTTCTTGTTTCTCTTCTTCTTCACCCGCAACGTCAGAGAAGCGAACTTTATTTGCACTCTTATCAGCAGGTTTGACCTTGGATTTACCAAAGTTCATCACCCCTTTACCTCCGCCACCTTGACCGGCTTGACCCATCATCATGTAGAAGATAAAGATAAAGAAAATTAAAGGTAAGCCCGTTACTAGTAATTGAACCCAGAAACTGCTTGATTCTTCTTCTTTAGTTGTGACCTTAACTCCATCAGCTGAAGCAGATTTAGTTATTTCGGTAATTGTTGAATCATTCTGTAGAACTGAAGTTTGGAATCCAGTCACCTTATTAGATGAAACGGTTCCTGGGAATAATCCTGCTGAAGAATCATCCTTTTGTGCAGAACGATATTTACCTGTAACCTTATAAACTCCATTGGCTGGTTGAATATCAAAGCTCTTCACGTTGTCTTTTTTAAGTTGTGAGACAAATTCGCTAGACGAAATAGTAGAAGTTTGGCTATTGCCACCCTTTCCAACTACAGCCGCGATAATTCCCATAATACTCAAAAAAACTACGATATAGAAAAGACTATTTTTAAACAGGCCATTTCTGTTATTTTTCATGTAGTTCCTCCTTGTAAGGCATCAAGAAATATCAGTTACAATCTTGACCATTGACGATATAATACCATATTTGACTAACTTTGACCAATGATTTTATTCGTAAACTTCTGGCTTCAAAACTCCCACATAAGGTAAGTTTCGGTAATAGCCTTGATAGTCTAATCCATAACCCACTACAAACTCTTTAGGTACGGTAAAACCAACGTAGTCAGCTTTAGCTTCTACAACACGTCCAGCTGGCTTGTCTAAGAAGGTACAAATCTTAACGCTTTTCGCATTGCGTGAATATAATAAATCCACAATATAACTTAATGTCCGCCCAGTATCAACGATATCTTCAATAATTAAAACATCGCGTCCATTAACATCTTCAGATAAATCTGACACCAAATCAACAGTTCCCGTTGATTCCATGCCACCTTTGTAACTTGAAACATCGATAAAATCAATTTCAGAATATACATCAAATTCACGAACGACATCCGTTGTGAAGAACATAGCACCCGTTAATACACTTAAGATTAAAGGACGTTTTCCTGCATAGTCCTTTGTTAATTGTTTACCTAAACGTTCGCAAGCTTCCTTTATATCCGCCTTACTGTACAAAACTCTGGCGATATCATTGTCCATGGGGACTTCCTCCAATTCTAAATTCCATAATAAATTGTTGATTATCTTTTAGGAAAGGTTCCTTTAACCAGGCCTTTCGCAAACCTGGTACCCATAAAATTTCATCATCAACATCCGTAATTGCAAAATAACGTTCTCGTTGTTCATTCGGAACCTTTTGATCAATTAACTCTCGACGAATTGTTTTATAACCACCATTTTTAAGTCTTAAGCGGTCGTTGGGGTTTATTTTCCGGATAAAAAGCGGGAACCTCAGCTGATTGGCGCTCAAAACCATCGTCTCGTCAGCATCCAAAGCCGACTTTTGATTAGATAATTGGAATTGAGCATCACCATCTAAATTTAACCACGAATTCAATGTTACCACACGCTTTTTTACTTGTTCACCTTTTACGGTTATTTTTTTACCAATTCGTAGATAATTGTACGTGATTTCAAATTTATAGTTTTTTCCAATGTCGATTGTAGCTTGAGCTTGTTTAGTATTATTAACCAATCGAACTAGCTCACCCAACTTATTCTCATTTATTGCAATTTCCGCATTAACTTCAGTAATAATTTTTAAAATAATTTTTTTCTGCCATGGGAGCGATTCTTTACGTAGCGCCAGCAGATCAAAGCTTTCATCTCTTTGTAACTTAGTAAGTTTTTCAAGAACCACTTGGTCGACTAAGTTAGACTGTTCTAATAGCTGATCTTGATAGTGCTGGATATGTTCAACCACCCTTGGATTTTCTTTTCGAAAAGCAGGAATGATTTCATTTCGCACACGGTTACGTAAAAATTCAGTAGTACGGTTGGTTTGATCTTCAAACCACCGTAATTTATTTTCTTGAGCGGTCTCGATCAAAAATTGCTTAGTAAATTTTAGAAACGGGCGAATTAGCCATCCTTGTGCAAACGTTCGCCGTTCTGGAATTCCATTTAATTGATTTAGCCAGCCCCCCCGAATCACTTGCATTACGAAATTTTCAGCTTGCTCATCCGCATTATGTGCGGTCAATAGTACTTGCGCCTGCTGGTCATGCATTACCTGCTTAAAAAAAGTATATCTAAATTCGCGTGCAGCAGCTTCTACTCCATGTTGAGGGTGCTGACTTTTAGGCCAGTCCGTCTCCATAAACGTGATTTGATGCTGTCGACACCATTTATGTAAAAATCGTTCTTCTTCAATACTTTGCTCACGCAGCTGATGATTGACATGGGCAACAATCAATTGTTGATGCTTAATTTTAGTTGAATTTATCAATGCGTTAATTAGCACCGTTGAATCGACTCCCGTTGAAACTGCCACTACGATTTTGAATTGGCTCAGCCCATATTGTTCAACAATCTGATCACCTAGCTCACCGATTTTCATAGTTAACTACGGCGTCCGCCACGACCACCACGTTTACCATCCGTATTACGTTTTAACGTTGATAAGCGTGACTCACTATCCTTTAAAAATCCAGAGAGCATTTGATCAAAATCTGGTTCCACATTTGAGCTGCGTTGTTCACGATGATTATCGCGATGACTGTGTTGATTATGTGAATACTTTCTATCCATGTTTCCTGCTGGACGGCCATGGAAATTTCCATTGGAATGGTGGGAAGTTGAAGCAACTTTAGCAGTTTCTTTTTGTACGGGATGATCCACTGCCTTTCTAATTGAAAGAGCAATCTTTCCATCGTCCGCAATCGATAAAACCTTAACCTTCACGGTGTCTCCAACATTAAGTACATCATGAATATCCTTAATAAAACCGTCAGAAACTTCACTAATATGGACTAAGCCCGAACGATTCTCCCCCAAATCAATAAAAGCTCCGAAATTTGTAATTCCTGAAACTTTTCCGTCTACCTTAGTTCCAACTTCGATTGTCATAAATACCTATGATCCTCCTAAAAAATTTAATGCTTAATTATACCATCCCACACCGACTCCTTGCGAGTTTTGTTCACGCAAATTCAGTCCATTAATTAACAAAAAAAGCATTAAGATGACCTACGTCATTTCAATGCTTTAATCTAATTTTATTTTGCATCATTTGGCAAATTATAGACAGTTTCACCTTTTTTAGTATAGAGATATTTAGAACGAATCAATTTTTCCAAATATTGTTCATCGTTCATCTGCTTAACTTTGACTTTGAGCGCCTTGTTATCATTTTGAATCTTTTCATAATGCGCTGTTTCCATTGCTAATTTATTATTAACGCTACTTCTGGAAATATGTGCATGGACAATTTGAAAAATAAAAATGGTCGCAATAATCGCGAAAACACCTAAAATAAATAGTGCTCGTTGTTTACGGGCCCTAGCATAGGGATTTACTGCTCCTGTCGCTGTTCTTGCTTTCATACTTCTCTTATTTTTCTTCACATTTTCCATTAAAATAACCTCTCAATTATCTTAAATTATAACAACGCTTTCTTTAACTGTCTATCATTTTTAACTTCTTAATTATTTTCTAAAATCTTGTTCGTAATTTTCGGAAACGATCGTGTACATCCGTTCTGCATCATCTTTTTTCGTAGTATCTAAAAGCTGATCAACTTTAATTACCAACGTTTTATTTCCAAAACGAATTTCAATATGGTCGTTTACTCCCACATTAGTTGAAGATTTAGCCACTTTATCATTGATCAAAATTCGTCCTTGATCAGCTACTTCCTTAGCTAAAGCACGCCGTTTGATAATTCTTGAAACCTTTAAAAATTTATCTAATCTCATTTAACAATCCTCTGTACCATTCTTAAAATTTTTGAACCATAGGGAATAGTCAACCATTCCCGAATACTAAATAACCTGAATTTAAAGATATAACTAATAAAAACACCTGCTCCAACGATTACACCCATTACTGTGATAATAGTAGCGCCGAAGCGTCCTGGAGAAACTACTGTTAATTGTAAAACAATCACGAGTAATTTTACTACTATGAACATTAACAAATTTCCCCAGATGAGTTTCCTTAAAAAGTGATGTTCTCGGTAAACCCGTTTCGACAACTGACTCGGTAATGCATAATTCATCACACCTGCAATCACAGCTAAGCTTAATACTGTCACGAGACTAGCTCCTAAGATTCCCAACCATTGAGTAGCCCAACTATTTAAAACAACTTTAATTATAATTCCTGTGATAATGGCCACCAAGGTCGGTTTAACAGCCCCCGCACTTTGCAAGATGCTGTTATACACAAAGATTAATGCAGCAAAAATCACACTTAAATTGTACACAGCTAGAGCTAAGGAACCTTCCGAACTGCCAAATAGCAGGTGATTGATTTGAGGCATTAAAGCCACCATTCCTATACTGGCAGCCATCGATATGGTTAGTGAAACCCGCAATAGTGAGGTTGCTGATCGATAAAAGGCTTTTGTGTCCCTTTTTTGTAAAGCCTCCGTAAGAGATGGTAGCAACGTGGTGGCAAAAGCCGTAGCAATCACCGTCCCTAATTGAACTAACGGCTGTGCACGATCATAAATCCCCTTCATCGACTTAGCCATTGATTGAGTTAGCCCACCACTGACCAAACTATTTTTAACCGTGAACGAATCTACTAACTGTAGCAAAATAATCATGGCTGCCAATAAGCAAATTACGCCACCTTCAACCACAAAGCGTTTCACTAAAATTTTAAACAGTTGCCAATTAAATTTATGTCGTTTAGCTTTTATTAACCTGGACCCAAACTTTATAAAAAAGAGCGTTGAAGCAACGGCAGCTAAAGTTGAACTAGCCATCGCCCAAGTCCCCATTTTATACACGGACCAATTTAGTTTAACCGCCAATACCGCAACTAAAATAATGATTGAAACCCGCACTACTTGTTCAAGCACTTGTGATTTAGCCGTCGGCGCCACATCATAAATTCCTTGGTAGTAACCCCGCCCCGTCGCCAATAATGGCATAAACAGGAACATAGTCGAAACCATTCGCAATAGTGGGGTTAAACTAACATCCCCCATTGCACCAGCAATCCACCTAGCACCTACCATTAAAAATAAAAATATTAACAATGATAGCCCTGCCAAAATTAGCATCGCATAGCGACTTAAACGTAACCTTTTTTCTTCTTCGGGTTCCTCAGCAATAATTTTTGATATAAAAATCGGAAATCCATTTAATGCAAAGGTCATTCCAATGCCATAAATTGGATAGATTTGTTGGTATACATAAAAACCAGTATTACCAACTAAATTTTGAAGGGGCACTCGATAGACTGCACTTAAAATTTTAGCCACAATTGATGCGATGGATAAAATTAATGCCCCACGCATAACCTTTTTAGCACTCGAATTTTTCACAATCAGTCCTCACACATATTCTTTAAGTTTCTCAATATAATTAAACAGCTGTGTAAACCAATCCTTTTGTGTCATTCGTGGTTGAATTACCAGCTTAATATGCATTTTAGCATCTGATTCCGCTACCGTCGCTCTTAGTCTTGTAACTGATAATGCTTCAAATATCTGCTCACCAGTTAATTTTTGGCTGGCTGCCCTTGTCATAGTTACAGTTAAAATACCGTCCTTGCGGGTGATTCTTTCGACTTGAACTTGATCGGCTATAATTTTCAAGTCGGTAATTTGTAATAAATTATCAACTTCAGCTGGATAATCTCCAAAGCGGTCTAACATATCATCTTGAATATCAACAACTTCTTCATGACTGTTAGCCTGACGTAATCGTTTATAGAATTCGATTTTCTGCTGTTCATCTTCAATATAAGAACTAGGAAGAAAACCTTCGATTCCGAGACTAATCTCACTATCTGAACGCCGTTTAACCTTTTTACCTTGCTTCTTCTTAACCGCATCTGCCAGCATTTGTGAGTATAAATCATATCCAACAGAATCGATAAAGCCATGTTGTTGTTTTCCTAACAGATTTCCCGCGCCTCGAATTGATAAATCTCGCATAGCAATTTTAAATCCAGAACCTAGTTCTGTGAAATCTTTGATGGCTTCCAATCGTTTTTCGCCTAATTCAGTTAACACTCGGTTTTTCTGATACAAGAAATACGCGTAAGCCACCCGTGATGAACGCCCAATTCGACCACGAAGTTGATATAATTGGGAAAGTCCCATATGATCGGCATTTTCCACAAAAAGAGTGTTAGCATTCGGAATATCAATTCCGGTTTCAATGATTGTCGTTGTAACTAACACATCGTACTCACCCGCAATAAATTCAAACAAGATATCTTCTAATTGTTTCTCGGTCATTTGTCCATGAATATAACCCACCCGGGCTTCTGGAACTAATGCTTCAATTTCAGCCACTACTTTTTCAATATCTTGAACTCGATTATGAAGGTAGAAAACCTGTCCATTACGGCGCATTTCTCGCATAATTCCTTCACGAATAGCCCCCGCGTTTTCTTCCATTACATACGTTTGAATCGGATAACGATTAGTTGGCGGTGTTTCAATCACTGACAAATCTCGCACCCCAATCATGGACATGTTCAATGTCCGAGGAATGGGGGTCGCGGTCAAGGTTAAAACATCCACCTGTGATTTAAGCTCTTTAATTCGTTCCTTATGTTTAACACCAAAACGTTGTTCCTCATCAATTACCAGTAATCCTAAATCTTTAAATTCAACATCCTTAGATAATAGTCGATGGGTTCCAACAATCACGTCTACACTGCCATCTTTTAATCCCTCAAGGGTTTCCTTAACTTGTGCCCCAGTTTGGAAACGAGACAATATTCCCGTTGCAATTGGGTATCCTTCAAACCGTTCATTCATCGTATCAAAATGCTGTTGCGCCAGAATAGTGGTGGGAACTAAAATAGCCACTTGTTTACCACTTTCAACCGCTTTAAAGGCGGCCCGTAACGCAACTTCTGTTTTACCGTAGCCAACATCTCCTACTAGCAAACGATCCATCGGGCGTTCTCTTTCCATATCTTTCTTGATTTCTTCAATGGACCGTAATTGATCTGGAGTTTCAGTATATGGAAAATCATTATCAAATTGACGTTGATAGCTGTCATCTGGTTTAAAAGCAAACCCTTTTTCAGCTTCCCTTTTGGCATACAGTTCAATTAAGTCATCGGCAATGTCTTCAATCTTAGAAGCAACGTTCTTCTTCGTCTTAGCCCAGTCAGAGCCACCCAGTTTATTTAGTTTAGGGCTTTTACCTTCCGCTGCAACATATTTTTGTACAAGATTTAACTGTGTTACCGGAATAAATAATTGACCACTCCCTTTGTACTGGATGGTCATATAATCTTGATGAACGCCATCGACTTCCATCGTGGTCATTCCCATAAACTTTCCAATCCCGTGATTGACATGAACAACGTAGTCCCCAGTTTTTAGTTCTGTATAGCTTTTGAGACGTTCGGCATTTTCCACATGTTGTTGGCGAGGACGTTTTTTAGGAACCTTAGCAAATAGCTCTTTCTCCGTTAACACTACCAATTTCGTACTAGGCATATCAAAGCCTTGTGGAAATGATTGTCCAATAATGTTAACCGCTGCCATTTGAATTCGATCAGCATTAACTTTTTGAGCAGCAATCTCAAAATCGTGAAGCACTTCGGTAATTTTTCCTTGTCGTTCTTTGGAATTGGCAAAGATTAACACCGTTTGCTTACGAGCTAACCATCGTTCCACCTCACCTTTTAAAACAGGCATTTGTCCAAAGAAATCTTGGACAGCCCTAGTAGTGATTTCCGTCAACTGGTCAAACTTTAAGCGCCCCATCCCTTTTTGGAACATCGACAAAAATAACTGAGGAACAGACTTTTTCTTGATCAATGTTCGAATATCGACGCCAAAGGATTCGTTATCTAACAACACGTTATTTTTTAACTGATCAACGATCCAACTGGCTTCATTATTTTCAATGTCAGTTTCAGCATCCAAGATCCGGGGATAGTCGTCTAAAACTAGCGTGCCCTTTGTTAGATAATCTAGCAATGAAGTTTTAGCTGCATACAATTGTTTAGCGTACATTGTATCTTCTTGAATCAGTTGGTGGTGTTTCCAGCGCTCGATTACTTCATTAATATTTTGTTGTAAAGCCTCAAAGTTTTCTTCACTTAATTTTTTTTGAGCTTGCGCCAGCTCGTTATTCATCGTTTTAATTGCTTGGTTTAATTTTGTTTCATTTATTATCAAGTCTGTAGCGGGCAATACTTCAATTTTTTCGATATTTTCAATACTTCGCTGGGTTGCTTGATCAAAAGTTCGCAGCGAATCGATTTCGATATCAAAAAAATCCATTCGGATTGGGTCATCTTGGTTAAGTGGAAAAATATCAACTACTGAACCTCGAACCGCAAATTCGCCTTTCTTTTCCACCTGTTCAACCCGTTGGTATCCCAGCGCATTCAGATCGCTAATTAAAGTTTGGAACTCATATTCAGCCCCCACTTCCAGAGTGATTCGAGCTTCAATAACATCCTTAGGTTCGGGAACTAATCGGCGTAAACCGGATGTAGAAGTAATAAAAATACCCGTTTTTGATGTCGCTAAAGCACTTAAAAATTGGATTCGTGCCGTACGATAATTTGGTGAACTAGTGGCCACCTCGGCCGCAATAATCTCTTCAGCTGGAAACCAATACGTATCAATCTCGGACTGTTCTTCTTTAAACAAGTTATAGACATGTTCGGCCCGCGCTAAGCTATCTGTTACATATAAAATTGGGGCTGATTTAGTTTCAATAATCGTACTTAAGAAAAGTTGTTTAGCCGGCTCTAGTAAACCGGTAACTAATTGCCGCGTCCCTTTTTGGAGTGCATCAACAACGGTTGTAACTCCCGAATCAGATGCAAAAATTTCATTTATATTCATACTTGCTCCTAAATAATCCTAGTTGTATTTATTCATTAGCTGACTGAAATTTTCAATTGTAGTCCAATCTTCTAATGCTGCTACTGCATTTTGAACACCAATTTCAAAATCGGTTATCTGTTCCTTCCTAAACTTACCTAGTACGTAATCCACGACGCTTTCTTTAGTCGGATGATCAATCCCTACTCGCACTCGATTAAAGGATTGGGTTCCTACATGGGCTATTATACTTTTAATCCCATTATGTCCCCCGGCTGAGCCCTTTTGACGAAGTCGAATTTTACCAACTGGCATATCCATGTCATCATAGGCCACAATCATGTCATTTAAATCAACATCGTAGTAATCCATTAAAGGACGCACTGCTCGACCAGAATCGTTCATATAAGTAGTTGGTTTTACTAACAAAACTTTTTCACCATTTACTCGAAAATCTGCGATCAAGGCATCACTTTGAACTTTAAAATTATTTATATCATGCTTTTTTGCTAATTCATCGACAACCATAAAACCAGTATTATGGCGCGTTTTATCATATTCTTTACCAATATTTCCTAAACCCACAATCATTTTCATGTTATTTTTCCACCCTCAACACGCAAAAACGGCTGAAAGAGCAAAAACCCCTCAGCTGTCCACGTTTATTTTCATGTAATATTACCATATTATTGACCCCAAGCGGGTCTTTTAACCTCTAACTTATCAATCACTTTACTAACTATACCCGAACTTCATAAAATTTTTACTCAACTTTCTTTTATGAAAATGCTATACTTAGTATTGTTTGATAAATTCAAATATTATATGAAAAAAGGGGATTGATCTTTTGTCTAAAATTCAAAACCATCAAAAAGTTGTATTAGTCGGCGACGGCGCTGTAGGTTCAAGTTATGCCTTTGCAATGGCACAACAAGGAATTGCAGAAGAATTCGTAATCGTTGATGTTGTTAAGGACCGTACTGTTGGTGACGCACTTGATCTTGAAGATGCTACTCCATTTACTGCACCTAAGAACATTTACTCAGGTGAATATTCTGACTGTAAAGATGCAGATCTTGTAGTTATCACTGCTGGTGCTCCACAAAAACCAGGTGAAACACGTCTTGACCTTGTTAACAAGAACTTAAACATTCTTTCAACAATCGTTAAGCCAGTTGTTGACTCAGGCTTCGACGGTATCTTCTTAGTTGCTGCTAACCCAGTTGATATCCTTACTTACGCAACATGGAAATTCTCAGGATTCCCTAAAGAAAAGGTTATCGGTTCAGGTATTTCTCTTGATTCAGCACGTCTACGTGTTGCTCTTGGTAAGAAATTCAACGTTAGCCCTGACTCAGTTGATGCATACATCATGGGTGAACATGGTGACAGTGAATTCGCTGCTTACTCAACTGCTTCAATCGGTACAAAGCCATTGCTTGATATCGCTAAAGAAGAAGGCGTTTCAACTGACGAATTAGCTGAAATCGAAGACAGTGTTCGTAACAAAGCTTACGAAATCATCAACAAGAAGGGTGCTACATTCTACGGTGTTGGTACTGCTTTGATGCGTATTTCAAAAGCTATCTTGCGTGACGAAAATGCTGTATTGCCTGTTGGTGCTTACATGGACGGCGAATATGGTTTGAATGACATCTACATCGGTACACCTGCTGTTATTAACGGCCAAGGTTTGAACCGTGTTATCGAATCACCACTTAGTGATGACGAAATGAAGAAGATGACAGATTCAGCTACAACATTGAAAAAAGTTCTTACAGATGGTTTGAAAGCTCTTGAAGAAAAATAAGCTTTTCAACATCAACTAATTTCAAATAGTTGAAAAAACGACTCTGAATAAATATTCAGAGTCGTTTTTTTATGCCCAATTTACTAATTTCACGCTTCTAACATTACTTCTTCATAAAAAGATAGCATTTCTTCTGATATAATAAGTAAGTAATATTTACCGTATGCAATTAATTACTGGATAATAATAACTGATTAAATATTTTGAAGATAGCAAACACTTTTAATGTTTTAGTTATTTAATTTTTCTATATATTCTCTCGTCATTAAAAATCAACCACTCCATGTTGACCTATATATTTCTATTTACTAAATAAAAATATATAAATAGGCTTGATTAATATTCTTTATTACAGTAATGTTACAGAGGATAAAATTTATTTCGGAGGCTCACGATGCAACGTAGATCAAATCATCTTAAAAAAACAAGGAAACTTCCTTACATAATACTTGGTGCAGTCGCTGCTGTGCTAGTCTTAATTTATGCAGGAGGAGCAATCTACTACAGTACTTCCAACACATTCATGCCTAATACTGTAATTGATGGCGTAAATGTTGCTGGGAAAAATGTAAATCAGGCACAAACGCTGGTTAACAATCATGTTAAAAACCAAACTTTTAATTTAACTGAAAAAAACAAAGTTCTCAAAACTGCTAAATATGCAGATGCAGGTTTAACCTCTTCTGATAATAAGACTATAGCTAAGCTTCTCAATAAACAAAATGCTTTAATGTGGCCCCTACAACTTGTCCATGCCGCTAATGCTGATAACACAGTAAACGCAACTAGCAAGGCTAAATTAGAAGAATTTGCTAAAAAAACAGCGATTACTTTGAATAAGAATCGTAATACTGGTTCAGCTTCCGCTATTAGTGCCACTGAACTGGCTAGCTCAAGCTCTAAAAAAGGTAATAAGATAATTAGTTCTACTGCGCTTGCAGAGGAAATCAAAACCAGCATCGCAAAAGGACAAAAAGATATTGATTTAACCAAAACATATCAATCAGCTACTGTTAATTCAGATGATATTCAAAAACAAATTAAAAAGTATACAGCAGAAAAAATTACTTATAACATCAACGGTACCAATGTCACTATTCCAAGTGATACTTTAAAGCAGTGGATAGTTCTTACTTCTAAAAACGACGGTACTCAAACTGTTTCGGTTGATAATGCCCAAGTTAAAGCCTATCTAGATGACTTAAACGATAAGTATTCTACCTATGGAGCTAGTGTGACCTTTAATAGTACTAAACGTGGTTCTCAAACTGTTAAAAATGAAATTTTTGGTTGGACTATTGATACTACCACCGACGCAGCTGATATAGCCCAAAAAATTGCAACTGGTAAAGACTTCACCGAAAAAGCTACAATTTCAGGTTCTGGACAATCTCTTAAAAAAGGTGAACTCGGATCAACGTATGTCGAAGTTGATAAAACTAACCAACATATGTGGTATTACAAAGACGGCAAGCTTAAAATTTCAACTGATGTTGTTACTGGAATGCCTGCAAATAATGATGACACTCCAACTGGTGTGTTCTTTGTTTGGAATAAAAAACGTAATGCTACCCTAAAAGGTAAAAATACGGATGGCTCTAATTATGCCTCACCAGTCAGCTACTGGATGCCAATTGATTATACTGGAGTTGGTCTCCATGATGCTTCATGGCAACCTAAATTTGGTGGAGATTGGTATAAAACCCATGGTTCCCATGGTTGTGTCAACACTCCACCTGCAACAATGAAAACTGTTTATGCTGAAGTAGCCCTCGGAACACCGGTAGTCGTGTTCTAAATTATCATTTTGTGTTATTATTAAATTTGTATTAAAGAAAATTGCGGTTTTGGGAGGAAATTCTAATGCTTTTAAAATCAATGGTCAAACCTAAGAAAGATTTAACAACTGTTCGTGAAGATGCAACTCTTGAAGAAGCGCTTGATATTCTTGAAGAATCTGGATTCCGTTGCGTTCCAGTTTTAGATAAAACGGGTCGCTTGTTCCGTGGAAATATTTACAAAATGCATATTTATCGCCACAAATCACGCGGTGGATCAATGCAAGAACCTGTGACTTCTCTTTTAAAAAATGCCACTAAGTATATTAATGTTAATGCTGCTTTCTTTAACGTCTTCTTCTCAATTAAGGATTTACCTTTCATTACTGTATTAGATGATAACAATTACTTCTATGGAATTTTAACCCATGCACGTCTCTTGGATGGGTTATCTCAATCGTGGAACGTAAATGTTGGTAGTTATGTGATTACTGTCATTTCTGGGGACGAACGAGGCGATTTAGAGACGATTGCAAAGATCATTACTAAATATACCTCAATTGCTAGTGTTATCTCTTTAGACGTTGAAGAGGGGGATTTAGTGCATCGGATGATGTTCACTCTCCCAGCAAGTGTTGATGAAAAGAGATTACATCAAATTATTAGCAACTTAGAACGTAAAGGCTTCAGAGTTCCTGAAGTTGAAAACCTAAAACAAGATCGTTTATAGTTCGTAAATAAAAAAGGATTCGCAGTTTGCGAATCCTTTTTTCTATCTTGAAATAGGTGGTTTTAAAATTTGAGCGTGAAACTTTGTTCACATTTTCTATTCTATGTATTCGGTACGAGACCTATACTTACCTTTAAGGCCTCGTCCACCTGTTTCATCTTCTGGTCATCTAATCGACCAATTTTATCATGTAGACGTTGTTTATCAATTGTTCGAATCTGTTCCATTAAAATAACTGAATTACGGCCTACTCCTTGTTCTCCACCTTTAATTCCTACATGGGTAGGCATCTTAGGCTTAGAAATTTTAGCCGTTATTGCTGCAATAATGACCGTCGGACTATAGTGATTACCGATGTTATTCTGGATAACAAGAACCGGTCGCATCCCGCCCTGTTCAGAACCAACAACTGGTGACAAGTCTGCATAGAATAAATCACCGCGTCTTATCTTCGACTCGTCCACAGTGTCACCCCATTAACTTTTAATTTAAAAAATTTAACTTAGTAACGTTCAAGCACATGCTTTTCACAATCCGCTTCACATGAAGAAAAGTCATGAGTAATTTCGGAATTGATATCAGCCATTTGAAGGTATCCGGCTTTAAGCTGTTCAAGATGCTCAGTTGCGTGACGGGTAAAAAAGCTCCTTACAATATCATCATTTACACAACTAGGTTCAAAACCAAACATTTCACAGTAAGTCTCTTTCTCAATTGACATATCTTTTGGTTGAATACTCATTAGATTGCTCTCCTGTACTATTTAATTATTAACATTATTTTAGCATTCAATACATTAATTTACTACACCATTTTCAGTATAGATTCGTGGTAAACGTTGTGTGAATCCACATGTGATTTCATAATTAATGGTCCCAGCATATTCGGCAATGTCTGTCATGGTAATTGATTTTTCGCCTGATTTTCCCGCTAAAATTACTTTAGTTCCCACAGGATATGACTTTGGTATGCGAACCATCATTTGATCCATACAAATTCGTCCTACTATTTCGCAAAATTGACCATCAATCAAAACATGGAATCCTTGTAAACGACGTTCATAACCATCTGCATAACCAATCGGGATCGTCCCAATCCATTCATCTTCTTTAGCTGTATAAGTCGCTCCATAACTAATTGAACGGCCTTTTTGCACTAGTTTAGAAAAAGATAGTTCAGACTCCAGACTCATAGCTGGCTGTAAATCAAAAGGACTTTCCAGTGTTTTTCCAGAAGGATTCATCCCATAAATGCCGACTCCAAAACGAATCATATTACCATTACAAGCTGCATGCCACAAGCTGGTAGCAGTATTAGAAACATGCACATAACGTGGACGTCGAGTTAATTGGCTGATGAAATGGTTAAAACGTTCCACCTGTAAATTGAAATAAGTCGTATCCTTTTCATCTGCTGTTGCAAAATGTGTAAACACACCTTCAAAATTGAACTGTTGACTTTGTTCAAGATAATCGGCCGCTTTCTTAAAAGAAGCTCCATCTTGAAAACCAATCCGTCCCATTCCTGTATCAATACCTAAATGAACTTTCAGCGGCTTTTGATCTAGAATTTGCGTAGCTTCATCTAGCCATGCTTGATCACCCACCGTTAACGAGATATCATTTTCAGCAGCTAATTTAGCATATTTAACATCTGTAATTCCTAAAACTAGGATAGTTTCTGTTAGCCCAGCATCTCGCAAAGCCAACGCTTCGTCTAAGATAGCAACACAAAAACCAGTTGCCCCAGCTTGTTTCGTAAATTTGGCTGTTTCTACAATTCCATGTCCATAGCCATTAGCCTTAACCACGGCAAATAATTCACTGTGTCCATCTAATCGACTAATCTCATTTTTTACATTATTTCTAATTGCCTCAGCATTAATAACTAGCTTGCTGGGACGATGTATCCCTACAACCATTTCAATTATCCCCCTCTAAAATTACCTGTGTTACAACATGGTGGTCAGAATGGGAAATTGACACATGTACGGTTCCACTAAACGGATGTTTAACAATCTTAGGTTTTCCAACCCCATCGTAATTAATTTCGATGTCTTGAAAATTAAGTTTTTTACCTAATCCTGTCCCGTAAGCTTTACTATATGATTCTTTAACCGAAAAGTGCCCTGCTAAAAATTCATACGCGCGTTGACCTTTCTTAGCTTCAAACTCATCAAATTCAGTGGGCGTCAAAACCTTTTGGATAAACGTTGCTGGATTGTGGAGAGTTTTAAATCGATCAATGTTTGTTATATCAATGCCAATTCCGTAAATCATCCTAGTACCTCCAATGTCGTTCCTATTGTATCAAAAAAAGAGGTCAAGAAAAAATGTATTTTCCGGGCCCCTTAGTTTATTGAAAATGTTTATTTTTCTTTAATTACAAATTGACGGTTTGATCCACCCTTGTTACCTGAGTTGCGATCATTACGCTTACCACCATTGTGGTTACGGTCATCGCGACCAAAGCGTGACTTGCCGCCACCCTTACGATCGTTATTCCATTTACCACCACGGCCTCCGCCATTGCTACTATTACCATTACTACGACGACCATTACCACCACGACGATTTCCGCCACGGTATCCGCCGCCACCTTTACCGCCTTTGTTGCCACCTTTTTTACGAGGAAGTGGGCGTTCAGGAGTAATCTTAACTTTGATTTCACTAGCGTCAGACTTAGTTACTTCATTTAGAAGTGCAGCAACCAGCGTTTTAGCATCATGTTGTTCTAAAAGATGATCAACTTGTTCTTCGAACTTAGCAACATCTGTTTTTTGAACCAATTCTTCAATGCTTTGTTCAGCCATTGCAGCACGTCCAGCAAAAGCTTCTTCTTCTGTTGGTGGCTTCATTGGTAACAAACGTTTCTTTGTCAAATGTTCAACGTCACGAAGATAGTCCATTTCCCAGTTAGTAACGAAGGTTACTGAAGTACCTGTAGCACCGGCCCGGCCTGTACGACCAATACGGTGAACATAACTTTCTGGGTCTTGAGGAATATCATAGTTGTAAACGTGAGTTACACCAGAGATATCAAGCCCACGTGCAGCAACGTCAGTAGCAACTAAAATATCTAATTGTCCTTCACGGAATTGACGTAAAATACTCATTCGGCGTTGTTGAGTTAAATCACCATGGATTCCAGCAGCATTGTAACCACGAGTAACTAATCCCTTAGAAACTTCATCAACGCGACGCTTAGTACGACCAAAAATAACTGCAAGTTTTGGTGCTTGTACATCAAGTACGTGGGTTAAAATATCAAATTTTTCGAATTCTTTAGAACGAACGTAGTATTGATCAACCAAATCAGCAGTAAGTTCTTTAGACTTAACTGTAATTTGTTTTGGATCAGTCATGAACTTAACACCAATTTTCTTAATTGGTGCTGGCATTGTGGCTGAGAACAATAATGTTTGGCGTTCGCTAGGTGTTTGTTCAATAATGTGTTCGATATCAGGTAAGAATCCCATATCTAGCATATCGTCAGCTTCATCAAGAACTAATGTTTTAACGTGGTCTAAACGAATTGTCTTTCGACCAATATGGTCCAACAAACGACCAGGTGTACCAACCACGATTTGTGGATGGCTCTTTAAAGCATTAATCTGACGACGGATATCTGATCCACCGTAAACCACTTGAACTTTAGCTTTTTTATATTTTCCTAATTTAAAGATTTCTGCTTGTGTTTGAGCAGCTAACTCACGTGTAGGTGAGATAATAATTGCTTGAATGTTAGGATTATCTAGGTCAACATTTTGTAGGATTGGTAATCCGAAAGCAGCTGTCTTACCAGTACCTGTTTGAGCTTGTCCAATGATGTCTTTTCCTTCTAAAACACCAGGAATAGTTTCAGCTTGGATAGGTGTTGGTTCGTCATACCCATTGTCTAAAACTGCTTTTAAAATGTCTTCGTCTAACCCTAGTTCGGTAAATTTCAAATATAATTCCTCCTAAATTTTCGTCACCGCATCAAAGAAAATCCGTCCTTTTAGGGCCGCGCCCACGGTGACAATCGTGTAAACATAACTTTATAATCATACACCCCTGCTTAGGGATTAGCAAACAAAAGTTCTTGAAAACGCTGTTAAAACAGCTCTATTTGGCCTTTTTAATAAAAATAAAGTTGTGATATTTAGGCTAGCATTCCCCACTCAAAGGTCGGCAACCGCGTTTTAAGAATAATTTACATACGCTGTAAAAAATCTAAAAGCCACATCACAACTTTAATTTTTAATTTTTAATTTTATCAACAACATTTTCTAAATGAATTCCGTGACTTGCTTTTAATAAAATACTATCATCTGCTTGAATTTCAGTTGAAAGATCATCTGTAAGTCGCTTTAATTCGCCAGTTTCATAATAATGAACAGCATCTTTACTGTAGATATCTTCATCAATCAGTCGTTTTTCAAGAGCTTTCATATGTGGGCCGATTAAATATACTTGCGCAAAACGCTTGGCATTTAATTTTTCAGCTAAGCTAGCATGCATTTGATCAGCATTCTCACCTAATTCCAACATATCTCCTAGAACTACCAAACGACGTCCTTCAGTATTTACGTTAGCAAATGAATCCAATACTGCTCGAGCAGCAGTCGGATTAGAATTATAAACATCACTTAAAATACGTTCGCCTTTTTTTCCAGTTAACCACTCTGTTCGATTTTTGGTTAAATCAAAGTCAACTAGCGCTTCAGCTTCTTTTTTTAGGTCAATATGGTACTTATGTCCAACGGCGATTGCTGCTAATGCATTAGTTACATTGTAATCACCAAGTACTGGAATTGTTACGGTGGTTTCTTCATCCAAATTAGTTTTGAACATTGTACTTGTGTCAGTTCCCTGGATATCGCTGGCGCTGACATCATTATCTGCTTTAAGCCCAAAACGGTATTGTTCAACATTGAGGTCTTTAGCACGCTGTTCTAATAGCGGTTCATCCCCGTTAAAAACAAAACAACCGTCCTCTTTTAGGCCATCTGTAATTTCCATTTTTGCATCAGCAATCCGCTCACGCGTCTTAAAAAATTCAATATGGGCTTCGCCAATCATCGTAATCACAGCAATATCAGGTTGAACCAATTCACTTAAAAAGTGTAACTGTCCTGGACGATCCATTCCCATTTCAACTACCAATACTTCCGTATTAGAGCTCATTCCCAAAATAGTAATTGGCACGCCCAGTTCGTTGTTAAAGTTTGCTTTAGTTTTTACCACATTATATTCTGCTTCCAGAACTGCTGCAGTCATATCCTTAGTAGTTGTCTTTCCATTACTTCCAGTAATAGCAACTACCTTAGGGTTAATCTTATCCAGATAATATTTAGCAAGTTTTTGCAGAGCTTCTAATGGATTTTTTACTAGAATACTTGGTAAATCAGCTGGACGCCGTTCTTGGTGGTCTTCTGCCCATAAAGTTGCAACGGCGCCTGCTGTTACTGCTTGACTAATAAAATCATGTCCGTCACGTTCACCCATAATTGGCACAAAAAGTGATCCTGGAGATAATTTTCGACTATCAAATTGAACACTCGTTACGCTAATATCGTTCCATAGTTCAGGATATTCATCCGTTCCAAGAGCGCGCGCAATTTCGCTAAGTTGCATTTTCATCTTTTTAAAACTCCCCTTAAATTAAAAAACCTGGCTACAATTATACCATAATAGCTCATTAAATTAACTTACCTTAAAAGTAGACTAAACATCTTATCCCCAAAATGATTACCCTTTTTTGCTAAAAAAGAGAACTTATATCTTATCTGACACAAGTTCTCAATTTAATATAATGCATCCGCATCAAAGGCTTGCGGGTTAGTAATAATAAAATGCCAATGTTTACTACGTAGATTATATTTCAAAATCGCAATTTGTTGGGCATTATTATAAAGTGAATCTTTGCTGCGTAACGTAGGAGCCAAATTACTGTCGCTAGCAATCAAAATCGGGATTCGATATTCGCGATCTTGCTCAAAAGCTTGATCAAACGCAAAAATTAATCCTTCTCCTAACACAGGAATTAATTGTCGAACCATTCCAGCTGGTAATTCAGCAAATTTATTTCCCCGACGAAATACAATTCGATGCTCGTTATAAGCTTGTTCAGCATGACGAATAATAGATTGATTCAAAACTAAATAAAAATTTTTTAGACGACGATAATAGGTCTTCACCTGATTTTCGCCAATGTCTAAATAAACATAGTCGTTTTGGAGCTTATACGAAAATGGCGTATCATTATGAGTTTTCATATGCCCCATATATAAAAGGTTAGCAATATCAGCCGGCGTGAGCTCACTCAACGCATCTCGCTGAGAAAAATCAATCCAATTGCGTGGGCCATGGTTTCCCATTAAATACTCACTAACTTTTTTAGCGCCATTAATTTCATTTAAAAATGTATGATTATCAATCGTTAAATCATCACTGACTTCCCGATTTAATAATAAAATATTGGTTGGTATTTGCAAGACTCCCTTTAGGAAATCATTTGCCGTAATCCCGCGCGAATAAATTAAATTAACAATTGATTCTAAATGTACAAAAATATAGTCATCACGCATGATCCCATAACTCTCTTTCAATTAACTATATACTTACATTCTTTCCAAACGTTGAATGCGATCTTCAATTGGTGGATGCGTATCAAATAGATGTGCCATGGTACGTTTCTTTTTAAATGGATCAGAGATATAAAGTGCAGCACTACTTGGATCGGCTTCTTTCATCGGTTCACTGACCGATATCTTTTGTAGAGCATGGATTAGCCCCAGTGGGTTACGTGTTAATTCAACGCTAGAGGCATCGGCGAGATATTCTCGATTTCGTGATAAAGCCAATTGAGCGATAGTTGTGGCAATTGGACCTAAAATAACCAATACGATGGAAATAATCATCATCACAATTTCCAAACTTCCGCCTTCATTGTCATTATCATTGCGACGTCGTCCCCCGCCCCACCAAAATGAGCGCATTCCAATATTTACTAGCATTGCGATCGCCGAAGATAATGCCAAGGCGATGGTCGAAAGGCGAATATCATAATTTCGAATGTGTGAAACTTCGTGTCCAATTACGCCTTCAAGTTCTTCTCGATTAAGCCGTTCTAAAATACCAGTAGTCACTGCTACGGCAGCATTTTTAGGACTATTTCCTGTTGCAAATGCATTAGGGCTGGCATCGTTAACAATATAAACCTTGGGCATTGGTATATTAGCTACCAAGGCCATGTCTTCTACAATATGCCAAATTTCCGGATGATCGGCTTCACTAATTTCAGTTGCGTGATTCATTCCCATCACGACGTTAGTAGAATTGGCAATCATCATGGCCATATAAATAGCGGCAATTACTGCCGCCATAATAATCCCTGCCATTGCACTATCATAGAAAACATAACCAACTGCAGCACCAATAAACAATACTAAGATAGCAAAACCGATCATCACATAAACGGTCTTTCGCTTATTACTTGCAATCTGTTGATATAACATTAATCGACCTCTTAATTATTTATCAAATGAAACGGTTGGGTTTTTAGTTTCTTCTTCAGGAACTTGAAGATAATCAACCGGCTTAAATCCACCCATCCCAGCAATTAAATTATTAGGGAAAGATTGTAGTTTAATGTTGTAACTTGCTACACTCGAATTATATAGTTGACGAGAATAAGCAATTTTATTTTCTGTATTAGTTAATTCTTCCATTAATTTAGTAAATTCTTGGTTAGCCTTCAAGTCAGGATAACTTTCAGATAAAGCAAAAATGCTTTTAAGTGAGTCACTAATCTGGTTAGAAGTTTTCATAATCTCTTCACGTTGTTTAGTAGAAGGGGCTGAATTATCAGTCTGATCCACTAATTGATTACGAAGTGCCACCACTTTACTCAAAGTATCTTTTTCATGGGCTGCATATCCCTTAACCGTATTTACAAGATTAGGAATCAAATCATTTCGACGCTTCATTTGAACGCTAATTTGGCTCCATGATTCCTGTGTATAGGTTCTAGCTTTTACCAAGCCGTTGTACATTGAGACAATCGCAATTACAATCACCACAATTACAATTAGTGCTATTATCATTCCTACCATTCAATCCCATCCTTTCAAAACTTCCTATATATGATATTAATAGTAACAAATTCGTCAAGCAAATTATATGAATTTGAACACTAAATTTTCTTAACGATTAAACTTTTCTGAAAACTCTTTTTGAACTGCTTCCGGAGCCTTGGTATGACTCATTTTCTTGATAAATTTAGCCCGAATCATCAAACGACCCGCTCCCGTATCATCACAGGTAACCAGCGTTAAAATTTTCTTACCTTTAATATCGTCAACTACTTGCACATCGGTCGCCTTTATAAATTTACGGGTGTCTACCCGATACTCATAAATATTGGTCTCATCTGTCAAATAAACCTTTTGCCCAATTTTGGCTTTCCAATAAAGCGGACTAAATAAAACATTTTTATCAACCATATGATGTCCAGCCAATGCGTAGTTACCTTCACCCATTCGCTGATTTTCTTTTAAAGTTCCCGCCGCCAACGCCAACGTAAGATTATCGACCCCTTTGCCGATCGGAAGGTGTATGTTTATATCAGGGTAAACAATTTCACCAATCACTTTAATTCTTTTCTCCGAAGTCCGTGCCTTTAGAACCGTCTGCCAATCCAATGATTTTACTTTTGTATAGTCAAAATTGGCTTTCTTTTCAGTGTTTTTAGCAACCACTTTCTCGTTCACCTCTGGATTATATTGTGCTACCATCCATGTTTTGATTTGACGATTAAAAATCATCGCTAAACTTAGTAGCACCAATAATGTTAATCCAATCGAAACTAACCAATTTTTTAGTTTTTTACTCATTGACTTTTGCTCCATTACTATTTTTAATTTTTATGGTATTGTATATTGGTATATCTTTTTTGAAAGAGGGCTTTTTATGATGTTTTTCAATCGAAAAGGACAATCTAGAAAGAAACGTGAACCTTGGGAACAAAATCTTTTTGTGCTTTGGTTCGGAACCTTCATAGCCGGGGTCGCATTTAGTGAGATTATGCCGTTTTTGTCGCTTTATGTCAACACACTCGGTGACTTCTCAAAATCGCAACTATCTTTTTATAGTGGTCTAACTTATTCTTCTACTTTCTTAATTTTAGCAATTATTTCTCCAATTTGGGGAAAAATTGCGGATAAGCGTGGAAGAAAAGTAATGATTTTAAGAGCTTCACTCGGAATGGCTTTCGTCTTAGGCGCAATGGGCCTTGTTCAAAACGTCTTTCAACTGATTGGCCTTCGTTTATTACAAGGTGTTTTTGCAGGTTATATTAGTAACTCCAATGCACTCATCGCTACCGAAACTCCTAAAGAAAAAAGTGGTTATGCACTTGGTATTTTATCTACTGGTCCTGTATCCGGATCTCTACTAGGTCCCCTCATTGGTGGTGCACTAGCTTCTATTTTTTCATATCGAGTAACTTTCTTTATTACAGGTGGTTTATTACTAATCGTCTTTTTCCTAAGTTTCTTCTTGGTACATGAACACTTCGTTCCCGTAGAAAGTGAATCTGGTTCGCTTTCTGCTCGAGAGGTAATTGGTAAACTAAATCAGCCTAAGGCCGTATTCGGCATGTTTATCACAACGATGATTATTCAAGCATCTAATAATTCAATCGCGCCGATTATTAGTTTATACGTTAAAGAATTAATGCATAATGGGGCTGGTGTAACAATGGTTGCTGGTTTAATTGCTGCAATTCCGGGAATCGCTAACATGTTAGCGGCTCCGCGCTTAGGAGAACTTGGGGACCAGATTGGAACCGAAAAAGTTCTTTCTGTGGCCTTTCTCTTCGCCATGGTATTCTACATTCCAATGGCCTTTGTTCCTTCTATTTTTTGGCTAGGAGTTTTCCGCTTCTTTATCGGAATTTCTGATGGAGCGATGCTACCAGCGGTTCAGAGTATTTTATCTAAACGAACACCTGCTGCGGTAACTGGGCGTGTATTTAGTTGGAACCAGTCTTTCCAAGCACTCGGAAATATGATTGGCCCATTACTAGGCTCTGCAGTCTCTGGTTTATTTGACTATAACGCTGTCTTTATTGCTACTTCTGTATTAGTTTTAATTAACTTTATCTTATTCCGTTGGTTAAACGGACGATCAGTAGCATAAATCAAGTTAGTAACGCTGTGTTATGTTGATTACTGAGAAGCAATCCTAAACTATATTTCAGACTACAAAAAAAGAGGTACCACTGATAAATTCAGCGGTGCCTCTTTTTGATAACCAATGGTTATAATTAAGCCAAACCGTACTTTTTGTTGAATTTTGCAACAGTACCGTCTGCTTGTTGGAACTTTTGACGTCCTGTGTAGAAAGGATGTGAGTCAGATGTGATTTCCACACGAATCAATGGGTATTCGTTACCGTCTTCCCACTTGATTGTTTCAGCTGAACCTACAGTTGAACCTGACAAGAACTTAAAGCCAGTTGCTGAATCTTGAAATACAACTGGATGATAGTCTGGATGAATTCCTTTTTTCATGATATTACGCTCCTTTGCCATGAGTCATTTGCTGAGTCATAGTTATTTATTATAAATCAACGTCCCCAATAATAGCATAGAAAAACAACTTAAACAAGGTCGATTAAGATTTTTTACTACCATTAGGACCTAAATTTAAATTCTTTAAGTTAGCAATAAACGCTTCGTTGTTTTTAGTGTTTTTCAATAACTTAAGCACTTGTTCCGTATACTCCAGAGCATCTCCACGCATCGACCGGCGAATATCCCAAAGCTGATTAAGTATATCTTTTGAGACCATTAGTTCCTCTTTACGAGTTCCTGACTGACGGATATCTAACGCCGGAAATACCCTGCGCTCAGCCAAATTCCGTGATAAGACTAGCTCTGAATTACCCGTACCTTTGAATTCTTCATAAATCACATCATCCATCCGGCTTCCTGTATCAACCAAAGCTGTCCCAATGATGGTAAGTGATCCACCCTCTTCAATATTTCGAGCAGAGCCAAAGAATTTTTTAGGCTTATAAAACGCTGCCGGATCAACCCCACCAGAAAGTGTTCGACCACTAGGGGAGGTCACTAAATTATATGCACGGGTTAATCGCGTAATTGAATCTAGTAAGACAACAACATCTTGTTTATCTTCTACTAGACGAAGCGCCCGTTGTAATACTAATTCTGAAACACGAGTATGATTCCGGGGTTCTTGATCAAAGGTGGAATAAACCACTTCTCCCTTAATCGAGCGTTCTAAATCAGTTACTTCTTCTGGTCGTTCGTCGATTAGTAAAACAATGAGCTTCACATCTGGATAGTTTGTGGTAATCCCATTAGCAATAGCCTTTAGTAAAGTGGTTTTTCCTGCTTTAGGTGGTGCTACTACCAGACCACGTTGTCCAAATCCAATTGGTGAAAACAAATCAACTAATCGCGTTGATAAAATATTAGAAGTTGTTTCTAATTTTAATTGTTGATTGGGGTAGATGGGGGTTAGAGCTGGAAAATGAGGACGTTGCTTAGCTTCTTCTGGGTCCTTATTATTCACTGAAGTAACCCGCATTAATCCATAATACCGTTCACCTGGTTTGGGATGGCGAGCTTCACCACCAACTAAATCCCCATTACGCAAACCGAAACGTGTGATTTGCGATGCTGAAATATAGATATCTTCTTGCGAAGAACCATAGTTGATTGGCCGTAAAAAACCATATCCATCATTTCCAACGATATCTAAAACGCCTTCCATTTCAACAAATGACTTCTTTTTAGCCTGAGCACGCAAAACAGCCAGAGACAATTCCTTCTTGTTCATCTGGCTGTAATATGAAATCTTATATTCACGGGCAAGGCCGTATATTTCTTTGAGAGTCATTTCTTGCAAGTCATTCATTGTTAAAAAATTATCCATCGACTTAACTCTCCTATATCTTTGACTACAATGTATTGTCGGTCGTGATTGAAACATCCGCTCCGAGCTTAGTTAGTTTTTTAACCAAACTGTCGTATCCACGTAGGATGTTATCTGCTCGGGTGATGGTTGTAGTGCCTTGGGCCATAAAGGCTGCAATCATTAAACAAGCCCCTGCCCGAATTTCTCCAGCCTCAACTTCAGCGCCCGTAAGTTTTTCAGAATAATTAATATAAATCACCCCATCAGCATGTTTAATCTTAGCACCCATTTTTTGTAATTCAATTACGTGTTTGATACGTTCTGGGTAAATATGATCATTAACAACACTTTGACCAGTTGCTTTTAATAGGGAAGCCGTCAAAGGTTGTTGCAAATCAGTCGCAAATCCAGGGAAAGGACTCGTATTGACTTCAATTGCTTTTAATTGATCCACTTTAGGAACAAAAATCTTATCGCCATCAATTTTAATATCGACGCCAAGTTCAAGCATCTTTGAAGTAAACGATTCTAGGTGTTCTGGAATAATATTATTTACCATCACACCATCCCCCACAGCCGTAGCTAAAGACAAATAGGTTCCAGCCTCAATTCGATCCGGAATAATGGTATGCGTAGCTGTAGAAACCAACTTATCCACACCTTCAATCCGGATAACATCAGTCCCTGCTCCACGAATTTTAGCCCCCATATTATTTAAAAACATTGCTAAATCAATAATCTCGGGTTCACGTGCTGCGTTTTCAATCGTTGTAATACCTTGGGCCTTAACGGCAGCCAAAATAACATTGATCGTTGCTCCTACAGAAACCACATCTAAAAAGATGTGCGCTCCATGGAGTCCACGATCATATGCTGAAATGTACACTGTATCTTCATCTTCTGTAACGTTGGCACCTAAGGCTTTGAAGCCTTTAATATGCTGATCAATTGGTCTTGGACCAATATTATCTCCACCTGGAAATGTAACTGTTGAACGCTTGAAACGACCAAGTAAAGAGCCCATAAAGTAATATGATGCTCGTAAGCTCTTAATTGCCTTACTAGGCAATGGATTCTCAACAATTTCAGTTGGATCAATCACCATAACTCCATCCTCAAACGTTGAATGAACATTCATCGATTCAAGGATAATCATTAAGTTATGCACGTCAAGTATGTCGGGCACTGAATCAAACCGTACTGGAGTATCCGCCAAAATTGCAGCCGGAATCAACGCAACGGTACTATTTTTAGCACCACCGATAGTCACTTCTCCAGACAGTCGCTGTCCACCCTTGATTATCATTTTTTTCATGGTTTTTCCTCACAAACGAACTTTAAGTACTTTAAAATTAAGGAATGTATTTTACAGTCAACCTCAATCATAAATAATTTGTTCCAAAAATACAACCTCATGAACGCAACAAATAAAAAAATAGCCGAAAAATTCGACTATTTTTATGCTTATTTATTTGCAGCAGCGATAAATGCCTTAAATAATCCTTCTGGACGTTGTGGACGTGATAAAAATTCTGGGTGATATTGAGCTGCCACGAAGAATTTCTTTTCTGGTAACTCAATTACTTCTACTAAACGATTGTCTGGTGAAGTTCCTGAGAATACAAGACCCTTAGCTTCCATTTCGGCACGATAGTCATTGTTAAATTCAAAACGATGACGATGACGTTCTTCAATCATTTCTTGGTTGTCATAAGCGGCAGCAGCTACAGATCCTTCTTTAAGCTTGCATGGGTAAAGACCGAGGCGTTGAGTACCACCCATATCTTTAACACCTTCTTGATCAGCCATTAAATCAATAATGTTGTGCTTAGTTGCTGGATCCATTTCAGCCGAATTAGCATCTTGGTAACCCAATACGTTACGAGCAAATTCAACACTGGCCATTTGCATTCCTAAACAAATTCCTAAGAATGGCACATCATTTTCACGAGCATATTGAATAGAATGAATCATTCCTTCAATCCCACGATCACCAAAGCCACCAGGAACAATGATTCCATCTTGTCCGGCAAGTTGTTCAGCAACATTTTCCTTAGTAAGTTTTTCTGAATCAATTTTGGTAATCTTAATGTCGGCATCGACAACATAACCTGCATGTTTTAACGCTTCATTCACTGAGATATAAGCATCTTGTAAGGCAACGTATTTACCAACCAATGCAATGTTAATGGTATGGTTCAAACGGTTATTAACGTGATCGACAAGATCTTCCCACTTAGACATGTCTGCTTGTGGTGCTTGCAAACCAAAGTGGTCCATCACAATGTCGTCCATCTTTTGTGCTTTTAAGTTCAATGGAATTTCGTATAAACTTGCAACATCTTGAGATTCAATTACAGCTTCTGGCTCAACATCACAGAATGCAGCAATCTTCGAACGCATACCATCTGTGATATCTTCTTCTGTACGAACAACCAGCATATTAGGTTGAATTCCCAAACCACGAAGTTCTTTAACACTGTGTTGCGTTGGCTTTGTCTTCATTTCCCCTGCAGCTTTTAGGTATGGAACCAAAGTCGTGTGGATGTAGAAAACATTTTCTGATCCGGCTTGACTCTTCATCTGACGGATAGCTTCCAAGAAAGGAAGTGACTCGATGTCCCCAACCGTTCCACCAATTTCAGTGATTACGATATCAGAATCAGTCACTTTACCAGCGCGCATAATTTTTTCTTTAATTGCGTCCGTAATATGAGGAATAACTTGGACAGTTGCACCAAGATAATCTCCATGACGTTCCTTACGTAATACTTCTGAATAAATCTTTCCAGTTGTAACGTTAGAATACTTGTTTAAGTTGATATCGATAAAACGTTCATAGTGGCCTAAATCTAAATCTGTTTCTGTTCCATCATCAGTAACAAAAACTTCACCATGTTGGTAAGGACTCATCGTTCCTGGATCCACGTTAATATATGGATCAAATTTTTGAATCGTAACCTTAAGTCCACGATTCTTCAAAAGACGTCCAAGGGATGCAGCAACAATCCCCTTACCTAAAGATGAAACAACCCCACCTGTAACAAAAATATATTTGGTCATTAAAATTCTCCTTTTCTAACATTTATGACTGGTTAAATTAGGAAACGCAAAACAGTTGTTTTTACTGTTGAAATACTGATACAACAATAAAAATACCCCCTATTCTGAGAATAGGGGGTATTACCGTTCATTGTCTGAAAAATCCTCAAAAGGATCTCCAGAGCCCAAAAAATATAATACAGAGTTACAGACTATAAGTCAAGTTTGTATATTTAGTTTTCGTCATCTTCGTTTAATTCTGATAGTTGACCTTCAATTCCATCTGGAAGAACATCAGTATCGTCATCGTTAGAAAGATCTTCAAATGCTGGAGCGTCATCTGATGTAGTATCTTCAGCTTCGACTTCTTCATCTTCTGGATCATCAGAATCGTAGTCAATTACATCATCGTCATCAGCTGCATCGGCAAGAAAGGCATTAACCTTCTTACGTTTTTTACGTACAGGACGGTCTTCGTCTTCATCTTCAGCGTGAATTAAGGCTTCATCAATTGATTCGAATGGGTACCAAGTACGAAGTCCCCATGTATTTTCGCCCAAGGAAATAAAACTTCCGTCAACGTTTAAATCAGTATAAAATTGTGATAATCGATTTCTAAATTCCTCATCTGTCTTATCTAAATAACTCTGAACCGCGTTGGCTAAATCAACAAAAGCCATTGGTTCACCACTCTTAGCTAAAATAGCGTGGGCAACTTCGATCATTGAGAGTTCGTTTTTGTTTTGACCCTTAAAATTTTCTAATTCCAACTGGTGCACGTCCTTTCCACAGTCTATCTCAAATAATACTACAATTAAGCAGTAAATTGCAATCGGATTTTGTAGTTACCAATCAACTGTTCTCCTGCAAAAAGTTGGTAATCAATATTTACCCTTCCCGCCAGGGGTCCTTCTTGGAGTTCTATCTCTAGAAATGGTGTTACTGTTTCAATCGGAAAAAGTCCGTAAGGCGTGCGATACCGCGCTTCAATTCTTTTACCGTTAGCAAAACGCAAACGCATTTCACTCTCAGACGAACGTGTTAATAGGACATTGCCATCCCCATCAATTTTCATGGTTACGGGTGATTTTTTTCCAGTTTCTTCATTTTTTTCCTGATATCTTAAGTAAAGTGAATCGCCCATTTTAAAAATCTGTCCGGGTTCGTCAAAAGCTAGGTGTGTTTTTTCACCTTCTTGTTCAATAAATGTCTCTAAATGGATTTCAATTGGAATGCCATTGTTTAATCCAGCCATTTGAATCCTCCTCTTTGTTCACTGTTCTAATGTAATAATTATAATTCATTTCATATATTATTCTAGCTTTAAGCTTTTACAATCTCACCTTAAAACTTGTATAATTTTAGTTAGATGTTTCTTTTTAAAATTACAAAGTAAGAAGGTAGTAAGATGTCCCAAGAAAATCAACGTTTACCGATGGAGAAAGTCTTTCGTGATCCTATCCATGACTACGTTTATGTTCAAGACCAAGTCATTTTAGACTTGATTAATACTAAAGAATTTCAGCGTCTTCGTCGAATTCATCAATTGGGAACCACTTCCTTTGTGTTTCATGGAGCTGAACATACCCGCTTTTCGCATTCATTAGGATGTTATGAAGTAGCACGTCGCATCGTTGAAAGCTTTGCTCGAAATTATCCTTCAAAAACTCCCAGTGATGGATTGTGGAATAATGATGAACGGTTAGTAACGCTTTGTGCCGCCCTCTTACATGATATTGGTCATGGGGCTTACTCGCATACATTTGAACATATTTTTAATACCGACCATGAAAAATTTACTACCCGGATTATTACGGACCCTCAAACCGAAGTTAACCAAGTTTTACGGCGTATTAGTCCCGACTTTCCAACAAAGGTCGCTTCTGTAATTAGCCATGATTATCCTAATCCACAAGTAGTACAGCTAATTTCTAGCCAAATTGATGCCGACCGTATGGATTATCTTTTACGTGATTCATACTACACCGGAACTAACTACGGAAACTTTGATTTAACCCGCATCTTACGTGTGATGCGTCCTTATGAGCATGGTATCGCCTTTCAAATGAGTGGCATTCATGCCGTCGAGGATTTTATTGTAAGTCGTTTTCAAATGTACGTTCAAGTTTATTTTCATTCTGTTTCCCGTTCTATGGAGGTCATTCTTGGACATCTCTTAAAGTTAGCTAACCAGCTATATCAGTCTGAGCGAGCTAACCATCGACAACGTAACTTTCAACCCCATTACTTAATGCCATTTTTTGATGAAAATTTTACGTTAGATGATTATTTAAAACTAGATGATGGCGTCTTAAATACGTATTTTCTTCAATGGGTGGATGATGAAGATCCTATTTTGAGTGATCTTGCCCATCGCTTCTTGGATCGTGTTCCTTTAAAATCAGCACGCATCACCGATCAAACTCGGAGTCTTCTACCTGAATTAAAACAATTGGTGGCTGAAGCTGGTTTTGATTCTGAATATTATACTGCTGAAAATGACAGTTATGACTTACCATATGATGCCTATGATCCAACCTCTAAAAAACCACGGACTCAAATTGAACTAATGCAATCGGATGGTAGCCTAGTCGAACTTTCGACCGTTAGTGATTTAGTACGAGCAATTTCAGGTAAAGTTTCTCGTGACGAGCGCTTCTTTTTCCCCAAGGAAATGCTTATAGATAGTAACGAGAGTTTGTTTACAGATACTTTTGAAGCTTTTCAAGCTCATATCAAAAACAATATAATTAGTTAGGAGTAATAATCTTGAGTATAAAATTAATCGCCATCGACCTTGATGGCACCCTTTTAAATGACAACAAACAACTTACAGAAGCAAATATCGCGGCCATCAACGCTGCTTCTAAAATCGGGGTTAACGTCGTCCTTTGTACCGGACGTCCCATTACAGGAATTCAACGTTACCTCACCCAACTAGACCTTACTAACGAAAAGGAATATGCCGTCACTTATAATGGAGCACTCGCTCAAACTCTGACTGGCGAAACCCTCATTAAACACACACTTTCCTTTGAAGACTATCTCACTGCTGAAGCATTTAGCCGTAAAATTGGTGTGCATTTCCACGTAGATGGTAAAAATCACATTTACACTGCCAATAAGAATATCAGCACTTATACGGTAGGTGAAAGTTTTCTAGTTGAAATGGGTCTTCGCTATCGCGCCGTTAATGAAATGGACCCTAACTTAGAAATGCCCAAGGTAATGTTCATTGACGATCCTAAAGTTTTAAGTAAAGCGCGCGACCAGATTTTTGCTAAGTTCCAAGACAACTTTAGCGTCGTTCAAAGTGAACCATACTTTATTGAACTTATGCCCCAAAACGTTAGCAAAGGTAACGCTGTAACTGAGTTAGCTACACGTCTTAACCTTACTTTAGACCAAGTCATGGCCATTGGTGATCAAGGTAATGACCTTTCCATGATTAAAGCTGCCGGAACTGGTGTAGCAATGGAAAATGCAATTGATGAAGTTAAACAAAATGCACAATTCATTACGGCCAATAATAACGAAAGTGGCGTTGCCAAAGCCATTCAAAAATTTGTACTAGAAAAATGAAACTAGGATCGCATTAACAATTAGAATCAAAGCATAGCTTAGTATTAAACGAGTCAATGGGGTGAACCGCATGGGCTCGTTTTTTTGTGCAGCAATTTCTTTTGCCCGCTCAGTTTTAGACTGGACAGCTTTATGCTCAATTTTTTCAACAAATTCACTGTTTTTTCGATCGCCATTTAATTTCCATCCATTAAATAAGTGAGCATTGAATAAAATTGCTAAAATTCCCCATAATAGTAAAAGCATCCCTAAAATAAAATAAATATTACTTACAATGTAGGTTCCTTTAAAAATTAATCCCCCTACTACCAAAATAATAAAAATAATTGCTTTGGTGCTTAATTTATTTAATAGATTAAATACTTTCATAGTCTTACCTCTTCAGTCTGGTATTGCTTACTACTATAGCGTCTTTTTTTACTAATTAAAACTTTATTCCTCATTCGTAACTTTGAAATCGTTCTCAATCAATGTATAATAATGACACAAAGGAATGATTATATGAATAATACGAACTACTTAAGTATTGCCATCAGTGCATCTTTTATTCGTTACGCACTATTTGACGAAAGTGGCAGTCTTAAAGTAAAAAAACAAGTTCCAACGCCAACCGATAGCGTTGAAAATTTTCTAAAACAAATTTATGAAATTGTTACTGACCATCTTAAATCGATTTATGGAATCGGACTTAGTGTTCCCGGCCAAGTCGACCCAAAAGATGGCGTAATTTATCAGGGGGGCTCGTTGCCCATGCTCCACGGACTCAGCCTTGGAAAAATCCTTGCCACTCGCTACGAATTACCGGTGTCGATGGAAAGTACTGGTTTTTGTGTTACTTTAGCTTCTCAATGGAATGGTAATTTAAAGGGTGTCACTAACGGAGCAACCATCGCCCTTGATGATGGTGTAAGTTCTGGCTTAGTTTTAAATCACCAGATTTTTTCTGGTTCCCACTTACAAGCGGGCGGAATTGGCATGATTATTGCCAATCCAACGGTTGAAAATCATCAACCTGAAGATATCATGTTCAACGCCTGTTCTGCCTCAAAAATGATTAACACCAACGGCAGTGCGTTAGAGTTATCTGATCCCAATGACGATATCAAAGTATTTAAGGCGATTGAAAATGGAGATGCTAACGCTCGCGAAATGTTTAACGCATATTGTCGAAATGTAGCTTACATGATTGTGAATACGCAGGCCGTTCTTGACCTTAATAAGTACGTCATTAGTGGACGAATTAGTAATCAGAGTATTCTCGTTCCTGAAATTAATCACCAAATTCAAATTATTCGAGAAACGATTCCGGTCCTTAAAGAAATGCTGGAAATGCCGGTAATTGAAACTTCGATTTTTAAACAGGATACTGACCTTTTCGGTGCATTTTATAATGCTTTGGATCACTTGGACTTTACACAGCCTACAGATAACAAAGCGGAATAAAAAGGAGTTACGGCTTAAGCCATAACTCCTTTTTATTTTGTTCTATAAACTATGCCACCGCACGTTGGTTAACAGTATGAGCCAAGAACGCTAAGCGGATAATAGCTAAGTTCAAGGCTTCTTCTAGACCTGAACTAACCCGTAAGTATTTACTTACACATGTATCCACCTGTTGGTATAGCTTAGTTTCTTTTAATTCTTCGTCACTAGCATCGTTGTATTGAATATACTTTTGATCAAGTTCTTCTTGTTCAATTACATCAGGAAAATCCGTCTGTGTTCCTGGTCCATCATAGTAATCGACAAAATTATTATTTGTATTAATTCCCAAACAAAACTCTCGCTTAGGTATTCTCAACAATTCAAAACCCAGTCCGGTATGATTGTCCGTGCTAATTACTACACCCTCATCGTCGTTAAGCGGCAAGAATACATAGTAATCGTGACGATTATGATCACTCACACTATAATCAATACCGTTTAAACCTTTGATCTTAGTGATGTAGCTGTTTTCGTTGATTTTGATTGTTTTATCTTCTTCGATCACTTTTGATAAAACATCATATTTAAAAATCATTTTTCTTCCTCCAAAAAATAACCATAAATACTGGAACAGAAGAAATTATACTCCCTGCAATCAAAAAAGCAACAGTTGTAATCTTACTGTAAAATTACTGGAATTATTTTGATTCATTTTGGTCGATATAAATCGCCATTGCGAATTTCAACAAGGTTAAATTGACCTTTTGTTCATCTCCATCGCTGTAACCCAGATAAACACTAATATAACGATCCGCCATTTGATATTCATTACTCTGGATAATTTCTTCATCAGTAGCATTACGATATTTTTTAGTTAAATCCTCGATAACTGGTCCTGTAAAGAGATCTAGAAAATCAGTTTGATTTCCAACTCCGTCTTCAATATCAATGACACCCTTTTCTGTATTCACTTCGAAATAAAACTCACTTAAGGGGATCTCAAAAACCGTAAAGCCATCAAAGGTGTTACCATCGGAATAAAAAACAATGCCTTTTCCTGGGTTTAATTCTAAGAAAGCATAGTAATCTCTTTCATTTCTCAATTCTGAGATGAAGGTGATTGCATCGATTTGATCACTATCCATTTTTTTGATTTGACTCTGATCATTAATGATAATCGGTTTCCCGGTATCAATCACATTCTTTAGAATGTTATAAGTAAAAATCATCACTCTACCCCCAACGCATTTACTTTCTATACCTCGATTATATCGTGTTCACGCTCTTTTAGCATTTTCTACGGCTCAGCACGTTTTCTCAATTGTCGTACAACTTGAACGTATGAATAAACTAATACTAAATTTGAACCTAACCAAGCCAATGGGTTAGCGGTACATGCTCCCCAAAATCCAAAAGCCGGAACCACAAAGAGTCCCACTAACATCCTTGAAATCAATTCGGCTACCCCAGCCATCGTTGGGGCCACACTCTTTCCGAATCCTTGTAAGGTATATCGGATGATGAACAAGATTGCTAGCAAGAAATAACTCGCACTAACGATCACAAAATATTCATGCGCCAAGTTGGTGATATGTTGTTCTGAGTTTCCAATAAATAGATTAACCAGTACGCGACTATTCAAAATAATTAAAGCTCCCACAATAAAACTGTAAGCGACCGAAGTGATCAACGTTTGACGAATACCTTTCAAAATACGTTTAAATTTTTTGGCCCCGTAATTTTGAGCCGTAAAGGTTGCCATTGTGATCCCCAGTGACATCATTGGCTGCGTTGCTAGCTGATCGACTTTCCCAGCAGCAGTATAAGCAGCAATTGCTGATGACCCAAGATGGTTCAAAGAAATTTGTAGGATAATTGACCCAATCGCGATAATGGACGCCTGAAACCCCATTGGTAATCCAATCTTGATTTGTTCACGAACCAATTTCATATTTGTTTTAATTTCTTTTACTTCAAGCGATAAAACCGGAACGTGAGACTTAATATAGAACCAGCATAGAAAGCATGAGATTAATTGGGCCGTAACCGTAGCAATTCCGGCTCCAGCAACTCCCATGTGTAAAAAGACAATCAAAATAATATCCAATACCACGTTGATAATACAGGCGATTACCAAAAATACGAGTGGCAAACGACTATTTCCCAACGCCCGTAACATATTGGAGAAAAGGTTAAAAAACATAGTTGCAAGCACACCACCAAAAATGATCGTCAAAAAGGTCGTGGCACCGTCAATAATGTTAGCTGGGGTTTGCATCATTTCTAGCAACGGTCTAGCCGCCAGTACACTAACTACCGTCAGCATTAAGGCGAATACGCCACAAATCCAAATACTCGTAGCAAAACTTTGCTTAACTGCTTTAACATCCCCAGCCCCATAGTGCTGAGCCGTAATAATCGATAACCCCGTTGTCATCCCTTGCGCAAATCCAATAATCAAAAAAGTAAGTCCATTGGTTGCCCCGACAGAAGCCAATGCTTGTACACCGACTACTCGACCAACAATCAAGGTATCAGAAAGCGTATAAATCTGTTGGAAAATATTTCCCAAAAGAAGTGGGATACTGAACAAAATAATGCCCTTGATGGGACTTCCCTTAGTTAAAATACTATCCATGTAAATCCTCCGTTTTTTATTAAATAAAAGATATAAAATTATTTAAGATGTGAATTCCAATACTACATTTAATATCACGGGTACGCATATAGGTAACCGCTAAAATTGCGCCCATGATTGCATAAATAGGAAAATTAATTCCTGTATCGTGCAATGCACCAAAGATAACTGCATTAACGATCACTCCGATTACTTTTATTACTGGTTGATCAGTTTGGAAAAATAATTCAAAGAAAATCCCCCTAAAAATGAGCTCTTCCATGACTGGAGCCACCAACACGCCATCGATGAATGTCCAAATTGGTAGTTTTTCAAATAGTTTTTCGATTGCTAATTGGTTAGCAGAAATATTAACTTTAAATTGATTGGTATACCAGATTTGAAAAAGCATAAAAATCATCCAAACTAGAACCATTAGCAGCATTGTTTGAGTTCGCACCCTTCTTGGTGGTAAATCCCCATAAATACTATGATTTTTTTTAATTTTATATCGATAAAATTGCCAGAAAAAGACGATAACTGCTATGGCAATCGCAATATAGACGATTATTAGAAAAAATAAAAAGAGATGATGGTTTTGTGTATATGCTGCTACTAGTTGTGGAATAGAAACCAATTGATCCATTCCAAATAGTAATACTAAAAATAGGCAGTTCTTCAACACTTGTAACGCTCTCATTAAGTACTCCTTTTTAAGATACCAACTTTATTTTAAAGATAGCATTTTATCCATAGAATACAATCACTAAAAACTCGTAAACGTGATTTTTATTAAGATGCACTTAATTATTGGTATATTTTATAATTCCTTAACCTTTCCATGGTATTCTGAAAAAGTAAAGAAAGGTGATGCTTGATGATTATTAACGATAAAAAAATGGACCAGTACCTTGAAGTTCAATTAATTGGCCATAAAGATAACAAAATCAAAGCCAAAACCAGCGCTGGACAATACATATTTGTTTATCCTACCACCGAACAAACTAACGATCCTTTATTTTGGAAAAGTTTAAAAGATATTATTAATAATAAAATGTGGCTTCCAATTACTAAACAATTTCATCAATTGATAGCTAGTGATTGGCTTGTACCAAGTATTCAAATTTAATCCGATATTAAACCAAGAAGCTGTGACAAATGCTAGGATTTAATCCCCTTCATTTGATTCACAGCTTCTTTTTATTTAACAATCTCTAATAAATCAGTTGGTGTTTTTAAAATATATTCTGCTTCAGAGAAATCATTCGCTGGGATTGCTCCCCATCCAGCATTGGCAAAATCGACTCCAGCGGCATGCGCTGATTGCATATCAAATAGCGAATCACCTACATAAATCACATCCGCTCGATTTAGCTTAGGGAAATACTTCTGCATACCAAATTCAATTGGATCAGCATGAGGTTTATGCTTTTTCGTATCATCTGAAAGCACGACTTTTTCAATTGCTCTAATCTTAGGAAAACTACGCATTTCATCATCAAAAACTCGTCTAAGCTTAGAAGTTACAATTCCATATTCGATTCCTAATTCTCTTAAACCAGCAAACATTTCATCAATTCCATCATATTCCTTAATTAAATCAACTTCTTGATTAATCCGTTCGTTAAAAATATCAATTGTCTTGGCTGGATTCGATGAACCTAACTCGCGTGCCATATCAATTCCTGGAAGACCCATTAATTCAACAATTGCTTGCGGGGTGACTTCTACGCCATCTTGGTTTAAAGCATATGTTAATGCTGCCACAGATGCATCTTCAGTTTTTAAAAGGGTGTTATCTAAATCAAATAAAGCAACTTTATACTTAGTCATAATATCCTCCAAAAATCTTATTAGTATTTGCCACCTATATTACGCCCCCTTGCCCAATATAAAAAGAAGAAAATCCTCATTTGGGACTTTCTCCTTAAAATAAAACATTTTTGTTACTAATTTGTTATATAAGCATACTTGTAGTTCCATTGGGTACCCGCTGTGTTGTGAATAACGCTTTTTACTTTAGGATTTTTCAAGTATGAATATACAGTTTGATAAAGTGGTGAAACAGCTTGTTCTTTCATCACAATTTGTTCTGCCTTAATCATATCTTGCCAGCGTTTCTCAGCATTATTAGCATCTTCATTTTGGGCTTTTTTCACAAGGCTATTATATTCCGTGTTGTCCCATTTGCCATAATTATATGCACTATTTTTTTGTAAAATTTGAAGATGTGAAATTGGATCATTAAAGTCAGCTCCCCAATGTCCAACTAAAATATCAAATTCTCCACTTTGAGATCTCGAATATGCTACTTGCGATGGCACGTTAACAATGTGAATTTGTAATCCAGGTAATGTCTTTTCCAAGGACTGTGCATAAAATTCAGCATAATTTTTACTGTTCCCCTCATTATCTGAAGTTAAATTAAGTTTCAAATTCTTTACTCCAATTTCTTGAAGCCCTTTTTCCCAGTACTGCTTGGCCTGTTTTTGATTGTACTCGATGGTACCGTCTAAATATGCGTCATCAGCAAAGTCCTTTCCCGTTTTTGGATTATTAGCTAAATCCGTGGGAACGAGGCCCTTACTTGGTGTTGAAGCATCCCCAATGATTTTTTCAATCAACTGCTTCCGATTGATTGAATAGGCGATAGCCTTACGAATATTTACATTATTAAAGGCTTTACGTTTGGTTTTATCTGCATCATTAAAATTATATTGTAAGAAAGTGGTAATGGAATATGGAAAGGTGGTGTAATCTTTATTATTTTTATAGTTTTTAACTTGTTCACTGGAAAGCTGTGTATAATCTAGCTTCCCGGATTGGTATAAATTCAACTTAGTTTGTGGGTTTTCCACCACTCTAAATTTAATTTGATCCAATTTAACAACTTTTTTATCCCAATATTGTGGATTTTTAACGAAACTCCAAGTATCGTTCGTTCCTGTCCAGCCTTTTACTTTAAAAGGCCCTGAATAAACCGTATATTGCGCCTTTGTTCCATATTTATCGCCATATTTTTCAACAGCCTTTTGGCTAATTGGTGAAAATAGTGGATAACTCATTAAAACTTTAAAATATTGAATAGGTTGATCCAAATGTACAACGAAAGTTTGATCATCTTTAGCCTCGACCCCTAGCTTAGAGGGATCCATCTTACCTGCATTAATTTGGTCGGCATTTTTAATCCCTTCAAATAAGTAAGCATACAAAGCTTTAGTCTTAGGATTAATCGTTCTTTGCCATGAATAGACAAAGTCATGAGCTGTAATTTTACTACCATCACTAAATTTAGCATTTTTGCGAATCTTGAAAGTCCACGTCAATCCATCTTTAGAAACTTTAGCCTCGCTGGCCAAACCTGGGGTTGTCTTACCATTTTTCCCTAGGCGATATAGACTTTCAAATACATTTCCAGTTTGTCCATAACCATTGGCTTTAGATACATCCAGCGTGTCCAAGGGAGCATCAGCTGCTAAATTCATGGTTTGTTCAGCAGCATAGCCACCTTTTTTAGCTCCACAACCCGCCAATACCACCAATGATACTAAAATAACCGAAAGAAACCCGATCCACTTTTTATTTTTCATTTTCTACTCCTTTAATTTTAATCACATCAACTTGGAAACACCCTACAATCGCTACATTCAGATTCCATATCATCACGTCCTTAACAAACAAAAAACCGGCTAACTACACCGCAGTGTAATTAACCGGTTCAACTAATCCCAATTGGTTCGTTGAATAATTCCGCTATTTACGCCTGCCAAATGACATGTGGTCTTTTAGACAACATGCGCAAGCTTCAACTACTGATTTAGTATTCGTAAATAGCATAGAATTACTCCTTGTTTTATTTTCAATTATTAGAATACCCTATTCACTTATTTTTTGTCAATTCAAATGGCTTAACTTCTAAATAGTTGTATAATTACATGTAAACGTTTCAACTATGAAACTACGGTAAATTTAATTATTGTGCTATCATAGCTGTAATTAATAAATGAGGTGGACAACACGATGAAAATAGCATTAATAGGGGCTGGTCCACGTAATTTAATGGCCTTTGAACGTCTAGTTTATTGGGCATTAGATCGCAAATGGGCAGATGAAGTTAAAATACTCATATTTGACCCATTTGGAATAGGTGGACGAGTTTGGAACCCTAACCAAAATCATGAACTAAAAATGAACTCTCTGGCTTCCAAAATAACTTTATTTACGGATGATTCAATTCAAATGGAAGGCAATCCTCATTTAGGTCCAACTCTTTTTGAATGGGCAACAACTCTTGGAAAAGATTTTATTGAAAATAATAATTTTAAGCGCCAAAAACTTTTATTAGAAGAGATTGATCATTTAACTAAATACTCTTATAGCTCTCGGGCTCTATTTGGTATTTATCAACAATGGTTCTTTCAACATGTTGAAAAACGCATGCCTAGTAATTTTAGTATCGAAATTCACTCAAATTTGATCCATAACGTCAAATTTGACAATGAAAAGTACATCTTGCTTACAGATGAGTTAGCATACCAAGTAGATGCTATTTCAGCCGCTCTGGGCGAAGGGATGGATGAACCAAGTGACGCAGAAAAAGAGGCTCAAGCATTTGCTGAAGCACATCATTTAAAATACGTTCCCGTTCGCTATCCCGCCGAAGTTGATGTTGATGACATTGCGCCTACTGATCAGGTTATCATTCGCGGCCTAGGCTTAAGCTTTATTGATTACCTGTCCGAACTAACCGAACGTCGTAGTGGTGTTTTTCAGCGTGATGAACGGGGTTCGTTAATTTATACACGTTCTGGCGATGAACCAACGATCTACGCTAGCTCTCGTCGAGGACTTCCTTACCATGCTCGTGGTTTAGACCAGAAAAAAGTTGGAGAGACTTATCCACGTTATTTTCTATCAGACGCGTATGTTAATAACTTGGTGCTTAAAAATCAATCAATTACAGGATCAGAATTTATTAAGCGTATTACGTTAGACGTCGAATTAACTTACTACGTTACTTTAGCTAAGTTACTATACCCTGATATTAACTCCGTTGAATTTGAAAAAGAATTGGCTACGGCTTCTAATGGATTCAAAAAAATTCTAGATAAATACAATATTAGCGCTAAAGATCGCGTGGATTGGTCAGCTTGGGAGAATCCAATTCCTACCAGTGTTACTGACACTGCTTCCTTTACCACTTTTATAAAAACTTATCTCCAACAAGATATTGATATTGCTAATGAAGGTAACAAAGTTTCTCCTTTCACGAGCGCTGTTGAAAAATTACGCGAATTACGTTCCAACATTCGTAAAATCGTCACCTACGAATTACTAAGTGACGATGATTACGTGAAATATATTTTAAAGTACTTTAACGCATTAAATAGCTTTTTAGCGGTGGGACCGCCTGCGTTCAGAATTGAGCAAATTTTAGCCCTAATTAAGGCAGGTGTGCTCACTTTAACCGGTCCAGGTATGGTCGTTGAAAATGAAGATGACCATTTTGTAACTTATTCATCCGTATTGAGTGATCATCAACGTTATTCTGGGAATGTTTTAATCGAAGGACGGTTACCACAGCCTAGTGCTGAAACAACTCAAAATCCTTTAATTAAAAATTTGCTTGCTAATAAAATGGCTCGCATTTACTCTTTGTATTTGAGCGACGGAACTTTATTTAAGACCGGTGCTTTAGATGTCACTACCGAAACGGCTGAACTAGTTACTCCCAACGGTAAAATCATGCCTAATTTCTTTTTGTGGGGGCTTCCTACTGAAAAACGGCATTGGCTGACTAATGGTGCCCCAATTCCTGGTGTAAATGATGTTCGCTTACGTATGGCTGATATGATTGCCGCTAGGATTGTAAAATCTGCTAAATAACTCATTTAAAAAGTATAAAAAACAAGCGATAATAAAAAGTTTGGTTGAATCTAAAATTCAGACCACCTTTTGTTATCGCTTGTTTTTATTTCAAAAATTAATATTGTCCACCATGTACTTCAGCAACGTTGGTAGTTAAAATAAATGCCTGGGGATCGATTTCACGAATCCGACCGATTATACGGTGATATTCTGAGTTTTCTACTACAAGCATCAACATGCGCTTGTTATCCCCCGAAAAGCCACCTTGTACATCTAAGCTAGTATAGCTTTGATCGAGAGACTCCGAGATAATTTCTTCAACCTCGGCTAAGTGACTACTCATAATATAGACACTTTTTTTACGATCGATACCTGTCTCAATATAGTTCATTACTAATAAAGTAATTACCGATGAGAATAAAGCTAAAATAAATGCTTCAATTCCGGAACTAAAGATATTCATCACACAAACCATTGTATCAATTACCAACAAGCTGACAGATGGCTTAAAATTGAAGTATTTCTTCAAAATTAGTGGAGGTACCGTTGTCCCACCACTAGATGCATCGATTTGATATAAGAGCGCTACTCCAAGTGCGTATAAAGCACCACCAACAATAACTGCTAAGGTTCGATCTGACACTAAACTAATACTAGGAGTAATTGCCATACAGATCGGTAATAGTAAACTACCCACTGTAATTCTTGCAGTAGTTTCTTTTCCCAAAGTAAAGTACGACGCAAGTAACATGGCAATGTTAATAACAAATACAATTAAAGCACGATTCCAACCTAGGGCATCTTCTAAAAGAATTGAGATACCGGTGGCTCCACCAGCCGCAACATTGTGAGGAGCGTAGAACATATTGATACTTATTGCTAGCACCTCTAGTGCAACCAACATTACCGCAAATTGCATAATTAACTTAAATCCTTTTTCTTTCATACATTCCTCCGTTTCACTGACTTCCTTCTAAAAAAAGGAGGTAAGCCAAATTAAGACTTAACCTCCTTTTATTATAACTAAAATTTAACCGTTATTCTTGATATACGAATTTAAATCATCTGGAGCTAAATTTTGCCACGACTTGGCATAAAACTGATTGTTCATTTTGTATGATGGGATTTCTTGTTCGCCATCAACGAAAGCCTTAACCTTTTTATCGAAAGCGTACCAACCATTCCAACCCAAATGAATTGTATCTTGCATAAAGTAGGGTTGTGAACCTTGATTAGATAAATCAGCAATGTGGTCAAATCCTTGACTCTTTAATTGATACTTAATCTTCTTATTGAAACCTTTCAGCATCGATTGTGATAGACCAGCATAATTTGCCCACTTTTGATTAATTGGTGGTATTACAAATAATACATCAGTTTTATCAGCAGCAAATTGATTTAAAACCAATTGGAAATCTGCGAACTCTGGGGACTTAGTGTAGTCATAATTTCTTTCAAATCCTTTAAACTTACCCAATTTATCTTTCAGTCGATGACTGTAGAAGGAATTTTTGATTCCAAAATCATTATTTGATGTTTGTTGCTTGGCCTGTTTAATAATCGCTTGGCGAATTAAATCTCCCGATTCACTATTTGGTAGAGCTTGCAGCTGGCGATTAATTTTCTTTTGATTATCATCTTTCAGTTTCAAACTAGAGAAAAGTTGATCTTCGTGAGCTAACAAACGTTTGTAATAACTAATATTTCGTTGAGTACTTGCTGATAATTTTTGCCCTTGTGCTACTTGACGAAGAGCTTTGTTAATCATTCCATTTCCATTATCAGTGTTTTGTTCCATCTTTAATAAGCGATGGGCAGCGTACCGATCAGTTCTTGTACCATGCTGCTTTTGTAAAAAGTTAACAGCTTGCAGTTGTGAGAAATAAAATGAAAATGCTTGAGGATTAGCCCCTTTTTTGACAAACCATTGAGGAGAAATCACAAATACGGCCTTCCCATTTTTAAGCTGGTGATTGATTCCTTGCATCTGGAAATAATGGGTTAAAGATTGCGTCCCAGCTGCTCCCATTAAGAATGGACGGAAATCCCAATTATACTTTTCTGCCATAACTGAGGGATGCGTCAAATCAAAGCGTGAAAATTCTGACGATCCGAAAAATGGTACATAATATGGATCTGATAAGGCGGCTCGCTTAACTGCATCGCCCTTTAAAATATTTGGTGACAATGATGTCGCGGCTTGCTTCTCAATTGTTGGACTGATTCGGTTTATTTTGAATGGGGAAAATAAAAGCCCAATCAAAACAACTGATGCGACTAGCAATGGACCAAATATCATCCAAAGTTTTTTACCCACGATTACTGCATTGCCTCTACTTTAGCGATAATTTTATTTGGTGTATCCCATTCACTGCGCTCAAATTCTGAAACTGGGGCCATAATTCCCAATTCTGTTTGGAGTTGGAGTAATAGTTGCACCGTACCCATTGAATCTAACAAGCCTGTTTCAAAAAGGTTTTCATCCATACTATTACTTACATCTGAACCTGTAAGATCTGCCAAAATGTTTAAAACTGTTTCTTTTGTATTCATAATTAATTATTCTCCTTTATTTTTAGTGGAACCATAATGTGTCTAAAAATCCTGAAAATACGAGGAACGTGAAACAAACAAAGTTAAACGTAATAAAAATCGCCAAGTATTCAGTAAATTTATTATGTGGGAATCGATCCGGATTCTTTTTCTTCAAGTTTAGCCACCAGTCATTAATAACTAAGGCTACCCCATGAATTAGACCGTAAACAATGTAATACCATTTCTCACCGTGCCAAAAACCCATTAATAACATGTTTAAGACATAGGTGATATTGGCAGTTGTTTTAGGATTCTTAAATATTTTATGCTTCATGAAAAAGAATACTAATCGCATATATACATAATCTCTAAACCAAAATGAAAGTGTCATATGCCATCTATTCCAAAATTCTTTAATATTTTTAGATTTAAATGGTTGATTGAAGTTCATTGGTGTTTCAATTCCCATGAAATAACTAGTTGCTACAGCGAACAAACTGTAACCAGCAAAATCAAAGAAAAGATAGAAACTATATACGTACATTACTCCTACCAGCCCCCACGACAGACCAGTCGATTGCACAGCTAAATGCTGTACCTTTGGAAGTAAAATTGTCCCAAAGAGATATGCCAACATAAATTTATAGACAAACCCTAAGAATACGTAATGTAAGGCTTTTTCCAACATATTTAAATACTTTTCGCGGTCCGGAACGCTCTCATAATCTTTTCTAAAACGACGATAACGATCAATAGGACCGGATGAAATTGATGGGAAGAAGGCCATAAATTGTAAAAAGAACCACGGATTGTAATCCTTTAACACTCCATCGCGAATTTCCATAACGGTTTGTACAGCTTTAAAGGTCAGGTAACTAATCCCCAAGAATCCAATAATTGATGGAGTCCCCGACATCAGTGGCGTTAATTTCACGACCACTAGTGGTGATATCGCAAGAAGAACCGCAATAACGAACACCCACGTGTCGTTTTTCTTTTTACGATATACGTTATAAAGTGAAACTAAAATCACTTCAAAAATTAAAAATCCAACTAGTGCAACGCCTTGCTCCCACTTAGGTCCTCCAAAGGATAAGAGAATGAATCCGATTGATACTAATAGTTCGTACCAACGAAATCTCTTGCCCCAAAGGATTCCTACAACAATGGGAATAAATGCCACAGCTAGCATGCCAAAATACATTGGATTTTCATATGGTGTTAATGAAAGCATTAGGCATTAACCTCAGCAATAACAGATTTAATATCGATTTTTCCGTTGGCCGTTTGCGGTAAACTTTCAACAAATACAAAGCGATTTGGAACAGCATATTCCATCATGTTATCCTTCAAACTATCTTTAATCGCAACTGTTAATTGAATTTGAGAATCGAACTCATTTTTTTCAGGAACAACATAGGCCACTAATTGAGCCACCTTTTGGTCTTTCCCATATTTAGGAACTGCCACTCCAGCCTGAATTAATGGATCGTTATTTAAGTAATGGTTAACCTCTTCAAGTTCGATTCGGTAACCATGCAGTTTAATTTGGAAATCAGTCCGTCCATGATAATAAAGCATTCCAGTATCATCAATCTTAACTAAATCACCGGTTTTATAGGCACGTTGACCTTCATATTCAAAAAAGGCTTCGTCCGTTTTTTCCGGATTATTGAGATAACCTTTGGAAACACTTGGTCCTGATAGAACTAATTCTCCTTCAGCACCAGCATTGGCCATTCTTCCATTATCATCAAGGATAAATCCCAGAGTATCTTCTTTTAAATATCCAATTGGTAGACGATCATATTGTTTAAGTACCTCATCTGTAATTTCGATTGCACTAACTGCGACGGTCGCTTCTGTAGGCCCGTACGTATTAAAGATTTTTGCATCTGGAAAACGTAGTTTAAGAGCCTGCGCAGTAGCGTGTGTTAATTCTTCACCACAGAACAAGAATCGGCTCAATGCTGGTAGATGTTCTGCATCAAAAGTCGGTTGCAACAAACAGATATCCATGAAGGATGGTGTTGAAACCCACACATTTAAGCCCAAAGTGGGTAATATTTCAAATAATTTTTTGAAATCATCCGTAACTTGCTTGGGCACCGCTTTGATTGTTCCACCCATAACTAATGTGGGATATAAATCCATTACGGATAGGTCAAATGAGTAAGGTGGCTGTGATAACGTCACTGGACGTTCAGGTAAACCTAGATTGCCAATTTCCCAATTCACAAAACTTAAAAGATTATTGTGACTGATTTGTACTCCCTTAGGCTTACCAGTTGTCCCAGACGTGAAAATAATATAATAATTATCATCTTTAGTGACGAAACTATTAGGTGTTACATTTTTATTTGCATTAAAAGCATCGTTTAATTCTTGTCCTTCTAGAACTGGTAGATCACCCAAATTTACAGGCAAATCTTCAACCGCGATACACATCCCAGGATTAGCAATTTCATTAATCATTGTTAATCGTTCTGCTGGTGAGTGGCGATCAATTGGGACATAAGCGTGTCCACTTTTTACAACCCCTAAAAAAGTTGCAATCATATCAAAGGTTTGAGCACCATAAACCATAATTGGCGCATCTTCTTCCAACCCTTGCGTTAAAATATATGAAGCTAAGCTATCTGAATAAGCTTTTAATTCTCCATATGTGTTCTTAGTACCTAGATAATCATAAGCAATCCAATCTGGATGTTTAACTGCGATTGAATCAATTTGCTCAATCACGTTAATTACTTTCCCCATAATTAATTAAATCCCCCGTTTAAAATTCGTTATAGATAAATGTTCCGCCAGTCATTCCGCTGTAATCGTACAAGTACAACAAGACGACTAAAACTGCAAAGTAAAAAACAGTTCGCGTAATAAATTTTACTGAATCATGTTGCCATAAATCTTTAAAAAAATTCAGCATCACAATCCCCCCTGCTAATTTTCACTAATTTGATAGTGAATTTATAAAAATCTAATTGCGTTACGTAAAAGTATGCCATTTTTTTCGCTCTTTGTAAAATTCCTGTAATATAACGGGCTAAAAAAATTCATATTTATCACATAAAGTTCATATGGTTTTTAAGAAGTGTTCCCATCAATACAGCATTTTCGACACTTATTTTAAAAAAGTTTAAAAAAAGCTAAAAATTAGAAATATCGCTGTCTCCAGCGGTACTAAATAATTTCTAGCTTTCATGTGTTATTTAAGTTTGTATGCAATCGTTGCTACCAAGATTGCTTTAAGTATATCTCCTGGGATTAAAAGGCTATTGAGTGCTACAGCTCTGATTAGTGGAATGTGCATATTAACAGCAAAGCCCATGCTACCAAACAAATCGATAATTAAGACAGCTACAATCGCAATTTTTGCAAATAGCAAGAACCATTCATGGCGATGCTTCTTCGACCACCAAGCTAATAAAACGGCCCCAATCCAATATCCTAGGAGATATCCTCCAGTAGGTCCGATAAAAACGGCCATCCCACCCCGAAGTCCAGTCAAAATGGGTAGTCCTATTAACGCCAACAATAAAAATACTCCCGTTGTTAAAAATGCTTCAAACGGCGATAACAATAACCCAATTAATAGAATTCCAATGTTTTGAACTGTCAACGGTACTGGAATTATACCAATCGGAATCGCTGGAATTAGTCCCAAAACAATGACTATAGCTAATAGCAATGCCATACGTGTTAATCTTTGAACTTCGATGTGCATTAAATTTCACCCCACTAAACTAATGAGGTTATATTATACCATTTTAATTTGAAGCTCTTCTGATAATCGGAATTAATCTAAAATATACCAATCCAATTGCAATTCCAACGATAATCCCTTTTAACAAATTAAAAGGCACTACACCATAAAGAACCATATTTAAGGTCGAAACATTAATTTGGAAACTTGCTAACTTCATATATAAGGGCAATAGAATGAATAAATTTATCACACTCATAAATACCGTCATCAAAACCGAACCGATTAAGACCCCCTTAATCAAGGCCCCCACTTCTTTTTTATGCGTGCTACCTTGAACCGCTTTAATTGCGTAGTAAATCGGTAAGATATATGACAAAGCTGCCAACCAGTTAGCAAATGCGCCCAATGCACCTGCTGGATTACTATCTCGAAGGATTATATCCATCAGTCCGGCTAAACCAGCTGTCACCATCCCCCAGACTGGCCCAAATAATACCGTCCCAATTAAAACTGGGACATCCGCGAAATCAATCTTTAGGAACGAAAATCCGGGTAAAATTGGAAAATCAATGAAAATCAAAACAAACGAGATAGCTGCTAGCATAGCGACTACAACCATCTTATTAACTTTAGAAACACTCATCATACTGCCTCCTTGGATTTAGGAGCACCTTCTTGGTTTATTTACACAAAAAACACCAATGCAACTGGGGCATTGGTGTTTAGACTGTTTTATTATTACGTTAGTCTGCGCAAATAAATTCAATCTTCCTTTATCTAGACTTTAACTATCGGTTTCGGAATTTCACCGAATCAGCCATCACGAATGACAGCTCATGGACTTTACCACCGGTCGGGAATCGCACCCTGCCCCTTGAAGATGAACCGTTATTTTTTTGTAAGTATTTCATTAATAAATATATAGTACAAATAGCTTATTCGTCAATCATTTGTACTTTCTTTTTTTACTTGAAAAAAACTTTCCCCATCTTCTAGCACTTCGATAAACAAACGTTGATCTTTTGGTAAACCCTTAATTTCACCTAAGTCAAATTCATAGCCATTAGGAATCTCACGACCACCACTAAAACGTTCTTTAAGAAAGTGACGTAACGCTTTCATAATGCGTCCGTTACTTTGCGCTTTTTCAGCTGCTTTGGCTAAAGTGAAACCATCTTCAATATAGCTAGCAATATTACCAGCTTGAATCATCGTAAAATAGGTATATTTTCGTTGACCTGTTTTTGAAATTTTAGACTTAATATAACCTTTTTTCTCCCAATAACGTAATTGTCTAGTTGATACATCGACAGCATTGGCCACATCACCGATACTAAGTAACATAGCTTCGCTATCAATTATTTTCTTTACCACTGCTAGGCGACCCGCGGGGTTTTCCATGTTTGCTCCTCCTCATTAATGCTGTATATCTTGTTGCATCTTTTAAACTAATTATAACTTCTCTAACATCTTTGTCAAACAAGTTGACAAAGATGTTATGATAACTTATAGTATTAAAGAAAAGTTTTTGAAAAGAGGTTGTAAGCTTATGCCACAAGCAATTGACGCACATGGTAAACCCTATAAGAGATCCTTATTGATCCTTGTGCTATTAATAGGTACTTTTTGTACCGTTTTGAACCAAACAATTTTAACCACCGCATTTCCTACATTAATGGATGCTTTTGATATCAGTACTTCTACTGTTCAATGGTTGACAACTGGATTTCTGATGGTTAACGGTATCATGATTCCCATTAGTGCCTGGTTAACAAGTCGTGTTCCTTCTAAACGACTTTATTTATCTGCTATGGCTGTTTTCCTAATTGGAACCATTCTATGTTACACAGCTCCTACGTTCCAAGTTTTACTTGCCGGACGTTTAATCCAGGCTCTCGGAGTTGGTGTTACCATGCCACTCCTCCAAACTCTAATGTTGACAATTTTCCCAGCTAACCAACGTGGTTCAGCCATGGGTCTTGCCGGATTAGTTATTGGGGTAGCTCCAGCAATTGGTCCTACTCTTTCTGGATGGATTATTGATAACTATCACTGGAGAACCCTATTCGGAATGATTATTCCAATCGTATTTATCGTTCTAATCGCTGGTCTATTATTTATGAAAGACGTTTTGGAAACCGACAAGAAGAAGCTAGATTGGATTTCAGCTGCTTTATCTACAATTGGATTTGGTAGTTTACTCTTTGGTTTCTCCGAAGTTGGAGACAAAGGCTGGGGCGACGCAGTAGTTATTACTACATTAATCGTTGGTGTTATCTTTGTTATTTTATTTGGTATCCGCCAATTGAGATTAGAAAAACCATTCCTTGATTTACGTGTACTAAAGATTCCAGAATTTTCAATTTCTGCTACTTTAAGTTCAGTTTCAATGATTGCCATGGTGGGGGCTGAAATGGTACTTCCACTTTACATTCAAACTGTACGTGGCGAATCAGCTTTCCATTCAGGTTTAACACTATTACCTGGTGCTTTAATGATGGGATTCCTAAGTCCTATTACTGGTCGCCTATTTGATAAAATTGGTGCCCGTCGTCTAGCAATCACTGGAATGTTCCTCTTAACTGCCGGAACGCTTCCATTTGCTTTCATTACCAAGACTACACCAATGATTTATATCATTGTCTTGTATGCTGTTCGAATGGCCGGAATTGCGATGGCAATGATGCCTGTAACAACTGCTGGTATGAACTCTCTTCCATTTGAAAAGATGGGTCATGGTACTGCGGTTAATAACACTCTTCGTCAAGTAGCCAGTTCTGTTGGAACAGCCATCTTGGTTAGTGTCTTGACCAACGTTACCAAGAACCAAATGCCTGGTAAGCATCTTCTCTCAGCCCAACCACTCGCTTACAAAGATCAAGCATTTGACGCAACCGTTGCTGGTTACCATGCGACATTCTGGATTGCCATTGGCTTTAGTGCCCTTGGTTTAATCATCGCATTCTTTGTAAGTCGTAAAGCAGGTAGCACTGCCAAAGTACAACCTCAAGCAGGAGGTAATAAATAATGATTATCTTTCTTTTAATTATCGCAGTCATCGCAACGTTCCTTTCGATGACACTTATCTCTAAAACAGCTGTCCGTGTTATTTGTTCTGTTATTTCTGCAATCGTCGTAATTGCTTCGGTTGCTTTGATGGTAATGAATGATCGTGAACATTTTGGGATGCATAAAATTACTGAAACAACTACCCAAGAAATCTACTCAGTCTCACCTTCTAAACAAATGAGCATGTTACTCTATAAGAGTATCGGTACCGCTGATAAAGATCGAGTTTATATCTACAATAAGACTACTTCTCAAAAGAAACCTAGTCATACTGAAACTGATAAAACTACTAACAAGGTTAAAACAACTAAAAAGAGTACGGCTCGTTTAGTTAAATCTACAACCCGTTGGACTTATAAGAACAACACTTACAAGTTCTGGTTTGGAATTGCCGGTAATAACCGTGAAGTTTCAAAACGTGTTAATACTTTCTACGTTCCTAATAATTGGATTACCTTATCAACAGAACAAGCCGCTAAGCTTCAAAAGAACGTTAAAAAGAATCAAGCTCAAATGAAAGCTGATGCTGAAAAGTATGTTAAAGCTAAGGTCACAGCTACTGTGAAGTCAACAATGGCTGCCGCACTTAAGAAGAATCCTACAATGAGTGCTAGTGATCAAAAGAAACTAATGGCTGATACAACGGCTAAAGCTTCTAAACAATATGCTGCTCAATATCAAGCTCAAATGATGCAGAAGATGATTGAAGAAGCTAAGAAATAATTACAACTAATAAAAACACGCTGAACTTTTGAAGTTCAACGTGTTTTTTGTTTTACTTTGAAATAAATTTACTAATTTCTTCAACAATCTCCTTTGATGCATTTCCCGCATTAATCTTGCAGAAGCGATCATAAAAAGTATTAAAGCGTTGGTCGATGCTCATATTAGACTGAGCTAGTCCGCATTCAATTTTATCCCAAAGCTCGATTGGATTGTAGGCGATTTCCCCCGGTAGATCTTTTTGATAGTCTAAATAAAAACCGCGTAATTCATCTTTATAAATTTCATAATCATAAGGATAGAACAAAATTGGCCGCTTAAGATAAGCATAATCGAAAAAGACACTCGAATAATCCGTTATTAATAAATCCGATACTAAGTATAATTCAGAAATATCTGCATAACTAGATACATCGTATGCAAAATTTTCAAATCCTGAAATATCCATTGAATTCGCTATTAAATAATGCATTCTAAGTAAAAGCACTGCATCTTTTCCAAATCGTTCTTGGAATTCTTTTAAACTAAAAGGTAATTCAAATGAATATTTACCCTTTTGAAAAAATTGATTATCTCGATATGTTGGAGCATACATAATAACCTTTTTATTTAAAGGAATTCCTAATTTTTGTTTTAATAATTTAATTTCTTCTTTTGTGGGATTAGCCAATTTATCATTCCGTGGGTAACCGATTTCTACAATTTTGTTCTGATAACCAAAAGCTCGTCGAAAAATATTAGTCGAGTATGTATTTGGACTAATTAATACATCCCAACGATTGGCTTCCCTAACAAAATTTTGATGATAACGTTCCGTGTTCGTCCCAGGCATCACAACATTTTTAATATCTAATCCGAGTTTTTTCAAAGGTGTCCCGTGCCACGTTTGAATTAATTTTATGTGATCGGGTTTCTGCACCCACTGCGGTAAACGAGCATTTTCAACCCAAACTTGGGCTTTTTCGATTGTTCGAACCCATTTGAAAGAGCCACGTATTACATAATCATATCCGTTCTTCTCTGCCTGGGTTGCTAATCCCTTATTTACAACCCAAATCAAACAATATTCAGGATGAGTTTTTTTCAACTCTTTATAAATAGCTAACGGAGAATCGCTGATTTGACGTCCACCAAAGCTTTCAAAGATGATGGTAGGCTGTGAGTAAGGTTTGTAATTTATGTTAAATAAATAAACTAAAAATCGGCGTTTTACTTTTCTCAAAAAATTAATTAAGTACATAATACTCCATCTTTCTCAATCTTAGTTGTTCAATTTAGTATATTATATTTTTATGATTTCAGTTAGCATAAAACTTGAATAATTTATTAACAAAAAAACATGGAACTATTTTCCATGCTTTTTCTAATTACTTATAACCTAAAAATTTCTTCGATAACTGGTCAACTTTTTTCTTTAGACCATTGTTACCACTCACTTGATGGTTACTAAATACAACAACAGCTTTCTTTCCATCTTGGCTAATACGAACATGACTTTCAAAGCCATATCCATAACCATTAGCATATCTATAAAATGGTTTCTTAGATGTATATAGACCAGCGCGATATTTACCATTACCTAGTGGTAAATAAAGTTCTTTAGCTGCGTCTGTTCCTAAAACTTTCCCATTTAATAGACTAGCTACTAATTTATAATAATCTGGTGCAGACATATATACTTGACCAGTTCCTAGCTCTGAAAAGACAGTCGCACCATTGGGATTCTGCTTAATTCTATCCCCATTTCCTTTTACTACATATCCATAGGCCCGATTTGTTTTTATATTATTGTCATAAGCAAATTCAGTTTGTTTAAGCTTTAATTTTTTTATGTAAGTTTCATCAAACAACTGTTTATAGCTCTTTCCCGTAATTTCTTCAAGAATTTCTGATAAAATCACAAAATTGACTGGTTGGTAACTCCACTTCCCGCTTTTTTTTGTATTAGCATCAAACCTAACATTATCAATTACAACATCTAGCAATTCGGCACTAGATAAATTGTTCCCCGAAAATTTCATTTTTTTCATTGATAATCCCGAATTCATATCAAGTAGTTCTCGAATTGTTATATATTTAGAACCTGGTAGATCCGGAATAAACTTATTGACCCTATCAGTTAATTTTAGCTTTCCTTTATTGACTTGGTTCATTACTAAACCTGCTGTTAAAACTTTTTGTAGAGAGTCTATTTCATAAGTAGTCGTTAACATATTTTTATCAACATCAGTGGCAGATCCTGATACGTAACTATCTACTATTTTGTTGTTCTTAATTAAGACCGCTGTACCGCTAAACTTAGTCTTCGAGAGACTTTTTTTTAATTTTCCAGACTCTTTTCTATCTACAATTCTTGTTATGGCTGTTTTTGTTTTAGTATTAGAAACAACTGTATCTCCCTTTTTTAAAGTAACGATATAACATGCTATACATATAAACATTAAAATACCAATAAAGGTATAAATCCATTTTTTCATTGGTTTGCTCCCCTTACAGATAGATACTAAAAATACTCTAAAATTTAAATTGGCGTCCTAAATCTTAGAGTATTTTTAAATTATCTTTTTCTACCCATTACTAATTTAAATGCCGTTATGCTAAACCATAGTAGACCAGTTAAAATCATGATCCATCCATTAATAAAGCTTGATTTATAGCTAACTGTTAATACATTTTTCCCAGATTGGGTTGCTTTTATAGTTGGCATATTCATCGTGCCTAATGTGATATTCCCTTTTAATAATTTTGAACCATTCATTAGCAATATCGTATTTTTATAAACGGTAATTGGTATTTTTTTACTTTCTCCTTTATGATTTGCATACCACGAGACTATTAATTTTCCATTTTTAACTTCCTTTTTTACACCTTGTTTTGAGTTAATAAACAATGCTGCATATGTTTCATAGGCACTCTGTGATTTGCCATTATCAGTATTATTAACATTAATTGGTACATAGTCCGTCGTCGGTTTTTCGGCCAGCTCAATACCTTTACTTAAGTCGTTACTCCTAAAAGCATTTCTTATTTCACTTTCTGAAGCATTATTTTTAACTATTACATTAGTCCTATTTGCTATCGGCTGATGACCATTCCAGCCTTCACTTTTTGACTGTACGTTATAGTAAGATTGTACTACGGAAAAAAGTGTTGCTATCATTAAAAAAAGCTTAGTATACTTTTTAAAAGAAGGTTCATTAACCTCCTCAATACATAAACCTAAACCTACCAGCAACAATACAAATGCGAAACCTTCAAGTCGACTAGGAAATTGTAAAAAACTATTTAACATAGGTATCTTTCTACCTATAACCATCCAAGGCATAATATTAGATGAAAGTACTAACATCACTGTCCCTATACCAGTTACAGCTTTAGTAGTTAGAGATAAGATCGACCAGTTCATAATAGTAATCGCTATTTCAAAAGCAAATAATACACTTACAATAATTCCAATATGGTTAAAATCAGCATTGCCTACCGATAAATTCATAGTTTTCATTGCTAAATTTGCAGCAAAAGGAGGATACAATTTATTCCCAATATATATTTCAAGGATTGATCCCCACACATTAAATGTAAGCAATAAAGTTAGTCCAGCAGCCGCAATCACTTTTACACATAGTGTAAGTTTATCTTTCACATTTATAATTCCAATTATAAAGAATAGAAACAATATAAAGACCGATATAACTGCACTTAACATATGTATCTGAATCATCAATGAAACGGAGATAGATAATTCAACAATCGTAAATTTATCACTCTTAATAAATTTAATACCCACAGCGACGATTAGTGGAGCTACAGCAATCCCCCACGGCATAAACATCTGGCTAACTGTCCAACCCATTACCCAAAAACTACTCATGAAAAGCATAGAATTCATATTGGCTACTTTTCTAGATAGTCCAACACTAGTAGATAAATAGTTCATTGTATAGCCGCTGATCAGAAATAATAATAATGATGATATTACTTGAAATTTTAACCAACTCCTACAAATGAATAAAATAAAACCTAATATATATGCCAGTCCTGGACCATATACCGCATTCACAATTCTAGCGGTTTGTTGAAAACCATAATTAGATGTAAAATAACTAAAATTACCACTATCAAATTGCATTGCGATATCGTACAACCTATTAAAGTGAAAAATAGCATCTGCCCCTAATATAATACTTTTATTCAAAATTTGAGGCATCGTTAGTAATAATCCAGTAATTAAAATAACTAAAAAAGTCCCAACGTTAGGATTCTTCATAGTTCTTTCTTTAAATTTCATTTTTTAAACCCTTCCAAATTTACGATATGAAAATTACCTAACTTTATGTTGTACTGGATGCATTAACGTTGTTGGATGTTCCAGCGAATTAGTAACTGAGTGGCCAGAAATGTTTACCAACGCAAAGAATGCAAGTCCTAATATTGCTATTCCAGTAACAATCCTAGTTGTCAAAGACATCTTGTCTGGAGTTATTTGATGATACATTCTTTCCTGTACATCCTTTTCTGCTTGATTTTTATCGATGCCCTTCTTGACTTCATCTTCAATTAGAGACTTACGATACTCATCTATGTTAAATTTAATTTGCTCTTTTTTCTTATCTTGTTGGTATTTTTTACGTTCTTTGGCCGTCTTCTTTTTGAAGTCACTTGAGAATTTACGGTAGTGTTCAATTACTTCCTCTGTCTCGCCAATTTCTCGTAGTTCTCCAAAATGCATCCATGCAACTCTATCACAAATCATTTTTACTTGATTAAGGGAATGACTAACAAACAAAATAGTCTTTCCTTGTTCCTTGAATTCCATAATCTTGTCCACACACTTTTGATAGAAAGTATCATCACCAACAGACAATGCCTCATCAATAATCATGATATCAGGGTTAATGTGTACCGCAATTGCAAATCCTAAACGGGAACGCATCCCACTAGAATAGTCCTTAACTGGTTGATCAATAAAAGTACCGATATCGGCAAAATCGATGATGGAATCTCTAACTTCATCAATTTCTTTGATTGTCAAACCTTGCATCAGACCCTTTAGACGGATGTTTTCGGCACCAGTTAAGTTTCTCTTTAAACCAGCGCCAATAGCAATAATTGAAGTATCACCTTTAACATCGACCATTCCTGTGGTTTGAGGAATGATTCCGGAAATAATATTTGAAATGGTTGATTTTCCTGAACCATTCACTCCAATTATTCCAAAAGTTTCCCCTTTTTTAATTGTTAGACTAACACCTTTTAAAGACCAGAAATGTGGAACATCTACTTTCCCAATATTAAAAAAGTTCTTTAGTTTATCACTTTTTGATTTAAAAAGGTCATACTCTTTTGTTACATTTTCTAATTTAATTTTATAAGTATTATCCATTTCAGACTCCTCGGCTTAAATCAAATCCACAAAATTAGCACGGAATTTATTATGTAGATAACTACCAAATATCATCACAATAAAAATAAACAACCAGAACGAAATCGTTAAGTTGAGATTTGGTTGTTGCCATACCCAGCCCTTAGAAAGCAACGACTCCCGGATTCCGTTAATAACGTAATAAAAAGGATTCAATTCTAAAAGACGTACTAATACAGGTGGAAAATTTGAAGTAACGAAGTTAAACAATACTCCACTCATATAAAACAGCATTCTTAACACTGATTGTAGGGCAATTTGCCAATCACGCACTAGTACACTTACTGTTGAATTAAAAATTCCCAACGCATACATAAGTGCAATCATACAAATAAAATAATATATGAATTGGACCCATGAAATGGTTGGCCAAATTCGATTAACAAACATCAAAAACACACCAAAAGCCATCATCGTCCAGAAACTATATAAATTTCCCATAATTTTAATAGATGGCAAAACGTTAATTGGAAATTTCATTTTAGAAACTAGCCCAACTTGTTGATAAATACTTTTAGAAGCATCTAAAGTTGTCTTATTCATATACAACCAAGGAGCAATTCCCATCACCATCCATGGCAAATATGGTACTCCTGGCATTGGATCTCCACGCTTCAAAGCCACCCCGAAGACGAGATAGTAAATTCCAATTTGAATCAGCGGATTCAAAAATTCCCAAGCTAAACCTAGATAATGACTTTGATAATTAGCACGGTCATCATACTTAGCCATCCGTCGAATTATCTTAAAATTAGTGAATTGGTCACTAATTATTTTGAACATTGTATTCATCGTTTGTATTGCTCCTTTAATAAATATAACTAATTTAAAACTTTACTATAATTTCAAAAGTAATTAAACAGTATTACTAAACTTTTAAAAATCTTATTTTCTAAAATTATGTAAAAACCAATAACGTATATTATAATACATTATTAGACACATAAATATTAAACAACTTAGGTAAAGGTGAACATTTTGAAAAACGTAGAAAAAGCAAACCGGCAAGATAACTTAATAAGTGTAATTGTCGCTTGCTATAATGTATCTGAATATTTAAGAGAATGCCTAGATTCTCTAGCAGAACAGACATTTCAAAAAATCGAAGTAATAATGATTGATGATTGCTCTGACGATACTACTCCTTCAATTATCGATGAGTATGCTCAAAATCATCCTAATTTTATTGCTGTTCATAATCCTGAAAACGCAGGTCCTAGTGCCTCTAGAAACAAGGGCATTGATTTAGCTTCTGGAAATTGGATTGCCTTTGTAGATGGAGATGATATCGTCCCATCCAATGCATATTCTACGATGATGCTTTCAGCTATGAATTCAGGCTCCGAAATTGTGACGGGTTTTGTGCGCCGGTTTGATAAGAGTCGTGATAAACCTTCCTATCTCCACAAAAAAGCAATTATTGATGATTATAAACACACAAGTCTAAAAGAACATCCAGAACTTTTATATGACACTACAAGTTGGAACAAGTTGTATAAATTAGAAGTTCTCAAGAGAGAAAATATTAAATTTCCCATTAATCAAATTTATGAAGATGTTTCCTTCACTTCAAAGGCATTTTTAGCGAGTTCCGGTATAGATATCCTCACCAATGTTGTATACAGATGGAGATGGCGTGATGGTGGTAATTCATCTTTTACTCAAGTAAAAAATGAATTACCTAGATACCTCGACCGCTTAAAAAGTTTATATCAAGTAAAAAACATCTTAGAACAATATTCGCTTTGGCACGGTTCTAGTAAGCGCCAATTGTTATTTAAACTATTAGACGTAGATATTCCATTATTCATGGACGATATTGCCGATGCAGATGATACTTTTATTTATGCGTTTCAAGAGGCCACTATCAAATTTTTTAGAGAGTGGGATTTGTTAGATACACCACTCATCAAACTGTTGTCTGCTAAAAAGCAGTATCAATACTTTGCATTAAAAACCGGTAATTTTAACCTTTTAAAACAATTATCTTTTGGCCATCCATTGAATGGTAAAGTGGCAAATCTTGATAGAAAGAATCGAAACATTCCTATTTTTCATACACCTGCATCATTAAAGGTTCGGATAACAAAGGTAAAATATTTGAACGAACAGCTTAATTTTGCTGGAAGTTTACAAATAGGAAAAAAATCTCCTCATCATTTTCCTTTTAAGCAAGAAATCGTCAATGTATATCTGGAAAATATTGCTACGGGTAAAAAAGTTAAAATCAATACATTTACGCGTCCTTTTACCATTTTTAATTTCCATTTAAAACGCATGACGCCTCCTGCAAGTAAATTTAGTTTTTCAGTGAACCCAGTTAAATACGTTGAAAAGCTTGGGCTTGGAACTTACAAAATTAAGATTGATTATAAAAAAAGTAAAAGCTCTAAGTTACTTTCAGTCTATTTAGGACAGCCTAAAAAGGGGTCTGGATCAGTTTCAACTTTTACTGACCCAACAGGTGATATTTCGTTTATCTACGGACATAATACCAATTGGGAAACCACTATTAAGGTAGTTCCGACTTCCGATTTAGCAATTGGAAGTACTAAACTTCCAACAACAGTAACAGATGTTAAATTAGCCAGTTCTGGTAGTCTAATTATCAGCGGATCTTCCTCAGAATTAAATTTAACTGCTAAAATTCAAGATACTCTATTACCTTGTTCTTTTGATAATAACGGTAATTTCAAGTTAGAAATTGAATCAACTTTTTTAAAAAATTACTTTAATCAGAGTTGTAAAGTTAATTTTATAAACACTCAGACTGGACTAACGATTTTGCCTAGTTTTAAAATTACTGAACAATTACTAAACAACTCTACTTTAAGTGTTGCACTTTCAATTAATCCAGCTAAGGGATTATGGATTAGACCTGATGTTTCGATAGCTCCAGCTAATAATGTACAATTTACTAAGAATTCTAATGCTGTTTCCCTTCAATTTGAGGTAATCCCCTCAATATCTACTGAAAAATTGAACGCTACGGGAAAAATCGAACTACTATCATCTGACCTAATCAATCGCTATCTAAATGGTGGTACAGCTACTGTTTTAGGCAATAAAATCGTTGGCACAATTCCCTTGGGAAACCCAACACAATTAAACGTTCTTTCTGGAAAATATCATATTTATCTAAATCTTTTAGATTCTAAAAATATTTCTTACAGATTTAAATTAGCTAATATTAATCCTGTACAAATAACTGTTCAAAATCATTCGATTAATAAAAGAACTAATTCTACCGTTCTTTTAGACAAATTCGGTTTTTTGAAGCTTAATATTAATCAGACCAAAAGTTGGATTGATCGGACAAAAATTCGTAGAGGGTTAACTTATTCCGTTCTGTATCCTTTAATGCGATTGTTACCCTTAAAAAAAGACACTGTTTTATTTGAAAGTCTTTGGGGTCAATCATATAACGACAGTCCAAGAGCTATGTATAAATATTTATCCAAACAACGTCCTAATATGGAATTCGTTTGGATCCTAAAAAATGAACAAACTCCAGTTGAGGGACCAGCAATTCGAGTTCGTCAGATGTCCTTTAAATACTGGTATTATATGGCCAGAGCTAAGTATCTTGTTCAAAATACTAACTTTCCAAATCAGTATTCTAAGCGAGCTGGTCAAATTGAGGTTGAAACTCTGCATGGAACATTTATGAAGGTAATGGGCTTTGACGAACCTCATTTTAAAAATGCATCGAATCGTGTTCAGAAAAATTTCGCTAAGCGAATCGGTCGTTGGGATTTAATGTCCGTGCCTTCTGACTTCATGCTGAAACATGGATCTGCCGCATTCGATTATCCTGAAAAGAAAATACTGAAAACGGGCTTTCCTCGCACAGATGAGTTGATTACCAATAATAATACTGACTATTTAGCCTCTATTAAAAAGAAACTAAATTTACCGGACAACAAAAAAGTTATTTTGTATGCTCCTACGTATAGGACAACAAAAGATGCTTTTAATTTTGAGTTGGATTTAGATATGATGCAAAAAGAACTCAGTGATGAATACGTCCTGCTTGTACGTCTTCATTACTTTGTATCTCATTCACAAAATTTCTTGAATAATTCTGGATTTGTTTATGATGTCAGTGACTATAACAATATTAATGATTTATATCTGATTAGTGATGTTTTGATTACTGACTATTCAAGTGTAATGTTTGATTTCGGTTACTTAAGAAAACCAATGATTTTCTTCGCATATGATAAAGATTGGTACTTGGATCCTTCTAACCGTGGTATTTATATGGATTATGATGCTACGGTTCCCGGACCGGTTGCACTAACTACCGCTGATGTAGTTAATTCGCTCAAACACATTGATGATGTAAAAGTAAAATATTCTGATAAACTTCAACAATTTTATGATAAATTTTGTGAATATGGGCGCGATGGAGATGCAGCTCAACGTTTAAGTGAAGCTATGCTTAGCTTAAAACCTGAAAACCAATCATCAGTAGAAAATAATCTAATACGCTCAAAAATCCAACGTTTGTTAAAACTAAATAACATACAACACAAATTATTAAATATTCTTGGACAACTTCTACCAAAGGCAAATATTGCAATGTTTGAAAGCTTCTTTGGACGTCAATATTCTGACAATCCAAAAGCTATTTATGAATACATGAAACAAAATTATCCAGAAATTAAACTTTATTGGAATGTCAATAAAGACTACGAGGAATACTTTAAAAAGCATAACATCCCCTATGTAATAAGGTTTAGCCTAAGAAGTATTTGGATTCAAGCACGCGCTAAATATTGGTTTACTAATGTTCGTCGTCCTTTTAGATGGTTTAAACCTAAAGATACAGTAGTAGTTCAAACCTGGCATGGGACACCCTTAAAAACAATTGGAACTGACGTTCAGCAGGTCACTATGCCTGGAGTAACTCGGATGAAATACCATAAACAAGTAATACGGGATTCAGCGCGTTGGGATTACCTATTAACGCCAAACCCATATTCATACGAAATCATGCAACGCGCCTTTAGAAAGCAATATCCACAGCTACTCCCAACTGGATATCCTCGTAATGATCGTTTAAGTAATGCAACTAAAGATGATATCAATCTATTAAAAGATGGCTTAAATATTGCTCATAATCAAAAGGTTGTCCTCTATGCACCAACTTGGCGTGACAATGACTTTGTACGAGCAGATCACTATCGCGCTGAATTGCACCTTGATTTAGATAAATTAATTGCAGATCTACCTGAAAACACCTTAATTTTAGTTAGAACGCATTATCTAATTGCTAATAATCTTGATTTAACCAAATATGGTAATCGAGTTATTAATGTTAGTGATTATGAAGATATTACCGACCTATATTTAATAAGTGATGTTTTGATTACCGATTATTCCAGTGTATTTTTTGATTATTCGATTCTTAGACGTCCTATGATCTTCTTTGCATACGATTTAAAAGCATATGCTGAAGATATTCGTGGTTTTTATATGGATTACAATTCAACGGTTCCTGGTCCAGTCGTTGAAACTAATGAAGAGTTAATTCCATTGGTTCAACAGGCTTTAACCGAGCCTACTAAATTCATTGACAACGATCAGTATCGAGCTTTCTTAGAAAAATTTGCTTCATGGGAAGATGGCCATTCAACAGAACGATTACTAGAAACGGTTCTCGAAAATAAACCTCCTTATGAACTTCAGCAATTAACTAATAGTGATAGTCTAGTTGTTGGCGATCAAATACAAATTAAAGATACCACGATTCTATGGTCAGGAATTCCTGGAGTGAAAGGAACTAAATTTATTAAGAATATTGATCTCTCTGAACGAGAAGAACCAGTATTCATAAAACAAATAGCCACTCTTACACCTAGAGATTTCCGTTCTTCAAACTTGTATACAGGCGGAGTTTGGATTAACAGTATTGTTGACAATTCCAACGTCTGGTTTAACGTTGAAAATATTGATAATTAAATAAGAGCTAGGTTTACTAATTGTAAACCTAGCTCTTATTTTTATTGTATTATTTTTCTTCTCTAACAATATAAATTGGACGATTCTTAGTTTCTAAATAGATTTCAGCAATATAACGTCCAATAATACCCAGACTCAACAATTGAACCCCACTGAAGAACAATATAATCACTGCTAGAGAAGGCCATCCAAAGGCTGCAGTATGTGGAAATAGAATTGCCCTAATCACCACTACTATAGCTCCCAAAACAGCTAATACACACGTTAATACTCCTGCAGAAGTAACAAACGATAATGGAGCTGTTGAAAATGAAATAAACCCTTCGATCGCATATTTAAGTAACCCCCAGAAGGACCAAGATGTACTACCGGCTACTCGTTCACGATTTTCGTAAGAAATGTAATAGGTATTGAACCCAACCCAGTTAAAAAGTCCCTTACTGAAACGTTCACGTTCGTCCATAGATAATACACTATCAACCATTTGACGAGTCATTACGCGGAAATCCCGAGCACCATCAACTAATTCTAAAGAACTCACCTTATTAATCCACTTATAAAACATGCGCGCGAAAAATGAACGAATCTTGCTTTCGCCATCTCGATCTTGTCTTCGGGTGGCAACGGCGTCATATTCACCTTCTTCGACAATTTTAAGCATTTTAGGAAGTAACTCCGGAGGATCTTGTAAATCAACATCCATCACTGCTACAAAATCTCCTGTCGCTTTTTGAAGTCCAGCGTACAAGGCCGCTTCTTTTCCAAAATTTCTTGAAAAACTAATGTAGTGAACTTCTTCATGCTCTTTTTGTAATTTTTTTAATTCAATTAAAGTCTTATCTTTAGAACCATCATCTACAAAAATAATTTCTGGTTCCACATCCATTTGTGATTCTACTTTAGAGAAAGCGTCATAAAATAACCCGACTGTCTCCTCTTCATTATACGCTGGAACAATTATTGATAACTTTTTCAAACTACTTCACCTATCCAAATCGTTAAATAAACTTTTCTTTTTTATATTTTCATGTTTTACTTAATAAGTTAACTTTACACTTATTTCGGAGATGAAATCATGCTTAACCAACTATTTAACAAATATAAATCTGTTATATCCTATCTCTTTTGGGGCGTGGTAACCACCATCGTAAATATTGGTGTCTTTGCCATTCTATCAGATTACTTACATCTGTTCTACCAAGTTAGTAATGTAATTGCTTGGTTTGTTTCCGTGCTTGTGGCTTATGTTAGTAATAAACTTTGGGTTTTTAATTCTCATACTGAAACTACTGGTCAACTTGTAACCGAAGCAGTTCGATTCTTCTTAATGCGAACAGCTACTTTAGCAATTGATATTATTATTTTATATATTGGAATTACGCTTCTAAACGGAAACGATATTATCGTGAAAATTATTGATAATGTCGTTGTTGTCATTTCAAACTATGCGTTTAGTAAAATGGTCGTATTCAAAAACAAACAAAAATGGGATTAAATCCCATTTTTTTATTGTTCAAATTTAGCAATAGCTTCGGTTTCATCTAAAATTTCGATTCCTAAAGCTTGTGCCTTAGTTAATTTACTACCAGCATCGGCTCCTGCAATGAGGATATCAGTTTTCTTCGAAACTGAACCCGCCACATCTGCACCTAAACTAATTAAACGCTCTTTCAATTCATTTCGTGTATACTGTTCTAATTTTCCAGTCAAAACAACTTTTTTCCCTTTGTAGTAACCATCAGGACTTTCAGCTGGCTTTACACCCAAATATTCCATATTAACTCCGACAGCCTTCAATTCATCAATCATATTTTGGGCTACATCACTTTGGAAAAATGTTGCTAAATTATTAGCTAAGGTTTCTCCAATCGTATCTACAGCATCAAATTCTTCAATTGTTGTTTGCATTAAATTATCCATCGTTCCGAATTTTTCCGCTAAAGTACGCGCCATCTTCGTACCAACCCCTTGAATCCCTAATCCATTAATTAAACGCTCTAAAGAATTTTTTCGGCTATTATCAATGGCTTCAAGTAAGTTGTTAACACGTTTCTCTTTAAAACCATCTAATTGGCTTAATTCCTCTGAAGTTAATTTGTATAAATCGTCAAAGTGATGAATAAAATTCTTCGCGTATAATTGTTGAATTTGTTTTGGTCCAAGCCCCATAATATTCATCGCATTTCGTGATCCAAAATGCTCTAAACGAGCTACAATTTGAGCTGGACAATCAGGGTTAATGCAACGAAGGGCTACTTCACCATTTAAGTGAACTAATTTCTTACCACATGATGGACATTGGGTTGGAATATTTAACTCACTAGTTCCTGCTAGACGCTTTTCTAACACTACTCGTGTAATTTCTGGAATGATATCACCAGCTTTATGCAACAGTACCGTGTCGCCAATGTGAACATCTTTAGCTGTTAATTGGTCTACATTATTCAAAGTGGCCCGGCTAACTGTTGTTCCTGCCAATTGCACAGGGTCCATCACCGCTGTGGGGGTCACCACGCCTGTTCGTCCTACCGTCCATTCGATATCTCGAACTACTGTAGCTGCTTCCTCTGGTGGAAATTTGTAGGCAATTTCCCATCTTGGAATCTTAACCGTGTGCCCTAATTCTTGCTGAAGGCTTAAATCATTAACCTTCAAAACGATTCCGTCGATTCCATAAGGCAAATCTTCCCGTTGACCTTCGTATTTAGCAATATAATCCCAAACTTCATCTAAATTAGCACATACTTCTTGAGTAGGGTTAGTGTTAAAGCCTAATTCAGCCATCATTTGAATTGCCTGATGTTGAGTTTTGGCCCCCAATTGATTTGAATCCACAACTGTATAAATAAATGTGTCTAAATCCCGCTTCTTAGTTACATTTGTATTTAACTGTCGTAAGCTTCCTGCTGCCGCATTACGTGGATTAGCAAAAACTGGTTTTCCATCCTCTAATTGTTGTGCATTCAATTTAGCAAACGAAGCTTTAGGCATAAAGCATTCTCCTCGAACTTCAATCGAGAGCGGACGGGTCAATTTTTGGGGGACTGACTTAATAGTCTTCAAATTTTTAGTAATATCTTCACCAATATTTCCATCTCCACGGGTAGAGCCCTGAATCAGCTCACCATCTTGATAAGTTAATGAAATTGCTAATCCATCAATTTTTAATTCAACATTATAATCAACTGGATGCCCAACATTTTTTTGGATACGATTATCAAATTCAACTAATTCATCGCGTGAAAAAACATCCCCCATCGACAACATCGGTTCTGTATGGGTAACTTTGGTAAAGCCCTCTAAAATTTCACCACCAACTCGTTGAGTAATCGAATCCTGGGTGATGATTTCTGGAAAAGCTTCTTCTAACGCCACTAAATCCGCATATTTTTCGTCATATTCGTAATCTTCAACTTCAGGAGCATCTTTGGTGTAATATAATTTGCTCCAACGATCCAAAGTGTCTCTAAGGTTTTGCGCTAATTTACTAGCTTCTTCAACCTGCATCTCTTCCAATTTTTTTGGTAAACTCATTTTTTCTCTCCCATGACTTATATATCAAGATCTAATTCGACTGGACAATGATCGGAACCAAAAATTTCAGTATGAATCTGAGCGTCAGTTAATTTTTGATCCAACACCTTTGAACTAACAAAGTAGTCAATCCGCCATCCAGCATTATTAGCACGCGCATTAAATCGATAACTCCACCAAGAATAGACTCCTTCTTTTGAGGGGTAGAAGTATCGGTATGTATCTGTAAAGCCACTATTTAATAACTGTGTAAATTTATTGCGTTCCTCATCCGTAAATCCTGCATTTTTATGATTAGTTTTATCATTCTTTAAATCAATCTCTTGGTGAGCCACGTTTAAATCTCCACAGAAAATAACGGGTTTATGCTGATTTAACTGGTCTATGTATGCTCTAAATGCATCGTCCCAAGCCATTCGATATTCTAGTCTCTTTAATTTTGGCTGTGAATTTGGTGTATAACAAGTAATTACGTAAAATTTTTCAAATTCTAAAGTAATTACACGGCCTTCTTGATCATGTTTCTCAATTCCAAGTCCATATCTTACAGTAAGAGGCTTTTTTTTAGTAAAAATTGCCGTTCCAGAATATCCTTTTTTCTCCGCATAATTCCAATATTGATAGTAGTGAGGCAATTCTAATTCAATTTGCCCCTCTTGCAACTTTGTTTCCTGGATACAAAATATATCTGCATCTAGTTCCTTAAAAACATCCAGAAATCCATGCTTAACCGCTGCACGCAATCCATTTACATTCCATGAAATAAGCTTCAAAATGACTTCCTCCAGTGCTTATGTAATTACTTTTATTATCGCATATTTCGCCATATAAATGGACCTTTTAGGATGGTCTTAGCTATAGCAAGATTCGTTAATTTAAGTTATATTTAAAATATTCATTATTTTTAATATAGAAGGAGCTTTTATCATTGGTTAATTTGAAGAAACATTGGAAAAAATCCCTTTTAACTTTTATTTTAGTTGAGTTAATTATGCTTGGTTCAGTAACAGCATTTTCAGGAGGGGCCTGGCATTTTAATATTATCGGTAAACGCGCTTTTATTTTTGAAATATTAAGTAGTTTAAAACCGATTATGGAGAATTTAGTATTATTAATACTCGCTCAAAAAATCATCGACGGCGTCAATCCTAAACAGCTTCAACATAGGTGGTTTCAAATTCTATTTTATTCCTTTGGCATTTCCTTATTTAGTTGGGGTATTTTTGCTGTTAAATTTAATATCTATGATTTTTTTAAATCAATATTTCCAATAATTTTTCAGACCAATAAAATGGCTACTACAGTAATAGTGATGCTTTTTATTGGGTATTTATTATCCCGCACTAATACCTTACTTCTTGAATTCGACAAGAAAATAAAATATATCATTCTTTTAGCATTATCAATTATCCCAACTATCCTCTGGTCTTTAAAATTATCTGGTAAATCTAACTTCTTCTTCGGAACCGTTTTATGGGGTGTCTTTCTACTATTATTAGCAAGAAATTTACCACAAAGCATGCCAAAAATAATTAATAAAAATATAATATGGGGGGGAGTAGTTACAATATTAGTTGGAAGTGGTCTACTTTATTTCTTAGACTTGTTGAACAACAAAATATTACTGCTTAACTCTACTGACGTTCTCGCTAATCGACTATCCTTCTTAACTTCTAATACCGTTTCATTCATGATTGCATTATGTCTTTTTATCTTATTGAAAAATAAACACTTAATTCGTAGTATCTCTTGGGACCTACTTTTTGGAGCAGTACTATTTTCATCTCATTTTTTATTTGCTATTCCCTTATGGCGGAATATTTGGAGGACCAATTTTTGGCTTGATCAAACTTCGCCTAGACTTTTGGTATCCTTATTAACTTCGACAATTATTACTTCATTTATACTCATTGCACTTGAATTACTAAGAAAGTATTCCATGAAACAATTATCATTAGCTTCGCCTAGAAAGGCAACCGCTCTACTAAGCGCTCTAGGCTTAGCTCTGGTAGCAAATTTTGCCCTAGTAAATTCTAATAGTTTATTTATTTTACAAGACGCTTTTTCAGCTATTAAATCTTCCCAACTTATGTTGCTAAATGTTTTGTTATTCTTCGCATTAATCATGATTATTTTTGCAATTTTTAATAGGGTTTTATTAACAAGCATGATTATTTTAGCATTTTTAGTTGCATTTACCTTTGCTAATGTTCAAAAAATAATTTCTAGAAATGAACCTATTATTCCGGTTGACATCACTAGTAATATCCAGAACATGAATGCAATACTTAAACTAGTAAATATTTGGTTAGTAGTATTTTTATTAATTTTGCTACTAATAATGATTATATTAAGTTTAATTATAGAGAAAAAATTAAAATTTAATTCTATTTTTAACTGGTTTAGTCGCTTTTCTATTATATTGGTTTGCTCAATATTAATTGGTATTTTCCTTCGAGAATTACCTTCTGTACCTAGTTCAAGTGTAACTTGGAAAAAAGAGGATTATACGTTCTTTAATAAAATGATGATTAACGAGCTTAATTACTCCTATCATCCAGAAAGTATAAAAACTGATTTCAAACTGAATGGGAGCGCCGTTGCACTAGCAAGTAGAATCATCGTTCCTATCATGGATAAACCTGCTAATTATTCTAAACAAACTATTAACCAAATAGCTGAAGATTTAGGAAAGCAAGCTGATTCTATTAATAAAACCCGTGACCGTAATATTAAAAACGATACTGTTATCTATGTTTTGAGTGAAAGTTTCTCAAATCCTCAACGCGTTCCAGGAGTAGAAATGAAAAATCCGATTCCTGAAACTACCCAACTAAAAAAACAAACTACTTCTGGTTTAATGGATAGCTATGGCTATGGAGGCGGTACAGCTGATATTGAATATGAGGCACTTACTGGTCTTTCACTAAATAACTTTGCACCAACTTTATCAACACCCTATGTTGAGTTAATCCCCAAGCTTAGCTATCAGCCTTCTGTGCTAGATATATTTAAAAACAAAAATGCAATTCATCCTTTTCAACCTGATCTCTACAATAGAGTTAATGTATTTAAGAAATTAGGCTTTGATAAATTTTATAACACTTCTGCTCCTAACAAGGTTAAATATACAAAAACTATTGACGGAAAGAATGCTACTGGTAATAGGGTTAGCCAAAATTCTAAGTATATATCTGATAAATCGGCTTACAAAGAAGTTAAGCGCGTCATGAATATGAATAAAGGCGGCCAATTCATTCAATTATCAACTATGCAAAATCACATGCCTTATGTTGCTGGGCAATACGGAAAAGGCAATCCATTTGCTATAACTGGTGATCTATCTGATGCTAGTCAGGGTCGATTGAGAACCTACTCATACGAAATCAACCAAACCGATAAAGCTTTAAAAAACTTAATTTCAATAGCAGATAATTCTAAGAAAGACGTAACAATTGTCTTCTACGGTGATCATCTACCTGGCCTTTATGAATGGGCTCAAAATAACGATCAAAAAATGAATCAATATGATTCAATGCTACATCAGACAGACTATTTCATTTACTCTAACCATTCTAATAAAAAGGTCCAAAAATCCGTTGCTGCACCATATATGTTTACACCTATGATGCTAGAACAAACTAACTCCAAAGTTTCACCATACTACGCATTACTGACCCAGTGTATGAAGGAACTGCCTGCTGGTGAACGTAATAAGTACATGTTAGCTAACGGTACAGAGATTTATGAAAAGAACCTTACAAATAAACAAAAGAAATTATTACACGAATACCGTTTGATTCAGTACGATATAACTGCTGGAAAACACTATTTAAAGAAGGGGTCTAACTTTTTCACAGTAAAATAATATACCATCTAAACGCACAGTAAAGTTACTGTGCGTTTTTATATCAAAAGTTATCTTCTTTAGTTACTAAAAAACGCTATAATTAAATAAAAAAGGACGGTGTTTTTAATGAAAATTAGCGTTGACTTAATTAATGGCTACTTACCAGATCAATTTGGTAAGCATGCTCCCAAAGCATATACATCCCATGATTTTCCAACTCGCTCATTCCCTATCAATATTAGTGATATTCCGATTGGAACTAAAGCATTAGCATTAACTTTAATCGACTATGATGCTGTTCCTGTGGCTGGTTTCCCTTGGATTCATTGGATTGCTACTGATATTGATGCAACTAATTATATCCCTGAAAATATTAGTATTTTAAATACAGGTATCGTGCAAGGTAAAAATAGTTCTGTTTCTAAATATATTGATTTTCATGACCCAGCAATCGAGGCCCGTTACCTAGGTCCTAAACCTCCTGCTGATCACGACTATACTCTGACGGTCTATGCCTTAAAAGAAAAGACTGGTTTAAAACCAGGATTTTATCTTAATGATTTAATGCGCCAAACCAAAGAACGAACAATTAAAAAAGCAACACTTGAGATCCCATCGCGAGGTTAAAAATAAGCTGCTACCAAAGGAAATAAAATCTTTGATAACAGCTTATTTTTTTGTCTTAATATTAAGGAATATTTTCCTATTTTGTATAGAAAACACTTGTTACAACGCCTTTTTAATTACTAAATAAAAATGAACGATTTACCTGTCTGAATAGACGTATAAAAGCATAAAATACTATTGAAATCCGGCTTAACATAGCTATCCACAGCATCATTACACTAACTTTTTTAGGCGTATACGTTACTTCCATAACATTTTTACCAATCTTTCCTTTAACCTTAGGAACCTTAATTATACCTCCCGAAGATCTAGGGATTACTGGTAAGCCGTTTAATTTAAAATGATTATTTTTATAATATGCAACTGGTGGATTATCATAAGTTCCATTGCCCTTCCATGTCACAATAATCTTATGTTGCGCTACTTCCTTTTTATAATTTTTATTTTTGGTCGGTTGGATAATTTTATTGTTATAATCCCAGTATACAGAATTATCTATGCTATGATTAGCAGGCATATAATCCGAAGTTGACTTAGTAATATAATTAATATCCTGTTCATTTAAAGGCTGCTTCATCAAATAAGTAATATGTTTTAAAGTTTTAGGATCACGTCCAATATATGGTATAGTAGTCGATTTTGAAACTAATACATTGTGGCTTGCACTCCGATTATAGCGAAAATTAGAGCGCATATTTACTACTAAGAAAAGTAACAACACTAGGATTAGTCCATTCCTAATTTGTTTGATAAAGAAATTTGTACACTCAAAATCACCAATGCTGGCAACTGTAATTAATGCTAACACTGTGGCTGGGCCTACTAAACGTGCTGGAAATTGTAGTAAACTACTAAAAACAGCACTATCATGCATGATAGTAGGCCAATCAATAATAATAGTTGTTGAACACAAAAATAATGTTAATGATAAAAACCCTGTAATCTTCATAGCTAGAGATATCTTTTTAAAGAAGAACAATAAAGTTGAAGAAACGGCTAAAATAAAAAACAAGTTAACCCATTTTCCAGAAAATATTTGTAAAATATTATAAATACCCTTGCCATCGACAAAATCAAACTTAACGATAGGCACTATATAGTTACCATTATATAATTCGAACATTCCCGCTACTACATTTAATGATAAGCTTATACAAAGCAAAACTGCGTAAATACCATTTTTAAGTAATTTTTTTCTAGAAGCTCTATTAATTATTAAGGCAATAATAGCATAGATAACTAACAAGAATACTGATTGAATAGCAGTTGCTAGGTGTGTTTGTACCACTACTGCCATAATAGTACCTAGTTGAACCCAATTGATAGGTTCATCTTTATTATTAACCATCCGCATGCCGCACCCGACTACCAAAGGAATAAGCATTGCACCAATACTGGTAAAGTTCTGTGCCGCATCCCATCTAATTACAGCTGGACTAAATGCGTACATAATACAAACCAATTGGATCATGAATTGATTTTTTACCTTTCCCATTTTAAGGGCATAATTCATAGATAACCCTGATAAAATAAAAAATAAAAAACGCGTTACAATTTCAAATTTATAAAAACTCCCGCAAATAAGCAATATTCCACCAAAAATATATGTGATTAACGGACTATATACTGATGTGACCATTCGACCTGAGTTAGAGAACCCATATAATTGAATAAAGTAGGAAAAATTATGATTTTTTATCTGCATAGCAGTATCATATATCCGGTTAAAATGAAATAATCCATCTGCACCAATAATCGTAATATGATGGTGTATCTGAGGGATCGTTATGAATATACCTATGACTAATATAATTATAAGATACCAGTGCGTCTTAATTTTTTTATTTAGAGCAACCATATATTTTCTCCCCACTAAACCTTTAATATATTTTTATACACGCAACGATATTAACAATACCAGAATATCCGTCATAATGTAAAATGATATTTTAAATTCATAAATTATATTATTTAATCAATAGAACTTATTAAATTTTTAGTAAACAAAAAACATCAGCAACCACTCCAAGTGGCTGCTGATGTTTTTTATAATTGTGACTTTTAAATTATATTTTTAGATAAATTGGATCAATGTCATTACGATTGGTACAACGACAATGAATAAAATCGTACTAGTTGTAACCAAGTTGGTAGCGTACTTAACATCACCATGTGCTTCATTAGCTAAGATTGGCATAACAGCTAATCCAGGTGCAGCTGCTTGAACGATTAAAGTTTGCATTTCCATCGTTGGTAAGCTGTGACCTGTATGTGCTCCTAATAAGATCAACCCTGTAATTACAAGTGGTGAAAGAACGAAACGACCAATCAAGGCAAAGATTGTATCACGATCAAAATGAATACTCTTCAAACCTGCATCGTATAATACGATACCGATATAGATTAATGATAATGGTGTAACCAAGTTACCTACGTAACTCAATGTGTTACCAGCCCAACCTGGAACAGGTAAGCCAAGTACTAGCCAAACGATAGCTACTAGGAAACCAAGTAATGGAGGTGGAAGAAGTTTCTTCCAGTTTATCTTACGGCCAGTAGACTTGTCGTCAGCTTTCTTAGTTGGATCATCATTAGCAATCAAGAAGACCCCGAAGGCCCATGTTGAAACTGTATTTGTTACATAATAAACCAAGAAGTAGGCCAAACTCTTTGTACCAAATAAAGCAATATTCAAAGGTAATCCGATAAAGATGGTATTAGCATTAACTACCGTGTTCATAAATAGTCCACGACGACCTGGACGCACCTTTAATAATTTAACCGTAATCCAAGCAATGATGTAACCAATAATTACTCCTCCAAATGAATAAATCAATCCACTTGAAAGACCAATCAACTTAGGTAATGTTAGATATTTCATTACTGACATGAAAATTGAAGCTGGTAAAGCCACATTCATAATTAATTTTGAAATACTACCACTAAATTGGTCGTCAAACCAACCCATTCCTCGTAACCCAAAACCGAGGCCCATCATTAAAAGAATCGTAACAATACTTCCAACAGACGTAATAAACGCAGTCATTTTCTCACACTCTCTTCTTTTCACAAAACCGAAACGCTCGAATTCACCAACGTCCTCTCCACAGTTTTGCTTCTCTTATTTTAATTCTCTCTTTGCTTTCTCCGATTGTCCTGATTTTAGTATTCAGGATTCCAACGTGTATCTTCAACTGCTTGATCAACATTATCAATCTTTTCTTTTGTAAGTCCTTGATCAACAGCACTTTGAGCAATTGCCTTAGCAACAGTATTAGAGAAATCGCTCAATTTTGAAACAGGAGGTAATACAGCAGCTCCTGGTTGGTCAACATCCACGATACCACCTAATGAATGAGCAGCTTTAGAAATCATTGTGTCATTCAATACCTTAGCAGTCGAAGCAATCACACCTAAACCTAAACCAGGGTAAACTAAAGCATTATTAGCTTGACCAATTTGGTAAGTTACACCGTTGTATTCAATATCTCCCACTGGAATACCAGTAGCGATTAATGCGCGGCCATCAGTCCACTTAAGTAAATCTTCAGCTTTAGCTTCAGCTAACTTAGTAGGATTTGATAGTGGGAAGATAATTGGACGTTCTGTATGAGCTGCCATTTCACGTACAACTTCTTCTGTAAATGAACCTGGTTGAGTAGAAGTACCCACCATAATTGTTGGGTGAACTGCTTTAACAACTGATAATAGATCAGTTAGTTCATCAGCATTATCAAATTCACTTCGTTTGCGAGCAAATGGTTTTTGTTCTGGTGTCAATGTTTCATCGTCATCGAACAATAGTCCTTGCTTGTCTACCATGTAGAAGTGCTTCTTAGCTTCTTCTTCTGATAAACCATTTTCAATCATTTCTTCGTAGATTCGTCCTAAAATACCGGCTCCGGCTGTACCTGCACCAAAGCTTAAGTAAACTTGGTCTGTAATCTTTTGCTTAGAAATGTTTAATGCTCCAAGGATACCAGCTAATGTGATAATTCCTGTTCCTTGAATATCATCATTGAAGATTACATAACGATCTTTGTACTTATTCAAAATGTTAGCTGCATTATCACGACCAAAGTCTTCGAAATGCAAGTACATGTTAGGGAATAAGTTTTCAGCTGTTTCAACAAACTTATCAACAAAATCGTAGTAACGATCACCTTTAATCCGTTCGTGACGGTTACCTAAATACATTGGGTTCTTCAATAAATCTTGGTTGTTAGTACCGACATCTAGAACAACAGGCAATACTTGGCTTGGGTCGATACCAGCAGCAGCTGTATAAACCATCAATTTACCAACAGAGATATCAACACCGTTAGTACCCCAGTCACCAATACCTAAGATACCTTCTGCATCAGTAACAACAATCAAACGAATATCGCGTCCAGCAGCTGAATTTTTCAAAGCTTCTTCCATCATATCTGGATCATCGATTGATAGGAATGTTGCATTTTGTGATTGTACATATAATTCACTATAGTTTTCAATCGTATCTGCGATGGTTGGATCGTAAACGATTGGCATAAATTCAACAACGTGTTGACTAAATAACTTGTAGAATAACACGCGGTTTTCGTTGAAGATTTGCATCAAGAACAAACGCTTTTCAAGGTCATTAGCCTTGGTTTGAAATTGTGCATAAACTTGTTCAACTTGTTCATCGATTGTTTGGATGTATGGTGGAATTAAACCATTCAATCCTAATTGGTCACGTTCTTCTTTAGTGAACGCCGTTCCTTTATTTAAATATGGATTATTAAGAATACTCATTGCTTTTTCAGTCATTTTTCTTCCTCCAGTTCTTATTTACTGTGTAAGTCTAATCCCTCGTAAAAACTATAGTCAAATTTGTTATTAGTTATAAATATTTTTTATATTAATTCTAAAAATGCTGTTATAATAGTATTTCGGAGGTGCAATATGAACATTAAAGATTTGAATTATTTTCATGAACTCGTAAAAAATAAAAATTTTTCTTCAGTTGCCGAAATTTTTCATGTTAGCCAACCGACAATTAGTATGTCAGTTCGCCGATTAGAAGAAGAGTTTAATACCACCCTTTTCACTCGCGACCAAGGACGTCACCACTTAAATGTCACTTTGAGCGGTCAACAACTAGATGAACATGTTAATGCGATTTTGGATCATATCGCCATTGCGCAAAATAGTATCAACAATATTAATACCAACAAACTCATTTTGGGATTACCCCCTATTATGACCAAATACTTTTTTCCAAAAATCGCTAAACAGCTTACCGAACAAAATCTATTAAAAGCGATTGTTCCCGTAGAAAAAGGATCAGCTGAGTTAGAAAAAATGCTGTTAAATGGAACTTTGGATATGTCATTAATGGGATCAGTTCAAAATGAACATCATCGAAATTTAGCCTACCAACACTTGGGAAAAGACCATTTTACCGCTATCGTTGGTAACCAATCACCTTTCTTTAAACGTGAAAAGATTTGGTTTTCTGAATTAAAGAATGAAAAATTTCTTACTTTTGATAGTAACTTCGTTCATTCTGAAGCCTTAAAAAATTTTAGTAAAATTACAAACTTTCGACCTAATATCGTCTATCAAAGTAACGACGCTCAGGTCATTCAAGAAATGGTTGCTCAAAATGTTGGAGTCGGATTTATCGCCAATTCAGCACTCACTACCCGCCCAGATATTAAAGCATTGCCTTTTTATGATGAAGACCAACCTTTCTTCTATATGAATTTGGTCCAACGTAAAGACCGGATTCTAAGTCCCAATCAACAAAAGATTGCCGATTTAATTTATGGAAATTCGCTAATGAAATAAAAAAGTTTGATACTTGATTAAAAATCGCGTATCAAACTTTTTTTGAATCTACTTTAGAAACGTGCATATCCTAAAGCATGTTGCGCAGCTAAATTAATTAAACTCCATTGTCGGTCGTAGCCTGGTTGGAAGAAGAAATCTGCTTCAGCCAAGTCTTCTACCGTCAATCGGTGTTCCACTGCCAAAGCTAAAACATTTCCTTGTGCCGTCATGTCAGCGGTCGAAAGTACCGCGCCGCCTAAAACAATGTGGGTATGGGGATCAAACGTGATATCAACATCAACGCGCACATTTCCTTCCGCCTTGGGAACATACGCGGGGCGAATATGATCTACGTAATGTGAGTTAACAATTTCAACATTAGAACGTTCTGCTGTAAATTCATTTACACCGGTCGAAGCAAAATGTTCGTCAAACACATGTAAGGCTGATGAACCAACAACTCCCTTAAAAATTTGAGTTGGTTTCTTTTCAAAAATATGGTTCACAACATATTGAGCTTCTCGACGGGCGGTTGTAGCTAGGGCAATCGGCGATGGTTTTCCGGCTGGAATCGATAATGGTAAGATCGCATCTCCAATGGCGAATACGTCTGGCACATTGGTCCTCAAGTATCCATCTACATTGATGAATCCTCGATCAGTCAAGTCCACAACGCCCTTAAGCCATTCTGTATTAGGTTGGACACCCGCAGCTTGAATTACCAAATCTGCAGGATAACTTCCCTTTTTAGTTTCTACACTGGCAACTTTATCATCGCCTTTAAATGCAGTGATACTTTGGCTCATTTCTACTTGAATACCATTGTCAGTTAATGTTTTATCAATAATTTCCGTCATTTCATGGTTTAGGTAATTTCCGAGGGGACGGTCGATGAAATCGAATAAGGTGACGTGTTTACCTTTCTTAGCAAATACTTCAGCTGCTTCAATTCCAATATATCCTGAACCAATTACGGCTACGTTTTTAATGCTATCATCAGTCAAGGCAGCTTTAATCTTAGTTGCCCAGTCATAACCACGCATTAAATAAACATTTTTAAGATCTGTGCCTGGTACCGGTAGATTCTTAGGTGTTACTCCTGAACTAAGAATTAATTTATCATAAGCTACTTGTTCTTCTGAACCTGCTTTCAGGTCTTTAACTGTCACCTGTTTTTGATCAACATCAATTGCTGTAACTTGATGATTGTTATAAATCTTTCCACCTTTAGAAGTGATATCCTCTGGCCGGAAATTTCTTACGTCATTAACGTCTGTAACTTGGTCTTCTAAATAAAGTTGCATCCCACACGACATAAACGATACGAAATCTCCCATTTCATAGATTGTAACATCGACATTATCGTATTTATCTAATAGCTCAATCGCCGATTCGTGCCCTCCATGTGATGCCCCAACAATGATAACTTTCACTTTATCCATCTGTATTGTCCCCCTATTTCTTAATATTACGTCTACAGTCTAACTCTTTTTGTGAACCGCTTACAATTAAAACGCTTATAAACTACAAATAAAAAAAGCCATTAACCTATCTCTGTAGTGACTTCCAATAGCTAGATTTTTGGTCTAACTTTTTGGTGCTCTAGCATCTTTGTTAATGACTTTTGATTCAGTTATTAAAATTTAAACCACGCATCGATTTGACGGTATTCTTGATCGCTTAGTTCGATTGCGGTAGCTTTAACGTTACTTTTTACCTGTTCTGCTTTACGAGCTCCTGGAATTACAACGCCGAGGTTGGGGTTCTTTAGATACCATGCCAACACTACTTGAGCTACCGTTGCATCTTTACTTTCAGCAATTCCACGTACTTTCTCAACGGCATCGATGATTCGATCAAATTCCGCTTGGGAATATTGGTTGAACTTTCCGCTATCTGTCTTAGCATATTTACCAGTCAAAATTCCAGAAGCTAATGGAAAGTATGGAACAAAAGTAATATTATGCTCATTTAAATATGGAATTAATTCTTTTTCAGCATCACGATGCACAAGACTGTAATGATCCTCGACAACGTCGATAACATCATCAGCATTGGCCTCTTTAATTTGCTCTAAACTAAAGTTAGAAACTCCAATGGCTTTGATCTTACCCACATCCCGTGCCTTAACTAAAGCTTCAATTGCTTCTGCTTTGTTAGTGGTTTCGTCTGGAAAGTGGATATAAAAAATATCAATATAATCGGTTTTTAATCGTTTCAAGGCATGATCAATTTGTTGAGTTAAAAATTCCGGATTATTGTTAGGTTTATAATCATGGTTTACGTCCTGAGCTGCCTTAGTTGCAATCGTTATATTACTACGGTCATAATCTTTAATTACATCACCAATGATTTCTTCTGAACGACCATACCCGTATGCATAAGCTGTATCTAACAACTTAATGTTGCTATCCAAAGCGGTTCTAACTACTTCGTAACCATCTTGATCTTCTAATCCTTCAAACAAGTTATGTCCACCAACTTTATTGGTCCCTAATCCTAAAGTTGTAGTTTCAACTGCACTTTTACCAATTTTGATTTGATTTAACATTGTACTTTCCTCCTATCATCTAAACATGGTTAGAATAACAGAAATCGATTTTACAAACTAACAATATGCGACAAATTATAGTTTATCTACTGTGTCCATTAATGATGCAATCGATGCATCCTCAGACTTACGATCAATCTTAATCACGTTCCAACCAGCATCTTGGGCAGGTTTCAAATCTTTAACTTCATCTACGGCAACATGAACATGTTTCTCTACATCATTGCCGAGTTGATCATTAACATAGTCAAAGAATTTTTGATTAGGCTTATATGTCTGAACATCTTCTGCCGTAATAATCATATCAAATTCATGATCTAGATTAATCACATTACTTTGAATTAAATCTCTAGAATGGTTCGTCATTAATACTGTTTCATAGCCCTTAGCTTTAATTTGATAAAGCGCAGTCGGTGCATCAGGGAAAGGCTTCATCACGGTATGAGCAATCAAAACATCACTAAAGTCACTAGGGTCAACTTTAAATCCTAACTCATCTGCCGTTTGATTGAGGGCTTCTTCCATTAACTTAGAGTATTTTACAAACTCATCAGCTTTCATCAAAGCTAATTCTTTTTCAACGTAAGTGTTACGAACTAAATTATCGTCAATATTATAACGTTCACCTAATCGACCAATTGCTCTGTAAAAAACTTCTGTATCAAATAAAGTATCAAATCCTGCAAAGCTAACTACTTTTTTCATTATTGAAACACCATCCTAAATCTATTTCCTTCTATTATACCGTTTTTATTTATCAAATAAATTTGAACATTTTCAGCTTCTTCGTATGATACTATAGAAATAACTACGTTTGAATAAGGTGTGAAACAAATGCATTTGAAAATTGAAGATACTCGATTATCTACTTTACTAAACTCTATTTTTATTGGAATTTTGATTGGTTTAATTGTCAGCACATTTAGACTAGCAATCGAACATCTTCTAGAAATTTCACAATCAATTTATCGACTAGCCAGTTCCAGTTGGCATTGGTTGGCCCTGATTGTAGTAATTAATATTATTTTAGCAGTGTTGGTAGGATTGTTAGTTAAAACTTCTCCCCAAATATCTGGCTCAGGAATTCCTCAAATTGAAGGACAATTATCTGGTGAATATGAAGAAAAATGGTGGCCAGTACTTTGGAAAAAGTTTACTGGTGGGATTTTAGCAATCGGATCTGGCTTGATGCTAGGGCGTGAAGGCCCTTCTATTCAGTTAGGAGCGGTAGTAGGTCAAGGTTGGAGTGAAACCCTCCACTATAGTGGTTCTCAACGTCGCGTTTTAATCGCTGGTGGAGCCGCAGCTGGCCTTTCAGCTGCTTTTAATGCTCCTATTGCTAGTACTCTATTCGTTTTGGAAGAAATCTACCATAACTTTTCTCCGTTGGTTTGGATTAGTGCCCTTACCAGCGCCGTTGTGTCAAACTTTGTTTCTCTTAACTTTTTTGGTTTAACTCCAGTTTTAGCGATTAGATATCCTCATTCTTTGCCTCTTGGGCTTTACTGGCACCTAATTGCCTTGGGAATTTTACTGGGCCTTTTTGGACGACTATATCAGCTTTGTACATTAAATCTAAAAAAATGGTATCAAAAAATTAGCTTTTTACCACGTTGGCTCCATAGTTTAGTGCCTTTTATAACGATTATTCCCATCGGAATTTTATGGCCATCATATTTAGGTGGTGGAAATTCCATCATTACTGCAATTGCTAACAAAAATCCGATTTTTATGACGCTTTTCACCCTATTAATTATTCGATTCATTTTTTCCATGGTATCTTATGGGTCTGGATTACCCGGAGGAATTTTTCTTCCAATCCTAACCCTGGGTGCTATATTTGGGGCTTTGTACGTTAGTATCATGGCTAATCTTAATCTAATTGATATCCATTACTTACCCAACTTTGTGATTTATGCCATGGCTGGCTACTTTGCCGCCATTGGTAAAGCGCCATTTACTGCAATTCTACTGATTACTGAAATGGTTGGTTCGCTACAACATTTAATGCCACTAGCCGTTGTGGCGCTTACCGCCTACATTGTATTAGATTTACTCGGCGGTGAACCAATTTATGAATCTTTACTTCATCAATTAGTTCCAACTATTACTGCTACTCCTAGTGGGCCTCAAGACCGAGTAGAAATTCCAATTGTCGAAGGTTCTAAGCTGGATGGTTTAGCAGTCCGCAATATTTCTTGGCCCAAAGAAAGTTTATTAATTAGCATTCGTCGCGGCTCTAATTCAATTATTCCAAGTGGTGATTCAGTAATTAAACCTGGTGATACGTTGATTGTTACTACTCATCGGGAAAATCGTAAAAAAATCGCTGCCCATTTTGCAAAAATAAACTAAACCACTAAAGAAGCATCCAACAGCACTTAGCGTGCTGCTTGATGCTTCTTTTTATAGTGAGTTTACAACCAGTTCCTTTATTTTCACCAAATAATGATTGAATCATTAATTAATAGCACTTTTTTGTCAATTATCCGCATCAAAATCCCCTATAACAGTCACTTCGAATCATAAAATGATATTAACTTTCAAATAGTAAAACATTTTTTTAAAAAATGATAAATATTAGACAATATTTCACAAGCGTTTTTGTTTTTTAATTATTAAAAACGATTTATAATTAACAACGAGATCTTTAGAAAGCGCTTTCTTGAATCTTAACAAATTAAAAAAACGGAGGTACGGACATGGCAGACAAATATATTCTTGCCATCGACGAAGGGACGACTAGTACTCGTACAATCATCTTTGATCATGCTGGAAATAAAATGGCAGATGCTCAAAGAGAATTTCCACAGTACTTTCCGAAACCTGGATGGGTAGAACATAATGCCAACGAAATATGGAATGCCGTATTGTCGACCATTGCTAATGCATTTATCGAGTCAGGAATTAAGCCCAACCAAATTAGTGGAATTGGTATTACCAATCAACGAGAAACTACCGTGATTTGGGATAAAAAGACCGGGCTTCCCATTTATAACGCTGTAGTGTGGCAATCTCGACAGACAGCAGAAATTGCTGAACAACTCGTAAAAGATGGGTATGGCGACATGATTCACCAAAAAACGGGACTAGTTACAGACGCTTACTTCTCGGCAACCAAAATTCGCTGGATTCTTGACCACGTTGATGGCGCACAAGCACGCGCCGAACGCGGCGAGCTGTTGTTTGGAACCATTGATACATGGCTAATGTGGAAATTAACGGATGGTGATGTGCACGTCACTGACTATTCCAACGCTAGCCGCACCATGTTGTATAACATTCACAAATTAGAATGGGACAAAGAAATTCTCGCTTTACTTAATATCCCTGCTTCAATGCTTCCGGAAGTTAAACCTAACTCTACCATTTACGGTAAAACCAAAGATTACCACTTTTATGGTAGCGAAGTTCCCATCTCTGGAATGGCTGGCGATCAACAAGCGGCCTTATTTGGCCAATTAGCTTTCGAACCCGGAATGGTCAAAAATACCTACGGGACTGGTGCATTTACCGTAATGAACACAGGTGAAAAACCGCAATTATCTGATAATAATTTATTAACCACCATTGGTTACGGTATTAATGGCAAAGTCTATTACGCACTAGAAGGTAGTATTTTTGTGGCTGGTTCGGCAATTCAATGGCTTCGTGATGGAATGAAACTGTTTAAAAAGGCTTCTGAATCAGAGGCAGCCGCTGTTGCTTCTCAAAATGATAATGAAGTCTATGTTGTACCAGCTTTTACCGGACTGGGTGCTCCGTACTGGGATCCTAATGCTCGAGGTTCAGTTTTTGGAATCACTCGTGGAACTACCCGTGAAGATTTCATTAAAGCTACCCTTCAATCCCTTGCATACCAATCTCGTGACGTTATTGACACTATGAAAAAGGATTCGGGAATTGATATTCCTTCCATTCGTGTCGATGGTGGCGCTTCTAATAATGATTACTTGATGCAATTCCAATCTGATATTTTAGGAATTGAAATTGATCGTGCTAGTGATCTCGAAACCACCGCTCTAGGCGCCGCATTTCTTGCGGGATTAGCAGTTGGATTCTGGAAAGACCTTGAAGATTTAAAGAAAGAATATAAGCCAGGGAAGGTATTCAAACCAAAGATGTCAACTGATGAGCGTGAAGACTTATACACAGGTTGGCAAGAAGCGGTTGCAGCAACTCGTCAATTTAAACATCGACCACGACAATCAAAATAACTTAGGAGGCTTATTTCATGTCATTCTCATTAATTAGTAGAAAACAAGATATCGAAAGATTGAAAAATGAAACGCTCGACTTACTTACCATCGGTGGTGGAATCACCGGCGCAGGTGTTGCTATTCAAGCAAGCGCCATGGGTATGAACAACGCCCTAATTGAAATGCAAGATTTCGCTGAAGGAACATCTTCTCGTTCAACCAAGTTAGTTCATGGTGGAATTCGTTATCTTAAAAACTTCGATGTCGAGGTAGTTTCTGATACCGTTAAAGAACGCGCGGTTGTTCAAGGAATTGCCCCTCATATTCCTCGCCCTGATCCAATGCTTCTTCCAATTTATGACGAACCTGGATCAACCTTTGATATGTTTTCAGTTAAAATTGCAATGAATTTGTACGATCAACTTGCTGGTGTTACAGATCCTAAATACACCAACTACACTATTTCAAAAGACGAGGTTCTTCAACGTGAGCCTCAACTTAATCCGGAAGGTCTTTTGGGTGGTGGTGTTTACCTTGATTTTCGTAATAATGATGCTCGTTTAGTGATTGAAAACATCAAAAAAGCTCATGAAAATGGTGGCTTAATGGTCAGTCATATCAAAGCTCAACACATTCTGCATGATGAAAATGGTCGTGTAAATGGTGTTAACGTTAAAGATCTCTTGACTGGTGAAGAATTTGATATTCACGCTAAATTGGTAATCAACACAACGGGTCCTTGGTCGGACTTTATTCGTGAAATGGATGATAAAGAAGAAGTTGTTCCACAGATGCGCCCTACTAAAGGGGTGCACTTGGTTGTTGATCGCTCACGTCTAAACGTCCCTCAGCCAACTTACTTTGACTCTGGCAAACAAGATGGTCGTATGATTTTCGCAATTCCTCGCGAAGGAAAGACCTATTTTGGAACCACCGATACAGATTACAAAGGCGACTTCTTGCATCCACGAGTTGAGCAAGAGGACGTCGATTACTTGTTAAGTATCATTAATAAACATTATCCAGAAGCTAAGATTACGATTGATGATATTGAAGCTAGTTGGGCAGGTTTACGTCCTCTAATTTCTTCCAATGGTAGCTCAGACTACAATGGTGGTAATTCCGGAAAAATTACTTCGGATAGCTTTGATGAAGTCATTGATATTGTAAATAAGTATGAAAATAAAGAAGCTGATCGAGTTGACGTTGAAGATGTCCTTAATAATCTAGAAAGCACCCTCTCAGAAAAAAATCCTTCTGCTGTATCTCGTGGTAGCGCCCTCGACGTTGCAAACGATGGGCTAATCACCCTTGCAGGTGGAAAGATTACCGATTATCGTAAAATGGCTGCTGGAGCCATTGCTTTAATCACCAAAGTTCTCAAAGAAGACTTCAACGAAACATTCAACGAAATTGATTCTAAGCATCTCCAAGTTTCTGGTGGTGATATCGATCCTAATAACGTCGACGCTACCCTTTCATTCTTCGCTAAACAAGGAATTGAAAGTGGTCTATCAAAAGCTGAGGCTGAACAAATAGCTAACCTATTTGGATCAAATGCTGCTCGTGTATTTAGCCAGATTGGTAAAATTGAAGCAGCACCTGGGCTAACACTTGCTGAGACAATTAGTCTACATTATTCAATGAATGAAGAAATGACGCTGACACCCGTTGACTACTTGCTCCGCCGTACCAATCACCTTCTTTTCCACCACGATACAATTGATGATGTTAAAAAGGGTGTTATTAATGAAATGGCTCGTTACTTCGAATGGTCTGACGAAGAGCGTGAAGCTCAAGCGAAGAAACTCCAAGAAACAATCGATGAAGCTAGCCTTACTTACCTAAAATAGGAGGAACCTTTTCATGGATAATAGTTTATCGCTTCAACTACTGGGGGAGTTTATTGGAACATTTGTACTAGTTTTACTTGGTGACGGTGTTGTGGCTGGAGTTAGCCTTAGAAAGTCAAAAGCTGAAGGCTCTGGTTGGATCGCCATTACTTTAGGCTGGGGATTAGCTGTTACATTAGGGGTTTATGCATCCTCTTTTCTCAGCCCTGCCCATTTAAATCCTGCAGTTTCAGTCGGAATGGCAATTGCCGGTAAATTTCCTTGGTCAAGCGTTATTCCTTATAGCATTGCTCAAATTTTAGGTGGTTTAGTTGGCGGGATTGTCGTTTGGATTCATTATTACCCACATTGGAAAGAAACCAAAGATAAAGATGCTATTCTTGGTACCTTTGCTACAGAACCTGCTATTCGCAATTACAGCATGAACTTTATTAGTGAAGTTGTTGGTACAGCAGTACTTATTTTCGGTTTATTAGCCTTTACTCGGGGACAATTCACTCAGGGTCTTAATCCAATCGCTGTTGGGGTTCTCATTACAGCAATCGGACTTTCACTTGGTGGAACTACCGGTTACGCCATCAATCCTGCGCGGGACTTAGGTCCTCGTCTCGCACATGCGATGCTTCCAATCGCTAACAAAGGCGGCTCAGATTGGGCCTATAGTTGGGTTCCTATTTTGGGACCAGTTGTTGGTGCCATTCTAGGAGCAATTTGCTTCAATTTGATCCCTTAACAATTAACACTTTATAATTCATGCACCCTTTTTACCCTTTATGCTTAATATTAAAGCAGCAAAACACCGGAATTTAAATTCCGGTGTTTTTATTTTTTAATATATTAAAACTTGTGCTACTAGGATTCCTCCGCCAAATACTAATAAGAAGACCACCACAGGCCATACAAATCTTAACCAGTGTGAATACTGCATGTCTAACATTTGCAACGTCGCCATTACTAATCCAGTTGGTGCTAAGAATAACATTGCATATTGACCGAATTGGTATGCTGTTACTACCACAAATCTTGGTATTTCAACTGTATCAGCCAAAGGGGCCAAAATCGGCATCGATAAGACTGCTAATCCAGAAGAAGACGGAACAATGAATCCCAATACAAAATAAATCAATAACATCACAATAATAAATATTGGACCACTCATGTTAGCTACTAGAGCTGAAGAGAAATCTAGAATTGTATCAGAGATCATCCCCTCGTTTAAAATAAGGTTAATTCCACGTGCTAGCCCAATAATCAAAGAAACTCCTACCAAACTAGATGCTCCATTAACAAACGCATCTACGACGCCTTTTTCACCAATACCATTTGCTCCTGTACCAGTCAGAAACATGATAATAATCGCAAATGCTAAGAACGAAGACGCCATGGTTGGAAACCACCATCCCTGTGTCATTACCCCCCACACCATCAGTGGAAATCCGGCAACGAATAACAATAAAATAATTTTCTTCCGTTTAGTAAAACTTGCCTCACTGTCATCAGTACTTTCAACCGACCACTTACTATTGAACGTGTTACGATCTTCATACGAATATGAAAACTGGGGATTGTTCTTAACTTTTCGACTATACCAGTATAAATAACCTACAACAAAAATAGCTGCCACTATGCATCCAAACACACGCCATCCAATTCCTTCTGTAAAATTAATTCCCGCCGCATTCGATGCAATTACGACTGAAAACGGATTAATCGTTGAAAATGCTGTTCCAATCGAACTTGCTAAAAAGATTGCTCCTACACATACTATGGAATCATATCCCATTGCAATGAATACCGGCACTAAAATTGGATAAAAAGCTACGGCCTCTTCTTCAATCCCACACAACGTTCCACCTAATATCATCAAAATTGCTACCAAAAAAATTAATAAAAATTCATGACCTTTAGTTTTCTTGGTTAACGCAACCAGTCCTGATTCAAATGCTCCACTAGCCCTAACAACCCCAATTAACCCGCCTAAGACAAAGATGAATACCATAATGTCTACAGCTTCAATTGTTCCACGTACCATACTCGTAGTCACTTTAGTAATACTAGCTGGATGTTGCTTCAAACGCTGATATGTATTGGGAATCGAAATTTCTTGCGTAATCCCTCCTGAAGTAAATTTTTTTATATCAATCTTAACTCCCAACTTATTTAATTCCTTTTGAGTGGCAGGCACCTTATGAACCTCGCCCCCAGGATCTTTAACCTGCAAACTTGAAGTAGTCTGATTATAGGCTAACTTAGCATAACTACCAGAAGGGACTGTCCATGTCGCAATAACTGCTACAATTGTTAAAATAAATAAAATTACAAAGGCCCCGGGCATTTTTAACTTAAAACGTCTTTTGGCTTTACTGGTCATTTTTATCACCTCATATTTTATGTGGATATAAAATATGGCCTTAAGCGTCAGACACCATTTTGGAAGTTAAACTTTCTATACTTAAAACGCTTCAGGCCATATATTAAAATTTCTTGAAACTTATATTTTTTCAATCTACTACTTTAAATTATTTACTTAATTAAAAATGATTTTTAAATATGATCTCTTTGAGCCTATACAAATTTTTTGTTGTTTAATGGATGTGAGAAATATACAAATCTCCGACACACTCTGTTATCAAAGCTTGTATAAGCCTACTCGAAGTGGTTAATGTTTTAGTTCGCTGGCTAATGCTTCCATATCTTGAATTTCTTTAATCGTTGCACCTTTATTTTTCTACAATTCAAACTATAATTTTTCCCATTATCACTAACCCCATTCCAATTAGAGCACCAATTGTTATAAATACTGTTACTATCAATTCTCCCTTAGAGAGGAAATATTCGTGTCCATTATTTTTACGAGCCCGACCATAAAAATAAATTCCAGGGATGTATGCAATAAAACATAGCAATAAATAACTTAACCCTGCCATTAAAATGCCTATTACTTCAAACAACAAGGCTAGGACACCAATTACCAATTGTTGCTGATTTCCTTTTTCATGGATATGTGTCCACGAATATTTAATCTGGTAAGCTGCAACCAGGATATAACACACAATCACCGCTGCGGTACAAAGAGAATAAGCAAAATTGTATGCTTTAGTTGTAAAAAATAGGGTGAATAAGAAAATCTGTATTAATCCAGCCGTTAAAATTAAGGCAAAGGTGGGAGCTTTTTTATCATTAATTTTCCCAAAATATTCTGGTAATAGTTTTTGCTTTGCCATCAATAACATTGTCTCGGCTGGTAACATCGTCCAGGAAAGCCATGCACCTAGGATTGATACAATTAATCCAATTCCAATGAAGTATCCACCCCAAGTACCAACCATCTTTTCAAATATATATAGCATGGCTGGTTGTTTAATCGTTGCCAACTGTTCTTGGGTTAAATATCCATATGGTAAAACTGATGCCAAAATGTAGATAACTAGCAAGCTAATTAAACCCAAAATGGTTGCTTTTCCCGCATCCGATTTCTTTTCGGCTCGTGCCGATAGTATTGAGGCACCTTCAATTCCAACAAAAACCCACATCATTACCATCATGCAGTTCTTAACTTGACCTATAACATCTCCACCAACAAAATTATTATTCATATTATTCCAAAAGGCATGCGTAAACATTCCGCCTTTAAAAAGAATAATTCCAAATACAATAAATACAAATAAAGGAATCAATTTGCATACGGTTACAATTGTATTAATTATGGCAGCACCTTCGATGCCACGGTTAACTAAATATGTCAGTCCCCATGAAAAGATACTTGCAATTAGAATTAATGGTAAGTTTCGTTCTGACCTAAGAATTGGGAAAAAATAACCTATTGTGCTCATTAGAAAAGTTGCAAATGCCACACTGCCCAGCCATGCTGACAACCAATATCCCCAACCACTAATAAAACCCATGAAAGGACCAAATCCTTTCTTGGGATAGGAAAATATTCCCTCTAGCTCTGGTTCTTTTAATAATAAGTTATTTAACGATAAAGCCAGCATCATAACACCCAAACCAACAATAAACCACGTAATTAAAACCGGTCCCGGCGCTGCAGCCCTCGCAAGATCTGACATAATTCCAAAAACACCACTACCAATAGATGAACTAATCACTAGGGCACTCAAAGTTAATAAGCCTATTTTCTCATTTTTCTCTGTCATTCAAATTACTCCCAAAAATTTTAATTAGTTATTTGATATACGTGATGCTTCAGAATATTTATCTAAATTCTTCGTAACTTAAATTAGTGTCCAATACCCTATATAATCAAAAAAATCATATTTCGTCTTAATTTCTTAGGCAAATTATACTTTTAACCTGCTTAATTAGCTCACAACAATTGTTCCATTAACTACCAAATAAATGGCAATCAAACTGAGAATCAAAATCATCCCCATCATACCTTTCTCTTTACCAGTTAAAGTACGTTTATTTTCTTTCGTTGCTTGATAATAGATAATGAATCCTGGGATGAAACTGATAGAGACTAACAAAATTTGTTGCCAACCAGATAGCACCATGCAGGCAAACTGGAATAAAGCTGCAATTAAGCCAATTGTCCACTGTCCCCATTGCTTTTCCTTGTAGCTGTATTTCATTTGATACAATCCCACAAATAGGTAGGAGAATAGAATAGCTGCTGAAGCTAATGAATAAGCAAAATTATAAGCTTCGGAGGTGAATAGCAATGAGAATAAGAAAATAGTTTGTAGAACCGCTGTAATCATTAGTGACGTTGTTGGAGCTTTTCTTTCATTTAATTTACCCCAAACTTTTGGCATAACCTTATCTTTAGCAATTAACATTGTAGTTTCAGCTGGTAACATCGTCCACGATAACCATGAGATAACCGTAGAAATGATCAAACCTATATTAATAATCATTGCGCCCCAACTACCAACAATTAATTGTAAATCATTTCCTAAAGCTGGTTGTTCAGCACCCGCCAACTGGGCACGTGTTAGTGTTCCGTAAGGGATAATTGAAATCATGACATAAATTATCAGAAGTAAAACAAAGCCGATAATCGTGGCTTGCTGAGCTTGACTTCTAGTTTTAGCACGATGGCCCATAACTGAAGCACCTTCAACACCAATGAATACCCAAATTAAAGTTGATAATGTTCCCTTCAATTGTTCAAAAATTGATCCGGTTGTAGTTCCTTTGGAAAAGTTATTGGTAACGTTTCCCCAAAAATCAGTTGTAAACATGTGACCTTTAAAGAAAATAATTACAATGATAATAAACAAAACTAGTGGAATTATCTTAAAGAAAGTTCCAATGGTGTTAACAAACGAAGCACTTTCTACCCCACGATTGACGAGTAGAGTTAAAGCCCAACAGAAAATAATTGCTACAATTATTGATGGTAAGTTTTGGCCACCCTTGAAAGCCGGTAAAAAAGTTCCAATCGCGCTCATCAGCATGGTTGCAAAAGCAATATTTCCAAGCCAAGCTGAAAGCCAGTAAGCCCATCCAGAAATGAATTCACCTAATGGACCAAATCCAGCTCCCGCATAACTAAAAATTCCTGCTTCTAAATCGGGGCGTTTTTCAGATAAATTATTTAATGATAAAACTAAGAACAAAAAACCAATCCCAACAAACAACCAAGACAATAATGCTGGTCCTGGTGCGGCAGCAGCGGCAACCGCATTGGTAATTCCAAATATTCCGGTTCCAATACAAGAGCTAACAATTAAGGCGGTTAAGCCTAGTCGCCCAATTCCGTTTTTATTTTCCATGTTCTTCACTCCATTCTTAAATTTAATAAAAATGGCAAAAGTAAACTGTCTACTATTTTCTAGTACCACAGTTCACTTCTGCCATAAAATTATTTTTAGATGTCTTCACGAACAATTGGGCAGGACATGCACCGTGGACCGCCACGTCCGCGAGATAATTCACTTGAACGAACCTCATGGACCAGGATACCGTGTTGACGTAGTAAGTCGTTCGATACGTAATTTCTGTCGTAAGTTACAACAACGCCAGGAGCGATTGATAACGTATTTGAACCATCATTCCATTGTTCTCTTGGAGCCACAATTGAATCACCATTACCAGTAGGAATTAAGTCAATTTCAGACTTATTAAGAGCCTTCTTCAAGACTTCCTTAATGTCTGTATGATGTTCCATTGTAATCTCACCATCTTTACCAGGATGAAGTACCCAGTTATCAACTTTTCCATCACCAGTTAAAATTGCTGGATGTACTGTAAATTGTTCATAATTAATCATCGTAAATACTGTATCCAAATGCATCATTGCATGATTATGAGGTATTGAAATTGCAATAATCGTGTCATAATTAGAATCTTTGAATAAATTACGAGCGATATCTTCAATTGCATTCGCTGTCGTACGTTGAGAGATACCAATTGCTAATACATGATCATTTAAAACTAATTCATCCCCACCTTCAATATGGGTACGATGATTACGGTCTCGCCATACCTTGACTTTTCCAGCAAAGCGAGGATTGTAGTTCATGATATATTCGGTAATTAAGGACTCCCGCATGCGTGCTTCAAAAGTCATCTTGTTGATAGATAACCCATCTCCAATTGATGCTTGGGGATCGCGAGTAAAGTATGCGTTAGGCATTGGGTCCATTAAGAAAGGCCAATCTGTATTCTCAGAAACGGATTGTAAGTCAGGAGTAACAATATTAACATCGCTTGCTCGTACCCCTTCAATAATTTGATTAATCATCATCTGAGGATCCATTGCGTAAAGATATTCCATTAAAGCGTCATGGATTACTCCAACTGCATAGCCAGATTCAGCAATCATTCTATTTAAGAATTCTTTTCTTACTCCATCGTCACTTAAAGCATCAGCTGCCAATTTTTCAAAATAAATCACTTCAATCCCTTGATCTGTCAAGGTCTTAGCAAAAAAGTCATGTTCTTTTTGAGCGATTGGTAGATATGGAATATCATCAAACAATAATCTTTCCATCGAATCCGGGGTAATATTTTCAATTTCTTTACCCGGACGATGTAACATAACTGTCTTAAGTTTTCCGATTTCTGAAGTTACATGAATTGCGTTCGCCACTATAATCACACTCCTATTCTTATTTTTTCTACCTGGTACTTAAATAAATTATTTAGCCGTGAATTACTGTACCTAAATTACCTTTCAAAGCGTCATCCAAACCATTTAATGAGGTAATAATTGCTTCACGTTCAGGGTGTCCCTTAACAAAAGATAAGCATGCCTGTACTTTTGGTAGCATACTTCCAGCTGCAAATTGTCCGTCATCCATGTACTTTTGGGCTTCTTCAACGCTTAGTTGCTTGAGTACTTTTTGTTCTGGCTTATTATAGTTAACGTAAACATAGTCAACAGCTGTGAGAATAATTAATTTATCGGCATCGATGTTATCAGCTAGCAAGGCGCTCGAACGATCTTTATCAATTACAGCTGGTACTCCCTTTAAGCCAGTTTCAGTTTTAATGACTGGAACGCCACCACCACCGCCAGCGATTACCAAATCACCGTGTTCGACAAGCGTTTTAATACTATTGATTTCAATAATTGATTTTGGTAATGGAGAAGCTACAACTTGGCGATATCCACGTCCTGCATCTTCGACAAATGTATATCCTTTTTCAGCTTCAATTTGTGCGGCTTGTTCTTTGCTGTAGAAATCACCCACTGGTTTAGTCGGTTTTTGAAAAGCAGTATCATCTTGGTCAACTTCAATTTGAGTTATAGTTGTCACAACATTTTTATCCATGTTTCGTTTTGCAAGTTCATTTTGTAAACTTTGTTGTAGATGATACCCTATATAACCCTGACTCATTGCCCCACACTCTGGGAACGGAAAAGCTGCTGTTTTACCATGTTCGGCGGCGTAGTTCATCCCAAGATTGATTTGCCCAACTTGAGGACCATTCCCATGACTAATTACTACTTGATGATCATCACGTACCAAACCAATCAATGATGCAGCCGTATTTTTCACTAACTGTAACTGTTCCTCAGGGCTCTTTCCTAAAGCATTGCCACCTAAGGCAACCACCATTTTTGACATAAACTCGCCCTCCTTAGTCACCTAAAGTTGCAACCATGACAGCTTTAATTGTGTGCATCCGATTTTCAGCTTCTTGGAATACAACTGATTGACTACTTTCAAAGACTTCATCAGTAACTTCCATTTCAGATAGACCATATTTTTCTTCAATCTTTTTACCAATTGATGTGTCTGTATTGTGGAATGCAGGCAGACAGTGTTCAAAGATTGCATTTGGATTTTCGGTAGCTTCCATCACTTCTTTAGTTACTTGATATGGCTTCAATAATTTAATACGCTTTTGCCACATTTCATCTGGTTCACCCATTGATACCCATACATCGGTATAGATAACATCCATATTCTTAACACCAGCTTTAACGTCATTTTCAACAACGATTTTACCGCCCGTTTTAGCAGCAATTGCGTTAGCTTTGTCTAAGACGTCCTTGGTTGGTTCAAGTTCTTTAGGGGTTACAACGTGATATTCCATTCCCATTACAGCAGCACCTAGCATCAAAGCATTAGATACGTTGTCTTGACCGTCTCCAACAAAAGCAAATTTAATATCTTTATATTCTTTCTTCAAAACTTCCTTAGCCGTTAGGAAATCAGCTAAAACTTGAGTTGGGTGATCTTCATCAGTTAGACCATTCCATACAGGAACACCTGAATATTCAGCTAACGTTTCTGCTGAGCGTTGTGAGAATCCACGATATTCAATCCCATCAAACATACCACCCAAGACACGAGCTGTATCTTTAACTGATTCTTTGTAGCCAATGTGTGAGCCTGAAGGACCAAGATAAGTTACGTGAGCGCCTTCATCTTTAGCACCAACTTCAAAAGCACAACGTGTTCGAGTTGAATCTTTTTCAAAAATCAAAGCGATATTCTTGCCAGCCAAGCGATTACCTTCATAGCCAGCATATTTAGCTTTCTTTAAATCCTCAGCTAAATTAAGCATGTATTCCATTTCACGAGTACTAAAATCTGATAAGGTTAAAAAACTGCGGTTACGTAAGTTAAATGACATTTTAACGTCCTCCTCTATATTTGATTACGTGTTTAATTCTAGCAAGCGCTTTCACAAAGCTTCAGTGATCAATTGATTTTCTTAAAAATTAATATTATTTTTATTTAAAACGTTTTCATAAATGAATATTTTTTGAATAAAATCACTTATTTTTTGAATAAATATTTTATATAACAAAAAAATTGTCATTTTTTTCATTTTTATATCTTATTATTGTATAATTCATAAAGTATCATATAACTTCAAAAAACTTCAAAAGGAGATCCGACTATGAACTTTTATTTACTATCAGACGATGAATCAAGTGTTTCCATCGTTCAAAATATTATTGAATCGGATTTTAGCAACTCACTAGTTGGAGTTAATTTCGATGTTGATAGTGCCTATGACGATTTATTACAACTAAGAGTCGACGTAATGATCATCAATTGCTTAGAAATTTTTCCAGAAGGGCTAAATTTGATCAAACGTCTCGCTCAAGTCCACATCAAACCTCACTTTATTGTGGTGGGACCTCATAATGAAGCCTATAAAGACGAAGCTTATCGTGTAGGAATTGACGCTTATTTAGATTATCCTTTTAATCATCTGGAGTTTAAAAATATTACGAAGCTAGTGGGTTCTTACTGCCAAGTAGTTGATAAAATGGCTGAAATTAACAAATTAACGTCTGGAATTGCCACACCATTTAATCGACCACAATCTAAGCATCGTCTTCGAACCGATCGAATCCATTCAATCCTCCGCTTTTTAGGGATTGCTTCTGAAAACGGTTGTGATGATATCTTACGGATTGCTAAAGTTATGGTCGATCAAAATATTCCTTTCTCAAAGATTGATTTTCAAGAAAGTCTTTCTTTAAATGAACATGAGAAAAAAAGTGCCTTTCAAAGAATTCGGCGTGCCTTACGTGTTGGTATTTGCAATTTAGCCGGTATGTGTATTGAATATCCCGAAAATGAAGTTCTGCTAGAATATGCCAACAGTTTATTTGATTTCCAGAACGTTTATAATGAAATGCAAAGAATTCGAGAAGTCGGAGCCCAACGCGGTCAAATCTCGATTCAACATTTCTTCGATGGATTATTACAAGAGAGTTATCGCGAAGACACATAGTAAAAATATGACCCTAAAATAAAATTTATTCCCAATACTAGTTAAAAATTTCTTCAGTCCATAAAAAAAGAACCCAACTAAATTAAATATAGTTAAGTTCTTCAAATAGTTTAAAAGATCAATTTTATTAAATAAAAAACATGGTACAAGTAGGATAAATTACAAGTATCATGCCTAAATTGAATGTATAAAACTAGATGCTCCCCATTTTAACTCGGGGAGTTTTTTTATGACTTTAATTCCAATGTCTTAGTTTAAATATTATAAAATTCGCTTTAATTCTTCGACTTCTTCACCAAATAGTTTAAATGCTTGATCAAGATAGTCACGTTTGGTTACATCTACCCCAGCCTGTTTAACTATTTCGACCGGATAATTACTTGCTCCGGCTGATAAGAATTTCTTATAGTTTTCCAATGCACCAGGTTTACCAGAAATAATATCATCGGCTAAAGCGGTTGCGATGGCTTTAGATGTAGCGTATTGGTAAACATAATAATCGTAATAGAAATGAGGAATTTGCGCCCAAGTATCGTCTTTCCAAGGTAAATCTGTTACAGCATCTCCATTATATTCTTTGAACAATCCGTTAAATTTATCAGCCATCAAATCGGGGGTAAGGGTCGTTCCTTTGGCATCTTCTGTATAAATAAAATGCTCAAATTCCGCAAAAAGAGTTTGACGATAAACCGTGCCAATAAAGTTGTCCACATCTTGTGTTAAAATAAATGCTTTAATTTGAGGATCATCAGCATATTTTTCTAACATATAATGGTTTAATAAGCTTTCGTTTAAAGTTGAAGCAATTTCAGCAATAAAGATTGGATATTGTGAATACCAGAAAGGTTGGGCCTTATCCGTGTAAACACTCTGAAGTGCGTGGCCCGATTCATGGGCTAACGTTGAAGTACTATCATAAATATCATTCCAATTTAGTAAGATATATGGATGCACTCCATAAACGTCGTCCTCATAGCCCCCACTACGTTTCCCTTTATTTTCAGCTGCATCAATCCAACGTTGTTCAAATTCCTCTTGCAAATAATTTTGATAATCTTTGCCTAACGGAGCCAAGGCTGCCATCGTAACCTTTTTGCCTTCTTCAAATGCCAAACTTAACTTAGCATCTGCAACCAAAGGAACATGTCGATCAAATTGATACATATGATCTAATCCTAAGTATGCTTTTCGGAAAGCATAATAATCATGCATCAAATCCAGATGTTCATGTGTCGTATTAATCAACGTATCGTAAACGGCTTCTGGAATTTTTTGATCAGCCAAATTCATCTGACGTGCACTATCAAAATGCCTAATTGTGGCTAAAATATTTTGGGCATGAACGTGGCTTTTAAGGGTAGCACCAAAGGTATTCCGCATTGAACGGTACGCCTTAGCAACTTGTTTACTAGCACGCATTCGCATGTCCTGATCTGCTGAAGTAGCAAATTCACTGGCTGTAGCATTAGTTAATTGAACTTCTTCGCCATTTTCATCTTTAATCATTCCAAAATCTAAATCAGCGTCATCTAATTTCGAAGAAATGTCTGAAGCATCATCAATCGCCGGTTGAAGTTGAGCCAACAATTTTTCTTCAGCAGGAGTAAGGGTATGGGCAGCTTGCTCTTGAATTCGACGTAAATTAAATTCATATCGTTTTAATTCTGGCTTATCATCTAAAAATTGATCTAATTGCGCTGCTGATAGTTGCGTTATTTTAGGATCATAAAATGATACGGCTGCTTCCCACTTATTAACAATTAATAATGCTTGATTCATCAAATCGTTCCCATGTGGGTCAGCAGTATCACCATCATTAACCCGAGCCGCATATCCATAAACTTTCATAAGGAGTTCTTCACTCTCATAAAGTAATTCAGTTAATGCTAATAGTTGTGTAGCACTCTCGGTCATATGTCTAGAATTGGCTTGAATTTCAACAATTTGTTTTTCAACTTGTTGAATGGCCTTTTTAAAATCTGCTTCAGTTGTAAAAATATCGGTGACGTTCCAAGTTAACGCTTCCGGAACCTCTGCCCGTGTTAGTTGTTTTTTTGCCATGTAAAATCCTCCTAATACTATTGCCTTTTATTTTACAACTTCCGAAACTATACACAACTTAAGGCACTTAATTAACTGATAAGGGGCGTGCATTGTGTTGAACTAGGATTTGATTAATCTTAGTAATATCGAAACCCTCTAACGTCGCTAAATTTTGAGTCGTCGGATCTGATTTTAAAAGTTCTCCTAATGTGACTGATAAATTGTGCGGGTGATAAGTCAACACGGCCGCTAAGCATGTTGATAACATCCGGTCGTCTCCTCTTTTAATTTCCCAGTTATTTGCGATTTCATCTGTTAATTTAGGTACTAATTCTTCCAGATTCATTGATGGGTAAAACCAAAAGTTTAAAGCTCGATCTCTTAGATACTCATCAATTTCCCATTCGTCACTCTCCCGTGCTTCAAATGTATCATCGATTCCTCGAGCTATAATTTCAGCTAATTGATACTTACCCGCTGGTATTTTATCCATTCCAATTAAATTTGTTGCAGCTTTTTTTAGTTCATTTAAATTGCTATTAGTTTTAATCATGATTGTACCCCTCCATTATTAGATTGCTTACGCTTTCATTGTATAACATTTTCAAGGAATAACTATCTTAATATGAAACTTTCCAAACTATATCAAACAAAAAACTGTAGCCGAGCTTGATCGCCCTGCTACAGTTTTTATCATCTACCGTGTTTCTTTTTTCATCACATGTCCTACGATGAAAGTAATTCCATAAGATATGAATAAAATTACAGCGACAATCATATATGGAATGTGAGTATTGTAATCCATCAACATTCCGGCAATAATTGGTCCGATGACGTTCCCCACACTAGTTAAAGACATGTTTAATCCATTAATTAAGCCTTGATTGTCTTTGCCTTCCTTAGTTAATAAGGTGGTGATGGCCGGACGTAAAACATCGAAGGCAGAGAAAACTACTAATGTAGCAATGATTACTTCAATTTGAGTATGAGCTTGGGTAATCCAAAAAACAAAAATTGCTCCAATTAAGAAGCATGCCCCAATCAGTCTCACTTCACCCATTTTCCGCACCAAGAAATCAAAGATAAACACTTGCAAAATCAACGAGAAAATCCCATTAAAAGTCAATACTAGTGCAATCGTTCCTAAACTAAAATTGAAGACTTGGTTAACGTAGATGCTATAAATACTTTCGAATCCCTGTAACCCAAAGGCTGCTACAAAAATCATCGTAAATAGAATTACTAGCGGTGCCGTCATGACACTCTTCAAAGCATTCGGCTTAGTAAACTTGGTCATTTCCGTTTCTTCTATTTTCACTTCAGTCTTCGGCATTACCAAATACGTAAATAATGTTGAAACCAGCCCTAAGGCTGCAGCCGCCCAAAACGGCACTTTATAATGGATATTTGCTAATACACCACCGAGCCCTGGTCCTAAAATTAGTCCCCCACTAAATGCGGCTGAAATCCAACCAATTACCTTAGCCCTTTGCGCCGTAGTGGTAACATCAGATGCTAAAGCCATCGACGTTGGAATAAACAAAGCGGCTGAAATGCCACCAACAACTCTGGATACGTTAAATAGTAATAACGAATTTGATAAAGCAAAGATTACTTCCGAAACGGCGTAGAAAAATAATCCCGCTACAATCAGTGGCTTACGTCCAATTTTATCTGAAACTCGTCCAACTAATGGAGAAGCGATAAATTGCGAGAAAGCAAACAATGCCGTCATAATTCCCATTTGAGTAGTAGTATAACCGTAATGATTCTTAATAAATGGTGTGACGGGTATGACTAGACCAATCCCCAAACAAATTAAGAAGTTTCCAGCAATTAAGATATATAATGTCTTTCTGTTTTTTTCACTCATTGTAATTCATCTCCTTCGTTATCTGATACATTCTTTCATGATAACACTCAATGAATAAAAAAGCTCAAGCTCATTACCTATATCTTACGGAGACCATAATTACCAGTCCAAATTCACCTTGGTAATTTCACCGTTATTAAAAGCTTTAACTTGTCCATCATCCAACTTTACGACGATATTTCCATACTCGTTAATATCCGTTGCAATCCCCTTTACTTGTTTCGTTCCGACTTGTAAGGTAACTGGCTTACCAATTACGATTGACATTTTTCGATACTCGGACAAAAAGCTGCCATCTAAATAATTTTGCCAATTATCTACAATCGTATTAATTAATTGGGCGGCGATTAGATTACGATCAATGTTCGGTTCATTTTTAGCAACAATGGCTCCCGCTTTTTGTTGTAATTCTTCTGGAAATTCAGGCGTGGTTAAGTTAATTCCCACCCCAATTACAAACGCTTGCGTAGAAGCAGATTCTACTTCGGTAATTGCCTCAGTAATAATTCCTGCTACCTTTCGTTGATTCATTAAAATGTCGTTAACCCATTTCAATTTAAATTCACGTTCAGGGAAGAAATCTTTAAATGTTTGTGCAATCACATAGGCAACCCCAGTAGTTATTAAGCCCACCTGGTTAATTTCAAAAGTGGGCTTAGGGATAACTATGCTAAAGTAAAGTCCTTGTTCTTTGGGTGAGTAAAAACTACGTCCTCTTCGTCCGTATCCTTGCGTTTGCTGCTCGCTAATCACAGCAAATGCCTTTTCGACTTGGTGAGTAGCGAGATAGTTTTTAGCATACATTTGAGTTGAATCGACTTGCTCTTCAACAGCAACATGATCAACACTTTTATTTTTATAAAAATTAATGACTACTTCATCCAACTTAGAGCTACTTTCATATTTGTAACCTAGATTTTTCTGACTTTGGATTTGGTGACCGCGTTTCTTTAATAGGTTAATATTTTTCCAAATCGTTTCGCGGGTAACGCCTAGACTATCTGCTATTTCATTTCCAGATACCCAACGATCTCGATCTTTCAATAATTCTAATAAAACTTTTTGGCTTGTTTTATTCCCCATCTTATAACCACCCTTAATCTATTTAACTAGTTTAAGTGTACTATCTTCTCCAATCGATTGGCTATGATAATTACTAAAATAGCTTTGATTGTATCACCTGGGATAAATAATAAAGTAGAAAACATGGCCGTTGAAAGTGGCATGGGTGCTTGAATCGCTAACCAGAACGCACCAAATACATCAATAAAAACTGCTCCTCCAAGCCAAACAGAAAGTAAACTAAGTATTAATTGATTCTTAATTTTGCCTTTCAAAGCATTCTTGATTAAATTAATTACTAGTGGCGCAAACAACCAAGCCACTAAATAGCCCCCGGTAGCTCCTAAAAATACTACGGCGCCACCTAAACCACCGGAAAGGATTGGCAATCCCAAACTTACTAATAATAAAAATATTCCTACTGATAACGTTCCATATCTAGTACCTAGCATGTCACCAGCCATCATTACTCCCATATTTTGTAAGACAATGGGAACTGGAATTAACAAGAGCGGAATTCTAGGCATCAGCCCCATCACAATCGTTAAAGCTGTTATCATTGCTGCTAAAGTCATCATTTTTACTGCACTTTGGTTGCTTCTCTCCATTTTTAAAACCTACCTTCTTTAATTTTGAAACAAATTCATTATATATAATAGTAACCTATTTTTATATAACAAGGTTACTATTACAGATTTTTTAATCGGTTAATTTCAAAATTTTTAGGTCTAAACCGTGTTGGAGATTACTTTTTACTCATAATTTTGGTGTGAGCTATTCCTTTCTTCATTCTTTGACAAAATCTTTTCAATTGTCACTTCTAAAATTAATGATCTATCCGTTGTACAAAAAAACGAATTAAAGCAGCATTCAAACTACTCTAATTCGGTTTCGGTTTTTAATTTATTAAATTACATTTCGTTCAAAAGGTTGGTCACTGATACCGTCATCCAAAATCTTTTTCGCCCATTCTTTAGCTGAAAATAGTGAATGATCACGGTAATTACCACAACTGTAGATGTCCGTACCTGGTACATCTTCCCACTTAGTAACATTTGCGATTTCTTCTAGTGCACCCTTCAATGCTTTAGCAACTTCTGTGGTTGTAGGTTCTCCCCAAGCAATCAAATGGAAACCTGTTCGACATCCGAATGGAGAACAGTCGATAATTCCATCCATTCGATCTCGCAATAATCCAGCTAGCAAATGTTCAATCGTATGTAGTCCTGCAGTGGGAATCGCATTTTCGTTTGGTTGAACTAAACGTAAATCGAAATTAGAAATCTTATCGCCCTTATTCCCCGTTTCAACTGTAATTAAACGTACGTACGGAGCCTTTACCTTTGTGTGATCCAATTCAAAGCTTTCTACTTTTGCCATAAAAACATCCCCCTATTCATCGGTATCTATGTCCTATTTTAGAACAACTCGATCCTGATATAAATTAAAAAATTCATTTAAAAATCGTCCTGGCTAATGTTATGCATCAAATGATAACTGACCATCATTTTTTGCAAAGGACGGAGATTAACAACGGGGAGGTAACTAGGCATTCTAACCCGATTAAATTCACGTCCAGTTACATCTTGATAGATAGAATATAATAACAAAATACATACAAAAATTAGCGGAAATCCTGCAACCGTACAGATTGCTTGAACGACCTCAAATCCACCTACTATAACAATTCCTAACGAGAAAATAATAAACACGATGACCCAAGCCATTCGATTCCATCGGCTAGGTTGGCGACCATGCGACAAGTCTAGACTGGTGAATGATGAAACAATAAATGCGGAAGAAGAAATCGTCGTTGCTAAGAAGATAAAACATGAAACACAGAAAAGAATTAGCATCAATTTATTCATCGGCAAAGTTGTAATCAATGCTGCTTGAACTGCTGCTTGTCCTTGTGTATTCAAAATGTGCACGATGTTTAAAGTGCCTGATTGTTGAAGCCATAGAGCATAGCCCCCTAAAACTGCATAAAATGAAATACAGCCACCGACTCCATAAGTCATCATCCCTAAAACAACTTGGCGAATCGTCTTACCATGCGAGATCCGGGCAATAAATAACCCCATTACCGGCATGTAGGCTAACCACCAACCCCAATAAAACAGGGTTTGATGTTGAGCAAAACCATTGGTGCCAGCATTAGCTTTATTAAAGGAAAGCGCAGTAAAATGTTGCGCCATTAATTTCAAGGTTTGACCTTCTGAGCCCACTAAAAATTTAGTTGGACCAGCTACTAAAACAATTGCTAAGAAAATAATTGCCAAATAAATGTGCCATGCTGATAGTTTTTTAATTCCCTTATTTAAACCTGCGTACACGGTTAACGTAAATAAAATCAATAAAATAAAGAATAAAAATAGTTTTAAATAAATCGTATCTTTAATACCTACGATAATACTTAAAACACGTGCAATCACGGGAATTTCCATTCCAATCGAAGAACCAATTCCGCCCATGATCCCAAAAACGACTAAGAAATCAATTAGTTGACGTAAAACTTTTTTGTATAATTGATCGCCCTTCAAGAGGGGAATTACAGTACTTAATCGCATTACTGGAATTTTTTTTACATACATTGTATAAGCAATAGCAATGGTGGCAGTTGCAAACATCATCCATGCCATCGGCCCCCAATTAAACTCGCCCACTACGTTAGCATAGGCAAACGCTTGGGTCGATAATGGCTTCGCGCCAAATGCCGGGTGCTGAAGGTATTGCAATGGATCAGTTGCACTTAACATCAAAATACTTGCATCAATTGCAGTTGCAAAAACCATGCTTCCCCATTGAAAACCACTATAGTCTTTAGCTGGATCAGCCTTTCCGAATCTGATTTTACCGTATTTACTAAAAATCAAAACGATAAAAAACATGAAATTGATGACATAAATTGAGATATACAACCACTCGTATTTGCTTGTAACGAATGACAACAACGCGTTCATTAATTGCTGAACGGCTGGGCCGCCTGTGATGAGGATGATTGATACAACCCCAAATAACACCATTGTTGGTAAAAAGACAGCTCGATCGACATTCTTACTGTGTAAGATAAAAAATTCCTCCCATATTTTCAAAAAATTGGTACAAAAAAAGCAACACCATTGGCGTATTAAGTTCACACCTGCATGGCGTTGCTCGATCGGATTGCTCCGAAATTCGTCATACCTGTTACTTTCATGTTACTACTATTAATTTAAATATCAAATTAGGCTAGATTTGTTTGATTACTCTGGCAGGATTTCCCGCAATTACCACATTGTCCCCAAAACTCTTTGTTACCACTGATCCAGCACCCACGACGACGTTATTGCCCAAAGTTACCCCAGGTAAAACGGTCACTCGTCCTCCAAACCAACAGCTATTACCAATTGTAATTGGAGCACCTAATTCTACATCAGCATTTCTCTTAACGGGATCAAGTGGATGAATAGGAGTATACAGCCCCACGTTAGGACCAAAATAACAGTGTTCACCAATCGTAATTGGACACGTATCAAGGAAAGTCATATCGTAGTTGCCATAAAAATGATTACCAATGTGAATATTCCATCCATAATCAAATTTGAATTCACTCTCGACAAAGAAATCGTCATCTACATCACCTAGTAGTTTTTTAAAGCCACCATTACGTTTCTCATTGTCTGTTTCGTTGTTAATCACTTGTAATTGTTGACGGATGAACTTTCGACGACCAATTAATTCAGCATCAAACTGCTGGTAAGGTTCTCCAGCAGTCATTTTTTCTCGTTCAGTTCTTGTCATATTTACGCGCTTCCTTCTTTAAATTAGCCCTTCTTGTTGCAACCCTGCCTGCGCTACCAAGTTAATAAAATTAAATGGTCGATCGTAGTATGGTTGGAATAACATATCCACAAATGCTAAATCTTTCAGCGTATTTTGATTCTGAATTGCTAAAGACATTGTATTAGCCAATTGAGAAACATTATGTTCACTAAAGAATTGGGCCCCCAGAACTTTTAAACTGTCCTGTTCATAAACAATTATACTGTTTATTTTTTCCGTTGTCGGCATAAATTCTGGACGATAATTGTCCTCATAGCTGATATATTTGACCTTTAAACCAGCATCTAAAGCTCGTTGATAGGTTAAACCGGTAGTAGCTAATGTATAACCAAACAATTGTAAGCCTGATGTTCCTTGCGAACCTATTTCAGGCCAACGATTACCGAAAATATTAATACCAACTAATTTACCTTGGCGAATTGCATTCGTCGCCAATGGGATATAGCTATCTGTATCCGTCGGATTGTAATGTACAGTACGAGCATCTCCTGCCGCGTAAATATCCGGATCAGAAGTTTGTCCATATTCGTTAGTTAAAATTGCACCATTACGACTCATTTTAACCTGCCCCTCTAACAAATTAGTTACCGGGATGAAGCCTTTTGAAACAATCGCTACGTCAACTTCTTCATTTTGATCATGAATGGTAGTAACCAGTAAGGAGTCCTTTTGATCCGTGAATGATGCGACTTTACTATTAAGTTTAACTTTGACCCCGTGATCTTCCAGGATTTCAACTAACATTTTGCTCAGCTGTACATCCACGTAATTATTTAAAATCACATCATGACTATGGTATAAGGTTACTTGACAACCTAAATCAGACAAGCTTTCTGCTAACTCTGCGTTAACATATCCCCCACCAATTAATGCAACTCGCTGGTGGGGTTTTAAAACTTGGTGTAAAGTCTGCGCTTGTTCATAGTTTTTACATAGCATTACTCGTTTATGATTAATGCCTTTAATTGGAGGTAAGGTCACTGCTGAACCCGTGCACATCACTAATTTATCGTAATGTTCACGACGAATACTATAGTCTTCCATGTTTTGTACCAAAATCTCTTTTTGATTTCGGTCAATTTTTAGAACATCATGTCGCAGGTTCACCCGAATTTTTTCTGAACGGAGATCCTCTGCATCATCATACATCATGTCTTCTAGCCGTTTTACGCGACCATTCAGATACAATGCGATTCCACATGATAAGAAAGAGATATTATTATTACGTTCATAAATATCTACCTCCGTATCCGGATTTTGTCGTAAGATTTCTCTCACTGCTGCTGTACCAGCATGGGTACACCCGATGATTGCTACTTTCATTTTGCCTCCTACTTGTTTTATACTGGACTTACTTGTTAAGAATTTTTTACACGATTCCAGATGCTTTATATTTTAATTTTAGACTGGATTAAGACTTTGTAAATGCTTTAATAAGGAAAATTAGCAAACTAACCACGCCAAATTTCAAGGAGTTTACTTAATGCTTAGATTTTTTATCCAACCGCAGTTAAATACGATTGTTGATTCAGTAATTGGTTACGAGATGCTGATCAAAGAATACCGCGATGGGACCTGGCGAATGCCTGCTTCTTTTTCAGCAATTCCAGCCCATGATATGGCAGAATTACTGATTGCAACTGCTAAAGAATTATCTCTTAAAGTTGGTTCAGTTTCATTTAATGTTGATCGTAACCAAATTCTTGATGATCAACTAATTCACGCTTTAATTGCCGCCCAGACAGTTTTACGTCCAGTTAAATTAATTATCGAATTAATTGAAAATGATGTTAAACCCTCGGTGTCTGATGAGCAATTAATTGAAGTTGTTACGCAATTGAATGACTTTGGAATCCAATTTTGTCTCGATGACGTTGGTAGCGGGATTAATACATGGCCTGCAGTTAAGCCTCTACTACCATACACTCGTGAACTTAAATACGCTCTCCAAAATTATAAAGAGCATTTGGATGAATCCGCCGCTGAAAATCACGTTACCTTTTGGCAAAACCTAGCAACTAAACATCAAATGCGTTTCATTTTGGAAGGTATCGAAGATGATAATGATGATGCTTGGGCCGATTCTATGAATATCGATTTACGCCAAGGATACTACTATGGCCGCCCTACACTAATGAAAATACATCCCGATGATCCCGATTAACTTATGTAAAGAAAAACCGCGTTGCGAGACACAATCGTAACACGGTTTTTTATTTAGTTTCTATTCGATTTCAATTCCGGAAGTCTTTTCACCACTGGCCTTAGGTAAGGTAATTGATAAAACTCCATTATCAACTTTAGCCTTAATATCTTCAGCCTTAACTCTTGGTAATTCGTAACTTCTCCGCATGATACCATAGCTTCGTTCGGTCATCGTAACATTATGCTTTTCATCTTCATGATCAGCAAAACTATCTTTCTTCACTTCCACATTTAGCACGCCATCTTGATAATCCAATTTAATATCTTTTTTATCAATTCCTGGCACATCGATTTTAACTTTGTAATCAGTATCTGATTCACTCACGTCGGTCTTCAATGTTTTTGAGGTTCCATCCCAGCCGTTGTTGAAAAATCCGCGCGATAAACGGTCAAAAAATGGATCCCACATATCATTCCTACGATTCATCATTTCATTAGCCATAAAAACAAAACCCCTTTCTAAATGATTGGTGAAGTTCTTCGCTTCATCCTTACACCTATAATGTTAGTCACATTATAGTATTATGTCAATTACTTTACTCAAGAAAATGTTTTCAATAAAAAAGACTTACCCAAGAACAAGATATTGTCCATTGCATAAGTCTTTATCTATAATTGTAGATTTAGTTTTCAGTATTGATTCTTTCTGGGAACCAAATCTTAATTTCTTTTTCAGCGCTTTCTACACTATCTGAACTATGAACTACATTCTTAATAGGACCAGGCCCCCATGCTCTGGCAAAGTCACCGCGAATCGTTCCGGACATTGCTTCACTCGGATTAGTTGGACCAGCCATTTTACGGAAGGTGTCGATAATTTCATTGCCTTCAGCAATAATGGCCACAATTGGACCACTTGTCATAAATTTTTCAATGTCGGCGTAATATGGTTTATCTACTAATTGTGAGTAATGTTGACGTAACTGTTCTTCCGTTGCGTTTACCATCTTTAAGGCTTTGATTTCATAACGACGATTTTCAATTCGTGAAATCACATGACCGATATGTCCACATTGAACTCCGTCTGGTTTAACTAAAATTAGTGATTTTTCTGTACTCATTGGCAAATCCCCCATTGGTTTTATATGCCAATTATATACTAGAGAACGCCTAGTTTACACGTAATATGGAATGTAAGCCTTTTACTAAAAAAATTTTTACTTAATCTTTAACGCCAACGCGTTCAATGCCACAATAACGGTTGAAAGTGACATTAACACCGCTCCAACTGCCGGACTAAGGACGAATCCAATCGGAGCCAAAATTCCAGCTGCTAGTGGAATTGCAAACAAGTTATATCCAGCTCCCCACCAGAGGTTTTGAACCATTTTAGCATTGGTTGCTTGAGCTAATTTCAAGAAGTTCAAGATATCACTTGGATCACTGTGCACAAGGACTACATCAGCGGAATCAATTGCGACGTCCGTTCCGGCTCCAATGGCAATTCCAATGTTTGCTTTAGCAAGGCTAGGCGCATCGTTGATGCCGTCCCCTACCATAATTACTTTTCCTTGCTCTTGATATTTTTCAAGTGCCTTTAGTTTGTCTTCTGGTAATAATTCTCCATGCCATTCATCAATTTGAAGGCTTGCCGCAATTTTTTGCGCTGTTTGTTGGTTATCTCCCGTCAACATTACCGGAATATAACCCAATTGCTTTAGTTCTTTAATAAAGGAAACTGCATTTTCCTTTATTTGGTCGCCTTCAGCTAATCCACCTAAAACTTGATTTTCTCTTACTAGGAATGAAACTGAATTACCAGCTGTGCTCCATTTCTCAAAATCATTTGTATCAAACTTAATCTCTTTTTGTTTCAAATAAGGGGCGTTCACAATCTGATACTTCTGACCTTCGATTGTACCTGTTAAACCAATCCCTTTTTGAGCTGAAACATCATGAGCTGTTTTAATTGTTTGCTTCAGCTTTTTAGCTGCTGCTTTAATACCAGTTGCTAAAGGATGATCGGAATGGTCTTCTAAGCTAGCCATCAGTGCTAGAATATCATCTTGGTTTAAATCGTCAGCATAACTCTTAACTGCGTTAACCGTGAATTTACCTTCTGTTAATGTACCAGTTTTATCCATCAGGACGTATTTAACTTTTTTAGCTTCTTCAATCGATTGACGGTTACGAACTAGTAAACCATTGGTGGCCGCAATACTGGTACTTCGTGCAACTACTAATGGAATTGCTAGACCTAAAGCATGCGGACAAGCAATAATAAAGACCGTCACCATTCGTTCAAATGCCACATCCAAGCCTTGTGGTAACCAAGCCACAAACGCAATCACACCAACAATTAGAGCCGCATAGAATAACCATGAAGCTACTTTATCAGCCAAACTTTCAGCTTTGGATTTAGATTTTTGAGCGTCACTAACTAACTTCATTACTTGTGATAGATAGCCACTTTCGCCAGTTCCAGTAACCTTAACTTCGATAACTCCGTCTCCGTTAACTGCTCCACCAATTACTTGACTACCTTCTTTTTTATCGATTAAACGTGCTTCACCAGTTACTAAAGATTCATTTACTTTAGTTGAACCTGAAACTACGTCACCATCAGTTGGAATTTGTTCTCCTGCAAGTACGCGGACCGTTTGGCCAACTTCAACATCGCTCAAATCCATATCCATGACATGATCTCCATGTAAAACATGCGCTTGACTAGGTAAAAGTGCGGCCATTTTTTCAACTGCAGAGCCTGCGGCCATCACTGAATTCATTTCTACCCAGTGCCCTAGAAGCATAATTACAATTAGTGTTGCAAGTTCCCAAAAGAAGTCCATTACATGACCGCTAGGATTAATCCATTGATTCATTATAAATGCATAAAGCGAATAGCCATATGCTACGGTAATTCCCATCGCAATTAAAGTCATCATTGCGGGTGCTTTTGATTTTAACTCACTGACTGCCCCAGTCAAAAAAGGCTTACCCCCATAGAAGAATAAGAAGGTTGCTAAGATTAAGACAATATAATCAGAACCGGTAAAACTAATCGGCAATTTCAAGTCGCCAATTCTAAAATCCATTCCCATAAATGGCGATAATAATAGAATTGGAATAGTAGCAATTAAGCTTACCCAAAATAATTGTTTTAGATTCCCCATGTGCATCATATGTCCATCGCCCATGCCATGCATATCGTGCATGTCATGTTGATGTCCACTCATCTCATGATGCATCTGGGAATGATCCATTTTTGAATGGTCCATGTGCTCTTCATTCATTTGCTTATGATTCATGTTACATATCCTCCATCTTACAATCCATATCACAGTCTTCTGGCAAACAATTACAGCTCACCTTATCCGGTGCTGTTTGTGCCTTTTCCTCCAACTTACCAATTAACATTTGAATGTCACTTTTAGATAATTCAATTTGATCAATTAAATTAGCTAAAGTAGTTCCTACCTTATGTTGGCAAAGATGGACAAAAAGGGATTTAGAAGCATTATCCATTGCAACTTGTTCTTCAATCATGGGCTGATAAATAAATTCTCGTCCATTTTTACTGGTTCTTAAAGCCCCTTTTTTTACTAACCGCCCTAAATAAGTTTTAGTGGTGGAAGCTTTCCATCCCAACTTCTCTTCCAAAATTTCGATAATTTGATGACTCGTAGCCTTTTGGAGCGTCCATATTACTCGCATTGTTTCCCATTCTGATTGACTAATTTCAATTTCATCACTGGTATTCAAACTATATCCTCCAATCTGTTTACAAATGTAATCTTTAAATATAGACTACATTTGTAAACTTAAAAAGTCAAGAAAAAAGACCTCGATTTCCATCGGGTCTTAATTAATTAAGATGAAGTTTTAATTTTATTCTAGATTAGTTCTTGAGCGTTGAATGATAATAATAGCTATGATAACTAATACTGCACCGATTAATTCTACGACGTTAAAAGGATGGCCTAGGAATAGTAAACTCAACACAAAAGTCACGACCGGCTGGACAGCATCCAAAATACTTACAACGGCAGATGGGGCAAATTTCAAACTGTGTAATAAAGCCCAGAAAGGTAAAATAGTTCCCACTAGAATTACCGTTGCCATTGAAACCATTAACTGTGGTGTCAGAGCTGGTGTATTTACCCAAACTGGTTGATGAATATTAAATAATATACTACCGATAATTAGTGCCCATCCTAAAACAATCATTGGCGGATGGTTTTTAGTTACTGGTTTAGGAAGTACAACATAAAATGCAGCTGTAATTCCTGAAAGAATTCCCCAAATCAATGCTTTATTAGAAATAGCTAGTTCATGGATGTTTCCATGTGTTATTGCCAAGAAAACACCTGCCATTGCGATTACGAAAGCAATCACATCGCTTCGCATCGGGCGAACACGCTGAAATACTAAGCTCCCCAAAACAATAAATAAGGGGCTTAAATACTGAAGAATGGTTGATGCTGACGCATTACCTTCTTGAACACTAATATAGAAAGTTAATAAATTAGCCATTAAACCAAAAATAGCATACGCTAACAACCATAAAACGGTTTTAACTGATTTAAAAACATCAAAAATTTGCATCCGATACTTAATAAAACTGATAACAATTAATACTAAACCAGCACCTAATGTTCTAGCAGATAAAAACCAGGAAGCTGGAATACTCTCTCCTTGAGAAATAACTTCCAATACCGTTCCAGAAATCCCCCACATACAAGACGCTAAAAGGGCCCAAAAAATTCCTTTACCAATATGCTTGTTCAAAACTTCTTTTTCCATCAAAAACCTCACATACATTTTTCTAATATATTTAAGTATACCTAAAAAGTTATAGGCTATAAAGTATATTCGTGTCACATTTCCTAACACCGTGTATTTTTTTGCTAATATAAAAAAACAGGAGTAATCTCCTGCTTTTATTACATTTTGATAATTATTCAGTTGTTCCCTTAATAATTTCAAGGATTGAGTTAATGTGTTCTAGAGTTTTAACAAAGTCGTCTTTTCCGAATTTGCTAGCAACCACATCAAGCATTTCTCTAAAAATACGGTCATTTTCCTCATATAAATCGATTCCTTTTTGAGTTAATTTGAGGTATTTTTTTCGACGATCTTGTTTATCATTATTTTGTTCGACTAGGCCAAGGTCCAATAAAGTTCCAATTTTTCTTGAAATGGCACTCTTGGTAACCTCTTGCGCATCAGCGATTGAGCTCAATGTAATTGCTTCACCATCAGCTTGCTTAATAAAATGCATAATCATGAACATATCGAAAGATACTTGTGGATCTGACATTTTACTTTCTAAAAGCGTACCGATTAGTTTTATACTTTTGTTATACGTTTGAGCAATAAACGTAATATCAGCTTGTTTCATTTTCTTCCTCCCGATTCTAGCTTTCCCAGCCGTTTACATAGTTAAATATTAATAGACTCACAGAACTTGTCAACGCAAATATTAATTATTGATGACATATCGTGTTCTTTTGTTCACTTACTTTTAATGAATGACCCTTTAAAACGAGTAATTGTTCTACTAATACTTATTTTAAAACAATTGTGAAGGTAATATCAAATTCATATTAAAACGTTTTAACCCTTCATACTAAGAAACTATGATACTTTACCCATATCATAGCTTCTGATAATCCTAATATAATTTACTTACTTGTTCTTGGATAGCATCATGATTTAAAAACTCATCATAAGTTGTTTCAGCACGATCAACCGAACCTTTATCAGAAACTTCGATAATATGATCCGCAATTGTTTGAATAAACTCATGATCATGGGAGGTCATGATAATAGAACTCTTGTAACTAGTCAATCCCTCATTTAATGCGGTAATTGATTCCAAATCTAAATGATTGGTAGGGTCATCTAGGATTAAAACATTAGCCTTGCTCAACATTGTTTTTGAAATCATGCAGCGGACTTTTTCTCCACCAGAGAGTTTAGTAACATTTTTTAGTACATCTTCCCCTGAGAAAAGCATCTTACCTAGAAAACCGCGGAGAAAAGTATTATCACTTTCTTCTTTAGGTGCATATTGGCGTAGCCATTCCAAAATATCAAAACGATCGTCTTCAAAATAACTGTTAATATCACGCGGAATATAACTACGTTCAGTAGTTTGTCCCCAAGTTACTGAACCGCTATCTGGTTCCATTTCTCCAGCTAGAATCTGCATCAAGACTGTTGTAGCTAAGTCATTTTGACTCAAAATTGCGGCCTTCTCACCAGGGCGAACGGTGAAAGTAATATTATCTAGAATTTTCACACCATCAATTGACTTGCTAACCTTGTCCACCCGAACAAGATCATTACCTAATTCGCGGGCTGGTTCAAAACGAATAAAAGGATATTTACGTGAAGAAGGTTTGATATCGTCTAAAGTAATCTTATCTAATTGCTTCTTACGGGAAGTGGCTTGTTTAGATTTTGAAGCATTAGCACTAAAACGAGCAACGAATTCTTGTAATTCTTTGATTTGTTCTTCTTTTTTAGCATTAGCATTTTCACGAAGACGTTTGGCTAAAGCACTAGATTCCATCCAGAAATCATAGTTACCAACGAAAAGTTCAATCTTACCAAAGTCGACATCACACATCATCGTACAAACCGAGTTTAAGAAGTGACGGTCATGGGATACAACGATTACGGTATTTGGAAAGTCAGCTAAGAAATCTTCTAACCAACTAATTGATTTTGGATCAAGTCCGTTAGTAGGTTCATCTAAAATCAAAATGTCTGGTTTCCCAAACAAAGCTTGTCCCAAAAGCACTTTAATTCGTTGACCTTCGGTTAATTCGCTCATCTTACTGTCATGCAGACTTTCGTCAATGCCTAGCTGTTGAAGTAATTGTGATGCTTCTGCTTCAGCATTCCAACCATCCATTTCAGCAAATTCAGCCTCTAAGTTAGCAGCTTTCATCCCATCTTCTTCAGTAAAATCCGCTTTAGCATATAAAGCATCCTTAGCTTGCATTACTTCGTATAACTTTTTATAACCTTGAATTACAGTATTCATTACGGTAAATTCTTCAAAAGCATAATGGTCCTGATTTAAACTCGACATCCGTTCATTAGGCGAAATACTAACGTTACCAGAAGTTGGTTGAAGTTTACCTTCTAATATTTTTAAAAATGTTGATTTACCAGCACCATTAGCTCCAATAATTCCGTAACAGTTGCCGGGAGTGAATTTTAAATTAACATCGCTATACAATTTTCGGTCAGAGAATTGCATGCTCATATCATTTACAGTTATCATTTAGTTCCTCCATTTTGTAGACAAAAGAAAAAGAGGCAAAACAATGTCTTGTCCCAATTTCTACCAGTCTGTTTAATTTAACATACCTACTATCCTTGAACAACCTTATTGTTTAGGATATTTAATTAAAATGGCTTTTATATTTTATTAACACACAATTTTTTAGTCCCTCTGCATTAAAGACAAAGGGCTCACTTTAACCATTTGTATGTCACCCATTAGCCATAAAAACTTTTATTTTTTTAGCTCTATTCTGCTGACAAAGCTTCGACTGGATCCAATTTTGAGGCCTTACGGGATGGCGTAAAGGCCGCCAATAGACTAATGATGACACTAATCACTACCCCAAAAATCAGATAACCTGGTGCGATTCCAATAATCGCAAAGTCGATATGCTTCATAGAGATTACGTTAGCTCCCCATTGAGCTAGCAATGCAAAAGCTGAACCTAAAATACTTGAGAAAAGCCCCAAGAAGAACGCTTCTGAAACAAAGAGGTTACGTATATCCTTTCGACGCGCACCAATCGCCCGAAGAATCCCAATTTCCTTAGTTCGTTCAGAAACGCTGATATAAAGTACCACAATAATCATAATTGCTGATACCAATAGCGAGATTCCCGCAATTCCAGCTAACACATAGAAGGCTAACATGATGTAAGTATTCAATGAATCCAGAATTGCGCCTACCCCAGTAATTGTGTATTGGGGGCGTTCTTTACCCTTAACATCATGCTTGTAGTTCTTAATTTTATTTTGAACGCTCTTAACATTCTGAGTGTTATTGACGTTGACTGTAAAGAAGTTGGGCTGGTAATCCAAGTTCTTATCTTTAAACATTTCTTTCAACGTATTATAGTCAATCGCACTCGTTCCCGAGGTAATTACCCCTGAAACTGTAACTTCTTTTTGGAGTTGAACCGGTTGTTTTTTACTATCCACGGTCGTTACGAAAACTGTAATTTTCTTACCCACAACGTTTTTATACTTTTTATCAAATTTTTTAGCTGTAGCCTTATCTAACAGGATTTCTCCATTACCAGGCTTGCTACCATATTTGATATCGCCTTCACGTTCGGTCTTATTCCATGTCTGTAAAACTTGCAAACTAATTGATTTTTTACCAGCGACCGTCTTTGCAGATTGAACATAGTAGCCGCGTTCTACTGATTTAACATTCTTTATCTTATTCATTCGTTGGTAATCTGTGTTTGATAGATCTGCGGTTTCACCGTTTTCCATTTGTTCTTGGGTTACATTTTTAGCAACTTGAACAGCCGTTGGATTGATTTGTGATGAAATTTGGTCATTCATATAACCCGTAACTCCATTTCCCAAACCTAACATTAAAATAACCGAGAAAATCCCAATGGATGCCCCAAAAATGATTAACAGGTTTCGTTTGAGATTGTAGCTCATATGTTTCAAAGCCATTCGTAACGAAGCCCGGAACGTCAAATGTTTAGGGACCAACGTTTTTTCAGCGTCAGGGACTGGATAAGCCGCCCTTAAATCAGCCTCACCATGAATCACTCCGTCATCCAAATGGACCACTCGTGTACCAAAATCGGCTACTTCTTGCGAATGCGTTACAGCAATAACTAGTTTTCCATCTTTAGCAATAGATTCCAAAATTTCCAAGACTTCTTTAGTATTTTGACTATCTAAAGCTCCCGTAGGTTCATCAGCAATGATTACATCAGGGTCTCCAGCTAAGGCTCGCGCAATTGCCACCCGTTGTTTTTGGCCACCCGAGAGTTGATTAGGATGCTTTCGCATATGTTCTTTCAAGCCTACTCGTTCTAGTAATGCTTTAGCCCGTTCTACTCGTTTAGCATGAGAAAGTTTCGTCATTTCCAGAGAAACCATTACATTATCCAAAATGTTCAGATGACTAATCAAATTAAAACTTTGGAAGATGAATCCGATATTTTCTCTTCGATAAGCATCTAACACCTTAGGTTTAGCCGAGCGTAATGATTGTCCATTATAGACAATATCACCTTCGTACTGGTGATCTAATCCACCAATGATATTCATCAGGGTTGATTTACCACCACCGGATTCACCTAAAATTGAAACGAACTCGCCTCGATCAAATTGCAGATTGATTCCTTTTAATACTTTAAATTCTTGGTTACCTAGAAAATAGGATTTATGAACATCCCGAACCTCTAATAAACTCATACTTTCCTCCTATATGGTCCTTCAGTGATTATTTGGAGTGAACTTGTTGGAAATGTGTTGGGTAGAAATATTTCTCTACTTCCGTCACAATCAAAACAATGATTCCGGCTATCACTGGAATTAACCATTGTGCCCATCCCATGGAAGCAGTGCCAAAGATTGACTGCATGAATGGTACGTATGTTAAAGCAAATTGTAACACCAATAATACCGCAATTATCCAAAAAGCGTGTAAGTTTCTCAAAATATCTTTGGAGAACGCTGGCTTAGGAGTCCGTAGATTAAATAGATAGAAAATCTTACCAAATACAATGGTATTAACCGTCACCGTACTTGCCACTACTTCACTAACTCCATGGTCAATTAACCAATCGTAACCAAAAATTCCTAATCCGGCGATTAAGATGGAAACATAAACAATTTGAATTACATCGGCTCGATTTAAGAAGGATCTGCCTGCTGGACGTGGATTTCTATCCATAATGCCCTCTTCGGCAGGCTCGAATAGAAATGCAAATTGGATTGTAATGGCGGATACCATGTTAATCCACAATAATTGGGTTGGGACTAATGGTAGATCTTGTTGCGCTAGGATAGAAAGTAGAACAATCAACCCTTCTGCAAAACTGGTTGGTAACAAGAAACGAATCGTCTTTTTAATATTATCGTATACTCGACGACCTTCTTTGATTGCCTTAGTTAAGGTTGCAAAGTTATCATCCGTTAGCACCATGTCAGCCGATTCTTTGGCAACGTCTGTCCCCTTCGTTCCCATTGCTATCCCAATGTCAGCTCGTTTTAAAGCTGGAGCGTCATTTACACCATCCCCGGTCATCGCCGTCACTGAATTATTAGCTTGGTAAGCTTTTACGATTCGTAACTTATCATTAGGGGTGGTTCTCGCAAAGACGTTGTAGTCTTGAATGATATTTTTTAACTGTTCATCATCCATCTCGTTGATTTCAGCACCAGTAATTGCAGCAATCTGGTCATCCAAGCCCAGTTTTTCAGCAATCGCGGAGGCCGTCTCAGGATGATCACCAGTAATCATTTTTACCTTAACTCCCGCCTTTTGCATCTCATGTAACGCTACAATCGTTTCTTCACGTGGCGGATCAATCAATCCCGCAATTCCTAAGAACTGCATTCCACTCTGTAAATCTTCATGTACAATCGTTTCTTTATTATCTTCAACTTCCTTATAGGCTACTGCAACTACTCGGTGCCCCTTTTGAGCTACTTCAGAAACTTTGTTGTACCAATATTGTTCATCAAAGGTAGCATCATCGATTGCGGCCATTCTAAAAATCTTATCTGGCGAACCTTTTACTAAAATTCTTCGCTGCCCTTCAGGACTCTGACTTAGTTCAGCAATGTAACGGTAATCGGAGTCAAATGGAATTTTATCGATCTCTTCCCATTGCGGTACCTGCTGATGAAACGCTTTGTTAGCCAGGGTTAGGAATGCACCATCAGTTGGTTCTCCGTTAATTACCCAAGTACCATTTTCCTTAGACAAGATTGTGTCGTTAGCTTCATGCCCAGCAATAATTAGCTTTCGTAAATCTTCATGCTGATGAACATCAATAACTTGGTTATTAAACCGAATTTCACCATGTGGTTGATAACCGGTCCCCGTAATTTCATAGGTTCCTTGCTTGGTAATGATTTCTTCAATCGTCATTTCGTTCTTAGTAAGCGTTCCGGTTTTATCAGTAGCGATAACATTAACCGCTCCTAAGGTTTCCACAGATGGAAGAGACTTCATGATGGCATTTTGTTTTGTCATCTTCCCTACTCCCATCGCTAAAACAACCGATGTACTAGCCGGAAGTCCTTCCGGTAAAGAACCGACAATCATGGTAATTAAGGCGATTACTAAAACCGGTAACGAATAAATTTTAGTAACAAACCCGTAAATACCGACTAAGATCGCTACTACGATAATCGCGTACGAAATATACTTACCTAGTCCATTAATCTCACGCATTAGTGGAGTAGTTTTAGAGCCAACCTCTTCCACACTCGAACTAATCTGTCCTAATTCGGTATCGGTTGCGGTCGCTACTACGATACCCAATCCACTACCATTGGTCACGGCCGTTGACGTAAATGCCATGTTAGTCTGGTCACCTAGGGTCGTTTTTTCTGGCAATTTGTCTGTATTCTTTAAAACTGAGTCAGCTTCTCCAGTTAAAATTGATTCCTGAATTTTTAAATTATCAGCGTCGATAATTCGCAAATCAGCGGGAACATTGTCGCCGGCTTCTAGGAAAACAACATCTCCAACCACTAAATTTTCAGCAGGAATGTCTGTTCTGTGTCCATCCCGAATAACAGTCGCTTCAATTTGAAGCATCTGTTTAATTTTGTCAATTGCACTTGAGGCTTTTACCTCTTGGAAATACCCAATTAGGGCATTAATAATTACCACCATTCCAATAACAATCGAATCTGAATATTCTTTCAAAACAAAGGTGGCAACCGCAGCTAAAATCAAAATATAGATAATACTATTATTAAATTGCTTTAGAAACCGGATTAAATTACTTTGCTTTTTCTCGATCAACGCGTTGGGCCCGTACTTTTTAAGTCGTTCCCCTGCTTCTTTTTCGGTTAAACCGAGTTCAGAATTAGTCCCCAAATCTTGGGCAACCTTTTCAAACTCAATATTATAAAAATTATCATTGCGCGACTGCGCTCCATAGTCATCGGATGTGGATTTTACTTTCATCGATATTCTCCTTTTAAAATAAATTTTTGGGTTAACTAAATCATATCTAAAATGAATAATACGCGTCAACTAACTTATCTTTTTAATAAGAAATAAGTCTTAAAAAGAACCATTTAATACTTTGCAGTGGCTTGCTGCAAAATTTATTTTTCAAAAAAAGCCATGACTTTCAGGCCATGACTTTCAATTTTAGTTTTAAATTGTGCGTTTTCTCATTTTTTTCTCTAATGCCCCTAGGACTAGATCTGAGATAATCGCCATCAACGCGGTTGGTAATGCCCCGGCTAGGATAATTGCTCCACCATTTGTGGCATTAGTTCCACGAATAATGATATCTCCTAAACCTCCAGCTCCAACGAACGTTCCGATTGCGGTAATTCCAATTGCCAAGACAAGTGCATTTCGAATTCCGGCCAGAATCACCGATAGCGATAGTGGCAGTTCAATCATCCAAAGCACTTGAACCTTGGTCATTCCCATTCCTTTACCAGCATCTAAGTAAGCTTCGTTTACGTTCAACATTCCGGTATAAGTATTCTTAATAATGGGCAATAATGCGTATAAGAATACCGTTACAATTACAGTTGTAACTCCTAAACCAAGACCCAACATTAAAATCGAGAGCATTGCTAAAGATGGGATGGTTTGAATAACATTAGCCATACCAACAATCCAGCCACTCAATTTACGATGTTTAGAAATAAGAATTCCAATTGGGATTCCTACGATCGCAGCTAAAATCACCCCATAAATTGAAATTAAAAAGTGACGGCTAAATTCGGAAAGAACGTACATGCCATTATGAGAGAAGTAATAGGCTAATTGTTGCCAAATATTCATACTTTGCATTAGTTATTCCCTCCTTCAAAATAGTGGTTCTTTTCTAAAAATTCTTTAGCAACCACTGACGGTTCCTTCAAATTATTATCAACTTGATAGTTTAATTCTTGCATGGTCTGCAATGAAATTTTTCCATCTAATTTATGAAGAACCCGTTTCAATTCCGGATATTTCTTCAATGATTTATTATTCACAACCACACTTGCATTGTATGGTGGAAAGTAATTTTTATCATCTTTCAACAATTTTAAATTGTAGCTACGGATTCTTCCGTCTGTTGAGTAACCCAGAACCGCATCCATTTTATGACTAGCAAGAGCATTATAAACTAACCCAATTTGCATGGGATAAATATTACCAAAGCTATAACCGTAACGTTTTTTAAAATCTGCGTATCCGTCACCCTTACGACTTAGCCAAGTTTGGTCAATTCCGACTTTCATATCTGACGAAATTTTCTTAAGATCACTAACATTTTCTAGATGATGTTTTTTGGCATAATCTTGCGTCACCATAAATTGGAAAGTATCCGCAAATCCGTAGGTTGGGAAATAGGTCATATCATAGCGCTGATTAAATTCTTTTTTAACATAGGCATTCACTTGTTCTGGAGTGCGCCCTTGGGGTCCATTCAAAATAGTCTGGTAATCCGTTCCACTAAAACGAACAGCTGTTAGGTCAGCTTCCCCACGTTTTTGAGCTTGAAAACTAACCGTTCCCGATCCCAAGTTATTGATAATCTCTGCATTCAAGTTAGTATCATGTTCAATCAATTGTTGAATAACTGAAGACATCACCTGTTGTTCAGTAGTATTTTGGGCAGCAATTTTAACTGTATTTCCAGTCGTACCGCCAAGTCCTGGCCAGCCACAACCGGAAAGAACTACAGCTAATACGCCCAACGGCAAAATTAATTTAAGAAATCTTTTTAACATTTAGCCCACCTCCCGTGTTCGAGGGGTTAATTTGTCTTCCAATTTTCCAAGTAATAAATCGGCGACTAAAGCTAAAATAATCACAGGGATTGATCCCGCTAAGATTAAATCTGGACGATATAGATTTAAACCGTTGAAAATCAAGTCACCCAAACCGCCAGCACCGATATAAGATGCCAAAGCAGTCCATGCGATTACATAAGTAGCTGATAAACGAATTCCAGACATAATTACTGGTAATGCTAGTTGCAATTCAACTTTCCACAATCGTTGAAAACTATTCATTCCCATCCCTTTAGCAGCATCCACTAACGCTGGATCTACACTATCTAATCCCAGATACGTGTTTCTTAAAATAGGAAGTAATGAGTATATAAATAACGCCACGATGGCTGGAGTTGACCCAATTCCAAAAATCGGAATCATCATTGCAAGCAAGGCTAGCGCAGGAATAGTTTGCATCACACTGGCTAAACCAATAACAAAACCAGAGATCTTAGGTGCCCGAATTAAAAGCATCCCCAAAGGTACCGCCACAATTATCCCCAGCGCTAAAGCAAAAGCTGAAATATAAATATGTTGTCCCGTTTTACTTAAGATGTCGCCTCCATATTGATTCAGGAAGTTGATCATTATTGATCACCATCTTTCTCTTTTTGCTCCTCCGATTTTGAACTAGCATCGGTACTGCTGTCTGTAGTGATTCCATCATCTGTAAATAAAGCATCATAAACAATATCAACCAAGGTTGCTCGGGTAACAATTCCAACTAGTTTACGATCATTATCAACCACTGGAACGTTACGAAGTCCCCGTTTCAAAATTCGGTCAACCGTATCACGAATAATTGAATTTTCATTTACATAGAAAACATTTGGATCCATAATTTCGCCTACAGTTTTACCAGAATGGTAATACTCATTAATCTTTTCAATGCTTACAACTCCCTTAAGATGTTGTTCTGCATCGGTTACTAATAAAGTATCAACCCGTCGACTGTGCATAATATCAAGGGCTCGAACTACAGGTTGGTCAATCGCAATTGAAACTGGCTTATTAGCCACTTGCCCAACGGTCGTAATACTTGGTTTAGCTTGAATCAAACGATCTTGTCCAATCAAATTAGCCACGAAATCATTTGCTGGTTTTCGTAAAATATTTTCTGGTGTATCAACTTGAACCTGCTTACCACCAGTCATAACCACTATTCGACTTGATAAACGTAGTGCTTCGTCCATATCATGCGTTACGAAAATAAATGTCTTGCCTAGACGTTCTTGAAGATCTTTCACTAAGTCTTGTAAATCTTCACGGGTGATAGGATCAAGCGCACCAAAAGGCTCATCCATCAAAATGATATCCTGGTCAGCTGCTAGTGCACGAACAACCCCGATTCGTTGTTGTTGTCCACCAGAAAGCTGGGAAGGATAGCGATCTAAGAAGTCCTCTGGTAAATCTACCAATTTAATCATTTCTTTAGCGCGTTCGTTACGCTTTTCTTCAGACCATTTTAATAGTTTAGGTACTAATGTTATGTTTTCACGAATTGTCATATGAGGCATTAACCCAATATTCTGAATTACGTAACCAATCTTTCGCCGAAGTTTAACTGGGTCCATTTTGGCAATATCTTGCCCATTAATCTTAATGGTTCCAGAGCTCTGCTTAAGCATCCGATTGATCATTCGCATCGTGGTTGTTTTACCAGAACCGGACGTACCAATAAAACAGATGAACTCTCCCTTTTCTACATCCAGATTAAAGTCGTCAACGACCACTTTATTTCCAGGATAAACTTTCGAAAGATGGCTCATTTCAAGTAACATTTGTATTTAAACATCTCCTTATTAAATCTTGCAATTCTCTTTAAAGTGTTTAAAGAATTACAAGTTGTTGACCGCAACTATAACATACCTAGAAAAAAAATGCACAAAATCCAGCTTTTATCCTTGACATTGTAACCGACTTCTTTCCTATTATTAAAGCTTATTAAACTTGTGAAAACCAATAGATGTTGTAAGATAGTAGTATAAATTAAAAGGAGCTGATTAAATGGCAAAATATGATACATTACTTCCACGTTTTCTTAAATATGTAAAGGTAAACACTCGTTCAAATCCAAATTCTGAAACAGTTCCAACAGATCCAAAAGAAGTTGAATTTTTAAAAACTTTAGCTAAAGAATTAGAAGAAGTTGGCGTTGTTGATATTCACACACAAGAATCTGGTTACGTCGTTGGTACACTTCCTGCCAATGATGGTGGTAACACACCAGTTATTGGTTACATTTCTCACGTTGATACAGCTGACTTTAATGCTGAAAATATCCAACCACAAGTTCACGAAAATTATGATGGTAAATCTGACATTGACCTTAGTGGTGATGGCGAATGGGTACTTAGTCCTACTGTTTTCCCAAGCTTAAACAAATATGAAGGTCATGATTTAGTGACAACTAACGGACTCACTCTACTAGGGGCCGATGACAAGTCTGGGGTGGCCGACATTATGACTATGTTGGACTACTACAAGGCTCATCCTGAAGTAAAACATGGTGAAATCCGGATTGGTTTTGCTCCTGATGAAGAAACTGGTACTGGGGCCGACCATTTTGATGCAAAAGATTTTAATACTAAATATGCTTATACCGTAGATGGTGGTCCACTTGGCGAACTTGAATACGAAACATTCAATGCTGCTCAAGCTACAATTGAAATTCAAGGTAACGAAGTTCATACAGCCGTTGCTAAGGGATTGATGGTTAATGCACTCCAAGTTGGTATTGATTATCACAACATGCTTCCTGAACATGATCGTCCAGAAGAAACTGAAGGACGCGAAGGCTTCTATCATCTATTTAAGATGACGGGAACTCCTGATCATGCACAATTGGTTTACATTATTCGTGATCATGATCGTAAGATCTTTGAAGAACGTAAACAAAAGATGCAAGAAATCGGTGACAAGTTAAATGAACAATTCGGTCAAGAACGGGTAAAAGTTGAAGTTCACGACCAATACTACAACATGCGTGAAGTTCTTGAAAAAGATATGACACCAGTTGAAATTGCACAAAAGGCTATGGAAAACCTTGATATCAAGCCAGATATCTATCCTGTACGTGGTGGTACAGATGGTTCAAAGATTTCATTTATGGGCATTCCAACTCCTAACCTCTTTGCTGGTGGCGAAAACATGCATAGTCGTTACGAATACGTTTCTGTTCAAACTATGGAACGTGCCGTTGATCTCTTGCTTGAAATTAACCGTCTAAACTCAGAAGAAAATAACTAATTTTTTAAGGACTGTGACAACCTAGTTGTGCAGCCCTTTTTTAATAAAAAGGAGCTTACTTATGGCACTTACAATGGCTATAATCGGATTTGGCAAAAGCGCTAATCGCTATCACATTCCGTATATTAAAGAACGCGATATTAAAATTAAATATATCTATAATCACCGTCGTCATCCCGAAAAAGAACAAGGCTTTTATGACGCTGACACGATTTTCACTGATAAGCTTGACCAAGTTCTAGATGATTCTGAAGTTCAATTAATTACCATTTGTACCCCACCCGCAACTCATTTTGAATATGGTAAGTTGGTTTTGGAACATGGTAAAAACGTTCTGATTGAAAAAGCCTTTTGTAGCTAATCAAGACGAAGCTAAAGAACTCTTTGCATTAGCCCAGTCTAAAAAATTGCTAGCAATGCCTTACCAAAATCGTCGTTTTGATAGTGACTATTTGACTCTCAAAAAAGTCATTGAACTTGGGTACGTTGGTAAACCTTTGTCACTCGAATCACATTTTGACAAATATCGTCCTGATGACCGCCTCCATGAAGGGTATCAGGTTGATGGCCAATTTTATGGTCTAGGGGTCCACATGCTGGACCAAATTTTAGGACTCTTTGGGAAACCTCAAACTGTTAGCTACGATATTCGAGCTATCCAAAATTCAGCTAGTACAGTAGACGATTTTTACGAAACTCAATTGTTCTATGATAACTTTAAAGCAACGGTCGTTAGCAACCCCCTAGCAGCGCGTCCCTATCCGCGTTTCTTATTACATGGGACTAACGGAACGTATGTTAAATACGATATTGATCAACAAGAAAACGACTTAAAATTAGGCATTATGCCTGGAGATCCTAATTTCGGCATTGATACTCCGAGTCAATTTGGCGTGGTTAAATATAAAAACCAAAATGGGGATTGGATTGAGAAACAAATCCCTACTATAAATGGTGATTATGGTCGGGTCTACGACTCCATCGCTAAAACGTTAACTAATCGGGATGCAAAACTCGTTTCTGATAAGCAGGCCCTTTGGAATATGGAAATTCTAGAAGCCGGTATCGCTGAAAAAGGGCCTCATCTTTATAATTTGAAATAAAAAAAACCATTAAACGATAAATGTTTCGTTTAATGGTTTTTACTTTACATTATTTCCAACGTAAATTTTTCATCGCAGCGCTTTACCCGGCTGCTACCTTAAATTGTTCATTAACATATTTAGCATACATTTGGTGTGAATCAACCAATTCTTGATGGGTTCCTGAGCCAGTAATTTGACCATTTTCTACAAAATAAATTTGATCACTATCCACAATTGTGGATAAACGATGCGCAATTACTAATGTTGTTCGGCCTTTCATTAGGTTTGCCAACGCGTCTTGAACTTTCATTTCGGACTCTGAATCTAAACTAGCTGTTGCTTCATCTAGCATTAAAATTTTAGGATTACGTAGGAACGCTCTAGCAATTGCAATTCTCTGTCGTTGCCCTCCTGAAATTTTAACACCTCGTTCTCCCACCTCTGTATCCAATTGTTTAGGCATTTCTTCCACAAATTTCTTAGCAAAAGCTAATTCAAGTACCTTCCATAATTGGCTATCTTCAAAGGTATCGTCTAACCCATAAGTCAAATTATCTCGAATAGTACCTGCCATCATCGCTGAATCTTGTGACACAAACCCAATTTGTTGGCGATAATTAGTCAGCTGGATATCTTGAATGTTGGTATCATCAAATTTAATTTCACCATGAGTAGGTTCATAGAAACGTTCTAACAAACTAAATATCGTTGATTTACCACCGCCCGAAGGTCCGGCAAAGGCAATTACTTGATTAGGTTTAGCTTCAAACGAAATATCTTTTAACACCGTTTCTTCTGGCGTATCAGCGTACGCAAAATCGACATGTTCAACTTTTAAATTCTTATCAGCTAAATCCAAAGTTTCTCCGCGGTTAAAATCTTCTGGTTCTTCTTCAAGCAACTCTTCAACTCGTCTAGTAGAACCGGAAACCTTCGCCATTTCTGAAAATAACGTCGCAATAATGGGCATCGCACCAATCAAATTAAATAGGTACATCAGAAAACTCATCAAAGTACCGATTTCCATTGCCCCAATCGCAATCCGATGAATTCCATATGCTAACAGGCCAAAAATCATACTCATGAAAACCATCATCATAATTGGTTGCATTGCTGCATCAAAAATAGCTTCTTTCTTTCCAATTTTAAATAAACGATTTATTTCATTATCAGCATGTTCTTGAGCTTGATTTTCGGCATTCGAAGTCTTTACTAATCTAATTTCACTTAGTGTTTCACTAACAATTCCATTAAATAATGCTAGAGCATCTTGTCGAATATGACCAACTTTAGTACCGAAAGCCATGACTGGAACCATTAAAATTACTACTACAGGGACGGCAATTACCATGGCTAAAGTCATGTGCCAATCCATCCGAATCATCATATAAATGGTCCCAACTACGGTAATAATGCTAGCAAGAGTTTGAGGAAAAGTTACTGCTAGCAGTTACTTAACTTGATTAGTATCGTTGACGAGCCGACTTGAAATTTCCCCAGCCTTGACGGTATCAAAATAACTAACTTTTAAAAGAGTCAATCTTTTCCACAACGTTTTACGAAGATTTTGGATAACATTCTCCCCAAAAATTCCCAACACAGTGCCGCCAATCGCTGAAAAAATAGCCGATGCAACAAAAAGTAAAACTACTTTTCCTAGCAATGCATAATCTACACCCTTGGAAAAATTATTAACTAAGGTTGAAGCTAATTTTGGAACGTATACTTGGACTCCCGAGCTAATAGCTAAGAGGAATACTCCTAAAAATAAAAGGACGTACTTAGGACTAGTTCGCTTAATTAATCCAAAAAATTGTTTAAAATTAAATTTAGTATGATCCTTGCGAATCGTATCATTGAAGCGTGCATTAGTTGCCAATTTTAACGCCGTCCTTTCTTCCAACCCTCAAAACCACCGAAACCGTTAAAATCACCTGGTTGCATTCTACCAAAGTGATTGTGGCGCAACATTTGTTCTCGAGCTCTTTCAAAATGGGGACTCATCTTGCCAAATTGTGCCCAGCGTTGATCATTATCAAATACTTCATTAAGCTTTTCACTAAATTCATCGCTACCGATGTTATTAACCATCCGTTCTAGGTATTGGTCTAAATATTCTAGTTCACTATCAGAGAAATCTTTGAATAAAACGTCTTTTAAAGTATTCCCAATCGAACCATGTGTTTTCAAGCTTTCTCGACCTTTATCGGTAATTTTCACAACTGTCACCCGTGAATCTTTAGGTGATTTTTCTCGTAGAACTGTCCCCGCTTTTTCAAGTTTTTTAATAATTTGAGTAACACTAGAAGGCTTGATATCTAAATATTCAGAAATGCGTCCAGGAGTTACATTTGTTTCTTTAGCCAAAAGTTTTAAGGTTTCCAAAGCATTATCCGTTTTTTCTTCTACGCGGTTAGCAAAAACTAAAAAAGGTTCGTGACTAACTTTCATTAAGTTATCTAAAATTTCATCTTTATTCATAATAATGGTTCCTCCATTTTATTAATTGATTTATTTAGTTTCAGTTAAATTTAACAAACTAAATACTAGTATTATTTAGTTTGTTTGTCAACAATAAAACTAAATATTTTTAATGCAAAAAAAACTCTCAATTCTACTCGGTTACACCCCGTAAAATTGAGAGCTTTAATTTTAAAACTATTTCATCCGAAAAAGGCATAGTTCCGGATTCATTTCCAGTTACTTAACTTTTAAATCTTTTAATTGCGCTTCGACATCTTCAATTTTAGTCTCAACTTGTAACAATGCCGCTGCCGTATAGGCACTTTCAACCAGGGCGGTGTCATACAACTTAACTTCTTTATCCGTCATTTCTATCGCCATTTCTAAATTCATTTTGGCGCTTCCTAAGTCATAAAAGGCTAATAGCTTAGTCGCAGAATTATCTTCAAATGCTTGTATAATTCGTTGCATATCGGTTCCCACGTCACCATTTTCTAGCCCACCAGCAATCGTAACTGGAACATCTTTAGCGACTTGTTCGATTAAACGTTTAACGCCTTGAGCAATTTCACTAACATGCGAAACAATTACCACACCGTATTCCATAACTATTCCTCCACTTCTAGTAAGGCCTTCAAGAGGTAACCTGAAGACATGGCACCTGGATCAATATGCCCTACTGAACGTTCCCCTACATAAGAAGCGCGCCCTTTGGTAGCAATCATATCTTTAGTAGCTTCGACGGCCTTATCGACATCATCAGCAGTAAAATCAGTTTTTTCAGCAATAGGAGCCCATACATCCACCATTGTTTTTTCTCCGGTTTCTGCTTTCCCCCGTTTCTTAATTCCAGCTAATGCTGCTGGTAATAACGCACTAACTTCACCGTCTCCAACTTTGGCCATTTCCATAAAAGCAGTCCCATACAAAGGACCAGAAGCTCCACCAACTTTACTAATTAAGCTCATTGCGATTGTTTTAAAAATAGCTGGAACGTCCGTAAAATCCTTATCGGCGATAGCTTCCATGACTGCATTCATCCCACGCGCCATATTGTTTCCATGATCTCCGTCCCCAATGGGTGTATCCAATTCACTTAGATAATCGTGGTGAGCTTGAATTTGTTCGTTAAATTTGGTCATCCATTTTTTTACATTTTCAACGTCTAACATACTATTTCTCTCCATCCTAATTAAAATTACCAAGCAATGGTATCTGTGGCGTAATTTAGGTTTTCAACAATTTCGTCGGATACCTTAAACAAGGTTAGTGAAATTCCGGCCATTTCAAGCGAAGTCATTAAACTACCTACCTTGGTGAATTTAACTTCCAAACCTAAATCAGCTAATTTATTTAAAACATCGTTCATGAAGATATACTGCTCCATGAGTGGGGTAGCCCCCATTCCATTAACTAAGACAGCTACTTGATCGCCCTTTTCGAATTTGAACTCTTGATTCAATTTTCCAACCAATTCTTCTACTAAGGCCTTGGAAGGTTGTAACTTTTCCCGCCGATAGCCTGGCTCACCATGAATACCTACACCGTATTCAATTTCATCTTCACCCAGTGTAAATCCAGGTTTACCTACTTCTGGAACAGTTGCACCACTTAAAGCGACTGCAATCGTCTTGATATTAGGCAAAACTTTTTGGGCTAATTGTTCTAGTTCGTCTAGATTGGCTCCTTTAGCTGCGGCCGCACCTAAAACTTTATGCATGAAGATGGTCCCTGCGACGCCACGGCGTCCTTGAGTATAAGTACTGTTTTCTACCGCAATATCATCATCAACAACTATCGATTTAACTTTAATATCTTCCATTTCAGCCATGTCTTGAGCCATTTCAAAATTCATGACATCTCCAGAATAATTTTTAATTACTAAGAATACACCGGCTCCCGAATCAACTTTCTTGATTGCTTCAAAGATTTGATCCGGAGTTGGTGACGTAAACACTTCCCCACAAACCGCCGCACTCAACATTCCATCGCCTACAAACCCAGCATGAGTGGGTTCGTGACCACTTCCACCGCCACTCACAATTCCAACTTGACCTTGGATATTTTTTAAGTCATGACGATAAACTACACCTGTTTCTGGAATTCTTTCTAAATATTCGGGGTAACTTCTTACCAATCCTTGAACCATTTCATCGACAACATTCTTTGGATCATTAATGATTTTTTTCATGAAAACATTTCCCCCTCGGTAACTTTTTTCGTACAATTAAAGCATAGTAGAAAGCGATTACAATCACAAGAATAAAGCCTAAAAAGTTTAATAAAAATAAAATTCTCGTATAATGAATTATATGTACAAACCAAGGAGAACGATCAAATGATTTTAGAACGCAGCAATATGTTTAATAACGAAGGTATCAATAAAGAACTCACGCGTGTAATTGGATCTGAACACGTTCAAGAGTTTAGCAACTTAGTACGTTACTATCGACTTTGTCAGTCCGCCGTAAATGAGATTGGAACCAAGCTTGAAAACTTGGATGGTGAATATCGAGGAGAATATGACCATAATCCCATTCATCATATGGAACAAAGAATGAAAACTATAACCTCTCTTTTTAATAAGGCAGAGAAAAAACATTTAGACCGTGATATCGAGTCTATTAAACAAAACATCTTTGATATTGGCGGGATTCGCGTTGTTACTAACTATATTAGCGATGTTTACACTATCCAAAAAAATCTGCTTTCTCAAAGCGATATTACACTCATTAAAACTAAAGATTACATCAAAAATCCTAAACCTAGTGGTTATCGCAGTGTTCATCTAGTAGTTAGTGTGCCCGTATTTTTGTCTACTGGTCCGGTAAACACTCCTGTTGAAATACAGATTCGGACCGTTGGTATGGATATGTGGGCCAGTTTAGAGCATAAGCTTCGCTATAAGACCAACGTTGCTGACGAAAAAGTAGAACATTTTGAAAATCAGTTAGTCGAAGATGCTAATGAAATTTTTAAGATTGAATCAAACATGCAAAATATTTATCGTGAATTATCTGACCCACGGGTGTTTAAAGATGAAGGATAAATATCCCGTCACGTGTTTTTATGGAGTCCCAATCAAGCTTGATAATTCCGGTCATTACATATTTAATACTGAAATTAAAATCCATGTCTGGCGGAATGGCAAACACACTAAAGGAAAGTTTCTGAAGCTCGGTCAATTATTTTTAACCGAGAACAATTTACTAGTGGCAATCGTGGGCGCAACTAAATTAAGCTTTAAAAATCGCCATAATTTTGTTCCTTTAGAACGCTTTACTAAGGAATTTATTTCAGATGAAATGCTGGAAATAGCTATCAAAAAATTTAAAGAGGAGGCAGTTTAGTGCATGCAAACTTTGATTATCGTCGCACATCCAGAACTTGCAAGGTCTAATACTCAGCCCTTTTTTAAAGCGGCTATCGAGAATTTTTCAAATGTAACTTGGCATCCCTTAGCTACAGATTTTAACGTCGAACAAGAACAATCTTTATTACTCCAAAATGATCGCATTATTCTAGAATTTCCGTTGTACTGGTATAGCGCTCCCGCATTACTGAAGCAATGGATGGACACCGTTATGACCACTAAATTTGCCGCTGGTCATCAATATGCTTTGGAAGGTAAAGAACTAGGAATTGTGGTTTCGACTGGAGACAATGGGAATGCTTTCCAAGCTGGGGCAGCCGAAAAATTCACCATATCAGAATTAATGCGTCCTTTTGAAGCATTTGCCAACAAAACTAAGATGATGTATCTCCCAATATTGGCCGTCCACCAGTTTTTATACCTAGAACCTGATGCCCAACAACGCTTGTTGGTTGCTTACCAGCAATACACTACGAACGTTGGTGGAGGTCACTTTAAAGACCAGGCCGCTTGGTTTGAGGCAGAACTACAAAAACGGATTGATCAACATCCATCACATTCTGAGCAACTTCAACAGATTTTATTCACTATTAAAGAGCGTCAGGATGAACTCGACGATTTACAATGGAATTTGATTGAAATGAAAAAAGAGGAGGATGTGTGATGGATGATCAAAAATGGTTAATTGAACAAATTGAACAGCTCCGTCAATCTGCTTCAGACTATCGAGAACAGTCCTTTTATCTAGGATTAAAAGACTTTGTTCGGGAACAATCGAAAAGAATCGACCAAACTCAAAGAGAATTAGACGGAAGAATGTGGGAATGATTTCACTAAGACAAATATATCCCAGCAATTCTTAATAATTAGGCATCAAAAAAGACCATGACATTGTTAATTGTCATGGTCTTTTAAGGTTTAGTGTTTTTTATCCTCATGTTTCTTGTCGTCCTTTGTGCGATCTGCCCACTCTTCGCGAGTTAACACATCTTTGACGTTGAGTTTAATCTCAGCGACTTCCATGTTGGTCATCTCGTTCACTGCCGCAGTGATTTTTGTTACCATTTTATCGAAAATGGATTGTGCATTCTTACCATATTCTAGTAAAGCATCCATCTTCAATGAAACTTTTTGATTTTCGTCGTCGATATCTACATTAACACCAGTTGTAGGATCATCGCCTTTAGAAATTCGATCAGTCACTTTTTCAAAAATATTACCTTCTAATGAAAGTACCCCATCAACGTTGCTTGCTGTTTTTCCAGCAATTTTAGCTAATACTTCATCATCAAATGTTAGTTTTGTTTCTGGTTGTGCTACTTTATCCATAGTTATAGATCTCCCTTCAAAATTTTCGAAGCTTATTTAGCTTCTGGCTTAGGTTCTAAATCAGAATTTGGTTTGCGGTTATTTTGTTCTTTCCACTGTTTTTTACTTAAAACATTGTTTACGTGAAAATCGAGCTCCACAACCTTCAAACCAGTTAGACGTTCCACTTCTTCGCTAACTACATCACAAACTTGAGTGAAAATTTCACGAATATCATAGCCATACTCAACAGTTGCATTCATCTCAAGTGCCACCTGCTTTTCCCCAACTTCAGCAGTGATTCCTTGAGTTGGATCTACTTTACTTCTTAACTTATCTGTCAAACTATCAAATAGTCCGCCGTCAAAGGAAAGAATTCCGTCAACTTTTCTCGAAGCTAGACCCGCAATTTTTTCGATAACCCCTTCATCAAAGGTTAAGCTTGCTTGTGCAATTCTAGGATTGTCCATGGTTTAGCACCTCCTGAATCTTACGACGATTTTTCCATGCAAACCATAAACTTGAAACAACCATCATTCCAAGTAATGATTTTAAAGGTTTATTACGATCCACTTTCTTTGCCATTAAACGTCCCCCCTAGTTCTTCTTACGATCAATGTTCAAAGCTGCCATTAGTTCTGAAATTGCCTGTGATAAAACTGACTTACCATATCTGGCACCTAGGTATCCAAGGATTCCAAGCACTCCGACCAACACTGCGCTGCCAAATCCGATCGAGACCCAGACAATTCCGAGAATCATCGCAACTAAAGCTCCTAACAATTCGCTACTCATCTAAAATCCCGCCTTCCTATATGACTTTCAGTGACTTACTGGACTGCTTACGCGGAATGATTTGAACCTTAACATGGCTCTTCATTCCTAAATGTCTTTGAATACTATCTTGAACAGTTTCTTGAATCTCTTTGGCATTCACATCATAGTTCCCATCCGATATATCTTCCACGCTTACTTGAGCTTGGATCCGATCATTTCCACGGACACGTACTTTGGTTTGAATATTACCCACTTGATGATTCTCAGCAATTGACTTATCAACAATTTGTTCCATCGACTTCTTAGGAATGGTCAATTTGCCTCTTCCGCCTTGCAATTTCAAATCTTTCTCGCTAGTTCGACTAGATAGTGCAATAATTAACATGACTAGTGCAAACAGAGCGACAATAACCCCGAATACAATTGCAACAACTTCTGTAAGGCGGCTATTTGTGGTTCTCATCGATTCAAAAAAGTCGGTAAGATAAGGAATGAACATTTCACTTGAAACGAACCAAACCGTTTGAATCAGGGTAATTACTGCCATCAAACTCAATAAAATCTTACTGGTTCGACTCATGTAATCACCTCTATCCCTTCTTACGCATTCCGAAGATAACAGATACAATTACAACTAAGATAACTGCTCCGATAATTGACGGAACGAGCGCCATACCTGCTAAGGAAGGTCCCCATGTTCCCAATAGGCTTTGTCCTAACCAAGCACCGACAAGTCCAGCAACAATATTGCCAATCCAGCCAGCCGGTAAATCACGACTAGTTAGTGCTCCTGCGATGGCACCGATAATACCACCTATAATTAATGACCATAACCATCCAAACATATAAAACAACTCCTTTCAGTTTATGCTGATAACCAATAAACGCTATTGCTTACTGGTTCACCATTAGGATATCATGTTGTCAGATTGCATATCAAAGAATATGCTTATCATTTTCATAAAATATACGATTTGAGGTAGCGATTTCTTTTTTCAAAATAGCAAAAAAAGCCCACGCTATGCTGGGCTTTTCGGTTAGAACTCGATTTAATTCACTAAAATAAATTTTTTCTTGAAAAATAAGCTGATTTTATTTACCAAACGATATTTTACTTGGTTTTACTAGCTAATTTAACAATTCCGGCAGCCATAATTAGAGCTCCGCCTGCCAAATTAAGTACGCCACCGACAATTTCTAAAACCCCACTACCTTTTTCGTTCTTACGCATTATCTTTCCTCCAATTATTAAAAAAGTGCTCGAAATATTGTAAGCACTTACTATTTTAACTATTTTGTTTTAAACTTATTATATAACTTTTAGAAATTAGGTGACTATAGTGATAAAAATGATTGCTACGGATATGGATCAAACCTTCCTTGACAACCAAAATCAATACAATAAACAACGTTTTAGTGAAATTTTTCAAGAAATGCAACGCCAAAATATTCACTTCGTCGCCGCTAGTGGTTCTCAACATGAGCGCCTTCAAGCGCTGTTTGAACCTCAAGCTGAGCAGATGGATTTCATCTCCCAAAATGGCTCCATCATCTATTCCGGCAACGAATTAATCGATGTGCAACAAATCTCTCCAAGACTTCTTCAAGACACATTAGATTCGATTAACCAAGCTTTTGGTCCAGATGAGATCTTAATTAATATTTGTGGCTTAAATAGTTCATATGTAGATACAAATACTACTCCAGACGTTATGAATTTCATCAAAAATTTTTACAAAGAAATTCAAACTGTCGATGATATTAATCATTTTACTAAGAGCGGAATTGAAGATCCGATTGTCAAAATTGCTCTTAGCTTTGAAGATAGTCCTAATATCAATCAAAAAATTGAGCGTTTACGAAGTCTTCTAGATCCTACGTTGGGGAGTTTAAGCTCGGGGTTCAATACTGAACTAATCGGTTTCAGTCACGTAGATAAATCAACTGCACTTCAGCATTTAATGCAAAGATATAACGTAAACGCAGATGAATTGGTGACTTTTGGTGACAACGAAAATGACTTACGAATGTTACAAATGACTCCTAATGGATATGCTATTCAAAATGCCTTTTCTAAGGTCAAAGCAGTAGCTAACCATTTAACTCGATATGATAATGAACATGATGGTGTATTAGACACCCTAGAAAAACTATTATAAAAAATCGGCGGTCAATTAACTTTTGAGCTTAATTTCAAAAGTTTTGACAACGCCGATTTTTTTAGTTAAATTCACTTAAAATTGCTTGGTACGCCACAACCGGGTCCTCAGATTGAGTAATTGGTCTACCTACCACAATAGCTGAGCTTCCTGCTTTGGCAGCTTCCGCAGGAGTCATCGTCCGTTTTTGATCACCCTTTGCTGCTCCGGCAGGTCGAATTCCAGGTGTCACAAACAGAAAATCTTCTGGAAGTTGGGGTTTTAAATAACTAACTTCGTTTGGAGAACAAATTACACCATCTCCGCCAGCCGTACTAGTCAATTTTGCTAGGCTAAGTACTTGATCTGCCATTGGTAAACTAACATTCTGTTCTTCACTTAGTTGCTTTTCTGAAATAGAAGTTAATTCCGTTACTGCTAATAGTTTAGGCGTTGGTAAGTCTACTTCTCTAGCTCCAACAACCAATCCTCGTTTAGCCGCTCGAATCATATCAGAACCACCCATCGCATGGATTGTTGTGTATTGAACCCCCATTCGACCTAATTGTATCATTGCTTTTTCTACCGTATTAGGAATATCGTTCAATTTTAAATCAAGAAAGATGTCATGCCCTTTTTGACGCATATCTCGAACGATTTCGGGACCCATTCCGTAGAAAAGTTCCATTCCCAATTTAATGGTTAACTTCAAATGTTCCGGAAATTGCTCCAAGAATTGGTTAAGTTCTCCCCGATCCTTAAAATCTAGCGCAATCATAACTGGTTTTTCCATAAAAACTCCATTCTGAACCGCTCTTAACATCAAAAAACACCGCAAGGTCTAGGTATGCTAACCAGCACCTAGTTTGCGGTGTATTCGCTAGCTTATCAATCTCTCTGGATCGATTTAAAGCGACTCGATTTATTTACATTCATGCTACTTGCCTAGCCTTTGAATGTCAAGGTTCTAAAAATGGTAAAATGGTGTTATAAATTAATTAAGGAGTTCAACATGATTAAGAGTGTAATTCATGATCAACAAATTTTATCTCAAACGTCAATTCCCGCTACCAAACAAGATTTATCCGTAGTAATGGATTTGATGGATACTTTAAAAACCAATAGCGAACGTTGCGTGGGAATGGCCGCTAACATGATTGGCGTTCATAAAAGAATCATCGTTGTCACTATGGGAATGATGAACGTCCCCATGATCAATCCTGTCATTCTCAAAAAGGGTAATCCATATACCACTGAAGAAGGCTGCCTGTCATTAACCGGTGAACGTTCCACCACTCGTTACGACGAAATCGAAGTTCAGTATCTTGATTTAGAATTTAAAAAACATACCCAAAAATTTAAAGAATTCATCGCCCAAATTATTCAACATGAAGTTGATCATTGTGATGGAATTATTATTTAGTTTCGGAGAACTAGCATTAATTTGCTAGTTTTTTTAATTTATCACCAGTTTATTCCAAACAAAAAAGCCCATCCATTTTAGGGGGCTTCTCCATTAAATATCTTTTAGCATAATTAAATCACGTTGCAAATCATTACCTAATTGAAAAACATGTTCTCCAACTTGGTTAAAACCTTGAGTTTGGTAAAATTTCTTAGCAGCTTCGTTATGCTCCCAAACGCCTAACCAAATTTTACGTTTGTGGTTTTCTTGTGCAACCTTAAGTGCCTGTTGCATTAATCTAGAACCAATTCCCAAACGTTTAAATTGCTGACGCACGTAAATCCGCTCAACTTCCAAAGTGTCGGGCCCCATTTTTTCTGACTGGGCTTCATCTATGTTGACTTTTAAATACCCTACAAGCTGATCAGCTTGCTTAGCAAAAAAGAAGTAGGATGCATCATTAGTAATTTCTGAAGTTAGCTGTTTGAAATTGTATGCTTTTTGATAGTATTGGTCTAGATCTTCAGAACTGTTATCTGCGCCAAAAGTATCGCCAAAAGTCTCAATACTTATCTTTTGTAACGCTTCTACTTCTTCAACTTGTACTTTTTGAATATCGATTGTCATTCAATTTACCTCAATATTTTCTATGATGACCACTTTTTACATAGTTCCAGTCGATACTAACGTTTCGTTCGACTTTCTCCAACATTGCTTTCAATGCTGTAGCTTCTGCATCCGTAAATCCTGCCAGCGCCATTCTACTCGAATAGCTATTTTCGCGTTTAATCGTTGGATATACTGCCTTACCTTGTTCAGTGGGATATAGACGTTTAATCTTATGATTGTCCCGATCAGCTCCACGTGTAATAAATCCATCCTTTTCCAATTTCATTACGGCTCGAGCTGCGGTCGTCCGATCAACTCGAATTTTTTCAGCTAATTCACCCTGGATAATTCCTGGATTTTCACATATTCGAACCAAATATAAATACTTGCCTTTGGTTAAATTTAATTCTTTAAATTCAATATTAGCAATCGAATCCAATTCTCTTGAAATTGATCCAATTGATCGTAAAATATCTTCCATAATTACTTCCCTCTGAGAGTATTTTACTTTAATTTAGTTGCAAATACAACAAAATTATTTTTTGATTGCTCGTATGATTTGTTCCACAATTAAATTTAAATCTTGTGTTTCGTTTGAATTACCGATGAATCGATGCTGAATAAAATAAATAAAAATCTGTCCAATTATGATTCTCATTACGGCTGGAAAATCCAATTCAGGTCGTAATTGTCCTGTTTTATTTAAGTTCTCTCTTACATTTTCAATGACTGATTTTCCAGGTTCATTTATCACTCCAAAAAATAAATCTCGAATATCACGATTAGTTAGCAACTCTGTAATTAAAATTAGAATTGCGTCTTCATTGTCTCGTACAAATTGATAACGGTTATAAACAAAGAAACGTACCATATCTTCCAAGTCAGTGAACTGCCTTAATTCATCAATAAAACTATCCCGAAAAACTGGAAATAAATTTATAAATACCGGTTTAAGAATTCCCATCAGTAAATCTTGCTTAGTCTTAAAGTATTTAAATATAGTTGCCTGACTAATTTCAGCTTTTTCAGCAATTTGGGCTGTCGAAGTTCCATTAAATCCCTGTTTAGCAAATAAATCTAACCCTGCTAAAAGAGCTTTTTTCTGACCCTTAGGAAGCTTTTGCTCATCAAGCCACGTTTTATAATTATCAAATATGATTGCACTACTCATTATTTACACCTTCCGATATCGTTTCAATCCAACGATATTTAAAATAGTTAAGATAACTAGAAAAATTAATAACACTCCAATATCTCCCCCCAAAGCTGAAAGTCGGGCTCCTCGCATAATAATATTGCTAACCGCATCGCCGGCATACTTAAGTGGAATAATATAAGATATTTTTTGAACCCAATCAGCCATCGTATCTAACGGAATAATTCCAGCAAAGAAAACTTGAGGTACTATCACAATTGGAATAAATTGCATCATCTGGAATTCAGAATGGGCAAAAGTAGAAAGTAGAATTCCAAATGCTAGAGCGACTAAAGCTAATAGCAAGTTGATAACAATAATGCTCCCAATATTGCCAACCACTTCCACTCCTAATAATCCAATAGTTACCAATACGATCACTATGGTTTGTAATATAGCAATTATCCCATAACTTAGCATATAGCCAAATACAATTTCAGAACGTTTAACTGGAGTCGCTAAAAGTCGATCTAAAGTTCCACTTGTTCTCTCTTTCAAAAGCGCCATCCCAGAAACTAGGAAGACAAAGAAGAAAACGAAGAAGCCCATTAAAATTGGTAAAATCTTATCAAAGAAGCTGGTGTTAGCATCACCATACACATAATGATTTTTAATTTTCGGACTAGCTTGAGTTGCGGGCATGCTTTTGGTTTTAACTGATTTTTTAGTAACTAAAGCTAACTTCGTTTGAAGTTCATTTAAAGCCCGGTTACTCTGTTCTAAATGTTTTTTAAGCTGTTTAATATTATTCACAGTAACCGCATTTTTGAACGCCATCTTAGTAGTGGCTGTTTTAGTTGCATCAGTATTAGCATAAGTTATATTAAAATTATTGCCGTCTTTTTCAATAATTGCATCTGTCTTTTCAGCTTTTAATGCTATTTTCGCCGTTTTTTCTGAGTCATATTGATGAATTTTTACATGTTTAATCGTATTTAAATTTTGGTTCAACTCATGTGAAATACCTACCGTTCCTACTTTCACATTTGTTGTACCGCTATTGTTAAAAATAAAACTCATTAATACTAAAATTAAAATTGGAGCTAAAAACATTAACGCTAAAGTTCGTTTATCCCGCATTAACTCTTTTAAAACACGATTTGTAATTGCAATAATCCTCATTATTCTGCTCCTTCCGCCTTCAAAAAGACATCTTCAATAGACGGTACATCATACTGTCGTTTTAAATTTTTAGGGCTATCTAAAGCAATCACGTTTCCGTCCAGAATCAGCGCTACTTCGTCAACTTGTTCAGCTTCATCCATCACATGCGTAGTAATCAAAATGCTTTGTCCGTTATTTTTTATCCGTTTTAATTCTCGCCATATTTTCCGTCGTAACGCGGGGTCAATTCCTACCGTTGGTTCATCCAAAATCAATAACTTAGGATTACCCAATAAAGCAATTCCTAAAGATAATCTACGCATCATTCCACCAGAATATCCTTCAACCCGTTTATTAAGCGCATCTTTTAAATCAACTACTTCTGCAACATGATCAATTTGCAATTGTAGTTCACTCGATTTGATACCTTTCATTTTGGCATAAAATTTTAAGTTCTCAAAACCGGTTAAAGTCATGTACAATGCGTCCGTTTGGGCCATATAACCAATTTTAGATAATAATTTACGGTTGGGCATTTTAGCCTCAAAAATTTCTGCGGTACCTTTATCAGCCACTTCCATGCCCAACGCAATTTTGATAATTGTAGATTTTCCTGAACCAGAGGGCCCAATCAATCCCACAATTTGTCCTTGCTGGACATTAAGGTTGATATTTTTTAAAACATTTTGTTTTCCAAAACTTTTAACAATATTTTTTAACTCAATTATTGATTTATTCATAAAAATTCTCCTTAACCGAATTAAGTGAGTGATTACTCACTTACTGGTTGGAGTATAAAATATATTTATTTTTTAGTCAATAACTTCTAACTTCATTTGAAGTTCAATTGTGAGAAAATATAATAAATTACAAATTAATGCTTGCTAGTTAAGCTGATCTTTTCATTCTGGGATTACTAGTTAGTGATTCCTTCAATATTTACATATTATGGAAACTTTTTGACAATAAAATTCAACATAACCGCCTATTAATTACCCTAGTTATACAGATGATTACCTTCTTATTTTTAGTTTTAATCGGGGCGACCATTAACTGTTGGTTGTGTAGTTTTAACTATTTGTGGAATTTTAATTACGCAAAGACCATTAGTAAATAAAAAGACAGCTACCTCAGATTGAGACAGCTGTCTTACTATTTTATTCGAATATTTTCTTTGCTAAACCAAATGCTGACCATGCCTTAGGCCAACCTGCATAAAACGAAAGATGTGTAATTAGTTCTACCATTTCATCCTTAGTTACGCCATTTTCTTTAGCAATCTTCATGTGTGCTTCTAATTGGGGAAATAAGCCTTGCGACATCAGACTTGCGCATGTAATCATACTCCGATCACGAGCTGAAAGCTGGTCTTCACGTGACCAAACTTCACCGAATAATACATCGTCATTCAATTCTGCAAATTTTGGTGCAAATTCACCTAATTGTTCGCGTCCTGCGGTCTGTTTTTTAACCATTATTTGCCCTCCTCAACTGCCTTATATTGTTCATCGCTAACTGCTTCAAGCCATTCTGGTGTTCCAGCAGTGATCGCTACATGTGCAAACCAACTATCTTTAGTTGCGCCATGCCAGTGCTTTACACCATCATGGGTTACTACAACATCACCAGCTGTAAGATGGCGTGCTGGTTGTCCTTCTTCTTGGTACCAGCCTTCTCCACCCGTTACTAGTAAAATTTGGAATCCATCATGATGAATATGCCAGTTGTTACGGCAACCAGGCTCAAAAGTAACATTTCCAACTCCAACATTAACTTCGGGGTCTGAAACAAGCCCCTGTAGATAACTTTGTCCTACAAAGTATTTTGCGTATGCATCATTTTTAGGCCCAGCGGGGAAAATAACCCCGTTTTTTACTGCTTCATTTTTCATAATTAAACTGCTCCTTTTAAATTAAATTTAACTGTTCTAACCAATTTGCTACTGCTTGATCTGCCTTATTTACTTTGGAACCCTGTACTGCTAACCCTAGCTTAATCTCTGTGTCTGGGAAAATTGCTTTTAATTCGTTGATACTGTTTCCCAATCCACTCCCTTCACTGGTACAAAAAGGATAAATTACTCGTGGTGCAACCAGCTGTTCCTTTAAAAATTTTTTAACCACATTGGGTAACTCACCAAACCAGATTGGTGTCCCCAGTATTAAAACATCATCACTAATTTCATGGTTTATGCTAGCTTCAGGGAAAATACTGTGTTCATGTTCATCTTTAGCACGTTCCACCAATGCTTCGTAACTTATCGGATATGGTTTTTTTGGCATAATCCGATTTGATGGCAAATTTAATTGCCCAGCAATTTTTCGCATCAGAATTTCAGTATTTCCATCTTCAGCATGGGTAAAATAAGCTATTTCCACTATGCACCTCCGATTAGAAAAAGCCTTAACATCTTTCGACAAAAATAATGTTAAGACTTTTTATGTAATTCGTAAAATGCTTATTTTATCCATTTCTATGCTTTGAAAGCATGGTAGAAGTAATTAATAAATTTATTTACTACCGGTGATAGATTACGCTCCCGCTTCCAAACTAAAACGCAGTTAGTATTAACTTCCGGCTCTAACGGAATGAATTTAACTCCATCCGGATGGGTATTCCTAGTTGATCCTTCAATAATGAACGCTTGAGCTACTTGACGTTTCACTAGTGGGAGCACATTAAAGGTTAAATTATAATGACCGACAACATTTAATTGTTGATAGTCAATCTTGCTCCATTTTGAAATTAATTCCTGAACTTCAGGACGTCCTGACACTAACAACGGCATCCCCATTAAATCAGTCGGTACAATTTTATCTTTCTGAGCAATATACGATGCTTTGGAAACTAATAATCCCCATTTTTCAGTACGGGGAAGTACAATTTCGTGATATTTTTCTGTGGCGATGGGCTTAATTAAAACTGCAACATCCACTAAGCCCTTATCTAAACGCTCTGTGATGTCGTCACTAGTCCCACTGTAAATGGTAAATGTAACTTGCGGATAATCTCGGATAAAATCCTCTAAGATTAAGGCTAAAGTATCAGAATTATCGGCTTCAATGCACCCAATAGTGATATGTCCACTAAAGAGTTGCTTTTTACGGTTTTCGAATTCTAAACTTGTTTGCTGGGTTAGCTCTAAAATTTCTTCTGCACGGGATTTTAGAAACATGCCTGCTTCTGTTAGTTGAATCTGGCGTCGCCCCCGAATAAATAACTCCGTTCCAAATTCTTCTTCTAATTCTTTGATTTGTCGACTTAAAGTAGGTTGGGTAATGTGCAAAGCTTCCGCTGCCTTAGAAACCGTTCCTTCTTCTGCGATTGTCCAAAAATAACGCAGAGTTCTAATTTCCATTTCCCAATCCTCCAATTTTTTATACTATACTTAATATACAACATACAATAAAAGGAGCCTAGCTACATGAGTAATATATACGTTAAAAAAGCTCAACCTCAAGATTTACCCGCCATCATGAAAATTATTGATAACGCCAAAGCTTTATTGAAAGCGGATGGTAGTCCTCAATGGCAAGATGGAAGTCCCGATGAGACTACTTTCATCAACGACATTAATCATGGAAATTGTTGGGTACTGAAAGTCGATAATCAAATTGCAGGTACCGCCACTTTACTGACCACCCCGGATGCCAACTACGAAAATATTTCAGACGGTCAATGGAAAAATACTAGTGCACCATATGCTACTATTCACCGAATTGCTATTTCGCCTGACTACCGCGGAATGTCTCTCGGCAAGTTCTTCCTATCCAATTTAATCACCTTAGGAACGCACGCTGGGATTAATAATTTCCGGATTGATACGCACGAACTTAATCAGCGAATGCAACACCTTGTTCAACAATTTAATTTTGAATACACCGGTATTATCTATGTTAACCCTACCGAAGATGGTCGACGTTTAGCCTTTGAACTAAATTTGGAAAACTAAATTTAACTTGTTACAATAATTAAATCAAATTTTGAAAGGGAGGAGTCTATTTGGCCTACGTTGGTTTTATCGCATCTGCTACCGTAATTAAATTAGGACGTTTTTCTGCATAATAAAATTTAAGGAGATTTAAAATGAAAAACGTCCGAAAACAAGTTCCATCTTTACTATTAATTATCGTTCTGGTTGGTTTTCCACAAATTAGTGAGTCCATCTTTACCCCTGCCTTACCAGCTTTAAGTTCGGCTCTGCAGGTTACCGCTCAGACGGGGCAATTAACCATGAGTTCTTATTTCATCGCTTTTGCCCTAGGTGTTTTATTCTGGGGTAGTTACTCTGACCGTGTCGGTCGGCGTCCAGCGATGTTAGCAGGACTAATCGTTTACCTAGCTGGTAACATTGGATTACTGTGCGCTCCTAATTTTGCAATCCTAATTCTGTTTCGATTGGTCCAATCCTTTGGTGCCAGCGTCGGTTCTGTCGTAACACAATCCATCATGCGCGAATCCTTTGCTGGTACAACCGGGGCGAAAGTATTCGCTAAAGTTGAGGCTGCCTTAGCCCTCTCCCCTGCAATGGGACCATTATTAGGCGGAGTTACTCAGACTTATTTTGGTTATCGTAATGTATTTTCTGTCTTAATTGTCATGGCAGTTAGTTTATATCTATATACACTCCGACGACTACCAGAAACTAATATCCAATTGTCTAACGTTACTCGTCAACCGGCATTAAAACCTATTGTTATGCGTCTTTTAACTGATCCAAACGTTTGGGTCTACGGCTTACTAATTAGTGGAATTAATGGCATTCTCTTCAGTTTCTATGCTGAAGCACCTTTTATCTTTATTGAACATTTTCATCTTAGTTCTATCCAATATGGTGTTTTAGGAGTAGTGATTGCCTTATCTAGTATTTTCGGTTCTATAACCATTAATCACCTAGTTGCCAAGATCAGCGCCATTCAAATTACCAAATGGGGATTAATCCTAGCCATGTTTGGAGCCTTCCTATTAGTGGGTGCCAGTTGGATTGGAAATATTTACCTCTTTATTTTATGTATTTTTATCGTCTTTTTTGGTTTATATATTACACTTCCAATGGCACTTAATTTAGCACTCGTTGGTTACGAAGACGTGATTGGGGTAGCTAGTGGTATCTTTAGTTTTGGGTACTATATTTGTATCAGTTTCTTCACCTATCTAATTAGTGCATTTCATACCGGATGGATTGGAATCTTACCCTTGTATATCCTAGCAATTACAGTCGTAATGTTACTTAGCTATGAGTTACGTTTTAAAAATAAATAATCCATAAAATCAAAAAGACGCTTCTAATTTTAATTTAGAAACGTCTTTTTCGGTCATCTTATGCAGCTTGCATGGCACTGATCAATTCATCGATCACTTTTCTATATTCTAATTGCTTGGTGTTAAAGCGATTGTCTGAAAGCTCAATCAGTTCTCTATTTAATTCATAAAAACGATTAATTAATGCTAGTTCTTGTTCAGATTTTAGATTAGGTCGGATTGCAATGCTTTCTTGATAAGCTTGCATTAAAAATACTCGACATTGACTTCCATCGTAAATAACTTTACTAGCATTTTGAAGCTGGGTGATTAAATATTTAAACATCGTATTTTTCCTTTATCAAATTAGATTAAAGTGGCCTTTTTTTCTTCTTTTAAAACATCATTCATGCGACCAGACTTGAAACCATCTACATCAAGAGTAACGTAGTTGAAGCCCAATCCTTTCATGAATTCTGACATTTCATCCTTCTTAGCTAATAATTTGGCAAATTCTACTTCTGGAACTTCAACTCGTACTAAATCGCTGTGCACACGAACACGAACAACTGGGAAACCAGCGTTACGTAGCCATTTTTCTCCAGCAAATACGTTGTTTACTGCTTCTGCAGTAAGCTTTGTACCATATGGGAAACGTGAAGCAACACTACATGAAGCTACCTTGTTCCAGTTAGAAATTCCACGATCTTTAGCAAGTTCACGAATTTCACTCTTGTATAAGTCAGCATCTTGTAGTGAACTTACGATGCCTTCTTCTGTACGAGCCTTCATACCAGGACGGAAATCAGCATTATCATCCATGATCATTCCGTCAAGCACGATATCAAAGCCTTTTTCTGCTGCTGCCTTTTTAATAGTTCTGTATAACAATTGCTTACTGTAATACCAGCTTTCTGGTGTATTAGCTGCAATTCTTTCATCAGCTAATTCACTCATGCTAACTCCCATTGCGTTTGCACCAAGGTCCTTAGCCAATTCCAAAGCCTTATTGTATTCATCATCCAAGAACAATTCTGAGTTAACTACCATAGCTAACACATTGTCTTTTCCTAATTCGTCTACAGCCACTTTAAGTAAGTATGTACTATCAATTCCGCCTGAATAAGCGATTGCAACTCTTTGCTTTGATGCTAAATCCTTAATTAAATTATTTTCTTTTGCTTCTAAGTCAGTCATAATAATGTTTCTCCTTTAATTATCGATTTTTTTAGTAAATGTGTAAGTAAAATCTAACAAAAGCTGCTGCCAAAATTGAACCAACAAATGGTGCAGTTCCTGGAACAATTAGACCATATTGCCAATCATTATTAGCTTTATTTTTAATAGGAAGTAATTGGAATGCTAAGCGCGGTCCCAAGTCACGAGCTTGGTTCATCGCGAATCCTGTCGTACCTCCAAGTCCCATACCAATGGCCCATACTAAGAGTCCCACGGCTATTGGTGACATTGAATCGTAACCATGAACGATTGCTAGAATTGATGTTAGGAAAACGAATGTAGCGAATGTTTCAACAAAATAGTTACGTGGTAAATTACGTAAGTTAGGATTAGTTGAGAAAATATTTCTAATTGCGATTGGATCAATTGAACCTTCTGATTCTTTAAAGTGATCAGCATACATAATGTAAACGATCACCGCTCCAACTACACCACCCAATACTTCGGCGATTGTATAAGGAATAAAGTAACTCCAAGGAATCATACCTAAAATCGCTTGAGTAAGCGCCATAGCAGGGTTAATACATACGCCACCAAAAATAAATAACACAACTGAAATACCAAATGCCCAAGTTGTAATTGCAAATAAGTGACCTGAACCGGCATATTTAGTTTTCTTTAAAACTTCGTCACAATGAACTCCCACACCAAAAATTATCATAAGGGCTGTTCCCATAAATTCGGCTAATAGATGATTTACCATTAAATTAAACTCCTTTGTTATCTACTTAATATAAATTCTGTATTTTTTTATATGTTGCTTGTAATGACCAATCATTTTTAGTTGCTATTTTTTCGCAGTCATCAAATTCTGGTTTAAATTTTTCAATATCTTGATATTGATATTTTTTAATTCGTAAATTTTCATTTTCGAATTGAACTTCTTTAAATTCTCTTTTCATAATCCGACGTTGCATGCCCTGATAACGAAAACCTGCTGTATTGGTATGCTTGAAAATTAAATAACTGATTTCGTCAAAGGCTTCAGGTTTCACCAAAACATTTAGCAAAATAGCTGGCCGATTTTTCTTCATCTGGATTGATGAACAAAAAACATCTAGAGCTCCATGTTCTAACAAGATATCCATAGCATATCCAATTTGCTCTGGAGTTTGATCGTCTAAATTAGCTTCAATTTTGATGATGTCGTCATGATTAGTTTTTACTTCCTGATTACTGTGTTCCACAGTTAGCAATGAACCCCGTAAGGCATTAAATTTTCCTGTTTCTCGTTTTCCAAAACCATAACCCACCTGACTAAAGTACATGTTTTCTGGGGCCGTAAATTCTGGGGCGATTTCTTTAAACAAAGCTAATCCCGTAGGAGTTACCAATTCCGTTTTAATATCAAAATCTTGAACGATTTTTAATGGATAATTTTTGCGTAATTGCATTACTGCTGGAACTGGAACTGGCATTTCTCCATGTGCAACGTGAATCGTGCCACTCCCTTCAGTAATCGATGTCGAATAAACCTTATCGATTTTTAATTGCTCCCAAAGAATGAAGAAACTAATGATATCTACAATCGAGTCCACAGCTCCAATTTCATGAAAATGGATTTTATTAACATCCGCATTATGTACAGCTGCTTCCGCTTTAGCAATATCTTTGAAAACATTGCTGCTGTGCTTTTTGACTATGCCAGAAAGATCACTACTTTCAATCAAGCCCAGAATTTCAGTCAATCCACGACTTTCATGATGATGGTGGTGATGACCATGGTGTGAATGTTCATGGTGGTCGTGGTGGTCAAAATCGCCTTTTATTCCAGTATCTTTATGCTGGTGAGCAATTTGAACATCGAAATCCATCCCAAAAATACTACTTTTATTAGTTCTTTCAACTTGAATTGTATAGTCTTCAAGCGTAAATTTACTTAATTCTTCCTTTAATAAATCTAAATTACCCCCAAGATCCAAAAGAAGTCCATTAAGCATATCTCCACTTAGACCAGAGAATGGTTCTAAATATAAAGCTCGCATAAAAATTATTCTCCTTCTCTGATTTTATTGATAATGCTAGCGTTATAAGCTGCCCCAAAACCATTATCAATGTTGACAACACTTACCCCAGATGAACAACTATTCAACATGCTAAATAACGCCGTGATTCCGTCTAAGTTAGTTCCATAACCTACACTGGTGGGAACCGCAATTACCGGCTTGTCCACTAAGCCACCGACTACGCTGACTAAAGCACCTTCCATTCCAGCAATCACAATAACTACTGAAGCATTTTTGATGTCGTCTAAGTTAACAAATAACCGATGAATTCCAGCGACACCAACGTCATAGATTCGCTTGACAGAATTGCCAAAAGTTTCAGCTGTGATAGCTGCCTCTTCGGCCACTCCAATATCAGAAGTACCCGCAGTTACAATAGCAATGTATCCATCTGTTAATTTGCTAGATGGATTTAAAACAAAACACCGCGCGTCTTTATGATAGATTCCGTCAGGAAATTTCTGCTCTAAAACTACCGCTTTTTCAGCAGAAACTCGCGTCGATAGAATTGCCTTGCCTTCGGTTAAAAGATCTTCGGTTATCGCTACAATTTGCTCAACCGTTTTGCCTTCCCCGTAGATTACTTCTGGATAGCCGTTTCGGGCTTTACGTTGTGTATCCACTTTGGCAAAACCGAGTTCAGAAAACCCAGATAATTGCTTAGCTGCTTCTGATATTGATAGTTCTTCGTTTTTAACGGATTGTAGTATTTTAGTTACATTCATCTTTGTTTAGCCTCTTAGTCTATTATTCAACGATTACCGATAATCCATCACGAATAACGGTTACTTTAGCTTCACTGCCTTCAATTTCAAAGGCTTTTTGCAATGCTTCATCAAATGTTGTTGCTAAATCCATGTGCATACTGCGGATTAATTCAGGATCTACCAAATCAGAAACATAAATAACATGATGATGAACCAAAATACGTGCTAAAATTTGTGAAGTCCATTGATCAGGAACAGTTTCTAATCTTGGTGTGTTAATTGCTTGATCTAAAAATTCTTTTGGATCGTCTACATCAGCTAAATTATGATAGAAACCTTCTCCACCATGTCCATCACTAGAGCCGGCAACCATAATGATTACGCCGCCTTCTTTATTAGTTGCTTCAGCAGCGGTCATTCCCTTTACGGCTTGATAGATATTTTGATCAAGGGGAAAACCACCATTGGTTGAAATAGCAATATCGCTAGGAACCTTCTTAACACTAGCTAATTCTTTAACAAAATCACAACCAACTTTATGAGCTGCTTCAACATCACCTGCAAATGAACCGATGATTTTCTTATCACCATCTAAAACAACGTTGACAATGAAAGCCAATTTTGCGGTGCGAGCTGCATAAACCATATCCTTATGAATTGGGTTATGCATTAAATTACCCGTACGGGCTTTATTAGAGTTAATAAATTCGCCAGAGTGGTTAGCCATAATTGTTTTATATGATGCAATACCAGGTAAAACAGCTTTTCTACCACCAGAGAAACCAGCAAAAAAGTGAGATTCAATAAACCCTTCTGCTAGTAACAAATCGGCTTCAGCAGCGACTTTATTGATAATGCAATCTCCACCAGAAGGTAGTTGTCCAATTTTTACCATTGAATCATCGTCTGTTGAAAAATGCATTACGATTTCTTCGTTCTCTACAATTTCTGAACCATATTTATTAATAAGTTCTTCTTTAGTAGATGGACGATGAAAACCGGTTGCCACGAGGATTCGAATTCTTGCATCTGGAGCTACCGAACGGATTCGACGTAAAATAATAGGTGTAATTATATGCGAAGGTACTGGTCGAGTATGATCAGAACTAATAAGAACAATGTTCTTCTTTCCCTTTGCAAGTTCTTCTAAGCTGGGACTTCCAATGGGATTGTCCATTGATTTTTCAACAGTTTCCTTTTCACTTAACGGATTCTGGAAACTTTCAGCTTTAGATTCTAATAATCCAGCAAAATTTTTGTCTGGAATATTAGCAGTAATATTTCTTTTATCGTACGGTAGGTCAATTTGTACCATAACTTAATACACACTCCCTTATTTTTGGCGCTAGACAATATATTAGGCTATGTAAAATCGACCGGGTATCACATTTGGGTATAACATTTGTTACACTTCTCACAATTTTTTCTTATGATAATAGATGTCTGTACATATTATTTACTTTTAGACATATGGAGAGTTAAAAAATGAACACTAGCTATTTAATTGACTTTTTAGAGAATAAACAGGTTTCTACAATTACCAAAACAAAACATTCCTATCTGACCTATCATGGTTTAGAAGAAGGTTATACATATGTCTTGAAAAAGGGAATTGTCAAAACCAGCATCATTTTAAAGAATGGTCGAGAATTTAACCTTTCTTATATAAATTCGACTGATATTGTTTCGCTTTTGAGAGATGAAATTTCTGCCTATACGGCTTCGCCTTTGAACGTGCGTATTGAATCTGACGAAGCTATTTTTTATCGCATCCCGCGTAAAACATTTTGGGATTATGTTAATCACGATACTCATTTACAAGATTACGTGCGTGACTACTATCGAATTAAATTAACCCAAAATATAAAATCGTTACAATGGATGACTATGAACGGTAAGAAAGGTGCCGTCTGCGCCTTTATCTATAAGTTAATTGATATTTTTGGTAGGCGTGGAGCGACTGGTATCTTGATTGATTTTCCCATTACTAACGAAGAAATCGCCAATTTCTGTGGGATTTCAACTAGAAACAGCGTTAATCGAATTATTCATGATTTAAAAGAACAACACGTAATTGATATCAAGAATCAGAAAATTTTTATTTACGATGAAAATTATTTACGTGAATTTACAATTTAAAAGTTTGGGGAGATATCACTATGAAAAAGAAATTATTTTATGGAGCACTTCCATATTACGCAGCCAGCTTGGCTATCCATATTTTGGGCATTATCTTACTATTAGTTGCTGCTCAAAAACATCCTAGTTTCTTGGGATTAGGTGCGTTAGCCTACACTCTTGGACTACGCCATGCCTTTGATGCCGATCATATAGCTGCGATTGATAATACCGTTCGTTTATTAATTCACCAAAAGAAGCAACCTTATGGAGTCGGATTTTTCTTCTCATTAGGCCACTCTACTGTTGTATTTCTAATGGCTTTAGTCGTTAGTATTTCTGCTAAATGGGCCCAAGTTAAGCTACCCATTCTAGAAGCCATTGGTGGAAAAATCGGTACGATTGTATCCGGTAGTTTTCTTATTTTAATCGCCTTTTTTAATTTAATGGTCTTAATCAAACTTTATAAATCACTGAGATTAGTAAAATCCGGTCTTGATGAACAAGAATTAAACGATTTACTGCTATCTAGAGGTTTTATTGCTAACTTAGTTTCTCCTTTATTCAAGAAAATCGTTCATGCTTGGCAGATGTATCCAATTGGATTCCTATTTGGTTTAGGCTTTGACACCGCCACTGAAATTGCCTTGATTGCACTATCGGCAACGGCTGCTCAATCAAACGTATCGGTAGCCGGAATCATCGCCCTCCCAGTTTTATTTGCCGCCGGAATGAACGTGATGGATACAACCGATTCCGTGATGATGTCAGGTGCCTACACATGGGCATTTGATACTCCTAAGCGTAAGGCTTACTACAATTTAACCGTTACTTTTGTTTCAGTCATTGCAGCTTTCTTAATTGGTTTAGTCGAGTTAGGCAACGTCTTTGCTGACTTTACCCACGTTAATTCTAGTTTCATCACATGGATTCAATCGATTGATTTAAATTGGCTGGGCTATGGTCTGGTAATTGGGTTCATATTAATGTGGAGTTTGGCTTATCTTTTTTGGAAATTATTTATTCAGAAAAACGAACAGCACGCATAAAAAGAAACAGCATTTCAACTGTGAAATGCTGTTTCTTTTTGGACTAATTCGAGTGAATACAAAAAACACGTTCCTAATATCAGAACGTGTTGCAAACTTTTTAAAACAAATTATTTTTTATTAAATCATGACTGTAATTGTTGCAGCAACTAAGATTAATACTAATCCACCAATGGTTACTGCCATTTCTTTTGGCGTCTTCTTTTGACCTAGGAACCAAATTCCAGTTAAGGTAGCTAGAACCACTGAAGTTTGTGAAAGAATAAATCCAGTGGCCAAGCCGTTCATGTTTGGTTGAGCTGAAATTAAATATGTGAGTGCAGCAAAAGCAAAGAAGAAACCAGACCAGATTTGGCGGTAAGATACTGCTTCAGTTAATGCTGATTTTTCACCTCGCATTGAGAGGAAGATTGCATATACTACACCAACGATTACCATACCAATTGCTTGAGGTAAGAATGCATGCATTCCATCGACTGATGTAGCTTGAGGAGCGGCAGAATATGCCCAATAACCAATTTCACCTACAGCCAACCAAGCGACTGCTTTAGTAATCAATTGGGTATTTTCTTTAGACTTATGTTCTGACCAGACCGTGAGTGAAGCACCAATAATAATCAAGACTAGCGCAACTGCACCAATAATTTTAGCCGTAACTCCAGGCCAATTTCCTAGAGCAATCACACCCCATAATGAAGCACCTAACAGTTGGAAAGCGGTAGTAATAGGCATGGCCCGTGAAGATCCAATCATTGCAAAGCACTTAAATGTAATAATTTGAGCGCTGGCCCAACCAATCCCTGAAATAACGGTAAAAACCAAGTCCATTCCAGTTGGTAAGGCTAATCCTTTGATTAGAGCAAAAACAAAAGCAAAGATAAATGTTCCAAAAGCTGTACCTACAATCTGATTTACCGGACGTCCACCGAATTTAGATGCAATTGTTGGAAATAATCCCCAACCTAATAGTGGTCCAAGTCCGATTAATAACGCTGTCGTGTTCATGTAATTCCTCCTTAATTAATTGACGAAATTGCTAAATTTAAAATACAACGCCACTTTCTAAAATAATATTAGAATAAGGAGTCATTTCACCAGTACGAACAAATGCGTGGCAATTATTCAAATCTTTTTTCATATCTGAATGTGGCATAAAAGTAATTGGTGTTTCAGGCATTAAAGCTTTAATATTTTCTAGCATCTTAGGATTTTCGGTCTTAATTTCTTCTGCTAGATAAATTCTTTGAACTTCAAGTTCTTCTAAAACGTTAGTTAAAACTTGCATGAAACTAGGAATTCCATTATCTACTGCCAAATCAATCTTTTCTGTGCCCATTGGAACGGGCATTCCAGCATCACCGATACTTAATTTATCAAAGTGACCCATTTGAGCAATTACCCGTGACATATCTGAGTTAATCATTTTAGTTTTCTTCATTGTTATTTCCTCCTATTTTTCCAATTCTTTTTTGTAAGGGATTGATGGTTGAGCACCAAAGCGTTGTACAGTTAGGGATGAAGCTTTATTACCATATAAGATGGCATCTTCTAAGTTACTAAAGTCTTTATTCAAAACGGTGCTCATTGCTCCAATGAATGTATCTCCAGCGGAAGTTGTATCAACAGCCTTTACCTTAAATGCGGGGATAATTCCACTTTTACCATTAACATCGTAGAAGGTTCCTTTGCTACCAATGGTAATCAAAACTGCTTCAATTCCTTCATCATGTAATGCTTTAGAAGCTTTCTTCATACTTGCTTCATCTGTTACTTCGATTCCGGTTAAAATTTCAGTTTCAGTTTCATTAGGAATGATCATATCCGTTACTGCTAATAAATCACTAGGAACTTTTTCAACCGCTGGAGCAGGATTCAAGATTGTTTTAACGCCTGCTTCACGAGCAATCTTAAAGGCTTCCGTAACTGAATCTAAAGAACTTTCAAATTGAGCAATAATGAAATCACTATTTTTGATTAAATCAGCTTTAGACTGGACATATTCTGGAGTAAATGCAGTATTAGCACCCGCATGAATCATGATTTGATTTTCACCAGCGTCATCTACTACTATGTATGCTTGTCCTGTAGATTGGTTATCTAAAGTTTCAATTCCGCTCATATCAATATTTTCATGTTCCAATAATTCTAACATTGCACGACCAGCATCGTCATTACCAACTGCACCAATAAAGTTTGTCTTAGCTTCAGAACGCTTAGCAGCTACAGCTTGGTTAGCTCCCTTTCCGCCGCCAGCTGAAAAAATTTCTTTCGTATGCATGGTTTCACCTGGTTTTGGCATTTGTTTTACTCGGATAGTACGGTCTAAGTTAATGCTCCCAATAATTGTTACAGTGTTCATGATGGATTCCTCCGTTTTCGATTATCTTTTTACTTGTTTAAAACGTTTTATGAAAACGTTTTAATAGCATATCAAAAATATAGCACATTGATTCTATTAAATCAAATGTGCTGTGGAAAATCTTTTCACTAAGTGAACGGGTAAAGTCTTCTCTTCCCAGTTCTTATCAGGAGTTTCAATTCTTTCAAGCAGCATGTTAGCTGTTGTCTGACCTAACTCAAAAATAGGTTGTGCAATAGTGGTCAGTTTGGGAACCATATATTCACACATATCAATATTATCGTAGCCAATCACACTATAATCTTCAGGAATCTGCTTACCAGCTTCGGCTAATCCCAAATAAATTCCTAAGGCAATTTCGTCATTGACCGCAAATATTCCGGTAACATCCGTTGCTAAAATTTTAGCAACGGCTTCCCGACCGCCAATTTTTGATAGCTGGGCATCGATAATTTCAATTTGTTTTTCTTCATATACAGAACGTACTCCAGCTAAACGACCACAAACATTTTCAGGTGCATTAGTCGGCATGACTATGGCAATTTTTTGATGCCCTAAATCTTTCAAATGTTGAGCGGCTTGAGCTCCACCTGAAAAATCATCTGTTAAAACGGCGTCACTAATTCCATCAGCCTTTTTCTGATCAAGAACAATAAATGGATGATTTTTAGCTTTTAAGGTGGCATTAATAGATTCATTTGAAATTACTGAACTAGCAATAATAAACCCATCAACCCCACGTCGACTCAATTCAGCTAAGTAAGCATCTTCTTTTTCCTGGTCAAGATCTGCGTTACAAAGCATAGTTATAAATCCCTTTTGATAAAAGATATTTTCAATTCCACGAACTAATTCACTAAAAAATGGATTGGTAATATCGGGTACTAAAACACCAATCGTTTTACTTTTTTTCATAATCATTCGACGAGCAAAGTAATCGGGCTCATAATTTAAATCTTTTTTTGCCTGAATTACCTTTTTTACCGTAAGTGAACTAAACCGAGCTTCATTTCCATTTAAGATTTGCGAAACCGTCGAGATTGAAACTCCTGATTGTCTAGCAACATCTTTAATCGTTATCTTTTTTGTTTCCATTTTTTCACACCAATACCTAGACAGTTATTTTTTATATTTTTAGTTTACACCATAAGATAAAAAAATACCCATTTCGTTTAGAAATGAGTATCTTTGAAACAAACTTTGAAGTTCAATTTAAGTTAATTAAACGCTTATATATCAGGTCTTATTTGATTAAACCTAGCGTTTGAAGGATTAAATATATATTTAACAAAATCAAGACAATTGTTGCAGTCCAAGCACACCATTTTACCCATGCTCGATTAGCAAATTCACCCATCAACTTTTTACTGCTTGTATATATAACCAGAGGAATTACCGCAAACGGTAAAGCCACACTTAAGAATACTTGCGAGAACGTTAGTAAGTTTTCAATTTTAGCTTCATCACCGTGGTAATAAATGGCAAAAATCAAAACTGGTGCCACAGAAAGGACTCGAGTCACCAAGCGTTGTACCCACAATGGGACACGTAGTCGAATGAATCCTTCCATGATAATCTGACCAGATAATGTTCCGGTAATTGTTGAGCTTTGTCCAGAAGCAAGTAAGGCTACAGCAAATAGCATACTAAGTACTGGGCTAGCAATGGCCCCAACGATTTGGTTATTACTTAAAGCATTAAACAAATCAACGAAACGTCCTAGTGAACTATCCGTTCCATAGAATAAGGCCGCTCCCAAAATCAACAGTAAACTATTAACAATGAAAGCTAAGAATAGTTGCATATTAGAGTCAATCGTTGAAAAACGAATTGCTTGAGCGACATTTTCCCGATCTTTTCGGTCCACTTCACGAGTTTGTGAAATTGAAGAACCCAGATACAAATCATGGGGCATAACTGTCGCACCGACAATTCCTAGTGACAGATACAACATTGAGTTATTACCTAAAATCTCAACTGAAGGTACATACCCTTTGATAATCCCTGAAATACTTGGATCAGAAAGCAGTACTTCGTACGCAAAAACAATTAAAATAACAGCAACTAAGGTTGCAACAATTGCTTCGATTTTTCTAAAACCGAGCTTCATTAATAGCAGCAATATCAAAACATCTGCCGCTGTAATCAAAATACCAATAATTAATGGAATATGGAATAACAGCTCCAATGCAATTCCAGATCCAATAATTTCGGCAATATCTGTAGCCATAATCGCTAATTCAGCGACAATCCACAGCAAGAATCCAACTCTTTTACTCGTTCGTTCACGCGTTAACTGTGCTAAATCTTTTCCAGTTACAATTCCTAGTCTCGCTGACATTGCCTGTAAAAGCATCGCGATTAAACTAGAAAGCAAAATAACTGAAAGGAGCGTATATCTAAATTGCGCCCCACCCGCAATTGATGTAATCCAGTTACCTGGATCCATATAACCAACCGCAATTAAAAATCCGGGTCCGGAGTACGCCATCAGCGTCTTCCAAAAGCCTGCATTCTTAAGTACCTTGATACTACCATTAATCTCGTCCAGGCTCTTACTATCTACTTCATCAAGTTTTTCTGACATATTGAGTCCCTCTTTTCTATTGGTTTAGAAATTCGGTAACTTGAAATAAACTCTCCACCATAAAATTGATCCATTTTTATAAGAAAGCAAAAAAATGGATCAATCCACCAATGAATTGTTAGTTTTTATTTTTCTAACGGAGCGCTCTTTTCAAAAACCATAACTACTATACCATATTAATTAATAAGAGTGGCAACTAAGATTCGGTTTTAAGGCTAATTATTTCACTATTTCCTTATACTGAATTGTCTTCATAGATAAAATAATTTATACACATCAACCTTGTATCCCCTACCTGAATTTTTTAGTTTATGTTAGTCTGGAAAAATCCAAAAATTTGAACCAAGATTGTTGCAATGTGGATTTATCATGCTTCGCAACTCTAGGTTTTGTCACCTATAATTTGTTTTCATCTCCCTAACACATAAAAAACATACAGAGCATTAACCGCCCCTACAACCCACCAGTTGAACGTAAAAACATCGGGTAGGAAAGATACCACCCACCAACTCAAACCGCTTGTAATCAGCGCAAATAAGATAATCCGCTGAATTTTATCCCTTCGTTTCATTTTTTCACCACGCTTAGTTCTATTATTAATCTACTTCTATTCCTCTTATTATACTTAAAGTACTAAAAAAGCTGAAAATCACAATTCACTTGTCATTTTCAGCTTACTCTTAAACATTAATTTTATTTACTTTTTGTAAACCATCTTTGGTGACTTTAAATAACCCCGTTTTATAATCCTGATGGTACGTTTTTTCCAGCATGGTCGTAAATGTTCGATGCCATTCAGGTAACACCACATAATCATACTGTTTAATGGTGTTTTTGAACTCCGCTTGAGACATCATGAAGTTTTCCTGTCCAACAACTTGATCGGAAAAGAAATAATAACGTCCCACATAACCCGCGTAATAATTATTTACATCATTAAAATGTGGGTCAACTAATAGAATTTTCTGATGATTGTACTGAGTACTCTGCTGAGCTATTTGTTTTAATTGTACCGGCAATTGTTCTTTACCTAAGGTGTTATTGTACTTAATTCCGTTAATTTCAGAAAACATCAAAATGGAGGCAAACAACATTAAAACCAATGATGATAACTGATAAACATTTTTGGTAATAACATTACTGAAAGATCGGATTCCTCGTTTACTAACATCTTCTTCAAAACTAGCTCGGTCCATCGCTACAACCAGCACCATAGTCGCTAATAGCAGGTTTAGAATCACCATGCTTGAAAGATAGCGTTCAGATCCATCTAACAGGATTGCTTCTGCATAGGGCATTGAAACAATATACATCGCAAATACACTGATGTAATAGGCGATAAAACTGATATCAATAGCTATTAAACTTTTTAGCAGGTTATTCTTTTTACGTAAAAACCAGCGAATAATAATCCAAGCTCCGAGTAGACCGACGTTAATAAGTAATACTCCACGCGTCGATAGCGAGTTAAAACTCAAAATCTGATGTAAAAATTTACTTCCAATTTTAGCAATTACGGCTGAACTTTCATGGGCTAACTGACTCTTGTACGCATCTGTACTAATTTGATGTTTTGACACAGCGCTGAAAGTTGCATGCACATGCTGATTCCACCAGAAGAATGGTAAATAGCCTAGTCCCATTGTCACGACGGTTTGGCTGATGCCTTTACCCAGGCGTTTCCAGCGTTGACCTTGTCCATTGGTAACTAAAGAATACAACAAATAACAGCCTAGCATCACTACATACATCGTTCCAGAATTTTTAATCAGTAAAAGTTCCGCACTAAATAAAGACGCTGTAGCACACTGCAACCAAGGCGAGCGACGGTAAGCATAAACTCCCGCAAATCCTGCGGCGGCGACTACCGGAAGGACAAAATCAACTAATAAATTATTCATTCGAATTGAAATATTAAAAATATTAATAATTGAAACAGCAAAACAGATTACAAATGAGTTGGTTGAACGAGTTCGATCCCGTAAAACCGCAAATATTCCGTAAATACTGGCCCAAATCAATAAAAACTGTCCTAGTAACATAGCACCATCACTAAAACCTACCCATGATACAAACTGAGTAATGAATAAAGCCGTCGCCGGTGGATAAGAAGTAAACGAAATAATGGTATCTGCCGCAACTGGCAAATGACCTTGAAATAGGAGGTATTTTATGATTAATGCCCAATGTGAATAATTATCATAGTGAATCAACGGGCTGGCAAATAAGATGCGTCCCATAATAATTCCGATAACAATCATCCAAACATCAAAATAATGGATACCTTCAAAAGGTAACTTTCCCACTCGGAAAATAATTGATCCAATTCGAACTACTACAAAAATGCAGCCTAAAATAACGACTGCTTTTAGTCCAAATTTTAACCAATTTAGCATCGCCAAAACATACAATAGCAACGTTTGAATTACCATCGATGTAATCCAGGACATGTATTTATTCACACCTGCCATGCGAACCATCCCAGTATATCCAATTTGGGCCATGATAAAGACGATTAATCCCGATATTGACATAAAATACACCTACAATTTCTTAAACTAATTACCGTTGTCTCATAAATTGAGTAGCATTTCTTTCTAATTCTTTCATTCTTAGAATAACATTTAAATGAAGTTCATCAAAAGGCGTCATCCAGTGGTCTTGCTCTTTTGATAAGAATTGATTCTCCCCATCGTAAATTAACTGAAGATAATGATCTTGATCTTCTTTCTTATCAATTTTGACTACCACCCCATACCAAATCGGTTCCGTATCTACCGCTCGAGCAACAGTACATTTAAACTTAATCGGAAAGTTTTCGTGATAAATAATTCCTTCGACTTGATCGTTCATTTTTAGGCGTAAGTCCTTATTAACAAATTCAAATGAAAAACCACCATCTGAAACATCACGGGTTTTAAACTTAGCCCATTCGCCATTTACCATAATTTTACCTTTAGCATGCCGAACAAACCGTTCACTCTTACGATTGATATCACGTTTCATGGAAATAAATAAACAGAAGCTTAGGTTAATAAAGTGCATTACTAACCAGAAAGTGATAACACTTCCGACAATGATTTCTGATCCCCATTTTCCATAATTGAACTTCACAATCGCTAATAAGGTTAAAGCCCACATAACAAAATATGGAATAATGTAGAGTTTATCCACAATCGAAAATTTAACATTTTTATCTGTTACCTTAAATTTCTTAGCTTTGATCCCAATTGATTCCAAAATAACTGGAATAAACAAATATGGAGCAAAGAAAGTTTCCTGGGTTTCCCCCCAGCGTTCGTTTCTGATATTGCTGGAAGTATCTCCCAAAACAAAATGCAATAAGAAGTATCCTGGGGCCCAAACAATCATTAAAATCCAGAAATTAGCATTAACAGCTTGAACTTTGAATAACGCATACAATAACGGAGCTGCAATATAAATTAACCGTCTAGAAAATGACCACCAATAAAGCCATGTATTAATCAAAATAATTCGATTAAGTAAGGTAATCTTCGGATTAGTAAAGATATGCATGTTTCTGCAACTCTGAATAACTCCTCGAGCCCAGCGAGTTCTTTGCTTAATAACACTCTTAATATCAACTGGTGTGATTCCACTTGAAACGGGTTCACGAGTAGCAATACTAATGTAACCTTCACTGTTAATCTTTGTTCCTAACTCAAAATCTTCTGTAATCGTATCCGTTGGAAATCCTCCAACTTTATCAACAATTTCTCGCAAAAAAACTGCGTTTGATCCCGTAAACAAGGCATGTCCGTTAGAACCATTTAACACATTGACATCCCGCGAAAAGAAGTCCTGTTCATTTACTACAGCATCTTGCAAAAAGAGATTAAATTGAAAAATATCCGCATTATAAAAACTTTGAGGAGTCTGAACAAACCCAATTGGCTTAGTATGATCTGGATCCTCTTCCAATTCCGCAAAATTTTCTGTAAAAAATGGGACACTACTAGTTAAAAAATTAGAAAAAGGCATCATATCTGCATCAAAAATAGCAAATAGAGGTGCATCTAACTGTTCCAGCGCATTATTAATATTCCCCGCTTTAGCATGTTTATTTTTTTCCATCGTCACATAGTTAACCTGATATTCTTTAGCTAGTTCTCGTACTTCTGGACGATTCCCGTCATCTGCAATTACGATATTAACTTTACTTTTATCAGGATAATCCATAAAGGTTGCTGCATTGACTGTTTTTCTTAGCAACGAAACTTCTTCGTTATGCGTAACAATAATTACGTCAATTTTAGGAATCGGCTGTTGCAAATTAAACTTAGGAATTTCTAGTTTTTGGGTCTTATCTGCTCGGATTAATCTAAAGATAATCAATACATAAGCAGTAAAACTAGAAAAGATTTCACTCCCTACTAGCAATAAAGCAAAAATCAAAGTGAATATGTGCGCGTGCCATGGAATAGTAAAAAATATGCGCCACAACAGATAAATTACTGATAAAACAATCGCTAAAATATAACTAACTTTCTTGATTTTTGGCATAATTTACCTCAGTATCTTTTTTGAAAATAAAGTCTTTTTGAATTTGGTAACTAATGATAAATAATGTGAAGTCAACCATCATTTTAGCCAACATGGGGGCAATGCTATTTCCATTATGTGGTAACCAATTGGTAACTAAGTCCGTTAGATAACCTGAAAGAATCATCTGCACTATAAATAAAGCCCCGTATTTAATGAAAGTTTGCCGCCCACCTCCATTAAAAACAACGCGATGATTCAGCGTATAATTAACTACCGCTGAAAGTGCTCTAGAAATAACTGTTGCTAGGATAATACTATCTAACACATGGTTTCCCATTAGTAGGATAATTCCTTCAAAAAGCGCAATATCAACAATAAAAGAAATAATTCCGCTCCCTGCAAATTTAAAGAAACGGGCATAGATTGCAAGCGAGTCTCGAACCACTCGAAAATGAGATGACTTATTACCATCCAAATAAATGGTTGGAATGGGTTGCTCAATCACTTTTACATCGTATTTACGCGCCTGAAGCAACATATCAAATTCGAACTCAAAACGGTCTCCAGGAAATTCAATTAACTGATCTACATATTGGTGAGGAATAATTCTTAGACCTGTTTGTGTATCTGAGATATTCTGGTGAGTTAACAACTTCACTAATTTACTTGTTAAGACATTTCCGAATTGACTTCGTGCGGGAATTTCATTAGTAAATTTACGAACTCCAATAATCAAGTCTGTGGGATTTTCTTCGAACTTCTCCATACATGAGCTTAAAGCTCCCACGGTATGTTGTCCGTCTGAATCCATTGTCGCAATCCCTTCGATTTCTGGAAAATAGTTGCGGATATAACGGAAAACATTTTTCAACGCCGCGCCTTTTCCTTCATTATGTTGATGATGTAAAACATGAATTCGCTGTTCTCCAATTTCCTCAAGTTCTTTAAAAACAGCTTGGTTCGTGACCGCACTGCCATCATCAACCAATACTAGCGCATCAAAATTAATCACATTATTTAATAATTCATGGACCAATTTAATTAACTTTTGGTCCGGATTTAAAGCTGGAATCAAAATCCCATATTTTTTCATAATTTCACCTATTATTTAAACTCAAAATAAAATTTTCCACCCTATATCATGATACACTCTATACACCTTAAAGAAGTGCATTAACATTCAAATGTAATAAAAGTGTAAAATAAATCGTTTTACCAGTATAAAACACAATCCGTTTGTACATTATCTTTCACCCTAGTAATAATTCACGCTGTAAATAACCAGCGAAAACCCATTATACTTAACTTATTTGACTAACGCAATAAACTTTGAGACGTAAAAAAGTTTTTTATTGAAATTAATTTTAAACAAAACATATCTAAAATAGAAAAATACTCTCAATGTCTAAGTTATGGTATCATCGTAAATGTAAGCGTATTAACAAACAAAAACGGCGGTGACTTAAACAGTGGATTTAACAATTGTACGACATAGTATTAGTAGCGATAACGGTCGCGGATTAATTTCGGGGGCTGGTTCTGATGTTGATCTTTCAGAAGCTGGAATCGAGTTAGCCCAAGAGGCTCAACGTGCTTTTGACTGGAATCAATTTGATCAAGTTTTCTCCAGTCCCATGCGTCGGGCTAAACAAACGGCCGAATTACTCTTAGGTGACCAAGCTTCAGCGATTAATTTTGATGAACGTTTAACTGAAATGAATTTTGGAGACTGGGATGGAACTGCCGAAGACGCAATTTTTGAACAATATCCTGAAATTTTCAATCAAATGGGGATGTTTAATGAGAAGTATTCCGATTATGCACCCAATTCAGAAAGTTACGATGAGCTGGTTAACCGCGTAACAGGCTTTTTAGATGAATTGAAGCAAAAATATCCGACTGCATCAATCCTACTCATTTGTCACGGAATGACTACGCGAGCTCTCTTTGCTGCCTTACTCCACGTCAGTCCTGCCCAATTTGGTAAGATTGGCAACGTTACTTTAAATCAAATTCATCTAGATGAAACTAATCATTTTGAACCCCGCATTGATCTTTACAATCAAAAATTAAATTAAAAAACGGATTGAAGCCTCCAACATCATGAAGGTTTCAATCCATTTTTTGTTTACACACTAGCTTTCGAATTTAGATATTTCTTTTCTGCTTCCTTTCGGGCCTGAACAGCGTCTTCAAAGTCAGCAAAACTTGAATTTAAAACTAAACTACCCTTAACCATCATCCTAGCTAACCATCTTTGAGCGTGGTTATCAAATGACACACCGATTACACCGCTGGTATTTCTAGCCCCAATTTTAATGGACTGAATGGGATTTCCATTAACATCTTTTAACGCATCAATATTTCCCATCCTAGCTAAAGTCGCTTGATTAGCTCGGATTTGATAGGCTGCTTTTTCTTTTCGTAAGCATCCACAACTACGTACGCTACCACGACGTAGGCGATAACCATCCGCTTCAATAATGTTTCCACATGTACACTCACAAACCAAAAAGGTGTTACCTGCGGCACTCTTCTTTGATGCAACTCGCAAAACTTTTAATCTACTAAATTGTTGCCCAGTTAGATCATATCTAACCCGTGAGCAACTACCGCAGCTTTTAGTGCTACCTACCTTCAAATGCTGTAACTCCACATCTGTTTCATTACCACAATCACATACGCAATGCCAGATTGTATTACCATTTTTAGCTTTGCCAGAAGGATACTTGGCAACTAACTTACCAAATCTTTTATTAGTTATATCAATCCGAATTTTCATGACCAACCTCCTCATCAGGGTGTGCATTATTTAAGCCAAAATACACATGAAGTTGTATTTTGAAGGTACACACCCTAAAAAACAGACATTTAAAGGTCTAAAATCTAGGAGGTTTTATTTATGAAATATGGTTATGCTCGGGTAAGCTCGCAGGACCAAAACTTGGCACGTCAACTACAACGTTTAAAAGAAGTTGGAATGGATCGTATTTACGAGGAAAAAATATCTGGAGCAATCAATGAACGTCCGGAATTGATGAAGGTTTTAAAACGCCTTAAACCGGGCGACGAACTCTACGTTATCGAGATGGAACGTTTAGGAAGAAACAATGAATATCTTACTCACATTTTTATGGAAGTTTATTTAAAGGGGGCCAAATTAGTTATTTTGGATTTGCCCACTTTTGATGATATTGATGATGCAAACATGCGTAATTTCTTGAGAAATATTTTTATCGAGACAAAGAAATTCCAGGCAGAGTCGGAAAGAAAGCGAATTCGGATTCGACAACGTCAGGGAATCGAATTGGCCAAAAAGCGGGGGGTTTATAAAGGACGTCCAATTCTTTTTGGACCAGATGTTAAAAATCAAGCACGCCGAAAAACGTATTTTGAAATCGTCGAAATGTTAAATGCTGGTCAAAAAGTTACCAGTATTAGTCAAAAAACCGGAACCAGTCGGACGCTTATTTATCGGATTAAAAATGAAATCTAGGAATCATTTTTTCGTAAGAATGCTCAAAAACTATATCGTATAAAAAAGTTATTTTAACGATAAGCATTTTGAGCTATACTTAGTTTAGGCGCTGAACTATTCTAGTGATATATTTAAAAATATAAGGTAATTAATTGTTTTTTTAGGGTGTACCCTAAAAAAGCATTGCATTATATATGATATTGCCTAAGCGGTATAATTTTTAGCGTTAATTAGTTTTATTTGTTTCTATTAATGAAAGAAACCTTTATTTTATTATAAAAATCTCTCAGAATGAAGTGATTTAGACTATCTACATCCTGATTCAATAAAAATAGGGTTACGACATATTTAAATACGTCGTAACCCTATTTATTTTGTAAATTTGTTAATTAAAGTTCCGTTAGTGCGTCGTCAATATTTTGGTCACCATCACTCATCCGGATAACTTTTTTGATTGTATTATCATGTTTAAGTAAGGCTGCCAAAACCTGAGCAACGTTTGGAATAGCATTTTGCTTACCACTACCGTTGATGGATACTTTTCCAGTACCTTTTTCTTCAGTAAGGCTAGCAGGTTGTAAAATAGTATAATCTAATTTGGTATTAGAAATTAAATAATTATCGGCAAAGAACTTAGCGATATTATAATCAGTTAAATCTGCTAATCCTTCCCGATGCCATTCCTGGGGTTCTAATGAAAACATTGAGCTGAGCATGATAAATCGTTTAATTCCATTTTTTTCTGCAGCTTGCATAACTTTTACTGCTCCAAAGGCATCTGTCTGCAAAAGGTCCTTTCCCCGAGAACCTGCTACAAAATAAACTGCGTCCACATCCTTAATGCTTTTGGTCATTTCATCTACATCGTCATGTAAATCAAAATGCACTGGAGTGACATGTTCTAACTCAATTACCCGTTCAATCTTTCTGGCTCCAGCTACTACTTCATGACCATCGCTAACCAAATCCTTAATTAGATTTTCTGCAACTCGACCAGTTGAACCAACTACAAAAATTTTCATATTCCGCCTCCATTATTAACTTAATCTACTGCCATTATACAAAAGATACGAATAATGCGTTGGAGAGACGACTTATCTTCTCAAGCTTTATCAACTGGATTGAGCAAAACATCATTTGATTTAATTTCTATTGAGCTTGCAACGTAAAATGCTCACCAGTCGCATTCAATTTGCTTTCAACTAGTTCTTTTAATTTTTCAATGGCTGATTTCGCACGTTGAGCTTGATCGGCATTAATTGCTTCAATCACCATGACAGCATCAGTTGTATCTTCAGTTAACATCGTTCTCTGGGCTTCACGCCAATTAAAACAACGACAAATCGCACCAGTTGCGTCATAATAGATTACTTCCCCAGGTAAAGCTGGTTCATCTTCATCTGAGCCTAAAGGACGAAAACTTTCTCCTCCCTTTGCCACTCCTAGATGCATGGTTCCATCCATTTTTTGTAAGTCTTCTCCGCCACAAGGAACCCCGTATTCCAATGAAATACTATTATAGATGTCTACCAATGGATTAATCGGACTTAATGATTTCCCTTGAGACACGCGTTTCAAAAGTGCTTCAATTGAAGCCCGCGCCCCTTTTTTCTTTTTAAATTTAGTAAAAGCAGTCCGCCACTCACTAACGACTGGATTATCTCGAAAAACATCATTAGCAATATACTTTTGTGATTTTTCTATTGCACTATCTAATAATTCCTGATAATATTCATCAGCTTTAGATTGGTTATTAATCCCTTTAACCACCAAAACTTCAAAACGCGCCTCTGGAAACATTTGCCAAATTTCTTCATCAATTTTCAATGCTTGCATCATTAATTCCTCCTTTATGAGTTATCCTTGCTTATTATCTATCAAAATAGGTGCAAATGCAACAAAAATATTAGTAAACAAAAAAGTCCCAATTCAAACCGAATTGAGACTTCTTGAACTTAACTAAAATTAGTTAAGCTTTGTTTTGCTTTGTACTTCAAGCTTTTCGTTGAAGTCGTAGACAACTGGTTCACCAGTAGCCATTTCAAGATTAATAATATCTTCATCAGAGATATTTTCGATGTACTTGCTCAATGCACGTAGTGAGTTACCATGTGCAGCAATAATAACGTTCTTGCCATCGATTAACTTAGGAGCAATTTCGTCTTCCCAGAAAGGAATAACACGTTCAAGAGTAACCTTAAGGTTTTCACCACCAGGAATGATACGTGGGTCTAAGTTAGCGTAACGACGATCGTTTGCTGCTGAACCTTCATCATCTGCATCCAATAGTGGAGGGAGAACGTCGTATGAACGACGCCATGTGTGAACTTGGTCATCGCCCCATTTTTCAGCTGCTTCAGCCTTGTTTTGGCCTTGAAGAGCACCATAATGACGTTCGTTTAAGCGCCATGTCTTTGTTTCAGGAATCCATAGTTGGTCTGAACCTTCCAAAGCATAGTGCAAAGTCTTGATGGCACGAGTTAATACTGATGTGTAAGCTTGATCGAATTCGATACCAGCTTCCTTGATTAACTTACCAGCGTTTTGTGCTTGTTTAACACCTTCGTCACTAAGATCTACATCAACCCAACCAGTAAATTGGTTTGATAAGTTCCATTGACTTTGTCCATGACGGATCAAAACTAATTTTGCCATATCGTTTAAATACCTCTTTCTTGAATTAAATTTCTAACATTATAATTTTACAATTTTTGAGCAATTAGTACAAACTGAAAATGAAGAAGTTTCCACAAAAAGCCGATTAACTAGCTAAAAACTATTCTTCAATGGTATCACTTATAGGAATATCTTCATTTTCGGTTGACCTTGATTTTGTCTTAGAGGATTCAGCTTTAGACGAACTACCAGTCTGTTCATTTTTTTTGTAGAACTGTTCTCCGTTGCACTACTGCTGGATGACTCTTTTGCATTAGACTTAGCTGTTTTTTTAGTAACGCTTTTACTACTATTTTGCTTACTAGGAACCGTTTTATCTGGCACAGCTGTAGATGACGGAATTGGCCCGCCATAACGTGGTAGACCCTGTTGGCCCGATCCCGTTTCCATACTATTCTCGTTATTATCCGGCGTCGTATCCGTATTAAATGAATTTTGATCCGCTACAATTCCAGCGTTATTAAAACGCTGAAGCACTAGGGCTTGATCATAAATCGTCTTGTAATACTCTTTTGAAAATTCTTTATCGCTTAAGAGCCCATCAATGATTGCATTAGATCCGTAAAAATCCCAAGCTTCATTTTTTTGCTTAGCTGCCGTTAATTTTTTATTGAATTTTTTAACATTCTGCTTAATTTTATCAATTAATTTAACTTTAGTTTCGCTCCGCTGCTTTAAAGTGGCCGAAGCCTTTTTATAGGTGAGCACAGTTTGATAATCCCCACGCGCACTAGTAAATTCATTACTCTTAAATTCAGAACTTGCTCGCATATACATTTTCGTTTGTGCCAGTAAATTAGCAGCTTGTTGGTCATCTTTCCTAATGGTTATGGCTCGTGAAAAATAGTTTTTAGCTGCAGTGTAATTGGTCTGATCAATTGCTGTTTTTCCATTCGTGATATTGCGCTCATACTGTACTTGTTCTTCGTGATAATGAGCGACTGCATATCCGCCAACAACACCGGCGACCAGAAAAATTAACACTGCCCAAATCCATTTTTTCATTGCCTAACCTCCTTTACATATCTGATTTATTATACCACGTAAATAGCATTTAACTTACTGCTTAGTCTTGAATATAATGCTTCACATTTGAAAAAAATGTCAACAAAGTTTATAACAGTAATATAACTCTTTTATTTTAGAAAGGATCTGACACAATGCTTGAGAAACAATTTTACAAATCGTTTTTAAAGCGGACATTTAACATTCCAGTACGCGTCAATTACTGGGATGGAAGTTCTGCAGTATATGGAACGGGGGATCCTCAAGTCACCATAACCTTTAATAAGGCCATCCCAGTTAAAGCTATTCTAAAGAATGCTTCGATTGCACTAGGTGAGGCCTACATGGACGGTACCATCACCGTCGAAGGTAGTTTACAACAACTAATCACATCGGCATATGAAAATGCCGATAGTTTCTTCCATAATAAGAAATTTATTCATTTTCTCCCTAGACAAGGACATAATGAAAAAGAAAGTATGGAGGACGTCCAAAATCATTATGATATTGGTAACGACTTCTACCGTCTTTGGCTTGACCCTACCCTGACTTATTCGTGTGCTTATTTTGAAAGTGATCAAGATACCCTTGAACAAGCTCAAATGAACAAGGTTCGTCACATTATTCGTAAACTTCATCCCCAACGTGGTAAAACCTTGCTTGATATTGGTTGTGGCTGGGGAACTTTAATGCTCACAGCTGCTAAAGAGTTTGATCTTAAGGTGGTTGGAGTAACATTAAGCAAAGAACAGTACAATCTAGTTAATCAACGTATCAAGGACGAAGGGCTCGAAGGAGTAGCTGAAGTTCGTCTTCAAGATTATCGTGAACTGGGTGATGCTAAATTTGATTACATCACTAGTGTAGGTATGTTTGAACATGTTGGTAAAGAAAATCTCGGAATTTACTTTGAAAATGTAGCAAAATACCTTAAAAATGATGGAGTAGCTTTAATCCACGGCATTACTCGTCAACAAGGTGGCGCCAACAATGGTTGGTTAAACAAATGGATTTTCCCTGGTGGATATGTTCCCGGACTAGTTGAAAATATCGATCATATCATTAATAGTGGTCTTCAAATTGACGATATGGAACCACTACGTCGTCATTACCAACGGACAACTGAAATATGGGACGTGAACTTCAATAAGCATCGTGCTGAAGTTCAAGAAATGTTTGATGAACGGTTTGTGCGCATGTGGGATTTATATCTCCAAGCATGTTCAGCATCATTTGAATCAGGTAATATTGATGTCATTCAATATCTCCTCACTAAAGGTGCTAGCGGACGCGTTCTCCCAATGACTCGTGACTACATGTATGAAAAATAAAAAAAGATTCATGCCGAAGACAATAGTTAGCCTTCAGCATGAATCTTTTTTGTATTAATCGTTCAACCTATAAGCTATATAAAAAACACGCTCATTTCAACGAATGAGCGTGTTTAAAATTGCATTTTACAATATTTATTATTAAATTATTAACGTTAAAATCATTACTGTTACGAGCCCTACAATAACTGACATCGCCATTGAGCGCGTCCAATAGGCAATTAGAATAACAACTAGCCCACCAATAATCAAGGCAAGATTTCCACTAGTAACTAACGTATATTTGCTTGAAATAAAGATTCCTTTGACAACCAATGCCGTAAATAACGAAATTGGTACGTACTTCATCCAATCGTTAAACCACTCTGGGATTTGGCGCTTTGAAAAGAATAGTAGTGGTAAATAACGTGGAGCAAACGCCACAAAGAAACCGAGAATAATAATCAATAGATGATCTAATGAACTGTACTCCATGCGTGATTTCTCCTACCAAATTAAAGAATATCTGACTCTTTTTTTTCGATTTCTTCGATGATTGGACCACCTTTACGTGAACCAATATCTTGTAATAATGCACTCGCTGGTCGTTTTTTTACTAGTAACTCTTCGATTAAAAATCCAGTAAATGACGCGATCAAAGTTGATGCCACGAGACCTAAGGTACTCTTAGTTATAATCATACATACTGCAGCAAGGGCACCTGAAAAGATACAAATCAGCAATGAAAGTCGAGATTTAATTTGCATCACAATCATATAGATAAATAAGGCGGTCAAAGCAAAATCAACTACAGTTAGATTAATACTAAGCACACTACCAATCAATGAACCCACAATATTAGAAACGGTCCAAAAAAGGAGTGACCAGTGCTCAACTTGGCGAGCATCATTAGGGGTCCAGTGTTTATCTGTTGCAAATTTTAAATAGTTTACAGCGTAGTTTTCGTCATTCAAGGAAAGAGCAAATGTAAAAATCGAACTACGACTCTCACCTTGTAGATATTTCGATAAACTTGAACCTAGCAATGCGTATCTTAACTCTAGGAAGAAGAGCATCAAAACAATCGTCAGGATAGGAGCGTTAACTGTTAACATTTGCGCAATCAAAAATTGGGCCCCACCTGAAAAAATAACTAAGGAAACTAATCCAGTGAGTAACGTATTGAAACCAGCAGCATGTAATAGAATTCCACATGCTAGCCCAATCGGCGTGTAACTTAAACAAAGTGGCCACGCTACTTTAAATGTTTCTTTCCAGCGCGCCTCCGTTTTAATTTGTTTCAAAGTTTGTCCTCCAAAAAAACTAGATATAAAAAGAATACATTAATTTTTTGCAAAGCATACGAATTAATTCTAACACGCTAAATAAAATTTTAATAGTAAAGCCACTAAATATCCCTCTTTAATCGCGTCCTTTAACTAAACCAATCAGCTATAGAACGCCCCAAACGAACAAAAATATTAGCTTTTTTCACATCTTGAGTTGGTTTCAATTTCACATGTACACCTTTACCATTTTCAAGGAATTGGTCCTGATTGCCTTTAACATTCGCCGTCGCAATTACCTTAGAATGTTTAATGGGTGCTTTTTGTTTTGGATCATTTAATTTAATTGCATTGACATGCAGTTTTTCGCTCCGACCTTTTGGAACCCAGTAATCTAGCGGTTGGGCCAGTTCTAATTTAACATCCGCAACTTTAGCTGAGTTAATTTTAACAGAGGCTTGATTCTTTAAATTGGAACTTAAAACGGCCAACTTAGTCATCAACGCATTCCAAATCGTTTTGGTATCTGTGAAACGTCGATTTTCACTGGAACCTAATACGACACTGATTACTCGGTGACCTTTAATTTTACCGGTGGCAGAAAAATCCTCTCCGGCTTTATCTGATGTACCTGTTTTTAGACCATCAATTTGGTATTTTGTTTCATACTGTTCCGCGCCTTTTAGTAGTTCATTATGATTAGTAATTTCAAGTTCTTCTTTTCCAGTATTAAAAGTTGTTTTTTGGATTTTAGTGATATTTAGAATCTCAGGGAATTCTTTTAAGACATGGGAAATTACGATTGCCATATCTTTAGCAGACATTTCGTTTTCTATATTTCCAGATGTGCCAGGGTACTTTTCACTACCAACTTGACTTTCTAATAATCCCGCCGCGTTGTACAATTTTGCATCTTTAATACCCCATTTTTTCACGATTGCCCGCATTTCATTGACAAATTTTTCCGAAGTTCCTGCTTGGGCTTTTCCTAAAGCTAAAATTGCCGCGTTAGCTGAATAAATTAATGATGCATCTAACAAGTTACGCACTGTGTAGGTTTGATTGGAAGAAAGCGGAACGTTGGTTAATTCACTGTTGTTACTAACTTCTTCCAAGCTCTTATTGATAGACACTTTTTGATTCCAATGCATTTGGCCCTCTTTAACGCTCTTCATGATGAGGTAAGCTGCCACAATCTTCGACATTGAGGCAATCGGACGAACTGTGTTTTCATCCTTGCTATATAGAATCTGGCCTGTGTTTTCATCAACTGCAATCGCTGATTTAGCAGTGATATTACTAGTGGTTGCTTCAATAACTGATTCGTTATTTTCAGCAGCTAGCGCTGGCGCAAAACTCGTCATCATCATTAAAAACGCAATCAGCATCGTGTATAATTTTTTCATAATCTAACTCCTGATCCGAATAAAAAAGACTGTTCCAAAAGGAAGTCTATTTTTCAATGTGGTAACTAACAAGTTAATCTCTTAAAATTTAGTCGCCACAATTGAAGCGTAGCTCTTTGACGAATAGCTCTAAACCATCCTTCAAATCTTTCATCACAGTCTTTACATCTTTTAAATTTTCTATGGTAAGTCCTTACTTACCGGTTGATGCAATGGCAACTGAATCACAAAGCTCGTTCGCTTATCGTTCGAATGAGCTTCGATAGTACCATTATGCATTTCAACGATGCTTTGAGCAATAGCTAATCCAAGTCCTGTTCCTCCAGTGGCTTTGGAACGGGAACCTTCCACTCGATAAAAGCGGTCAAAAAGCTTGCCAAGGGCCTCAGCAGGTACTTTTTCACCATCGTTAGCAACTTCAAAAATTACCGTATCATTAATTTGTTTGGCACTCAAAAAAATATTTTTACCACCATTACCATATTTCAAGGCATTGGTTATCAAATTGTTGAACACCCGACCAATTTTTTCGGCATCCCCGGTAATTTCTAAATCTTTCGGCGTACATTTAGAAGTAATCACAAAATGCTTCTGCTTAGCTTCCAGTTCAAAACTAGCTGCTAACTGTTGAAGCATAGAATCCACATTAATCGTATTAATTGTCAAATGGGGATTAGATTGACTAACCTTGGTATATTCAAAAAGGTCCTCTACCAGTGATTTCATCTGAATTGATTTTAAATATGCTGTATGCGTATATTTTAAAATGTCATCTTCATTTTTAAATTGACGATCTTCAATTAACCTTAGATAACCAATAATTGAGGTTAATGGCGTACGTAAATCATGCGATACATTGGTAATTAAATCATCTTTAGATTGCTTAAGCGCTCGCTCTTCTTCCATGGAGCTAATGACACTGTCAACCAGTGAGTTCACACTATCCACCACTCGTTGATGGTCTCCACTTAATTCAAATGGAATACGATGATCAAAATGACCATTAGCAATGTAATGTAATTCGGCAATAATATGACGTAACTGCATTTGCTTGTAACGTCGTTCTAAGCGCCAATAAAGTACCCCTGCATCAGCCAAAAACATGATTAAAATAAAAATCTTTTGGTAGCTCCAAATCTGTACGCCGCCAATTGTAATTGAATTTTTAACCATAAAGACCGCGTTTGACAAAGCTGGATTCGACTTTAAGGCACTATCAATTAAGATAAAAACTGATAAATTGAGTAATAGTAAAAGAATTACCGTAATAACTCCTTCACCAAACAATTCATATTTTTCACGCCCCGTTAACTTCATTTGAATCTCTCCTAGTGCGCGACTACTTTATATCCAACGCCCCAGACGGTTTCAATAACCTTTTCACCACCCGTAGCTTCTTCAATCTTGTCGCGTAAATGACTAACGTGTACCATTACTGTTTTAGCTGAAATCACACTCTCCTGTTGCCAAACACGTTCAAAAATCTCATCTGCTGAGAACACCCGGTTAGGATGGCTAGCTAAAAGATATAAAATACCGAATTCAAGTGCTGTTAATTGCACATCTTTTCCAGCTAAAGTCCGAACTTCATGTGAATCACTGTTGATGATTAATGAACCAATGTCCAAAATTTCTGGTTCATCAGCTGTCATATCTTTTTCACTACGCCGTAGAAGTGATTTTACACGAGCCATGACTTCTAGTGGATTGAAAGGTTTAGCTACGTAATCATCCGCTCCAGTCAAGAGCCCCTTAATCTTGTCCATATCATCTGTTTTAGCAGACAACATTAAGATTGGTAAGGATGAATCCTTACGCACTTCCCGAACCACTTGCATCCCGTCCATTTCCGGCATCATAATGTCTAAAATCATTAAGCTAATATCCGGATCGGTACGTAATTTAGACAAAGCTTCTTTTCCATTGTAAGCAGATACTGGTTCGTAACCTTCATTTTTAATATAAATGTCTAATAATTCAACAATTTCTTTATCATCGTCAACAACTAAAATTTTCATTGGTGAATCTCCCCTTTTTACTGTCTTTTTTACCAGTCTAGCAAATTTCGTTCAAAACACCCGTTACTAGGGCTGGATTTTATTAATCTTTAAGAAAACCTTCCATTTTCAGCAGTTTTTCTTTTAATTCAACCCCTGCCCGATAATTTCCAATTTTCCCATCTTTACGAATCACGCGGTGACAAGGAATGACTAGCAAAATCGGATTATGTGCCACTGCACTAGCAACGGCTCGAATGGCTTTAGGTGTTTCTGCTAGTTCTGCTAGTTCCGTATAATTAACCCCTCGACCGTACGTAATTTTCGTTAATGTTTTCCATATCTTTTGTTGAAACTGGGTTCCATTACTTAGATCAATTGCTAAATTAAATTCTTGGCGACGGTTTTCAAGATATTCTTTGATTTGACGTACAGCTTCGATATTTGATTTTTCATCTTCAATTAATTCAATTGCTTGATAAAACTGATTTACTTCCTTTAACGTTTGGTTCGGTGAGCCGACAAAAGCTAAGCCCTTTTTAGTCGATGCCACATAGTACGTTGCATCTTTCACTTGAAATTTAGAATAATATAGTTTCATAGCATCACCCTCCTTCTAATTTTAACCTGTAATCATCGTAAAATAAAAAAAGTTAATAGCCAAGGACGAATCCTTGACCATTAACTCTTAAAGTTTTTAATTATTCAATACCAAATTGAATATTTATTTACTATTTATGGTAGTTAGGAGCAATTTTAGTCATTTGAACATCATGTGGATGGGATTCCACTAAACCAGCGTTCGTAATTTGCACGAACTGTGCTTTTTCAGCCAATTCAGCAATGGTAGCTGCGCCCACGTAACCCATTCCAGAACGGAGTCCACCAAGCATTTGGAAGATGATTGTGGCAACTGAACCCTTATATTGTACCCGCGCTTCAATTCCTTCTGGAACCAGCTTATTGGCTTCATTTACGCCACCTTGGAAGTAACGATCAGCTGAACCTTTTTCCATGGCCCCAACCGAACCCATTCCTCGATAGGCTTTGTATTTCTTACCATTATCTTCAATGATTGAACCAGGGGTTTCGTCTGTACCAGAAAGCATGCTACCAAGCATTACTGCATCTCCACCCGCAACTAGGGCTTTAACGATATCACCAGAGAACTTAATTCCCCCATCAGCAATAATCTTCTTGCCATATTCACGAGCTACATTAGCTGCATCGTAGATAGCGGTAATTTGTGGTACCCCAACTCCGGCAACTACCCGAGTTGTACAAATTGAACCAGGTCCAATCCCAACTTTCACAACATCAACACCAGCGTCAAACAATGCTCTTGTTCCATCCGCAGTTGCGACGTTTCCAGCAATCAACGTTTGCTTTGGAAAATGTTCGCGAATTTCTGCTACCTTACGAAGTACTCCTGCTGAGTGTCCGTGAGCTGTGTCAATTACGATAGCGTCAGCACCAGCATCGATTAAACCTTGAGCACGTTCAAAAGTATCACTAGTTACACCTACAGCAGCCGCTACTAATAGACGACCTTGGTCATCTACAGCTGCATGCGGATTGTCTTCCAGATTTACATCCGCATTTTTTACGATTGAAACTTCGGAAGCTTGTTGTCCAGCACTCATATTTTTATGAATGACACCCAAGCCACCTTGACGAGCCATTGAGATACCCATTGCAGATTCAGTAACTGTATCCATTCCTGCACTAATAATCGGAATATTAAGCTTAATGTTATCAGCTAATTGAGTTGAAACATCAGCCTCATTCGGTAATACATGGCTTTCGCCTGGAATTAATAAAACATCATCAAAAGTTAAACCTTGTTTTGTAAACTTGTTATCCCAATTGCTCATCATTCTCTCCCTTTTCTTTAACTAAAATATGCCACCAACGATATGAAACTTTCGTCTAAGATACCACCGTCCGCCGAATGCTGCAACCGCTAATATTGCATATCCGTAGAATGGAAGGGTTGGATTGATAACAGGTGGTAGCATTCCAAAGCTAGTATAGAAGATAATCCAAAGGACTACGGCAATTACGACGATTCCCGCTTGTTTCCATACGGAAGGGCGCTTTTTACTAGATCCTAAGACTTTGTAGATATAACCCATACCAATCCCACCGACTGCTGACGTTAAAATAATTGCTAGCAATCCTGAAGGACCTGGTGTGCTAGTAATCGTCTTGGGCTCAATTAACATCATGATTGCGTACATTGCAGCAAACAGAGCGGCAAAAATTAAACCATTATCTAAAGCTCTAATCCACATATTGTTATTTTGGGCTTCAATTTTAGCTTTCTTAGGCCCTTCTACAATTTCATTTAATCGTTGGGTTGGGGTACCAAATAATTGTTTAGCTGTTTTACCAGTTTTTTGAGCTTCTAATAACCGAGTTTCAGTATCAATCAAAGCTTCGCTACGTTGTTCATCGTTAAGCTTGCTTTCTTTAAGCTCTTTTCGTAAACGATACATAAAATCTGCATTACGTTTAGTTAATTCTTGTTTTTTAGGTTCATTTTCATGATGGGCAACTGAACTACTTTGCTTGCCCTCATTACGTGGTTCTTCAGTCATAATCTATTTACTCCTCGTTTGATTTATATTAGACATTAAAGCGGAATTCGATAATATCGCCATCTTGCACAAGGTATTCCTTACCTTCAAGACGTAAACGTCCCGCTTCACGAACACCTTGCATACTGCCATACTTGTCTAAATCATCAAATGAAACTGTTTCAGCCCGAATAAATCCACGTTCAAAATCAGAATGAATTACACCAGCTGTTTGAGGAGCCGTCATTCCCTTCTTAAACGTCCATGCCCGTGTTTCTTTTCCGCCCGCCGTGAAGAAGGTTTGGAGACCTAAAAGGTTGTATGAGGCTTGAATTAGACGGTTTAAGCCTGGTTCAGTAATTCCTTCTGCTTCAAGAAATTCCGCTTTTTCGTCATCTTCTAATTCAGCGATTTCTTGTTCGGTTTCAGCTGAAATACCCAAAACTTGCGCATCAGGGTCTTCTTGAGCAACATAATCTTTAATTTCTTTGAAGTACTTGGAAGCTTCAGGATCGGCCATATCGTCTTCTGCAATATTAGCCACATAAAGTACGGGCTTAGTAGTTAGCAAGAAAAGTCCTTTAACAATAGGCATTTCTGATTCATCAAAATCGATTGTACGGGCTGCTTTACCAGCTTCCAAAACTGGATGTAATTTTTCCAGTACCGCTAATTCAGCTACTGCATCTTTATCGCGTCCCTTAGCCGCACGCTGTACCTTAGTCAAACGTTTTTCAACACTTTCCAAGTCAGCTAGACTCAATTCCAAGTTGATGGTTTCGATATCTTCGATGGGATCAACTTTACCTGAAACAGTTGTGATATTGTCGTCGTCAAAGGCTCGAACAACGTGAACAATTGCATCCACTTGGCGAATATTTTCAAGGAATTTATTTCCAAGTCCTTCACCCTTACTTGCACCCTTAACAATCCCTGCAATATCGGTAAATTCAAAGGTTGTGTGCACAATCTTTTTAGCAGGAATAATTTCTTGAATCCGATCTAGACGTTGGTCTGGTACTTCTACCATCCCGACGTTTGGATCGATTGTAGCAAACGGATAGTTAGCCATTTCGGCTCCCGCCTTTGTAATTGCATTAAATAACGTTGACTTACCGACGTTCGGAAGTCCAACAATACCAGCTGTTAATGCCATTTTAATTCCACTTTCCTTTCAAAACTGCGTGTTCTTCTCTATATATTATCAAAAATTAGGGGTCGTTAACAGACCGTTCAGAGCCAAAGTTGCGCTTTCATCACCATCAATAAAGAAATCTCGTATATTACAGTTCTATTTTTTGATTTTAGTTAGTAAAAAAGAGGCACTACGATTTGCAACTTAAAATTGGCTTATCATAATCCCTCTTACAACTTATTCAGCGTGTTCAACGACCTTCTTCAATTTTCGTTCAAATTCACGACGAGGCAACATCACAATGTGGCCACATCCCTCGCATTTAATCTTAATGTCCATCCCTACCCGGATGATTTCCCAAGTATTAGAGCCACACGGATGACTTTTCTTCATCTGAACAATATCATGTAATTCATATTCCATTACTAAATCCTCCTTAGTCTAAAGAAATATTCAAAACATCCAAAATCCGATCAAGTTCTTGGATTGAATCATAATTGATTTCAATTTTACCTTTTTGTTTTGATTTTGCTACAACCAGTGCGCGCGTCCCAAAGCGTTCCCCCAATTGATTTTCAAGTTCTCGAATAAAAGGTGATTTGTTCTTTCGTTTTTGTTTTTGAGCTGCTTCTCGATCTTTATCCAAATTAAATTTAGTTACGATTTCTTCTAATTGACGAACCGTTAATCCCTCTTCGACCGTCCGTTGGGCAAGTTTCTCTAAAGCCTGAGGTTGCTTAATTGCCAACAATGTTCGTGCTTGTCCCATTGAAATTCGTCCCTCTTGGAGCATCAATTTAACGCCCGTTGGCAGTCCTAATAAACGTAAATAATTAGCAATATAAGGCCGACTCTTACCTAATCGTTCCGAAACCTGTGCTTGAGTTAAATTTAACTCTTTAATCATTGCTTGGTAAGCTTCTGCTTCTTCTAGCGGACTAAGATCCTCCCGTTGTAAATTTTCAATAATTGCTGCTTCCATAGTGGCTTCATCAGAAAAGTTCCGAATAATTGCTGGAACTTGTTCTAAACCGGCTAACATACTCGCCCGGTAGCGTCGCTCGCCAGCAATAATTTCATAACGTTCTAATGCAGCAATTGGTTGACGTAGAATCAAAGGTTGATAGATACCAGATTTTTTTATCGATTTAGCCAATTCTTCAAGTCGATCTTTATCAAAGATATGCCGCGGTTGAAATGGATTAGGATAAATCTTAGTAATATCGATCATCTGATACGTTGCGTCATTTTGTGTTTTCAATTGTTCATTTAATACTTTCTTACCCATCATGATAACCTTCTATTTCTTGCCAATTGGATCTTTACCTGGTGTTCCAGGTTTACGTGGATACTTATTTGGTGTTTGCTTTTTCTTTTCTACCACTACTAAATGGCGTTCGTCACCAGTCACAGGTAGCGCAAAATCCTTGTCCACGATCAGCTTACCGCCTAAAATGGCAATGGCCATTTTCCCATCTGAAAGTTCTTGTTCAGTATTGGCCGCTTTTAAGGCAATAAAAAATCCGTTTTGTTTAACCAACGGGATACACAACTCACTCAAGACACTCAAACGTGCTACGGCCCGAGCCGTTACAATTTCAAATTTTTCACGATAAACGGACTTTTTAGCACCAAAAGTTTCTGCTCGGTCATGTACCAAAGTCACATCGGTTAATTCTAATTGGTCCACCAACGTTTTCAAAAAAGTGATTCGTTTATTCAATGAATCAACAATCGTGACTTTTAGTGATGGGAAAAGAATCTTCATCGGTAAAGAAGGAAATCCCGCCCCTGCTCCTACATCACATAGTTCAGCTCCTGATTTAAAATATTCAGGCGCCTCTAATAGGGGGGTGACTGAATCATAAAAATGCTTGAGGTACACTTCATTTTCTTCAGTAATTGCCGTTAAATTAACATGTTCATTGGTTTCAACTAACATTTTGTAGTAGGTAGCAAACTGGGCCATTTGATGGTCACTAATTTGATATCCCTTATCTTCTAAAGCCTTTTTAAATTCTTCTGGGGTCATGTCTGTTCTCCTTGTGAAACATTAATTGTTTCATATCTTATTTCCACTTTAACTAATTAGTAAAGATTTAGCAATATTGTGAACACATTTGTAGTCTAAAGTTGGTCGTATTAACTAGCAGGAGGATTTAGTTTTGACTTTAGTTATCCAAAAAATCAATACTTATAGACCCGAACACTACAAATTACTATTAGATGCCGACCCCTCCCTTAGAAGCATTGCCACCTATTTATCTCGAAGTACCGCGTTCGAATTGACCGACCAGCACCAGCCCGTGGGAATAATTGTTGTCATGCCTACCGAACCGCTAACCGCTGAAATTATGAACGTGGCCGTCAAACCTGAATTCCAAGACCAATACCTTGGGAGTCGCTTAATTCAATTTGTGGTAGATTATTTTAACGAAGACCCTGATTTTACGGCTCTAACGATTAAAACTGGAACAACTAGCTTTAAGCAACTTTATCTATACCAAAAATTAGGCTTCCGCTGTTCTGAAATTTTAACCGATTATTTTAAAAATCCAGAAATTTATCCAAATGATATTTACGAAAATAAAATGCTATTACGCGACGCAATCTTGTTAAAACGAGCCTTAAAGGTTTAAAAAAATCCCATGATGATTGGCTTAGGAAAAACTAAGCTTTAATCATCATGGGACTTTTATTCATTTAAATTAAGCATTCATCTTTTTAACTTCTTCAATAAACCAGGCATTGAAGGCGTCGGCATCAATATCAACACACACTTCAGCGTTGGTCTTTCCATCGTGATAAGCTCCTCGGATATCTGCAACGGTTTCACCATTCGCCGGTCCTTCAGTAACTACGTCAATCCAATATGGGATGGTCTTATACATTTCGGGTTTTAGTAAGTATGCCAACGTATTAACATCATGCATTGGGATACCACCTTCATTTCCCTCGTAATAGTGGTTAAAAATGGCTCCCAGCATTTCTCCAGCCTTACCTAAGGATTTTACTGTGTCTAACGTAGATTGCGTTAGAAGAGCTTTCATCGTTACATCTAGGCCAACCATTACTACTGGAATGCCACTCTTATATAAAATTTCAGCAGCGTGGGGATCAGTAAAGACGTTGAATTCTGCAGCACTTGTCATATTTCCCATGCCAATTGCTCCACCCATGGCCACAATTTTTTCGATCTTGGTTTTTACATCGGGATGTTCAGTAAGTAGTACTGCAATGTTAGTATACGATCCTGTGGGTACCAAAACGATTGGTTCATCGTTAGCCATAATAGTGTGATATAAAACATCCACTGCATTGTTAACTGGAATGTTAGTGGGTTCTGCACCAAAATCGTAACCAGGCATTCCAGATTCGCCGTGAACTCGAGCAGCATCTTCAAATGGTTTAATCAAAGGTTGTTCTGCCCCACCAGCAACCGGAATATCAGCGTTGAAGAATTTTACTAACTTCATCGCGTTCTTAGTAGTTTTATCAACCGTAACATTCCCAGCCACCGTCGTAATTAATTCTAATTCGATTTCAGGATTATTGATGGCCACGGAAATCGCAGCTGCATCATCAATTCCTGGATCTGTATCCATAATAATTTTTGTTGTCATTTTCTTACCTCCAGCTTTTATGAAAGCGTCCTCATTACCATTCTAAAAAAGAATGCACGTTACGTCCATTCTTTTTCACTATCTATTTAAATTAATTAATAATTAAATGTTAAAAAGGTTACCAGACGAACACACCTACAAATCCAGCTGATAGTAATGAAACTAAAATACCGGAAAGAAGCATGTAGCCAACATTCTTAGAAATTGCATCATTTCTTTCACGATCGACAAGACCCTTGAAAGCACCGATGATCATTCCTGTGGTTGAGAAGTTAGCAAATGAAGTTAAGAATACAGTCAATGTTGCAGCAAAATGAGGTGCGAAATCTTTCATCTTACCAGTTACATCACCCATAACTACAAATTCATTGGTAACTAACTTGGTACCCATATATTGAGCCATTTGGAAAGCATGACTAGGGTCGAAACCTAATAACCATGCAAATGGGAACATTACACAACCAAGGATGTTTTCTAGAGAAAGAACTGGGTTAATCTTACCTAGTAAAGCATCAATCAAAGCAGCCAAAGCAACAAAGGCAATTACGTTAGCTGTGATAATTAAAATCAAACGACCAGCGCCCAAAATTGAGTCGCCCAAGAATGAGAAAAATGGTTCGCGTTCAGGCTTCTTGCTAACTGTTTCTTCAGCAACCCCTTCAGAACCAGATTCGATGGTATCTGTACTTTCGCCAGAGGCACTTCCGCCAATCTTAGCAATTGTATCTTCTTCTGGTGTTACAGTAACTGGATTCAAAACTGTTGTAACAATAATTGAATTAACAATGTTAATTGGAACAGCAGCGATGATATATTGACCCGGCATCATAAGTAAGTATGAACCTAAAATTGATGCAGTAACACAACTCATTGACATCATGGCAATTGTAACCAAACGTTGTGACTTCATGTTACGAAGTTGTAAACCTGAAACAGCAAGAGCTTCAGTGTTACCTAAAAACATCATTTCTACAGCGAAGAATGATTCAAACTTAGGTTGACGGGTAATGAATGATAGACCCTTACCAACCCACTTGATAATCCATGGAAGGATACCAATGTAAGTTAAAATATCAAACAATGGAACAATCATCAAAATTGGGAGCAATGCACTTGTAACAAAGTTCATTGATTTAACGTGTACCCAATCAGGCAACGCAAATTCAATACCTTTATAAGAAACATCAACCAAAGCTTTAAAGCCATCAGCAGCGGCTTTAACCCCGTTAATACCAACAGACGAGTTAACTAAGAACCAAGCTAACAGAATGTTGATCACTACCATAATACCAACCGACGCCCAGTTGATATGTTTACGGTCTTTTGAAAATAGAACAGCGACGCCTAGAAATACAATAATACCAATAATATTTATTGCTAAAAACATGCCGAAATCTCCCTCTATGATCCAAATTATGTAACAGACGTTGTAATAATAATAACTACTAAATATTAGTCTGTAAATACAAAATATAAAGATTTTTAAAAGGTTTTCGTAAATCATCCACTACATCTTGTGGTGCGGTCCAAAATATGTTAAAACGATTTACCTACAGTTTCCAGAACGCTTTGACTGCTTTTTGTAAATCGCTTACAGAAGTTACTTTTTGGTAGTTTTTCCAATGCCTGGGAAATAAATTTAAATAACGGGATGTGACAAATCTTTGATCCATTAACAAAATATTACCTCGATCTCGTCGAGTTCGAATTAATCTCCCCGCTGATTGAAGAACGTGGTTCATTCCAGGTAATTGATATGCGTACTCAAATCCATGACCATTTTTTTCGTCAAAATATTCTTTCAGCAAATTTCTTTCCGTACTCAAGCCCGGTAATCCTACACTTACAATCCCTACACCAATTAGTTGCTCGTTAATTAAATCAATTCCTTCTGAAAAGAGTCCGCCTAACACCGCAAAACCAACTAATGTTCCCGATTTTTCGGTCCGAAAAGCATCTAAAAATGCTGTCCGCTCTTCCATACTCATCTGGCTAGTTTGCAGGTGAACTTCAATTTCAGGATGCATTTCCTGAAATGCATCCGCAATTTGATTTAAATAGGTATAGGATGGTCCAAAAATTAAGTAGTTCCCCGTCTTGGCTTCCACCAGAGTTGCGATTGAAGCGATGATGTTAGGTAAATTTCTTTGGCGCGCCGCATATCTAGTATCAATATAACTAGTAATTAAAAGATTTTGCTGTTTTTCTTCGAATGGTGAAGCCATCTGTAAGATCAAGCCTTCCGTACTTCCCAAAGTTTCTTGATAGTATTCAACGGGCGATAACGTAGCAGAAAAGAAAATCGCCCCGCGCCCTTTTTTTAATGAGGCATCTAAATAAGGACTGGGATCTAGAATCTGTTCTTCGATTTTTATATCATCTTCGGGATTTTGAATTAAAATTCGATAACTTTCATCAAAATATTCACTGATCTTAATGTATTTATTGTTGGCAAAAAACAAATCCAAAATGGTACTGGTCAAATCGTTATCGGGTTGTTTAGGCAGCCATTCCCGGACCACTTCATTGAAGTTCAACATGGCTTTTTCCAGCCCGTCTAGTGGACTATATTCCACCATGTAATCTTCTGTTTGATTTTTAAATGCTTGATGAATCAACTCAAATTCATTATCTAATTGGGTCAATCTACGTTTAACTTGTTTCGAGTCCACGTCAGTGGTTGAGGATTCAAAAAGTTCTTGTACTTGAATTACCAAAGCTTGCTCTACCACCGCTGAATACATTGCTCTAGAACGCGACACCAAATTATGAGCCTCATCAATTAAAAAGAAATTACTTTGGTCTTCAATTGTAAAAAAGCGCTGGAGATACACCATGGGATCAAACAAATAATTGTAATCTCCAATAATTAAGTCACAAAATAAAGATAAATCTAATGAAAATTCGAAAGGATCTAACATATACTTCTTCGCATACGTTTGAATAACAGCTTTGTCGAACTTGTCTTCATTTTCTAAGGCGTCCTCTATCCCATCCTTTACTCGATCATAATACCCAATCATGTATGGATTTTCTTCTGGTTTCATATCCACTTCTTCAGGAAATATAATTCGATCTTTAGCTGTAATTGTAATGGATTTAATTCTCAATCCTTGATTAGCCATCAATTCGATAGCTTCTTCGGCGACGTGCTGAGTACTTTGCTTAGCCGTCAAATAGAAAATCCGTTCAATAACTTCCTCACCCAGGGCTTTAATGGTCGGAAACATCGTTGAAACTGTTTTTCCCGTTCCGGTCGGAGCTTCTACGAAGAGGCGTTGTTTAGTTAAAATAGTTTTGTAAACTGCAACTGCTAGGTCTCGTTGTCCATTTCGATACTCTGGAAATGGAAATTCTAATTTGCGCGCTGCCTGGTTACGTTCAGTACGCCAATCATTGCGTAGCTTAATCCACTTTTCGTATTGTCTAACCAAATCATCAAAAAATTCGGTCAGTTCTGTTCGGGTAAATGTTTGTCTTTTTTCAATCACTTCGTCGGTTGGACGTTGATAATAAGTCAGTTGAATGGTCACTTTGTCGAAGTCTAAGTCTTGCGTCAAAATCGCTCCGTAAACTTTTGCTTGGCTCCAATACAATGTCTTAGTATTCTCACTTAACTCTTCAAAAGTAGGATCCGAAGTTTTAATCTCTTCGATAAACAGGTCATCGTCAATAACTACTCCATCCGCACGACCTTCAATTGTAAAAGTTTCCCCATCCATTTCAACGGCTCGTTTAACGTAGTATTCTTTTTCGTAATTTTCATCACGTTGCTTTTGCAATTTACGATGGATGCGGGCACCCTCTAATGCAGTATTTTGACTATTCATCGTCGCGTTCAAGTCACCCGTACGCAAAATAAATTCAACTAGTTGTCGAATTCCTATCTTAGTTACGCTCATTCAACTCACCTCTATTTCTTAACTTTTTCATTATCCCATAAAACCTTTTCTAGAATTTCTATTTTAAAAACGTATTTATGGTATGTAATCAAAATCTAGGAGGATTTTTATGCATACCAAATTACTTCTATCCAGTATGACCGTTTTAATGGGATTAACTTTCAGCATTCATAGTGTTTCAGCCCATGGTTTTTCACCAAAAGTAGCTCCACTTTCAGATTCACCTTCAGCTGAAGTTCACCACCCATCGTCCCAGCCCTCTTCTGCTTCATCTAATTCTTTTACTGCAATTCAGACGGTATTAGCACAACATATGGGTCAGCCTTACCTTTGGGGAGCTACTGGACCCACAGCCTTCGATTGTTCGGGCTTAACTCAATACACCTTTAAAAAAGCTCTAAATCTTAATTTAAATCGTACCGCCGAACAACAATTTAACCAATTTCGCCATGTTAGCCATGATCAAGTCCGTCCTGGAGATTTAATTTTCTTTTCTTATAATCATGGGCAATCCATTGATCACGTTGGCATCATTGTTGAAGGTCAAAACATGATGGTAGATGCTCAAAATCGGGGCGTTATTCGTGAATGTTATCTAGTTCCTTGGTGGCGAGGGTACATCGCTGGATATGATCGAGTAATTGAATAAATAAAAAAAGAATTCCAGCTGGAATTCTTTTTTATTAACCAAAATGACGCTTCCACCAACCTTGTTTAGGTTGATCAAGAATTTTTTGGTTCTTTTCGGCTAATTCGTCAATTTTTTGTTCCAATTTGACGTTTTCTTCATGGTAACTTTGATTCTGTTCTAAGACTTTCGTCAAAAGTTCCTTAAGATCAGCCATATCCTTGCTTTGCGAAGCAATAAAGCGTTTCATGGATTCATCGATAACAGCTGGTGTGTTTTCTGATCCTGTAACTTCATCGGTATCTTCGCCATCTTTACTACTGTTGTCATTCATCCCTAGCGTTGCCTGTACAGCTTGCTTTAGCGTATGACGATCACCAAGTAGTTCGTTCATCTTAGCAAGAATTTCCATATCCTCTTCAGAATAAATACGACGTCCACGGCCATCATGTTGAAACTTATGTCCGCTACGTTCCATTTCCTTAGCCCAATTACCTAAGGTGGCAAGACTACCAATTCGTTCTATTTTTTCAACAACATCTGAACCTGTAACATATTCATCTGCTATAATATCTTTTGCCATTTTTTCACCCACTTTGAACTTAATTTTACTACATAATTTGTAACAATTGAAGTACGATTTCAGTTAAATAGCAACCTACCTATCAACATAATTGCTACTTTTCGCCCCAAAACGGGTCAATTGAAATAAAATCAATCCTAAAAATTCAAAACCAAAGATTAACCAAGCTAAAGGAGCGTAACTCTGGGTTCCCATTATTCCGGCTAATGGAGAAGCTAAAGCGCCAATAATATTCATTAATAAACCTAAGACGGCTGAAGCCGCTCCAGCATTTGTTCTTCCACCTAGACTCATAGCCATGGATGTTGCCACCGTATTAACAACTCCCACGCAAAAGACCACAATAAACAGGGGAATAATTACTAAGATCGCCATTGGACGTAATAGTAAGCTCCCAACTAATAATACTCCCGCAAACATGCCACCAATTAACCCGCCATTTAAGATATCGCTATCCTTGATTTGCTCTGGTAGGTAGCCTGGAAGATTGTTACCAAGAATAATTCCCAGTCCGTTAATTGCATATAATAGACTAAATTGCCCTACTGTCATGTGGAAATAAGTTTGAAATACAAATGAAGAAGCAGAAATATAGCTAAATAATGCACCAAAAATCAGCCCTTGCGTTAAAGCGATTAAAATAAATTGTCGTTTACCAAACATTGCTCCCAACCCTTTGAAAGTTTGACCAAGCGTCAAGACTTCATTGTTGGTTACCTTCAACGTTTCGGGTAAGGTACATAATACCCCCACCATCACTAAAATTCCGATCACAAATAATAGTACAAAAATCCCTTGCCATTGGACAATAGAAAGTAATGCTCCTCCAATAATTGGCGCAATAATTGGAAAAGCACCATTTACCGCCATTAACATTGCATAAAATTTAGTTAATTCATGTCCATTAAACAAATCACGTGCCACCGCTCTTGAGAGCACTTGCCCGGTTGAGCCCGCTAGCCCTTGAATTAAGCGAATTCCAATAAACAGATAGATATTGGTAGTAAAAATTAGCATCAATGAGGTCACCGCATATAATCCAAATCCGACTACTAATGGAACTCGTCGTCCAATCCGATCACTAATAGGGCCTACAATTAACTGTCCAACCGCTAACCCGATCAAACAAAATGTGATGCTCAATTGTAAGGTAGAAGCTGATGAGTGAAAAGCTCGTTGCATTTCAGGTAGACCCGGCAAATACATATCCATTGATAAAGGACCTGTCGCACTAACAACTCCCATAAAAAATACAAGCCACCATTTTCTTACAGTTGATATCTTTTCATTCATAACCTCAGATCTCCTTTTTTAAAACTTCAAATTCAAGTGTAACGAAAATTAGTTCAAAATCACACATCAAATTTTGGTATCCTTAATATGTTACAATTGTTAGTTGACACATAAAATCGAGGTAATCATGAATAACAAAGAAAAAACAAACTATCAAGGCAAAAAAAAATTCGGTAAAAAACCTAGTAACCGTCAAAAACAAGACCGTCGGAAGAATTTTTACAATAATCCCCGTAAATCTTCTGACATCAAGATTGGTGACGAAATTCCACTTAAAATTAAACGTTTGGGTATAAATGGTGAAGGAATTGGTTACTACCAGCGTACTATCTGTTTCATCAAAGGTGCGCTTCCTGGTGAAAAGGTCGTAGCATCCATTACCGATGTTCATCCCCGTTTTATCAATGGTGAAGTAAGTAAAATCAAAAAAATCAGTCCCGATCGGGTAAAACCCATTGACGCATATGCTGGAGGAGTCGGTGGATTCGAACTTGAACATTTAGCCTATCCTGCTCAACTTGAATTTAAGCGTGATGTTATTCGACAATCACTAACTAAATTCAGACCCGAAGGCTACAAACGTTTCGAACTTCTACCAACCATCGGAATGGAAAAACCCCTTGAATATCGTAATAAGGCTCAATTCCAAGTCCGTCGTTTAGATGGTAAGGTAGCGGCTGGACTCTATAAGGAAGGTACTCATGATCTAGTAGATTTACCAACTTGTAGCGTTCAACACCCTTTAACGATGGAAATCATTCGAATTGCGGTTGAATTATTCGAAAAATACAACGTAAGTATCTATGATGAACAAACTCATACGGGAAGCCTAAAAACGATCGTAGTACGTGTTGCTGACGCAACTAAAGAAACTCAAGTAGTCTTTATTACTAATACGCCAGAATTAGAACATGTAGACGAAATTATTGATGAATTAGCAGCTCAATTCCCTGAAATTGTTTCCTTCATGCAAAATCTTAACCCTAGTCGCGAATCATTAATCTGGGGTGATAAGACTTTAAACCTGCGTGGTAAGGATACCATTCGAGAAGAATTGGATGGTCTATCATTCAACCTATCCGCACGCGCTTTCTTCCAACTTAATCCTAAGCAAACTTCTGTACTTTATGCTGAAACTCGTAAAGCCCTCGAGTTGTCTCCTGATGACAATCTTGTTGATGCTTACTCTGGAGTTGGAACCATTGGACTTTCACTTGCTGCTCAAGCTAAGGAAGTCCGTGGAATGGATAACATTGAATCAGCGATTGAAGATGCTAATGAAAATGCAAAAATTAATGGCATCGAAAACGCTCACTATGAATTTGGTACAGCTGAGAAAGTTCTTCCAAAATGGCTACATGCCGGTTTTAAACCGAACTCAATTGTGGTCGATCCACCTCGCGTTGGTTTAGATAATAAATTAATCACCGCAATTTTGGAATCAGCACCTGAACATTTCACATATGTTTCATGTAATCCTTCCACTTTAGCTCGTGATTTAGTTCGTATCGTTGAAAAATACGATGTCGAATACATTCAATCTATCGATATGTTCCCTCAAACGGCTCGTGTGGAAGCAGTAGTTAAGTTAAAACGTAAATAAAAAGTTGTGACAAAAGGCTGAGTTTAAGCGTATAGCTATGAGAACTCAAACTACCTTTTGTCGCAACTTTTTTAATTTATCCATTTATTTTTCTTAGCAACTTCAATGGCTTCAAGTCGGTTATGAACCCCTAACTTACTAAAAATTGCTGATAAATAATTACGGACCGTTCCCTCAGATAAAAACAGTTTTTGAGCCATTACTTTAGTTGCATCCCCACTAACTGCAGCCTTTAAAACTGACATTTCACGCTCGGATAAAGGATTTTTATTTGATGATAAGGCTGTGACTACTAATTCTGGGTCATACACTGTGCGTCCCATCATCACTTTATTGATAGTTTCAATCAAATCATCACTTGGACTATCTTTTAATAAATATCCAGCTACTTCTACTTCAACTGCTTTTTCAAAATAAGTCTTTTGAGCAAATGTAGTTAAAATAATTACTTTAGTAGCAAGTTGCTTGTCATGTAAAACTTCTGCAACTTCTAGTCCCGACATCATGGGCATTTCAATATCTAAAATTGCCACATCCGGTTGGAGTCGTTGGATTTCTGCTAATGCGTGTTTTCCATTGGTTGCCGATCCTAAAACTTCTAAATTATCTTCTAAATTTAATAGCTGACTTAATGCAGTATTTAACATGCTTTGGTCTTCTGCGAGATATAAAGTTATCATCGTTACTCCTCTGGTAAGTTAAAGGAAACTTGCGTTCCTATTTTATTTTGTTGAATATCAAATTCGCCATGTTTAGCACGCATCCTTGCTTGCATACCGGAAATCCCATTAGAACCCTGTCGAATAAAAGTTTGCGCATGTCCATCATCTTGCACTTCAATTCGATAGCGACCCTCAGCATGCATAAAACGAATCTGAACTGTACGGGCTTGGGCATGACGAATAATGTTCGTGATTGCTTCAATAATTACAGCTGCAAATTCATTTTGAACTTCAGTTGGCCAATTTATAGCTTCGTTTTCACCTTCAGTCATCATAAAGATATTAGCATCCGTCAGATTCTTACTCTGAATAAATAAAGCTTCACTTAATGATTGTTGATGTAAATCGTTAACGATTTGACGGACAAGCTGCAAATTTGCTCGACTTGTAGTCGCAATATCTTCTAGTTCACGTCCCACTTGATCCGAACCTTTTTCTAACAATTTCTTAGCTAATTCTGTTTTAACTGTAATCATCGAAAAGCTTTGTCCTAAAGTATCATGTAAGTCCCGAGCAATTCGTTCCCGTTCACCCCGACGGACAATGGTTTCTAAGCGTCGGTTATCTTGACGCATTTTTCGACGGTAGCGAATCGAAACTGCAAAAGCATATGACATGATTGGTGAAATAATTGGAAACGCCAGACCCATAATATTTCCAAATATTCCCCCACCAGTATTAGTAGTAATTTGCGTAGGAAATAATCCGATAACTTCTACTAGCCCGATAATTAAAATAGTGTAATACGCCCCAAAAAAAGCCATAACATATTTTTTAGGTCTCCCCACAATCAAAAATGCTACTTGCCAAGCTGTGAAAACCATCATATAGAAATTAAAATTAAAAATGGTAAAAATTCCCGTGATTAAGATTTCTAATGGAATGGAAACTTTTTGCCATTCTAGTTTTTCGGCTGCCCAAATATAATCTGCTAAGAACCCTAGACACATAACTATCCAAAAAGCATCCGTTGCCGATTTAATTGGTAAATAAAGCGAAATATTATATGGCATATATAATAACCAGATATAATATTCCCATTTCACATTTCTAAAATTCCATTTATTTTTAACCACGAGCCAATCTACCCTTTCGTCGTGTGATGATTGTTCCCACTGTCATTACGGCGACCAATCCAACTATCCAAACCCCTAGACCCTGAACGTCATTCCAGTTAATTTTAGCATTATTCACTGTGCTACTAATCATATCGTTCAAAAAATAGGTTGGTAATTTATTACCAATATTTTGAACCCACCGCGGTAAAATTTGAATTGGCCACCAAAGTCCGCTTAAAATAGCCACTGGAAATGTAATTAAGTTTCCTAAAATTGTTAGAGTTTCTTGTCGTTTAACATGTGATATGGCAATTCCAAGTAGTAACAGAGGTATTTGACCTAACCAAACTAGTCCTAATATAGTTACCCATTGCATAGTACTTAAATCAACATGATTGATCAGAATCGCCGTCGTTCCTAAAATAACAATCGTAAAGATGTTCATCATCAAACTCCAAAAACAAATCGAAATATAATAATGATTTAAATTACGATTAGTAATCTTTAAAAGCGTAATTAATCCTTGGTTACGGTCTCGCTCCATAAAATTGCCAACGCCCATAATGGCAGTAATTAAAATACTGTAAACCATCATGCTCCCCATATATTCTGCACTAAACGTTTTAATTTGGACTCTATTAATTTGCGTAAATAGGATGTAAAAGGCCGTGGGCATCAGCAATGAAAAGAACACGAAGCCATAATTCCGAAAAATCAATCTTTTTCCATCAAATTTCAGTTGTTCAATCATCTTCTGCATTGTTTTTTTCTCCTCGAGTAATAGTTTGAAAAATATTTTCTAGTGAAGCATCAATGATGTTCAAATGTTGAATTTCCTCTAAATATGGTACTAAGTCTCTTAACGTTGCATCTCCATTAGTACTACTAATTTTTATTTTATTTCCATTTTGCTCAATCGCTTGAACTTGAGTTAGTTTTCTAAAAATAGATCCTTTACGTTTAGTTTCAAAACTAATCTGGGTGGTTAAATATTGTTTCTGAAGTTCATTCAAAGTACCATCAAACTCAATTTTTCCATCTTTTAAGATTAAAATCTGATCAGCTGTCTGTTGGATTTCTTCTAAATAATGACTCGTAATTAATATCGTTTTTCCTTCATTTTTCATTCGATCAACGTTAATCCAAAAATCTTGGCGAGCATTAACATCCATTCCTACGGTAGGCTCGTCGAGAAAAATCAAACTTGCATTGCTAACTAAAGTCATTGCAAAGGTAACTCGTCGCAACTGTCCACCCGATAAATCGTTCAAATAATGATGCGCTAAATCACTTAAATTTAATTCTTTTAATACCGTTTGGGGAGCTTTAGGATTAGGATATTGAGCTGCTACCTCCGCCAAAATTTCCCCAACTTTCACGCCAGGTAACTTTAAGTCACCTTGAAACATTGATGCGACTGATTGACTCATCCCTGGACGATGTCCTAAAATTGATACTTTCATATTTGTTTTTAATAAGCCTAATAAGATTCTTAAAAGCGTGGTTTTTCCGGCTCCATTTTCACCAATTAAACCAACAACTTTCCCCGGCTGGACTTCAAAGCTTACGTCTTGTAAAACTTGTTGATTGCCGTAGTTGAATTTTAAGTTATTTACGATGATTGCATTTGTCATAATTATTCCTCCATGCTTATATCATAGAAAATACCTTTTCGTTTCCCTAGTACTGCTTGTCACCAAAAAATATGACAAATGTCATACTTTCTAAGAACTTCTTAAGTTCACTTAACTCCAATGGATTTTCATAGACTTTAAGCTCCAACATCTGAATAATAATAGGAAAATAGTGACAAAATATTCTTTGGAGGACCCCAATGGAACAATACATTATTAATTTCGTAAACGACTTTGGTTATTTAGGAATTATTTTGCTAATTACACTGGAGAACGTCTTTCCCCCCATCCCTTCAGAAGTGATTTTGACTTTTGCCGGCTTCATTACCCTTTCTTCCAAACTTACCGTCTGGGGTAGTGTCCTTGCAGCAACGATTGGAGCGGTGATTGGGGCAGTGATTCTATATATTATTGGAAGTTATCTAACCGTCGAACGCTTAGGACGTCTAATCAGTAGCCGCCTTGGTAAAATCCTACGTTTAAAACATAGCGACGTTACCAAAACTCATAATTTCTTTGTCAAACATGGTTCCAAAACGATTTTCTTTGGCCGTTTTGTTCCCGTCATTCGGAGCCTAATTTCTTTACCAGCGGGTATGACTAGAATGCCTTGGAAAATCTTTGTTTTATTAACTACACTGGGAACGTTGATTTGGAATGTTGTACTCATTCTGCTTGGTCGACTGGCAGGTGAGGCTTGGTCCGAAGTATCAGCTACAATCGACTCCTACTCAAGCTTAGTTTTAATCGTTCTGATCGTGCTGTTTGCTGGATCAGCTATCGTCTACTATTTCAAACGAATTCGAGTAAAATCCTAACCTAGTAATCGCTTTCATGTTAGAATTAACCTAACTTATTCAGCTAGGAGGAATCATTATGCACAAGCATCTACCTACTAAGCGTCAAAAACAACGTCTTGCTCCAGTGGTGGCTTTCGAAATTACCGGTCTTTTTATTGCTTTAAAAGATATTATTACTGCCAAAAAATTCCGTCATGGGTCGCGTGGTCTGTGGTTAGCTTTAGTATTTATTCAACCTATCGGACCTTGGCTTTACTTCTGGTTAGGACAAGCTAAAACGGATTAATTGGTCCTAGGAAGAAGATGAATTTTTTTGAAAACTGCTGACGTCAAAAGACGTTTCTTTTGGCTTGTCATATCTATTATTTTAAATTCGGCGGCCAACGCTTTATCCATTGCTACGGATTTAGGTAGCGCCGTCTGGACGGGTTCTGCAGTGAATCTCTCACATTGGGTAGCTCATACCACCAGCCCTGCAATTGCTAATCACGTGATGGGAACGGTTTTAGTTTTATACGGAGTTTCAGTAGCTTTTTTGACCATGCTTTTATCGCGCCATTTGGATTGGGCTCGTTTTGCCCGCAACATTTTATTTGTTGTACCGTTTAGTTATCTCGTCCAATGGTTCACCCCTTTTTGGAGTGATACTTTAAAAATCAGCCAGTTGCAAGCTAATTTTCAACATCCTTGGCAGCTTTTAACTTCTGTTATTCTGGATATTATTGGTTTATTGGGCGTGGCTGTAGCTGTTTCACTCTATCAACGGGCAAATTTGATTATGCATCCCAACGATGATCTTTCCTACATTCTACGTTTTAGATATCTTCACGGTTTAGCCTCAGTTTCACAATGGGCTAGTTATGTCCCACCACTTATCATCACCGCTCTTAGCTGCTTTGCTAACGGCGGCCGATTATGGTCATTTGGTTTCGGGACCGTTTGGGCCTTTGTTACCCAAGGTTACGTTCAAGGTTGGTCCGATCAACACGTAGTTCCAACCTTTAGACATCATTTTTCATTTCAAAGTCCAAAAAAGCTTTGATAAAAGGGCGCATCCCATCGTGAATGCTAACAACCTTTTACCAAAGCTTTTTTATTTATTCAATGTTTTAATGATTTTTTTAGCAACAATTGTTGCATATTGCTTGGAACCATCAGGATTAGGATGGACATAATCTCCATAGAACCAACCAGATTGATTTTTAGAAGGTGTAAACCAGTCAATTACTGTCAAATTCTTGTATTGCTTAGTCGCTTTATCTAACGTCTTATTTACCGATCCTTCCCATGTCTTCGTTGGAACATGGACATTAACCCAGAAAATATGACGTTTAGAACCTACCGCATCTTCGACTGCTTTAACGTCCTTATCAGAAATCGGACCATTGGCCCCTAAATTAATTAGGACATTATCACTTAAAGTTTTTTGACGTTTTAATTCGGCAATAATACCAGGCGCTTCATCAACCTGCCGTCCAACTTTTGATGACATATAAGCTGTTGGAAAAATTTCCTGCAAGTCTGCTCCCGTATCTTCGAGAACGGAATCCCCCACTCCGGTTAATGGAGTTACGGCAGCAAATTTCATTTCTTGATCAGTCAACTGATACTTTTTAGCGATTTCTTTTTCTTGTTTCGTTAGTTTAGCCTTTTTTTGCTTCGTTTTGGCTGCACTAGTTTCCTTTTGTTTTTCCAAAGCTTCTTTGTTTTTCTTGTCGGCCTCTTTACTATTTTTAGCTAATTTAGTTTGTAATCCATCTGTTTTTTGAACCACTTTTTCTGGTGAAGTAACTGCACCAAATAGAGCAATTAAAACCACTAAAACAGCTGGAATTGCCAAGTATCGACGCCATTGTAAGTTAGATTTCAAATCAAAAATCTTTTTCACTAGTGCAAAAGTTTGCCGATAGTCAAATTTAGCTAGTGGAATTTCAATATAACGATAAGAAAGTTCACTAATTACTAAGATGATTACTAGTGGTGCTAAAGTGTTTAAAACTGGATGAGCCGCAATATTAGTAACTTTTTGTTCGTAAAAAATCATTACTGGTAGTTGATACATATAAATCCCATAAGACCGACTTCCCAACCATTTGAATACAGGATTAGTCAACAGGCGATTCCACATAAACGACGGATGAGCGATGATCGCAATCATTAAAACGGCCAGAATAGAGAATATGAAAATTCCACCATAATATGGCGTTGCGGTGGTCCCCGGCATAGTAAAGAATGTAATTCCCATGACTAGGATTAATATACCACCCAGTATATTAGCAATTAAATTAGTTCTCGCATTTAGCGCTTTTTTCAAGCGAGTCGACGGCCAAATAAAAGCTAACGCTGCTCCAATCAAAAATGGTGCAACTCGTGTGTCTGAACCATAATAAACTCGATTAACTGTATCTGGATGATAGAGAATGGTCATCAGCATCGATGAAATGATACTAAGAGAAAATAGAATTCCACTCGCTTGAACACGACGTTCTCCAAAAATTTTCAATAATACTATCAGTATCAATGGCCAAATAAAGTAGTACTGGGCCAACACCGATAAATACCATAAATGCGTGAATGGTGATTCTCCATTGTAGCGATCAAAATAGGACTGCCCATTATTTACAAGCCACCAGTTATACACAAATACTAAATTAGTCCAGATAATATTTCTAATATGGGATAGTAGGTTTTGCGCAAAAAGTGTCATATAGGCTGTACTTGTTACCAAAACCATAACTAGGGTCGGATATAGTCGACGTAATCGCCGAATGTAAAAAGAACCCAATTTTATTTTTCCGGTTCGATCCCATTCTTGTATAAAAATATCTGTAATCAGATAACCCGAAACGGCAAAAAAGATGGGAACCCCCAAATATCCTCCAGGAACGGTAAAAGACATCAGATGGTAGAAAATAACTCCTAGCAATGCCATCACTCGTAGTCCATCGAAGCCTGTGATATAGCGTCGTTCTCCTACATTCTTTCGCTCAATCTCAATAGAAGTCCCATGTAAGTCAGATCTTCTCATCTTTTCGCACCTCTAACATTTAAATAAACCAAATTTTATTCCCCACAATCTATTCCTCGGAATACCCAAATGCTGCGTATTCTTAAACTTGTTAAAGTACCGGCTTTAGACCCTTATCTATGCGTTATTTATAATGTTCTCACTTTTTTTATTAAAAGTTCAAAAAGCACTTAATTATTATGACACAACTTTAACATTATTGCTGTTATAAATAACGAAGTTACTAAATGAATTTAAATTAACGATTACCTAATTCACTTTTCGCGCTTAAATTTTGATGATAAGATTAATTTAACTTTGTCTTAAGGAGTGATTATTTTGAGAAAAATTGCAGTATATTGTGGGGCAGCCGCCGGCAACAATCCAACCTACGCTAACAGCGCCCGTAAGTTAGGTAAATGGATGGCTAGTAATAATATTGGCTTAGTTTACGGAGGTGGGCAATTTGGTTTGATGGGATTCATCGCCAAAACTGTCATTGAAAATGGTGGTCATGTCGATGGTATTATTCCTGAAAATTTAGCAGCACGGGGCGCAAGCTATCAAGCTGTCTCAAATCTCCAAGTAGTCAAAGATATGTCAATTCGTAAGCAATTAATGATGGATATGGCAGATGGTTTCATTGCCTTACCTGGAGGTCCCGGCACGTTGGAGGAAATTTCTGAAGTATTTTCTTGGTCTTTAATTGGTGACAATAATAAGCCATGTGTCCTTTTCAATACTAATCACTACTATGATAATCTTCAAAACATGTATGATCATATGGTGGTCGAAGGTTTTCTTACCAGTCAAGCTCGGCAAAAGCTCCTTTTCAGTGATTCCGTTGAACAAATTGCAGAATTTATGGACACCTATGTTCCACCAAAAATTCGTGAATATTAACCCGATGATGCGCATCTAGCGCATTTTTTTGTACAAAATTCCTATTTCAGCATCATTACAATTAAACCAATGGTAATAATTATTCGAATTATAAAATGATTCCAATTGATATTGAAAAAAATTAGTTGTCCATTAATTAATGCCACTGGTAACGCCAATATCAATCCGATAATTCCCAGCCACGGTTGAACCAACGTCAAAATCATCAAGGCACCTACAATAACATTTAAAGCTGTAATCCATGTTTCAACTTGTACCCCAATCCTGTAGGCACTAAAAATCAAAAAACCGCCGTATAACATCGTTAATATAATTCCAATCATATGTAGCATAGGGGTCCACTCCTTATTATTTCTAATAGAAAACGCTTTCTGAAACTATTGTAACAATTTATCTAGCATATTGGCGAAAAACTTTGTAGTTGACATTCTACTCCCTTATCTATATAGTTAGTTACACAAGTAATTAAGTAATTCAGGAGGAGGATTTTTATGATTAATCAACCAATCGTTAGCGTTTCGGGTTTACGTAAAACTTACGGGGGGAAAAACGAAAAACAATACGAGGCATTAAAAGGAATTGATTTTAATGTTGAACAAGGCGAATTTGTCGGAATCATGGGGGCTTCCGGCTCTGGTAAAACAACTTTGCTCAATATGCTTGCTACCTTAGACCAACCTACTAGTGGTAAGGTCATGATTAATAGTCAAGATGTTACTACCCTTAAAGGCGACAAAATTGCGGATTTCCGGGCAAATGAAATTGGATTTATTTTCCAAGATTTTAATTTGCTAGAAACGCTAACAGCTGAAGAAAATATTGCGCTTCCTCTATCACTTCAAGGGGTTAAAAAAAGTGCCATTAACCAAGCGGTTACTGCTGTGGCTGAAACACTATCCATTCAAGACCTTTTAAAGAAGTATCCTACAGAACTTTCTGGTGGACAAAAGCAACGAGTAGCAGCTGCCCGTGGAATTGTCCACAAACCAGCACTGTTATTAGGAGATGAACCAACTGGAGCACTTGATTCTAATAGTGCTCGTGAGTTGCTTGAACTTCTAACCGACATTAATCAAAAACAAAACGTTTCTGTTTTACTCGTTACTCATGATCCCTTTTCAGCTAGTTTCTGTAATCGGATTTTGTTCATTAAAGATGGCGTTATTGGTCAAGAAATACGTCGCAACGGAGTTTCACGGACTGAGTTTTACCAAGATATTCTTGAAAAACTCGGAACTTTTGAACAATAGGAGGCGAACACATGCTATCTAGACTCGCACTCTCAAATATCAAAAATCGATTACGGGACTACATCGTTCTCTTGACCGGCCTTGTAATGTCTTCCGCTATCTTTTATATGTTTGCCAACTTGGCAACCAACGAAAGCTTTATTAAAAGTAATACTACTTTTAGATTCGCTGTTCCTGTTTTTTATTTTGGTGAGGTATTACTCGTAATTATCACTTTAGTTTACGTCATGTACGCTAATTCATTCTTATTAAACATGAGACTTCACGATTATGGTTTATTTATGATGTTAGGAGCCAAAAAACGTCGTGTAGGAACATTGATGGTTTTCGAAACTTTAGTCGTTGGTGCCATTGCTACCGCAATCGGTTTACTGCTGGGAATTGGTTTAACAGGGGGACTTTCTAAGTTACTATTCTCACACCTTGGAATTGCGCTTCATCATTTTAACCCATTCTATTTTAAAGCAGTACTGACAACCATTGTTTTATACTTAGTACTTTTTATCATTGCCGCAATTTTTAATCTTCAATCATTAATTCGTACTCCGGTACTCAAATTGCTTAAACAAAATGATACAGTTAACAAAATTAAGGCTCATGGAATTGGGCTTTACTTTGCGGGAATATTTGGAGTAATTTTAATTGGAATTGGTTACTATGCTCTAGCTCAAATTGCAACTTTCCAATTAACTTCTATTCCAATTGCTCTAGTTACTATCGTGCTAGGTAGTTATTTAATTTTCCACTCAAGCATGATCCTTATTATCGAACGTCTTAAGAAATCTAATTGGGCACGTCGTAAATTAAACAACTTTACTTTATCTCAAATTATGTTCCGCGTTCAGGATTATACTAAGATTTTAACAATTACGTCCCTCTTGTTCGCCTTAGCGTTAGGGGCCATTACCGTGGGCTCTGCGTTCAATCGTCAAATCGATTCATTGGCTAAAAGTAATAGTTCCTATACTATTGCTATTAACAATCCAACAGCTAAAGAGCAAGGTTTGATCGAACAATTATCTGATCGTACAGTCGTTAAATATGACCAAAAGTTTAGTGGTAACCACGTTATCTATAATGAAGATCAATTTGCTCAACATCCATATAAGATTGTTGAAACAACTCAAAGTAAGTCTGGTACTATGAATACGTATAAAAACGTTCCAGTTTCTGTCAGCAAGCTTAAAAAAGAAGTTAGCAGCCAATTTGATTTTGTAAGTTTAGGTGGTTCTGTTTTAGACACGGCTCCTAAATTCTATGCCACAAACGATTTTAATAAAATTAACGCCAAAAAAGGTTCTGTTAGTTTAATTACGGTTAAAAGTATTGCTGAGAACCGTACTGTTTTAGAGAAGTTAAACCATCTCCAACTTAAAGCTTATCCAACAATGGATGAAACCGGCATTGGTGCTGGTACTTTCCCTGCCTTCTTAATGATTAGTGGGATCTATGGTGGACTAGAATTTATCGGCTACTTCTTAGGAATTGCATTCCTAGCAATGCTAGCAAGTTGCTTGATGTTCAAGATTCTTTCTGGAACTCAACAAGACCGGATTCGTTATAACTTGCTAACTAAGGTTGGTACTCGTCGTTCTCTACTAAACCAAAGTATCAATCGTGAAATCTTTGTGCTATTTGCACTTCCAGGTATCCTAGGAATTATTGATGTACTCTTTGGACTCCAAATGTTTAAGAGCTTCTTCAATAATAATCCTTATCAAAACATCCAATATCCAATCATAATTTTTGTTGTACTATATCTGTTGTATTACTTCCTAACAACTTGGTTATATAAATTAATCGTATTGCCTAAAAAGAAATAAAAAAAAAAGGTGAACCCATAGAGGTTCACCTTTTTTTATATCCTAGTATTCAATTATTTAACTTGATGTCCTTCAGCCACATACTGGTCCATATCATTCTTAGGAACCATGCTACCACCCGTCGCCCAAACAATATGGCTAGCATTTTCCATTGGATAATCCTGTTCCAATTGAGCTTGAACGTCATCTAAAATCGTAAAACCAGAAGCAGCTGATGGTTCAACATCCACATTTTCTGAGTCATGCAATTCTGCAACATTCTTCATCATCTTTTGATCATCAAAAGTTTGAATTCCATATAATAATGTATCCATCATCTTACCAGCAATTCTAGATGGACGCCCAACAGCAAGACCGTCAGCCTTAGTTACTCCATCGATTCCAGCATCATAAACTGAAATTTGATCATTTAAGCCAGTCATCATTCCTAGCGAAACTGATGGAATATGAGTTGGCTCCGCAAAAATTGGATGAACGTTTTCGCCAATAATCTTCTTTAGACCAAAGGCTACACCACTAGGGCTACCACCTACTCCAGCAGGTAGATATACAAATAATGGATGTTCTTCATCAACTTTGATATTTTGAGCCTTCAATTGAGCTTGAAGACGAACTGCAGCAACCGAATATCCCAAGAATAAATCGTACGACCCTTCATCATCGATGAAGTAAGCCATAGGATCTGCTTCAGCAGATTTACGTGCTTCTGTAATAGCATGAGTGAAATTGTCGTTATATTCAACAACATTAACGCCCTTTTCACGTAACATATCCTTCTTCCATTGAGCGGCATCGCTCGACATATGTACGCTAGTTCTAAAACCTAGTTTGCAAGCTACAATACCAATCGATAGTCCAAGATTTCCCGTTGAGCCCACGACAATTCCATATTGTCCAAATAAATCCTTGAAGCGTGGTTCATTTAATTTAGCATAATTATCACCATATACAATTTCACCGTGTTTCATTGCTACTTTTTCGGCAAATTTCAACACTTCGTAGATTCCACCACGTGACTTAATTGAGCCCGAAATTGGTAGATAATTATCAGCCTTAAGATACAAATCACCCTTAACTTGGTTTTGAGCTTCGGCATTTAAAACAGCCTTCATCTTATCCATTTTGAGCAAAGGGGATTCTAAAATTCCATGTGTTGGTAAAGTTTCTGGGAATGCTACCTCAAAATAAGGTGCAAACCGTTGAAAACGAGCTTCAGCATCGAAGATATGTTCAACTCCAACCGGTAATTCAGCTTCCTTTTTATAATTCAGGTTCTTCCAAAAAATTGGTTCGTAAGCTTGCATCTGCTTAATCGCTGGATATTTTTTGCTTAGAGCATCAACATCAATCATAATTTTTTATCTCCTCGTTATTGTATTCACATTTAGTATACAACGCCTAGAATGCTTTGCTAACCCCTATTTCAAGAATTAATGTATTCATTCACAAATTCTTCTTTAGTTTTAATTTCTTTACCAGAGTTAACAATCATCGCGTGAAAATTTTTCCATTCTTCATCGGTTAAATTAATTGCTGCTTCAACTTCTTTTTTGGCCTGTTCATACTTAGATGGTAATGGATGTCCCATCCACTCAAAAATTCGTTGGCTATATTTATCAGCTATAAAACCTGCATGGTCAAATGCATACATCATCAAATAGTCCGCCGTTTCTGGACCAATCCCCACCAAAGCCAATAATTCTTTACGTAGGCGCAACGTTGGCAATGCTCCAATTTTTTCGATTGAAAACTGATATTTTTGTGCCCAAGTTAGGACATTTTGGATGGTTTGCGATTTTCGCGTATAAAAACCGCTGGGACGGATTTGAATTTGTAACGCTTCATTACTAAGCCGCAAAATCCGATGTGGATCAAAATTAAAGTTGTTCTTTAAATTCATTAAACTTGGTGCGACATTGACCCAACTTGTATTTTGGACTAGGATGCCACCATAAACTACTTCCCATGGCGATTCTTGCCACTCTTCCAACCACGGCTGTTTACCCATTTTCTGATACATCATCTTGTAAATCGTTGGAATTTCCATGTCAGTCTCCTCCCTCTATGTATTATAATTCTTTTCCAAAAAAACACTATAAATCTAAAATTAGCGTTAGAATATACTTGGAAACAACTATAAGTTTTTAAGGAGAATTTAAATATATGATTGAAAAAGCTTGTACAACTGTTCTAGTCGGAAAAAATGCTTCAATTGACGGCTCAACTATGGTTGCCCGCAATGACGATACATTTTTACCACTAGCTCCACATCGTTTTTATATGCATCCCGCTGAAACAGGTGTAGATGAAACCATCGTTTCATCTCAAAATGGTTTCACAGCCAAATTACCAGCTAACGGATATCGCCATAGTGCCGTTCCTAATATTGATCCCGATAAAGATGGTATTTACGACGAAAGTGGTTTTAATGAAAAAAACGTAGCCATGAGTGCTACGGAAAGTGTTTACGGTAACCCAAATACTTTGGCTTACGATCCTTTGGTTCCTAATGGTTTAGCTGAAGATACAATGCCTACGATGGTCCTACCATACATCGATTCTGCTCGAGAAGGCGTTGAATATTTAGGAAAATTAATCGCTAAATATGGTTCACCTGAAGGTAACGGTGTGATTTTTAGTGACAAAAATGATGTTTGGTACATGGAAATTGTTACTGGTCATCATTGGGTAGCTCAACGAATTCCTGATGATTCTTATGCGGTAGCTGCCAACCAAGTTGCCATTCAACAAGTCGATTTCGATGATCCAGATAATTTCATGTGGTCAGATGGCATCCAAGAATTTGTTGAAGAACATCATTTAAACCTTGATCACGAAGGCTGGAATTTCCGTCGTATTTTCGGTACAGATACAGAAAAAGACCGTCATTACAACACTCCTCGTGTTTGGTATGGCCAACATTATTTGAATCCAGAGATTGAACAAGACCCACAATCTTCAGACTTACCATTTATTCGTCAAGCTAGCCGTAAAATCACCGTGGAAGATGTCGGTGCCATTTTAAGTTCACACTATAACGAAACTAAGTACGATCCATTTGGTCATGGTGCTGACGCTGATCGATTGAAGTTCCGTCCAATTTCAATGAACCGTACTCAAAATTCTCACGTACTTCAAATTCGTAATGATGTCCCCGAAGATCGTTCAGCTATCTTCTGGCTAAACTTCGGGGTTCCAGCATTCAGCCCTTACGTACCTTTCTTCAATAATGCGACCGATACAGATCCTAGCTATCGTGCTACTAAAGCTACTATGAACCTTGATGATGCTTACTGGATGTATCGTGCCGTTGGCTCAGTAGTTGAAGGACACTACAGTAACTTCATCCAAACCAACGTTGATTACGTCACCGCCTCAAAAGAGTTCCTTCGTGGACGCGTTGCTGAAATTGATGCTCAAGCTGCTAATCTACAAGGCGATGCGCTAACTCAATTCTTAACAGAAGCCAACCATGCTACTGTTAAAGCAATGAAAGAACGTACGATGAACCATTTTAACGATTTGTTAGCTTCTGGTTTGTTATTATCAAAACTAACCTTTAACATGGATAAAAATCTCTAATATAAAAAATGATGAACGCTAAACCTTAAAGTTTAGCGTTCATCATTTTTTGTTTTATAAGATGTATTCACCAGCTATGCGCACCAGCGACGTCATTTCTTTTTTAGCTGTTTTGAGCCCCACATTCCCCCGACCATCTGGATGATTATCACTCAGAATGGATATCAAATAGAGATGTCCATTAACTTCGACAGCCCCAATCGAATTCATAATCCAACTTCCAGATAAGGTCCAGCCGTTTTTATTGGCTAAGAAATTAGGTGTATCGCTAAAGCCCTTGATTCCCCACTGTTGTTTTGAATTAACTTGAAACATCTCTGAAATAATATAATTGCGACCTGTACGACTAATTTTGCTCGACTTTACAAAAAGATGTTTCAATAATTTAATGTAATCTTCGGAACTAACTGTTGAAAGCCACCACTTACTACTAGCTTGACTATGATCCATCCCCAGTCTAGCAAAAGTAGCATTTAATCCGCTAACTCCACCAATTTTTTTAAATATAGCCGTAGCATCAGCATTACTACTCTGACGAATCATTCCCGCAACTAATTTTTTATCACTAGCTGTTAATTTAGCATCTTGATGGAGTAATCCAATTAAAATTGGAACTTTAACGGTACTTGCTGTATACATTTGGCTAATCTTGCCTTGACTCCAACGATACGTTTTTGCTTGGCGACATCATAAATGGTAAAATCAAAATTTTCATTTTTTAAATCAGTATTCGTTTGGCTTAACTTGCCAACTTTTTTATCCATATATTTACTAAATCCTGAATTTGGTGCTTGTTTGGTTGTAATGTGCGTTGTAGTCTCAGAGCGCGGGTGTAAAAGATGGTGCACTTCTACAATCAATAATGTGATCGAAAATATAATTAGCAAAAATCCCGTCAACCAGATTTTCCCTTTGCGATTTAATCGCCTACCGTGAAATGTCACTCATCTATACCCCTTTAAAATTATATATGCCAGTTCGATTATAACCAGCAATTAACGTCTATACAATGTTTATTTTTTGTAACATTTTCCCAAATTTAAATAATTTAATTACTGGTATTAAATTTACTTGAAAAAACAAAAAAAACTGGAATAAGCATAATTAATACGCTTACTCCAGTTTTTAAAAGGTGAATTTATAGGCCTTAGGATTTTACTTTAACATTTGTTCTGCAGTTTTCTTGAGCTCTGCATCGTTCATATTTTCCCACTTTTTGGCCTCCGCAATGGTCTTCATCGTATCATGACCGTTGTCATCCATTACATGATTCCACATTGCGTCTCTTAATGGCGTTTGATCGTTACTCCAGTCAAATACCTCTGTCATCTTTTGATCAAGAAGTTCTGTCTTTAATGTTGTTGCCATATTAAAAGCCTCCAAAATGCGTGGGTGAACATCATCTGATAATAATGATGTCGTTCATTTTTGTTGCACCCCACGACTATGTTATAACACCAGTTTTAAATTTTGTTAAATAAAAAGCCACAGCTTTTTTATAGTTGTCCCCAAATTCTATCTTTTAAGGACACTATATTTCTGCCGTGACTTTTAAACTTTAGTTATTTTCTGTAAAGATAGGTTCGTGAATTGTTTCTACGTATTGCGCTGCTTTTGGTGTTACATACATGTCTTCACCATCTTTTTGAAATAGCTTAGCCGCACTTAATTTGTCCATTGCTTGTCGAACAGTTGCTTCATCCAAACCTTGTTTTACGTAATTAATTTTTAGATGTTGGGCTTTCCCAGCTGCATTAGTAAATTCTAAGTCTAATAGTTTCATAGTTACTCCTCCAAAATTTTTAAGCTTGATATATGAATGCCAATTGGTTTATTTAGTTTTGATTACTTTTCTAAGATAACTTTTTCAGTTGTTGTAATTTGAGCATCAGTTACATTATCAGTAGACACCATTTCAAGTGTTTTAGCCAGTTCCGTTACTTGTTCGGCAGTGACTGTTTGCGCCACGTTTGAAAAAGCTCTTCGAACCCCTTTTTCATGATCTGGGCCTTCCATTGTGATACTGATTCCTGTTTTCAACCAAGTTTTAACCATGTTTTCATCCTCATTTCTTATCATTTAATATAAGTGTCGCGACGACTTACACTTACTAATAACGAATCAAAATTAAAAATGTAAACTAAATCTATTAAATTTTTTATATCTTATTTGGATAAACTACTATGTTAAGCTTTGATGACTTTTAATAGCTAACATAGATTTTAAGTTAATCTCCTTTTATAATTAGTTTATTAGAACAATAAGTATCAATGTCTACCAAATCAAAGGAGAAAATATTTATTATGAGTAGCGTAATTGGAACTTTACTTATTATCGCTATTGCGGGGTTACAGTACCTCTGCAGTCGTATTAAATATAAATATTCAGGTGCAGTAATTCCAATTTTATTTGCGGGCAGTATGCTGTACTATTATTTAATTGCTCAAAAAGCTAGTTTCTGGGCCTTTTTAATTATTCTCGTTGTGGGAGAAATTCTCCTCCTCAGCATTTGGGACAATCAATATCAAAAAAATGAACAAAAGACCGAACAGACCCACCTTCGTAAAAAATAGCCCTCCTCTGTATCACACCTATAGTTCTTACTTTATGTCTCTAGCTTCCTGGATCATCTTGCATATAAAACAACATTTATTGTAGGAAAGTGTGCTTAAATTTGAGTTTAAGTGGTTGGCAACCTTTTTATTGAAACTTAACTTAATTTGGTTGATAATATAGAAAGAAATTTAACAACATCACCATGTTTGTTTAAACACGGCGCTGGTTATGGAGGAAAATAATGGACATTAATCTTGATTTTCCGTTAGGATCATCAATTATAAATTTGGTATTGAGTCATCGAAACCTCGCCACCAAAGAAATTCGCAAACTTGGACTTTATCCGGGGCAAGATTTAATCCTGGTAGAGCTATTGCGCAAAGATAACCGCTCACAAAATGAGCTGGTTAAAGCGCTCTGTGTGGATCATTCAACGATTGCTAAATCTGTAAAAAGATTACTAAAAGCTGAAATAATTAATGCTCATAAATCTACTGAAGATAAGCGGGTAACCATAATTAGTTTGACCGTTAAAGGTAAGGCGTTAGCTATTCAGGCCGCTAAGGTATGGAACGATGTGGAAAAAACCGCTTTTAAAGATTTTTCGCCAGCAGATATTAAAGAGTTTATGCAATATTCACAACATATAGCAAAAAATTTTACGGATAGAAGTTTAGAACTAAATGATAGATAATTTTAATTGCATCTCTTTCTAGCTGATACCCAGAGTTCATCTTAAAAATAAAAGCAATCATTACCTCCGCATTTTTAAAATGTTGGAAACGATATGATTTCACGTGAAACCTATCTAATTTCTCACATATGGGGGATCATTTGGTTGATAGCGTTTTCAGTTCGAGGTATATTGTAGGTGTACTAGAACATAGGTTTCCCAGCCCATAATTGCTCTAGTATGGGTATTGAATGAGCCTTTCAAGTACCCTATTAGTGCTCATATACCCTTCTTACCCAAAGAGTGGATCTGCTTCCCCAGATCTACTTTTTTTGTTGCTTTAGAATTTATATTTGTGCGTAATTTAATCAGACTGAATTATTTAAAAAAATCATCATTATACCCTATTAACCATTGACAGCGTTTCCAACTTGAAGTATATTATAGATAATCTAATGGATGTAGGTAACTCCCTAAGCCGATTATCATCCATTAGATATTCTTACCCTAGTTGCGTAGTACTTCCCGAAGCACAGCTTTCCCAAACTACGTGACGTAATATTCTTACCCAAAGAAACACCCATCTACTTCCCTAGATGGGTGTTTCGCTGTCTCTACTGCTTTATTCCTCACTTCTTTCCGAGTTCCTAACCTTAATCTAGGACGTTTAAGGTTATTACTTCATTTATTAAAAACTTCCTACGCCCTAAACAATCAAAAAGACGTATAAGAGGTTTGGGTTATCCTCTACTACGTCTTTGTAATAATTATTATCCAACCACTTTTTCGCCATTTAGGTATGTCTTATCTAGCTTCATTTCTCGGTCTAACACAATAAAATCAGCATCGCGGCCTGGTAAAATGTGTCCACATTTGCCCCCAATTCCTGCGCTATCGGCCGCATTTGCGGTGGCCATCTGTATAGCTTGTTCAGGAGTAACTACATTCCAATCAACCACGTTCTTTATGGCGTCTTTTAATAGTAAGATACTGCCTGCTAAACTATGACTGCTATCTTTCAAACGAGCCGTACCGTTTTGCACAATAACTGGAAATTCTCCTAAAATATAGTCGCCATCTGGCATTAAACCAGCTTTCATACAGTCCGTAACTAAAGTTACCTTACTAGGAGTTTTGGCATCCAGTAGAATCTTGACTACATATGGATTCACATGGTGCCCATCACAAATTAATTCATCTGTTACACCTTGTAAGCTTAGAGCTGCACCTGCCATACCAGGTTCGCGATGATCTAATCCACTCATCCCATTAAATGTGTGAGTGAACATGGTTGCCCCAGCCTCAACACAAGCCTTGGCCTGTTCAAAGGTTGCATCACTGTGTCCTAAAGCTACCGTAACCCCTTCAAAGCTAATTTGAGCCGTAAATTCTACTGCACCATCACGCTCTGGTGCAATCGAAATTTTACGAATCATGCCATTAGCTGCTGCTTGCCATTCGTGAAATTCTTCAATACTAGGGTTTTCGAAGTATTTCGGATTTTGAGCCCCTTTATGTTTTTCAGTATAATATGGTCCTTCAAAGTGAATACCTTGAACTTTAGCCCCTTCAAAATGATCAAGGTTCTTGCTAATTACTTGAACCACTTCTTTCAACTGTTCTGAACTAGCCGTTAAAGTCGTTGGCAGCCACGAAGTTACCCCACATTTTAGTAGCCCATTAGCCATGGCCTCAATTCCTTCAGCACTTGCATCCATCACATCGTGATTCAACAAGCCATGAATATGGGTATCCACTAGCCCAGGAGCTATCCATTTATCACTATATTCTACGATATCTCCATCTGGTTGATTTTTTTGATATCTACTAAATTTACCATCAACAACTTGGAGATAACCTCCCATTTCTACATTACTACCTAAAAAGAATTTTTCTGCATGAATATAATATTCCAAACTTCTCGCTCCTATCCTTCAAAATCGTGAATTGTTACACCTTTTACTACTCGGTTAACTGTCCCCGTTGCTGAAGGAGTGTCCGGTGTATTCTTAACCTTGATTGATGATAGTAAGGAGATCGTTTGAGCAAACATTACATCAGGGAAGGCCATATAACCATCTGGGATAGAATCATCTCCATTAGCAAAATTAAAGTTGCTACCTGTAAAGTTGTGGGCTGATTGAACACCGATGCCCATAACGACTGGTGCAATCTCGTCTCCTGCCACTTCTTCAAGAATATCCACATCATACTGACGAGTGTAAGCATTGTTGCTAACGAAATCAAAGAGGAGTGTCTTACTATTAACAAATGACTTAGGACCGTGTCGGAAGCCCATCGAAGTATCAAAAACGGTCACTTTTTGTCCAGCTGTTAGTTCCAAAACCTTCAATTGTGCTTCACGAGTTAGTCCACCCAATGCACCAGATCCCAGATAAACGATTCGTTCAAAATCGGTATCAACCAATTTCTGAATATCATCAACCCGGTCAATCACTTCATGACCCATTTTACTGATGGCGTTAACATAAGTTTCTTTCTGTTCATCAGAATGTTGAGCATCGAAAACTAATAACGTTGTGAGTAACATGCAGCTAAAACTACCAGTCATTGCAAAACCTTTATCATTGGAACGTGCTGGTTGCATTAGAACTAAGTTTTTATCATCTTCTTGGGCATGGAGCGCAAGTTTACCTTCTGGAGCACATGTAATGGTTATTTGATATAGATGTTTAACGTACTTTTCAGCTATATCTACCGTTGCTACACTTTCGGGGCTGTTACCACTTCTTGCAAACGAAACTAAAATCGTTGGTGTATCTTTTTCAAGATATTGTTTAGGGGTAGAAACAATTTTAGTTGTATCGATTGCTTCAAAACGGAAATGGTTTCGATCACCATTTTCAGTTAAGTATGGCATCGCTGTATCTCCAACATAAGCTGAAGAACCAGCACCGGTAAAAATAACTCGTACCGGTTCGTTGAATTCGTTTTCAATCTTTCCTAAAAAAGCATCAATTGCTTGCTTCTTTTCTTGGTAGATTTTAAAAGTTTCTAACCATAGTTCTGGTTCTTGTTGTATTTCACGAGTTGTTATAACAGCACCCATTTGGGTTAATTCATTATCAGTCATTTTGTACATAGTGGGAATTCTCCTCTCATCCATCAATGCTTATACTTAATGTTATAAACAAATTGGTCACCACGAGCGCTACTAATGGTATATTCAATGATTTCATTTTTATGATTGTATGTTGTTCGACGGAGCATGAATCCTGGTGAATTAGGTGCAATCTTTAATAAATCGGCATCTTTATCACTAATAATCCCTACTGAAAGCATTTCATCTGCTAGACGAACTTTTTCACCATAGTCTTCTAGAAAAACATTATAGAGCGCACGTTGTTTCGTTTCTAACTCATAAATTGACAGATTCTCAAATTTTTCAGCAGGAAGGTAAGTTCGATCAATCATCATTGGCATTCCATCCGCCAAACGGAGCCGTTTGAGTTTAACAATGGGATCTCCAACATTAATTCTTAGCTTGCCACTAAAATATTCATCGGCTTTACGCTCTGACATTTCTATGATCTTTGTTTCCGGTTTGCGACCAAGCGATTTCATTTGTTCTGTAAAACTATATTCATCACCAATTTTAGTCGTATCATCCATCCAACTTGCTACAAAAGTCCCCTTACCATGCTGGCGGTAAATATACCCAATGTTTTCTAGTTCACTTAAGGCTTCGCGAACCGTATTACGGCTCACTTCATACTTTCTCATAATTTCACGTTCGGATAATAATTTGTCATTTGGTTTATAGTTATTTTTAATTTGTTTTCTTAATTCATCAACAAGCTGTCCATATACAGGTTGCTTTTCATTATAGTTAAATCCCATGGTTTGATTACCACACTTTCTAAATCTGATTCATAATTTATATGATATACCAAATTTAGGTTTTGAGTGGCAATTAATGTTAAGCTTTACCGATTATGCCAAGTGCTGATAGCACAACTGCCACGATAATCACGATAAAGATAGCTTTTGTTGAAGTCATTCTCTTTCGACCAAGCATCCAATAGATTGCTCCAACAATTAAAGCAGGGACCAATTTTGGCATGATCATATCAATCTTATCTTGTAAGTTAACGGTCATCTTCCCTAAATGTGCTACGAAAATCACATGAGTATTAACCATAGTAGCTGCTAAAGCACCTACGACATAAACTCCAAGTAACGTTGCTGCATCCGTCAAAGCATTTAGCTGTCCTTGCATTTCATTAACTAAACTTACCCCTTGTTTGTAGGCAAATTTCAGTTGAATCCAGCGGAACCACATAATAACGAAGTTAACTAACATCCATAAAATAGCACCTACAACGTTACCTTGAACCGCCATATTAGCAGCAATTGCTCCCATAATAGCAGGTACCAAAGCGGCAAAAATTGAATCACCAATTGCGGCAAAAGGTCCCATTAAACCAGCTTTAATTCCCGCAACGGTTTCAAGTGAATTAACACCTTCTTTTTCTTCAATCGCCATATCAATTCCTGAAATAATAGTATTAAAGAAGTTACTTGTATTAAAGAATTGATTTTGCATTTTCATCATTTTTTTCAGCTCGGGAGTATGGTCACCATACATTTTACGGAGCTGGGGAAGAATTAAGTAAAGATAACCGGATCCTTGCATACGTTCGTAATTCCATCCAACTTGGTTGAATAAGAGGCTACGGATATTCATTTGCTTAAAGTCTTTATCAGTTAATTTATAATTAGTCTTATTAGAGTTCGTCGCCATGAATCTCACCATCCTGTTCATCTAAATCTGTTGCACCAGCATTTTGTTTAGGTTGTGCAGCTACTAAATTGCTTTCTTTAACGGAACGATTGTACTGCATTGCAGCTAGCGCAAAACCAATCAAAGCAATTCCTAACATTGGAAGGTTTGCGAAAACGGTCGTGAACTTTGCATTCATTCCGGCAATAGTTGTGCCAAGTAGGGTTACATTGCCATAAATTGTTGAAAGCATTGCTGTGATAACAAAACCTAAAATTAAGTATGGCCAATGTTTTTTTACTGGTAGATAACGAAGCAAGATAGCAAAACCAACGGCAGGAAGAAGCGCACCCGCAGTTGCAAGACCGTTACTCAACCAAGCTAAGTTGGTATTCATATAATCTACAGCCGTACGTACAAATGGACCACCAAACGCAAGTGCTAGAAATACAGGAATACCACGTGATAATGTCCATGGAAGATATCCATAAAGGTAATTTCTTTCTATACCACTGTAATTTTCTTCGTCAATTAATTTATCAATTCTGTGTTGGAAGAAAGTATTAGCGAAACGTGCAACAATATCAGTCTGAATCATCAAACTAGCAACCGGAACCCCTAAAGCTGCAACCGCAACTTCGGGTTTCATACCCGTCCCAATCGCAAAAGCCGTAGCCATAACTGTTCCTGAGTTTGCATCAATTTTAGAAGCTCCTCCAAAAGTTCCTACCCCAAGCACGGTTAATTGCAAACTACCACCAATGATCAAACCCGTTTTAAGATCACCCATTACTAAACCGGCAATAATCCCGGCCCAGATTGGTTGACTTAAACTAGTTTGGAGCGTTAACTCATCCATAATCTGGTACATTGAATAAATTGTTAAAATAATTACTTGCCATATTGCAATACCTGAACCCATAAGAACGCCTCCTTCTTATTTTTTAGTATCAAATTTTTTCAAAATTGCCATAAAGTCATTGGCTTGATCACCAGGAACCATTTGCTGAGTGATTTTAATTCCTTTTTCATGTAGTGCCTTAAATGCATCTACATCGTCTTGCACTACATTAATAGAATTAGTGATTTGAGTCGTCTCATCCGTCTGTGACATATTTCCGACGTTAATCGTTTCTAACTTCACTCCGTCGTTAACCAAGTCCAATAATACTTGTGGCCGTTTAACCACAATAAATACTTTTTGCGAATCATAGCCGCCACGCTTAATATGATCAGCAGCTACCTTTTCAGAGAGCACACTCAAATCAATACCAGCTGGTCGAGCTAATTTCAAACCCGATTTTTCAATATCGCTTGCAGCCACTTTGTCATCAATCACCATAATTCTTGTTACACCGAGCTTCGTTGTCCACAAATTGGCTACTTGTCCATGGATTAGCCGTCCATCAATTCGTACCGCTGAAATTGTCATACTACTCACTCCTTTGTTTTCTCAAAACTATGCTAATAAAATTACTGTTTCTAAGCCTTTTAGTTGATATGGGATGGTTAATACATCATGCTCAATCCATTCCGGTTTAACCGCTAACTCTTGAAGTTTTGCTCCTTCATGGAAGTAAAGTTTCCAATCTTGTTGTTGCTTAGTTTTAGATAAATGAATTTGAATTTGTTTTTGATCATCAATCGTGAAATTTGAAAGTACAATTTGATTTGAAGACGCCGTAATCTTAGTTCCAGCCATATCAACTACGTAATCTATATCCGTAGTTTTATTTAAAATAAGTTTTAAAAGCTTAGCTTTAATTGAATAATATTGCGATTCCCAACCATATTTAGGGTCGGTATTCATTGGTAAAATTACCGTCCGCCCATTGATAATGGTCATCACTGGTCCTAATTTTTCAGCCTTCGCACTATATGCACTTGATAAAATTTCAACTTTATTTGCATTCTCATAAGCGATTTTGTAATAATCCCCCGTATGTTGAAGCATGGTGACTCGCGGATTCTCAATTTGATCAATGACCATTCCATCAATTTGTTCGTAAGATTGATAATTGGTTCGAGCCCGCTTAATTTCCAATTTTTCTGCGTCAATTAATGTTCTCAACGTTGGTCTTTCGAACAGAATTTGAACACTTTCACCATCTAAAAACATGACATTTTTTTTAAGCAATGCTGTGATTTGTTCATCATTTAGATTGTTAAAAAATTGGCCACTAACCGCTAACACTTCGTTTTCAAAATTGCTTGTATTCGTCCATTTTTCCGGTTTACATGCCACTCCTAAACTACCCAAAAGTGATAACCAACTGTACTCTTTAGGTAAGAGTTCCTCTGGGTTTTCGCCTCTAGTAGTCTGGAGGTTAAACGAGGCATCCTGAGATACTAAAACTTTTACTCCATCGAGTTGTTCCAAATTCAATCGATGTTGAGTTCCCAAATTCATTAAGTCTTTGGATTCTGCCAATAATTCAGCATAGCCATACGTTTCATCGATTCCATTCCCCATCATATCGAATAAATTCAGCAAAATTCCCGTAGCGCCCAGCATTTGTGTACTTTCCAATTGTAATTTAGTAAACATTCTTGATTTAACAAATGGCGAATACATATAACTTTCCAGCTCAGGATATACGTCTGAATTTTTGCCAACTAATTCCGTAGTCACTCTGGAGTAACGTTCAAAATCTCGTGAATACTGTAAAGGAGAAACTTCGTTATATGCTGGTAAATGTGGTCGACTAACTCGTAAATGCGTACCAGATAAACTATCAAATAGACCGTCCCAATCGCGTCCTTCAACTGCATGCCATTCGGGAAAAGAACTCATCAAACCCAACCTTGTGGTGGGAGAAATTCTAGCGACCGTCTTTTGGATTAAACGGGCAACTTTTTTCATTTCTACTCGCGCAACACTGAGATATATTTTGCGTTCAAGCGTGGGTTCCCCTGGTTGTAAGAGCTTTTTGACAAATTCAGTACGGGTTACCTTACGTCCTAATTTTTCCGAATAAATCTTCATATGCCGCTCACAAAAACATGCAAGTTTGATTGGTGTGTGATTGTAATGTCTAAAATCATCTTCCAGCCATAATTCCTTAGGTTGGAGTTTGGCATATTCACCGTAGATATCAGCAATATATTCAACCCACCTAGGATCTGCAGGACAAGCGATGGATTCAGCGTGTTGACCTCGATAATCAACCATCGTTCCAAATCCCAATTCTGGACTAACCTTTTGTCCACGATCGCTATGCATCAGCGTTGTCCATGGATTTAAACTTGTTGTTATGTCCATCTCTGCTAGCCGTTTAGAAACCTTTGCTACCGTAGGCAACCAATGCGTTCTAACTTGATCGATGGTAAGATGCCCTTGGTTTAACTCTTCTGGGTTAATAAAAAAGACTACATTGTCAATTCGAGCTTCCTGACAAAATTTAATTAACTTCTTCGCTCGTTCTTCATTCCAGTTAAAAGGATCAATTGCGAATCTTAATGAATATTGATAGGTTTCTGCCATATTTTTTACCCGTTTAGTTTTGCATTTACGTCAATAATTCCATTTTGTGCTTCGTCAATTACAGATTGTTTACTTACTTCCATTCCCATCATTACTTGATTGGCAAAACCAATCACCATGGGAAGATTCAAACCACTAACTACTTCAAGTTCTGGATGTTCAGCCATCAAACGAACCACAACATTGGAGGGGGTTCCACCTAGTAAATCAACCGCCACCATTGTCTTTTCGTTATTGGGGTTGTCATTGATAAACTGCTCTGCTTCGGCCTGTAAATCTTCTGGACCTTGATTAGGTTGAAGCCCAATAGCCTTCATGTTATCAATATGTCCAAGAATCATCTCCGCACTAGCTAAAGTCTCAACCGCCATATTTCCGTGACTCATTAACAATAATCTCATGTAACATTCCTCCATCCCTGGGTTTGTAATTATATTGTATACGCTTACAAACACCTGTAAATAAACAGCTGATATTACTACCAGCTCAATTCATATCATAACTGGTTGGTACCAGTTTGTCAACAAAGTTATAGACGCTAAAAATGCCTTTTTCATGGGATTTTTATACTAAATTTTTCGCGTTTATATTTTGGTATAGATGGTATAAATTTACAATTTTCACCAGTATCATCACTATTTATTAAAAATTCTTCATAGACATTTTCAAATCGGTTTGTTCAATAAATTAGTAATAAAAAAACTTTGATTTTTTACAAATCAAAGTTTCGATTATATTAAATTACCTTCATCTAAATTAATTAAAAAAGGAGCAATCGGATCATTTTGTTCGTTGTATAACGTTAAGATTGGCGCATTACTATATCCATATCGAGCTTGCGTAGTCCCGTTAGGAAACTCAACAACGACTTGATCATCCTTAATCTTTGCTGGAATCGATTGCCAAACACCATTAACTAATCCTTCAATATGGCAATTTTGGGTAGCATGTATGTGTTGGACGCCTTTAAATTTAAGGTGGACTTGATTCTTATCTTTAATAATTCGATTAAAAACCGGCGTACTTGAATACGTTGTCCCTGCCAGAATTTTCCCTAGCCGTGTGCCAGCAATTCTTTTCATAACCGGATGAGGATTATATAATTCCCCTGTATCCGTTATAGAAACTAGGTGAACTGCCGCTAAAGTTTGACTCACTTTCAGCATTTGTTGCCTAATTTCTGCCCAAGCATTCCGAAGCACGTTAGCATACTTTGGTAACTGAATAATATAGAATGGCAACGAATAGTCTTGGAAAACTCTGCGCCAATCGTTGATAATCTCCCTCAATAACACATCATACAAATGACGCGTTTCAATATCTGTCTCACCTTGATACCAAACCACTTGATCGAATGAATAATTTTTAATCTTTAATACCATTGCTTTAAATAAGGTACCTGGTTTTAAATAACTATCTGGCGTTACCGGTGGTGGCCAAGGCGTTTGTCCAACAATATTAAGAGCCATTCCCAATGGGACACTAGGATTATCTTTCATAAATTTATACATTCGTCGATTATGACGCTGAACTTTTTGACGATATAATTTCACCTCTTCTTCAAACTCTCGGTTGGGCTTATTTTGCAGTTGTTTCTCAAATGGACGAACGATTTCATCCATCAACTGTGGTTGGCTAGTAAGCGTCGATTTCGACAACCAAGTTGCAGCTAATGCCCCGTCCTTAGTACAACAAACAACCCCGATTGGTAGCTGAGGATCTTCTTCGGCCATCCGCTTAACTGCATAAAAAGCCATTGCCGAAATGTGTCCGAGATTAGTAGCCTTTAACTGATGCCAGTGGGTAGTTTTTGATTGATAGACTTCCACTTGTCCATTTTGGAAATAAAATGCAGGCTGCGGAACGTTATAATAGGCGATATTGTTCAATGTGAAATGATTTACCTCAGTCTCAAAATCCTGGTCTTGTGCCATCCGAAAGCCTACATTGGATTGTCCAGCCATTAAAATCACTCGACCAAAACGCACCTTTTTTAGTAAGATTTGTTCCCGATCATCTGCAATTTGAACTTCAAATGAACTTCTAGTATCAATCACTGGATCAAAGCGACATGTCCACCGACCATCGCGTTTTACAATTGCACGCTTTATATCTGAAGCAATTTTTACTTTTACGGTTGAACCCGCTCTTCCCGCACCGCTAATCTGAAATGATTTTCCCGCCGGCAAAACCATATTATCCGAAAAAATTTGATCAACATGTAATTCGAAACTTTCCATGCTTAACCTCTCTGAATAAAAAGGCCAGACCCTCCTAACTAACAGATTGGATCTGACATTTTATATTACCTATCTTTTTAGTCTTACTTAAATTCAATCCCGTATTCAAACGTATGACTTTCACCAGCCTCAAGAAGGTTATTGCCTTTCTTGTTATTCCAGTCCGTTGGCTGGTCGCTAGCTTGATCTGGAAGCCCTGCAAATGGTTCAATGCAAATAAACGGTTGAGTTTCATGTTCCATCGCCCATAGCGTTAGATATGGGAATTGTTTGATGTTCAATTTAACTTCATGAGCAGTTTGATTAGAATGAAGGGTCACATTTTCAAGCTTCTTAGCATTCAAAATAATAAGTCCATCATCAAACATTTCGTGATTTAAAGCTAATTCACTAGCTTGGATTGATGGATATGGAGCTTCAGTTCCATCGCGGAAAGGAATGGGACCCACTCCGAGTCTTTTAATTTGTTTTTGTTTTGGTCCAAATGTTAGGCGATAGTCTTCAAAAACACCATCATCATCAATTGGAAGATTAAAAGCTGGGTGAGATCCTAAAGCATATGGCATCATCCGATGGTCATTATTAATCACCCGATATCCAATCAAAAGCTGGTTCTGATCTAATTTGTATTCAACTTGAAGGGTAAAATCAAATGGGAACATTTCCTTTGTTTTAGCATTTGACTTTAACTCTAACATCACTCGATTTTCTGCTTGATTAACTTTCTGCCAATCAAAATCTCGTGCAAATCCATGTTGGGGCATTCGGTATGTCTTACCATCTACTACATATTCATCGTTATTTGACTTACCAATCGCTGGAAATAGAATAGGTGCATGTTTCTTCCAAGCATCACCATTCCAAATATAGTCGTAGCCACTTTCGTTTCCAATAACATGAGTCAATTGAGCTCCCATATTATCAATTTCAACTTCGAGACGATCGTTTTTTAACTTTATCATATGAATTTAGTTCCCCTTCCTTATTTTTGTACAGTCTTAGCATGATTCATTTTCATTAAAATGTAAAGGCTTTCTTTGGCTTTGTTCGACAATTTTAACCTTCATCTGAACTTCAACACCTTTTGTAATTAGTTCGAAACTGTTATGATAGAATTCTGTTAGAAATTTTGTTCCACCTATGACACTTCTCCCATTCTTTGGGTTCCTTTGGTCATAGTAAAATTAGTGACGTTTACGTTATAAAGGAGAATTTAATATGTCTAGTTCTAAAATAAACACCCGTGAGATTGTTTTATCTGCCATGATTGCCGCTCTTTATGTGGCAATTACATTTGTCTTTTCTGCTATTAGCTTTGGTCCAATTCAGTTTCGCTTAGCTGAAATGTTAAACTGCTTAGTGATTTATGACAAACGCTATATCTGGGGCATTTCGTTGGGAGTCTTAATTTCCAATATGCAATCATCTTTAGGAATTATCGATATTACATGGGGAACCCTCACAACTATCGTTACGCTTTCAATTGTTTACTTAGTCATTCGTAAATTTAGCGATACGAAGGTAAAGATGGGCATCTGTGTTGCCATCACTACTGTTCTAATGGGCTTTTTAGTTGCTATTGAGCTCGCCTATGTTTTGAAAGTTCCATTTTTCTATACTTGGGGAACGGTTAGTCTTGGAGAACTAGGCGTGATGCTAATCGGCGCCGTCGTAATTTATCTACTTGGAGAAAATGTTAATCTATCCCTATCTGCTCGCAGATAGTAAAATCTACTACCAAACCAAATAACTACAAGCCTTTAAAATAGGTTCAAATTAAATACTTTAGTATAATTTATGTATAAAGTAAGCCTTTTAGTCGAAACGGAGGGACTCAGCATGCATCAATTATCTAAAGTATTTTTGATTACCTTAGCATCTTTTTCACTGGTTGGATTAGCTGGTTGTGCAGACAAAAAATCAGCCACAGCACCAGCTACTGAAAAAGCTTCTTCACCTGCCCGCGTCCATGAAGTTCAACGTACAAACGCCACTACTATCGCTCTGGCTACTTACCATTTGATGAAATCCAATGGCCAACTTGAAAAGCTTAACGATGACATCGAACCCAGCGCAAGAAATGTTGTAGAAGATACTGATAATAAAAAAATTGCTTTCGATGCGGGAACTGAGCAAAATGATTATTTTGAACAAAAAGCCCATATTACTATCGATAACAACAAGGTGCTTTATACAACCAAACAAGATAATACCAGTGTCGATAACCTCTATAAAAAGTATTCCAAAACAGTTAGTTTCCAGCATTTTTTAGATGAATTTGAAATTCAAGACCATGACGAAGATTTTGACGACTAAAAAAGCTGAATCAAGAAAAGTTCTTGATTCAGCTTTTTATAGTACCTGATTTATTCAAACAAATTTTTAGAGTTAATCTTCTAAATTCTCAACTACCACTTTACCCATCATATGGTTTCCCTCAACCAGCTTATGCGCCTGTTTTAGGTTCTCCACGTTAATTGGGGATAATTGCTTAGTCAAGGTTGAAATCAGTTCTCCAGCATCTAATAAACGAGCAATTTCGTCCAAATATACATGCTGAGTCTCCATGTCTGGTGTTTCATAGTAGGACTTCGTGTACATCCATTCCCAAGCAAAAGTAACCCGTTTACGTTTTAGTGCTTTCAAATCTACCGGTTCATGGTTTTGAGTGATTGAAGCTATCCTGCCATTCGGTTTAATCAGCTCGACCATTTCATCCCAATGAGCATCAATATTGTTTAACTCTAAAATATAGTCTACGTATTGATGACCTAAGTTACGAACTTCATCAATCAAGTTATTACGATGATTAACGGTTTCGTCGGCGCCATGTTTTAGACACCATTCAATAGTTTCTGGACGAGAAGCCGAGGCGATCACATGTAAACCGGCTTTTTGGGCTAATTGGGTTGCAATGGAACCTACGCCACCAGCCCCATTAATAATTAGAATCGACTTATCGGCGTTTCCTTGCACATCCTCTCGATCAATTTCTAATTGTTCAAATAATGCTTCCCACGCCGTTAATGAAGTCAATGGCATCGCAGCTGCTTCAGCATTGCTAAGCTTTTCGGGGGCATGTCCCACCACCCGTTCATCTACTAGCTGATATTCACCATCGCTTCCGGCCCGTTTGAATGAACCAGCATAAAACACACGGTCACCAATTTCAAAATATCCAGCTGATGCGCCTTTAGCTACCACAGTTCCAACTGCATCCCAACCAATCACTTTAGGTTCGTCTAAAGTTTCAGTTCCATTTTTACGCACCGCCACATCGATTGGATTTACTGATACTGCATCGATTTTAACCAGTAGATCGCGTCCTTCAGGCTGAGGAACCGCCGTTTCAAAACGAAACAAACTTGCTTCTTCATCGATGGGTAAATGTTTTTGAAATCCAATTGACCACATTGTTTTATTCATTTTGGTACCATTCCCTTCTTTAAAATAATGTTATTTATTTTATAATTGTACCTCGAAAATTGTTAAAACTTGTTACTAAGTAATTGAAAATAGCCATGTTAACTAAATTTTGATGCCATCACCATTCCGTAACTTTTAATCTTGTTGTTGTCGTTGCAAAATACCTTCAGTAATATCAGCAATCGTTATTTCATCCATTTTTTGAAAAGCACTTTGCTGTATTTCAGCGTATGCATCATCTAATACGTCTTGAATACTGCCACCAACAACACACTGTGGATTTGTCTTAGGGTCGATATGCAAGAGGTTATGATCCATATTCACCGCCTTATAAACATCTAAAATACTAATCTCACTCGGACGAGCATTTAACGCTGGGCTAGCACTCCCTACTTTTGTCGTAATTAGTCCCGCACTTCGTAAATCCGACATCAAATTTCTTACAGTACTAGCATTGGATTCAATACTATCTGCAATGGTCTTACTTGATAAGTCGCCGTCCTTATAAATAATTAAGTACGTCAAAATATGGATTGCATCGCTTAACTTATAGGAATACTTCATCGTTACCACCTAATTTAAAATTTCGTTAATAGCCTCTGGTAAACTAGTTAATTCCCGACCCAAAACTTTTACTAAACTATCTGATTGATGACTGAGAGAGCCATCTTCAATTGGAGCCTGAAACGAAGTAAATAGTGCCGCAGTATCTGCATCTAGGCCTCCCGCTTGAAGTTGAGCTTGATAGGCATCCCTCGAAACCTGCTTAACTTCAAAATTATTTCCAGTTGCTGTTTGAAGGGCTGCGCCCAAATCAGCATACGAACGAATTTTACCAGCAAATTCATAGATAGCATCTGGATTTTCTAGCGTAATTACCTTTGCAGCAGCCTCAGCATACTCACGTTCTAAAGCCCATCCAGCTTGTTGATCTGTCCAGTAGGTTGCTGTTTGATTATTAGCACCACTTTGTAAAAAGCCCATTTCATTTTGAAGATACCAGTTGTTGCGTAGAAATGAGTGTTTGATTCCTTGTTCTTCAATTAGTTTCTAGTTAATCGATGGTCGTTTGCTAAAGCACTGGTTGATGCTTGAGCATTTGGAAAACTAGTATAAGCTACAAAATCAACACCCGCATTTTTAATTGCTGTTACAACATTTTGGTGTTGAGTTCCTCGAGCTACTTTACCACCTGGTTGCGAAGAAATAAAGAGCACTCGATCAATCCCTTTCAGAGCTTTTTCCATTGTAGTTACATCATCGTAATCACCTTGACGAATTTCTACACCTTTAGGAAGTAGCTTTTGACCTTTTTCTAGATTTCTAACAATGGCGATTACGTTGTCGGTTCCTACTAAATCAATTAATTTTTTTATCGCGATTTGTCCAAAGTTTCCTGTTGCAGCAGTAATTGCATATTTCATATTCATAATTCTCCTTAAGCTGTTTTTTTATTATTAACAGCTTAATCATACCACCTGTTATTTTAAAGTCAACAGGTTTGGACAAAAAAATTCACTTATCTTGAAGTTAAAATTCAAAATAAGTGAGTTTATTTTTATTACAAATCATTTTTTTCTTAGTGAAAACCACCAAATTAAATGGATAATCAAAATCATGATAAATATAAAAGCCAAAAGACCGATTCCTTAGCTGGCATGTCGGGAATCGGTCCGTTTATTTATCTTATGACTGTAATATATTTCAAATTCTTTTTAAACGTGAATTGGTAGTCCTGCAGCTAATTCTGCTGCATCCATAATTTCTTCACCCAATGTTGGATGTGGGTGAATGGTTAATTCAATATCTTTAATTGTTAATCCATTTTCAATCGCTAAAGTTAGCTCAGAAATCAAATTAGAAGCTTCCGGACCCACAATTTGGGCTCCAATAATACCGCCAGTAGGATTATCCGTAATTAGACGGATAAAGCCTTCTGTTTGGTCCATAGTCATGGCACGTCCACTAGCAGCAAATGGGAACTTGCTTGATTTAGCATCCAACTTCTTTTCAGCAATAGATTGCGGAGTTTCACCTACAGTTGCTAATTCAATGTTTGTGTAAGCAACGGCTGGCAAAACATAATGTGTATCATGAGCATCTTTGCCACCCATAGCAGCAGCTGCCACCTTAGCCTCAAAACTAGCCTTATGCGCTAAAGCTGGTCCAGCGACCACATCACCGATAGCATAAATATGTTTAACTGATGTTTGCATGGAATCATTAACTTCAATTAAACCACGCTTACTTAACTTGATATTGGTATTATTCAAACCAAGTTGATCTGTGTTAGGACGGCGGCCTACTGAAACTAAACAGTAGTCTCCGGTAACCGTCTTGGTTGTTCCATCAGCTTCATAGGTTACTGTAACATCTTTGTCAGTTTGGTTTGCCTCAACCGCTGTAGCTTCAGTAACAATTTCGACTCCATTTTTCTTAAAGTTATTCAAAACTGGCTGAATTAATTCACCATCAAATCCATTTAAAATGTGATCCAAACCTTCAATGATGGTAATCTTTGAACCAAGGTTCATGTAAGCTCCAGCCAGTTCCGCTCCAATCACCCCACCACCAATAATGATGAGATGTTCTGGAACATCTTTTAAGTTCAAGGCTCCAGTGGAATCAATTACTCGACCACTAAACTTAAAGTGTGGGATTTCAACTGGACGAGAACCAGTGGCAATCAAAGCTCTCTTAAAGCGATATACATGGGAATCATCTCCGTTGATTACGTTAACCGTTTCGTTATCATTGAAGTAAGCTTCTCCTCGCACAATTTCAACTTTGTGTTTCTTAAGCAAGAGTTCCACTCCACCAGTTAGTTTGTTAACAACCTGATTTTGTTTCCATTCTTGAGTTTTAGTGAAATCAATTTTAGATTCTGATACCGAAACTCCAAATGGATTACCATGTTGTAAAGTTGAATAGAGATGTCCAGCTTGAATCAAAGCTTTAGATGGAATACATCCAACATTCAAACAAACTCCTCCGATATAATCACGTTCAACAATCACAACTTTTTGTCCTAATTCAGCTGCTCGAATAGCAGCAACGTATCCACCAGGACCAGATCCAATAATTAAAGTGTCAACGTTAATTGCTTGTGTACCAACTACCATGACTACACCTCCATTAGCATGTAGGCAGGGTTACTCAAAAGTGCCTTCAGCTCATTCATAATTTTTTGTGCTAGAGCACCGTCAATTAAACGATGATCAAAGCTAAGTGATAGTTTTAATGTATTTCCAACTGCTAACTCACCATCTTCGTTAACCACTGGAGTCTTACGAATTCGTCCAATTCCAAGAATTGCACTTTCACCTGGATTAATAATTGGTGTAAAGAATCCACTTCCACTTTCTGAACCAATATTGGTGATAGTAACTGTGCCACCCTTAAGTTCATTAGGCTTCAAATCACCGGCACGACCACGGATGGCCATGTCATCAATTTCTTGCGCAACTTCCATAATTGATTTTGATTTAACATTCTTAACGTTTGGTACGAAAAGTCCATTATCAGTATCAACTGCGAAACTGACATTTGTATCTTCGTAATAAACGATTTCTTGTTTTTCAATATCAACCATTGCACTAAGTTCAGGGTACTTATGGGCTGCCCCAGCAAGGGCTTTCGCAATAAATGGCATATATGTTAGTTTGTAGCCTTTTTGTTTAGCTTGTTCCTTAAATTGGTTACGAAGATCCATTAACTTAGAAACTTCTACTTCATCCATGATTGTTACATGTGGAATCGTTTGAACTTGGTTAGTTAAAGTCTTAGCAATTACTTTACGAACTGGTGACAATGGTACCCGTCCAGCTTTAACTTCAGCTGGCGCAGCCGGAGTAACTGGGGCGCTTGGCGCCTTTTCTGATTCTGTTTCTGGAACTGAAGCAGCTGGGGCTGGGCTTGCTGTAGGTGCTGATGCAGGACTTGCTTTAAAGTTCTCCACATCAGCCATGGTGATATGTCCATGCCGTCCAGTTGCTGGCACCTGAGTTAAATCAATATCATTTTTTCTAGCATATTCTCGTACAGATGGCATTGCTAACAATTGTCCATTTGAAGTATATTCTGCACCTACCTTGGTTACTTCAGGTGCAGTTTGGTCAACTGGTGCGCTTGATTCTGGTTCCGGTTCTGTAGATGCTGGTGTTTCTTTAGGTGCTTCACTTTCAGCACCAGCGCCACTTCCGTCACCGTCGAATTCAATCAATGGTTCGCCAACCTTAACTACCGTTCCCGCTTCTACGAAAAGTTTTGTAATCTTTCCACCATAAGGAGAAAGGATTTCTTGTAATAGCTTATCATTTTGAACTTCAGCTACTACATCTTCTTCTTTAATCGTATCGCCGACTTTTACTAACCAGTTTGCAATTTCGCCTTCAGCCATTCCTTCGCCAATATCTGGCATCTTAAAAATTTCAGTCAAAGTTCACGACCTCCTTAACTTTTTCGATGATATCGTCTGCTTTTGGTAACCATTCATTTTCAGCAAGGGCAAATGGATATACTGAATCTGGAGCAGCTACCCGTCCGATCGGTGCTTTCAAACTCATAATGAAGCGTTCACTAATTTCACTCATTACCATCGCACCAATACCAGCTTGCCGTTGTGCTTCTTGAGCTACAACAACTCGACCAGTCTTTTCAACGCTTTCTCCAATTGTGTCGAGATCGAGTGGACTAACCGTTCTCAAATCTACAACTTCAGCGTCAATGCCGTCTTTAGCAAGTTCTTCTGCGGCCGCTAAGCTTGTATGTACCATTCCACCATAGGTGATAATTGATACGTCCTTACCTTCACGAATCACATTGGCCTTATCCAATGGTGTGGTATAGTAACCTTCTGGCACATCGCCACGAATTGAACGATATAAACGGAGATTTTCAAGGAAGATTACCGGATCATTACTTTCAACAGCTGATAGTAACAATCCTTTAGCATCTGCTGGAGTAGCTGGCATAACTACTCGTAGACCAGGTGTTTGAGCTACTAAACCTTCCAAGGAGTCCGCATGCATTTCAGGAGTCTTAGTTCCACCGCCATAAGGAGAGCGAACCACAATTGGAAATGTACGTGTTCCATGGAAACGGAAACGTCCACGTGCCATCTGTCCTGCAAGTGAATCCATAACTTCATATACAAAGCCGAAGAATTGGATTTCCATAATTGGACGGTAGTTTTGGGTTGTCATCCCAATTGCCATTCCACCAATTCCACTTTCAGCTAGTGGGGTATTGAAAACCCGATCTTCACCATATTTCGCCTGAAGACCATCCGTAGCTCTAAATACACCACCATTTTTACCAACGTCTTCACCAAAGATAACTACATTTTCATCGTTAGCAAGAGCTAAATCTTGAGCTTCAGTAATCGCTTGAATATATGTTTTTTGTGCCATGATTACTTGCCCTCCCCTCTAAATTTGTTAATTTGTTCTTGTGCAGCTTGTCCTGGGACTTCTAGAGTTTGTTCAATAAAGTCTGAAATCTTTTGTTTATCGATTCCATCTGCTTGTTTTACGCCGTCATCAATTTGTTCATTAACCACTTCGGTCCAGTCATTTTCAATTTCCTCAGACCAGAGGCCCAATCCTTCAAGATATTTTCTGAAACGAATAAGTGGTTCTTTCTTGGTCCATTCGTCAATTTCTTCTTGAGTACGGTAACGAAGTGGGTCATCACCAGACATCGAGTGTGCACCCAAACGATTGGTAATTGTTTCAATAAATACAGGTCCATTACCATCAACTGCCCATTGACGCGCCTTCTTGGATGCTAGGTACATTGCAATTGGATCCATTCCATCCACAACCAAACTTGGAAGACCAGCTGCCCAACCTTTAGCTGCTAGATGAGGAGCCTTAGTTTGTAATTTACGTGGTGTTGAGATAGCGTATTCATTATTTTGTGAGAAGAATACGGCGGGTGCGTTATATGCGCCAGCAAAGTTCATTCCTTCGTAAAAATCACCTTGCGAAGTACCACCATCACCAGTGTAGGCATAAGCCACATTAGGTTGTTTACGCATCTTCAAACCTAGGGCTGCACCAGCAGCTTCAACATATTGAGCACCGATAATAATTTGTGGCATCCAGCCATTAACATCGTCAAATTCATTTCCTTCATAATGGCCACGTGACCACAAGAAAGCCTTATAAATTGGCCAACCTTTCATTACTAATTGCGGAATATCACGATAACCTGGGAAAAGCCAATCTCCTTTTTCAAACGCATAATTTGAAGCAATTTGAGAGGCTTCTTCCCCAATTGTTGGAGCATAGAAACCTAAGCGTCCTTGTTTTGCTAGTTTAGTGGAACGTTCATGTAGTACACGGCTAAATACCATCTGTTTCATAAGTTCAACGAGCTGATCTTCGTTCAAACCAGCCTCTTTAAGGGCATCCTCGTCTACAATCTCACCATCATTGTTTAGAACTTGTAGCATTGGAAAACTGTCTGTTTGTTTTTCCATTTGAAGATTGAAATCTAACACTTGTTTATTGTCATCTTTTACAGCCATAACTAAACCTCCTAAGCTTCAAATAATTTAATTAATTCATCATCCGTAATGTTTCCGAAGTACCGGCCTTCATGGTTACGTTCAAAGACGGTCTTAATCTCTGCAGTTTCAAATGGTAACCCAATAAATTGGTCTTTGATTTCGCGCCAATCGCGTAAACCAAGGAAATCGCCCGTGAAATTGATATCACGTATGGTTCCACCCTCAGCTTGGACTTGAACATCGATAATTCCACCGTCATATTTAGCATGGTTCTTAAAGTTAAATTCTGGTGAACGACCATAATTCCAGTCCCAAGTTGAAAACTTATCAGCCGTTAGTTGGATAATCTCCTGTTTTTGTTGCGGAGTTAACACAATCTCTTGGTCTTTCCCGTGATCGGTTAATTCGTACTGAACCGCATCCCAGAAATCTTGAAGGGTTAACCCTTTTGGAGCTGCATCTTTGATCATTCCCACTCGACTTCGGACCGATTTAGCAGCTTTTGAAATGAACTTTTCATCCGCTACATTTAAGGAACGAACCATGGTATCCACATTACTATCAAACAGCAATGTTCCATGATGCATTAAGTATCCTTTGGCATAGCGCTGGGCTACACCAGAGATTTTTTTACCATTGACTAACAGATCATTTCGACCGGAAGCCTCGGCATCAATCCCTAAAGTATGTAAAGCTCTTAATACGGGCTCAGAAAACTTTTTAAAATCAACATTTGCTGCTGATTCAATTGGTACAAATAAGGTGAAGTTCAGATTACCTAAATCATGGTAAACTGCGCCACCGCCCGTCACTCGTCGGACAACCTCAATTTGGTGTTCATCAACAAAATCTTGGTTAACTTCCCCAAAAGTATTCTGATTCTGACCAACAATAATAGCATTATTATTCTGCCAAAGTGCAAAAACTGGTTCCTTGGCATTTAAATTATTTAGTAGCCATGTGTCCGTTGCAATATTAGTGTACGCATCTGTTCCCATGTATGTGACGTATCGCACAATCTAAACCCCCTTATCACGCTAATGGAAGCGCTTTCTAAGTACATCTTTATGATAGCACATTTGAACCGTTTTAGGGCTATTTTTTGGGTTTAAAATGTTTTAAATTGAATTTTGGTTTTGTGCAATTTTGTTCAAACCTCAACATTAAATTTACATATTTGGGCAAAGTTGTTAATTTTTATAAGATAAAAAGACTAGCTTCGAAAGACTAAAAAACCTCAAACTAATTCTGATAATTAGTTTGAGGTTTTGATTTTTTTGTTGATTTTTTGACCAATTATAGATTTTCTTCAGCTTGAATTTCAGAAACACGTTCACTAATCTTCAAGAATGGTAAGTATAAGAATACTCCGACCACAATAATTAAGATTTGTAAAATAACTGCGCGCCAGTCTCCGGCTGTTGAAAGATATGGTCCGATTAAAGGAGGAGTTGTCCATGGTACTAATACTACTGTTCGACTGACCCAGCCCCAAAGTGTAGCAAAGTAACCCATCAAACTCCCAACAACCGGGAATAAAACAAATGGAATAATCAAAGGTAAATTAAAGACAATTGGAAAACCAAAAATCATCGGCTCATTAATATTAAAGATTCCTGGTGCCAACGATAAACCAGCAATTTGACGAGAAGATTTAGCTTTACTAAAAATTAAAATAGCAATAATCAACGCAATCGTACTACCTGAACCACCGATTAAGGTGTAATTACTTACAAATGAAGTTGTAATAATATTTGGAATGGCTTGGTGATGTGCATAAGCAGTCATGTTTTCGTTCATATTAACTAATACAAGGGGATCAAGCAATGCACCTGATAATACGGTTTGATGAATACCTAAACCAAAAAGGAAATTAGCTAAAGTATAAATTACACAGTAACCCACAATACTTGTGTTAAAACCTCGTAAAGGCTCTTGAATCCAAGTTTTAATTAAGTTGATTAAATCGGTGTTGAAAAATCCTGCGAGCAACGCTGCAATAATAGCAAAAAACGACATTAATAAAATGGCTGGAATTAAAACACTAAATGAAGCAGAAACTGCTGGTGGTACATTTTCCCCTAAGTGAATTTGTAATTTTTTAATCGAGGCAAGTTTGATAAAGAGGCCGGTTGCAATTAGCCCAACAAAAATCCCACCAAACATTCCTTGCGTTCCCGTATTCAAATAACTAAGTCCACCTGTGACCGTCGCCATTTTTGCCCCTGCTGAAGCAACCGTTCCTAACTGAATGCTTCCTGGCATTAGGATGAAAATACTTGCTAAAGACATCGCAGCAGCCGCAATTGGATTATTAAAGCCTTTATTACGAGCAAGACTATAACCGATCATTGGCGCAACTAAAATTCCGGCTACATTTAACGTCCCATTAACAATGGCGTTTCCAATCACTTGGAATTTTGTCAGCATATCCCCACTCAAAAACCAGGTAAAGACAACGTTATTTAACAGTACCCCAATCCCGGCTACAATAAACATTGGTAAAATGACAGCGAAAGCGTCACGGAGTGAACGGAGATACACCCAGTTTCCGACTTTAACTGAGATTTCAGTGAACTTAGCAATGAATTTAGAATTTTGCATCTTATCATTGACTGATTCTTTGTTCGAACTACCCATTTTAAATCCTCCCATTAAAGATCATTTTCTAAATCGTTCCCATTAGTTTCAATAACTTTTTTAAACCATTTATAACTCTTCTTAGGGACCCGTTTCATATCACGTAACTCGTGGTTTCCACGATTTACGTACACCATCCCATAGCGTTTTTCCATATTTCCAGAAGAACTAGGAATGTCGATTAATCCCCAACCAAGATAACCTAAGACTGGGACACCATCTTCCACAACCGCATCAATCATCGCTTGGATATGATCACGATGATATTCAATTCGGTAATCATCTTGAATCTCTGTCCCATCGAATATTTCACGATAACCGATACCATTTTCAATTGGAAACATGGGAATACCGTATTCGTTGTAAGTCTTAGTGATAACATCACGGAATCCTAATGGATCAATGTTCCATCCCCAATCTGTAGCCTTTAAATATGGATTTTCGACCCCTCCATAATCTAGATAACGATTAGGCATCGTTCCCTGTGGAATTTTGGTTGAATCAACAACGTTACTTGCATAATAACTAAACGAAATAAAATCACTCTTCAATTTTTCAAATGCTATTTGATCTTGTTCTGTAAAATCGATATCAAAATGATGATTCTTGATATATTGGGTAACTTCAGTCGAGTAGTGGCCATGTACCCAAACCTCCAATAAATTACGATTCAAAAATTCATCAATTTGGCGGGCCACATAAACATCACGCGGACGACAATTTTTAGGATAAGATTCCACATATGCTAACATCCCTCCAATTTGAGCGTCACTAGTTTCGTGCACATAATTAGCGACTTGGGCATGGGCGGTCATTACGTGGTGGGCAATTAACTGGAGTTCTTCGTCAGTTTGGTCACCTTTCAAATAGCCTGCAATGTGGAAAGCTTCTGTCTGTGAATATAAGTTTTGTTCATTAAAGGTTACCCATAGTTTCACACGATCACTAAAGCAGTCCACCATTTTCTTACCAAAACGCACAAATGCGTCAACCACGTGGCGACTCATGAAGCCGTTGTATTTTTCCGCTAAATGTAATGGCATATCGAAATGATACAGGCAAATCATCGGCTTGATTCCACGTTTCAGTAAATCATTAATTAATCTGTCATAATATTGGATACCTTCTTCATTAAAATCCCCATCTCCGGTAGGGTTTACACGACTCCATGATATTTGGAAACGATAACAATTCATTCCTTGATTAGCCATCAAATCTAGGTCTTCCTCATAATGATGGTAATTATCAATAGCAACATCCCAGTTTGAGGTAGTTTCGGTTGCTTCATATGTATCATAAACTGATGGTCCCTTACCGCCTTCATGAACACCTCCTTCTGTCTGCATGCTTGATGTTGAGTTTCCCCATAAAAAATTATCTGGTAGTTTTCCTTTCAAAATAACGCTCCTCTCTAATTGAATTCGCTTTCATTATAGCTTTATTTTTTATTTAAGTAAATACTTTTATTTTAAAAGACTATACTTTTATAAAAATTGTGATTGTATTTAAGATACGCTAAAATGAGGGTAACGTCTTAGAACGGAGTTTTAAACAATATGTATAAATACGAAAAAATCTCGCAAGCGATTCGCAAACAAATTATTGAACAAAAAATTAAACCTGGAGCTTTACTGCCGGATCAAAATCAATTAGCTAAAGAATTTAATACTACTCGTATAACGATTGGCAAAGCACTCCAATCCCTAATTATTGAAGGGCTTATCTATAGCAAACGTGGTGCCGGGACGTTTGTTAGAAAAGATGCTCATTTGAATGACGAATTTACTAACGATGTTGATAAACCTTTGGGGACTACCTCGACTCATCCGCATAGTAAAGTCACCAGTAAATATATTCATTTGACTGCTCGGATTGCTAACGAAGTCGAAAAGAAAAATCTTCTACTAGAAGATGGTGAGACGGTCTACGTCATCAAACGGACGCGTTTTATCGAGGGAAAAGCTTATAGTTATGAACAAACAATTATGCCAACTAAAATTGCAACAATAACCGAAGAAGTTTTAAAAAAATCTATTTACCAATACCTAGAACATGAGTACCATTTAGAATTAGCTGGTTCCCATCGACAAATCACTGCCCGTAAAGTTTCTGAAGAGGATGCTAAATTTCTGGGTGAAAAGTTGGGCGATCCAATCCTAGTGATTAGCCAAACTAGTTACTTAGTAGATGGAACCCCTTTTGAATTTTCTGAATCTCGTTTTCCATACCAATCTAGCGCAGTATCTGCGGATGTCAATTTACTTGAATAAAAAAGCGTTCAGAAAAAATTTTCTGAACGCTTTTTTTATTTTTTAATTTTTAAAATAGATTCTGTATCCATTCGTTTAGAAGTTATGCGGTTTACTTGTGCCTGTTCCTCTTCAAATCCCAATCCAATCCCAACGATAATTTCCTCATCATCTGGAATCTTTAACTCTTCTCTTAAAATCTGCGGATACTTCACAAAATTATATGCGACAATCGAGTCAATACCTTGTTCAGTTGTGGCCAACAAAATATTTTGACTAAACGCACCTAAATCAAACAAAGACCATGGTGTATATCCTTTTGGTAAGGTCAAATAAACTACAGCTTGAGCATTATAAAGCTGACTGGCTTCTTTACCCAAAGTTTCTTGCCAATTATCTCCCAAAACTGCTGGTATGCCATGGCTCCATTCAGCCATGTTCTTTTGAGCTTGTTCAGACCAGAGCTTCCGCGACATTGGAGGAATATCCGAATTAGTTTTTGCTCCTGTAATTGTCAATTCCTGTTGTTGCTTTCTAATAGCCTTCAAAGTCTCACCTTGAGCTACATAAACTTTTTGCGGTTGTGAATTGACCCATGAAGGTGCTTTTTGAGCAATTCCAATTATTTCTTTCAATTGCTTTGAATCTATTTTTTGATCCGTAAAATGACGTACGGAATGACGCTTTTGAATTGCTTGTTTGACTTCCATCCTGTCTAAACCTCCGAATCGTTTATTGCAAATTTGGAACCATACTGCAGGTTTTAGTATACGACTTAAAGTTTACTTTAAGTCAAGAGTTGAAAAAGTTTATTGCTCAATAATCTGCCAAATTAACTTTATCAGAAATTGACATGACTTTATTTTCACCTTTAAATTCCATTTTAGCTCATAAACCATAACGACCCCCAAAAGCTAGAGTCTTAGTCTAACTTTTGAGGGCCACTATAAAATTATGTTGTAGTTCTTTTTATTTATCAGTATTTTCTGCAGCAACCTTTTGGAATTCGGCTACTAAATCGGCATTTTCCGTAACCTTGAAGTTCATTCCATCGCTAGCCGATTGAGAAGTTACTAATACTTCTGGTTGGCCATTATGGAACGTAAATAAGTACATGTATTGGTCACCAGTATATACAGCTACTACCTTGTATTCACTGTCTGCCTTTTCACTTCTTGTCCATTGCATGGAAACCTCTTGCTGGTTGACATATATTTGTCCCTTAGAGAGATAGTCAGGGAAACTTACTCCATCGAAACTAACGGATGCGTTAGCATTCGTACCTGTGTAAGTTTGGCCCATGGTTTGTTGCCAACTTGAAATGAAAGCTGCCAATTCTGAATCTTGTTTGTCAGTCCAAATTTTCTTTTCAGTCTTTTTAGTCTTCTTTGAAGAAGATTGTGCTTTAGATGAACTTGATTTACCTTCTTCAACTTTGATCACTTTTGTACTACTTGATCTATCAGAAGATGAAGTTGTGTTCGTGACGTGATTAGGATAAAAGAACTTATACCCTGCAATCACGACGATTAACGCGAGAATAACCCAAACCACCGAATTGATTGAGCCAAACGAGCGCTTTTCTGGTTTTTTCATATGTCGCATAATAATCACCTCGTTTAGTCTATTATACAGTAATTTGATAAATTGGAAATTAACTGTAATTACTCTTTTATAGAGGACTACTTAATTTATAAAAAATCACATTACATCAAACCTGACGTAATGTGATTTTTAATTACCTTCTATCTTTCAACTTCTTGTAACTTTTGATTGTCATCTAGTTGAGATTTACCTTCTAAATGTTTCTTTTGAAGTTGAACCATGCTGAACCATAGCAATGCAAGAGCTATAATTGCGAACAATAATAGAGCTCCCATCGATTGAACAACCGTGATATTCCCTAAACCAGACGTAATTGATTGACGGAATGACAAGATTGAGTACGTCAATGGCAAGAATGGATGAATTGCATTATAGAAACTGTTTGTAACTTCCATTGGGAAGGTACCACCCGAACCACCAAGTTGAAGCATCAATAGAATCATTGCAACGAATCGACCAGGATTATCGAAGGCCATCGATAAGAACATAACGATGTACATCGACGTCAAAGCAATCATAATTGCGGTTAAGTAGTATTGACCTACATGATCAACATGGATACCAGCAACCATCATAATCGTTGCTTCAATCAAAGCCATTCCAAGAGCAACCGCTGTACCAACTGATACTTTACTCAAGAACCAGTCTGTAGCTGTACCACCACGCTTAGAAATCTTACGGATTGGGTAAGCGAAGTTAAAGACGATAGCACCAACATAAAGGGCTAATGAAAGCACATATGGTGCCAAAGCATGCCCATAATTTGGCACATAACTGTAATCAGTTTGTTTCAAATGGGTTGGAGCAGCGAACATTTGAGCAGTTTTGCTTGTAAGAGGAACACTGTTAACTTGTTTTGAACCCTTTTCTAAACTATCTGCTAGCGTACCATTACCATCACTAATTTGTTTGCTACCGTCAAGCAGCTGATCAGAGTTAGCATCTAATTCGCTTGCACCGGCATTTAGCTTATTAACACCGTCAATTAGTTCACCTGTACTTCCATTTAAGGTTTGAAGTCCATCATTTAAGGTATGACTTCCTGAATCTAACTGTTGAACGCCGCTAATCAAGGTTCCTGTGCTTCCATTTAGAGTTTGAAGTCCGCTATTCAATGTGTGACTTCCTGAATCTAATTGTTGAACGCCACCTACAAGAGCTGGAATTTGACCATTTAATTGCTTAAGTCCACCAGTAACTTGTGATGATCCACCAACTAATTGGTTGCTACCAGCAGCTAACATCCCTACACCACTAACCAAGGTTGGCATTTGTGAACTAGCAGTACTGATACCACCATTAAGTTGACTTACACCATTTACTAAAGCAGCTCCGTTTCCACTAAGTTGAGAACTACCTTGAGTTAATTGGCTAATTCCAGATTGTAATGCCGGCATTTGGCCATTGATAGTAGTCAAGGCTGTATCAAGTGTTTGAGCACCACTAGTTAATTTCTTAACATTATCTGAACTCTTATTAGTTTGGCTAGCTAAATCACTTGCACCGTTGTTCAATTGCGACACACCATCAGATAACTTAGATGCTGAGCCTGAGAATTTATCCACGGCACCTGAAAGCTTGCTTGAGCTATCTGAGAGGACCTTCAAGTTATCAGTAACACTTTGTGATCCTTGAGCCAGGGCTTTAATCTTAGCAGCTAATGTGGCCATTTCGTCACCGTTTGCAGAAAGTGAATTGATTCCTGAAGCAACCTTTTGGAATGAAGCACTTAAAGCTGCAATCTTAGCATCTAAATCAGCTTGTTTTGAAGATAATGAATTCAATTTTGAAACTTGTCCTTCAACACTACTAATTTCACCTTGAATTGCTGAAATTTTACTTGTATCAATAGTTTGTGAAGTTGTAGTTGATTGGGCTGTACTTGCGCCAGAACCAGCAACACCTGCTAAAGCGGCCTTGGCTTTAGCTGCATCTTCTGCGGATAAACCAGCTCCATCAATTTTAGCGTTGATTGTAGCTTGTGATACTCCTGAGGATGCTGGTGCTGCTTTAGTAGTAGTCGTTGTTTTAGCTGAACTAGCTAAAGCACCGACATCACTCTTAATTTTATTTAGTTGGCTACTAATTGAACTAGCTGCACTAGAATTGTTTCCGCCAGAAACATCTGTTTTAGATAGCGCTGCTAGTTGTGAATTGATTGAATTTAATTCACTCTTCAAAGCACTAGCTTGCTTACTCATATCAGATGGAGTAATTTGGCTTGAAAGTTGGTTCAATCCGTTAGAAACTTGGCTATTAGCACCATAGAGTTGTTTTGAACCACCCGCAATACTATCAACAGCTGACTTCATTTGGCCAACGCTTGATGGTAAGTCCTTAGTATTATTAGCTAAGCTAGCAATACCACTTTGTAAAGTGGAAGTACCATCAGAAACTTTAGTAGTGTATTCGTTGATTCCGCTATTTAAATCACTTGCTCCAGATGAAATTTGTTTGATGCCACCTACTAATTCACCAGTATTAGCATCTAATTTTTGGATACCACTATTAAGTTGATAAACACCACCAACATATTGAGGAACTGCAACATTTAGTTGAGCAGAACCATCTTTTAGTTGTGATACGCCAGTAACTAAAGCACCACTCTTAGATTGTAATTCAGAAATACCTTTATTTAGAGCAACTGCTCCGTTAGTAACTTGTCCTGAACCATTAGCCAACTGTGATACACCAGAAGAAAGGGCACCAGTTTTGCTGTTCAACTGATCTAAGCCAGCTGATAATTGACTTGAACCACCAGCTAATTGAGCTACACCGGATGCCAAAGTTCCAGTCTTACTGTTTAATTCATCCAAGCCACCAGTTAATTGGCTTGAACCATCTGCTAACTGTTTTACACCAGATTGCAGAGGAGCCACAGAAACCGCCATTGTAGCAATTCCATCGTGTAATTGTGATACACCGGCCGTATAAGTCTTAGTACCATCGTTTAATTGAACCGCGCCGTCTTTAAGTTTATTAGCACCATCGGCCGCGTCTTTGAAACCTTTACCAGCTTTTTTAACTTGATCAAACATAGCTGTAGCATAAGATTTAGTAACTTGCTCCCGTACTTGAGAGTTTAACTTTTCTGTACCTACGTCACTAATTACTTTACCAATGTAGTTTAGCGAAGCATTAGTAGCATACTTCAACTGCATCTTTTTAGGATTTTTATCTGTTACAGTTGCAGCATTTGCTGAGAAGTTCTTAGGGATTGTGACTACTGTATAGTACTTTTTATCCTTCATTCCTTCTTTAGCTTTATTAGCTGAAACGAATTTCCAGCCTAACTGGTCATTTTTCTTCAGATTGGAAACCATCTCGTCCCCAACCGCGAGTTTTTTACCTTGATACTCAACGGGTTTATCTAAGTTAACCACTGCAACTGGTAAATTTTTTGTATCTCCGTACGGATCCCATACTGATTTCAAGAAGAAAACACTATATAGGAAAGGAATGAAAATAATTGCCAGAACTGAAATTAAGATTAACTTATTTTTCCCTATAAACTTCCATTCTTTGCGAATCATCCAACTAGTCCCCTTTAACCTTTAATTTATATATCCGGATATATGAATCATGATGTACTTCTAAAAGATCTATCGCAATAACTTCTTATCTTTTCTCAAGATGTCAATCAGTTCTTGGACCTGAGCCAATGCGTCTTTGATCGTCAATTGGTAAATATTACTTGTCCCAACCTTGCGGACGGAAACCAAACTGAGGTCTTTTAACTGCTTGATATGGTGTGATACGGCTGGTTGTGAAAGACCAATTAGCTTAGTTAGTTCACTCACCGTCAACCCCGCATCACTTTCGCCAAGTGTAATCATAATTTGTTGACGGCGTTCGTCAGAAAGGGCATCCAACAGTGGGATGTTCTTCTTGAACGCAGCAAGAGCAGCATTGTTTTTGACCATCTTTCTCCTCCATTCGAATATTCGAATATTTAAATACAAATTAAATCTTAACGCTAAATTTAATTCAATTCAACCTTAAGATTAACTTTAATTATTTTTCTTCTAGATCAGACAATAAGTCCTTAGCCATCTTCTTGGTAAGCATAGAAAAATGGCACTATGCTGGAGGGAAACCACCGCCGTTTCGGCTAATAGTTCGTTCCACAAATTACGCGGTCCATGTTGAGAAATTCGTTGGACTTCTTCGTTAAAAGCATTCACAAAATTATTGTAGGCCCTCCTTGAACTGGTCAACTTAAGTTCAGCTTCGAACCCTCGTTTAATTTCATCTAAACTCAAAATGCTTTTTAAACATCCAATGATGATGACAGCAGCCAATTGCATCCGTCCGTACAGTTTACCTTGTGGGCGAATAATGACTGCTTGCTTCAGATAATTATGCATCATCGTTGGTGTTAACAAATCGACTTCTAATGGACGCAAATAATTATTAGCCAAATCAATTACTTGGTCCAAGTGAAGTTCAATATTTGGTAATTCATCCCATTTGGGCAAGCTCATTTTGGCAAAATTTTCTAATTGTTTTGAATCCATTTGATCTCCTTCAATCACCTTATTTAATAATTTGTACACCAATGCCAATTAATCCTGGACCGGTATGTACTCCCAATGCAGGTGAAATATCTCCATTATAAAATTTTCCCATATTAGGGTATTTATTTTTAAACTCAGTACTAATTTGATTCATTAACCCCTCATTGAGACCGTGTACCACAGCTAAATTAAACTTTTGAGCATTCTTAAGGGTATCTTCAACTAATTGTAGCATTTTTTTAAGGGCTTTTTTCTCCCCATGTGCCTTCGCCACTGGATAATAAATTCCCTCATCATCACATGAAATAATCGGCTTCAAATTAATAATGGAACCCACCAAGCCGGCGACACGTCCAATACGCCCACCCGCAATTAAGTATTTTAAAGTTGGAACATAGAAAAATACCTTCGTTTGATTAGCCACACGCTGAACTTCTTCAACGATCTGATTGAACTCCCAGCCTTCTTCAATCACTTCACTTGCTCTTACTGCAGCAAACCCACTAGCAATTCCAATATTTTTAGTATCAATTACCTCAATTTGAAGTTGAGGGTAATTTTTAGCATATATTTTAACTTGCTGTGCTGTTCCAGATAATCCCGAGGAAATACAGACAGCAATAATTTGCGTAAAGCCTCGTTTTGATAAATTATCTAGTGCTTTTGTGATTAATTCACCCTTAGGGCTGGCCGTAGTTGGCAAAGGATTGGCCTTAGCCAACTTTTGATAAAATTCATCTGGCTCAATATTTACACGATCTTGGTACTCTTCTTCCCCAAAGAAGACTCCCATCGGAATCATTTCAAAATATTCCCGATTGGCAATTTCAGCTGGTACATCGGAACACGAATCGACCAGCACCGCTATTTTTTGTTTAAGCATGCTAACTTCCCCTTTGTTTTAAAAACTATCTATCTAGTTCATAAAACTAGTATAACAATTTCGATGACTAACTTAGCTATTTAATAAATTTTTCCTAGTACTACTAGCTTCTTTTCGTTACATTAAACTAACGATTGAAACAATCCGGTGGTATTAAATGGTAGAATAGTTTTAATATCTTTCAGAATATCGAGGTTTCATCTTGAATAAAATCGAATTAGCAACCCAATTTATCCAACGACACTTACACCAATTTCAGTGTCCCATCTGTAAATCGAATTTCAATGAAGTTCAATCCGGGACTTTAATTTGTAATAATCAGCATTCATTTAATATTGCCAAAAAAGGAAGTCTCTTCTTTTTAAATAATCCTGTTAACACTGAATATACTAATGAGATGTTAACTTATCGAAATCAGTTTTTGACGGCTGGGTTTTTCAACCCGATGTTAGAAGAAGTTATCAACAATATTTCGGGAGATTTAATTTTAGATGCAGGTTGTGGAGAAGGAACTACTACTAAATGGATGGCATCTCATTTCGACGGAGACTTCGTGGGTTTGGATATCTCTAAACCAGCGATTAATATTGCCGGCTCTGGAATTGCTCCTCAACCCTATCCTTTATTTATGGTGGGCGATTTAGCTCAATTACCTTTCGCAGATCAAGGTTTAACTTCAATCGTCAACATTTTATCTCCAGCCAATTATCAAGAATTTGATCGAACGCTGGCAACCCATGGTGAATTAATTAAAGTGATTCCTGGAAATCATTATCTAAGTGAACTTCGACAACTCGTCTACCCTGATGGTGAACATGCGACCTATGATAATGCTCCGGTTAAAAACCATTTTATCGAACACTATGAACACGTCGAATTTTCTAAAATCAGCTATAAATTTCCGCTTGACGACAAATTATTCACGGCCCTTTTCAATATGACACCTTTAACTTGGCAAGCTCAGGATCGTAAAGAGGCTATTTTACAAGATGGATTAAAAGAAATCACGGCGGAATTTGAAATTGGTGTAGTTCGTAAATAATAAAAAGGCTTCAATCAATGTTAACGAATTGATTGAAGCCTTTTTTCTATATTATTAATATTTTAAATTTATTGTAGTTTTTGAATGTACTTGGATTAAGTACTTACTTATTCTTGTCTATTTATTTTCAAATAACATGGTCAAACGTACCTAAAAAATGTCCTAATATCATGAACAATGTCTCGCAAAGCCTGAAAAACAAGTTTTAGAATCCATCAAACAGCACTGTTATCCTGAAGTTTGCATATAACTTAAGTTTTAATTGAAAAATAATTGGGTTAAAACAAAATGAATATCTTAGCTGGAATGCAGATATTCACAAAAACATAATTAATAATACCCTTTGCTCCTGTACCCGAAGCAACATCTTCAACCTTACGCTATTACTTCAGCAGTGTCAAATTTAACGAATTAAAGTTTAAAAGGCTCCACCACCGGAACCACCTCCAAAACCACCAGAACTACCTCCACTAAATCCGCCGGACGAACCACTGGAACTAGCTGATACTGAGTGTGAAATAGAAGTACTAATACTGTTAGCAATGCCTACATGCATTCCGTTGATTCCATAATAGTAGGCATAAAATGGAACATTTTCATTTAATTGGGTTCCAAAATCCGTCTTTAGTTTTTTAGCAACCTTTTCTGCCAACCCAAAAGCGGTGGCATATGGCAAAATTTGTTCCCAAAGAATTAAGTCACCAATCTCCGCCGTATTAAAATGAGCAATATCTTTCATCATCTGTTTAAATCCTCGGATTTGATTATATTGCTGCAATCCAGCCTCGTTATACATTGAAACCTTATCCCAAGTAGCTAAAACCCAAGCTTCAATTATCAACGTTAAGACTATTCCGCCTATCCAGTACAAGTTAGTTGCTTCCCCAAATCTTCCGATAATTCCTACTATGAAAGCAAGGATTGGAGTAGCAATTGCTAGCCCAAGCAGTCCATAACGATAACTAATATTATACGTATCTTTAAAGCGGGCTAAATTGGTATCAACCTCAGACTGCCACTCCTTGTACCATGTAGCTACATTATTCTTCTTGTCTTTTTTAGCATAATCATTAATTTGCTTGATAGTAACTTGTTGACCATCACCAATGCGGTCCAAGCAGTGATCGACAAAGGACATGTTGAATTTACCTTGACGCTCAATTTCAGTGGTTTCCTTACCTCGCTTGCCATAGGGAATCTGTTTGAACTTCAATTTACCTTCAGCCGCCAAAACTAACATTTCAGCAGAAACACCCTTAGTATCAGCTTTACTCTTGTTAAATAGCGCTTCTGCCTCTGCTGGTGAGATGCTCGGGACGTCAAAACTATGTTCCATGGGCGTCGGGATATCATATTGATGATATCCATGTTTTTTTAACCAACCCATCATACCGATTAAAATCAGTACACTTATGATGGCACTGGTAATTTTAGCATAAGTCGCAATGCGTCGAGCTCTTGCTTGGGCTTCATTTTCACGCTTTACCAGTTGATATTCCTGTTTTTTTACTGCTGCTAGATGATTTTGATTAACAATTTTTTTATTATCGGGAGTTAAAGCCGTGGGAAATACCATATGTGCTTCCACAAAAGTATTCTCTGGATTGTCTCCTATATCTAAAGTTACTTTACCTTTAGCTTTATCCACCGTAGTGTAGCCTGCAGCCTCCCCATGAGACCAAGCATGAAGTCCTTTAACATTCTTTCCAGGTAATTTAATGGTAACTTGCGCATCCTCTAAGGGTACATCCCAACCCGATCCAATTACTTTCCAATTAATTTCAGCTGTATCTTTGTAGTTGGTCACCACCCCGTTAATCCGATAATGGTACGTAATTTTGGTTTGGTCATCACTTGATACAGCATTATAAACCTTAATTTTCATTTGCTTTTTACTTGATTCAACTTTAGCAGTTAAATTTTCACCGCTGTTATTAATAGGAACTTGGTTTTGGGTTCCCTTGTTATTAGAAACGGTAATCCCCTCTAATTCTGCTCCCGCGGTTCCTCTTAAATCTTGAGTCAAATAAACTCCATGATAATCATCATCAAAGTCGTACAAAACACTTTGATTGATGTTGGCGCTCCCATCCTTATTTACATTAATCTGCATTCTAAATTGTGAAATTTCGTAATCCGCCTTAACTGTCTTAACATTCCAAAAAATACCGAAGGTTAGCATCGTGACTAACAATAGGAACGTTCTTTTCGTAAAAAATTTCATATTACTCCCCCAAAAATTGTTCAATAATCCCCGTTAAATGTTAGTCAAAGTATAGCATACGTGAGCAGGTGCGGACGATGGTAGAATCTGTTTCAGAGTTGATAAAAATGCTTTTCTAAGTCCTTCGATATTTATATCTCGGCTACCTTTCATACCGACGTACCAACGATAACGTTATGACTACCGCATTAATTAACGTTGTTAAAGCTGTCACACCAGCGATTATCGAAAACGTTGCAAAGCACATTGATGTAAAATACCCCATCAATGTAACGACGATGAAAGCAACGACTACATAATTTTCTAACTTTAGCGTAGTTTTGTTGTAATAACTTGCAATAACAATTCCGATATAAAATAGCGCTATCCCCACATACAGACACGTAATCGAAAATATAGCATTAGCTTCAGATTCATGGATAAAATCCAAGGCCACCGTGACTAAACTCAAGCCAAACAAAATAAAGTAATGTAAATATATTAGTAAATTTCCAGTTTCATGGGTACGCTGTTCTTCAATTAAATGATCAAACTCCACAATATACGTAAAAAATAGACTAACTACAATTATAAAAATCATTATGGATTGAATTGAAAATGTATTTTGCGTGAAATATTTTGAAATACCTACGATGGTTTCACCGAACATAATAATAATCAAGGCCGTTAGTCGTTCTAATAAATGAGAGAAAATAATGGGGTGCTTTTGAGTATGTTTCCCGGTAAAAGCGGGTATAATCCAACTAGTGATAATTCCAAACAAGGCAATTGTCGTCCCCCATCTGCCAGCCAACACTCCCCCCGCTAACAAACAAGCCGTTCTAAAAAACAAAATTCTCATAAAAGCCATCGCAATGTTTCGGTCATACTCATTTTTAGTTTGTACAAAAACTAGTAAGTATTGAATTGCCAAAGTTAGTGATAAAAGCCCTGCTGCTATAAAGAAGCCAATTAAGTGTCGGTCAAACGTGTCGGAAAAAGCATTCGACATATAAAGTACAATCGCCATATCGACAAAAGATAAAATTACATTAGACCATTGGGACTTCCCATAGCGATTATTAAAAACCGTCTGGACCATCCACGAATTGATCGAAACGATTACAACTAAAGTAAAGATACTTAGTGCACTTGGGCTAATTACACCATTTTGTAGATGATGGATTAACCCTGTTACTTGTGAAATCATATATACAAAAACTAAATCATAGAAAAGTTCGATCATCGAAACTTTTTTTAACAGCTCATTTTTCACAAAAATCACCTTCATTATCTAGAGTCTTTATGGATATCATAGCAAATTTACCCCCGTAAATTTAGTTAATTTATTTTTTTAAATGTAAGCATTTTATTTGAGCTATATCAATAAAACCTTTAATATCTGAACCACAAAAGGAGGGATTGTATAATGTTTAAACATCAAAAGGAACTACAGTTTGAAGCAAAACCAGATCGCCCAGATCCAATCGTTGCTAAGTACCTTCAAGAATTAATTGGGGGACAATATGGTGAAATGAGTGTGGCCATGCAATATCTTTTCCAAGGTTGGAGTTGCCGAGGAGAAGAAAAGTATAAAGATATGATAATGGATATCGCTACTGAAGAAATTGGCCACGTCGAAATGTTGGCTACCATGGTGGCACGACTTTTAGAAGATGCTCCCATCGCTGACCAACATGCTGCTATGCAAGCGGATCCCACAGTTGGAGCCATCATCTCTGGAATGAACCCCCAACATGCTATTGTTGCCGGTTTAGGCCCTCGCCCTGCTGACAGCGTTGGTAACCCTTGGAGTGGTGCCTACATTATTGCTAGTGGTAACCTACTTGCCGATTTTCGTGCTAACCTCAATGCTGAATCCCAAGGTCGACTCCAAGTTGCTCGAATCTATGAGATGATTGACGACCAAGGTGTTAAAGACTTACTTTCTGTCCTACTAGCTCGTGACAGTTATCACCAAAATCTCTGGGCTAGTGCGGTTAAAGAACTCGAAGAAAAAGAGGATTCAATGTTAGTACCGACGACTTTCCCTCGGGATAAAGAACGTAAAGACATTGCTTACGATTTCTACAACTTCTCTCAAGGAGATGAAAGTAGTACCGGGCCATGGGCCAGTGGAGAGGCTTTGGATGGCGAAGGTGAATACCACTGGTAGGACGAACCAAAAGTAGAAGGTTCGGCTCCTAATCTAAAACCCGTTTCTCCTAAAATGTATGGAACCCCTGAAAATAAATCAGAAATTTAAATAAGCGAAAAGCGAAAAAATCATAACTGATTTTTTCGCTTTTTTTAAGCTTTTATTTTAATTTTCTTGGGGTTGCGAAATAGTAACCTTGCTGTTTTTCTAAACCATTTTCTAAGAGCCATTTACTAACTTCAAGACTATCAATCCCTTCAATTACAAGATCAATTCCAGTATTTGCAGCTAGTGCTTTCCATAAAGAAATTGTAACTGTAATCATCCCTTCTTCTACATTTCGTAGTTGAATTAGTGATAGCTTGAGACGATCAATATCCTGCGTATATTCACGAACGGCATTAAAACTATTCATTCCACTAGAAACATCATCAACTGCAACACTGAAGCCCATTTCATGGATTCTCTTAATTTGATCTCGTACAGAATAATTGAAATATTGGTCAATATCACGGTTACTAGGGATACTTTCCGTAACTTCAATCATCACCCGATCACAATAAGGAATTAAACCTTTCATTGCTTCAAACGTAGAATCATATAATAGTTGCTGCGGGTCGAGGTTAAAGCTATATTGGATACCAGGATTATCGTTAATAATCTCAATGATGTTTTTAACTAACCATGTACAAAAAACTAAATTTGATGCATCATCACGCATGTATTCCTTATATAGCATTGCGGGGAAACGATTCTCTCCACCAGTTTTTCTAAGTAGTAATTCGCTCCCGATGACCTTTTTTTCTTCCTTTTCGGCCGCATCTATCAAAAAAATCGGTTGTTCATAGAAGCAAATTCCTTCTAATTTTTGTTCAAGTTCGCTCAATTTAGCGAGGCCACCTTTCCCTCAACCGTAATACTATTACGTTTGTTTCTCTTAGATTGATACAAATAATCATCCACACGTTTGTAGAATGTTTGGAAATCAAAATCATCATCTCTTAATTGAGAAATACCGATTGAAACTTTAATTCCAACTCGATCATGATTGTTAACCCTAATTGTTTCTTTTACCAAATCATCGCGGATGGCTCTTACAATTTTTTCACAATCATCCGCAGTACGGCCTCGAAAAATAATGGCGAATTCTTCCCCGCCAACCCGGAATAGTTGACCATGAGCTTTACGATCTACAAGTTCATATGAAAAACGATCCGCAACCAACCTTAAAACTTTATCTCCAACTTGATGACCGTATTGGTCATTAAATTGTTTAAAATGATCAATATCAAACATTACCATGGTTAATGGTGCATCATTATTAGAATAAAATTCGAATACGCCTTTCACAACCTTATTAAAGCTATTACGGTTATAAACTCCTGTTAACGCATCAGTATCTACTTCCTGCATCAAGTTTAAATACTGCTTCATGATCATTCTGACTTTTTTGTTACCAAAATGGACGATTGACATTGCGATTAAAAATTCCAAGGTCAAGCACATAATATCGACGATAGTTAGATGATGAATGTCCTTAAGTACAAACCACCAAGCTAATCCAAACATAATTAACGTACTGTAATATTTAACATTCTCATCAATCAAAGTGTCATTTTGCTGGTAGATTGTGTATGAAATTAAGATAATTACCAAGATTGCTAAAATAGGAGCAATATCAAATCCTATTTGTCCACGTACTATCCCTAACCCGTATACATACATGGGTAAAATAATATTAAACCACAGTACGACTTTTCTATGAACGATATATAGACAGTAGAATAGCACCACAAATTGAGCAGTTGAGTATTTCCAACCTAACTCACTACTAGCAATTGTTGAGTACAAATGAGTAAACACGTTTTGTAAGAAAACCATCGCGATTGTTAGACCAACACCCCATAGTAGTTCTTCAATGAGTGTTGAACTTGTTTTTGTTTTATCCATATTCATCTCAACTACGTAGGTACCTGCAGCTAACATGAATAATACTCCGACCGTAATTGCCGCAATAACTACCGTATTAAAACTAAAAAAACCTTTTGCCCAATATATGATTGTATTCATTACAGTATTTTCCATAAGTTTTTCCTTTACTACTCCATATCCCCTATTCTCTGAACAATTTACTATTCCTCAAAAATAGGTATACTTTTAACACTGAAGTCCTTTTCTTGTTAAGTAATGCTCAAAATTGCTTAAATCAACTTTCAATTTTGTATTTTCCACCCCGTTTTTTGTATGGACTTGGATATTTAAACGACTGCTATGCAATTTCACCCAAGTATTTCAGATGAAAGCAAGAACGACATAACACCATCTAGTGTATTCGTCCTTGCTTCATTACATTTCATAAAATCATTATCCTTTGGACTAAATAATAGACTTGAATACGCTATCTATATCTCCAAAGTAAACGGAATTTCATTTTTCGTAGCTTATAAAAGAATAGCATATCCATTTTTGGAAAACAATCCAACAAGGGTGTTTAAAATTTGTACATACATCTTTTTATATAGTATACAACTTTTTAAGTGTATAAAAAATATCTATTATCATTAATAATTAATTTTAAATATTATGATTTCCAATCAGAACGATGTTTCTTATATTTATCCCCCCAAAAATCCTTTCTTCATCTCTGCCCTAAGTTGTAATCTGACTAGGCGATATATATACTAAAATATTACTAGCGTTTAATTACTTAAATTAAACTTTTAGCTTAATTTTAAGTGATTACCTCAAAGGAGAACAAATTAATTATGGAATCAACATCTTTTGTTAATAATCCAGAAATCCAAAAACATCGGTGGTGGATTTTAATTGCCGTATGTAGTTTTACTTTCATGTCGACTTTAGATGGTAGCATTGTTAATATTGCGTTGCCGGTCATGAGTAGTACTATGCATGTTCCTATGAATAAGGCTGAATGGGTCGTTTCCATTTACCTCATTGTTATCTGTACTCTCTTACTCTTATTTGGAAAATTGGGTGACGCTCATGGAAAAATACGGGTCTTTAAAATTGGTACCATGTTATTTACCATAGGATCACTTCTATGCGGATTTAATACTGGTTTAACATTCCTATTGATTGCTCGCATTATTCAAGCTGTAGGGGGCCGCTATGACAATGAGCACTAATAATGGCATCATTACTGAAGTTTTCCCCGCCCAAGAGCGTGGCCGGGCTTTAGGAATGATTGGTTCATTTGTCGCCCTTGGTAGTATTGCTGGGCCTGGAATTGGGGGTTTAATTCTAGCCCATTTTAACTGGGGATATATTTTCTGGATCAACGTTCCCATTGGATTATTAGCCATTTTAGTTGGTCATAAAATTCTTCCCAAAGATGTAATTATGACTCATCAAAAAATCGACAAACCTGGTACGATCTTATTTGCCATCACGATGATTACCCTATTCGTTGGTATTTCTATGGGACAGGAAGTCGGTTTTACCCAGCCACTGATTCTAACAATGTTGTTCGTTGCCTTAATCGCCTTGGGCACTTTTTTATATGTGGAATCACACGTTGAAACACCCATTTTAGCTTTATATATTTTCAAAAATATGCGTTTTACCCTCAGTATTATCTGTGCCTTCTTAATTTTCATTACTGGATTTTTCTTTAACGTTATTTCTCCATTTTACTTAGAGAATACACTTGGTTTGCCTGCTAATTATGCTGGATATACCTTGATGATTTATCCACTGATCAATGTTGTGACAGCGCCAGTAGCCGGTGCTATTTCAGATAAAATCGGATCTGAAAAATTAACTTTTGTTGGATTACTCATTATTTTAGCCGCTCAATTAGGCTACATCGTCACTAATTTGGCAACTCCTTTATGGCTTTTCATGATTTTTATCGGTTTAAACGGGTTGGGAAATGGTATTTTCCAAGCTCCCAACAATGCACTTGTAATGGGCTCCGTTGAACCTAAAGACTTGGGCATTGCTGGTGGAATTAATTCATTAGCTCGAAATCTCGGAATGGTTGTTGGAATTTCGTTTGCAACCACTGTATTATTTTCCGCAATGAGCCATATCGCTGGACATAGTGTCACTTCAGTTGTACCGGGGCATCCTGAAATTTTTATTGCTGGAATGCATGTAGCTTTTACCGTTTCCTTTGGTGTTTGTTTAATTGCTACCCTAATCACCGGATATCGTTTGTTGCGCCGTCAAAAATAAAAAGCTGGAAGCATTTTAGGTTGGTTAATTTCACCTAGATGCTCCAGCTTTTTTATTTTGTAGTAGTAGATGATGTTGTTGTACTTGTCTTAGTCAATGTCACTACTGTTGTTTTATACTTGCCATCACGATAATAGCCCACCGTGATTTTATCATTAATCTTGTGCTTGTATAGTGCCTCACGAAGTCCGGCTGTATCAGTAATTGCCTTATCATCAATCTTAGTAATAACATCGTATTTCTTCAAACCTGCTGTTTTGGCTGGACCATTATTAACTTGCATCAATACGGTTCCGTCCGTTACGTTAGAAGGTAGTTTAAGGATTGATTTTTGCTGTGTAGATGAAACTTGGGTTAAATCGACTAAAGCGACACCCAGCGCAGGACGTGTGATTTTACCATTCTTAACCAGTTGATCAATAATGGTTACTACTTCATTTGAAGGAATTGCAAATCCCATTCCCTCTACTGTAGTAGAATCACTCCCACTAGCAGAGAGTTTCATCGAATTAATTCCGATTACTTGGCCAGCTAAGTTAATTAGTGGGCCGCCAGAATTTCCGGCATTGATGGCTGCATCCGTCTGAATAACAGTTGCTTCTCCATTATTCTGTCCATTTTCAGTGGTAGTTTCCACCGTTCGTTTCTTAGCCGAAATAATTCCTTGGGTTAGTGAGGTGGCATATTCTGATCCTAATGGTGATCCAATTGCCAAGGCTGTTTCACCAACTTTAATGTTATCGGAATTACCAAAGCTAGCAACGGTGGTAACTGCTGATGAATTAATCTTCAACACGGCCAAATCCGTTACACTATCTGTTCCCACAATCTTAGCAGGAAGTTTTTTACCATTGCTCATAATAATCTCAAGTGAACTTGAGCCACTTACTACGTGGTTATTCGTTACAATATAGGCTGTGTCACCACTCTTTTTATAGATAACTCCAGATCCTTCTGAGGCGGTCTCTAATTCTGAAGAGCTACTTGATGATTTGCTAGAAGAACTCGATTCGTTTCCAAAAATTGAGCTAATGATACTGTCAGAATCATTAGTATTAGCCTTTTGTAGGTTAATCACTGAAACCACTGAATCCTTAATTGTAGAGAATGCTTTGGATGATTGACTACTTACGTTAACTTTAACATTACTAGTCTTGGTTGTTCCTGTGGTATTTGAGCCCGTTGGTACTGCTGTATTAGATGATTCCATCTGGTTATGAATGAAGCTCGCCCCACCATAAGCAACACCCCCACCCAGTAGGCCCGCAATGGCTGCAACAATGACTAATTTGTTTGTTTTCATAAGAATGCGCGGATTTCCCGCTCCCCCCTCATACAAAATTTATTTTAAATTTATTGTACATGGTAAATACGATGGTTATGTGAATTTAGTCCTCAAAAATTTGAAATTTTTATTAAATTAAAGTTAAAGGATCCGCAATTTCGTGGTCAGTATCTAAAATTTCGAAATCGTGTCCAACCGCTAAATCGTGATTTTGCATCATGGAAGATACTGTTAGATGCGCTAATTCTTTCATATTATTATGGAGGCTTAAATGACCTAAGTAGATTTTTTTAGTTCGATTACCAATCACGTCCATTAGAGCGTTGGCACCATCTTCATTAGACAAATGCCCGTGGTCCCCCATAATTCTTTGTTTCAAAGGCCATGGATAACCACCCATTCGTAGCATCTCAGTATCATGATTAACTTCAAAAAGATAACCATCTGCGTTCCTAATAGTTCCAGCAATTCGATCAGAAACATAACCCGTATCTGTTAAAATTACAAATGATTTACCCGCATGGTGGAATTCATAAAACTGAGGTTCAGCTGCATCATGTGAAACTGAAAAACTTTCAATATCGAGGTCATCTAGAGACTTAGTAGTATTAGGATCAAAAATGAATTTTTGCTCAGTTGGAACTTTGCCAATTTTACCACCGATGGCATCCCAAGTTCCTTGGTTAGCATAGATATCAATTCCATATTTTCGAGCTAATACTCCCACACTTTGGATATGATCCGAATGTTCATGGGTAACAAAAAGTGAATCAACTTCGCTAATATCGCGTCCAACGCTGTCCATTAAACCTGCGATTTTTTTACCACTTAGTCCAGCATCCACCAAGACTTTTCGTTCTGGCGTTTCAATATATGTTACATTTCCCGTACTGCCACTTGCGAGTACGCTAACTTTCAAACCATCTTCGCTCATTTCTAGACCTTCCTACTTAATTTAACTTAAATTGATGCAAAAATTGAACTTCAAATGAAGTTCGTAACCAACTTAATATGTGGTGCTCGTACTAGTTGTAGCTTCTGTCGTTGCTGAACTGGTTGAGCTGGTTGTACTAGACACATCACTACTAGCACTCGTTGCCTCCGACTCAGAAGTTTCCGTGCTTGAAACACTACTGCTATCATCACTCGCTGCGGTACTACCACTTGCTTGCGTCGAGGACTCTGTGGTTACTTCATGGTCCTTTTTGATCAAGACCCCTGAAAAAGCATTAATTCTTTTCACTTGAATACCAGTGCTACTCTTACTCTTAATTCCGATTACCCATGTCGGAACATATACTACTCCGTTATCGGTGGTAAGTAAATTTGTATAACCTAAATCGGCCCATTCCACCTTGGAATCATTTTGAATTTCATTATATTGATATAGCCACGTTACTGCTCGAGTTTGACTAATCAGTTCGCTCTTTTCTCGCAGTTGTTTCTCATTTACCAAATGTCCTTGCGTATAACCAGTAACTTCATTGCTAGCATTAACATAAAAAGTTAGCTTTCCAGCCTTGGAATAGACGGGGTGTCCATCAATCATCTGCGTATAAACTACTTGGACATTTGTACTTAAATTAGGGTTGTACTGGTATTCAGAGCCATAAACGATGTTGTAGCGATTCTTGACGAATGTATTAAGTACTTTTTGCGGTTGTTTAGGATCGACCGTAAGTTCCTCATTCAAAGTACTTTCAACGTAATTATCAACTACTCGTGCGCTTTGGTCAGTGAGACGTTTGATATTATCCTTTAAAGATGTGTCGACTGTCGCACTTGCATAGTAACCGTTCATTTTTTTATTTGAAAGAGGCATATAAGTAATCTGGTCGTTTCTCATTTCCTTCAGTATCGTCGAATTTTCGCTTGAATTCGACGATGAAGTCGTCCCAGCTTCTAATTGATATTGCCAGTAGGAACCAAATAAATAGGCATTCAAAATAGCGAATACAACAATAAAGATGACTTCGATTCTTCTGAAATCCATTTCGTTCCTCCTTAGCTAACTAAATCGCGATATGACGTCCAGTCGCCATGGTACTTGATAAACCAGGTTGGTTCAAGTTCAACCGTTGAATTAGCTTTAGTTGTACTTGGACGTTCATATCCAATATCAATGTCTTCAATTTTATCAGTATTAATTCCGCTATATTTTAATTCATCCAACATATCTTGCGTACTTGGTAGCTCCTTGTCACTCTTTGATGTGGGAACTGGAACGTCAAGATTATAGATTGAAAATGAGGTCGTGGTTTGTTTTGCTTGGTGAGCGACTTTAATCGTATCCAGACCGTCTGCATTGAAGATCGGGAAGCCTTCTACAAAATCTCTAAATTCGATTTCATGATTATTTTCATGGAAATTGAAATAGCGCATGTTGTCCACTTGTACCCCTAGTTGTTTCATCTGATAAAAGCTCAACTCTAGATTTCGCTTTAAGCTTTCTTCAGTATCATTAGCTTTGCTGGCATTATTAAACGCCACAAAACCATTGTTTTTAATCAGCAAACGTTTGGTTGTATCATTTGAGACATATTCTGTACCATCTTTAGTTTTCTTCGTATCAATTGAATCTGCATCAGTATTTGTTAACAAGTTGGCAGTGAAGACGCTACTGCTCTCTTTATTAACTGAAAAACTATAATAAGGTACCTTAATTGCAGTTTGATAATCATTAATCAGATTATGATTCATGATGGTTTCTTTCACTTTATACTGACTATCACTCTGCTTAATCAATTTGCGTAACTGCTTTAAATCTTGTTTAGAAGCTTTAGCTTGGTAAACGTCATAAGTCGCATCATTTAACAGGAAAAACTCGTTTGGCTTATTCACGTTAACTACAATTTGGCTAATTTCAGCGTTTGTATTTAACTTTTGATCATAAATACTATTGAAAATTTTCCCAGTGATGTTACTCGGATATTTCAGCATCAAACTGTGACTTAACGTAGCATAATCCAAAAAACGTTCTTTATTACCTCTTGAAACCCGAGTTATGTTTGATAATTTCCAACTCGAAATTTCTTTAACAGCTGCCTTGGGAAGGCTACTTTTAGAATTATTAATCAATTCTTGTTGTTCTCCCTTGGTATAGATAACCTGCGTTGGTAAGATAACATCGCCTTTATCCCGATTAACCTGGTTTGATTGTACTTTTTCACTGGAAACCTGCTTAGCGCGTTCATACCGAGCCGGGTTAGTCCAAATTACCCATGAAAGCACGATGCTAGTTAACGCTAATATTAATAGAATGACATGTCGGACAATTTTACGCGTTTTAGTATCTTTCATTATTCCCAAGTATCTCCTTCCTCAAAGGGTTCATATGGAAGTGAAATGTAGAAGGTAGATCCTTCACCTTCGCGACTTTCGACCCAAATTCGACCACCATGAAGTTGGATAACTTCTTTTGAAATCGCCAATCCCAAACCAGTACCACCTTGAGCCCGTGAACGAGCCTTATCCACACGGTAAAAACGATCGAAAATGTGGCTGATTGAATCCTTTGGAATTCCCAAACCTTGATCTGTAATACTCATAATCACGTGATTGTGGGTCTCTAATAGCCGACAGGTAATAATCCCCCCATCTGGAGAATATTTAATCGCATTATTCATGATATTATCCAATACTTGTTGAATTTTATCTGTATCAACTTCAACCCAAATATCACGACGCGTAAAGTCGCGTTTAATAGAGTAATTTTTATCTGGTTTATCACTATTTTTCAGAATCATATCGAAACGGTCCAAAATATGGTTGAATAATTCATTTAGGTTAACATATTCACGTTCCAATCTAGCCGTTCCTAAATCCATACGTGATAAATTTAGTAAATCATTAATCATCCGCATCATTCGATCCGTTTCTTCCTGCGTAACCTTCAAGAAATTAGGGGCCACTTCTGGATCTTTCCATGCTCCTTCAACCAATGCTTCAATATAACTCTTCATACTAGTCAAAGGTGTCCGCAATTCATGCGAAACGTTAGAAACAAATCGTTTTCGGTCTTGATCAATTTTTTGCTGTTCAGTAACATCATGTAAAACACAAACCAGACCACTAATAAAGCCTGATTCACGCTGAATTAAGGCAAATGAAGCATGTAAAATTAAATCTTGGTCATCATCGGAAAGATCTAAAACAACCTGCTCTTGATTTTCAAGTAAGTCCCGTAAAGTAAACGTTCCTCGTAAATCGAGAATGTCTAAAATTGATTTCCCAACGATTTGGTCATTTTCAAGATTCAAGAAATCCGTTGCCATTTCATTAACGATGGTTATTCGTCCGCGTCGATCTGTCGCCAGCACCCCATCAGTCATATAGCCCAAGACGGAATCAAGACGCCGCCGTTCAGATTCAGTCGATTCCTGAGATTCTTCTACCCGTACAGAAAGTTCATTAACAGCTTCTGCTAGTTGGCCAAGTTCATCATCACCATAAATCTGAACCTGACCAGAATAATCTCCACGGGCGATTTGAATCGTTCGTTGCCGCATTTCTTCGATAGGACGGGTAATCGCTCGGGAAATTAAAACGGCTAAAATTAGTCCAATTGTAATCGCAATTAAAGCAGCTACTACGAAAATTAACGTAATATTATTAACATTTTGATATACCGATTCTAGATTAGCGCGTATATAAACAACACCCGTCAAGTTGTTGGTTGCTCCTGCAGTGTTAATTAAAGGAACAATTGAAACAAAATAACGCGTGTTAGTGGTTTTATTGTACGAAACTTGTTGATAGGTTCGCGTATTGTAGATTACATCCTTAACATTGCGATCCGTTGTCTTTTGACCAACAATACTCTGGTTAGTACTATTACTCGTTCCCCGAATAACACCCTTGGCATCAATCACTCGAATTTCCGTGATATTTTGATTATTGATGTTTCCAATGATATCGGATATTTGTGAGTTAGCGCTCTTCGTATTAGCACGTTCTAATTGCGTACTAATCTCATTTTCAACATAAGGTTGTAGTTGAACTTGAGTTTTAAATTGATTCAAGTTTTGTGTTTCAAGTTGTCGCACAAAAATAACTCCAACGACTTCCAACGTTACGACTAGCAACATTGCAAACACTAGAGCTATTTTAAAGTTAATTGATTTGAAAAAATTCGTTCGTTTATTCATTTAGTCTCCAAAAATCCTGAATTAATTAATCATTTTCTGGATTACGTAAATAGTATCCCACTCCACGACGTGTAACCAAAATTTGAGGGTTTCCTGGGGTTTCTTCAATTTTTTCGCGCAAACGACGTACGGTAACATCCACTGTACGAACGTCCCCAAAATAATCATATCCCCAAACCGTTTGAAGAAGATGTTCACGAGTCATCACTTGGCCCGTGTGTTGAGCCAAATAATGTAAAAGTTCAAATTCACGATGGGTCAAATCTAATTGCATCCCATCACGAGTCACTGAGTATGAATCTGAATTAATTACTAAAGGTCCAATTTTAATATTATTTTTAACAGTCTCATCATCTTGTTGCAATTGATCCTGACGACGAAGGTTGGCTTTTACCCGCGCCACTAGTTCACGGTTAGAAAATGGCTTAGTAACGTAATCATCCGCACCCAGCTCAAGTCCAACAACCTTGTCTAATTCTGAATCCTTAGCTGTTACCATGATGATTGGAATATTATGTTTTGCTCTTACTTGGCGCGCAACCTCTAATCCATCAATTTTTGGTAACATCAAATCAAGCAGAATCAAGTCGGGCTTTTCTTCTTCGACTTGGGCAAGAGCTTCCTCACCATCATATGCAGTAACTACATCGTATCCTTCTTTATCTAAATTAAACTTAACTATGTCAGAAATCGGTTTTTCATCATCTACTACTAAAATCTTTGGCATGTTAGCCCTCCTTGGAAGATTTATCTGCCATCAGGTATGCATTCCTGATAAAAATGGTCCAATCCATTAATCTTGGTTAATTATAACATATACACTAAAATCAATCGGAAACGCTATCTGTAGCACGATTTAAATCGTTTTTGCATTTTTTTAATTTTTTTCGAAATTTTTTTAAAAAAAGTATTGCCAGCCCCTATTTTTCATGATACTATATTTAAGTCGAGTTGATACATATTAATTATATGGGTGGTTAGCTCAGCTGGCAGAGCAACGGACTCTTAATCCGTGGGTCCAGGGTTCGATCCCCTGACCACCCATCAAACACACGACACACTAATCAGTAGTCACGCAGCGTAAAGCCGTGGTTACTGATTTTTTTGTGCACTAAAAACAGTGGATAATCTTTTCCACTGTTTTTTCATACCTATTTTTCCACTTTTAATACGTACTAGCTACCTGCTTACTAATTACCCATCGCCCATTGTTCTTCTCAAAATACATTTTCATTTGAAGAGGCCAAACGTTCTTCGATCCGCCCCAGATTTTGGCGGTTACTAAATTTTGGCCCGTTAATTGTCCCAAATTTCCTTCAACTCGAATATCTTTGATAGCTTCTTCTTTGGACTCCAAGTACTGCATTTCTTCATTTTGTATCTGATCGATCCATTCCAGTTTAGGTTGCACGTATCCCGTCATATGCGTTAAAGTCATTCGACCACCTAAAATCATATCTAGTCGACTTATATCTTTTTTTACCATTGCTTCATTTTCAGCTCGGTATAGTTGAACAATTTGTTCTTCATCTTTTGTCATAAATTTGCTCCTTTGATATCTTTCTATCCTAAATGATATCTATAATTAAGGAGCCGAGCTATTCTAATCTTAACTCTATTAAATAAGTAAAACTTATTTAAAATGATGCTCAAACATTTCGGCAAAAGTTTCAATATAAAACCCTGAATTATCGACTTTCCAGTACATATAATATTTCTGAGTCAATTCATGCCCACCATTGTGCAAAGGTACAGTTTGAATGATTCCACTATCGAGTAGGGTTTGGGTTCGCTGATTAACAATTAAATATCCTTGATTAGCTGCAATCAGCATCTGGGCTTCATCGTAGTTAGCAACTAATCGAAAGCCACCTTTAACACCTAAAATTTCTTGATAATATGTTTCCTCTGCCAGTTGTTGCTTTGAATCGGTAATTAAAATACATGGAAAGTCAGCTAAATCAGCCACATCAATTTGCTCTGCGTGGCTAAATTCCCCCGTTTGACTTACTGCAACCATCAATCCACTTTCTGTCAAAAAATCATTTACATATTCATTGGAAGGGGCTCGCCGTTGATCAGAAAAAGCCAGATCAATTTTTTCTTCACGCAACCAATCATACAATTGTTCATGCGTTCCATTATTGATTTTAATTTTTACTTCTGGGTAAGATTTAGAAAATTCAGCAACGGTTTGTAAGAACTCCGTTGTTCCAAAACTTTTCAAATATCCAACTCTTAATTCAGGTTCGTTATCATTGGCAATTCTAACGGTATCTTTAACAATTTTTTTAACCTGTCCTAAAACATCCCTACTATGCTGATAAAAGTACTGTCCAGCTGGGGTAATTTCGAAGCTCCGACCCTGACGCTTCAACAATAAAACTCCTAGATTATTTTCAAGTTCTTTAATTTGTTGGGAAATAGCCGATTGAGAAATATTATCGTCAGCAGCTGCTTGGGTAAAACTGTGTGCATCGACCACATCAATAAAATACTGCATTTGTTGAAACATTAGTTTACCTCACTTCATGGATTTACCTCATTATAAAACAAAAAGAGCTGAAATAAATTTCAACTCTTCTTTAAATATAATCATTGAGGGGTGTTAATTCCGACACTATCCCGTGAATACAAGGTAGCATCAAAAGTGAGTCGTTTTACAAGATCAGCAATTGAACTAACCGAAACATCATGTCCTCCGAACGGTTCTCCTTTTAATGTAACTTCGTAATCTACTGGACCACTAGTAAACCAACCTGGACGAATTACGGTGTAATTCAAATCTGAAGCTTCAACAACATCAGCTGCTTGTCGATATGAACTTAGGACCGAATTATATTCTAAATTCCCATTACTTCCAATTGTTGCTGGAATTTCATTATAGATTCCCATCGAGGTAATAAATAGCAAACGGTCAATTTGATTACGTTTCATTGCTGATACAATATTTTCAGCATATGTTCCTAAATTACCACTAAGTGCTACAAATACGACGTCTTGCTTTTTCATCGCCTGGTCTAAATCATGGGCTTGGTTTACATCACCAGCCACCACTTTTTCACGACTACCGGGTTTTAATCGGTTGGCACTTCGAGCAAAAAGGGTTAAATTTGCATCTGTTTCACTTAATAAAGTTTGTCTCACTGCATTTCCAATCGTTCCTGTTGCGCCAATAATTAATACGTTCATGATAATCCCTCTCTTTATAAAATCACTTATTTTTTAAGACCGATATTTAAAGTAGCTCCGACTGAAATCAACATAAATACGGCCATAATGATGATAGCGTGGTCATATGATAATACTGGGCTAATCAAATTAGCTGTCAGCGCGGTGATAATTGAAAGTCCCACTGAACTACCAATTTGATGAACCATGTTTACTACACCTGAAGCTGATCCGGCAATTTCCCTATCCGTATTTGCTACTCCGGCTACGGTTAGAGGGCTCAAGGTAAATCCTTGACCGATACCAATAATCACCATTGGAATAGCTACTGACCACCAATATCCTGCTTGTATGCCTACCACAGCGGCGAAAACCAATCCAGCTAAGGTAATTACCGTTCCAGCAATTAAAATCTGAGTATTAGTAAACTTTTCGTTTAACCGTGATACCAATGTAGCAAAAACAAATTGAGGTAGTGTTTCTGGTAAGAATCCTACCGCTGCCATTAATGGCGTAAAGTGATAAACCTGTTGCATCGCTTGTGGCGTTAAGAAGAAGTATGAAATCATTGCACCTAAGAAAAAGAACCTTGCAATATAAGCACTACTTCTTTCTCGATCTTTAAGTAGTTTTAATGGTGTAATCGGGTGCTTAGAAACTTTTTCTTGCCATACAAATAAAACCAAAAGTAAAATCCCGGTCATAACCATTGGTACCGGATGACTAGCTCCATTAATTCCATAAACAAGCGCAGTAATTCCTAAGACTGACAAAATTGAACCTAACCAATCTAATTTTCCTTCTACCTTTTTACTTGCTGGAATATATTTAAGTGTTAACACAATCATCAGTATCCCCACAGGCACGTTAAGTAAGAATCCCCAGCGCCAACTAGCGTAACTAGCAATCAATCCACCAACAACCAATCCAATGCTGGCACCTAATCCACCAGTAGCACCATAATATACAATCGCTCTGGTTCTCATCTGATCTCGATAACTATCCATTAACAAAGCTAAAGTGGTTGGAGCAAGAATTGCCGATCCAATTCCTTGTAAGGCTCGCATGGCGATAATCATTAAACCATTAGTTGATAAACCAACCAATAAGGATCCTATACTAAAGATTACCAACCCGATTAAAAAGACATTTCTTCGACCAAAAATATCTCCTGACCGTCCACCAATCATTAATAATCCACCGAAGGTTAATGCATATGCATTAGTTACCCACGATAATTCCGAAGCCGACAAACTCAAGTCTGCTGCAATCTTTACTGTACTTGTAAAAACAATTGAATTATCCAAAAGAATCATAAAATAACTAATTAAAATAATTGGTAAAACCATACCAAATTTCTGCTTGTTCATTCCTATCACCCGCATCCAAATTTTTATTATGTAATTATTCTACAAGCTCCCCCATTCCTAACCAATTTCGATTCTTGCCGCTTTTCATAAGTTTTTCTTATGGATAATCAGGGTTATCCCATGTAAACCTGAAACCCATTACCATACAAAAAACCACTACTATATGGAAAATTGCATTCCATCCTAGTAGCGGTCCATAAACCAAGAACAATCTATCAATTATTCAATTTCACCACGGAGTACCCGATCAATCATGTCCATTACTCCACTATCGTTGTTATCCAACGGTGTAACCAATTCGGTTGCGTCCAGTGCTTCTTGTTCTGCATTTTTCATCGCATAGCCTAGTCGCGCATGATGCAACATGGCTTCGTCATTTTGGGTATCACCAAAAGCCATCGTTTCATCCATCGAAACTTTCCAACGATTTTGTAATTGCTGAAGTCCATACGCTTTAGTAACATGGGGCATCGTAATGTCGATTCCATTGAAACCGCTCATCACACTTCCCAAGCTATCCCCTAAGGCAGTTTTTAACAGGGCGGCTTGTTCACGCACATTATCAATATCAACCCAATGGGCATCAATCTTATAAATCGGATCTTTAATGTCTTTAAAGTGATCCACTGGGGTTAATTGGCTGTAAAAATACGAGCTAACGGGCCATTCCGGATTATCCATTTTCATATTAGTAAATGCACGATGTTGGCTCGATAGAATCAGCTCAACGCCTTTAAACATCGGAATCGTCAATAAGTACTCAATTGTGTCGTGTAATAAAGCCGGTTTTAGCGGATTATCGTCTAAAATTTTCCCTTGTTCAATCGTAAGGGCACCATCTTCGGCAACAAAGGTTAAATCACCCTTAATGCCAGCAAATACTTCCTGACAATGAGCCATCTGATTTCCACTCGCTACTACAAATTTAATTTTTCGTTCATTAAGTTTGTCTAACTGAGCTTGAAAACGTTGATGGTCAAAATCCTGTTGATCATTTAGAAAAGTTCCGTCGATATCACTTGCAATTAATTGAATACCCATGGTGGCCTCCTACATATTAGCTTTTTACAAATTATTTTTTACTAGGGTTAATTGGTTTTTCAACCTTTTTACCAACTTCCATTTTGTCATTGTAGCCCCAAACGTATGCTGCAATAAAGGCAATAATGGTAGATACAACTGAGGAAATCAAGAAAATCCAGAAGCTGCTTAAATCAGACGGATTGCTTGGATTAAAGAAGGATGCAAAACCAATCCATGAACCGGCAAATCCGTACATATTACCATGGAACAACCCGGTTATAAATCCACCAAATGCTGAACCAATCAATCCAGAAATGAAGACCCTTCTATAGCGGAGGTTAACCCCGTAAATAGCGGGTTCGGTAACTCCACAAAAGGCTGAAATGGCAGCCGCAAATGATAAACTCTTTAAGTTAGTTTTCTTAGTCTTAATCGCCACGGCTAAAACAGCTGCACCTTGTGAAATCATGGTTTGGCAAATCAAAGCATTTAAGTAACTGTGTCCCGTGGTAGCTATGTCATTAACTACCAATGGAGTAATTCCCCAATGCAAACCAAAGATTACCAATACTTGATGGAAACCACCTACTAGAATTCCTGATGCCCATCCACTATGAACCAGTACCCATGAAATCATTACCGCAATCCATTTAGAAATGCCGACAATGACTGGGCCAGTAATATAAATCGTAATTCCACTAACAATCAGAATTGTAATAAATGGAACAAAAATCATGGTTAGATAACTTGGTAAATGTTTCTTCAAATAATTTTCAATTTTAAATGCCAACCAAGCAGCTAAAATCATCGGGAAAATCGAGTATGAATATTGGACCATTGGGAAGTTAAATCCACCCAACATCCCTAACGATTTTCCAGCCAACGGAGTTAGCGTAGGATGTACCAATACCCCACCAATTACGGCTGCGATGATTGGATCTCCACCAATGCGTTTTGCCGCAGAAAATCCTACTAAAATTGGGAGGAAGAAGAAAACTGAATCGCCAATGGCATTTAATATGATGTATAAATTACTTTTAGGACTTAGTAGTTCCCCAATCTGTGGCATCGTTAAGACTGATAATAATCCCTTGAGAATACCAGCTGCCGCCAATGACCAAATCACTGGGCTCATCGAACCAGTAATTACACCAATAAAATTATTAAATCCATCTTTTGTTTTTTCTAGGAAATTCCGGTTATCAGGGCCTTGTGGTTGCGTAGCTTTAACGGCTTGTTCGGTTCCTTCTTCATCCCCAAATTCTGTCCCTAATTGGTCAATAACTGCGTCATAAACATCGACTACATCTGGACCAATCACTACTTGGTATTGACCTTGAGCACGCATAATATCAATAACATGGTCGTCATTTCGAATAATATCATCGTCGGGTTTATTAATATCCTTCAAATAAAAGCGTAAACGAGAAATACAGTGAATCACACTATTGATATTGTCGGGTCCGCCCACTGCATCAATTACTTTTTGAGCTGTTTTTTCAAAACGATTGCCTTCATTACTTTTAGAATGCTCCACTTTTTCTGAAACCGTTTTTAATTTTAGATTTGCAACATTTTTTCCTACTTCAACTGTATCAGCTTCAATTTCCAACTGCTCTAACACTTCACTGCTATTAGTGATTGCAAAGATTATAGTAGTTTGCTTGCCATTATTACGCACTAAATCTAAGTCCCAAGTTCCTAGGCTACTTCCTGCTTTTACATGATCGCCAACTTGAACTTTAAGATCATATGGGGTGCCCTTTAATTCTACGGTATCAATTCCGAGATGTAGCAATATTTCGACACCACTATCAGTTTTAATACCAATTGCGTGCTTACTATCAGCTACCATCATTACTGTCCCAGCCACAGGAGCAACTAGATTACCGTTAGTAGGTTCTAACCCAAAACCTTCCCCCATCATTTTTTGGGCAAAAACTTGGTCTTCTACTTGTTCAAGTGGAATCACCTTACCACTTGCTGGTGCTACAACTATGAGATTATCATTTGTTTTTTTCATAAGATTATTCCTCACATGCTCTAATATAATTTCAATATATTTGTAAGCGCTTGCTATTTAACATGCTTTTATCATAAACTTGTATATACAAGATGTCAACAATAAAGATAGCGCCTTTAATTACAGGTTATTGATAAATAATAAATTATATTACCTTGTATATACTAGTTACATCATGTTAAAATGTAAGCGTTTCTAAGAAAGGGGTAGCTCTTGTATGGAAAGTAAATACGATTTAATAAAACAAGATATCGCCAATAAAATTATTCATGGTATCTATCCTGCCAGTTCTTATTTACCTAGTGAAAACGAACTTTGCGACCTATATGGAACTTCACGTGAAACTGTTCGAAAAGCTTTGGTGCTCCTGCTAGAACTGGGCTACATTCAAAAAATTAAAGGCAAAGGATCAATCGTCCTCGATGTTTCTAGATTTGTTTTCCCAGTTTCCGGTATCAAATCGTTCAAAGAGCTCAATCAATCACAAAATATGCATTCAACTACAAAAGTACTTACATTAGAGCCTCGTTTGGTGCCTACCAAGGGTTTTGGTCTCGATCAAAATAGTGAGTTAGAAGCTACTTATATTGAACGTTTAAGAACCATTAATGATGAACCCATCATTATTGATATAGATTACGTACTCTCAAAGGTGGTTAATGATATTCCAAAAATGGCTGCTGAAAATTCTCTGTATGAATATTTCGAAGACCAACTTGGACTGGATATTAGCTATGCTACTAAAACCATCACGGTTGAAGAGCCTACTGAACGCCAACGTCAATTATTAAAAATTCCACCACACAAAGACGTCGTAGTAATTCGAAGTATGACTTATCTCAATGACACCACGTTGTTCCAATTTACCGAATCTATTCATCGAGCTGATAAATTTAGTTTTGTTGATTTCGCTAGAAGACAAAAATTGAAAGGACACTAACTATGAATTTTAAAAATAAGGTTATTTACCAAATTTATCCCAAATCATTCTATGATTCTAACAACGATGGCATTGGAGATTTACAAGGAATTATCAAAAAAATTCCTTATATTGATAAGTTGAATATCGATATGATTTGGTTCAATCCTTTTTTCGTTTCTCCTCAATACGATAATGGTTATGACATTGCCAATTTCTATGAAATTGACCCTGTCTTTGGTACGATGTCAGATTTTGAAGAATTAGTCCGTAAATTAAAGGAAATCCATGTCGGAGTTATGCTAGATATGGTGTTAAATCATATTTCTACTGAGCATGAATGGTTTCAAAAAGCCTTAGCTGGCGACGAACACTATCAAAAATACTTCTACATTCGAGATCCTAAACCAAATGGTGATTTACCCAACAATTGGACTTCTAAATTTGGTGGACCAGCTTGGGCTAAATTTGGTGATACCGGTAAATATTTCTTACACTTATACGACGAGCATCAAGCCGATCTTGACTGGCATAACCCTGAAGTTCGCCAAGAACTTTTCAAGGTCATTAATTTTTGGCATGCCAAGGGGGTTAAGGGATTCCGCTTTGATGTAATTAATGTGACTGGAAAGGACGTAGAGTTAACCGACGCTCCTGAAGGCGTAGAATCAAAATTTATGTATACCGATACACCTATCGTTCAAAGTTATCTTAAGGAAATGCATCAAGCTGCACTTCAAGACCCTGAAGTAATTACCGTAGGAGAGTTTTCTTCAGCTTCAGTTGAAAATGGTGTGAAATATACTCGTCCGGAAGAACATGAATTAACCATGGCTTTCACCTTCCACCATTTGAAGGTAGATTACGACCACGGACAAAAATGGACGAAAGTTCCTTTTGACTTTGCTGCACTTAAAAAGACGATAAATACTTGGCAAGTGGGCATGGATGAAGGTGATGGATGGAACGCCCTCTTCTGGAATAATCACGATCAACCTTGGGCCTTAAATCGCTTTGGAGATTCTGGTAAATACCGAGCTAAGTCTGCCGAAATGCTCGCCACCACGATGCATTTGCTTCGTGGAACGCCCTATATTTATCAGGGAGAAGAAATCGGCATGGTCGATCCAGATTACCAAAACATTGACGAATATGTTGATGTAGAAGCCTTAAACGCTTATCAACGACTCTTGAAAGAAAACAAATCTCCTCAAGATGCACTTGAAATCGTGAAGTCTAAAGCTCGCGATAATAGTCGAGTTCCTATGCATTGGGATGATTCCAAATATGCTGGCTTTTCTGAAGTTCAACCTTGGTTAAAACCAACTAAGCAAACTGAAATCAACGTTGCAAATGAACTAGAACACGGTGAAATTTTTGCTTATTACCAAAAATTAATTCGACTTCGCCGAGAATTCTCCATTATTTCTGAAGGAGATTATCAATCCTTTGAACTTAATCACCCTTCTGTATTCGCTTATATTCGTACCTATCAAGACCAAAGCTTGTTGGTTCTCAATAACTTCTATGGAAATGATGCTACCATCTCAATTCCTAGTAAATACACCACTGAAACTGCTAAAATCTTGATTAACAACTACGAGACTAATCCTGAATTAACAACAACGCTGAAATTGAAACCTTATCAATCCATAGCAATTCTGATTTAGTGCAATAAAATAAGTCCTTCAAGTTAACTAAGTAGCTTGAAGGACTTTTATTATCTAGCATTAATTTTAATTTCATGTTTATACTTGCACCAATAAATATTTAAAGTAGTTTCTCAAATAATCCGAAGTGGCCAGTCCATCTTCGTATAGTGTGATTCGATAACCATCGGCATTTAACGTGAAAGTGTTACCTCCGATAAATTGCCCCTCAGCAACGTATCCTATATCGTCTAAATTGAACTTCATTCTTGTTATTCCTAAACCATTTGAAAAAGTTAAGATCATTTTTTCATCGTTAAACTTAACTTGAGCATATCCAATCTCTCTGGTACCTTCTGAAGTCACTTCTACATACGTATACATATCAATCATCCTCCTTTAAACAGAGCATAATCTATGAAACGCGTACCATAGCAAGCCTTAAGATTGCTAAGTTAAAATATTGGTTGTGGAACGCGTTTCATACTTTAAAATGAGGGTATGGACCTTAATCGAATTTAAAATAGGACTTGATAATAATGACTAATATTAGAACCATTGCTAAAAAATCTGGATACTCAGCATCTACCGTTTCCCGTTTTATCAATCAGAGTGGTTATGTCTCTGACAAAGCTAGTAAGGAGATCAAACGGATTATTGACGAAATGGACTACGTACCCAATGCCATTGCTCGTGACCTGAGTAAGGGCCAGACGTTTACGATTGGTGTGGTAGTACCTCACATGCGTCATCCCTTTTTTTCTGAGTTAACCCATGGAATTATGGACTTAGCTTTTGCTGCTGAATATAATGTCCTTTTTTTGGAATCTCAGTATGACGAAAAGTTAGAACAAAAATATTTAGAAAAACTTCACCGAAAAGCCTTTGATGCGCTAATTTTTATATCTCGCAAATTGCCACTAACTGAATTAATCAAATATCAAAAATATGGCCCCGTCGTATGCTGTGAAAATCCACAGGACAATCCCATTGCGGCTGCCTATACGCTCCGTGAAAGTACCTATCAACAGGCGTTCGAATGGGTTAAACAAGGTGGCTATAGCAAAATTGCTATTATTTTAAGTCGTCCGTACGGAAACAGTGCCACGAGTAAAATTATTTTTCACTCTTACAAAAAAGTTTTTGGAACTTTCCCAGACTCCAATTTAGTCTATACGGATTGCTACAATTACAATGATGGCTACCAATCCGCTCATTTAATTGCAAGAGATACGCCAGATTTCATTTTTGGTAATAGCGACGATATTATTGCTGGCATTTATCAATACTACCTAGATAATAATTTAGAGTTGCCGGCCTTAATGGGACAGGAAAATCAAATATCTGGAAGTCTATTAAAAATCCCCACGATTGATCACCATCTAAAAATGATTGGTCAAGCCGCTTGCGAACTTGCTATTACGGGCGCTATCAAATCGGTTTCCATCGAGTCAGAATTTATCATCAGATAACGTCATCCTAATATCACATGCTGTAGTAAAATGAGACGATGAAGTCATCATCTCATTTTTTGTTATAATGACTTCTATAAATTTTATTCATAGGAGATTAGGTAGTAACCTTGCAAACATTTTACACAATTGCACTACTTTTAACAGGTGTAATCTTATCTAATATTATTAAACAACTTGTGCCTCGAATTCCCGAAGCATTTATTTTAATTATCGTTGGAGTAATCCTATCATTTACCCCAGCATTTCATAATTTTGAATTAAGACCAGAATTTTTTATGTTAGTGGTTATTGCACCTATCATGTTTATAGATGGTCAAAAACAATCCTTCAATCGAATTCGCCAACGTTTTCGCGTGGTATTTTTTCTGTCGGTAGTTTTAGCTGGCGCCAGCGCTTTAGTTGTTGGAATCTTAACTAATAATTTTGAAACCAAATGGACGCTACCAGTGGCCATTGCCCTAGCAGCCATCGTTACTCCCACCGATGCGGTTGCTGTTAAATCGATGACCAGCGGAACTGCCATGCCCGAAAATGTTAATGAAGCTTTAGAACTAGAATCCTTATTTAACGATGCCACTGGACTGGTAATCCTTGATTTAGCTTTATCTGTTTTACAAAATGGAACTTTTTCAGCAATTACCGGAGTCGAACATTTTATTTTTGTCGCGCTTGGTGGCGTAATCATTGGAATTATTGCCGGCTTTTTAATTGTTTCTCTTCGCGTTAATTTAAACATGCGCGCTAATAATCCGGAAACTATCATCATTCCGATTAGTCTGTTGACCCCTTTTCTCGTCTATCTTTTAGCTGAACATTTGGGAACTTCTGGCATTCTAGCCGTCGTTGCTACTGGAATGGTTCATAATTGGGAATCTGAACGCCTCCGTTTAACTTCAACTCGAGTTCAGCTTACCTCAGCAACCGTCTGGAATACTATCTCAAGTTTCCTAAATAGCGTCGTTTTCTTATTCCTTGGAGTGACTTTACCGATGGTTTGGAAAGATTTTATCCAGATGGGAACGATGACGATTGCTCAATTAATTGGTATTAGTTTACTGATTTATCTATCAATGCTAGCTATCCGTTACTGGTGGTCTGTTCATGAAAATCCAGACAATCCTGACCATTTCTTAGGCCCTCATGACAAATCCGTGCATCAGCTATGGTCAAGGATATTTGCAATTAGTGGTGTGCATGGGACCGTGACTTTGGCGATGGCCTTTTCACTTCCTACTAGAATTGGAGGTCACCCCTTCCCTTATCGTGAAGAATTAATTGTGATTGCCACGCTAGTAATTTTAATTAGTATGTTAGTCAGTGCTATCAGTCTTCCGCTGATGCTTCCTGTCAAAACGACGGAGTATTCACTCGCTGATATCGATCATATTCGTAACAAGATGGTGGATTATGCTACTTTACAACTACGTGATACCATCGATGATCACGCGGTTCGCGAGGCCTTAACGGAACAGTTGCAGTCCCAAAAGGGGGCATTGAACGGCCAAATTATTGATTTTGATGAATATCAGGAGTTAATGTTTGAAACCAAAGACTTCATTGTCACTTACATTCATGGACCTTCAATTTCAGCTAAATATAGTTTAGAAGTTGTTAATATTTATGAAAAAATTCTAAATAATTTTGTGGCTCCTAACTTTAATCCTCGGGAACACTTTGTTAACCGAGTACATTATATATTTAAAAAGAACTTTAAAAAGGTATCAGGGCTTTGCAAACACGCCCTCTGGCACGTCAAAAATGGGCAAATCACCAAACATCAACGTACCGTTGCTCGTCAAAAATGGTTGGCTGCTCAACCTTCAGATACGCTCCAACAACGTCTGGATGTTCGGGATGCTCTTTTGGAACTCAACAATGAAGTGATCGACTCTACTGATAAATACTTAGACGATGTTTTGCGTGGTCGCTTATTACGTAAACAAAGTAATAACCAATATATTAACCTCGTTCGTAGATCTATCAATCGATACTGCTCAATGGTTCGTCATGATTATAATAAACAGGCAGTCTTTGTAAGTAGCGATTTATACATTCAAGCCTTTCAGCAAGAATATAACTTTATTCAACGTGGAGTAAGCCGTGGGGTTATTACCCCAGAAATGGCAACTGTGCTCTATGATGAGATTAATCAAGCTCAATCACTACAATTACAACGTACTCAACAGCTTCAAATTATTACATCCTAAGTTTCTTAAAACACCTCCTGCGCGTTACTTACTGATAAGTAGCGCCTAGGAGGTGTTTTTTAGTTCCAATTAAATTAATTTAAACAAATTTTGAACTTCATTTTAAGTTTGAATGTTAGCAGGTGCTATTCAAACCCATGATTAATACCCGTATGTTTCATATGGCTATAAAATGTAACTCAGAAATGATAATTTATCATAAAATAATCCCCTATTAACTTTTTTCTAGGTACATTTTTATAAAAATTTGATTTCAAATTCAACGGGATAATCTTATTTTTATCTGCATTCAGATTTAATTTATTTTTAATGCTAACCATAAGTAATTAATATATAATTATGGTTGTACAAAATCGGGTTTAGCTACTTTTCAGTGGGAAGTTGATGTTACTAATTAAGTTATCGGATGTTATAAAAGAGAGGTGTAAGTAATGAATAAATTTTGCCAAAGCTGTGGAAGACCACTTACTACTACAAATGCTGGCACTAAAGCCAACGGTGACTCATCAAATTACTATTGTATTTCATGTTATCAAGATGGAGCTTTCACTGACCCTACCCTTACAATTGATGACATCAAGGCGAAAGGGATTAAAGAAATTAAACAATCAAAAATGAATATATTCAAAAAAATATTTTTGTTAATTTGTTATCCATCTCGACTTCAACGACTAGATCGTTGGCGGGAATCCTAAATTAATTCAGTCATTTTAAAGGTTGACCAAAATTTGTAAGAGCATTTTGCCTACTTTAAATGTGAATAAAAATGATATCATAAGTAAAGTTAAGGTCTTATTTCAAATTACAGTTCCCTCACTTAGGTAAGTTTTGATAACAGTTCGATTCTGTTGGAGGGATTCAGAGAATTAATCTCTAAAAAAAACTAGGAGTTGGTTGATTTGCTTAAAGAATTTAAAGAATTTGTTTCACGTGGAAACGTCCTTGATTTAGCTGTCGGTGTTATTATTGGTGGAGCTTTTACTTCCATCGTTAAATCATTAGTTAATTATTTAATTAATCCTTTAATTGGTTTATTTATCGGCGGAATTGATTTTTCAGATTGGGTACTTAAGGTAGCCGGAGCTACTTTCAAGTTTGGTAGTTTTATCAATGCTGTCATTAACTTCTTAATCATTGCATTTGTTGTCTTTATTTTGGTTAAATTAGTCAACAAGTTTCTTCCTAAGAAAGAAGAACAAGAAGACGATGAAGCTGAAGCAATCGAAAATAGTGAAATTTACCTTAAAGAAATTCGCGATGCATTAGTAAATAATCCTGAATTACTTTCCAACTTAAAAAACAAAGAAGATTCAACTAAATAACCTAAAAAACGTTTCTTGAGAAAACTCTCAAGAAACGTTTTTTTACTAAAGTTATTCAGTTCTTAAAGCAATTGCTGCATCTTTTTTAGCAGCCATTCTAGCTGGAATATGCCCACCTAAAATAGTTAACACAGCACTAACTATGACTAAGAGAATGGCATGAACTGGATTTAATTGAGAAACTCCACTTAAACCAGTCATCTTTTCCAGTACGACATTAATTGGGAAAGTACATAACCAAGCTACCACAATTCCGAAAAGTCCTGATCCAATCCCTAAGATGGCCGTCTCTGCATCAAAGACACGGGTAATATCTTTCTTACGTGCTCCTAGAGCTTTCAATACACCGATTTCTTTAGTTCTTTCAATTACGGATGTGTATGTGATAATTGCAATCATAATCATTGATGTAACTAACGAAATTCCTGCAAAAGCCACCAAGACGTACGTAATGGCATCCATCATTCCACCAGTCAGTTTTGAAATACTACCGGCCATATCCGTATATACAATTTGATCCGCTTTTTTCTTGCCATCATTATATTTATCGAGGTAGTCTAAGACCCGGTCCTTCTTCTTAAAGTTACTTGGATAAATTTGGATAGTACTTGGTGTTTCACTACCACCCAACATCGTTAGCATCTGGTTTTTGGTAGAAGCATCCATTGTTTCACCAGTCATGATATTCTTTTTGCTAGCTGCTTGAGCTTTTACAATATTAGAATCTTTATTATCTTCGTAAACGGATTTGGTTAATTGATCACTGTAGGCGATTCCGTTAGATAATAAGCCATCGCTATTCTTAGATTTCACCCGTAAGATACCGACAACTTTTAGCGTTTTAGTATCTTTAGCATTCGCCATTGATGCATACTTATCACTAGGAACATAGTTACCAGTTGGCAATTTTTTATAGTAAGTATTATTAGTTACCAATTTGGCCGTTTTACCGATCAATTGATTGTAATCAAATTTTTGGTTAGTTTTAGCTGTAATTCCAAAGTTCTTTAAAGCTGAGATGTTAATCTTATTATCGCGATCCGCAATTAAAACAACATCAGTAGCCTTCTTTGGATAACTTCCAGATAAAACGTGGTAATTCTTCTTTAAGAAGCTTTGATTTCCATCACGATCAATGGGATAAACTGAGCCTCCCACACCTGTAACAGAAGCCATCATTGAACTTGTATCTACTGTCTTAGCATCGGGATCAGCATTACTAAACTTAACCGTTTGCCATTTACCATCTTTTTGGCTAATTAAATTCATTCCGGTACTGTAAGTAACCGCAATATTTTTAGCGTATTTTTTAGGCATTTTCTTGACGTAATCTAGGTACTTCGAATCTATTTTATTTACGTGTTGGGCTTTATCCGATTTACTCAAATCGGCTTCCACATACTTATGTTTGGAGAAGGTACTGTTTTGGCTATCCGTCATTGCTGCACTTGAATCTGAAGCAACGGCCCCAATTGAAACCGGCATAGAAGCCATCGTATCACTTTGGGTTTGGTCAATTTGTTTCTGGAAACCATTTGATAAGGCCAAAACAATCGCAATACTGATAATTCCAATCGAGGAAGCAAAAACCGTCAAGAATGTCCGACCTTTTTTAGTCATAATATTCTTAAAAGAAAGTTTCAAAGCTGTCCAATAACTCATCTTAGTATGTTTAAGCTTAAAGTTAGTCACTTCATCATGCCCATTATAAGGGTTGGAATCTGTTTGGATTTTACCATCAGCAAATTCAATAATTCGGTCAGCATATTGGCGAGCCAATTCTGGATTATGAGTAACCATTACTACCAGACGTTCTTTAGATAGTTCTTTAATTAATTGCATGATTTCATCTGAAGTCTCTGAATCAAGAGCTCCAGTTGGTTCATCAGCAAGCAGAATTTCTGGATCATTGGCAATGGCTCGGGCGATAGCTACTCGTTGCATCTGACCACCCGATAGTTGATTAGGTCGCTTGTTCATATGCTTCTCTAAACCAACTCGAATTAAAGCATCTTTAGCACGACGCTTCTTTTCTTCTCCACTCACGCCTGATAAAGTCATCCCCATCTCGACGTTATCAATAATCGAAAGATGACCAATAATATTGTACGATTGGAAAATAAATCCTACAGAGTTATTGCGGTAGGCATCCCAATCTGAATCTTTAAAGTCGTCGGTTGATTTCCCTTCAATAACCAAATTACCAGAATCATAGCGATCTAAACCACCTATCATATTCAGCATAGTGGTCTTACCAGAACCAGAAGGTCCTAAGATTGCTACAAATTCTTGATTACGGAAAGAAACTGAAACGTCATCAAGGGCTTTGGTGGTTGTTTCACCGACCTTATAGTATTTCTTTAGATGTTTTAACTCTAACATATACGCTACTTCCTTTTTCAATTGGTTATGTTAATTATAGACAATAGTTAACAATTGTCAATCATTAATCAAAGTTAAATTAATATGCTATAATAACGTTATATAAATATTTATAGGAGGTGAACTACCCAATGGATAATAAACCTTACCAATCAGAATGGGATCAGTTACCAGAAAACGTCAAAGTAACAGCGCAATTATTCGGCACACTTGCTCAAACTATTTTTAGCTATTTTAACGATGAAACTATTAAAATATCGCCTTTGAATTTTATGATTTTAATGGATATTTTAGGTAATCCTGGTACCTCCATGTCTGAATTGGCTAAAAGAGTCGGTATTTCTAAACCACAATTAAGTCGGAGCGTTAGCAAATTAGAAGATCTACACATGATCAAAAGGGTCCACAACACGGAAAATCGGCGTAACGTTAATGTTTACCCCGACAAAGAAGGTAGTGATTTAATGGCGCAGCAATTTCTTCGGGTTGCCAATAGATTGGATAAAACCCTTAGTGCCCTTTCTTCAGAAGACCGTGCTCGCCTAGTTCCTTTAATGACGGAATCACTTGAGATTCTATCCAAGGCTGGTATTGTTCAACAATAATTTATTTACGATTTATGAAAAAAGAGCCTTACAAGCAACTACTTGTAAGGCTCTCTTTAACTTCAATTTAACTTAATTTTTTGCTCAATTTTTGTTACAAGGTCGCTAACCTCACCATTACTATAAGTGACTAAGTTCGTAATTGTCGTTTGATCAATTTTAGGCGAGCTAGTTTGCAACACCTGTTTGTTAATTGCAATTAATATTTTAGGATCTGACGCAAACTTTGAAAGTTCTTCAACTTCGCCAGTAACAACATCCACGTCTACAATTCCCACCTTTACGAGCGCCTTTTTTAGTTTATTCACCAACCTCGAATCGAGCATCGCTTCCACTACGGGTCCTGCCCCATTTGACGTCTGTAAAATACCAACCATTCCCGTATTGATAACTACAACTTTTTCAACCATGCTATCCTACCTCCAATTTTATTAGAAAACAAAATCCCCCAAATCAATTGTAGTTGATTTAGAGGATTTTGCTTCACTTATTTTACTTAGTAGTTGTTTTAAGAACTAAGGATTCTGGTGTAACTAATGCATTACCTTTGAACTTCATCACCCGAACTGCATCCATGTTCGTAACGATGACGATCATTGGTGTCTGCTTACCCGCATTTTTAATTGCGTCTAAGTCAACTTTAGCTACAACGTCACCATGTTTAACCGTTTGTCCATCTTCTACCTTAACATCGAATGGAGCACCATTTAATTCAACAGTGTCGATTCCCATATGAAGAAGGATTTCTAAACCAGCATCTGTCTTGAAACCAATTGCATGTTTAGTAGGGAATACTGATGTAATTGTTCCATCAACTGGAGCAGTAATCGTTCCATCAGTAGGATTAATAGCATATCCGTCACCCAACATCTTTTGAGCAAACGTGTCATCAGGAACTTCCTCAATATCCATGTATTGTCCATTAGCAACACTATAGAACTCTTCCGTAACATCCCGTTTAATACCATCAGCAACCGTTTCTTCTGTTGGAGCTGTTTCATCCGCAGTCTTCACTGAAGAAATTGGGGCCTTAGCATTCTCTAATTTTGCAAGTGCATCTGAAACAAATTGAACTTCAGTACCAATAATAATTTGTAGATTATTCTTATCAATCTTGTTTAATCCAGCAGCACCACTGCGTTTAATTGCATTTTCATTAATATTATCTGTATCATTCAATTTAAGACGAAGACGTGTCGTACAGTTGTCCACGACTTGTAAGTTGTCTGAACCGCCTAAAGCAGCGTAGATCTTTTTAGCTTGAACAGTATACTTATCATCTGAATCATTAGTTGCAACTTCTTCAACATCATCGTCCTCAGCTAATTCTTCGCGACCTGGAGTCATCAAATGGAATTTCTTAATCGCAAAATCGAAACCAAAATAGTAAATTACAGCCATTACGAGGCCTTGAACAATTAACCATAATGGTTGGTTAGCGATCGGGTTCTTCAAACTAAGCACATAATCAACTAAACCGGCACTGAATGCAAAACCAGCTGTCCAATGCATAAATGCCGCAAATGCGAGTGAAAGACCAGTAAAGATTGCGTGCAATACGTATAGAGGCCATGCAACAAACATAAATGAGAATTCAAGTGGTTCTGTAACACCGGTGAAGAATGAAGCAAATGCAGCAGCTAACATCAATGATGCTGTAGTTGCTTTGTTTTCAGGACGAGCATTTTTGTAAATAGCGTAAGCTCCGGCTGGAAGTCCAAACATCATGATTGGGAAGAATCCAGCTTGGTACATACCTGTAACACCCTTTGTACCTTGAGAAGCCAAGAATTTACCAATATCATTAATCCCAGCCACGTCAAACCAGAATACGGAATTCAAAGCTTGATGTAAACCAGTTGGGATAAGGAGACGGTTGAAGAAACCGTACAATCCAGCACCAACCCAGCCTAAGTTCAAGATAAACTTAGCAAACGCAACGAGAGCGCCGTAAACTGGTGGCCAAACAAATAGTAACACTACACTGACAAGTAGCATAACAAGGGCAGCCATAATTGGTACTAAACGCTTACCACTAAAGAAGGAAAGAGCCATCGGTAATTTTGTTTCGTGGAATCGATTGTATAATGCTGCAGCAATCAAACCAGCGATAATACCGATAAATACATTTCCAATTTGAGCAAACGAAGCATCAACGGCTGTAGGTTTGATGTTCATTAATGTAGCAACCGATTCAGGCTTTAATACATTGACCGGTAGCTCAAAGGCAACTAACCCAGCGAGGGCAGCAGCCCCAGATTGATCGACAGACATCCCGAGGGCTAAACCAACGGCAAATAATAGCGGTAGTTGACCTAAAACAGCGTTACCACCGGCTTGTAAGAAATGAGCAACTACGTCATTACTGTAAGAAGCCCACCAGTTACCAATACCAACCAGCAAAGCGGCGGCAGGCAAAACGGCTACGGGAAGTTGTAAAGAACGACCCATGCGTTGCAAATATGCTTTCATGAATAATACCTCCAAATAGAATATTGAATAAATGCGATAATCCAATTCTATGTTAGTGGAAACGCTATTTCAAGCGTAAATTATTGGTATAATCCGCTTTATAGGGCTTATTTTATAAAAATTAAAATTGGTATATACCTATTATCGGTTTTTGAAAGCGCTATTTTAAGAAAAAACTACATATTTAAATTTACCGTGGTCTAAAGGACTAAAGTTTTTCAAAAAAATATTGGTTTCAACCTCCGTAGACCGCTTTTTTGAACAACCATTAAATCCTTGTATCACTATTCCCTATCTATTGTTTGCTCAATATCAATCATTTCCAGTAGCCCCGTTGCACATTCACTACCCTTATTTCCGGCTTTACCACCCGCTCGATTAAGAGCCTGTTCCATATTTTCTGTCATGAGCACCCCAAACATTACCGGTACTTTTCCTTCTAACGCTATTTGAGCGATTCCACTTGTTACTCCTGAACAAACCGATTCGTAATGCGATGTTTCGCCTCGAACGACTGCTCCTAAAGTAATTATTCCGTCTACATTACCTTTCTGGCTTATTTTTTGAGCTACGCGTGGAATTTCAAACGCTCCAGGTACCCAATAAACATCGATAGCTTCCTTGGAAACTCCATTTTGAGCTAAAGTTTGAAAAGCCCCATCCAGTAAACGCTTTGTCACTAAATCATTAAAACGCGCTACTATAATCGCGATTTTAAGTTTACTTCCATTAAAAGTACCAAAATATTCTGTCATTTAATCCATTCCTTTCAATAAATGATGCATTTTTTCTTTTTTAACTTTTAAATAGCTTCGATTTTCGGGATGTGCTGGGATTTGGATTGTCACTCGCTCCTCTACCTTGATTCCCAATGTTTCTAATTGTTTAATCTTGTCAGGATTATTGGTTAGTAGATTAACTTTCGTGACTCCCTTTTTTCTTAGAATTGCAGCAGCTACTCCATAATGCCGTTCGTCAGCTTGAAATCCTAACTTCAGATTAGCTTCAACTGTATCCATCCCTTGCTCTTGAAGTTCATAAGCCTTTAATTTATTAGCAAGACCAATTCCTCTACCCTCTTGGCGTAAATACAACAAAGCTCCTCTTCCACGGCTTTGGATTTCCTTTAAGGAACGTTCTAATTGCTCACCACAATCACATCGCTTGGAACCAAAAATATCACCAGTTAAACATTCGGAGTGGATTCGAAGTAACAAGGGTTGAACTTCAGATAGATTTCCTTTAGTTAAAAGTAAAGTTGGTTCCTGCCCAGCCCCCGTATCAAAAGCTTCCATCTCAAATTCCCCATATTTAGTAGGTAGATGGACTTTCGCAACCGATTTAACTATTCCAGCATCTTTCATATAACGATATATTTTAATTTCTTCAATGGTTAATAGTGGCATTTGCATTCCTTCGGCCAAGGATTTAAGGGTGTTTCGACGGGCCATTGTGCCGTCTTTTTTCAAAACTTCCGTAATGTAGGCTACTGGCCGAACTCCAGCTAACTTAGCCAGATCAACTGCCGCTTCAGTATGCCCACCTCTTGCTAGCACCCCACCTTCTTCAGCAATTAGGGGAAAGACATGCCCTGGATGATAAAATTCACTAAATTTAGCTTGGGGATCCGCTAACTTTTGAATGGTTTTAGCGCGGTCAAAAGCTGAAATCCCTGTTTTAGTGGTTTTAGCATCGGTACTGATGGTAAATGCCGTTCCAAAAGCATCTTCCGCATTAGTAACCATTGGTGATAATCCCAATTTTTGAGCTATCTCCGCACTCATCGGTACGCACAACAGTCCTCGAGCATTGGTAACCATCGTATTGACTGCTTTTGGGGTAACATATTCGGCCAATCCCACCATGTCTCCTTCACTTTCACGATTTTCATCGTCCGTTATGATAATAAGACCACCATTTTTCAAAGTTTGTAGAGCATTTTCAACTTTTTCAATTATTCTATTTTTCATTATTTACACCACGATTTTCGTTTAAAATGTATTTCCCTAAAATATCAGTTTCAACATTCACAACATCATTAGCCTTTAAATTACCTAGCGTGGTTACTTGTAAGGTATGTGGAATCAAACTAACTTCAAACAGCTGCTTCTCCACCGCTGAAACCGTTAAACTCACTCCATCGATGGTGATCGAGCCCTTTTCGACCACGTAATCTATATAGTCAGGATTAATTTCAAAGGTTAGGACGATTGAATTTTCATCTAACACTCTGTTAACTAATTTGGCCGTTGTATCTACATGTCCCAAAACAAAATGACCATCTAAGCGGTCTGTGGCTAGCAAAGCCGGTTCTAGATTAACTTCCATTCCATCTTTCATATTCGCAAGGCTCGTTCGATGGGTTGTTTCGGGCATTACTTCGACGGTAAATCCTTCGTTTAAAATGCTAGTAATCGTTAAACAAATCCCATTGATGGCAATGCTATCTCCAATTTTGCTATGAATTTGGTGGGTCATCGGTGTGGCAATCGTAATTTGCGCGGTTGCTTGATTGCGTTTAATCTGGCTGATAATGCCTTTTGCTTTAATTATTCCAGTAAACATCTATACTCTCCTCAGTCTAAATTTCATATCTGGCCCCAATTCCATTTTTTCAACTAACTGATATGCATTCGATTGATATGGTAATTGAGTAGGGTTAAATATCGCTGGTAACCCCGTCGCTCCGTAAATACGTGGTGCAAGATAGACATTAATTTCATCCACCAGACCGCTTGCTAAAAACTCGGCGTGAATTTGACTCCCACCTTCAACTAAAACACTTTGAATCCCTCGTTTAGCCAGTAGCGTTAGGATTTTATTGGGGGTCCACCGATCAGAAATCACTTCTACGTTATTCGGCCACTGTCGTCGAGTTACGGATGAAGTAAGTAATAAGATTGGATCTGCTGTTTTAAAAAACGCATAATCTTCAACTTTAAGTTGATCTACATCCCTTATCAAAACCATTCGCCAAGGTTGCTGATAAACAGCGATTTGGCGGACTGTTAATTGGGGATGATCAACTTTTAATGTGTTTTCACCAACCAAAATTGCTTGATATTCTGCCCGTAATTGCTGGCTGTCTTGATAGGCTTCTTTACCAGTAATAATGCTGCGTTGGTTGGCCTGCTGGTTAATTTTTCCATCCAAAGTCATGGCATACTTTACATTTACATACGGACGCTGATGCTGATAGAAAAAATTGTATTTAACATTTAATCCTCCAGTTTGGTTTAAAACTTTTATTTCAATTCCAGCATCCCTTAAAATTTGAAGTCCTCGACCCGCGACTAATGGATTCGGATCTTTTTGACCAACTACAACTGCTTTAATACCTACTTCAGCTAACTTTTTAGCACAAGGAGGCGTCTTACCAAAGTGACTGCACGGCTCTAAGCTGACGTACATCTTAGCACCTCTAGCTTGTTTTAGATCATCTAAGTGCTGCAAAGCATCAATTTCAGCATGAGCAGCTCCAAACTGGTGATGATACCCTTTAGCTAAAACCACGTTGTTCTTAACGATTACCGCTCCCACTAAAGGGTTCGTCCACGTTTGATACTTCCCTTTCTTTGCCATTTCGAAAGCTAAATTCATATAATCTTGTTCACTAATCAAAATCACCCCACGAAAAAAGCCCCACACAAAATTTGTGCGGGGCATGATTTTTGATAGCTAAATAAGACTCCATACGAGCATGCACGCCAAAAAGCGTACAAAAGAGTACGAAATTTAAATAACGTTTCTTCTCCCATCCAGACTATACTGTCGGTCCTAGACTCTCACTAGGTCCACCGCTACTCGCGGGTCACGGACTTCAACCCTTGGTTGTTACCGTCGGTCGGGAATTACACCCTGCCCCGAAGAAATCTATTCAGTTTTCGCTCTGTAGTCTACGCTAAGATAATATATTTTGCAAATCTGAACCTTCACTTTAATCTAACCACTCTATAAAATGTGCTGTATTTTCTCAAATATTGAATTTTACCAATTTAAGCTTTATCACTTGAATGAAAGCGCATTCTTTTGCACAATAGAACCATATCTAGAAAAGGAGACTTTTATATGGCATATCATTCAGTAAATCCGTACGACGGACAATTAATTCGCACATTTCCTAATACAACCGACCAAGAAGTCGAAGTTGCTTTGAAGAATGCTGATATTTTTTATCAATTTGCAAAAACTCAACCCATTGAAAAAAGAGCCGAAAAACTTCAAGAGCTAGCCGATGAGTTTAAAAATAACATTGACCATTACGCTCGCCTTATTACAACTAACATGGGAAAGTTGTTTAAGGAATCTCAAGCTGAAGTTCAAAAGACCTCTGATTTTGCAGAATACTATGCTAAAAATGGAGCAGCAGCTTTGGCAGACGTTGAGTATCACGATGCTCCAGGGGTTAAAGCCCACGTTGAGTACCAATCGATTGGAGCAGTCTTTATGATTGAACCTTGGAACTTCCCGTATGCTCAAATTATGCGGGTCTTTGCTCCTAATTTTATTGCGGGAAACCCTGTCTTACTAAAAGACCCTAGTATCATTCCCGAATGTGCTCAAGCCTTTGAGGATGCGACCTTGAAGGTTGGTATTCCAACGGGAGCATTTAAAAATTTATTTATCAATTACGACCAAGTTAGTCAAATCATCAGTGATCATCGGGTTCAAGGTGTTGCTTTAACTGGCTCTGAAGGGGTTGGTAAAAAGATTGCGTCCGAAGCAGGAGCAAATTTGAAAAAATCAACCATGGAATTAGGCGGAACCGATGCCTTTGTTGTCTTAAAAGACGCTGATTTGAAAAAAGCAATTGAAGTTGCTGCTAAAGCTCGTCTTAGCAATGCTGGACAAGTCTGCACGGCTGCTAAACGTTTTATCGTCCAAGAAGATGTTTACGACGCCTTTCTTGAAGGTCTTAGCCAGCAATTTGCAAAACGTCGGTTGGGAGACCCACTAGACCCCGAAACAACTTTGGCGCCACTTTCATCCAAGTCTGCTCAAGAAAAACTAAGAAAACAAGTGGACATGGCCTTAGCCGGTGGTGCTAAACTACTTTGGGGTAACAACACGCCTATTAAAGGCCCTGGTGCCGGCTTTTATCCTCTCATCATTAGTGGTATGAAATCAGATAACCCGATGTATGATCAGGAACTATTTGGTCCAGTTGCTCAAGTTTACAAGGTTAAGGATGAAGAAGAAGCGATTGAAGTTGCTAATGCTTCTCAACACGGACTAGGTGGGACCGTATTTTCCGAAGACTTAGAACAAGCTGAACGAGTAGCTTCGAAGATTGAAACAGGCCAAGTTGCCATTAATCAATTACTAACTTCATATCCTCAGTTCCCATTTGGTGGAGTTAAATTCTCTGGTTACGGACGTGAACTTAGTGATTTAGGTATTCGTGAATTCATTAACGCAAAAACTATTATCGATAGTTAAGTATTTTTGTTGGAAATCCGGTATAATTGTAAGCGGATACAAAAACTAATTTCCAATAAATCTACACATGTTAGCGAGGAATATCTCATGAAAAAAGACTTAGTTATTAATGCGGGCAGTTCAACTCTGAAATGGAAGTTGTTTTCGATTCCTGACGAAACAGTAATCGCAACTGGATTGATTGACCGAATCAATCTTCCCAACTCCGTTTTTATGGTTAAACGCCCCCATCACGATCCTTATAAAGTAGTAAAACCTTCAATCACCTATGATTTAGCGGTTACCATGTTACTTTCTTTCCTTAAAGATCATGGACTAGTCGAGCATTTACGTGAGATTACTGGAATTGGGCATCGCGTTGTCGCAGGGGGCGAACACTTTAAAGACTCGGTTTTAATCGATGATGAAGTTTTAGCCGAAATCCAAAATTTAGCTGAATATGCCCCACTTCATAACCCGGTTCAGGCCCGCTACATTGAAATTTTTAAACAGCTCCTGTCAGATGTTCGTCAAGTGGCGGTTTTCGACACTTCGTTATACGCTGATATGCCGAAAGTTAACTGCCTCTACCCCATCCCTTACGAATACTACACAGACTTAGGGATTCGTAAATATGGTGCGCATGGGACCAGTCATCGGTATGTCGCCAATCGGGCAGCAGCTCTTCTAAAAAAAGATTTAAGCGATTTGAAAATGATTACGTGTCATCTCGGTTCCGGTTCATCAATTACGGCCTTTAATCAAGGACGTGTAATCGATACCTCTATGGGATTCACTCCCTTAGGCGGGGTAATGATGGCGACTCGATCGGGAGATTTAGATCCATCACTGGTCGGTTTTCTAGCTGAAAAATTAGGGATTAGTGTTAACGAAGTGATTGATATTCTAAATCAAAAATCAGGGTTATTAGGAATTTCCCAATTATCTCCTGACCAACGGGATTTGGAAGACGCCGAAAATTCTAATCCTCAAGCTAAGTTAGCATTGGAAATGTTCATTAACCGCGTAGTCCGTTTTATTGGTAGCTATGTGGCTGAACTTGGTGGATTAGATGCTCTGATTTTCACTGCTGGCTGTGGTGAAAATGGAATTGCAATGCGGGAACGCATTATGGAACAACTTGCCTACTTCGGCATTAATGCTGATGCTGAGCGTAATAATGTACGTGGTAAAGAACAACAGATTAATCAAGTAACTGATGCGGTTCAAGTTCTCGTTGTACCAACTAATGAAGAATTAATGATTGCTCGCGATATTCAACGAATTTTACGTTAAATTGAACTTCAACCCCCAAGCTTGTAAATAAGCTTGGGGGTTTTCTTTACTATTTTAATCATTTATAATACTATATGAGATATAGTATTATGGAGGTGAACATATGGCAATCCAAATTCCAACCGAATTGCTAGACGGTAGCGTTTTGGGAATATTAAATCATGGAGATTACTATGGTTATGCTCTGACACAGAAAGTTCAAGCAGACTTTCCGATTTCTGAATCAACCATGTATCCTGTCTTACGCCGTTTAAAAAAGAATAATTATTTAACAACCTATGATGAACCCTACCAAGGACGGAATCGAAGGTATTACAAGATAACTCAAGCAGGTAAAGTTCGTTTGGCTGAAATTCAAGCAGAATGGATTACCTTCAAAAATAGGATTGATAAATTAGTTTCAAGGGGTGATTTAAATGAATGATTACATTGAAGAATGAGAGCCCCATCTATCTCCACTCACGCGCGCAGAGCGGTCTGATGTAATTGAGTTTTATAGCGAATATTTACAAGATAGTAGCTTAGTAAGCTATCAACAAGCAGTTTCTTCATTAGGAACACCTAAACAATTAGCACGGAAAATCTTAGCAGACTATTCTATTAAAGCTGGTGAACAATCTGAACCCGAATCGTCGGATTTTAAACGTCCACGGCAGGATGTTAAAACCATTTGGTTGATCATCCTGGCCATTTTCTCTACCCCTATTACAATTCCTCTAGCGCTAGGCTTATTTATGGCCATATTTGGTGTTATTTTTGGGATGGTTGTTGCAATTCTTGGAGTTGGATTGGCTTTCACTATCTTTGGCATTATTGCTATTATTATTTTTATTATTGGTCTAACTCTTTTGGCAACATCCTTTTGGACTGGTATTTATTACATCGGTTTTGGGTTGTTAGTGATTGGGATATATTTAATTTTAATTCCATTTATCCGATGGATATTAATGTTAATTCTTCACGGGACTTCCCTTTTCTTCAGATGGTTATATACCAAGATTGTCACAAGAAGAACAGAAAAAAGAGGTGATCGGTAATGAAAAAAACACTTATTTCGGGGATTATCCTTACCATTTTAGGAGCCGTCCTTTTAGGATTAGGCATCTTACATCACGGCGATCATAATTTAATTTGGCATGATGGCGGATTTAAAATCGAAGATGCTTCAATCAAACATGCTACCTTCAAAGAAGTTCATAATTTAAAAATTAACGCCGATGATGAAGTTCAAATTAAACCTTACGCTGGATCCCAAATTAAAGTCACTTATCGAGGAACCAATACCCTTGATTACCAAGCAACCGACCATCAACTTTCTATTAACGATAATTCAAGAAATGGTTTTACCTTTAATCTAGGACTTGGAAACTTTGCACCGTCTACAATTACTATTTACGTACCAAGTACTAGTAAGCTTAACAAGTTAATTTGTAACACTAGTGGTACAGTTTCTATTACTGATTTGAACTTCAACCAAATCCATCTATCTTCAAATGAAGATGTTGATTTGCACAAAGTTAACGTTAAAGACGAACTCCAAGTTAGTGGTTACTCTGATTTAGAATTACGACAAGTTTCAGCAGCAAGTCTTGCTTATGATAGCAGTGATGGCGATGTTACTATTAATGACTCAAAATTCATTAAGGGCTCATCAAAAATTTTAACTTCAGATGGTGATCTTGAACTTAATGATTCTGACTTCAAACAGCTTAAGTTAGTTAGTGATGACGGCGATCTGAACTTAAATCGGCTTAGTATTTCAGAATCTTTAACCGGTCGTACTAGTGATGGCGATATTCATACTACTCTGAAGGATTCCCGTAATCTAGCAATTAATGCAGATAGCGACGACGGGCACGCTAAAATTTTTGGTAAAAATACAAATTACTATCATCAAGGATCTCAGAAAACTCATTATTCTTTCACTAGTTCCGATGGCAATATTATCGTCAGATAATTAAAAATCCGCCTTTTAAAGGCGGATTTTTTTAGTTGAACAAGGATTCTTGGACTGTTAAAGTTCTTTCATCAAAATCGACGGTAGCTTCTAAATTGTAGGGTATTACTGTTCGGGGATAAGCATGCCCAAAATTTAAGTTAAACATAATTGGAGTTTGATAAACCGCTGTTACCTCAAGTAATATTTTTTGATATTCGTTAAAATAGATTTCATCTTGTGGCTTTCCAACAATTATAGCTGAAACTTTAGATATAATTCCAAATTGATCTAGGGTTTCTAATAATTTTCGATACTCTTTTGGCGTAGGTTTCTCTTCACTTGTTTCAATAAACAGAATTTTTCCTAACCATTTTTCGGGTTCAGGTAATAGGCCATATTTTTGAATAATAGCTGGTTGATCAGAGTGACCTTCGCCTAAGACACATTTACCCAAACTATTCAAACAACCGCCGAATAATCTTCCTGTAACTTTCCCTTTTCCACGAAGTACAAGGTAACCATGTTTTTCATCATGTTTAACACGTGGTGTGTTCAGTGCTTTTATCGAGAAATCGACCCGTTCATCATACCAAATTGGGCTAGATTTAATTTCGACTGGAATTTCGTTTTTCAAATAGCTAGCAAAAGTTGCTCGTGTATAAGGCAACATCTGCCTATCTAGCTCGCCTAAATCATTCAATAGGTTTGGACCATAATACGTTATTAGCCCCAGTTTATTTAGCATTAAATGATTGATCGTCGTATCTGAAAAGCCCGTAAAAATTTTAGGATGCGCCTGAACTGCCCTAATAAATTCTTCATCTTCCATCAAATATGGCACTAAACGATAAGTATCATCCCCACCAATTGCACAAATAATTCCTTTAATATCGGCTGTCATAAAAGCTTGTTTGAGATCAGCAGCTCTGGCCTCTGGATGACATTTTAAGTATTCAATCCCTCGACAAGCATTTTTCATAATGATTGGTTGTAAACCAAATTCTTTTAGTCTTTGTATTCCTTGCTTCAATTCGTGTTCAGCAAAGCTTTCACCCAATACTCCACTGGATAGACTCACGATCGCTACTTTATCACCGCGTACTAGTGCCTTCGGTTTTTTCATTACCTCTCACCTCACTTTAACTTCACCTGAAGTTGAAATTATCGATCTTATTTTTCTGCCTGTATTATTCAAATATTTAGCGCCCATTATAAGCCAAACTGTCTAAAAATTCATTTAATATTCTTAAGTAACTTTAAAAGCTCATCCATTTTGCTCGTTTAGTTTACTAAAACATGCTAACTTATATCCTTAAGGAGATGACTAAATGACTTTCATAATCACACGATTTTTTTGGCTAACCTCTGCCTTCTTCAATACTGTCCTAGGAATAATCGGCTTAGCGCTACCAGTTATGCCAGCTTCTCCATTCTTCATTCTCGCTTTAATCTCTGTAAAAAAAGCTTCACCTGAAACTCACCAACGTATCATTAAGACCCGACCATTTGTCTGGTTGCAAGGCAAATTTCCAATTGTGGGAAAATGGTTAGGATAAATAAAAAACGCCTAAAAAGGCGTTTTTTATTTGTTCATATAATTTGAAATATTTTCTCATACTTTTGTACCAAACTATCTTCAAATTTTTTTAATATCGATGTTATTTTTCAGCAACCACATTACTTTTCAAAAAGCTTATACTTATCTTGCCTAACAGTATTTTTTAATTTCAATTGAACTTTAACTATAGGTTCAATTTTATCACTGTTAACTTGAAATTCTTCTTGTTCAGCTTGAACAACATTAACTTCCCCAAAATAGTAAAAATCACTACCTTCATCATCATTTTTCTTGATAAATAATTGGATAGTCGTGTTTTTATTTAATATTTTTTTCATTTCATTGGAATCAATTTTAACATTGTGACGAGTGTACCACTGGAATATATCTCTATTAATAAATTTATCTTGGTATTTAATACTATCTTCTATGGCATCAGATTTAGAATAGGTTACGAAGATTGGACAGACATTTTCCTTAACTTTATATCCGTACACGGTTGAACTGTCTCCTTCTGTCCACCCTATGATTCGGCAAACGTCTTTTCTAGAATACCGCTGATATAATGAAAAAGGTTTTGTTATATCGTATTCTTTTGCATTTTCCAGTCCCGCCTTTATCGCATCCAAAACTAATAGTTTGAAATCGGGATTGTTCTCGAAACTATTCTTGAATTTTTCACTAATTTGGTAGATATTCTTGTTATCTTTTACTATTTGTTCCATTCCATATTTTTTCCGATTAGCTTTTTTAAAAAATTCCAATGACATAACTTGTTCTACAGATTTTTCTACCGATTCATTATAAAAAATTCCCTTTTCTCTAACAGACTTTATAAAATCTCCCTTTACTAATTGTCCATCACATTCTAGAATTTCTTCTAATAATAGAAGTTCAACAATTCTTTTTCCATTCGTTAATTCTGCAGAAATAAAAGTTAGGATCTCTTCTTCAGCATGAGTCAAATGAAACTCTTCCTTCATTTTCAGCAAAAACTGGTAATAATTTCTATATTTTTTTATAAAAACGGAACTATTTACTGTTCCAAAAGATTGAAAATCTAATAAGAAGGGGACTCTCCCTAAACGTGCTTTTAAATCTTCATAATCGTCATGCAATATCTTCATGCTATCTAAAGATGTATTATTTATAGATTGATAAATCTTTTCTTTTGCAATATCCGAAAAATTAACAGTGGATATCCCCGCAATTTCATTTAATTCCAAATCATCTCGTGCACTATTTTTATCCCGCGACTTATCACCAACTAGTGCAATAGGGATTAGGTAGTTATTTTTATAATTTCCGATAAAATCAATGACTGTTACATATTTTTTATTTTCTGATTTTCTCAATCCTCGTCCTAATTGCTGAATAAAAACAATACTAGATTGTGTGTTTCTTAACATTACTACCTGATTTACACATGGTATATCAATACCCTCATTAAAAACATCAATTGTAATAATATATTCTATTTTCCGTTGTTCCAGTTCCTCAATAATCTTTTCACGTTCCCACTGAGGAGTTTCACCTGTTAATGCCTTACTAGGATGTCTCTTCAAGCTAAGTGTTTCCGCTAATCTCTTGGCTTCCTCTGTTCTACTACAAAATATTAGACCTTGGAGAGCTTCTCCTGAGTAACTGTAATATTCAGTCTGTTTAATAACGTAATCTACACGATCTTCAGATACTAACCAATTTAGTTGACTAGTGTCGTCAGTAATTTGCCCATCTACTTCATAGTCAGTAATGCCAATATAATGAAACGGACATAACATGTTCTCATCTAAAGCTTTTTGCAGTCTAATTTCGTATGCAATGTTGTAGTCAAACAATTCATATAAATTAAAATTGTCCATTCTGTCTGGTGTTGCAGTCATTCCTAGCATAAATTGTGGAGTAAAATAATTTAACACTTTTTTATAAGATTCAGCTCCAGCCCGATGTGTCTCATCAACTAAGATATAATCAAATTCATCCTTATCGAAACGTTCTAGCCAATTGTCTCGCGAAAGCGTCTGTATGGTAGCGAATAGGTATTTCCCTTCAAAATCTTTTGAATTTCCGGATACTTTTCCAAAAGCCTCTGCAGGTTCATTGCTAAGAATCTTCTTAAAACTGGATATAGTTTTATCTAAAATTTGTTCCCTGTGTACTATGTATAGAAATTTATCAGGGCTAAATTTTTTTACGTCAAATGCCCCCAAATATGTTTTACCCGTTCCTGTTGCCGAGATAACTAGTGCTCTTTGAGCTCCATTAGATCGGATATTTTCTATATTAGTTAAAGCCTCTTGCTGCATTAAGTTAGGGTTGATCTCTTTTGAAGTTTCATACTCTGGAATTTCTTCTTCAATTTTTGCTTTTAAATAGCGTTGTTGGCTTTTTTCATATTTAATTTTGTACCCTTCGATCCACTTTTCTGTTAAAGAGTGTGACTTTTTCCACTGATTTTCAATTTCCTCAATTATCTTTCTAGTAATTTCTCCATCCTGGTAAGATGTAACTCTAAGATTCCATTCATAATTAGTAGCTACTGCCGCTTCTGTAAGATTTGAACTACCTATAATTGCAGTTTGGTAAACATCATTATGATTAAAAATGTATCCCTTAGCATGAAAAGTATGAATATCTGCAATTCTAACTTCTACATTTTTTAATTTTTTTAACTCATAGAACATTTTTGGCGAATTAAACTCCAAATAATCGGAAGTCAGTATTCGCCCCTTTATACCTCTTCGAGCTAAATCAGCCAGTTTTACTTTTAACGGTGTAAGAGCGCCTTCTGTAATAAACGCTATTACAAAGATAAATGATGAACAATGAATAAGCTCATGATCAATATGATCACGCATTGTATCTCCTTTAGCATTTAAAATGAACCGCGGCACCATTTCTTCGTTCCCAATAATATCTTTATCCACAAAACCTTGTGTCAGAGCATTTTGAATTTCATTTTTTATTTTTGTTAATTTCATCCGAATTTTACCTTCGAAAGATCAGCTTTACATATCTCACCCACTGCTAATTGATCAGCATCTGCCCATTTTACTGTTTTTAGCTCTTCTTGGGACATCCATTCTATTTTACTATGAGCAATTAGATTAAAATTATGAGTTATAAATTTTGCATAGTATACTGTAAGATTTACAGTCCCAAAATCATATTCAAAACTACTTGTATCTGTTACCTTATCACCGACTTGTATGTCGTCATTAAATTCTTCAAATAGTTCTCTTTTCAAAGCTTGTTCTGGAGTTTCACCTTTTTCAATTTTTCCACCTGGAAATTCCCAAAGCGTTCCTAAAATGCGGTCATCGCTACGTTTAGTAGCTAAAATTTTATCATCTTCTATAAAAGCAGCTCCAACAACATCGATATTTTTTTTCATAAGTTTATACCCCATTCATTTCAGACTTTACTTATATTATAACTTTCAAACTACCAATTATTTTATATCTTTAAGTTTACAAAAAAACAACTTTCATCATGGAAAGTCGTTTCTTCTAATATTTTATTAAGCGTACAAGCATATTATTGAATTCTTTATTTATGATACGGACTTCCCGCCTGAATCATAAACGAACGATAAATTTGCTCAGTTAACACTAGTCGCATCAATTGGTGGGGTAGAGTAAAGCGCCCAAATGAAATGGCGGAATTAGAACGTTTCATTACTGCATCACTAAGACCTAACGAACCCCCGATCACAAATGTGATATCAGAGTTTCCATAAGTAGTTAATTTAGCCATCTCTGCTGATAATTCTTCAGAAGAGCGTTCTTTTCCTTTGATTTCTAGGGTAAAAACATAGTCTCGATCTTTAATTTTACCTAAAATACGTTCTCCTTCCTTAACTTTAACTTCATTCATTTGAGCATCGCTTAAACTTTCGGGTGCTTTTTCATCTGGAACTTCAATAATTTGGAACTTACAAAATTTTGACAATCTTTTCGAGTATTCTGCTATCCCCTGTTTCAAATATTTTTCTTTTAACTTTCCCACAACAATAATTTTAATATTCACTTCTTTTGCACATCCTTTTTTAAGTTATTAACAAAGTTATCCACAGGCTAATTTTTACACTCACAACATATTGGGCCGAATTTATGTTCGACACTACATTTGTGGATAAGATTTTGTCAACAGTTTTTTTAGTTATCCACAATTATCCAACTTAATTTTTGTTTCATTCCACACGCTTACATCGCCTACAAATAAGCGTTTTTATCAATATAAAATTATTATAAACTTTTTTATCCACAGTTATCAACACTACCTGTGGATAACTTTTCGACAGGCCTTAAGGTTTATTTAATAACTTTTGTGTATAAATAGTTTCGTACTTTTTTAGTTATTAACAAAGTTATCCACAATTATCCACATTTTTTTGCTCCGAAGTTCATCTGTAGTTAAAACACGCTTCAGGATTATTCTCCATCTCTTAATCTAGTGGTCTCTTAAAACACTTTTTCGCAAAAAAACTGCAACTAATTTTGCCATATTAGATTAGTTGCAGCTTTTTTATTGAATTTCTACTAGTCGTCCAATCGATAACAAATAAAGATATTTTTCATTAACTGGTCGTTTCAAAACGCTCTCTAAGGCTTGTGCGTATAAATTGACCTGCCCTTGGTATCGATTAATTACTTTTTCTATACCTTGTTCGACGCTCCCCGGAAGAACAAAATCGGTCTTGTAGTCTAATAAGATAACTCGATCTTCCATTTCGAAATATGCATCGATAATACCATGAATCAACACATCGTCATCACCTTTAACTTTAGGGAAAAGTCCCTTAGCCGGTAGTAATAGCGAAAAAGCTTCTTCCCGATGTACATTTTCTGGATGGTTGATCATTAGCTGTCCTAAATCACTATCAAAAAAGTCTAATATTGTTGAAATACGAATCCGGTTAGCAACTTGTTCATCCAACACTCGGTTCATTACCAACTCACCAATTTTATCTTTAATAATTGTTTCATTAATCGGTTGATTCAAATCTAATTGTTGCAAAATTAAATGCGTTGCGGTCCCTATTTCAGCTGCCTTAGGCTTTGTCGCTTCATTCATAAAACGCGGAGCCATTAAACTTTCCGTTACAAACCGATTTTGTGGTTTAATGTGTTGATCTGCATCGACCTCACTAAAATTCAATTCGAATTTATCAGGATCGTCAAAAACTCGCTTAATTTCAGATACTGACTGATAGGCGGTTGTCATCGTTGCGGCTTCATCATGGTATTTGAAGTTCATAATTTGTTTAAACTTATCAACATCAGCTATATCATCAAAAGCGTTTAACTGCTGTAACTCAGGTATCTGCGCTGACTTTAAAGCTGTTAATCCTTGCTGATCCATTAACTCACTGCTATTAATAATCTTCAATTCTACATCCGGAATTAGTGTACCTTGCAATTTTCGGGTATTGTAATCTGCGTATTTTTCAACCACAGAAGGTACTCGCATAATTGCCATTCCAATCCAATCTAAAAAGTTACTTACTTTAGATCTAGCTTCCGCAGGAATCAACGTCTCGTCCGTGTCTACCGCTTCGGCCCACTTGTTCAAGGTGTCATCCGTAGAATTAACTGCTCCAGTGATAATTAGCTTTTGTTCTGCGCGCGTCAAGGCCACGTAGAGTACCCTCAATTTTTCGGCCAACGCCTTTTGCTTCTTAATTGAAATAATCCAATTCTTTTGGACTGTATCAATCTCTAACCGATGAATAAAGTCCTTCAATGTGATTCCCATTCCTGCGTCTCGATCAAGAACGTAACGTCCTTTCTCATCCATGGTATTGAATCCATGTTCGGCATCAATTAGGAATACAATTGGAAATTCTAGCCCTTTACTTCCGTGAATCGTCATTAATTTCACAGCTTTGACATCAGTAACTACTGGATTTTCAGCTAAATCCTTATTCTTATCTCGCATTTTTTCAACAAATCGAACAAATTGGAAGAGTCCCTTAAAACTAGACTCCTCATACCCTTTCGCCCGATCGTACAAAGCATGTAGATTATTTTGGCGCTGTGGCCCATCGGGCATTCCACCAACATAATCTAGATAACCTGTCTCATCATAAATTGCCCATAAGAGGTCCACCAAAGTTGATTGACGGGCTAATTTACTAAAATGATCTAACTGCTCTAAAAAGTGAGTTATTTTTGTTTTTAACTGCATTTGGAACTCATTATTAGAATCTAGCTTGGCCTCATTCAAGAAATAAAGTAGTGCCTCAAAGTAATGCCCATTTTTCTTTCCAATTCGTAAAAAGGCTAGTTCATTTTCCTTCAGCCCCACCATTGGCGACCTTAAAACTGCTGCCAATGGGATATCTTGATAGGGATTATCAATTATTTTCAATAACGCCATCATGATTGAAACTTCTGTGGTTTGGAAATAATCCTGGGCATTATTAACTTGAATGGGAATTCCATATTTCTTAAATGTATCAACAATCTCAAGGTTATTACTACCCGTTGAGTGTAGCAGAGCAATATCGCTATATTCTAAGTCCCGCATTTTTTGTTCTTTTTTATCATAAATCTGAGTATGATCCGCAAATAGTTTTTGAATACGTTGAGCAATCATCTGTAACTGACCGTCATTTTTGTTTGAGATAATTGGAGTAGCTTCTTTATCATCTATATCTGTTTGGCTGTCGTCATAGATCATTACCTCGGTGTTATTCTGAACTTCATCTGGGTAGTATTTTGCACCAAATTGCAATTGTGCATCATCATCGTACTCAATTTCTCCTACTTCAGTATCCATTACTTGGTTAAAAATTAAGTTAGTAAAATCATCGACATTTCGCATCGAACGGAAGTTTTCTGCTAAAATAATCCGTTCATCTGCTTGTTCTTCATCTTTAAATTGATTATTTTTACTAATAAACAGACTAGGATCGGCCATTCGGAATGCGTAAATAGACTGTTTTACATCCCCCACCATGAACATATTTCCTGGATCTGAACTGGCAACTGACGTCAGAATTGTTTCCTGAAGCGGGTTAATATCCTGGTATTCATCAACAATAACTTCATTAAATTTTTGTTGAAAGTCGCGTCTGATTGCTTGACCTTCTTCAGAATCATCTAAAACAATTTGTAACGCAAAATGTTCTAAGTCACTAAAATCTAAAGAACGGCGGGTTAGTTTTTCCTGTAAAAAGTGTTCCGCAAATTGGTTTTGTACTTCAATTAACTTCATCATTAAATCGTGAGCATCCTTGAAGACCGCAATCATTTGCTCACTAGATAATTTAAAGTATTTATCCGCAATTGTATTAAACTCATCTTTAAAATCATTTCGAATTGATTTAGCGTATGCATTAAATTCTTGGACTTCTTCTTTTTTACCTCGTGGTAGTTGCGCAAACTTCATCTTGCTAACGGCTTGTTGTAAATCATCCCAACTACCATCTAAGCTGTCGATAATAGTTTTTAAATCATCAACTTCATTTTGGAATTTTTCAGCTGCATTTTTTAAAGGTTCTCCACCATTGATTGCTTGTTCTGTAAGATCTAGGTCTTTGCGATAAATTCTCATCAACTTTGTTTTTACTTCTGTTAAAAGCTGTTGGATAAACTCCATATCCATAACATTATCAGATGGAACTTCGTAATTTTTAGCAATCTGCTGTAACCAAGCTTGAGGGTCTGGATTAGCATTCGAAAACTCAAATAATTCTAAAATTAAATCTTGCAGCCCCTCATCCGAACGATCGCTTGAAAAATTACGCGTGAGGAGCGCAAATTTACCATCCTCATCCCTCTCGTATAATTCTTCCCGGAGATCCGCCCAGACACTTTCTTTCAATAACTCGCTTTCTGTTGGATCCATAATTCTAAACGTGGGATCTAAATCAATGATGTAATAATAGTTTCTAACTATCGACATACAAAATGCATGAAGTGTACTGATATTCGCGTTATTCAACTTATTAAGCTGCATTGAAAAATGATTTTGAAGTTCAATATCACTCACTTCATTAATTTTTTTCACAATCGCTGCTCGAATACGTTCCTTCATTTCACTGGCAGCAGCTTCCGTAAACGTTACTACTAATAGACGATCAACATCTTCACCATTAATAATTTTTTGGATTACACGTTCCACCAAAACAGAGGTTTTACCCGATCCTGCCGAAGCAGAGACTAAAATGTTGTGGCCGGAACTATTAATTGCTTGCTTCTGACTTAAGGTATACTCTCTATCTGTCATTCTTTTCCTGTTCCTCCCGAATCTGTTCTAGTACTTGATCTTTATCTAACTTATCAATTATTCGATAATTATTCTCAGGTAACATCGCATCAAATTGCATGACATCTTTATAAGGAGAATATTCCATCACTGTTCTTCGATTAGGCCACTGTACCGGATTCATATCTAGCTCACCCTTGAAAATCTTTTCTCCAGCTTCACGTACCTTCAATTCTGCATGTTTAATCAAATTTTGAAGTTCATCTTCGCTTAAGATACTATTTTCACTAACCTTCGTTAAAGCTCCCTTAGTAGTAAATGCAATTGGAAATACATCGGACTTTCTGGTGTCTTCAATCGTCTTATCAATTTCCTTTATTAATTCCTCATCTTTTAATAAAAATCCATTTAGTGAGAATTTTTTGAATATGCTTTGGTTAAGTTGGTTAGCATCGCTGCCCTTCCACTCTTTTGATTTTAGAAGCGGGTACTGGAAAATCATATATAATGCGCTCGAAATTTCTGCTTTTGTAGCTGGGTCAATCTTTTCTTTATTACGCTGAACTACATCCAAGTACATTAACATTTGCATCGCTAACCCATAGTAAGCATCTGTGAAATCAAATTTACGGTTACTAGATTTGTAATCGACAATTCCTAAATAGTCCTTATCGCCAATTTCAATCTTATCAATACGGTCAATTTTACCGCGTACGTTAATTTCCTTGCCTTCTCCAACCTTAAAGTTCAATGCTGGCAATCCAGATTGCGAACCAATCTGACCAAATAATTGTTCCGATGCAATCGGACGCATTCGTGTGCGAGCCAGTTGTTTAAAGATTGCTTCGACCATCGCTTGCACCGTTCGATCTAGCTGTTTTCGCAAAAATCCCATCCGATAAGTTCCATTAAACTGGTCAAATTGTTGATCTTGCTCCATTTGTTGAACTAATCTTTTCGCAATTTGTTCAATCTGTTCTTGATTAACTTCATTGAAGTTCAGATTCTCAGTAGTAATCATTTTAATTAGTTTATCCATTGCCGCATGGAAATATTGCCCTGTATCAGCGGGGCTCAAATCCGATGTTTCCCGTTCTTGTAACTTCAATCCATATTTTAAAAAGTATGAATATTCATTTCGATAAAACTCTTCTAGCTTCGATACTGAAGCATAAATTGTATCGCCGTAAAGACCTTCCACAATTTCTGGTTTCAATTTTTCGGGGATATTTTTATATTCCAGACTGCTTAGTAACTGATCTGTTAAAGAACCCAATGTACTCTGTCTCAAAATTGTATAAATTAGATTCCAGCGTGGGTCTGCTTCACTTTTAGCTTCATGCATGGCTCTCGCATACTGAATTAAATGACTCAATGTACTTCGATTGGAACCAATAAATAGCTCGATAAATGGTGGATCCAGTCGAACTGGCTCAGTTGTAGGTCGACTTGGTAATGATTGGGCGATAATCCCAAAATGTTTACCAATCCGTTCTACGTAAGGCGAGATTTTTAATTCTACGCCATCATTTCCACTTTTTGGATAAGAGAAAATTAACTCATCTGAACCAATCATAAATGTTAGATAATTAAGGTATGGTTCTTGGCGCATCTGTCGATCATTACTAATTCTCAAAAATTGATCATCATCTAAGAACGGATCTATTTGATTTTTACCATCTTGATTCAAAAAATCATTATCTTGAATTTGTTCCGGCATTACTCGATCAGTAGCTCCGATGATAAATACAATTTTACGGTCAACCATCTGGACCATTCCACTTTCTGAAACTAGAATTTGATCTAGTGTAGATGGGATTTGCGAATAAGTTGCCCCTTCAAATCCCGCATTTAAAAGACCCATAAAATTATCTGGGTCAAATGGCTGATCTCCTAGAATATCGACAAATTCATCGAGCATCTGGATAAAAGTTTCCCAAGTTTGTTCGGGCTCAGCAGCTTTCGCCAAACGCCCTTCCTCAATCCATTGGTCTCGCCAAGCAAGTAAGCATTGATCAATTCCATTTTTAATTAAAAAGTCATACAAGGCCTTGGCTGCTTCCACACCAGTGGTTGCAGTAGAAAGTTGATTAAAAAATGGCACAACTGTTTCCGCTACATAATTTTTTACCGTATTAATTCGCTGATTAATTTCGATTTCTTCATCCGTTTGCTTCTCTTCGTCAATATCGTTAAAACGACTATATTTCCAATCTTTTTTCTGAAGCCATCGGTCTCCATAGATTCCTTGTTTTAAAACGTAATTTTCAGTAATATGCACACTCTTGAAGAAGTCCATCCCGTGCGGGTCATCCTCAGTTTCTGGAAATAACAAACCCGTTTTTAATAGACGCATTACATCTTCATAACGAAAATGATGTGCTCTAATATCAAACAAAGCGTTAATCAATTCTAGTAATGGATGATCTTTCATTGCAATTTGAAGATCATAAAAGATCGGAAGCTCCATTTGATCAAATATTGGCTTAATAATCGTTGAATAGTCACTCAAATGTCGGGTTAAAACTGAAAAATCTGAAAATTTTAAACTTGGATCTTTAGCCATTTTTTGGCGTATTAAAGTCGCCACATGTTCTACTTCTGCATAACGACTATTCGCTTGGAAAAGCGTAACACATGCGTTATTTTCTTGTTTAGAACCTCCTACTTGACCTTCACTTGATTCGATCCAATATTTTTCTAATTTTAAAAGATCAGAATTAACTCTAACTCGGTGTAAACGAACTGGTTCTAGCGATTTCACCTTGTTTTCATGAGCCCACGCATTAAATTTGAAAATTATTTTTTCGTTTTCAAAAAACAAACTGTTTTCTGAAACTTTTTCATAAAGCGGAAATTTATCCATTATTAAATCAATAACGACATTTCCATTGGCCTTCATTAAGGCTTGAATTAAACTCATTTCTTCAGCGGTAAAATTTGAAAAGCCACTAATTATAAAACTCTGACCACTCAGATCCATTTTAGATAATTCATCTGTTAAAGTATGCGTAATATCGCTAGCATCAATGAAACGGCTTTGAATTTCTTCTTCATAAGCACTATAAATTATGCCTAAGTCATGTAATTTAGCCTTAATATCCATCCCTGCATCGCTGTTTTCGGCAATATTTTCCGCAACTCGACCTAATTCGTCGGGCCCTACATTCCCTTGCTTGAATTCAGCTAACTGCGTTGCAATCTTCTGTACCAGCCCCAACTGAGCATCTATATTATGAAACAAGATTAATTCATCTTGATGTTCTAAAATCACTCTATATAACAGCATATTAGAACTAGAGCTCGTTACGCGAGGATATTGGTAAATACTACTGTTTCGCAAGAAAAACCAGGCTAATCGGCTAATCGAAAGAATTTGAACATCCTTTTCGGCAAAAATATGACCCTTAACTTCTCTTCTCTGTCGCAACTTTTGAAGTAATTGTATTTCGGATTGAAACTTGATGTGATTAGGAACCAAATAATATACTGGCCGACCGACATTCTGTTGCTGAAGTTCAATTACCCTGTCGGCAATACCTTCTAGATGGTCAATACTTGCTGGTCCATACATAAATTGAAGTGGCATATTTTCTCCTATCCTTTATTAGAAATTCCAATCGACTGATTAATATAATTATTGGTCGTAATTGCATCAATAATCACCGTTCTTAAGTTAGCTTCACTAACTCTATCTACGCTAATCTTTTCTCCTTCAGGAATTATATTTAAAGCTACATTCTGAACTTCATCACTAACTTCAACCGGTCGTAAAATTGTATATGGAAGCTCAGTCTCATCCACTAATTTAGCCACATATTTGACTTCTAATAGTAGTTCTTTCAAATCTTGAACTTCAATCCAGTTTGGATTGATTTCTTTATCCATGCCAGCCGTTGCTAGAAAAATAATTTTGTTCGCTTTAATTTCACCAGCCTCAATTTGATCAATAATTCCTTCAAATTCTTCATCCATTCCGAGGTGAAGCATATCAACATACATTACATCATAATTAATCGCCGCAATGTTTTTAACTTGCTTTGGCGTACATATAATTACTGAAAAATCTGATTTTTGTTTTAATTCTTCTAAAACTTTTTTGGAAATAACTCGTTCTGTTCCAATTGCTAATATGTTCATTGATTTCTCCTAAAAATAGTCTTTTTTACATTATAAATCTGTTTGTTTCTTTCTCCAATTTTTTCGACAATAACTATTCTAGTTTGAGAATGGTTGTTTCATTAATTTTTATATGTTAAAATTTCAGTCACAATCAAATAAAACTTAGCCTATATAATGTCTTAATCTGGTTGACAGTTTCTACCCAACGCCGTAAATGTTGGACTATAGGAAAACTAACTCTTATGTATTATGATGGCTTGAGACTTTTTGTCTTGAGCTTTTTTAGTTTTATAGGCTCGATTTCATATTGATTTGAAAATTATGAAAACGAGGATGAGAATTCATGAAAACAACTGAATCAAGTTACACCGAAGTTCCTGTAACTGAAATTAAACCACAATTAACTGAAGGAAAAGCTGCTATTTTAGGCTTTCAACACCTTTTAGCCATGTACTCTGGCGATGTTATTGTTCCTCTTTTAATCGGTGGTTTTTTACATTTTACAGCCGCTCAAATGACTTATTTAGTCTCTGTTGATATTTTCATGTGTGGTATCGCTACGCTCTTACAAATTAAACGCACTCCTCTAACTGGGATTGGTCTCCCAGTCGTTTTAGGTTGCGCCGTGCAAGCCGTCCAACCCCTCCAGCAAATTGGAGGGACTCTAGGGGTCACCGCCATGTACGGAGCAATTATCGCTTCTGGTGTCTTTGTATTTCTAGTCGGTGGACTTTTCTCTAAAATTAAAGGACTTTTCCCACCAATCGTAACCGGCTCAATTATTACCGTAATTGGCTTTACTTTAATTCCTGTGGCCTTTCAAGATATTGGCGGTGGAGATGTTGCTGCTAAAAGTTTTGGAGATCCCCGTAATCTATTAGTAGGCTTAATCACCGTTTTAATTATTGTAGGTATTAATGTGTGGGCTCGCGGTTTTTTCCGTTCTATCGCCATCTTAATTGGTATTTTAATCGGCACCATCCTTGCTAGTTTTATGGGCATGGTTTCGTTATCGCCCATTGCTGAAGCTAGTTGGTTTCGAATTCCTCAACCTTTCTATTTTGGAGTTCCTACCTTTAATCTTTCCGCTATTCTAACCATGATTATGGTTACTTTAACTACAATGATTGAATCGACAGGGGTCTTTTTCGCATTAGGTGATCTGGTAGGTAAAGAAATTACTCAAGACGATTTAAAACGTGGATACCGTTCAGAAGGAATTGCAGCCATCCTTGGAGGGATCTTTAATACATTTCCCTACTCAACTTTTTCGGAAAATGTAGGTGTTCTCCAGCTTTCAGGCGTTAAAAGCCGTAAACCTTTATATTATGCAGCTGGTTTCCTTATTGTTTTAGGGTTACTTCCTAAGGCTGGTGCCACTGCCACCATTGTGCCGACCAGCGTCCTCGGGGGAGCTATGTTGGTAATGTTCGGAATTGTCGGGGTTCAAGGGGTCCGTATCTTACAACAAGTCAACTTCAACCAGACTAAAAACATTCTAATCGTTTCGCTATCAGTTGGTATGGGACTTGGCTCAACCATTTATCCTCAACTTTACCAAGCCCTTCCCGCTACTATTAAAATGCTACTTACCAACGGCATCGTGATTGCTAGTATCACTGCTGTCGTTCTTAATTTGTTATTTAATGGCTACGATCGGGATATGTAAGATGTGCTAAAATTGAATTAATTAAACTAATGTTTTTAATTACCCTTTCAAAGGGAGTTAAAAGCATTTTTATTTAGAATTGGAGAATGCAAAATGAACAATAATTTTATCTGTACGTGGGCTCAAAATGCTTCTGAACTCATGCAAGAATACCATGCTAAAGAATGGGGGCAAATCTCCCATGACGATCGTTACATGTTTGAGATGCTCTGTTTAGAGGGTTATCAGGCTGGTTTAAGCTGGAATACAATTATTAATAAGCGTGCGGCCTTTAAAAAAGGCTTTCATAACTTTGAAGTTCACGTAGTAGCAGCCATGACTGAAGCCGATATTGATCGATTAATGGAAACTCCCGAAATTTTACATCATCGAGGTAAATTAGCGGCTACTATTTCTAATGCTAAAGCCTTTATTGAAGTTCAGCTTGAATTCGGTAGTTTTGATGAATATATTTGGAAATTTGTAAATAACCGTCAGATTAACGACCATATTCGAATTCCTGAGGAAATTCACGCCAAAACCCCACTCTCTGAAATAATTTCGGCTGACTTAAAAAAACGTGGATTTAAGTTTGTGGGTCCCGTAACAGCGTACTCATTTATGCAAGCCATTGGATTAATTAATGATCATGAAATAGAATGTATGTATAATCCTGGTTAACTTAAATCGGAGGCTTACTATGAATCAAATCATCCCTACCTCGGCTAATGGGTGCATTCCTAACGTCTATTTTATGGGGCGTTGGACAACTCAGACCGTTGAAAGCAAGCCAGCAATGTATACCACTAATCTAGGCGCTCAAATTTTGTTTGAAGTTCAAAATGCTGATTATTTCACTTTAGAAGCGGTAATTAAGCCTCTTTCTGCTCCTCAAACTCTAAGCATTTATATCGATGATGAATTACATTTAACCCCACTCACCCAGTCTAAAAATGACTTTAAATTAAGTTCAAATCAGTCTCATATTGTTCGGATTTATTTTACAGGCAATACTGACCAAGATGAGATTTGGTTAGGTAATGACGGACTTACCATTAAAGATATCACGATTGCTTCAGGCACCCTAGCGGCTATTAAACCAGCTGGACCACTCGTTGCTTTTATTGGTGATTCTATCACCGCTGGCTGTTGGGTTCGTAGTAAAGCACCTTCTATCGGTTATGGAGCCGACCTTAACTATGCTGCTCAATTATCCCGCGCTTTAGATTGGGAAGATTATCGTATTGCCTATAGTGCTGCCGGTATAATCCGTTACGGAACGGGAGGAGTTCCCCCAGCTGGTAAGTTTGTAAAATATGTCAATTTTAGCGTTAAAGCTCCTCGGATTAATCCTGATTTGGTTTTAATTAATCTTGGGACTAATGATGCTCGCTATGAGGATGACGTTTTTGAAATGTACTTTGTTTGGTTTATAAATGAAGTTAAAAAGCAATTCCCTCATGCCAGAATTATTATAATTATACCTTTTAATCAGGCACATGCTCACGTCATCAAGAACGTCGCTAAAGCCTTAAAAATCGAACTTATTCCAACTTTAGATTGGGTAATTGAAACAAATGATGAAGTTCATCCTAACGTAGAAGGATCAAAAGCAATTAGTGACCATTTAGTCGCTTGGTTTACTGAACCTCAAAACAGGTTACAATCGGAGTAATATTCTCCTCTTGTAACCTGTTTTTTTAATTTCGATGTTTGATTCCGATTCCTGTAAAACCACTTAAAATTGAGAATACTGGAGACAACAAGCTAAAGAATACGAATGGTAGGTAACTTAAAGTTGCTACATGAAAAGTATTGGCCGCGAAAGTACCTGCTACCCCCCATGGCACAATGTAATTAATTACTGTTCCACCATCTTCAAGCGCACGACTTAGTGTGACGTTTGCTAGCCCTGAGCGTTCAAAAGTTGGTTTAAATGCTTTCCCAGGTAAGATGACAGATAGGAATTGTTCACCGATGAATAAATTCACCCCAATTGCACTAGCAATTACCGCTAAGATTAGTTTCCCATCGCTATTTAAACGTTGCGCGATTGGTGCCATGATTTGTTCAATTAAGCCTAAGTGTACTAAAATACCACCCAAAGATAAGGTGACAACAATCAAAGCTACGGTTCCCATCATGCTAGCAATCCCACCTCGAGTTAATAGCTGATCAACGTCTATATTACCAGTCTTTGAAATAAATCCATTTTCAATAATTGAGGCAATTTTTGTTACTGTAATCTGAGGATTGCCGATAAAAACAAATATTACAGAAACCCCGATATTAATAAATAGAGTTGGAACGGCAGGTACTCTCATCCAAGCGCAGATAAACATTAAAGCAATTGGAATAATAACCCAGAAGTTGACGTTGAAGTGCTGTTCTAAAATAGCCACGGTTTGGTTAATCTTACTCATGTCTGCACTTTTAGCTTCGCCCATCCCCATTATCGTAAATAAAATCAAAGCTCCCACAAATGCTGGAACTGTTGACCACATTAGATTTTTAATATGATCAAATAGGTCTGCGTCTACTACTGCGGCCGACAAATTAGTTGATTCAGAAAGGGGCGAACACTTATCACCAAAAATTGCCCCAGAAATAATTGCTCCAGCCACGAGGGCCGGATTGACTCCCATGGTGACTCCCATACCAAAAAATGCTATTCCCACCGTTGACATTACCGTAAATGCTGAACCCACAGCGGTACCGACTAGTGAACAGACGATAAATACCGAAGGAACAAACCACGCTACATTTATCAACTTAAAACCAATTACCATTAACGTCGGAATAATACCGGCTGCAATCCAGACACTAATTAGTGCCCCAACTAAAATAAAAATAAAGATGGGGATAATCCCCGTTTCAATTCCATTTTTAATTCCTTGATTGATATCTTCCCATTCAAAACCTCGTAGCTTAGCCCACATCGTTATTAAACCTAAAACTAACAATACTGGCGTTTGAGGAGATAATTTAAATTTAATTACTCCTAGCCCCATTATCACTAACATTAAAACCAATACCGTGCTAGTTTCTAAAATACTAACCTTTTTCATTCCAAGTCCCCCTTATTTTGACCAAAAAAATGTCCCTGCTGCATCATAAATGCAACAGGGACGATATGGAGACCGTGGTACCACCCAGCTTAAGAGAACCCAAAAAGACCTCTTCACTCACTAGATTGATAACGGTTCTAGTTATTTTCCGTTAAATTAAACTATTCCACGGTATTTCGACAACATAACCCTGATCGGTTCGCAGCAACCACCGACTTTCTGACACCCAGATTATGCACTACTTAATGTGAAAGTTAAAATGCTTTAATTGATTTTTTACAAGATTATCACGGGTTAAAAATAACGTCAACTCTTTTTACTTACAAAATTGGTGAAAGCAAACGTGAAAAGGTTTGTTTGAACTTCAGCCACGTGGATTGTTTATTAAACATGGCTACGGTTTGGAGACTAGAATGTTTGATATCTTCTTCATAAATTTCCTGCAATTGTTTTGCAATATTTTCATCATACATAAAGGCGTTAACTTCAAAATTAAGTTTGAAACTACGGAAATCCATATTCGCAGAACCCACTGTAGATATTTTTCCATCCACTACCATCGTTTTAGCATGGATGAAACCATTGTTGTAGTAATAAACTTTAATTCCCCACTTAGCACATTGCCAAGCATAATATTGGGTTGCACGATAGACAAACGCGTGATCAGGCATACATGGAATCATTACTCGGACATCTACTCCCGATGTTGCTGCTAAGCGCAATGCGTCCAAGACACTATCATCTGGAATTAAATATGGTGATTGAATCCAAACCGATTCCCTGGCTTTATGAATCATTTTCAAATAACCCATTTTAATTTTTTCAATATCTGAATCTGGCCCATTACTAACGATTTGAAGACTGGTATTGCCTTTAACTTCAGCGACTGGGAAATAAACTGATCCAGCTTTAAACTCTTCGACAATTTGTTTTTTACGGTCTGTAGCATTCCAATCCAGGATAAATCTTGATTGAAGTCCGTAAACTCCAGAACCGATGATTTTCAAATGGGTATCTCGCCAATAACCAAATTTTTTCTTACGGCCTAAATATTGATCTCCCACATTAAAACCACCAACATAACCAATCTTACCATCAATCACGACAATTTTACGGTGATCCCTGAAGTTCAATCGAAAGTCAGTTAAAGCTGAACGTGTACCTAAAAATGGATATGCTTCTCCGCCTAGTTCATTCAATTTCTTGAAGAAACTTCTTTTGGTACCTAGCGATCCCCATGAATCCCATAGCACCTTAACTTCAACACCTTCACGTGCTTTTTCTTCCAATAGCTCGCGTAACTGATTGCCAATTTGATCATCATAAATTGTATAAAATTCAACGTGAATATGCTTTTTCGCTTTTTTAATTTCAGCAAAAATATCATCAAAAAGTTCATTTCCATCTGTGATGATTTGAACTTCATTTCTTCGATTTAAAAAAGAATAATCCGTTTTAGTAAAGAATTGGACCATTCGTTCTGAATCTTTAACAACTTGATCGGCAGCAGTAAACTCATTCTTTTTTAGCTCTCGACGCTGATGCTCCATAACTTGATCCAATTGAAGGCGAGTCTTACTTTTCAGCGGAAATAATTTGTTTTCTGGTAGCTTTCGTCCCACAAAGGCGTATATCACAAAGCCTACACCAGGCAAGAAAAATAAGACCAATAACCAGGCCCAAGTAGCAGCTATATCTCGACGTTGTCTAAAAACTGTATAAACGGCACCAATAATATTTAGAATAAGAATAATATATATAATATCTTTTATAATTTGAAACATCTAAATCCCCCATTATACTCGTATGGATTCATGATACTATGTAGATTTAAAAATGAAAGAACTTTTTTATTTTAGCCTTTTTTTAGGACTAAATTTTACCCGTTTTGAAATATTACATTAAACCCGATAAACTGTAATTTCTCAGCAATCAAAAATTCACACTTTCTTCACAATTTCTTTTTATAGTGACACTATAGATAACTTTTTCATTTACTCCCCCCATAAGGTGAATGAAAGGTCTAACGACCAGTTACTTATTACCTGTATATGCGTCTCTCCCCCCTGGTGAGACGTTTTTTTATTTCTTAAAATAATAAAGCATTCGATACTTTATAAAGTACCGAATGCTTTTTAATTTATTTTCTAATCCATCCCCTTGAATTGAGGACGCTCCGGAGGTACTAAGAATTGGCCCGGAACTGGTTTACGCTTTGGATCTTCATTCCAGTAGCGTGGTATGAGATGGATATGACAGTGAAAAACACTCTGGCCCGCTGCCGCACCTGAATTTACTACCACATTATATCCATCCGGTTGGTATTCTTGGTCTAAGATCGCCTTATTTTTTTCGACCAATGTAAAAATTGCGTGTCTTTCCTCTTCATTTAATTCCCACAATTGACGGACATGCCGTTTAGGTACGATTAAAGTATGTCCCTTACTAACTGGATAAAAATCTAAAAATGACGCTGCTAATTTATTTTCAACAATATAATCTTCCTTTGTTTTCTGGCAAAAAACACAATTCGGATCACGCTTCATTTTTCATTCCTCCACGATTAAGTTCCAAGTTACCAATCTCTTTTACTAGCTGGTACGTTAATTTAATTTTAGCGCTTACCTTCATAAAAACAAACAAAAAAAGCTGCGACTATCTCACAGCTTTCTTAGCTTAATCGGTTGCTAACTTATTGATATTTTTCTTAGCTTGATCATTTTTACTCCAAAATGGAACCTTCACAACACCCATTACTTTAGACTTCTTAACAAATCCCCAGTATCGACTATCGTTAGAAACACTTCGATGATCTCCTAACACAAAGTACGAATCCTTGGGTACCTTTTTAGGACTCTTAGCCCAGCCATATTTGTTGGCAATTGAAGCTAAGGTCCAGTTTCCAGTCCCCGTTGTGCGTTGTTCTTCATCAATAAATTTTTGAGGAACTAACTTATCATTAACATACAACTTTCCATCTTTATAACTAATTGTGTCCCCAGGAACACCGATGACCCGCTTAACATAATCTACGGGTTCAGTAGCTGCCGGATCTTCTCCATGAGCATCAAAAACAATTACACTCATCCGCTTAACTTCCATTGGTTTCCAAACTAATACTCGTTCACTATCTTGTAGGTTAGGTTGCATTGAAGAGCCATCTACCTTAACAAATTGAAACAGGAATGTTTTAACTAGCAGTGCAACTAATAATCCAATTACGATTGGTAAAATCCAATCTCTCAAAAAACGCATCGATCTTCCTCCAAACACTTTAGTCTCTTAATGAATCTTATTGTAGCCCAAACTTAGTTACTTGTCTTAGAAATTTTACTTTTGAAATGAAAACTTGATATTTTTATATACTTTTGCAATATAACTGTTATATTTGCCAATCTATGGGTATTTACCTACCTTCAATTTAAGTTCAAAATTTGTTTAAACCATTATTTGTGAAGTTCATTTTTGATAAACACCATTTTATCAGCACTTGATAAATCGGCTCGGTAAGCATAGTTTAAACGATCAAAGCTCTTCAGTTCCTTGGTATTTTTAACTTGGTTAAGCGCCATAAAATTAACCATTTCTCCTCGAGCTTCTTTGGCTGGAGTTGCTTTTTGCTTTATCTTTCCATCGATAATTTCTCCAAAAATACAAGTAGTCATTTTATCGCCTTCTTGAAGAAACGGACGCACGGCTTTTTCATATTCTTTAGACACTAAATTAACGACGGCTCGATTATCTTTATATAAATTTTGATAAAGCTTAGCTCCCCAAAATTGGTATAAGTTATTATAGTTGTCTATTTTTAACCTCGCTTGCATTTCTAGTCGATATGGGACAATCCCATCAAATGGACGTAGCACTCCGTAAAACCCAGATAGAATTCTTAAATGTTCCTGTATATAAGACAACTGCTTTTCCGTCATTAAGTCTGGAGCCATATATTGATATTGAATTCCGACGTAAGCCATAATTGCTGGCGTTAGCTGATATTTTAAATCTAAACCTTGCAGACGCTCATAATTCAATTGAGCAAGTTTATCGCTACACTTCCATAACGTTTTAAGATCTGAGTACGTAAGTTGTTTCATCATCGTCAGAATCTTCTGGGTTTGCTTCAAATATACTGGCATCGTCGTCGCCTCAAAGGAATCTGTATCTACTTGCATCTTCTTAGCTGGTGCAATAATTATCTTCATGCCATTCTCCTTTTTTACTGCCTATTTTAGCAGAACTAACATTAATTTTTTTCAGTTTCACGTGAAACATTCTTTTTTGTGAAACAAAAAAAGCTCCTTGAATTTTTCAAGGGGCTAATTTTTGTTATTCTGCGATTTTTGCGATTTTTCCTTGTTGGATATAAACACTCAAAATTGCAATGTCAGCTGGCGTTACCCCGCTAATCCGTGAAGCCTGTGCAATGGTAGTTGGACGGATTTTTTCGAGTTTTTGGCGACCTTCAGTGGCCAATCCATTAATAGCTTCATAATCAATCCGATCTGGGATAGCCTTTTCTTCCATCCGCTTCAAACGATCCACCCGATCTTGAGCCTTTTTAATATATCCAGCATATTTAGTTTCGATTTCGACCTGTTCAATTACTCGACGATCTAAATCTTTTTCTGGAGCATCAATGAACTTCAATAAGTCACTATAGTTAACTTCCGGACGCCGTAGAAATTCTGATGCTAAAACCCCATCTTTTAAGCCATTAGAACCCTTTGACTCTAGGAATTCTTGAACTTGACTAGGTTTAATTCGAATTTCTGACAGACGTTGTAGTTCATCCTTAATATCTTGTTTCTTTTCAAGGAATGCATTATATTCTTCGTCACTAACCAAACCTAAGTTATGTCCCACTTCTGTTAAGCGTAAATCAGCATTATCATGACGTAAAATTAAACGATATTCTGCACGACTGGTCAACAAACGATAAGGCTCTTTAGTACCCTTAGTTACCAAATCATCGATCATTACACCGATGTAAGCATCACTACGTTTCAACGTTAAAGGCTCCTTACCTAGGGCCCGACGGCCAGCATTAATCCCTGCAATTAGGCCTTGACCAGCAGCTTCTTCATATCCTGATGTTCCGTTAGTTTGACCAGCAGTATATAAATTCTTTACTAGTTTAGTTTCCAAAGTGTTCTTCAATTGATAAGGTGCTACCACATCGTATTCGATCGCATATCCGGGACGCATCATTTCAGCTTCTTCTAGCCCCTTAATGGAATGCAAAATTTGTTGCTGCACTTCTTCAGGCATTGAAGTTGAAAGTCCTTGGACATACCATTCGTCAGTTTTACGGCCTTCTGGTTCAAGGAACAACTGATGACGACTCTTGTCCGCAAAACGAACAATCTTATCTTCGATTGAAGGGCAGTAACGAGGTCCGACACCTTCAATCATTCCTGAAAACATGGGAGCTCGATCTAAATTCTCGCGAATGATTTCATGAGTTTTTTCATTTGTGTAAGTCAACCAGCAAGATAATTGGTTTTTAAGTTCAATGTACTTACTATCTGGTGTTTGGAAACTAAAATGATTAGGAACTTCATCACCGGGTTGTTCTTCGGTTTCATCGTAGTTGATAGTTCCGCCATCAACTCGAGGAGGTGTCCCCGTCTTGAAGCGCTCTAAGTCAAAGTGATATTTTTCGGTCAAGTTTTTGGTTAACTCTAGCGCAGCTTGAGAATTGTTAGGACCGGATGAATATTGAAGTTCACCAATGATAATTTTACCGCGAGCAGCTGTCCCTAATGTTAGAACAACACTTTTAGCTTGATAACGGGCGCCGGTGTTAGTAATAACTCCCTTGCAGACCCCATCTTCAACAATTAAGTCATCTACAATTCCTTGACGCAAAGTCAAATTAGGTTCAGCTTCGATGGTCTTTTTCATCTCAGCATGATAAGCATGCTTATCAGCCTGCGCGCGCAGCGCGCGCACCGCTGGGCCTTTTCCGGTATTTAACATCCGCATTTGAACATAAGTTTTATCAATATTACGACCCATTTCGCCGCCTAATGCATCAATTTCTCGGACAACAATTCCTTTGGCTGGACCACCAATGGAAGGATTACATGGCATAAATGCCACCATGTCGAGATTAATGGTCATTAAGAGGGTTTTATTACCCATTCGAGCGGCAGCGAGCGCCGCTTCCGAGCCAGCATGTCCAGCTCCTACTACAATTACGTCATACTCGCGACCTTCATATTGTTTTACTTCAGACATATTTTTCAACTCCAAATTTATTTTCCTAAACAAAATTGACTAAATAACTGATCTAATAATTCGTCCTGGTAACTATCACCAGTAATTTCACCCAATAAATCCCAAGCACGTGTCATATCGATTTGAACTAAATCAACTGGCATTCCTGTTTCAATCCCTTCAAGAACGGCATCTAAAGCTGTTTCAGCTTGCTTCAACAATCCAATATGACGAGCGTTAGTTACCATAATATTATTAGAGGTATTTTCAATACTTCCAGCAAAAAACATTGCTGCAATACGGTCCTCGAGGTCTTTGGTTCCTAAAGGTGAAACGGCTGATGATTTGATAATTTCTTTATCATCTACATATTCTTGAAGTTCATTTAAGTTAATTTTTACTTCTAAATCTGATTTATTAAGCACGACGATCCGCTGCATATGATTGGTTTCTCTCAGCAGCTCCCGATCCTCATCGCGCAGTGGAACACTACTATCTAAAACCAAGATAACTAAATCGGCTTGTAAAAGAGCTTTGCGGCTTCGATCCACTCCAATTTTTTCAACTTTATCTTCTGTTTCATGAATACCAGCTGTGTCAACCAACTTAAGTGGGACTCCTTGAACGTTAACATATTCTTCAATTACATCACGAGTTGTACCAGCAACATCCGTGACGATGGCCTTATCTTCATGTAAAAGATGATTTAGAATACTAGATTTACCGACATTGGGATGCCCAATAATGGCGGTAGCCAGCCCATCACGGAGCACTTTACCTTGTTTAGCAGTTGAAAGTAATTGTTGAATCTTCGCTTTAACTTCAATTGCTTTTTCTTTAAGTAACCGAGCTGTCATTGTTTCGACATCGTCATATTCTGGATAATCAATGTTAACTTCAACTTGTGCTAAAACATCTAAGATATTTTGACGTAAATTAGTAATTAAATGGGATAAATTTCCATCTAACTGATCAAGCGCCACTTTCATCGATTGATCAGTTTTAGCACGAATTAAATCCATTACGGCTTCTGCTTGAGACAAATCGATTCGTCCATTCAAAAAAGCTCGTTCAGTAAATTCACCCGGTTTAGCCAATCTCGCATCTAACCCTAAAATAATCTGTAAAATTCGGTTAGTTGCGACAATCCCACCATGACAATTAATTTCGACGATATCTTCCTTGGTGTACGTATGTGGCGCACGCATTACAGACACCATTACTTCATCTACTTCATTTCCATTTTCTGGATCAATAATATGACCATAATTAATGGTATGGCTATTCACCTTATTCAAATCTTTGCCACGATAAATCTGGCTGGCAGTTTTAAGTGCATCCACTCCGCTAATTCGAATAATTGAAATTCCGCCTTCCCCAGGTGGAGTTGAAATTGCTGCAATTGTGTCAAATTCAGTTGAAACAGTTTGCATAATGTTATCCTTTCTTTTTCCAATAAAAAAAGCGCAGTTCCACCCATAATCCAGTTAGCCACTTGGATATAGGGTGGACAAAGCACTTTCACTACTTCATCATATTCACTTTATACGAACTACATCATAAAATTTAAAGACGGATTTGTCAATTTTTTATTCTCATTAATCTAATCCAGCTCTATGGGCATCATATCACTCCATCATCACGTTACTTAAATCAACCTGCATTTAGTCCATTAAAAAAGCAATCCCCCCTGCGAAACAGTTGCGATTGCTTTCATAAATTATTTTCGTTTACTCTTCATTGCTCGGCGTTTAGCTTTTTCAATTGCTTTACGCTTTGCCTTTTCAGTTTGAATTTTTTCTTCACGTTCTTTTTGGATCTTGAACGGATTCTGAATTATAAGTGTTTGACCAACTTGGAATAGGTTAGTTACTACCCAGTACAATGTGATCGCTGCTGGGAAGTTTAAAGCAGTAATCAAAATTACTAGTGGCATACCAAACGTCATGGCCGATGTCATTCCATTTTGTGATCCAGCGGGTTGTGACTTCATCGACAACCAAGTACTCATAAATGTGAACAAGGCGGCTAAGATGGGCAAAATAAAGTAAGGATCTTTATCACTCAATTGTAGCCATAAGAAAGTACCCTCTTTTAACACTTGGGTCCGGCTAACCGCCGCATACAAAGCATACATAACTGGTAATTGGATGATCAATGGCAAACATCCAGCCATCGGATTTACCCCAGCTTCAGCATAAAGCTTTTGCTGTTCTTCACGAAGTTTTTGCTGACTTTCAGCATCTCGTGATGAATATTTTTGCTGTAACTGTTTTAACTTGGGTTGAAGTTCAGCTGTTTTCATCGTTGTTCTAGTTTGATAAATCATCAATGGTAAGATGATAATTCGAATTATTATGGTGAAAACAATAATACCCCAACCATAATTGCCACCAAACAACTTGGATAAGTAGATGATGAATCTCGAGAAATTGTAAACAATCACTCCGTCCCAAATCCCAGTACTGTGACTGGTGATGGGCGCTGTGCTACACGCAGTTAATATGAAGGATAGGGCTGCCACACTGAGCAACGCCATATTTCGTTTTAAATGTTTCACTATTCTTCCTCACTTTGTTTTGAAGCAAACAACCCTGCTAGCTTAAAAACATGTTCCAATTGTTGTTTAACTTCATTCATTGGTAGTCCAGAAGCTTGTGGACGTGCTATAACTAAAAAATCGACGTCTTGACGTAAAAGAGGCTTGAATTCCAAAATGCTTTGACGAATTCGACGTTTTGTATAATTACGCATTACCGCATTACCGATTTTTTTCCCAACGGAAATTCCAACCCTAAAGTGAGGTTGTTCTGGTTTGTCCATCACGTAAACGACAAATTTTTTATTTGCAAATGAATTACGAGTTTCAAAGACCTTTTGAAACTCAAGTTCTTTTTTGATTCGATACGACTTTCGCATTATTTCTCTCCACAACCTATATATATATATCACTAACAAACATTATATGTAAAAAAGCTTCTATTGTCTCTAAAAATTTAAAAAATAAAAGACCACTGGGATCAGTGGCCTTATTATGCAGATAATACTTTTCTACCTTTTTGACGTCTACGTGCTAAAACTTTACGGCCGTTGCTTGTGCTCATGCGCTTGCGGAAACCGTGAACGCGTTGACGATGGCGTTTCTTAGGTTGATATGTTCGTTTCATTATGGTCCACCTCCTGAACGAAAATACACATACTGAATTTTTATATCTATTTTTTAATTTTCGATAAATCAGTTTATGTCGTTTAAACAATTACCTTAACATAATATCATACCTACAGAATAAATCAAACCACCTATTAGGAAATAATTTAAAATAAAATCCAAAATTTTATCCACAAACAGAGCGTTAGCTTGTCTATACTTTGTGGATAACTTTTTAAGTGATTTCGACTTATCAACAGGCTTTTTCGCAGCGATTTTTTTCGCTCACAGGGTGTTTATATAGTTATCCACAACCTTGTGGAAATCTGTGGATATGTTAAATAAACGTTGATATAACAATAATAGTTATCCACAGGTTTCTGTTTATAACTTAAATTTCTACGAAAAGAGAATTGCTTGATAACACCCTGTGGATAACTCAGATCACAGACTGTTATTTAACCCCATTTAGTTATCCACATCCATGTGGATAACTTTATTTTTTTATGTTAAACTTAGTGAGCTAAAAATTTTGGAGGAATTGAAAAAGTGCCTAACTATATTGACCTTTGGAACAACATTAAAAATAGTTTCGAAAAAGACGACTCCATGTCAAAGGCCAGTTTCGGTGCTTGGGTAGAAACGGCAGAACCCATTTCATTAGAAAACCACATAATGAAGATTAAGGTTCTTTCGAGTCTACATCGAGATTACTGGACAAAGCATTTGATCGAGAAGTTTGTCGAATATGCCTACCAGTTCACTGATCAAGACATTACGCCTGAATTCGTAACGGAAGATGAATTCAAGACACAGCTGGCGGAAAGGTCCGCTACCTCTAAAAAAGAAACCAAAGCTTCTACTGAAGATACCCAACTTAATAGTAGATATACTTTTGATACTTTTGTTATTGGTAGTGGTAACCAAATGGCGCATGCAGCTGCGATGGCTGTATCAGATGAACCTGGCGTTCTATATAATCCGCTCTTTTTCTATGGAGGAGTGGGACTTGGAAAAACCCATTTAATGCATGCGATTGGGCATCAGTTATTAGAAAATGATCCCAAAACTCGCGTTAAATATGTAACAAGTGAAGCCTTCACTAACGACTTCATTAATTCGATTCAAAAGAATAAGACGGAAGAGTTTCATGAGAAGTATCGTAACGTTGATCTTTTATTAGTAGATGATGTGCAGTTTTTTGCGGATAAAGAAGCAACTCAAGAGGAATTTTTCCATACATTTGAGGCCTTGTATAATGCCCAAAAACAAATCGTGTTGACATCCGATCGCTTACCAAATGAAATTCCGAAGTTGCAAGAACGTTTGGTATCAAGATTTAAGTGGGGACTTTCAATTGATATCACGCCCCCTAATTTAGAAACTCGAATTGCAATCTTGCGGGAGAAGGCTCAAGCAGATAACGTTGAAATTCCTGACGAAACCTTGGAATACATCGCTAATCGTATTGATTCAAATATTCGTGAGTTAGAGGGGGCGATGGCTCGAATCCAGGCTTACGCTAAATTGCAAAACGCAGCGATTACCACCGATTTAGCTTCAGACGCTCTTCGCAGTTTGAATTTCGGTAGCAACCTTAGCCATATTACGATTCCAATGATTCAAGACAAGGTCGCAAAATATTTCCATGTTACAGTAGCTGACCTTAAAGGAAAGAAACGGATGAAATCCATCGTTATTCCACGCCAGATTGCGATGTATCTATCCCGTGAATTAACTGAAAGTTCATTGCCTAAAATTGGAACAGAATTTGGTGGTAAAGATCATACTACCGTTATTCATTCCTTTGATAAGATCAAAGCTGAACTAGAAAAAGATGAGGAACTTGCTCGCCAAGTTGGAGATTTAAAAAGTGAGCTAAAACCTTAAATTGTGGATAAGTGTTAATAACTTCGAAAGTTATCCACAGGTAGTCCACAGGCTAAAAGTTAAATTATGACGGCTAATTTGAGTTATTAACAGTTCCAACAGCCCTTATTACTACTACTATCTTTTTATTATTAATTAATATATAAAACAGAGAGCAACATAAAGGAGTTTTGTAAAATGAAATTTACCATCGCTCGAAATACATTTATCAAAAAATTAAATGCGGTTCAAAGAGCCATTTCTTCTAAAACCACGATTCCAATTTTGACTGGATTAAAAATTGAAGCAGAAGAAGATCGTTTAATTCTAACTGGAAGCAATACTGACATTTCTATCGAAACCACCATTTCAACTAACGATGAAGAAGCTCATCTTAATATCGAAAGTACCGGAGCGGTAGTTTTAACAGCCCGTTTCTTCGGAGATATTGTTAAAAAATTACCAGACAACACTATGTTACTTGAGGTAAAAGACGGTTTTCAAACGACCATTACGTCAGGTGCTTCTGAATTTAAGATTAATGGTTTAGATGCTAATAACTTCCCTCATTTACCAGAAGTTGATAGTCAAACAACCATTACTTTAAAAGCTGATGTATTTAGCGAAATGATTAATGAAACAGTTATCGCAGTTTCTAATCAAGAAAGTCGTCCAATCTTAACTGGGATTCATTTTACGATTGAAGGAAATAAATTATCAGCCGTAGCAACAGATAGTCATCGTTTGAGCCAACGGGTAATTAATCTCCCAGAACCAATTAAAATGCCTGAAGATATTATCATCCCTGGGAAGAGTCTTTTAGAACTTTCCAGAATGTTAGATGATGAAATTGATACAATTACACTTCAAATTTCAGAAAACCAAGCATTATTTACATTTGATGAAACTTTATTCTATTCACGTCTATTGGAGGGCTTGTATCCAGATACATCCCGTTTAATTCCAAAGGAAAGTTCAACTGAAATGGAATTTGAAGCTCCAGAATTGTTAGCTTCGATTGAACGGGCTTCATTGCTTTCACATGCTGGACGCAATAACGTGGTTAAATTAACGATTAACGCGGCTAACAAGCAAGCAATCATCTCTGGTGATTCTCCTGAAGTCGGTAATGTAGAAGAAGAAGTGGTTACTAAAGATATTGTGGGTGAAGACCTTGAAATTTCCTTTAACCCAGACTATTTGAAAGATGCGCTACGTTCATTTGGACATACATCAATTAAGATGGCCTTTACTTCAGCATTACGTCCATTTACTTTGGTACCAACTGAAGATCAAGAAAACTTTATTCAATTAATCACACCTGTTCGAACATTTTAATAAAGTAACGCTATGGAGTTTGAGAAAATTAATTTCTCAAACTCTTTTTTTGGATAAATCTGGTTAAAAACGCGTATACGTAAATTTGAGAAAAAATAACCCGTTTAAGGCAAAAAACATTCAGAAGGGTTAAATTCGCTGAGAAGCCGTTTTAAGACAGATAAAATTGTTTTTTAGTTAAAATAAAGGTATAATATTATGAGATACGTGGGGTGATAGTATGCAAAAAGATGTTGAAATAAACACAGAGTTTATTACTTTAGGACAACTCTTGAAAGAAGAGGGTATTATTGGCACTGGTGGACAAGCTAAGTGGTTTTTACGTGAAAATACCGTCCTGGTTAACGGAGAACACGATGATCGCCGTGGAAAAAAACTTTACGAAGATGATGTAGTTGAAGTTCCAGATGAAGGTTCTTTCAAGATTACAATGAAATCTGGTAACTAATGTATCTGAAGACACTGGAGTTACATAATTTTCGTAATTATGCTGATCTTGTTGTCGAGTTCGGTTCGGGTATCAATGTTCTATTGGGTGAAAATGCACAAGGCAAGACTAATCTATTAGAATCTATTTATTTCTTAGCTTTGACTAGAAGTCACCGAACCAATAGTGATCGAGATTTGATTAGTTGGAAAACCAAAGCAGCGCGAGTATCAGGGAGTGTCCAAAAAGAACACACCGTTACACCGCTTGAAATCAATTTATCTTCCAAAGGGAAAAATGCCAAAGTAAATCACCTTGAGCAAAGCCGTTTATCGCAATATGTCGGCCAGCTTAATGTGATTTTGTTTGCGCCTGAGGATTTATCAATTGTAAAAGGATCTCCAGCAGTTCGCCGTAAGTTCATTGATATGGAATTTGGACAGATGAGTTCGAAATATCTATATAACTCGGCGCAATATCGATCCGTTCTGAAACAGCGAAACCAGTACATTAAACAGCTACAGTTCAATCCTAAGGGTGACCAAGTTTATTTAGATGTTTTAAGTGATCAGCTAGCAGCCCATGGAGCTGAAATCATTTTCCAACGCATTCAATTCTTGAAGAAGTTGGAAAAATGGTCCCAAGAGGTGCATAAGGAAATCTCGCAGGGAAAAGAAAAATTATCTTTTCAATATGTTTCGCCGATCAGTAGTAATCAAGCCGATACTACTGAAAAAATCTATGCAGCACTACAAGCCCTTTTCCAAAAGCAACGTGAAAAGGAGCTTCAACAAGGTAAAACTTTAGTGGGGCCACATCTTGACGATGTACGATTTATGGTTAATGACAAAAACGTATCGACGTTTGGTTCACAGGGGCAACAACGAACCACGGCCCTGAGTGTTAAATTAGCAGAAATTGATTTGATGAAAGAAGAAACCGGAGAATATCCGGTTCTTTTACTTGATGATGTGTTATCTGAACTTGACGATAGTCGTCAAACACACCTGTTAACTGCCATTCAAAACAAAGTACAAACTTTCATCACGACCACCAGCCTTAGTGGTGTTGCGCAACAATTAATTAATGAACCCCATGTCTTTAATATTGATCACGGAGTTTTAATGCAGAGCAAGGAGGAATAAGCTTTTGGCAGACGAAAAAGAAACGAAAGCAGAATTAGCCAGAGAATATGATGCGAGTCAAATTCAGGTTTTAGAGGGGCTCGAAGCAGTTCGTAAACGCCCAGGGATGTATATTGGGTCGACTAGTTCTCAAGGACTACACCATTTGGTTTGGGAAATTATTGATAATGGTATTGATGAAGCTCTTGCAGGATTTGCAGACAAAATTGATGTGATCGTTGAAAAAGACAATAGCATTACCGTCACTGATAATGGACGTGGGATTCCGGTTGATATCCAAAAGAAAACTGGAAAACCAGCTTTAGAAACAGTCTTTACGGTCCTACATGCCGGAGGTAAATTCGGCGGTGGCGGTTATAAAGTTTCTGGAGGATTGCATGGTGTGGGTGCATCCGTTGTAAATGCGTTATCAACGGAATTAGATGCGCGCGTCATGAAGGACGGTAAAATCTACTACATTGATTTTGCGCTAGGAAAAGTAAAAACACCGATGAAAACGATTGGTGATACTGAACATCCTGACGATCATGGAACTATTGTTCATTTCGTTCCAGATCCAGATATTTTCCAAGAAACTACCACATATGACATTAATATCTTAAAAACACGAATTCGTGAATTAGCCTTTTTGAACAAGGGTCTACGGATTACTTTGAAGGATATGCGTCCTGAAAAGCCAACTGAAGACGACTTCTTGTACGAAGGTGGGATTCGCCACTACGTTGAATACTTAAACGAAGGCAAAGAAGTAATTTTCCCTGAACCTATCTATGTTGAAGGGGTTACAAAAGGTATCACTGTTGAAGTAGCTATGCAATATATCGAAGGTTATCAAAGTAAATTGTTAACTTTTACTAACAATATTCATACTTACGAAGGCGGTACCCACGAAGAAGGTTTCAAACGTGCTTTAACACGAGTTATTAACGATTACGCTAAAAACAACAATATTTTAAAAGAAAATGATGATAAATTGTCTGGTGATGATGTTCGAGAAGGTTTGACGGCAGTAGTCAGCGTTAAGCATCCTGATCCTCAATTCGAAGGACAAACGAAAACAAAATTGGGTAACTCAGATGCTCGGACAGCTGTTAACGAAGTGTTTGCTGAAACTTTCAATAAATTCTTATTGGAAAATCCTAAGGTTGCACGTCAAATTGTTGATAAGGGAATCTTGGCAGCAAAAGCACGAGTTGCCGCTAAACGAGCTCGTGAAGTTACGCGTAAGAAGAGTGGCCTAGAACTCAATAATCTTCCTGGTAAATTAGCTGATAATACTTCTAAGGATCCTTCAATTAGTGAATTATTCATTGTCGAGGGTGATTCTGCCGGTGGTAGTGCTAAGTCCGGACGTTCGCGTCTCACACAAGCTATTTTGCCAATTCGTGGGAAGATTTTGAACGTTGAAAAAGCCACTTTGGATCGGGTTTTGGCCAATGAAGAAATTCGTTCACTCTTTACAGCGCTCGGAACTGGATTTGGTGAGGACTTTGATGTAAGTAAAGCCAACTATCATAAATTGATTATCATGACCGATGCCGATGTCGATGGTGCTCATATTCGGACACTATTATTGACGCTGTTCTATCGTTACATGCGTCCAATGATTGATGCAGGATTTGTTTACATTGCTCAACCACCGCTCTACCAAGTACGTCAAGGTAAGATGATCCAATATATCGATTCTGATGAAGAATTAGAAACAGTACTTGGACAATTATCACCATCACCAAAACCTGTAATTCAACGTTATAAAGGTCTTGGTGAAATGGATGCTGAGCAACTTTGGGAAACAACCATGAATCCAGAAAATCGACGCTTGTTACGAGTTTCAGCCGAAGATGCTGATGCTGCAAGTGGTGATTTTGAAATGTTGATGGGTGACAAGGTTGAACCACGTCGTAAATTCATTGAAGAGAACGCTGTGTTTGTTAAAAACTTGGATATCTAAAAAGATTATTAAAAGTTAGACAGCCCAAAAAATAAGGGGGAAAACGAATTGTCAGAAGAATTGTCAGGACGAATTACAGATGTCAATTTAAGTAGTCAAATGCGTACATCATTCTTGGATTATGCCATGAGTGTTATTGTTGCGCGTGCTTTACCTGACGTTCGGGATGGACTAAAACCCGTCCATCGTCGTATTTTATACGGGATGAATGAGTTAGGAGTTACACCTGAAAAGCCATATAAGAAGTCAGCTAGAATCGTTGGGGATGTTATGGGTAAGTATCATCCTCATGGTGACTCTGCAATTTATGAATCAATGGTCCGGATGGCCCAAGACTTTAGTTACCGTTACATGCTTGTTGATGGACATGGTAACTTTGGATCTGTCGATGGGGATGGCGCTGCTGCTATGCGTTATACCGAAGCTCGAATGAGTAAAATTACATTGGAAATGCTACGTGATATCAATAAAAATACCGTGGATTTCCAGGAAAACTATGATGGAACGGAACGCGAACCATCAATTTTACCAGCACGTTTCCCAAACTTATTAGTTAACGGAGCAACTGGGATTGCCGTGGGGATGACGACGAATATTCCACCACATAATTTGTCAGAAGTCATCAGCGCTATCCATATTTTGATGAATAACGAAGATGCAACAACCGCCGACTTGATGGAAGCTGTCCCTGGGCCAGACTTCCCAACCGGTGGAATTGTGATGGGTAAATCGGGAATCCGTAAGGCATATGAGACTGGACACGGTACGATTATTTTACGGGCGAAAGTTGATATTGAGACTGAAAAAAATGGTCGCGAACGCATTGTGGCTACAGAATTACCATACATGGTCAATAAGGCTAAATTGATCGAACGCATTGCTGAATTAGCTCGTGATAAACGAATTGAAGGAATTACTGATGTAAATGATGAATCCGATCGTGATGGACTTCGAGTTGTCATTGATGTTCGTCGTGATGTCAGTGCATCTGTAGTTTTGAATAATCTTTACAAGATGACATTAATGCAAACGACCTTTGGATTTAATATGTTGGCCATCGTTAATGGTGCTCCTAAAGTATTAGGCCTAAAGGAAATTTTGCAACACTATCTTGTTCATCAAGAAGAAGTTATTCGTCGACGGACTGAATTTGATTTGAAGAAGGCTGAAGCAAGGGCGCACATCTTAGAAGGTTTGCGGATTGCTTTGGACCACATCGATGAAATTATTGCGATTATTCGTAATTCACAAACGGCTGAGGTTGCTAAAGATAAATTGATGAATAACTATTCATTATCAAGTAAGCAAGCTCAAGCAATCTTGGATATGCGTTTGGTGCGTTTGACAGGACTAGAACGTGAAAAGGTTGAAGACGAGTACAACAAGGTCATGGCAGCAATTACGGATTACCGTGATATTTTAGCTCACCGTGAACGAATTAACGAAATCATTTACAAAGAGTTACTTGAAATTCAAGAGCGCTTTGGGGATGAACGTCGGACAGAATTGATGGTCGGTGAAGTTCTTAGCCTTGAAGATGAAGACTTAATCGAAGAAGAAGATGTCATGGTTACTTTAACCCATAATGGTTACATTAAGCGAATGGCTACGTCTGAATTTAAGACGCAAAATCGCGGTGGTCGAGGAATCCAAGGGATGGGTGTTCATGATGACGACTTTATCGAACATCTGGTTTCAACTTCAACCCATGATGTACTCTTATTCTTCACCAATGCCGGTAAGGTTTACCGGATGAAAGGTTACGAAATCCCTGAATATAGCCGAACCGCTAAGGGAATTCCAGTAATTAACTTGCTTGGAATTAGTAGCGGAGAAAATATTCAGGCTGTAATCAATATTGGACGTGATAACGGTGATGAAGATAATGAAAATCGTTACCTCTTCTTTACAACGTTAAACGGTGTGACAAAACGAACACCGGTTGCTGAATTCCTAAATATCCGCAGCAATGGGCTTAAGGCCATTAGCTTGAAGGAAAATGATGAAGTAATTAACGTGGTTATTACCGATGGCGAGCAAAACATTATTATCGGAACGCATAACGGATACGCGGTAAGCTTTAAAGAAGCAGATGTGCGTTCAATGGGACGTTCTGCTACTGGGGTTCGCGGAATTCGTTTACGAGATGAAGATTATGTCGTCGGTTCAGCAATCTTGAAACCTGAAAGCAAGGTCTTGGTTATTACTGAAAAGGGTTATGGAAAACAAACTCCGGCTAGTGAATACCCAATTAAAGGCCGCGGCGGTAAAGGGATTAAGACTGCGAATATCACCGAAAAGAATGGTCCATTAGCTGGATTAGTAACGGTAGAAGGAACGGAAGATGTTATGTTGATTACGGATCGTGGGGTTATGATTCGTTTCGACGTTAATAATGTTTCAACTACAGGTCGGGCGACCTTAGGGGTTCACGTAATCAAGACGGATGAAAATTCTAAAGTTGCTACAATGGCAATTGTTGATGAAGCACCAGTTGATGATGAAAACCAGACTCAAACTCCAGCAACTGAAGCAGCAGAAACTGAAAGTGTAACTGTTGAAGAAAGTTCTGAAGAATAAATTTAATTAAAAAAGCTGATTGAAGTGATTTTTCACTTTTTAATCAGCTTTTTTAATTAATAAAATGAATTAGAAAATTTTGGTGTATTTATCATTTGTATATCGTTAATTAGGATTTTTTGTTATTGCGTCCACTAAAAATGGATGGTATAATACTTATTTGTGAGTTGCCAGCTTTTTTGGCAAACTCTCCTTGCTTTCTACGTTGTGATAGAAGGCCATAAGTCCATGAGGAGGTGTAAATCAATGAAAAACTACGAAATCACATACATCATCGCTCCAAATCTTGACGATGCAGCTAAGACAGCTTTAGTTGACCGTTTTGACAAGATTTTGACAGACAATGGTGCTGAAATTGTTGATTCAAAAGACTGGTCAAAACGCCGTCTAGCATACGAAATCGGTGGTTTTAACGACGGTATTTATCATATCGTTAACGTTAAGGCTAGCGACGACGAAGCTTTGAACGAATTTGATCGTCTATCTAAGATTGCTGACGGAATTCTTCGTCACATGATCGTTGTACGTTAATAATAACAACTAAAAACTAGGAAGGAGCGGATATTATGATTAACCGAACAGTGCTTGTCGGACGCCTAACAAGGGACCCTGAACTACGATATACAGGTAGTGGAGCTGCAGTAGTAACTTTTACAGTTGCTGTTAATCGTCAGTTTACTAATTCACAAGGTGAACGCGAAGCTGACTTTATTAATTGTGTTATGTGGCGTAAAGCTGCAGAAAACTTTGCTAACTTCACTCGGAAGGGTTCATTAGTTGGTATCGACGGACGGATTCAAACCCGTTCTTATGAAAACCAACAAGGCCAACGAGTTTATGTTACCGAGGTTGTAGCCGAAAACTTCTCTCTTCTTGAATCACGTTCATCTTCTGAACGTCGTCAAGGTGGAGAAAATAATTTTGGCAATAATCAATCTGCCCCTTCACAACAACCAACATCATCCGGAAATCCATTTGACGGAGGACAATCGAATAATAGTGGTGCACAACAACCTAACAATTCGAACCCTAATGACCCATTTGCTAATGGCGGTCAGTCAATTGATATTTCTGACGATGATTTACCATTCTAAAATAATAGAGGAGGGCAATCATTATGGCATTTCAAAAACGTGGTGGCCGTCGTCGTCGTAAAGTCGACTACATTGCTGCAAACCATATTGAATACATCGATTACAAAGACACAGAATTGTTAAAACGATTCATTTCAGAACGTGGTAAGATTTTACCTCGTCGTGTCAGTGGTACAAGTGCTAAGAACCAACGTCGTTTGACTATTGCAATCAAGCGTGCACGGATCATGGGCTTGCTTCCATTCGTTGCTGAAGACTAATCTTTAGCTATATAAAGTACCATTCAGGCCGAGGCTTGAATGGTACTTTTTGTTTAAATAAAATTAGGGCGGTGATGGATCATAATTGGTCAATTATGGCTCTATTTTTATTAGAATAACCTTCCAACAAACGATTTTAATTATTGGTTATAAGTATGGTAAAATCAGAGATAGTTAGACACAATTTTTTAGGAGAAGTGCTATGAAATTAGTAGATCATCTACCTGCATTTATCCGTAACCCGCGGGTCGGGATTTTAACAGCAGTTATTATTTTGCTGTCGTTGATTGGGCTGGGATTAGCTTTTTATATTAACTTATTAATCGGCATCATCATGCTAGTATTGGTTATTGTTACTGGCATTTTTAGTGTTCGCACGTTGCGTTTACTGAGTGATGAGACTGATAAATATATTTCTGAATTGTCGTTTCGAATTGATCAGGCTGAAGAAGACGCTACGTTGTCTATGCCAATTGGAATTTTAATTTATAGTGAACAGCATCGAGTGGAATGGGTTAACCCTAATTTCCAAAGTTATTTTGAAGGACAAAAACTTTTGGGACATCCATTGGATGAAATCGATGAAGATTTGGCGAAGATTATTGAAGAACATCAAGATGACGAGAAAGTTAGCCGTGTGAAATGGAACGATCACGTTTTTGATATTTCAATTCAAAAGGATGATCGCGTAGTTTACTTCCTAGATTCGACTAAATACGCGAAAATGGAAGAGCAATTCGATGACCGTCAAGTGGTAATTGGTCAAATTTTTATTGATAACTATGATGAAATTACACAGTCGATGGCTGATTCGGAAGTTTCTAATTTAAACAACTTTGTTACCAACCAGATTTCTAGTTGGGCGCAATCGTTTGGGATGTATTTAAGGCGCGTTGATGATGATCATTTCTTTGTCATCATGTACAATGAAACGTTAGCTAAGGTAGAAGAGGATAGTTTTAAGCTCTTGGATACTATCCGAGAAGCAACTTCTAAACAAAACTCTCCAGTTACATTAAGTATCGGGATTGCTTACGGGGATGATAACCTTAATAAGCTTGCCGATGTTTCGCAAAGTAATCTGGATTTAGCGCTAGGACGTGGTGGTGACCAAGTTGTCGTCAAAGCTGAAGATGAACAAGCTCGTTTCTACGGCGGTAAAACTAATCCGATGGAAAAACGGACTCGCGTTCGAGCGCGGATGATTGGACAAGCCGTTCAAGAATTAATGAACCAAGCAGATCAAGTCTTTGTAATGGGGCACTCCCATGCGGACTTAGATTCAGTGGGTTCAGCGCTCGGGATTCGGCGAATTGCGCAAATGAATAAAAAAGAGTGTTGGATTGTCTTAGACCAAGAAGGCGTGCATTCGGATGTAGCGCGTTTGATTGAAAAAATGGATGAGCATGAAGACCTTAAAGAGTCCATTATTAGTGCAGATCAAGCCGTAGAGCTCGCTAATAGCCAAAGTTTGTTAGTGATGGTTGATCATTCTAAACGTTCCATAACGACATCTGAGGAGCTATTTGATAAGCTTAGTAATCGGGTAATTATCATTGATCATCATCGCCGTGGAACGGAGTTTCCAGAAAACCCCGTATTGGTTTACATTGAACCATACGCATCATCGACGGGTGAGTTGATTACGGAAATGTTTGAATATCAGTCCCATGATGGTGAACCAATTCAACCGATTGAGGCCACTGCTATTTTGGCAGGGATTGAAGTGGATACTAAATCGTTCACGGAACGTACGGGGACAAGAACTTTTGATGCAGCCAGTTATCTTCGTTCAGTGGGAGCTAACGAGAAGACGATTCGTTACCTCTTAAAAGAGAATGTTGATAGCTATATGCAACGAAACCATTTAATTGATACAATGCAGTTTATTGAAGATAAATATGCAATTTGTACCGGTGAAGATGATCGAATGTATGATCCAGTGATTGCGGCTCAGGCAGCCGATTCACTACTGAATATTTCAGGCGTAGAAGCCTCATTTGTGATCACACGTCGTGGAGACCATGCTGTGGGTATTTCGGCGCGAAGCGCAGGAACGGAAAACGTCCAGGTTATCATGGAAAAACTTGGTGGAGGCGGTCATTTAGCAATGGCAGCAACTCAGATAGAAGATGTGAGTGTTGAGGAAGCCGAGCAACAATTGGTTGAAATTTTACAAGAAAATCAAAAAGATGAGGAGTGATTCTGATGAAAGTAATTTTTTTGGAAGATGTCAAAGGTAAGGGGAAACGTGGCGAAGTTAAGAACGTTTCCGATGGTTACGCTCAAAATTTCTTAATTAAAAATGGTAAAGCTAAAGCTGCTACAAGCGCTGCGGTAAGCGAATTAAAGGGTCAAAAAAAGGCCGAAGCTAAGCATGAAGCTGAAATTTTGGCTGATGCTGAAAAGCTTAAAATGGTTTTAGAAGATGATAAGACCGTGGTTGAAATCAAAGCCAAGGCTGGAAAAGATGGCCGTCTATTTGGTTCAATTCCGAACAAACAAATCGCTACGGCCCTTGAAAAACAATATAAGATTAAAATTGATAAACGCAAAATTGAGTTGAGCAACCCCATCCGTAGCATGGGCTACACAAACGTTCCCGTTAAGTTACACCAAAAGGTAACAGCAACGATTCGGGTGCATGTAGCTGAGCAATAGGATTACTAAGGCTCTCAACTCAGAGTCTAATTCGTACGGGAGAGTAACATGGACAACGGTATTTTAGAAAATCAAACGCCTCCGCAAAACATTGAGGCCGAAAAGGCGGTTTTGGGAGCTGTTTTCTTAAGTTCAGATGCATTGATTGACGCGATGGAATACGTCACGGCGGAAGATTTTTATAAACACGCTCATCAAGTTATTTTTAAAGTGATGGTTGATTTGAACGATGCGGATGAAGCCATTGACGCATTGACAGTCAACAATGCACTTGAAGAACATAATCAAATCGAAGATGCCGGTGGAATTACTTACATTGCTGAATTGGCAGGATCAGTTCCAACCGCAGCCAATGTCGGCTACTACGCTAAGATTGTTCAAGAAAAATCTTTATTACGAAAATTAATTAAGACAGCAACAGCGATTGCTACAAAAGGTTACACCCAAGATGACGATGTGGCTAATATCTTGGACGAAGCTGAACGTGAAATCATGGATGTTGCTGAAAACCGTAATCAAACGGGTTTTAAGCCAATTGCAGATGTTTTAACAACTTCAATGGAAGAAATTGATCGTCTTTATCAAAATGACGATGAGATTACCGGATTACCAACCGGATTTAAAGAGTTAGATAAAATTACTACTGGATTACATGCAGATGAATTAATTATTCTTGCAGCGCGTCCAGCTGTCGGTAAGACTGCGTTTGCGTTAAATATTGCGCAAAATGTGGGTACTAAGACTGATAAATCAGTGGCTATTTTCAGTTTAGAAATGGGAGCTGAACAGCTGGTAAATCGTATGTTATGTGCGGAAGGAAGTATTGATGCAAATCATTTAAGAACCGGTCAGCTAAATGAAGAAGAATGGCAAAATTTAGTGGTGGCGATGGGTTCTTTAGCTAAGGCAAGTATCTATATCGATGATACTCCGGGAATTAAAATGTCGGAGATTCGTGCGAAATGTCGTCGTCTAGCTAAAGAGCAAGGAAACCTTGGCTTAGTTGTGGTAGATTACTTGCAGCTAATTGAGGGATCTGGAGAAAATCGTCAGCAAGAAGTTTCAGCTATTTCACGACAACTTAAAAAACTCGCCAAGGAACTAGGCGTACCGGTCATTGCGCTTTCACAGCTTTCACGTGGAGTGGAACAACGCCAAGATAAGCGCCCGGTAATGTCTGATATCCGTGAATCTGGTTCAATTGAACAGGATGCGGATATTGTAGCATTCCTATACCGTGATGATTATTACGAACGGGAAGATGGCAATGAAGACGCAGATCGAGACCAAGATCCACGGGATGAAGAAGATCAAAATGTTGGTCCCGTTGAAGTTATCATTGAAAAAAACCGTAGTGGGGCTCGTGGTACGGTAAATCTGTTGTTTATTAAGTCGTACAATAAATTTTCTTCGTTAGCTTATATGCCTGAAGCGGGAGCGCATTAGGTATTTGAAAAATGAGATTCATTATTTTCAAGACTGGTTTAAGACTTTTTAGTCTAAATCAGTCTTTTATTATAAAAATTAGGGGAGGAATTATGCGCGAATTAAAATTAAAGTGGTTATTATTAGGAGTTTTGATTGATAGTATTGCGATGAGTTCAGTGTGGCCACTAACAACAATTTATATGAACCAAGAACTAGGCCATTCATTAGTAATGGCAGGGATTGTTTTATTTTTAAACTCAGTTGCTAGTATTTTAGGATCTTTTGTTGCCGGGCGCCTTTATGACAAGTATGATAGCTATTATTTAATCTTAGGTGGAATTGCATTTACCTGGATTTCGTTCTTTACGTTGATTTTCTTCAACGGCTGGCCAGTATATCCGATTGTATTGGTACTAATCGGATTTGGAACAGGTTGGATTGTTGCCTTAAATAACTCAATGGGAACATCAATTAAGAGTAAAGATGGCCGATATGTTTTTAACATGCTATATTTCGTCCAAAATTTAGGGGTCATGCTAGGTACTGCTATTGTGGGAGTTTTATTTAAGCACAGTGTCACGCCGCTTTTCACCATAGCAACCATTATGTTTACGGTATTTTTCATTGTAGCGTTCTTTACTTACCGAATTCCACAAGAAGATCGCCCTGCTCAAGTAGTACAAGAAGACGATCATGAGAAAACTAAAATGCCAAAAGTTAACTTGACAATTATCATGGCATTTTTCATTAGTTTGGTAATTATGTGGGTTTTCTATCAACAATGGAATAGTACGGTTTCGATCTATATGCTAAAATTGCACATTCCGCTTCGTTTATACAGCTTTTTATGGACGGTCAATGGATTATTCATTTTAATCGTTCAAGGGCTTCTCAGCTCCAAAGGGGGACGTTTACTGAAGGATCCATATCATCAAGTCTATTTGGGGATTGCATTTTTTACCCTATCTTTTGGAATTCTAGCCGTAGCACACGAATATTACCACTTTGTAATCGCCATGATTGTTTTAACCATTGGAGAAGCAATTGCCTTTCCATCGATTCCAGCAATCGTTAACAGTCTTTCACCTTATGACCAAAAGGGAAAATATCAAGGTCTAGCAAGTGCTTTTCCTTCGGCTGGCCGGGCAATCGGTCCCTTAGTTGGTAGTATGATAATTGAATCAACCTCATTTGTTTTCCTTTATAGTTTAGGACTATTTACAATTTTAATTGTTTTAGTAGTTATTGCGTTCATTATTGAAGGCACTAAACGGAAAGCAATTTTATACGAATCTAATAAAAAAGGATAGCCTCTAAGGCTATCCTTTTTTATTTAGAAAATAAATAATACCAAAATCAAAGTAATCAAGGCGGGTAAACCTTGGACTAAAAGAATCTTTTTGGCGACGGTGAGAGTACCGTATGCTGCTAAGATAAAAATGCTTGCTAGGAAAAAGATGAGCATCATCTTCATAATAGTCCCTGTTGGAATAAAGAGTGCCAAGAAGAGGGCTAAGGCCACGAAGCCGTTATAAAGACCTTGATTGGCTAACGCCGTTCGTAAATGAGGGCGTTGAACTTCCACTAAGGGAATTTCAAAGGTTTTGGCAAGAAATGCACTAGAACCCAATAATTCAATGCCCATGATGCCAATATGCTCAATGGCTACGAGTGCAACTAAGATAACTGTTAATATATGCAAAATATTCAACTCCTTGTGTCCACCATTATAACGCATCCGCATCTTTTTTGATTAAATTGAAGTTCAGCAATGGAGCTTGAAGCAAAAAATGAACTTCAATTTTAAGGTAGAATGGTCAAAGAACACCAATTGGGTAATGGAAATCTTAATTTTATCGACGTCTAAAAATTAGTTTACACCGTTGTCGATTTTGCTTTTTCCATATACAATTAAGTCTTGTAATGACTGAAATGAGGAATTGAAATGATTATTTTAGGGGTATTACTAATAGCATGGGTTGGAGCACTAACGCGTACAGTTTTCGGATTTGGGGAAGCTCTAGTTTCGATGCCATTATTGGCATTAATTGGGTTTGATCTACAGACCAGCACCGCATTAATCGGAGCGGTGGGCTTACTGGTTGCTTTACCAGCCACGATTCGTGAGTGGCATCATATTGATTTTAAAGCGGTTCGTCGATTAATGACAGGTTCACTAATTGGAGTACCTCTAGGAATTTTAGTCATCAAGAAAGTTCCTGCCGCAATTGTGTTACATGGCTTAGGAATTTTTTTAATTGCTTACGGGATTTATAGCTTGTGGCATAGTCTTTCAGGTCGAGTCGGGCGCCCCCATTTACAAGCACAAGGCTATGATTATTTGACCGGAATTATTTCAGGCGCACTAGGTAGTGCATACAACAGCCATGGTGTGCCAGTGGCCGTATATGGAACTTTGAAAAAATGGCCAGCCCAACAGCTGCGGGCCATTCTCCAAGCTCATTTTTTATGTGTGGGAATCTTGGTCGTTGCAAGCCATCTAGCAGCGGGTTTTTGGTCGATAGATGCGTTGGAAGTATTAGCTATGGTTATTCCAGGATTGCTAGTAGTGGTACCTTTTGGTAATTGGTTAGTAGCGCGAATTGCTCCCGAAAGAGCCATTAAACTTGTGTATGGGGCGCTAATCATTTTTGGAATATTATTAATGACTAAATAAATAAGCGTTACACTAACTTGGGTCTTATTTTAATATCAGATTACAAAGAGGGATATTTCTTGAAAAAAACGCATTCATTGTTAAGCTAAGGCTAGTTTATTAGGAAGGGATGTCGATGGGATTGAAGATTACAGACTAATTTTGGAAATATTGGAATGACGATTTCTTTATTTTCGGGAGTAGTTTGTAGTTTTTGATACATTCGATGTGCCGACCAAAAATAAATTTTTATTGGTATTATGCACTTTGTATTGCATCAGGCCTGCACACCTGGTGCTTTTTTATGCCTTAAAACGAACTACTCCTCGAAAGAGAGGAGACATAAATGGGAATAATACAATTAAAAAACGTAAGCTTTAGCTACGATAACCAAATAAAACCGGTTTTTGACCAAGTAGCGTTGGAAATCGATGCTAGCTGGAAATTAGGTCTGATTGGCAGAAATGGGCGTGGTAAAACGACGCTGATGAAGATTTTGCAGAATCAGGTTGAATATGAGGGAAAAGTGGAAACCAACCTGAAGTTCAATTATTTTCCAGCTAAGATTACTGAACCACAGGATTCGGTGCGAATGGTCCTGATGAAAATTACTGGTCGCGATTACTCTGATTTCTGGGAGGTTGAGCGAGAACTAGACCAAATTGGTCTTGCTGAAGAAATTTTAGAGCAGACTTATGCATCACTAAGTCCGGGGCAACAAACTAAAGCCCTTTTAGCAGCCATGTTTGCAGATCAAAATTCATTTCAATTGATTGACGAACCGACGAATCATTTGGATGCAGCTGGGCGCGACCTTTTAGCTAAATATTTAAAACAAAAACAAGGATACATTGTGGTTAGTCATGATCGTTACTTTTTAAATCAAGTTATTGATCATGTTATTTCAATTGATCGTGCTCAAATTAGCAGCTTTAAGGGGAATTATGAAACCTGGGCAGCTGAACGTGCCAATGTGGATGAACGTGAAATCAGTTTGAATGCCACGATGAAAAAAGATATAAAAAAATTAGAACAGGCCACGCGCCAAAAGCAAGAGTGGTCCCGAGCAACGGAACGTAAAAAAGCTGGTGCTCCGGATAAGGGGTTTGTAGGTCATAAAGCGGCTAAAGTGATGAGCAAAGCCTTGAATATTCGGGATCGGGCTGAGAAAAAATTAACAGATAAGAAACAATTACTAAAGAATATTGAAATTCAGGATGAACTTCAATTGAATTATCAACCGTATCTCGGACCCCAAAACAATGCTTTACTAGAAGCGGATAGTTTAGTTTTACAAAGAGCTGGAAAACTATTAAATCAGCCGCTTAATCTTGAACTAAAGAAGAATGAGCGGATGGTTATTCAAGGCGAAAATGGTTCTGGAAAATCAACCTTAATTAAGGCAATGTTAGGGCAAAACGAACTAATTGCTAAAGGTAATCTAAAAATACGCGAAAATTTACGAATATCATATTTACCACAGGATTTTGACCAGCTCCAAGGCACACTAGAACAGTTTGCTGCCGAAAAGGAAGTTGAAGTTCAGGACTTGCTGGCAATGCTGAGAAAACTGGGTTTTGAACGTACGATGTTTGATTATCGAATTGAGCAGATGAGTATGGGACAGAAGAGAAAAGTTGCCTTAGCTCGGTCGCTGTGTGAAGAAGCCAATCTATATATTTGGGATGAACCCCTAAATTACCTAGATGTAATCACACGGGAGCAAATTCAAAATTTAGTTTTGAAGTTCAAGCCCACCTTATTAGTGGTGGAACATGATCGAGAGTTTGTCCAGAAAATTGCCACGCAGACTGTTAACTTAAAAAAATAAGCAAATAATTTTGACACGGTGTCACTTTGTGCTATTCTAGCATTGTTGACACGGTGTCATTTTTATTTTAAGGAGGTGGAGGAGTGGCTTCAGATGTTTTACAGAAGTTGAAACCGGATAAAAGAACGGCCATCGAAGAATCGCTATTATTGGAATTCACGCATCATCCGGTTACAGAAGCACAAGTTGCTCGCATCGTGAAAGGTGCCGGAATTTCACGTGGTGCATTTTATAATTATTTTAAAGATGTACCAGATGCTTACCGTTATTTATATCAAATCGCAATTCAGGATATCCACCAGGCAATTCGGCAAAATGAAAGGCGTGGCGAAAATTTGGTCGATGAAGCTCGCCAATTTATTAAGAATACTCAGAATAGTAAGTATTACGAGCTATTTCAAATGCACTATCACTACAACGAAGTTTATGTGACCAGATTAGTTGCACCACTTGAACCGCATGCTGAGATACAGTGGGCGGAAATGACACTAATCCACGATACAATTCGTTGCGCACTGATTGAACCAGGGACTACCGATGCCCGATTACACCAATTAGAAAAAGTCCTAAAAATTCTGGAGGAATAATTATGTTTCTAGCTTTAAAAGAAATCAAAAAAGAAAAATTACGATACAGTCTAATTATCGGAATGATTGTTTTGATTAGTTATTTAATTTTTATTTTAACTAGTTTAGCACTAGGTTTAGCTCATCAAAATACGGATGCCATTAACTCCTGGAAAGTAGAAACAGTAGTTTTAAACCAAGATGCCAACGTTAATTTAAGTCAGTCGTTGGTGACTGATCAACAAGTAAAAGACCAAAAATTAACTAAAAAAGATGCCTTGATTGGACAAGTTGCGGTAGTAGCTAAAGACCAAAAGGGGAAGCAGGCTAAGATTTCTTCTAGTTTTGTTGGAATTGATAATGATCAATTCATTGCTAAAGACTTGAAACTTACTAGTGGGCATAAAGTGAAGCAAGACCACGAAGTAGTGGTAGATGAAAAATTCGAACAAAGTGGTTACCGACTTGGCGATAAAATCGAATTGAATGATGCAGATAAAGCATTTAAAATTGTCGGTTTTACTAAGAATGCGAAGTTAAATATTGCACCAGTAATTTATGGGAAATTATCCGATTGGCAAGCGCTCAAGCATGCTACACCACAGACTAAGGCTAGTGCAATTGTTTCTAAAACTAAGAATTTAAAGGTTAAGGAACCGCTAAAATCTTACAAAGTTAAATCCTTTATTGAGAAGCTTCCAGGTTACTCAGCTCAGAATATGACCTTCTCACTGATGATAGGATTTTTAATGGTCATTTCTTTAATCGTCATTGCCATCTTCCTATACATCCTTACTATCCAAAAACTTCCAAATTATGCCGTTTTACGAGCTCAAGGAATCCCAAGTAGCGTGTTAGTTTGGAGCACGTTAGCTCAATCACTAATTTTGGTGATTAGTGGAACCATTATTGGAACGGCTCTAACAGCTGCTACAGCTGCTATTTTACCTGCTGCAGTTCCAATGGCATTTGATATTCCAATCCTTGCATCAGTAGCCGTAGGATTGGTAATCACAGGGCTGTTAGGGGGCTTGTTACCAATACGAAGTGTACTAAAACTAGACCCAGTAAGTGTAATTGGAGGATAAATGATGACTGCAATTGAAATGAATAATATCAACCAAATTTATGGAAAAGGGATTGCTAAAGTTCACGTATTACATGACGTTAATTTTAAGGCTGAAGCTGGGACATTGAGCTTGATTATTGGTCCCAGTGGTTCTGGGAAAAGTACATTCTTAACCATTGGGGGCGGGTTGCGGACTCCAACTACTGGACAAGTTAAAGTGAATGGACAAGATTATCAAACTAGTTCCCGTAAAGACCTTGAAAAATTAAGACTTAATAACATTGGTTTCGTTCTACAAAATTACCATTTATTACCATTTCTAACGGTTAAAGATCAATTCAAATTGGTCGATAAAGTAAAAAAAGAAGGTAATTTATCCAAAGAAAGTTTAGATAAATTATTGCAACAACTAGGAATCGAAGATTTAGTTGATAAATTTCCAACAGAGTTATCAGGTGGTCAGCAGCAACGAGTGGCGATTGCTCGGGCCTTGTATCCCGATCCTGCCATTATCTTAGCTGATGAGCCAACGGCGGCTTTGGATAGTGAACGGGTTAAAGAAGTTGGTCGTTTATTTGCGGATCTAGCACACGATCGTCATAAAGCGGTAGTAATTGTTACCCATGATATGCGCTTGAAATCGTATGCTGATCAAATGTTCGAAATTAACGATGGTGTTTTAAAAGAATCAACGTTATAAGTAATAAAAATGATGATAGAAATTTTTTCTATCATTATTTTTTTACCCAAATTTAACTTCAAAAGGAATGAAATGAAGTTAATAAAACTTGATTTTTAAGCCATGTAACAGGTTTGTTGCTTGGTTTTTAAAATGACTGTGGCAGAGTAGAACTAGAAGGGGTGGTTGGATGTCAATCGGAACAACGTTACAAAAAATACGGCAAGCACGAGATCTTACTCAACAAGAAGTGGCGACACAAATGTATGTTACCAGACAAACGATTTCACGTTGGGAACAAGGAAAAACGATGCCAAATATATATGCTTTAAAAGATCTTGCGCAGTTGTATAATGTTTCGCTCGACCAATTGGTTGCAATGCATCCCTCTAATTCGAAAGAGGAAGCAGGTCATAAAATGAAAAAAATTAATTGGTTAGCATTATTTGGTTTTTTCTGGTTCAACGTTATTGTCACCATGGGAGTTGTCTTGGCAGTTGCTGGAATTTTATGTGGTCTTTGGATCTCCATCATCGGCTTTATAGTGTCTCCAGCCTTATTAGTAGGTGAATGGCTGGTTGTCCATATGATGGGATGGGTAACTCCTGTTAGTTTAAACTTGTATCAAATCCCGCTGACATTGATGCTTTGTGCAATCGGATTAGGCGCTTTTCCATTGCTAAAGCAGCTGACGATGTATTTAGTAAACTTTTTTGAAAGATATATTAGATATAATCTCCGTTCTATTTATACTGAAAAATGATAAAAAGGCAAATCAACTGACGTTGGTTTGCCTTTTTAAAGTTTGATTTAAAAGTAATCCCATAGCATAGGTGGTTCTTTACGTAAGGTAGCATCTAAATTTGTGATAGCCTCATAGCTACCGCGAATCGCTCCAATTCGATTAAGTTCATTTAAGGAACGATAACCTAATAAAACTTTAGTGAGTTCTTGAATAGATATACGAATGTCAGCCATATTATTTTCGTTATCACTAATTTTCTCAAAGCTAGTGCCATTGGCATTGATTAAAAGACGCCAAATTCCGTTATTAGCCGGAAGCATTTTATCAGTAACTGCAACACGAGTGCTTTTGATTTTCTTTAAGAATGGATAGTGATTAATGAAGGTCTCAAGGTTAATAATGCGAGCCATCATGTAAGGCTTAATCTGGACTTCAACATTGGATGGATTCTTTAGAATGTCAGGATGGCCTAAAGGGTCACCACTGGCGTATTCGAAAGTTGAAAACATCGACTCATGTTGGCAGATAAAGCGACTTAGATATTGGAAACTTTCCCAATTAGTAAACATGATTTCTTGAATCGAGAAGGTAGTATCAAGCCCTTCGTAGATAACGTACCCCGCAGATAAGTGGTCTTCAGAGAAGTAGACGCCCACTTGCCAATGAGGATGCTTGAGAACGAGATAATCCCACCACCAATCCTCACGAATTAAACCAGCATTGTGGCTGTTGGGATTATTAGCATAAACTTCCTTAATAAATGGAATAGCTTCGGCTAAGGTTAAACGTTCAATACTACCAATCTTTTTGTCAATCTTTACTCTCGATAAGTCGGTGTTTTTAACCCGATAGATGGTACGATCAAAAACTTCTTCATACCCAAAACGACGATAGAAATCGTATGAAAATGGAGCAAGATATGAGAGAGCAACGTTGTCTTCTAACATATCGTTAAAAGCCTGTTGCATGAGTTGGGTAATTGCTCCGTTACCGCCGTATTCGGGGTAACTCATGACATCGCCAATCCCATTCATCTTGTATTTCACACCATGAAAGTTAACGTGAAATGGAATACTTAACATCCCGCTTCCGAGTTTTCCATTATGTTTGATTCCATATTTTAAAGCATGGTTGTAGCGATGATCAAAGAAAGCTCGTCGTCCTTTTGAATCTAAGTTCGTAAAGGCGTACAGGTATAGTTGATAAAATTCTTCCAAATCTTTTTGGGTTAACTGTTCTAATTTATCCATGTCGTTGGGCCTCATTAATTTTTATTAACTGCTTTTCGTTTTAGAAGTGCTCCTAGTACTACAAATACTATTATACCAGCGATTTCAACTACTCGATTAGTTAGGGTTGAAGTTAAATGAAGTTGGGTCATCGTAATAGCAAGAGCTGCAATCAAGATGGCACCTACTACACTATATTTTAATAGAATTTTGATTTTCATGAAAGATTAAGCCTCACTTGCTTCTTGGGCAACCATTTGTTTTTCAGCCACTTTGAAGAAGGGATAGTAGATTGCTCCGGCAATGACTAGTTCAATTGCTGACCAAACTCCTGCACGCCAATCCCAACCAGTTGCCATTAAAGGTCCGATAATTGGTGGCATGGTCCAAGGAACCATCATTACGGCTGGGCGAACTAAATGGACGCTCATCAAAATGTAGGTTAGGACCGTTAAAATTTGAGGAATCACAATAAAAGGAATCAAGGTGATTGGATTCATAACTATTGGGAAACCAAAAATTACGGGTTCATTAATTTCAAATAAGGCGCCGGGGAAGGCAACTTTACCAAGTTCTCGATAAGCCTTACTCTTGGATGAAAGCATCCAAAATACGAGCATAATGGTCGCACCGGTTCCACCAACATTAACAAATAAACTAGAAAAACCAGATGATGTTAAGTATGGTATAGTTTGATGGTGTGCGTAAGCTATACCATTAGCTGTTAGAAATTGAAGGAAGATTGGATCCGAGATCCCTTCGAGTGTCATATCCCCATGGATACCTGCTACCCACAAAACACTAACTAATAACGTGTAGAACATAATTCCTGGTAGACTGTTCATAGCAAATAATAGGGGATGGAAGATGCTTTGAACAAATAGATTAATATCAAAATGAAGGGGAACTCGAAGCCCCCAGAATAATAGCAAAACTAAAAAACCAGGAATTAGTGAAACAAATGATTGGCTAACAGCAGCTGGAACACCATTTGGCAGTTTAATAACCCAATTTTTTTTAACGAATAAGTTCAAAATCAAAACAGAAATAAATGAACAAACAATCGCTGTAAACAAGCCAGATGAAGCGAAGTTTGCAGTATCGAGGGTGTATTTACTGTTGAATGAAGCTACGATAAAAGCCATCGTGGAAAGCCCAGCGCCATTGATAGCGTCTAACTCCAAAGCTTTAGCTAATTCGTAACCAATTCCGATGGCAGCTAACAGTGAAATGATTCCGAAAGAACCATTAACTGCAACTCCCATGGCGTCCATGTATGGTTTCATAAAATTCGACCAGGCAGGGATTGGAATATTAGCAATAATTAAGAAAATTGAACCACTAATCACAGCCGGTAGGGTTAATACTAGTCCGTTACGAATGGAAACCAGATATTTATTATTCCCCGCTTTAGCAAGTGGTGGCATTAGGACACTTTGTAACCAGTCCATAAATTTATTCATGAAAAATCTCCTCCTTTATATTTTGGTAACAAAAACAGTATAGTGATAAAAATCATTAATGTAAACCCTTACAAATGATATATAACTAAAAAATGACATAAAAATGTTAAATATGATGATATTTTAATTATTTTTACTAAAAAATATAATGGAATATACCAATTAATGTTACGAGATAATTTTTTATTTAATAAATTATCAGTGAAATAAAAAAAGCGCTAATTATCAGAGCAGTACCGATAATTTAGCGCCCTTTATTAATCGACTTTCACGAGTGCTACGTCTTCACCTTTAGCTTGTAAAGTGCTAACGTGCATTTCGCCCCAACTACATAATGTGTCGAGCAATTTTTCAAGCGATCTTCCATAATCGCTTAGGTAATATTCCACTTTAGGTGGAACGGTGTTGTATGATTTACGAACTACAATGTTATCCTGTTCCAACTCCCGAAGTTGTTGGGTTAACATTTTTTGACTAATTCCTTGGATATTACGCCGTAATTCACTAGGACGTTGTTGTCCATGGCGGAGGTTACATAGGATGATGGGCTTCCATTTACCGCCGATAACATCCATTGTCGCTTCCACACCAATATTATAAATTCGTTTTGTCATAAAGTTTCGCTCCTTTTTTGCCAGTATAACACAAAGCATACTTTTTGGTATGTATAGCACAATAAAGTGGGTACTAGCTGAATAGAAACAGTTTAGTTATAGTTAAAATTATAATTGAACTTCAAAGGAGAAAAAAATGATTAATTCTTTAAACGATCGCATAATGTTAAATAATGGAACTGCAATCCCAGGGCTAGGTCTGGGAGTTTTTCAAATTCCAGATGCAGATACGGCTCAAGTAGTTGCAAATGGAATCAAAAATGGTTACCGTTTAATCGACACAGCACAGATTTACGGAAATGAAGCGGGAACTGGAGCAGGCATTAAAGCCGGGTTGGCGGCAACTGGTTTGAAGCGAGCCGATTTATTTGTCACTTCTAAGGTTTGGAATGACCACTTATCGTACGATGAAACGATAGCAGCCTTTGAGAGTAGTCTAAAGAAGTTAGGTTTAGATTATTTGGATCTTTATCTAATTCATTGGCCAGGAGATAATGCATTTCAAGATGCATGGCGAGCACTAGAAACTTTATATAAACAAGGAAAGATTAAAGCGATTGGTGTAAGTAATTTCCAAATTCACCATCTCCAAGCTCTAGCGGAATTTGCTGAAATTACACCGGTAATTAATCAAATAGAAACTCATCCGCAATTAAGTCAGCTCGAGATGCGAGAATATGCAGCTAAACATGATATCAAAGTCCAAGCTTGGTCACCTTTGATGCAAGGAAAAATCTTAGACAACGCTGTGTTAGCTAAGATTGCCCAAAAGTACAATAAGTCTGTCGCTCAGATTGTTTTACGGTGGGATGTTCAACAAAATATTTTGTTAGTAGTTAAATCAGTTCGTGCCGAACGGATGCTAAGTAACGCGCAGATTTTTGATTTCGAATTAGCACCGGAAGATATGGACCAAATTAATGCTTTGAATGAAAACTTGCGCGTCGGACCTAACCCAGATGAATTTGATTTTTAGATTTTAGAAGGAGGCACACTATGGATTTACATTTAACACATAAATTAGCTTTGATTACCGGCTCAACCAAAGGGATTGGAAAAGCTATTGCTACAGAATTAGCCCGTGAGGGGGCTGACGTGATTATTAACGGACGGAATCAAGTTGAGGTTGATCAAGTCGTGGCTGATATTAAAACCCAATTTCCGAGCACTAACCCGCAAGGTGCAGCTGCTGATATTGCCAATGAAGCTAGTCGAACACACCTGTTTGAGCAGTATCCCAAGGTTGATATCTTAATCAATAACATGGGAATCTTTCAACCGATGGAATATGCCGATATTGATGATGATACATGGAATAAATTCTTCCAGATTAACGTATTAGCTGGGAATGCTTTAGCTAAATTTTACTTGCCTAAAATGTTAGATCAGGATTTTGGAAGAATCATTTTTATTGCTAGCGAAGAAGCCGTGATGCCATCGGGAGAAATGCCTCAATACAGCATGACTAAGACCATGAATTTGTCGTTAGCTAAGAGCTTATCGAAACTAACGGTTGCTACACATGTGACGGTTAATACCATAATGCCGGGTTCTACATTAACTGAAGGGGTACAGCAAATGCTAGAAGATATGTACGCTGATAGTGATTTACCTAAATCAGAATGGGAAGCGGACTTTATGAAAAACCATCGTTCCCGTTCTCAAATTCAACGTTTGATTCGTCCAGAAGAAATTGGTCGTTTCGCAGCCTTTGTTGCTAGTCCAGATGCATCGTCATTTTCTGGTGAAGCATTGCGGGTTGATGGCGGACTAGTGCCAACTATTTTTTAAAACGCCCACGCATATCATTATCAATTAACCACTAATTTCTCTATACTGTAGTTAAGGTATTGTTAATGCTTTAAATACGACAAGGAGGAATTTTATGGCAAAAGAAATCGGCATTATCGTTGGTAGTTTGCGTGAAGGTTCATTAAATCGACTTGTGGCAAAAACATTTGAAAGTATCTTACCTAAAGAATATGAGGCAACGTGGATTGAGATTGGTGATTTGCCATTGTATAACGAAGATTTAGATCAGGGTGAAATCCCAGCAGAATGGCAAAGACTACGTGATACTGTGCAAAATGTAGCAGGGGTAATGTTCTTTACTCCTGAATATAATCGTTCGGTACCAGCGGCTTTAAAGAACGCAATTGATGTTGGTTCTAGACCCATGGGCGAAAACGTTTGGGGTGGCAAGCCAGCTTTGGTTGTATCGGCTTCCCCTGGAGCAATTGGTGGGTTTGGGGCAAACCATCACCTTCGCCAGTCCTTGGTATTTGTTGATATGCCAACCCTTCAACAACCGGAAGCTTATATTGGTAATGTTCCGCAACATCTGGATGGTGACCATTTTGATCAATCGACTACGCAATTCTTTAGTACCATTCTTGATTCATATTTAGATTTTTTAGAGCGTTTTACTAACTAACTTAAACTAAATTATGCAAATAAAAATAGCCTAACCAGACGGAAATTCCGTGGGTTAGGCTATTTTTCATTGTGCTTTTTCCCCTTTAGCACGTGATCAGCATGTTCAAGAGTTTCATTAACAATATCTAAGATATGCGGATCATCGAGTTCATAAAAAATCGATTTACCATCACGTTTAGTTGAAACTAACTGGTATTTACGCAAATCTGATAGATGATGAGAGACCAACGACTGATCGAGATGGAGAAGTTCTACAATTTCAGAAACACTGAGGTTCTGCTGCGACAGAATGTATAAAATTTGAAGTCGCACCGGGTTTTTAAGCAAGCTAAGAATTTTTTGGGTCTCAGTGAGCATCACATCGTCAATTAATTTTAGTTTTTTTTGCTTCATATTAACTTCCTTTCATATGAATATGTTATCATATGTATGTAAAATAAGGTTGGGGAGGAAAAGCGATGATAAAAGATATTTTAACAGGTGTAACTGCATATATATCAACTAGTATAGACTATTTAATCGTTTTGATGGTCGTATTTGCGATGGTTCCTAAAAATAAGCGTATTTTAGTTTACTTTGGTGATATTGTTGGTACAACCGTTTTAGTTTCAGCAAGTTTAATGATTGCATTGGTTTTAAAGTCCGTCCCCGACGAATGGATACTAGGATTGCTGGGATTAATACCAATTGCTATGGGTATCAAGTTGATAGTTGCGGGCGCTGCTGATGATGAAGATGTGATTCAAAAGCAAATCAACAATCGGCGCGGCGTAATCTTGAATGTTGCTTTTATTACGATTGCGACTTGTGGAGCGGATAATATCGGAATATATGTCCCAATATTTACGCAGTTGAGCGTGGCTAGTTTAATAGTTGTTTTACTAACGTTTGTAGCTATGATGACCTTGTTTGCGCTATTAGGATATCTATTAGTTTGCCTCCCAACAGTGGCAAAGATTTTTGATCGATGGGGAACTTTAGTAACTATTATTGTTTACATTGGATTGGGAATCTATATCCTCTTTGAGAGTGGAACAATTCAACATTTTATTAATCTGATATAAAGTTAAGCACAGTCTATGAACTATGCTTTTTTTAACACTTTAACGTAAAAATCATTGAGTATTAGGAAGTAAAAGCTTACTATAAAAGGTATAAATAGTAATTAAAAAGTCTTTTGGAGGAGTTTTTATGAATAAAAAAAGAATCACTGGTGCAGCTTTAGCAAGTGCGCTTTTATTTGCGCCCTTAGCTATCCAAACTTCTACAGCAATGGCCGATAGTTTTTATACACAACAAACCAATGCTGAACGTGCCGATATCACTAACTGGGTAGCTAACACAACTGAAGACATTAGTAATAATATTAGTGCTCAACATATTGATACTAGTAATTTACACGGAAACGAATACATAATTCAATGGGGAGATACACTTTCTGGTATTTCAGATGCTACAGGTATCCCCATGGCTAAATTAGCTTATGATAACAATATTCAAAATATTGACTTAATCTATGCTGGCGATACCTTAGTTCTAAACCGCGATGGTGAAGTACCATCAGATTGGCATTACTATGGTGATGGTGTTTATGTTGCTAAGACTAAGGTAACTATCAATAATTTCGTTGATAATAGTCATAACACGGTAAACATTAATGTTTCACCAGTAAGTCATGAAGAAGCAAGTTCGTCTAGCAAATCAAAAGATGATGGCAATGAATATGCATCTGATTTAGATCCAGATGGTAAGAAAGGTGAAGCAGATAGCGATAAGGATGCTTCTAAGTCAAGTTCAGATGCAGATCGTGATGCTGACACTGATAGCTCATCAGATTCTAAATCAGGTTCTAAGAATCATCATTCAGACTCATCAGATTCTAAATCAGACAGCGATTCAGATAGTGAAATGGATGAAAGTGCCTTCTCAGATGCAGTTAGCGATGAAGTATCAAGCAAGTTAGGTTTGGATGATGACAAGCTAACTGTAGACTTCACTGGTAAAGATGATGACGACTCCGATTCAGATGCTGATAGTGATGATACAAGTGATGACTCTGATTCTGATACAGAGGACGTTTACGACAGTGATCAAGATGTTTCAACTGGTAGTGACAAGCTTACAGATGAAAACGCTGAAAAATTAGCTGACAAGATTGTTGCACAACTTAAGGCTGATGGTAAGACTAAAGATATTGATGACGCTGACGATGTTGAATTAACAATTGAAGCTAACGATGATGACTTTAGTTTCAACGTAACTTTGACAACTACTGATGATGATTCTGATTCAGATGAAGACAGTAATAGTGATGATAGCGATGCTGATACAGATGATGAAGATACAGATTCAGAAGACGTAGACTCAAGTTCTGATGAAGGCTCCGATGAAGATACTGACTTTGATGACGAATCAGAAGACGCTGATACAGATACTGAAGATGAAGATCAAAACTCAAGTTCTGATGACGAAGATAGTAATAACCAAGTCACAACTACTGATGACGAAAATACAGATACTGAAGAATAATTAACCGAGAGGAACTTTGGCTGATGAAGAAGAAATGGACAGTTATTGGGATCATCGTTGCTGTGATCGTAATCGTATGTGGCGGTGTGTACTGGAATATGGGACACTCCGTAGCTAAAAAAATACCGGGTAACACTTATCTTTACCAGAGTGTTTCAAAAGATAAGACTTTATATGTTACCTTTGCTAAGAGTGGTGATCGGGCCGTAGTTAATTCCGATAAGGCTACTGCCCTCAAGGCAGGTAAGAGTCAACAAGATTTTGACAAAGAATATAAGGCTCAATCTAAGTTAACTTCTTGGAATTATAAAGCTGAAGGTGGAACTTTAACTCTGGCTCAAGAAACTAAAGATGGTAAAATTTCACAATGGCAATATAACGGAATTTTAGCGACAAGTAAGAAATTTACTGCCCACAGTTTTACTTATCAAATTGCTAAAGCTGGCCAAGGTCAAGTGAAGAGTAAGACGGTATTTGAAAAGATTAATTAACTTAATTTAAGTTAAATGAAACTGTGCTAAAAGGTGATAAAAGTCTCCAAAGAGGATTTCACCTGATGGTGCAGTTTTTGGTTACTCTAAGCCTAAAGTAGTAGATTAATTAGGACATAGCTTGCTGGAAAATTAAAAAGTTGCTATGATTAGGTTAAATTAAAACGGAAATCACCACCGGGTGGTCAGGCATTTGTAAAGCTCATTAGGTCAATGAAGAGCTTTACGGATGCCTTTTTTATTTTTTAGGAGGAATTGAAGATGACATGGTTTTATTTAGTTTTGGCAGGTATTTTTGAAGTCGTATGGGCAACTACTATGAAGCTCAGCGAAGGATTTAGTGTTCTAACATATGGAATCGCGACCGCAGTGGGGATGATTATGAGCTTTGTATTTTTATCATTGGCGATTAAACAGATGCCTCTTAGTTTAGCTTATCCGATTTGGACGGGAATTGGTGCAGTGGGTTCAATCATTGTCGGCGTAATCTTATTTCATGATCAAATTCCTAATATTACGTGGGTTTTTATTATAATGTTGATTGTTGGGATTATAGGAATTAAGATGACTGCAGGACATTAAAACGGCGGAGGATGTAGGAGTGCAAAAACCTAAAATAGTTATTGATAATTTACCAGAGGAGTCATTTTTTGAGATTTACAAGGATGAAGACCGGATGCTGATAAATCATCAAATTAGAAATCAAAATGCTGAAAAGCAATTCCTTGAACGGGGCATCATCGAACAATCTTACTTTGAACACGTTAAGTTTAATCAAAGCGATTTTTATCGGCTAGAGTTAACCGACTCGATTTTTGTTGGCTGTGATTTTTCAAACTGTAAAATGGAAGAAGCAGTTTTTTATCGATGTGAATTTAGAAATTGCAAGATGTTAGGGATCAACTTGAATGGCGCAATTTTTAACAACGTTCTGTTAGATGGGACGAATATGCAGTTAGCAGCTCTAAATCAAATGAAAGTTAAAGATACAATGTTCAATGCCTGCAATCTAAAAGATAGTAGTTTTGCTGAAAATAAACTACAAGGAGCAGTTCAATTTGAGCATTGTGAAATTGATCAAATGTCCTTTTATGATACATCGCTGAAGCATGTTAATCTCAGTACATGTTTTTTTGAAAAAATTGATGTAGAAGAGCGTTTAATTAGAGGAATGCAAGTCAATGCTACTCAAGCGGCCCAAATTGCGCAATATCTATTAGGTTTACGTGTAGAATATTAAAAAACTACGACTTTAGGTAATTTTCGAAGTGAATTTCGTACTTCGAAGGATTCATTACCTTTTGTCGTAGTTTATTTGTTATTATTATGTTCGTAAGTAACCATTTTCTTGTTTAACAGCTAATTGACCAACTAGATTTAAGTAATTGAAAGGTTGATCAAAGTTCGGAGAAAATAGCATATCTATAAAAGATAATTCGTCAATCGTGCCGTGATAATGCATTAAGGCTGAGATTGTATCCGCAGCTTGAGAAACATCATGTTTGCTCCAGAGTTGTACTCCCAAAACCTTACGGGAGTTACGATCGTAAACTAATTCGATTTCAACTTTGTGAGCATTAGGCATAAAGTCTGGACGGTAGCTACCTTTATATGCCACTTTAGTAGCGTTAATTCCAGCATCCAAAGCCATGGCTAAGGTCACACCACTACAAGCTAAAGTGCGTCCGAAGATTAGCATTCCAGTTGTTGATTGGGTACCAATTGAACGGAGGCGTTTATCTAACACATTAATACCAGCCAAGGCCCCTTGGCGAACGGCTTGTGATGCTAATGGCATGTAAACATCGGTTTGCAAACCATTATGTTTAACTGAAGCAGCATCTCCAGCAGCAAAGATATCAGGGTTAGATGTTTCCATATAATCATTAACGACGATTGCTCCATTAGTTAGTTGATCTACTTTACCTTGTAATAAATCAGCTTGAGGAAGTAAGCCAGTACAAATTACAGCCATATCTACTTCAAACGCTTCGTCGGCGGTTTTTACGATTAAGGTATCGTTAGCGCCATCTTCGAAGGATTTAACAATCGTACCAGTTTTGACCTGAATGCCTTTATCTTCTAAAAGATTGGTAATTTTGTCAGCAATTTCAGGTTCGATATGACGGTCTAGTAGAGTCTCTTTTTTATGGAAAAGAATAACCTCGTGGTTAGATTTATTGTAACCTTCAGCTAATTCAACACCAATATAGCTACCGCCAATAATAGCGATTCGTTCATCATTTTGGGCTTCGTTACATAAGTCACGAGCTTCTTCATAAGTTTTGCATAGCTTTACTTTGGGATTTTCAACGCCTTGAATAGTAGGAATAGACGTGAGTGAACCAGTAGCCATGATTAACTTATCGAAAGATTCGGTAGTGAATTCTTTAGTCTCTAAGTCTTGAGCAAAAACGGTATGTTCTTCGACATTAATATCAATTACATCGTGGCATAGACGCATGTCTATCCCTTGAGCCCGGTAGTAGTCGGGATCAGCATACATCGCTTCATCAAGATTAGATATTGTTTTTCCTAATGTTAAGTAAGTGGCGCATGATAAATATGAAATTGTATCGTGTCGTTCGAAAACAGTAACATCCGCTTGTGGGTGGTATTTCAAGATTTCATTGACCGCTGCAATACCAGCATGGGTACAACCAACGACGATTATTTTTTCTGTCATCTGTAATGACACCTCTTTTGTATGGTATGAATTATAGTATTTATATAGTATACTATAACTTAAATGTTATACATAGTATAGTATATGATTTATTTTTTTTAAATTATCGAAGGAGGTATTCTAAATGCCTAAGTATCGTTTTTTTGCACAACAACAAATTAATACAGCCACGAATGCCGTTTTAGGATACGAACTATTAATTAAGGAGCTAACTCCAGATGGCTGGCGCCTACCGAGTTCATTTATTGATATTGATACAAAAGTTTTTGCTAACTTATTGATAGAAACAACTAAAATATTAGGCCAAAAGGTTCGCTATTGTTCAGTTAACGTTAACCGTGACCAATTAATGAATACTGATATTGCAGAAGCAATCATCGAAAGTCAACGTCAACTTTATCCAACCAAGTTAATCGTTGAATTAACCGAAGATGTTAGTGAACGCGAATACACACCTACAGAAATAAAAGAGCAACTTGAACGCTTTGTCAGCAAAGGAATCCAAATTTCACTTGATGACGTGGGTACAGGACACAATCAGTTTGAAGATATTGAAGACTTCCTTCCCTTAGCTTCAGAAATTAAATTTGCCGTTCAAAACTTTAAGTCTACAATTCAAGATCCTAAAATCAAACAAAAGGTCCGTTTCTGGAACGCGATTAGTTCTGAATACAATATTCATTTGGTACTGGAAGGCATCGAAGACCAAGCAGACAATCAGCTAAGCCAAAGTTTTGGTATTAGCCGCCGCCAAGGTTATTTCTTCAGTAAACCACAATTACTAAGCCTTCCAGGCGATAAATAAAAGTCAAAAAAACTACTAACCTCAAAAGTTAGTAGTTATTTTTTTACAATTTTTTGCTCTAAGATAAGCTTATATAAAACGGTTCGAATAGCTATTTCTAATTGAGAAAATGACGCGACGGGTTCTTCTAAATGGCTGATTTCATGATTAAAACGCCTAATAAATTGGTTGAAGTAGGTTTCAATATCATCTGTAGCTAGCAATTGTTTGATAGTATCTAGCGCAAAAGCAGTTTTAAAAATGCTAATCATCATAATAGAAGCAATGTGGCTAGCGTTGTACTTCTTTTTAGTAGGACGCGTTACAAGTTCCATCTTGACGTAACTATTGACCATGGTTTTGGTGATTTGGGTATCTAAGATTGGTGTTAAGTAGCGATTAACTTCTTGAATGACTTGGTCCATGTATAAATCAAGGTCTGGAAAGTCTTTAAATTCGGGCAAACGAAGTTGTTTAAAATTCTGTAGCCACTTTTGATAATTTTCTTCTGTCATCAATAAATCCTCCAGCTAGTATCATAGCATAAATTTTATTCAAATTGATATGCATTTCGCTTTACGTAGAATACGATTCTATGTATAATAACACCAACAACTACATAATACGAAATGAGGGATAAAAATGATGCAAACACGAAGAAGTCAGATTATATACGAAGTTTGGAATGCTGTGACCCATGGGGTGGCCTTTTTTGGTAGCTTAGGCTTAGTTATTTTATTGATCGTTAAAGCCGTCACGCAAAATTTATCATCTACTGCCATTACCAGCTTAGTTATTTATGGAGCAACCTTACTAATGTTATATTTGGCTTCGACGTTGTTTCACTGTTTAGCCTTTACGAAAGCCAGACGAGTTTTTCAAATTTTTGACCATAGTAATATTTTTTTGCTAATTGCAGGGACTTACACGCCATATTGTATTATTTTTGTTGGCGGAACCAGTGGAATATTGATGTTAAGTATGATTTGGGCAATGGCGTTGGCAGGAATCATCACCCATATTTGGAGTAAAGGTCGTTTTCAAAAGGTGGAAACAACGATTTATGTGATTATGGGATGGATGTGTTTGTTAGCAGGAAAAGCCCTATACGCTAACTTGTCACCAACTGGATTTTGGTTGCTAGTCGCAGGAGGTGTGGTGTTTACCGTGGGAGCGGTGATTTATAGTTTTCCACGCATCCCGGGACTACATTTGATTTGGCACTTTTTCGTGATGGCAGGAACGATGCTCATGTTTGGATCAATTTATTTGAATATATAGGAAGTAATCAGATCAAAACACAACAAAAAGAGATTTCAGTATTATAGTGACCCCCAAAAGTTAGACCAAAAAT